>NZ_JBFUFA010000004.1:0-366096 GCF_056403695.1 Mesorhizobium sp. P2_F7 | reverse complement strand
CCCCCCACGACTGATCTGATCAAAGTGTCTTTCCTAGTCCTTTGCGTCGACGGCGGCGTCGGCTTTCCTGTTTGCCTGGGCATGCGGATTGCGCGCATGAAACAGATCGAGATCGGCCTCGATGCGGTCGATCAGATTGTTGCGCACCATATCGTAGCCAAGCTCGATCGCTGCCGCAAAACCATCCGAATCGGCGCCGCCATGGCTTTTCACAACGATGCCGTTCAGACCCAGGAAGACACCGCCATTGGAGCGGCCCGGATCGAGCTTTTCGCGCAAGCGGTCAAAGGCGCCCTTGGCGAAGACATAGCCGATCCTGGCCATCAGCGTGCGGCTCATGGCGGCGCGCAGATAGCCTGAGATCTGGCGCACCGTGCCTTCCGCCGTCTTCAGCGCGATGTTGCCGGCAAATCCTTCGGTGACCACCACATCGACCGTGCCCTTGCCGATGTCGTCACCCTCGACGAAGCCGTGATAATTCATCGAAGCCATATTGGCCTCGCGCAGCATGCGCCCGGCTTCCTTGACCTCTTCCTGGCCCTTGATCTCCTCGACGCCGACATTGAGCAGGCCGACTTTCGGCCGGTCGATGCCGAACACCGAACGCGCCATGCCGGTGCCGAGAATGGCGAAATCGATCAGCTGGTGCGCATCGGCGCCGATTGTGGCGCCGACGTCCAGCACCACGCTCTCGCCGCGCAGCGTCGGCCAGATCGCCGCGATCGCCGGGCGGTCGATGGTGGCCATGGTGCGCAGGCAGAATTTCGACATCGCCATCAGCGCGCCGGTATTGCCGGCCGAAATGCAGGCTTGCGCGGTGCCTGATTTGACCGCTTCGACCGCCTTCCACATCGACGACTTCCAGCGGCCATGGCGCAGTGCCTGGCTCGGCTTGTCGTCCATCCTGACCGCGATCTCGCAATGGTGGAACTCGCTGACCTCGGCCAGTTTGGGGAATTTGGCGAGCTCGGGGCGCACCACCTCTTCGCGGCCATAGATGATGAAGCGGATGTCGGGACGCCTGACAGCGACCGTCATAAGTGCCGGGATGACCACGTTTGGCCCGTGATCGCCACCCATGGCATCGATGGAAATCCTGATCACGCGGTCTTTATCTCACTAGCTTGGGCCAGGGCACATGGCCCGCGAAATACGAAACTCGCGAAATAAGGGGGCTCGCGAAGGTTCGGCGAAAATAGCGGTTTTGGGCTGCCGCACAACCGACTTTTCTCCGATCGCATCGTGTTTTAGGATTTTCTAAGCAAGGATCGCAGCTTTTGCTGGAATTCGTTCTCGACGGGCTCATCCGGACCGGCGGCCTCGAGCGAGGCGCCGGACTTGCGTGGGTAGGGATCGATCGCCAGCCCGAAGAACTGTTCGGCGAGCGCCCCGACATCAATCGCGTCGCCGGAAAAGGTTTCCGGGCCGTCCGGCCCGTCGGCATCGAGCAGGATTTCGCCGCCGCCTTCGAAACCTTGTCGTCCAAGCTTGGACTGTTCCGGCAGGAACAGCGCCTCGACCTCCTCGTCAATATGGGCCACGACCGGCTCAAGGGTGACGATACAGGCCTGGGTGATATCAGCCTCGACGCGGCCACTGACCTTGACGCCGTTGCGCTTCCACGGCGCCACCAGCAGTTCGGCGCGGTAGTTTTCGACCGAGAGCAGCTCGTGCTCCGCAGCAAGGGCGGCGCGCTGCGCGGCGTCGGCGTCGATCACCACCGGCAGGCCTTTTTGCGGCAGGCGACCGACGTTGGCCTTGAATGACACCGGGCTCGGCGTGTCCGCATGTTTCATCTCGGCCTCCCTCTTGATTTCCTTCATTGCGCCCTGGCGACGGGAAACGCCACCGTGCCGGAGAGGATCGATTCGGACAGCTGCGCCTCAAGCTGCCTCGCGGCATCGATCACATAGGACGCCAGCGGCAGGGCCTGCGGCCAGGCACCGGCGTCGGGCCTGACATTGCGCGCCAGGGCGGTAGCCAGCGCATCGCCGTCACCGCGTTCCAGCGCGTCGTCGTAGGCGGCGGTGCGGCCGTAGAACATTTTCGCCAGCTTCTTCATGCGTTTCGGAACGCCGACATCGCCAACACCCAGCTCCCGCAGTGAATGCTCGACATCGAGAAAGAACTCGTCGATCAGCACCTGCGCGACCTCTTGCGCAACGCCCTCTTCGCCGCGCAGCCGGTGCTGAAACAGGAACATGTGCAGCGACAGCATCTCGAAACGGCCGAGTGGCGTGTCCGGTACATTCCAGTCGGAATAAAACACAGTCTGCCGCGCCGCCGCCACGATTTGTGCGTAAAGCGCCTCGGTGATAGCGCGGTTGGCGTTGCGTTCGCGGCCAAAAAGGCGCTGGAACATTGAGGGTGGTCTCCTGGGGACCGTTTGTTTGAATTGGCCTTGTTGCATCGGCAAGCAAGCTGGTTTACCGGTTTTGCCGCCCAGCGCAAGTTGCGGTCAGCTAATGGAGTTGTTGTTGCGCGCGCTGAAATTCAAGTCGACTTTGCTGCCCGGGGCTACCGCGGCGGTTTCGCTGGTGTTGGTGGCTTCCGCGCTGTCAGGCTGCAATTCGTCCAAGATGTTCGGCGACCTCAGCCCGAGCGAGACGCTGACGCAGGGCTATGTCATCGACCAGCAGGCGGTCGACTCGGTGCCGGTGGGCTCCAGCCGCGAACAGGTGCTTCTGGCGCTCGGCACGCCGTCGACGACGGCGACCTTCGACAACGAGGCCTTCTATTACATCTCGCAGACGCGCAAGCGCTATGTCGCCTTTGACAAGCCGCGCCTGGTCGACCAGAAAGTGCTGGCGGTCTATTTCGGCGAGGACGGGCGCGTTACCCAGATCGCCAATTACGGCCTGAAGGACGGCAAGATCTTCGACTTCATCTCGCGCACCACGCCGACCGGCGGCAAGGACCAGAACTTCCTCAGCCAGATCATCAACGGCGCCAGCAAGCTGGCGCCCGGCATCCCCGGTGGTGGCGGCGTCTAAGAAGCGGCCGCTTCCTCAAGATTTTTCACTTTTGCTTCCCTCGAAGCAACACCATCTCAGGCGACCAAATGCCCGCGGGAGCGATCCTGCGGGTTTTTGTTTTGAGGTCACAAGGCCGTCTCGCCCGCCGCGCTCCGACGGCGTCATGCCGAAATGCCGGCGAAAGGCGTGGTTGCTTGGGCAAGACGGAACGATGTTTTGGGCAATACGGCCCTGCGATACAGTCGGAGGCATCAAGTGCAGCGAGGTCGAAACGATCTGCAAACCTGGACGCATACTTGCCAGCGACCGGGCAAATTCGTATCAGACCGTGCTGGCCAATGGCAGCATCACGCTGAATTGGGGGAGCACCCGTGCAGGACAAAAACCGGACAAAACCGACCGGCTGGATGGCGACTGGAACGGCCGACGGCCAGGTGGTCACGCCGGACTGGATGCCCATCGAGCCGGTGGCGATCGATGGCGTGCGGGTCAAGGAGATCAGGCCGGTCGCAACCTCCACCGGCTATCTGACCGAGATTTTCCGCGAGGAATGGGAACTCGATTCCGAACCGGTCGGCCAGGTCTTCCAACGCACCTTGTATCCCGGCGCGGTGACAGGCTGGCATGCCCATGCAGAGACCATCGACCGGCTGTTCTGCTGCGTCGGCAGCGTTCGCATTTCGCTTTTCGATGGGCGCAAGGCCTCGCCGACCTTCGGCGCCGTCTGGCACAAGATCCTTGGCCCGTTGCGCCCGGCGGTGGTCATCATTCCGCCCGGCATATGGCATGGCGTTGTTTCGCTTGGAGCGGAAACGGCGGTGCTGCTCAATCTCGTCGACAGGGCCTATGCCTACGATCAGCCTGATCACTGGCGCCTGCCGCCGGACACCGACCACATCCCCTACAAACTGGTGTAGCGTGGAAGCATCCGGGCAGCGCGATCAGGCCGGCGGCGAACCGCTGGTCTCGGTCGTGATCGCGACGCACAACCGGCCGGCAGCACTGCGGCAGGCGCTGACCAGCGTCATGCGCCAGACGCTGCAGGACTGGGAAGCCCTGGTCATCGGCGATGGCTGCAAGCCGGATACGGCCGCCGTCGTCGCTGAATTTCGCGATGCCCGCATCGTCTATATCGATCTCCCCGTCAATTTCGGCGAACAGTCGGGACCCAACAATATCGGCTTTGCCAGGGCGCGTGGCCGCTTCGTCGCTTTGCTCAACCATGACGATCTGTGGTTTCCCGACCATCTGGCGGCGATGACCGGCTGGATCGACGCGACGGGCGCCGACGTGGTGCTGGCGCGCGGCGCCGTCATTCGGCCGGCATCGGCGGCCGGCGATCCCGTCAATTCGATCTTCGGATTCGGCAAAGACGGCTTTTACGATCCCGTCACGACGGAAGCATTTGGCTCGGCGCAGATGGTGCGCCGGACCTCGCTAGGCATCACAGGGCCTTGGCGACCGGCCAGCCAGTGCTTTTGCGAAAGTTCGCAGGACTGGCTGTTTCAGGCATGGCGAAAGGGCGCGGTGATCGCGACGATGCCGCACCTCACCGTAATCAAGCTGCATTCCGGCATCCGCCAAGGTTCCTATCTCGACGACAATGCGCAGGAACAGAAGGACCTTCTGGACGCCATGCAGGCGCCGGACGCCTTGCGCGTGAACATCCTTGGCCACGCGCGAGAACCCATTCAGCTGGCGGCGTCGAGCTATTTCAGGCGCAGGCTGATGGCGGCTCTTGGCATCCATCCCCGCGCCCGCGCCTTCCGCCGCAAGCACAAGCAAGGCGCCTTCGTTGCCCAGCTGCGGCACCTGCGTGGCCTGGCGCCGATGCCTGAGCGCGAGCCTGGCGTAAGCGAATTGCTCGATCGCTACCGCAAGCGCGGCGATGCCGGCGCCGAGCCGGATGAGAACTAGGAAGGCTTTCCAGCCTCCGTCCAGCACTCTCAAACAAAAACCCGCGGGATCGCTCCCGCGGGTTTTTCCTGAAGCAGTGGTTTTGCCTCAGCCGTGCGCGAGCACGGCCAGCAGCAGAAGCGCGACGATGTTGGTGATCTTGATCGCCGGGTTGACCGCCGGACCGGCCGTGTCCTTGTAGGGATCGCCGACGGTGTCGCCGGTGACCGAAGCCTTGTGGGCTTCGGAGCCCTTAAGGTGCTTGACGCCGTCCTTGTCGACAAAACCGTCCTCGAACGATTTTTTCGCGTTGTCCCAGGCGCCGCCGCCCGAGGTCATCGAGATGGCGACGAACAGGCCGTTGACGATGACGCCAAGCAGCGAGGCGCCAAGCGCTGCAAAGGCGGACGCCTTCGAGCCAGAGATGAGCAGCACGCCGAAATAGACGACGAGCGGCGCCAGCACCGGCAGCAGCGAGGGAATGATCATTTCCCGGATCGCCGCCTTGGTCAGAAGGTCGACGGCGCGCGCATAGTTCGGCTTGGAGGTGCCGGCCATAATGCCCGGGTCCTCGCGGAACTGCTTGCGCACTTCCTCGACGATGGCGCCCGCCGCGCGGCCGACGGCCGTCATGGCGATGCCGCCGAACAGGTACGGGATGAGGCCGCCGAAGATCAGGCCGGCGACGACGTAAGGGTTGGAGAGATCGAAGGAGATGTCGCCCATGCCCTGGAAGTAGGGATATTTGTCGCCATTGGCGGCAAAGAACTTCAAATCGTTCGAATAGGCGGCAAACAGCACCAGCGCGCCGAGGCCGGCGGAGCCGATGGCATAGCCCTTGGTCACCGCCTTGGTGGTGTTGCCGACCGCGTCGAGCGCGTCGGTGGAGTGGCGCACTTCCTTGGGCAGGCCGGCCATTTCGGCAATGCCGCCGGCATTGTCGGTGACCGGGCCGAAGGCGTCGAGCGCGACGATCATGCCGGCCAGGCCGAGCATGGTGGTGACCGCGATCGCGGTGCCATAGAGGCCGGCAAGCTGGTAGGTCGAGATGATGCCGCCGACGATGACGATGGCCGGCAGTGCGGTCGATTCCAGCGACACCGCGAGGCCCTGGATGACGTTGGTGCCGTGGCCGGTCACGGAGGCCTGGGCAATCGAGTTCACCGGGCGCTTGTTGGTGCCGGTGTAGTATTCGGTGATCACCACGATGAGGCCGGTCACCAGGAGGCCGATCAGGCCGCAGATGAACAGATTCTTGCCGGTGATGGCCATGCCGGCAACGGTGCCGATTTCACCCCAGCCGAGGCATACCGAAGTGGCGACGGCGAGGCCGGCGATCGACAGCAGGCCGGTGACGATCAGGCCCTTGTAGAGCGCGCCCATGATCGAGCCGTTGGAACCGAGCTTGACGAAGAAGGTGCCGACGATCGAGGTCAGGATGCAGGCGCCGCAGATGGCCAGGGGATAGAGCATCGCAGCGCCCAGGACGGCGGTGCCGCCGAAGAAGATGGCGCCGAGAACCATGGTGGCGACAACGGTCACCGCGTAGGTTTCGAACAGGTCGGCGGCCATGCCGGCGCAGTCGCCGACATTGTCGCCGACATTGTCGGCAATGGTGGCCGGGTTGCGCGGATCGTCTTCGGGAATGCCGGCTTCGACCTTGCCGACGAGATCGCCGCCGACGTCGGCGCCCTTGGTGAAGATGCCGCCGCCGAGACGGGCGAAGATCGAGATCAGCGAAGCGCCGAAGCCGAGCGAGACCAGCGAGTCGATGACGATGCGGTCATTGGGCTGCAGGCCCATCGGGCCGGTCAGGATCAGGTAGTAGATCGAGACACCGAGCAGTGCCAGGCCCGCCACCAGCATGCCGGTGATGGCGCCCGACTTGAAGGCGATGTCGAGGCCGGCGGCAAGGCTGTTGGACGCAGCCTGCGCGGTGCGCACATTGGCGCGAACCGAGACATGCATGCCGATGAAGCCGGCGGCGCCCGAAAGCACGGCGCCGATCAGGAAGCCGACCGCTGCGGTGATCGAAAGCAGCCACCAGGCGAGAATGAGCACGACCACGCCGACCATGGCGATGGTGGTGTACTGGCGCGCCAGATAGGCTTGCGCGCCCTCGCGGATGGCGGCGGAGATTTCCTGCATGCGTGCATTGCCCTGATCGGCTGCAAGAACCGATCGTGTCGCCCAGATGGCGTAAAGGATTGATAGCAAGCCGCAGGCGATGACGGCGTATAGGATGGTCATTGCCGAATTTTCCTCGATTGGTGGCCCAAAAGAACCCCTCCCTGGGCCGTTGGTGCGGGGAGCGGATAAAGCCTAGGCGGAATCCGTCCTTCGCAGCGGTGTATGCGAAACAGGGCTCGGAACGTCAAGATATTGTTCGGTTTTTGCCCGGCTTTCAGCCAAAAGGTTTAGGCCAGAACAGTCCGGTCGCTGCCGCCCTGCTATTAGATCGATTGAAATGACGTTGCGTGAGTCAATCCTTGCCCGCATTCAGTCGCCAGTCTCCTGCCCCATGCGGCGCGCGGTGTAGCGTTCGATCGCCGACAGGCCGTCGTAGATCAGCACTGCAATAGCAGCGACGATCAGACCGCCTTGCAGGACGAAAGCGAGATTGTTCGACAAAAGGCCGGCGATGATCACCTCGCCCAGCGTCTTGGCGGCAACCGTCGAACCGATCGTTGCGGTGGCCAGGCTGATCACCACCGACAGCCTGATGCCGCCCAGAATGATCGGCGCGCTGAGCGGCAGTTCGACCTTGATCAGCCTCTGCCAGCCGGTCATGCCGGCGCCACGCGCGGCCTCCATGATATTGCCCGGCAGCGTCGTCAGACCCGTCAGCGCGTTTTCGAAGATCGGCAACAGGCCGTACAGGAACAGCGCAATCAGCGTCGGCTTCTCGCCGAAACCGACAGCGGGCACCGCCAGCGCCAGCACCGCAACCGGCGGAAAGGTCTGGCCGATGTTGACCAGGCTGCGCGACAGCGGCAGGAATTCGGCGCCGGCCGGCCGGGTGACGAGGATGGCGAGGGAGACGGCGACGATGGTGGCGGCGACGGTGGCGATCAGCACGGTGCGCAAATGCAGCAGCGTCAGCGTTAGCAGGCTGCCCTGATTGTAGATCGCCGGCGCGTTGTTTTCGGTCAGCGGCTTCAACAGCGGCTCGAACCAGCCGGGATTGGTGACGAAGGCAACAAGCAGCACCACCAGGGCTAGCCTGAGCAGCGATGGCAGCCAGGCTTTCATGCCGGCCTCGCCGCGCGCTTGACCAGCCCGTCGACGGTGACGCGACCGAGCGGCTTGCCGTCTTCGCCCTTGACCGGCAGTGCCGGCCGGCCTGACCACAGGAGCTCGGCCAGAGCGTCGCGCTGGCTGGCCTCGCCGGGGATCGCCTCGCCTTCGGCGGTGCCCTTCTCCACGGCATCACGCACACGGCCGAGCGAGAGCAGCCGGAACGGCTTTTCGCTGGCGCCGACCAGGGTTTCGACGAAGGCGCTAGCCGGCCGCGCCAGGATTTCTTCCGGCTTGGCGTATTGCACCAGCTTTCCGGCATCCATGACGGCGATCTTGTCGCCCATATGCACCGCCTCCTCCATGTCATGGGTGACGAGGATGATGGTGGTGCCGAAGCGCTTCTGGATCGCCAGCAGATCCTCCTGGGCCTTGGTGCGGATGATCGGGTCGAGCGCGCCGAACGGCTCGTCCATCAGAAGCACGTTGGGCTCGGCGGCGAGCGCGCGGGCGACGCCGACGCGCTGCTGCTGACCGCCGGACAATTCGTGCGGGTAGCGCGGTCCGTACGCCTCGGGGTCAAGCTGGTAGAGCGTCATCAGCTCGGCGACACGGGACTTGATGCGCGCGCTGTCCCAGCCGAGCAGCACCGGCACGGTGGCGATGTTCTGCGCCACCGTGCGGTGCGGGAACAGGCCGTGGCCCTGGATGGCGTAGCCGATGCGGCGGCGCAGCTCGTAGCCGGGCAGCGAGCGGTTGTCGTTGCCGTCGAGCTTGATCACACCTGCGGTCGGCTCGACCAGCCGGTTGATCATTCTGAGCAGTGTCGTTTTGCCCGACCCGGAGGTGCCGACGATGACGCAGACCGTGTGCGGCTCGATGACCATCGAGACGTCGTCGACCACGGTGGTCTGGTCGTAGCGCTTGGTAATGCCTTCGATCTCGATCATGCCGTTTCAACCCTGCGCTTGGTGGCGGTCATTTCGATGATGGCGTCAAGAATGATGGCGGCGGCGAAGGCCAGGGCCACCGTCGGCACGGCGCCGAGCAGCACCAGGTCCATCGCCGTTTGGCCGACGCCCTGGAATACGAACACGCCGAAACCGCCACCGCCGATGAGTGCCGCGATGGTGGCGAGGCCGATGTTCTGGACCAGCACGATGCGGATGCCGGTCAGGATGACCGGAAAGGCCAACGGAAACTCGACACCAAACAGGCGCTGGCGATCGGTCATGCCCATGCCGCGCGCGGCATCATTGGCCGCCCGCGGTACACCGGCAAGCCCGACCACGGTGTTGGCCACCACCGGCAGCAGCGAATAGAGGAACAGCGCGACGAAGGCGGGTGCGGTGCCGATGCCTCTGATACCGAGCGCTGCAGCGCCCGGGACGTGGGCCGCGACCCAGCCGAGCGGCGCGATCAGCAGGCCGAACAGCGCGATCGAGGGAATGGTCTGGACGATGTTGAGCACATTGAGCACGCCGGCGCGCAAGCGCTCGACGCGATGGCACAGGATGCCGAGCGGCAGGCCGACGATCACGGCGGCCGCCAGCGAACCCAGCGCCAGCGTGATGTGCTTGGAGCCTTCGGCCCAGAAACTGTCGGCGCGGTTGGCATATTCCTTGAGGATCGACAGGCTGTTCCATTGCCCGGAGACCAACAGCAGGCCGATTGCGATGGCCGCAACGACAAGCACGCCAACGCGAGCCAGAGGCGACAGGTTCAGCCTGGTCAGCACATCGGCGAGCAGCAGCGTGAAGGCGAAGATCAGCAGCCAGAAGCCGGAGGCCGGTGAGATGCGAGCGAAGGTGTTGCCGGCGGGCGTCAGGAAGGTGCCGGCAACGCCGATCAAAATGGCAAGGGCGGCGAGTGCTACGACGCTTGCCGCCAGGCGCAGGACAAGCGGCGTTTTCAGCAACGCAACAATGGCGGCCACGACGACAATCGCCAGCAGCAACGGCCCGACAGTCGCGGGCAGCGCCTCCAGGATCGAGCGCGCCTCGCCCGGCACGATGCGGTTGGCGCGAAAAGTGGCGAAGGAAGCGAAGAACGCGGCATAGGCAACGATCGCCGCGATGACGACGCCGAGCTTGTCGAAACGGAGGGTCATGGCGCGAGACCGTGCAGAGCGGCGTGCCCCGAGCAGGATTGCGTTGCAGAACGGAAAGATCCGCGCGAGGCACCCCCCTCTGGCCTGCCGGCCATCTCCCCCTCAAGGGCAGGGCAATCGCATATGGACTCTTTCGAGGAATCGAACGGCGAACAAATCGGAATCGCGTCGAGAACAAACGTCGCGAGATTCCATCTTTGTTCCGCATATGCGATTCCCCTGCCCTCAAGGGGGGAGATCAGATTTCGCGTCGGCTTTCGCCAATCTCCAGCGGTGCAGAAAGAAGTGGGACGCAGCAACTGCCAATCTCCCCCCTTGAGGGGGAGATGTCCGGCAGGACAGAGGGGGGTGCTTGGCACCAACGTCACCTTTCGGTGCGCTGACTACTTCAAAAACCCGTTCTTCTTCAGAAAGTCCTCAGCCACACCCTTGACCGGTTCGCCGCCGACCTGGACGCGGCCGTTGAGGTCCTGCAGCGTGACGAGGTCGAGCTTGGCGAAGACCGGCTTCAGCAGCGTCTCGATCTCGGGATGCTCCTTGAGCACGGCTTCACGGATAATCGGCGCCGGCTGGTAGACCGGCTGCACGCCTTTGTCGTCGTCAAGCACGACGAGGCCGGACGGCGCAATGCCGCCATCGGTGCCGTAGACCATGGCGGCGTTGGCGCCGTTGGTCTGGTTGGCGGCCGCGCCGATGGTCGCCGCGGTGTCGCCGCCCGAGAGCGTGATCAACTGGTCAGGCTTCAGCGCGAAGCCGTAGGTGGTCTGGAAGGCCGGCAGGGCGGCCGCTGAATTGACGAACTCGGCGGAGGCGGCCAAAACCACCGTGCCGCCGCCGGCAACGTATTTGCCGAAGTCGGAGAGCGTCGCCAGCTTGTTGGTCTCGGCAACTTCCTTGCGCAGCGCGATCGCCCAGGTGTTGTTGGCCGGCGACGGCGACAGCCAGACGATCTTGTTGGCGTCGTAGTCGAGCTTCTTGGCGGTCTCATAGGCTTTGGCGGCATCCTTCCAGACCGGATCGTCGGCCTTCTCGAAGAAGAAGGCGGCATTGCCGGTGTATTCGGGATAGATGTCGATCTCGCCGGCGGTGATCGCCTTGCGCACCACCGGCGTGCCGCCCAGTTGGATGCGGTCGGTGGTCTTGATGTTGTTGGCGTTCAGCACAAGCTGGATGATGTTGCCGAGCACGCCGCCCTCGGTGTCGATCTTCGAGGAGACGACGACCTGGGCATTGGCGGTAGCCGCGGTGATGCCGAGCGCCAATGCCGCGCTGGCCAGAACCTTGACTGAAAACATTATGAAAACCTCTTGCTTTGAACCGGAATGCGGCGGCCGCATATGAGCATGGCTTCAACGCCCCGTCGGGGCACACGGTTTCATAACAAGTGGCACAGACGCAATAATTTTGTGCCGTCGCCACGATTTCGGCCGGCCCCATGTTGACAGGCGGTGTCAGGGATCAGGCGCTGGCTTTGCGTAATCCAGTCAGCTTGAGCGCGCCAAGCGCGACGAAGCAGAGGGCGACGACCGGGAAGACCAGCCAGTTCAGCATCTCCCAGCCCCAGGCATTGTAGATGGCGCCCGACATCAGCGAGGCGAAGGCGACGGAGCCGAACAGGACGAAATCGTGGAAGCCCTGCACCTTGCTCTTTTCGGACGGAAGGTAGCTGTCGGCGACCATGGCGGTGGCGCCGATGAAGGCAAAATTCCAGCCCAGGCCAAGCAGGATCAGCGAGGTCCAGAACTGCCACAGATGCAGGCCAGACAACGCCACCGCGGCGCAGCCGATGAGCAGCACCAGGCCGCCGGCGACGATGCGTTCGGCGCCGAAGCGATGGATCAGCGATCCGGTGAAAAAGCTCGGCGCAAACATCGCCATCACATGCCAGGAAATGCCTAGCGTGGCGTCGTCCGTCGACAGGCCGCAGCCGACCATGGCCAGCGGCGCGCCGGTCATGACGAAGCTCATCAGCGCATAGCTGCCGACGGCACAAAACAGCGCCGCGACGAAACGCGGCCGGGTGACGATATCGGCGAGCGGGCGCGCGTCGCTGGACGCCACATCCGAATGGCCGGGAGCCTTGGCCGGGATGCGCAGCATCCAGAGAATGGCCGCCCCGACGGCAGCCAGGACGGGAATGGCCGCGAACGACCCGGCAAACATCACCGGCGCCAGCAATTCGCGGGTGAAGATGACGATCTGCGGCCCGAGTATGGCGGTGATGATGCCGCCGGCCAGCACGAAGGAAATGGCGCGCGCCTTGAATGCGGGCGGCGCATTGTCGGCAGCGGCGAAGCGGAACTGCTGGACGAAGGCGCCACCGACGCCGATCACCAGCAGAGCGAAAGCGAACAGCCAGAAGCTTGCTTGATACAGCGCCAGCGTCGAGATGACGCCGCCAAGCGCGGTGACGATGGTGCCGGTCATGAAGCCGCCGCGCTGGCCGAGCCAGCGGATGATGGCGGCAGCCGGCAGCGCGCCGAGCGCCACGCCGATGTTGAAGCCGGTGATGGGTGCGGTGGCCAATGATTTGTCGGGGCCGAGCAAATATTGCCCGGCCAACCCGCCCATGGATATGGCGATCGGCGCGGCAGAGCCGATGATCGCCTGCGAGGCCGCCAGGATGATCGCCGTGCGGCGCGCTTCCCTTGCCGCGCCGGTATCGGTCACGACGCGTCCTTGCCGCGCCCCTCGCCGCGCACGCGGCGCGACACGCGATCGAGCACGGCGTTGGTCAGCTTCGGCTCCTCGTCCTCGTAAAAAGCCTTGGCGATGTCGACATATTCCGAAACGATAACGGCCACCGGCACATCGTCGCGCTTCATCAGTTCATAGACGCCGGCGCGCAGGATGGCGCGCAATGTCGAATCCAGCCTGGACAGCGGCCAGTCCTCGGTCAACGCCTGGCGGATGACCGGATCGATGGTCTTCTGGTTCTCGACGACGCCGGTCAGGATGGCGCGAAACCATTGCGCGTCGGCCTCGCGATAAAGCGCGCCGTCGACTTCCTTGCCGAGCCGGAACGCCTCGTATTCCGCCGTGATCTCGAAGACGCCGCTGCCGGCCACGTCCATCTGGTAGAGCGCCTGCACGGCGGCCAGACGGGCAGCACCACGCTTGTTGGCGTGGCGCGGACCGGGCGAAGCGGGTTCGCTCACGATTGCGCTCCCAGTTTCTCTTTGAGCGCAATCATGGTGAGAGCCGCGCGCGCGGCAAAGCCGCCCTTGTCGCCTTCCGAGCGCTTGGCGCGCGTCCAGGCCTGGGCGTCATTCTCTGTGGTCAGGATGCCGTTGCCGATCGCGATCGCCTCCTGCACCGAAAGGTCCATCAGCGCACGGCTCGATTCATTGGCGACGATATCGAAGTGATAGGTGTCGCCGCGGATGATGGCGCCGAGCGCGACAAAACCGTCATAGTCCTTGCCGCCTTCGCCCATGCCGTCGAGCGCAAAAGTGATCACGGCCGGAATTTCCAGGGAACCGGGAACGGTGACGACGTCATAGGTCGCGCCGGCCTCGTCGAGCGCGCTCGTCGCGCCGTCGAGCAGCGCGTCGGCAAGGTCGTCGTGGAAACGCGCCTCGATGATCAGAAGATGGGCCTTCTTCTTCGGGCGGATGAACGCTTTGCCGTGTTGGGATGTGCCAGCCATGAATGTCTCCGGGGGTAGCCGGTGACTTAGGCCGAAGCGGCCGCATTCGCAAGCTTTGTCCGACGCTCAGGCCCGGTCTAATTTCCCCGGGTGGCTCAAAGCCCCTCTTTCGCCGCCTCCGCCAATCGTGCCGCGTAACGGGCCATGGTGTCGATCTCGAGGTTGACCTTGTCGCCGACCTTGCGCTCGCCCCAGGTGGTGACGGTTAGCGAATGGTGGATCAACAGCACGTCGAAGCGGGTGCCCTCGACGTTGTTGACGGTGAGCGAGGTACCGTCGAGCGCGACGGAGCCTTTTGGCGCGATGAACTTGGCCAGATGACGCGGCGCCTCCAAAGTGAAGCGCACGGCATCGCCTTCGTCCTTGCGTTCTACGATTTCGGCCATGCCATCGACATGGCCGGACACGATGTGCCCGCCGAGCTCGTCGCCGATCTTCAGCGCCCGCTCGAGATTGACCTTGGTACCTGACTTCCAGCCTGACGCCGTCGTCAGGCGCAAGGCCTCTTCCCAGGCCTCGACCTCGAACCAGCGGGCGTTGGAGCCGCCGTCCGGTAGCGCCGTGACCGTCAGGCAGACACCGCCGCAGGAGATCGAGGCGCCGATGGCGATGGTCGCGGGGTCATAGGCGGTATCGATGCGCAGGCCGACGCCTTCGCTCAGCGGCTTGATAGAAGCGACGGTGCCGATATCGGTGACAATTCCGGTAAACATCGATGCTGATCCCTAGAGGTCTCTGATCCATTCGGCGTATCCGTCTTCGCCGAAGCGCATGTCGCGCAATTTGCGGAAGCCTGCCGGGATATGGTTGGCGTCGATAGGCGATGCAATGCCGTCCTCGCCGATCGCTTCCGGCCCCTGGAACAGCACGATGCGGTCGACCAACGCCTCGGCAAGGAAGGCGCTGGCCACCTTGGCACCGCCTTCGACCAGGACGCTGGCCATGCCGAGAGCGCCGAGATCCTCAAGCAGTTCCGGCAGGGCGACGCCGCCCTCATGGGTTTCGGTGCCGATGAAGCGCACGCCGGCGCGCTCCAGCACCGAGCGGCGCAGCGGGTCGGCCTCCAGGCAAGCGGCGACGTAAAGCGGCACCCGGTCGATGCCGGAGACCAGCTTCGAGGCTTCCGGCAGCCTGATCTGGCGATCGAGCACGATGCGCGCCGGCGAGCGGTTCTCCAACCCCGGCAGCCGCACGGTGAGCGCCGGATCGTCCTCCAGCGCCGTGCCGATGCCGACCAGTATGCCGTCGGCCTCGGCCCGCATCAGATAGACTTCGCGGCGTGCAATATCGCCGGTGATCGTAACCTGGCCGGCGCCGTGCCTGCCGATCTTGCCGTCGCTGGAAAGCGCAAGCTTCAGAATCACTTCCGGGCGCTTTTTCAGGGATCGAATCAGGTAGCCGGCCATCTGCTCGGCGGCTTCGGCGGCCAACACCCTTTCGACCACCTCGATACCGGCAGCGCGCAGGATGGCGTAGCCCTTGCCGGAAACGCGCGGATCGGGATCGCTGGCGGCGCCCACGACGCGAGCCACACCGGCATTGACCAGCGCATTGGCGCAAGGCGGGGTGCGGCCATGATGGGCGCAGGGCTCCAGCGTGACATAAGCGGTGGCGCCGCGCGCGAGCTCTCCGGCTTCGGCCAGCGCCTCGGTCTCGGCATGCGGCCGGCCGCCGACGGCGGTGACGCCGGTGCCGACGATCATCGGCCCGGCGCCGTCATCGCGAACGATGATGGTGCCGACCGAAGGGTTGGTCGAGGTGCGGCCGGCATTGCGGCGCGACAGCCGAAGTGCTGCCGCCATGAAACGGCGATCGAGAGCTTCCTGCTCGGCTTTGCCAGGCGCTGCCATGCTCAGCCGGCGTCCTCTTCGCTCTTCAGCTCGTCGCCCTTGAGCTCGTCACCCTTGAGCTCTCCCAGTACGTCATGGAAATCCTTGGCCTCGCGGAAATTGCGATAGACCGAAGCGAAGCGGACATAGGCGACGTCGTCGAGCGATTTCAGCGCCTCCATCACCAGACGCCCGACTTCGCCCGAGGCGATTTCCGTCTCGCCCGAGCTTTCGAGTTGGCGAACGATGCCGGTGACGGCGCGGTCGATGCGCTCGGGATCGACGTTGCGCTTGCGCACCGCGATCTCGACCGAACGCAAGAGCTTGTCGCGGTCGAACGGCACTTTGCGGCCGGACTTCTTCACCACCACGAGGTCGCGCAACTGGACGCGCTCGAAGGTGGTGAAGCGGCCACCGCAATCGGGGCAGACGCGCCGCCGGCGGATCGCCGCGCCATCCTCGGCGGGGCGCGAATCCTTCACCTGCGTATCTTCGGATTGGCAATAGGGACAGCGCATAGAGAGCCTTCGGGTTGACGAATCTGGCGGAACGAGAGGCTTAGAGGTTTTTGCCGGGGCGGGCAAAGGCTCGGCAACAGCCGCTCGCGTGCCTCAGAGATAGCGAGGCGCGAGGAAAATTGCCAGCGCCGCCAGATACATCAGGGCGCGACGTCCTTGGTCGAGAAGCCGCAGGACGTTCCAAGGTTGCGGTAGGCTTTGGTGAAGCCATCCATCGGAATGCTGGCGACAGCTTGCTTGCCGAACGCCACGTCAAGCGAGATGACCTGGCGCATGGCGCGCAGCAGAGCGAGGCTGGTCTTGGCCTGGTTGTCGACCGTCCAGCTCGGGCGGCCGCCGACGGCATCGTTGGAATAGACGGTCGCGGAAACCTTGACGCCAGGGTCGCCGAAGGTGGCCGCGATCTTCTTGCCGGTCGGCAGGTCCTTGTTGGCGACCGAGAACATGATGGCTGGATAGGCATCGGGCGGCAGAGCATCGCCGGTCGAGATCGAAAGCGTCAGCGTGCCCGCATTGCCGCTGCCATCGAGGAAGGCCGTCGAGGCCGCACAGGTCTTGTGCGAATCCTGGCCGGTGTCGAGCGCATCGATGATGGTGGTCCACCTGCCAAAGGTGGTGGTGGCCGGAATATCCGTGCTCGGCTGCGTCTGCTCCTGGGCAACGGCGCCCGACACAGTGAAGGCCGCAAGCGAGCCGAAGAGCGCCAGAATGGCAGGACGGTACATACGCATCACCAAATCTCCCGTAGGCCACGCCGCCCGAACAGGAGCGGCGCAGAGCGCGGGATAAAAGACGACGCGGGGCGTGCGGTCAACCGAGATAGGGATAGAGCGGGAACCGATCGGTGAGCGCCACGACCTTGGCCTTCACCGCCGCCTCGACCGCGGCATTGCCCTCGTCGGAATTGGCAACCTTCAGCCCGTCCAGCACTTCGGCGATCAGCTTGCCGATCTCGCGGAACTCGGCCTGGCCGAAACCGCGCGTCGTGCCGGCCGGCGTGCCAAGGCGCACGCCTGAGGTGACGAAGGGCTTTTCCGGGTCGAACGGGATGCCGTTCTTGTTGCAGGTGATGTTGGCGCGGCCAAGCGCTGCCTCGGCGCGCTTGCCGGTGGCGTTCTTGGGCCTGAGGTCGACCAGCATCAGATGGTTGTCGGTGCCGCCGGAGACGATGTCGAGGCCGGTTTCCTGGAGGCTCGAAGCCAGTGCCTTGGCGTTGGCCGCAACGCTCTCGGCATAGAGTTTGAAGCTCGGCTTCAGCGCCTCGCCGAAGGCAACCGCCTTGGCGGCGATGACATGCATCAGCGGGCCGCCCTGCAGGCCGGGGAAGACCGCGGAGTTCATCTTCTTGGCGATGTCCTCGTCATTGCACAGGATCATGCCGCCGCGCGGGCCGCGCAGTGACTTGTGCGTGGTTGTCGTGACGACATGGGCATGCGGCAATGGCGAGGGATGCACGCCACCGGCGACGAGGCCGGCAATATGGGCCATGTCGACCATCAGATAGGCGCCGACCGCATCGGCGATCTCGCGAAAGCGCTTCCAGTCCCAGATGCGCGAATAGGCGGTGCCGCCGGCCAGGATCAGCTTCGGCTTGGTCTCATGCGCGGTCTTCTCGATCGCATCCATGTCGAGCAGATGGTCTTCCTTGCGCACGCCGTAGGAGACGACCTTGAACCATTTGCCGCTCATGTTGACGGGCGAGCCGTGGGTCAAATGGCCGCCCGAATTCAAATCGAGGCCCATGAAGGTGTCGCCGGGCTGCAAGAGTGCCAGGAACACGGCCTGGTTCATCTGGCTGCCGGAGTTCGGCTGGACGTTGGCAAAATTGCAGCCGAAGAGCTTTTTGGCGCGCTCGATGGCGAGTTCTTCCGCGACATCGACGAACTGGCAGCCGCCATAGTAGCGCTTGCCCGGATAACCCTCGGCGTACTTGTTGGTCATGATCGAGCCCTGCGCCTCGAGCACGGCACGCGAAACGATGTTTTCCGAGGCGATCAGCTCGATCTCATGGCGCTGGCGGCCGAGTTCGTTGCGGATGGCGCCGAAAATCTCCGGATCGGCATCAGCAAGCGTGGTCTCGAAGAAGGATTCGAATTTGTTCGACGCTGCCGCTGCAGTTGCCATGGCCTGAAATCCTCCGGTTCGGGGCAATTTACCTATGCATATCTTTCACCCAAAACCGCTGCGCAGCCCCAGGCGACATGCATTGCCGCGCCATTAACACAGTTGTTTTGGCCTCGCCACGTTTGCGGCGCGAAATTTGCTGGCCGGTTTGCGCCAAGACAGGCCGTTGCCGCAAACTATTGCGGCGCACGCCCCCTAAGCACCGCTTCGGAGAAGGCGATTTCGGTGAACAGCTTGCGCGCCGTGTGATCGTTGATGTCGCCGCGGCGAAGCATTTTCTGCAGCTCCATGCGTTCTGCCTCGATCCCCGCAATCCTGAGTTCGGCCTCCAGCCGGCCGCTATCGCGGGCATCGGCACTCGCTTCGTCGCCGTCGTCGGACAGAGCGATACGGCGCCGGTAAATGGAGACGACGCTCTCGGCGATGGCGAGCCTCATGTCGGCCGCCTCGCCCTCGCCGCCATCGCTGGCGAGGCTTTCGATCTTGGCTATGGCGGCATTGGCGGCGCCGACCCGTGCCAGTCGCTCCTCGGCCGCACCAGGGTCGTCGCCGGGCTCGACGAGACCACGCGCGATGGCCGGCAGAGTGAGGCTGGCGATCGCCAGAGAGCAGATGATGACGCCGGCGGCGAGGAAAATGACAAGGTCGCGGGCCGGAAAGGGCGAGCCGTCCTGCAGGCTGAGTGGCAGCGAAAGAATGCCGGCGAGCGTGATCGCGCCGCGCACGCCGGCCACCGATCCCGCCAGCCTGACGCAAAAGCCGAAGGGCTGCGCCTTGCGCTTGCCGAGCCGCGCGGCGATGCCGGCGCCAATGTCGCCGATCCAGATCCAGGCGAAGCGCAGGCCGATCAGGCAGAGCGTCAGCAAAAGCACGGTCAATGCCGGCTCGAACAGCCAGTGCCGGGTGGTCAGCTCCGGCGGCACCTTGCGGATGATATCGGGAAGCTGCAGGCCAAGCAGGATGAAAAGCGCGCCATTGAACATGAAGGTCAACATCGACCAGAGCGAGAATGTCTGGATGCGAGCCGAGAGCGCCATGTAACGGACAATGCCGGAATATCCGGTCAGCAGACCGGCGGTGACCGCCGCCAGAATGCCCGAGGCGCCGAAATGCTCGGCGATGAGATAGGCGACGAAGGGCAGCAGGAGGATGACGAGCACTTGCGCTTCCGGCGGCGTGGTCGTGATGCGGCTGAGGATCTGCAACGCCTTTGCGGCAATGAACAGCGCGGCTATGCCGGCCACGATGCCGATCGCCACCGCATAGAGAAAACTCAACGATGCGTTGGCGAAGGAAAAGCTGCCCGTTAGCGCCGCGGCGACGGCGAAGCGGAACATCACCAGGCCCGACGCGTCATTGAGCAGCGATTCGCCTTCCAGAATGTGCATCAGCCGCGCTGGCACGACAGTGCGGTCGACGATCGATGACACGGCAACCGCATCGGTGGGCGACAGGACGGCAGCCAAAGCGAAGGCGACGACCAGCGGGATGCTCGGCACCAGCCAGTGCAAGGCATAGCCGAAGCCGATGATGGTGAAGATGACCAGCCCGATGGCGAGATCGAGGATCGGACTGCGCAATGCGATCAGTTCGCGTTTCGGTGCCGAGAACGCATCGCCGAACAGAAGCGGCGGAATGAACACCAGCAGGAAAACCTCAGGCTCGATCTCGAAGTGAATGCCCCGCGCCGGCCATGCCAGAGCGGCGCCAATGGCGATCTGCAGCACCGGCAGCGGCACGCGCACCAGCCGCACCAGCGCGCCGGACAGCGTCACGAAGGCAAGCACGACGAGAACGAAGACAGCAACGTCCATGGCACGATTCCGGCTGTTTTTGCGACCATGCGCAATTGCCGCCGATCCGTCCAGCCGAGGCTACGGATCAGGCGAACGGTGCTTCCGCAGCTAGGGACGAGCCATCAACTTGGCGTCGCCGGGACCGTTACCGCCCCAGCTCGATCTGGCTCAGGATCGATTTGTCCTCGATCGCCTCGTCGTTGGCGAGCATCATCGCCTTGGACAGGATGAGCGACAGGATCTCGTCGCCTTCATAGGGGATGTAGGCTTCGGCGCCGGCGGTGCGGCCCGACGGCACGATGCAGAGATAGCGGTCGTTGGGCGCAATCAGGATGTTGCCCGAGCCGAGATTGATCTTGTAGGTGGCGAGCTTGCCGTCGACCATCAGGAAATCGCGAGTCAGCGAGCATTGATTGGCGATTGCAAGACCAGGCAGCAGCTTGCCGAGGAAATCGTGGCGCGAGCGGGCGAGCTCGCTTGCCTGCCCTGAGGAATAGCGCCGGTGGTAGTCGACGAATGCGGGCACCTCGGAAAGCGGGTGCGCGGCCCCTGCCCCGCGGTCCTGCCAGTTGCGGTCGGCGCCGATCGAGGTGCGGCCGACGATCGAATCGATGTCATACATGGCCTCGCAGAAGGCGCGCTCCGGCACTGTCGCCACCGGGATCGGCTCGCCCGTCGGCTTGCCGGTCTTGTCGAGCGCATAGAACGTCACGCGGTCGCATGAGATGAAGGCGAACAATTGCCCGCTATGCTCCGCCGCCTGGATGCGACTGCCGATGCCGGCAATCCAGTATTCCGCGGCGACGCCGAAATGCGGCAGCGTCAGGCGCACGCGCTCATGCTCAGCGCTGTTGCCGGCCATGGTGCGGTTGTAGGCCTGCCAGCCGCGCTTCTTGAGAATGGCCATCGCCGGAGCCTGCTCCAGTATGTGGCCGGCGAAGCGGTTCGAATAAATGTCGGTCACGCGTTCGGCATCGGTGACCAGATAGATCGGCCGCCAGGCCTGGATGAAGGGCTGGCGGATGCGGTTCTCGCTGAGGAAATTGCGCCAGGCGGCTACCGTTTCGGCTGGGCTTTCGAGCGGGTGCCAGAGGTGGACGCGCGCGACCTCGAGCGGAAGCGCAAGCTCACCGCCATCGGAGCCAACAAAGGCGCCGTTGCGGAGCATGGCGACCGTCTCCGAGCCATCGGAGCCGGAGAAGCGCCAGATCAGCCGTTCGGTCAGTGTCCGCAGCAGCCCGTTGTCAACCAACCGGTCCTGCCAGCCGGCGAAATCCCAGCTGCGGCCATCGCGCCACGCCGCCTCGATGCGGCGCCGCGCCTCGGGCAGGATGATCTCGATGTCGGCCGCGGCCTCCTGAAGCTCATCGGCAATCTCCTTGCTGCCGTCGAGCGCCAGGAACGCCTTGGCGATGCCGCGCTTGCGCTTGCCATTGGCTTCGACGGTGAACAGGCCGGCCTTGGTCGACGAGGAGACGACCAGTTCGACCTTTATCTCGCCGAGCTCGACCGCGCGCACGCCAGCAACGCCGATGCCATGATCGGCCATGGCGATCTCCTGCATGTCGTCGGCAGCCAGCCCAAGCTGCTTGCCGGCCTCGCTGAGTGCCTTGTCGATCGACTTCAGCATCAGCTTGTCGGTGACCTGCCGGCGGATGCGGCCGATTGCGAAGGCCGCTTCACGCGTGCCGATCTGGCCGAGCGACCAGACAATGCCCGACAGCGTCTTCGGCGAACGGCAGATACGCCTGTCATAGTGGGTGACGAGAAGTCCGAGCGCGAATTTCTCCAGCATCGGCACGGCCTGCTCCGCCGGGAAGCGCGACAGGCAGAACGCGACGCCGCGCCCGACAAGCTGGTTGTCTTCTGAAAAGCGCCCGGTGAGTTTGTCCAGATCCGAGCGGTCGAATTCCGGCGAAACCTCTTCTCGCCATCTGAGCATGCCGGGCGCACGCGCAATCGTCTTGAGAGCGGAGCGGTGCATCTCGCCGGAGTAGTCGGTCGTGCCGGCCAGCGGTATCGCGCTGGGAAAAAGCCCGGCACCATATTCGCTGAATGTGATACCATAGAGGGTGATGTTCAACCGGATCGGATCGATTTTCGGTATGCTCTGAACCTTGCATAGCGCGATCCACCTGCCGAGGCCGTCAACCACCGTATCAGTGCCAAACTGCGCGATCAGCCGGTCGCAGTCCTTGAGCCAGGTTTTGCCGGGGGCGTCTCCGGCATCGACAAGGTGATCGAGCAGACTGCCGTTAGGGTCCTTACCAGCCAGAGTGAACAACTCGATGCCGGGAATGCCCTGCGTGGCGAAGTCGAACGGCCAATCCTTGGCGATCGTCTTCGCGCGCTCGCGCAGTTGAGCCGTGCGCTCGGGCGTGAGCAGCGCGAGATTGAGGAAGAAGCTGCCACTGTCTCTAGCATCTTCGTGAATGAGAGCATGGAGCACATTGCCGCCATAGGGCGAAAAGCCCTTCTCGCCCTTGGTGTCGCGGTTCCACCAGCCGAAGCTGAGGACCGGATCGTCACTCTCTCCAACGAGCTCGGCAAACAAGGCAGGGTCCGACAGCCAGCTCGGCGGTGCACTTTTTTCGTCCCGAAACCGGCGGGCATCGTCGAGCAATCGCGCCGCATCGAGCAGCACCGCATCCCAAAAAGCAATGCGTTCGGGCGAGGGTTGTTGATAGTGAAGCTCCGGCAGACGCTTTGGCGGATGGCTTCGCATGCGGGCAAAAAACCCATCCTGCTGCCCAACATTGGCGATCGCCTTCAGCGAGACAATCAGTGGCGGATCTGTTTGTTCCGGTCCGGTGTGCCTGCGATGATTGGGCATGTCGCTGATTAGGGCGATGATGCGCCCGGCATTCTCGCGGTCCATCGCCGTCAAAGCGATCCCGTTGCGTGCCGCCCGCTCGATCTCGCGCACGACGCCGAGCTTCGGCATGCCCTTGGGATAGGAGAGACTTCCCTTGAGCCTGATGCCGGGGATCTCCTCGGCAAGCACTGCCAGCACATGGGATGCCCTGGCGGCATCGACCTCGAATCCGACCTGCAGCAATTCGCGCCAGAGGAAATTGCAGGCGCGGCCGAAATTGCTGGTGAGCTCGCTGCCGGGCATATGCACGAAGACGCCGTAATTCTTCGTCTCAACCACCCAGCCGAGGCGCTGCTGGAGCAGGCCGAGATGGTCGAAGAAAGCCGCGCGCTCGGGTGCCGGAAACTTGCGCAGGCCAGGACGGATCGCGTCGATCAGCGCTTGCTGGCTGCTGATCAGGGCGTCGTTGCAGGAGCGGATGGCGGCCAGAAATTCATCGGCCAGAGGCCCGTCGCCGACTTTGCGGGCGGCCTCGAAATCCTCGGCGAATTTCTCCACCTCGATCTGGCGCTTTTCCTGATAGCTCGCCTGCATCCGCCTGGCGTTTCTCTCGATATCCTGCATCAGGGTTTCGCCTGTGGGCGCACGCGGCTTGGGCGCGGTGATGCTCTCGGCAATGGCGCGCAGGGTCGAAATCCAGCTCAACTGAAATCAGCCCCCTTTGAGTGGAATGAGCCTGATGAAGGTCACGTTGGTCTGCGGCAGGATGGTGATCGCGTCGTCGAGGTCACTGAGCTGCCTGCCGTCGGCAAACAGCATGAAGCCGTTCTTCTCGAAGGCCGACAACGCCCGGGCCACCGCCGCGTCGGCGGTAAGGTTCTCGAACCGGAAGAGATCGGGCAGATTGACGATCTCATTTGGCGAGAGACCGGTGGACTGCGCATGAATTCGCTCATGCTCGTAGCGAACGCGCTCGGCAATCAGGTCGCGCACCGTGCAGGGCACGCCGTTATTCCATTCCATGACGAAATTGCGCACCGGTTTGCGCGCACCGATCTGATCGTGAACGACAATCTGGTTCATGGCTGGCCCCAAGCTCACCGAAATCTGTCGAAATAGACATTACCGGCCGATGAAAACCAAATCTACGATATTGAGATGGTGGACAAAGGCCTAATGCGTGCCGTCAGAACCGTGCAGTAGGTCGTCAGCAATGGAGGCGTTGGTACTTCGAGACATCACGAAATATGCTTGCTGGCTAGGATGCGGGGGAAGAGCCCCGCAGACAAGCCGGAAATGCGCCCCGAGGGCCCCCACACCCAGGCTGGATCCTTCGCCGCAGTGGCGGCGTCGGTCAGCCCCAAATCGGGGCGCATCCGGCGGCAGCTCGCGACCCCATGAGCGCCAGCCAAACAGAATGAAAACGGCCGGCACCCGGCGTCAGCGCAAGGCTGCCTTTGGGGCACCGAGTGGCCGGCCCCACGCCGAGGCTCAGGAACTGGCGTGGCAAGGGCAGAAACATCATGCCGGCCTCAACCTCCCTGCCGCAGGGGTAAGTCTGTGCCGTGCCTTCCTGATAAGCGAGCATTCGGCCGCGGTAACCTCTCGAAAACGTGGGGTTGACAGGCTCTCTGCACCGCAAGCCGCCTTGTCGGCGCTGCTCTGCCATGTCACCTTGCAGGGCGGCTAGCGGACGGGGGTTCGATCGATGCTGTCACAGATCATGGCGCATGCCGAAGCGGCCTTTGCGGCGCAGACGGCCGAAGATGCCAGCGTCAGATTCTTCACGGTGATGAAGGATCTCGGCGCCTCCTATCTGCAGACGCGCCTCTATCGGCGCCCGACCGCGACGCTGACCTCGGCCAGCCATTGGGCAGCCGGCGGGTTCATCGCGCGGCTGGCGCCGGAGAATTGGCCGGGAAGCCCGGCCTTCGACTATGTCTGCCTGGAGTGCAACCCGCTGCTGACGGCGATCCGCGAAAGCCGGACGCGCTACAATTTCAGCGATTTTGCGCCGCGCGGCGACAAGGAGTTCGGCGCCTATTGGGACGCACTCAGCGAGGCCGACATCCATGATGCGCTGTGCGCCACTTCCTACGGCGCCGACGGCGTCATCGCTTCATTGCATCTTGGCTTCCACGAACGGGATTTTTCGCAGGACGAACGCTTCGCCATCCAGATGGCGGGCCTTGTGCTGACCGAAAGGTTGATGGAACTGACCACGCCGCCGCCAACGGCCGCCATCCGGCTGACCGAGCGCGAACGCGACAGTCTGGCGCTGGTCGCCGAGGGCAAGACTGATTGGGAAATCTCGGTGATCCTCGGCATCGCCCAGGCGACGGTGCGCTTCCATGTCGACAATGCGCGGCGCAAGCTGGGTGCCGTCAATCGCGCGCAAGCAGTGGCAAGACTGGTCAACCAGCGGCTGATCTAGAAGCTCTTCGGCAAAACAAGAGGCCGCCTCGAAGGCGGCCTTTTATTCAAAAATATCAATCGCTTACAGCGAAGATGTGATCTGCAGTTCGCTGGCGCCATCGAGTGCGTAGACATCGTCGCGGAACTGCACCACGCCCGGTCCCGTCGACCATGCCGACAGATAGAGGAAGTGGACCGGCACCGGGTTGACGACCTGCACGGGCGTGTTCTCACCGGTCTTGATGGTCGCCTCGAAATGCTGGCGGTCCCAACCGGGAGTGTCGCGCAGGATCCAGGTGACGAGGTCGCGCACGTTCTGGACGCGCACGCAGCCCGAGGAATCGAAGCGCATCATCTTGCCGAACAGGCTCTGCTGCGGCGTGTCGTGCATGTAGACGCCGTCCGGGCTCGGGAAGTTGATCTTGACCGAGGCCATGGCGTTGCCGGAGCCCGGATCCTGGCGGAAGCGGTATTTTGCGGCATCGTCCGTCGACCAGTCGACATTCATCGGGTCGACTTCGCTGCCATCCGGCGCAAACAGGCGGATATGGCTGTCGGTGAGGTAGCTGGGGTTCTTCCGCATCAGCGGAATGATGTCCTTGCGCACGATCGAGACCGGCGCGTTCCAGTAGGGATTGACGATGATCTCGTTGATCTTGGAATTGACCACCGGCGTCTGTCGGTCGATCTTGCCGACGATTGCGGTGTGGCGCAGCACGACGCGGTCGTTCTCGACCGCCTCGATCTGTGCCGCCGGAATGTCGACCAGCACATAACGGCTGCCAAGCGTGCCGGCCTTTTCGCGCAGCCGCTGCAGATTGGTCTCAAGCTGGCCGAGGCGGATCTGCGCCGAAACGTTCATCGCGGCATAGGTGTATTTACCCATGGAGCCGTCGGCCGGCAGGCCATGGCGGGTCTGGAAGCGCTTGACCGCGGCGTCGACATAGGAATCGAAGGACGTCGAAATGCCGGCGCTCTGCGCCAGGTCGCCCGAAATCATCAGCCGCTTGCGCAGCGGCACGACATCCGGATCGTCGACGCCGAGCTCCAGCTTCTTGGTCGCCGGAACGTCTTGCCAACCGCCCTGGGCGACAATGTTCTGGTACTGCGCCACCGCCTGTTCGGTGAAGGCGACCGTCTGCAGGCTGAAGATCGGCAGCGTCGAGGCAACCTTGCCGCCTTCCGAGGCGCGGGCGTCGAACTGGTCGTCCCAATTGCCGCGGCCCGAGGATTTCAGGATATCGTCAATGACGTCCTGCGCGCTGGCGGCGTTGGCGACCATGGCGACGGCGAGCGCGGAGGCTCCGGAAAGAAAAAAGCGGCGGCTGGTTCTCATCGACGTTCCAGACATTCTGTAGCGTTTGGCGCGTAGTGTTCGGCTACGTGCACGATCATTTGGGCGATATCGCCCGCACTCTAAAGTTGGCACTGTTAACAATTAGCCAACCATGACCTGCATCACTTAGCCGTGAAAAGCCGACCGCGATGCGAGATTGCGGGGCGCGCCGAAGGCTTTCGCCACGCGTCACCCGCAACCCTCGCTTCCACCGCGAATATGGCGGCAACGTGGCTTTGCGTTGAATTTGGACCCACCGGCGATCTGAAATGGAATGACCGGTGCTTTTCGGCACCGTTCCCTGACTGTTCCCTCAAAGCCCCAAGTCTCGCTGGTCCGGCTCAGTTCCTGGGGTTGCCTTCCAGCTCCGAACAGCGCTGCAACACCTGGTTCTCCGGATAGCGCAGCAGCTTGTTGTCATCGAGCTTGAGCAACAGCGTTCGTCTTTTGTCGACGCTCTGCTCATCGTCCGAGCAGGTCATGTCGAGAATGATGGCGTCCAGGCCTTTCAGTTTCTGGACTTTTTGGACGCTGCAAGCGACTTCCCACATGTCGGCCGATTTGTTTGTGAACGTGACGATGGAATCATTGTTGTCGCACGGGCTCGAGCCTTCACTGGCGAAAGCGCCTTGCCACCACTCGTCGGCGAACGCCATTTGCGGCGTCAGCGAAAGCATCATTGCGACCGCATATATTTTGAAATTGATGCCCAAGAGCATGTCGTCCCCCTAGCTGGCGACATTAGGCATTGCGGGAGCGAAAGCAAACCGCAGCCAGTGCGGCAGCATCGCCAGTTGGCGATCATAGCCCTGGTCGCAAAAAAGGACCGGCGCCCCCCGGCGCCGGTCCTTCATTTGCTTTTCCCCCGGCCGCGCTTCTTTTGGCGCGGCTTGCGATCCTGCGGATTACATCCGATAGGCGATGGTGTCGTTCCAGAAGCGGTCGAGGCGCTGCAGGGCGCGGTTCATCTGCTTGAACTCTTCGCTGTTGATGCCGCCGACCTGTTCGATCGAGCCGACATGGCGCTCGTAGAGACCGGCAACGACGTCGGCCACTTCATTGCCCTTCGGCGTCAGCGAGACGCGGACCGAACGGCGGTCGATGCGAGAGCGCTGGTGGTTGATGAAGCCGAGGTCGACCAGCTTCTTCAGATTGTAGGAGACGTTTGAGCCAAGATAGTAGCCACGCGAGCGCAGCTCGCCGGCGGTCAGCTCGGAGTTGCCGATGTTGAACAGAAGCAGCGCCTGGATGGCATTGATGTCGGAGCGACCGTTGCGGTCGAACTCGTCCTTGATCACGTCAAGCAGACGGCGATGCAGACGCTCCACCAGCTGCAGCGATTCCATGTAAAGCGTACGGATAGCCTCGCGGCGATCGTCGGATACGTTGGCGGTCTTCGCCGCCGGACGCGAATTGATCATTGTCTTTGCCTCTCGTTTGTCGCCTGGTGATTTTTTGTTTTTCACCTTGATCGCGACACTATCGAATACTCATAAAATTCGACTTAAACGCTAGGGCTAACAAGAGCTTACCGGTAATAGGTTTCGGAAGACGCTTAACGAACGGTCACCCGAGCAAGGATAATTAACCTAAAGATTTAGCCAATGGCCGGAGGGCGGCGTTTCAGGCGCGCGCGGGGCGCTTCTGCATCCAGATCACGACGCGAAAGACGATATAGAGCAGCGCCACCGCGAAGTGCGAAAACAGGATCAGCGGCCGGTGGCCGAACAGATCGGGAAAGCCGGCATACATGATGATCTCGGTGACGGCGCAGATGAACCAGATCACCGGGCCCCAGGACGCCAGCATCCACAGGCCGGCCGCGGCGAAGGGAAAAAACACGGCCAGCATGACCGCGGCGACCTGCCAGTGCACCGGCATCAGGTCGAAGCGCCAGAGCGGGCCGGGATAAAAGCCGATCAGCCGGATCCAGTAGAGGATGCCGAACAACAGGCAGTAGCCGGCGATGACGCGCTGAAACCAGGCGAAGATGATTTCGACGCCCGAGGGCTGCAGAACGATACGCCGCGACGTGACCTCGCTCACAGCTCGAGCTCCCGGTCGAGCGGCGCGAAATAAGCGTCGACCGCCGCCGCGTCGACCTCGGCCAGGATCGCCGGCCGCCATTGCGGCGTCGAGCCCTTGTCGACGATGACGGCGCGGATGCCTTCGTAGAAGTCGTGGCCGGTGAGCATGCGGTTGAGGATGCGGAACTCCATCTTCATGCAGGCCTCCATCGACAAGGTCAGCCCGGCGCTGATCTGGCGCCAGGCGACATTGAGGCTGGTCGGCGAGCGGCTGCGGATCGTGGCCAGCGTCTTGGCGGCGAATTCGTCGGCATCGGCCGCCCGTTCCAGGCTGGCGAGGATTTCGGCGAGCGAAGGTTGGGCAAAATGGTGGGCGATCGCTTCCAGCACCGGCTGGGCGGTCTCGCGCCTGGCCGGCACGAAAAAGCTGCGCAGCACCGATTCCGGGTCGCCATTAGCGCACAGCCGTTCGAAGAAGGCAGACTGGTCTTGAGCCTTGATGGTGTGGGTGGCCAGGCCCGACCACAGCGCATCGCCATGGCGGATGCGGTTGCCGGTCAGCGCCAGATACATGCCGAAGCTGCCGCCGAGGTCCGACAGAAGATGGCTGCCGCCGACATCGGGGAAAAAGCCGATGCCGACCTCCGGCATGGCGAACTGGGCGTTTTCGGTCAGCACACGCTGCGAGCCGTGGAACGAGATGCCGACGCCGCCGCCCATGACGATGCCGTCGATCAGCGCGACATAGGGCTTTTTGTAACTGTTGATGCGGGCGTTGAGCCGGTATTCGTCGGCGAAGAAGTCGACCGGCGGCTTTCCGGCCCGGGCCTCATAGACGTGCATGATGTCGCCGCCGGCTGAAAACGCCCTGCCCTCGGCCTTGACGACCACGACATCCACGCCGGCATCGTGCTCAAAAGCGTCGAGCGCCTTGTCCAGCGCCTTGATCATGCGGTGCGTCAGCGCATTGAGCGCCTGCGGCCGCGTCAACGTGACGACGCCTGCCTTGCCCAACCGTTCGAAGCGGATCTCGTCGCCGCCGCCAAAATCCATCGTCAGAGATTCCCTCCCCGCGCCTGCGGGACTGAAGTGCTAAAGGTGGCGCATGGGTGCGTCAACCGGCGGAGGTGGTTTCGATCTTCGCTGCGGAATGCGACCGTGCTTTATCGTCGGGCAAAATGCGGGCAAAACTGCCGGGGAAAGACCATCTCAGCCTGTCTTGTGATCCAAGGACAAACGCATGACGCTTGAAACCGCAGCGCCGGGCTGGGAAATGCCGAAAAAGTTCGACCCGGACGATGTGCTCAACCGCCCGCTGATGGCCAATCTGGCGACCGTGACCGCGGACGGCGCGCCGCGCAACGCGCCGATGTGGTTCATCTGGGAGGATGATGCGCTCTGGCTGCTCGGCTCAACCGAGGCCAGTGCTGTCAAGCACCTCGAACGCGACCCGCGCTGCGCGGTGGAGATCGTGCATTTCGACAATGAGGCCGGCATCCTGCTGCATCTCGGCCTGCGTGGCGCCGCCACCATCGAGCCGATGGACCCGGACCGCTTCAAACGACTGCCGCACAAATATCTCGGCCCGGAAGCGAACTGGAACCGCTGGTTCATCGACACCGTGGCCGACATCGACCATCCGAACGGCCGCCTGATCCGGCTCGCACCGGAGAGCATCTTCACCAACAATGTGTCATTCTTCAAAACCGGGCCGGAGCTGGCGTGGCCGCCGAAGTGATGACGGCTGGCACAATCGTGTCGCATTGGTCAGCGACAGAGGCCCGTGGTAAAAGCCGCCTCGACATAGCGGCCGGGCAAAGCCGCACGAGAAGCGAGTTTTGGCGATGAACAAATTCACCCCCGCGACGAACAAGTTCGCGCCGGCAAAACCAGCCGGCCAGCGCAGCGTCGATGAGATTACCGGCAGCCGGCGCCTGCGGCGCATGCGCAAGGCAGACTGGTCGCGCCGCCTGGTGCAGGAGAACCGGCTATCGGTCGACGATCTGATCTGGCCGATCTTCATCATCGACGGCAAGAACACGCGCGAGCCCATCGCCGCCATGCCCGGCGTCTTTCGCCTGTCGCTCGACCTCGCCGTCAAGGAGGCCGAGCGCGCTGCCAAGCTCGGCATTCCGGCGATCGCCACCTTCCCCAATGTCGAGCTTGCACTGCGCGACCAGACGGGATCACACATCCTCGACCCCGAAAACATCATCAACCGCGCCACCCGCGCCATCAAGGACGCGGTGCCGGAAATCGGCATCATCACCGATGCCGCGCTCGACCCGTTCACCAGTCATGGTCATGACGGCATCTTGCGCGACGGCATCATCGTCAATGACGAGACGGTGGAACAGGTTGCGGCGGCAGCCGTCATCCAGGCGGCGGCCGGCGCCGACATCATCGCGCCCTCGGACATGATGGACGGCCGCATCGGCGCCATCCGCGACGCGCTCGACGCCAATGGGTTCTCCGACGTGGCGATCATGTCCTACGCGACGAAGTTCGCCTCCGCCTTTTACGGCCCCTACCGCGAGGCGGTCGGCACCGCCGGCCTGCTCAAGGGCGACAAGAAGACCTACTATCTCGACCACGCCAATTCCGACGAAGCGGTGCGCGAGGCCGAGCAGGACATCGCCGAGGGCGCCGACATGCTGATGGTCAAGCCCGGCCTGCCCTATCTCGACATCATCCGCCGGCTGAAGGACGAGTTGCAGATGCCGACCTTCGCCTACCAGGTGTCCGGCGAGTATTCGATGATCAAGGCGGCCGCCGCCAATGGCTGGATCGACGGCGAGAAGGCGATGCTGGAGAGCCTGCTCGCCTTTAAACGCGCCGGCTGCGACGGCATCCTGACGTACTTCGCGCCTGAAGTGGCGCAGATGCTGAAGGGCTAGCCGACATTGCTGAGGGCGCTGGGCAAGCATTTCAGATCGTTGTTTGTCCCCGCGCCGCGCGGCGATACCGATACGCCCGGCTATCACCCCTACGTCACGCTGCATGACTGGACTGTGCAGAGTACCAAGCTGTCAGACGCAATCGGGCGGCTTTCGGACAAACATAAATCCGCACTCGACGCTATCTGGGCCGAGCTGGAGAGCGGCCTCGCCGCGTGGAGGACAAAGCACCTGATCCTGGCTGCGGATGTGGCGACGGAAGTCCGAGATAGAGTATCGGCGCCAGATCGTGCCAACACGGTCGTCGCCATTCTCGTCGATCAGTCCGGATCGATGCACGGCCAGAAAATGCTGTATGCGGCGGCTTCCGTTGACATTGTGCAGGAGTTTCTGCGGACACTCGACATAAAGGTCGAGGTTCTCGGGTTCACCACGCGCAATTGGCGCGGTGGCGAATCGCGGCGCATCTGGGATGCAGATGGCCGACCCGGCAATCCGGGAAGGCTGAACGACCTGCTGCATATTATCTACCGGCAGGCCGACGACAGCCGTCAGGCCACCATGGGTCATATGCTCAAGCCTATGTTGCGGCCGGACCTGCCCAAGGAGAACATCGACGGCGAAGCCATTGAATGGGCTGCTGGCCGTCTGCGGGAGCGACCCGAGGCTCGCAAGATTCTGGTTGTTGTCTCAGACGGAGCACCGGTCGACGATTCCACACTGCTGGCAAATGGCGCGAACTATCTCCAGGATCATATCTTGCAGGTTATTAGGGAGGTCGAAGCAGCCGGGGATATCGAACTCGTGGCCATCGGTCTGGGCTTCGCTGTCGAGCGCTACTACCGGGTGTCGGCGCATTGCAAAATTCCCAACGATCTCGCCGGTACTATGCTCGCTCTGGTGCGCGATCAATTGATCGCCAGGCATGCTCCCGACCGAAGCTGAAACGGCATCGATTTTGAAGGGCTAGCCGGAACCCGGACTTTCCGGGTTCCGGCTTTTCCTCACGCCTTCGGCAGATAAGGGATCGTTCCCGCCAGATCGGTATCGTCGATCAGCTGGAAGCGGCTGTCGCTGCCCTTCTGGCGCTCCGCCACAAACGGGGCGTATTGCGGATCGTTGGTGAAGGCTTCGGCTGCCTTTGTCGAGGGAAACGCCATGATGGCGATCAGGCTGGTGTCGAGCGGCTTGCCCTCGAGCGTCTTCACATTGCCGCTGCGGGCGAGATACTTGCCGCCATGCTTGTGCACGAGGTCGTGCACCGAAGCGGCATAGGCCGGCACCCATTTGTCGTCCTTCACCTTGATGTCTGCGATCACGTAAGCGGTCATTGTCTAACTCCTCATGGATCGGCGCCGGACTGCCCGGCGACGTGACCGCTGCCTCGCATGATGCCGCCGGACCGTTCCAGTCACCAAACTGTACCAGGGGGGCAGTACAGCTTCTGTACTGGCTGATCTCAGGTTTTCTGAATAAGGTTCGGCAACATCTTTTGGAGGTCACCACATGACACAAGCCGGATACAAGCAGTTCTGCCCGCTCTCCATGGCGGCGGAGCTGTTGTGCACACGCTGGACCATGGTGCTGCTGCGCGAACTGGTGGCGGGCTCAACCCGCTTCAACGACCTGCGCCGCGGCGTGCCGAAAATGTCGCCAACCCTTCTGTCGCAACGGCTTAGGGATCTCGAAGCCGGCGGCATCGTCGAGCGCACCGAGATCGCGACCGAGAAGGGCGTGTTCGAATACCGGCTGACCGAGGCGGGCCGGGATTTGCGTCCGGTGGTCGAGGCGATGGGCTTCTGGGGGCAGAAATGGGTCGAGGCAAGGCTTTCCCTCAGGAATCTCGATCCGTCGCTGCTGATGTGGGACATGCGGCGCAATCTGAACCCCTCTCCGCTGCCGGACGGGCGCACCGTGATACAATTCCTGTACCATGACCTGCCGGCGTCAAAACGCTCGTGGTGGCTGATCGTCGAAAAGCAGGGTGATGTCGATCTGTGCTGGTACGATCCGGGCTTCGACGTCGATCTCTACGTCTCGACGGACCTCTGCACCATGACGTCGATCTGGATGGGGCTGACGACGGTGCACAAGGAACGCGACAAGATCAGCCTGACCGGCGATCTCGATGTCGCCGGCAAGATGCAGAGCTGGCTCGGCCTCAGCCCGTTTGCAGTTATGCCCAAGCGCGCGGCGGCCTGAGGCCAGCCGTCATAGGCGCTGCAAATTGCCGACCTATCCCGCCAGCGCTCTATACTCGTAGGTGCCGGGGCGACGCCGCGTCGGGGCCTTGGCCGTCAGGTCCACCACGCGAATCCATTTACAGGCGTCGCCGCGCAAGGTGACCTTCCGGCCGATCACCTTTTCGGCTGCCCCAAACGGCGTACTGGCGTGCGTTTCCTTGCTTTCCTGGACGACGTCGCCGTCCATCCTCTCGACGCGAAATACCTTCATCTCTTCCGCCTCCCCGACTCCGGGCCTTCCGAAGGGTAACGCAGCGGCTTTTTCCGTCAAGTATTAGCAAGCGCTAAATCTTCGTGACTTTAAAAAAACCACTTGCAATCCGCAATCGGTTTGCTACAAAACAACTACTTGCAAATCACAACCGGTCATCTCGGAGGCTTTCATGTCCAAGCTGCGTGTCAATGCATTCACCCTGTCGCTCGACGGTTTCGGCGCCGGTCCTGACCAGACCCTGCAAAACCCGCTCGGCGTCGGCGGCGAAGACCTGCACAAATGGATGACAAGCACCCGCAGCTTCCACAAGATGGTCGGCAAGGATGGCGGCACCACCGATGTGGACGACCGGTTCACCGTCCGCAGCTTCGACAATGTCGGTGCCTGGATTCTCGGCCGCAACATGTTCGGACCGATCCGCGGCGAATGGCCGGATGAAAACTGGAAAGGCTGGTGGGGAGCCAATCCGCCCTATCACGTGCCGGTCTTCGTGCTGACGCACTACAAGCGCGATCCGATCGAAATGGAAGGCGGCACCATTTTCCATTTCGTCCCCGGCGGCATCCATGATGCGCTCGACCGGGCGAAAACCGCTGCCGGCGGCAAGGATGTCCGCGTCGGCGGCGGCGTCTCCACCATCCGGCAATATCTCCAGGAGAAGCTCATCGACGAGTTGCATCTGGCGGTGTCGCCGGTGCTGCTGGGCAAGGGTGAGAACCTGTTTGCCGGTCTGGATATGCTCAAGCTCGGCTATCAGTGCACCGAGCAGGTGGCGACAGCGCTTGCCACGCATGTGACGATCAAGCGGGTAAGCTAAGCTCCCCCTTCTCCCCCAGGGGGAGAAGGTGGCCTCGCGAAGCGAGGTCGGATGAGGGGTGTTCCAGCTTGGCAATATGTTTGAAATCGCCACCGCCTCATTTCTTCCAGCACCCCTCATCCGTCTCGGCGCTGCGCGCCGATCCACCTTCTCCCACAAGGGGAGAAGGGAAGGATCATTTCAATACTTCTCCGGCACGTAAAGCTCTCGCGGCAGGACCTGGCGTTCATATTCCGGATTGAACACCCGCTCGGGCAGCGTGATCTCTTCGTGCGGCACTTCCTCGTAAGGCATCTGCTTAAGCAGGTGGTCAATGCAGTTCAGCCGCGCCCGCTTCTTGTCGTTGCCTTCGACGATGTACCACGGCGCCTCGGGAATGTTGGTGCGGGCAAACGTCTCTTCCTTGGCCTTGGTGTACTGCTCCCAGCGCACGCGCGACTGCAGATCCATCGGCGACAGTTTCCACTGCTTCATCGGATCGTGAATGCGCATCAGGAAGCGCATCTGCTGTTCCTCGTCGGTTATCGAGAACCAGTATTTGACCAGGGTGACGCCGGAGCGGACCAGCATGCGCTCGAACTCCGGCACGTCGTGGAAGAATTGCTCGACCTGATCCTGGTCGGCAAAGCCCATCACGCGCTCGACGCCGGAGCGGTTGTACCAGGAGCGGTCGAACAGCACGATCTCGCCACCGGCCGGCAAATGCGGCACGTAACGCTGGAAATACCATTGCGACTTTTCGCGTTCGGTCGGCGCCGGCAGCGCCACGACACGCGCGATGCGCGGGTTGAGGCGCTGGGTGATGCGCTTGATGACGCCGCCCTTGCCGGCGGAGTCACGGCCCTCGAAAATCACCACCAGCTTTTTCTTGTGGTAGGCAACCCAGGACTGCAGCTTGATCAGTTCCGACTGCAAACTGATCAGATCGCGAAAATACTGCATCCGGTCGATCGATGGCGGATGCGCGTTCTTGTAGATCTTGGCGATCTCCAGCGACAGCGCCGGCTCCGACATTTCAAGCTCATAGTCTTCGTCGAGCGTGTCGGCGAGTTCGGCCTCAAGCCAATCCCTGGCCGGAGAATTCTGCTTTAACTCGGTCATTTCTGCTGCTCCGCTTGCCGGCTGTCATGAAACCCTGAGCCGACTTGATATAGGCCGGCAATGACGGTTTTATTGCAAGCCGCCGGCCCGCCGATCATCACCGCAAATCGGCGAGGCATGGTCGATCGATTGCCGTGGCATGGCGACAAACCGCTTAAATTGTCCTACAAATGGCTGACCCTTTCGGGCTGCCCCGCCCTTGTCGACCAAAACCGCCCGACCCCACCAAAATTGCGAGGATTTGACATGGAATACCGCACGCTTGGCCGTTCCGGCTTGAAAGTTTCGACTCTGACGCTGGGCACCATGACCTTCGGCGGCAGCGGACCGTTCGCCGCCGTCGGAAATTCCGACCTCGCTGAGGCATCACGCATCATCGATACCTGCATCGATGCCGGCATCAATCTCATCGACACCGCCAATGTCTATTCGAACGGCCTGTCGGAAGAGATCATCGGCGAGGCGCTTGGCGGCAAGCGCAAGAACGATGTGCTGATCGCCTCCAAGGCACGCATGCGGATCGGCAAGGGCCCGAACGACGAAGGCCTGTCGCGCCATCATCTGATCCGTGAATGCGAGAAGAGCCTGAAGCGCCTCAGGACCGATGTCATCGACATCTATTTCTTGCACGAATGGGATGGCACGACGCCGCTCGAGGAGACCATGGCGGCGCTCGACACGCTGGTTGCGCAGGGCAAGGTCCGCTATGTCGGCTGCTCCAACTATTCCGGCTGGCAGGTGATGAAGGCGCTCGGCATCAGCGGCAGCCAGCACCAGCCGCGCTTCATCACCCAGCAGATCCACTACACGCTGGAAGCGCGCGAAGCTGAATACGAACTCTTGCCGATCTCGGTAGACCAGGGCCTCGGCGTGCTGGTGTGGAGCCCGCTTGCCGGCGGCCTCTTGTCGGGCAAATACCGGCGCGACAGCCCGACCGCGCGCCAGCTTGCCGGCTGGTCGGAACCGCCGATCCGCGACGAGGACCGGCTGTGGCGGATCGTCGATGTGCTGGTCGATATCGGTGCGGCCCGCGGCGTCTCGGCGGCGCAGGTGGCGCTTGCCTGGCTGCTCGGTCGGCCGGCGGTCAGCTCGCTGGTGATCGGCGCGCGCAACGAGACCCAGTTGAAGGACAATCTTGCCGCCGCAGCGCTCGCCCTCACCGCCGAGGAACGCGACCACCTCGATGCCGTCAGCCGCCCGCCTGTGCTCTACCCCTACTGGCACCAGCAGTTCACGGCGAAGGACCGGTTCGGTCCGGCCGATCTGGTTCTCGACCGCAGCGATATCTGAGGCAAACAGCTAGCCCGAGATAAACCGCCAGACCTCCGGATCGGGTTCGATCTGGCCGCTGAGCACGAAATATTTGTAGAGCACGAGCAGGCTGATCGCCTGCTCGGCCCGCTCGTCGGCGAATTTGCGGCAATAGGCGTTGGCCGCCGCGACGATGCGCTGGGCCTCGGCGGGATGCCGCTCGAGATGGTGCACCCGGTCGGCCAGATCGCTGAAATCGGGCGCCAGCGGCACATAATGGACGTCGGGCTCGAGCTGCCCCTCCGCGAACCATGTCTCATAGGTTGGCGGCGGCATCAGGCAGAGCGAATTCGAGCTCATGATCCATTTCAGATTGGTCGCGACATCGTTGCCTTCGAGCGAGATGATGTAGCGATAGCGTCGCTGCTGATCGATGGTGAGATAGGGCTTTCGGTATTCCGCCGGTGCCGTTGCCCTTGGCGTGCCGACATCGCAGATCGGCAGATCGCGGGCGGCCTCCAACAGCAACGTGCGGATCGGATTGTTGAGTTCGCCGCGCCAGACGACGAGCGGATGCTTGTCGGCGAAGGCGACATCGTCGGCCGGCATGTGGAAATGACGGAACTTGTTCAGCTTGAACAGGACGCCGTTGCCATTGTCGCCGACGATCGGCCGGTCCTTGACGATCGACGGCATCTTCGGCACTTCGATGACGTCGCCGAATTCCAGGTCGATGCGCAGACCCGGATCGAAATAGCGGGTGAACTCCTTCAGGTCGTAATAGTACATGCTGCGGTCCGATGGCAGCCGATTGATCGGCACGGCCTCGGGGCTGGGTGCAAAGGGCTCCCGCAGCGTGTTGTAGTAGTTGAGCCGCTCGCGGACCGATGCATCGGAAAGCCTGGCCTGATCGAGCAGACGGCCGAGCCGGCGCCGGAACAGGACCGGCGGCGCGATGTCGCGCATGGCGTTGCGCGCATAATAGATCAGCTTCTGTGCGTTTCTTTGAAGCGTGGCCATCGGTCGTTTTGATTCGAAATCGGTCGGCGGCGGCTCCAGCAACTGTCCCGCAGCCTTTTCTAAACCATTGTGTTAGCCATCACGCAAGTCCAGAACCGCTGGCATCTGCCCTCCCGGCGCTGTTGTGTTTGCCGGCCAATGCTTCTAGGCAGGATCAGGCACAGCGAAAGGAAACGATATGGCGCGACCACCGAACTACGGCCAGGAACGCAAGGACCGCGACCGGCAGAAGGCTGCCAAGAAGGCGGAGAAGCTGGCCGCCAAGGTCGCAGCCAAGGAGCGTTCCAAGCCTGAGAACGAGGCCGATTCCGAAACCGATACAGAGACTGAAGAATAGCCAGGAAGAATGGCAGACAACCGGCCCGCTACGGGCCGGTGTGGCTGCGATCAGGCCGCCTTGTCGCTGACGAAGACGTTGACTTCGCGCGCCGCGGCAATGAAGGCGCGCCTTGCGATCATCGCCGGCTTGTCGCCGGCCAGCGCATCATGGCAGGCCTGCAGCGCTTCGCGGTGCTTGGGGCTGCGCTTGCCCGGCCAGCTGTTGAGCAGGTAGTCGGAGGCCTCGCGGGCCGTGCGCAGGAGCTGGTTTTCTCCCCCCGCAGCTGCCCTGACGGTCACGGGTGTTTCAAATCGGTTGTTTTCCATGGCCGCTCCTTACGCCATCGGCGCCCATGAAGCGAGGCCGAAAGCAGATGGCGCCGGGCGTTCTGTCACTTTCGTGACCAATATCAAGCGGCGACGACGGCAAATCCCCTGGCGCGCAGACCGCGCCGGTCATTGTGCAGCGACGTCACCAGGCGGTCGCGGCTGCCGACAATATGGGCGGAAAGCCGCGCTGCCGCCGCGTCGGCATCACCCGCCCGCACCGCCGCCAGGATGGCGTGATGTTCGCTCCAGGCGCGGCCGAGCGCTGCCTCGTCACGCACCTCCAGCCAGCGCGCCCGCGACAGCCGCGTCATGGCATCGCGCACCGCCTTGAACAGGAACTCATTGCCGGAGAGCCGTGCCAGTTCGATGTGGAAATCCATGCCAACGCGGTGCCATTCCTCGCGCGGCGTGGCGGTGTCGCACGAGTCCAGCATCGCCTCTATGACATCGACCGCGCTCCTGTCGGCCAGCGCCGAAGTCAGCCTGACGGCCGCAACCTCGACCGCCTCGCGATAGACGGCGATCTGTTCCAGTTCGGCAAGGTTGATCGGCGATACCGTCCAGCCGCGTCCGTCGCGGCAGATCAACCCTTCCGTCTCAAGTCGCAGCAGCGCTGCCCTGACCGGCGTGCGCGAGGCCCCGAAGCGGCTCTCGATCCAGCGTTCCGTCAGTCGCTCGCCGGGACCGACCTCAAGGCCGAGGATCATTTCGCGAAGCGCTTTTTCGACGGTCTGCATCTGTGACATCTTTGCTTCCCTTGCTGCGATCGGCCTCGCATTGAGGTCTGGCCGATCACGTTTGAGAGCGCCGGATTGACAGCAACCGGGCTTTGCGTCCATGAGGATACCAGCTTGGTATCCCAAAACGGTATCCGCAGCAAGCGGACAGGACATGACATGCCGCAAGACAGCGAAAAGCAGGCGATCGAGGCGCCCTCCACCTACAATGTGCACTGGCGGCGCAACCTGTTCGTGTGTTTTGCCGGATCGTTCAGCACACTGGTGGCGATGACGCTGCTCCTGCCGTTCCTGCCGCTCTATGTCGAGCAGTTGGGCGCGGTCGGCCATGCAGCGATCGTGCAATGGTCGGGCATTGCTTTCGGCGCCACCTTCTTTGCCGCTGCCCTCGTCGCGCCGCTGTGGGGCCGACTGGGCGACCGCTACGGCCGCAAGGTGATGCTGGTGCGCGCCAGTTTCGGCATGGCGATCTGCATGTCGCTGACCGGCATGGTGCAGACGGTCTGGCAATTGGTGCTTTTGCGCCTGCTGATCGGCTTTGCCGGCGGCTATTCCTCGGGCTCGACCATACTGGTCGCCATGCAGACGCCGAAAGAGCGGTCCGGCTGGGCGCTCGGCGTGTTGTCGGCCGGTATCACCGCAGGCTCGCTGGTCGGTCCGCTGCTCGGCGGCGCGCTGCCGCCGCTGATCGGCATTCGCGCAACCTTCCTCATTGCCGGTGGCTTCATTTTCCTGGCGGCACTGGCGACGACATTCCTGATCAAGGAGATGCCTCGTCCGCCAACGCAGGCAAAACCGAAGGAGAAGCCGAAGGGCGGCTGGGCGCAGATCCCCGACAAGCGGCCTGTCGCCGCCATGCTGGCCACCGGCATGCTGTTCACCTTCGCCAATATGTCGATCGAGCCGATCATCACCGTCTACGTCCAGCAACTGGTCGTGGACGCCAGCCGGGTGACGCTGATCTCGGGCGTCGTCATGTCAGCGGCAGCACTCGGCGCCATCCTGTCGGCGTCACGGCTGGGCAAGCTCGCCGACCGCATCGGCCACTGGAACGTCATCGTCGCATCGCTTGCCGTCTCGGCGCTGCTGCTGATACCGCAAGCCTTCGTCACCGAGAGCTGGCAGCTTGTCGGCCTGCGGTTCCTGATGGGGCTGGTGCTGGGCGGGCTGTTGCCCTGCATCACCAGCGTCATTCGCCACAATGTTCCCGATGGCGTCGGCGGCAATGTGCTGGGTCTGGCGATCTCGGCGCAATATGTCGGCCAGGTCGCGGGCCCGTTGCTCGGCGGCTTCGTTGGCGGCCATTTCGGCATGCGGACGGTGTTTCTCGGCACATCCGTGCTGATGGCTGGCGGCGCTGTCTACAACTGGCTGGTCCAGTCACGCCGCACGCGCGACATGCTGGCGGTATCCGGAAAATCCTGACAGGTTGCGCCGCCTATCGCCAATCGCAGGAGCCTAAGACATGAGCATCGCCGACCATCCGGCAGAAGGCAGCGCCCGCATTCTGGTCCTCGCCGGCGGCCTGTGTGGCGCAGCCGGCGTGGCACTGTCTGCGGCGGCCGCGCATCTGGGCGGCGCTTTCGTCGGCACCGCCGCATCCTTCCTGCTCATGCATGCGCCGGTGTTTCTGGCCGTCGGCCTCGCCGGCGCAAACCGGATCCTGCGGATCGGCAGCCTGGTGCTGCTGGTCGGGCTTGTTCTGTTCTGCGGCGATCTGCTGGCGCGCGATTTTGTCGGGTCGCGGCTGTTCCCGATGTCGGCGCCGATCGGCGGCAGCTTGCTGATTGCAGGCTGGCTGGCGATCGCGGCCTCGGCGCTGGTGCGTGAGCGTTGAACAGGCAGGCGGGGCAAGAACCCTGCCCCGCCTGGTGTCTTCATACGAGGCTCAGTCCTGCTGGCGTTCCGGCAGCAGTTCCCGCTTGCGCTTTGCAGGCTTCAGCCGCTGCCGTTCCGGGCGTTCCGCAGCCGGCGAGATGCCCCAGTAGTTGCGATAAATGTCTTCGAACAGATGCTTCACGGGATGCATGTTCGGTCTCCTCTTAAAGAAATTTGAATCGATCCAATCAGCCGGCATGAAAATGCCTTGCCGATCAGCCGCGCTTGCGCTCCACAAGGAAGTGCAGATCGCGCTGCCGCGGGCCAGTCCGGCCACGGCGCTTGCGGGTGGCGGCATTCGAGGCGATGCCCAGTCATTTCCGTAGATATCTTCGAACAGATAATTCACGGGATGCATGGCACCCTCCTCTTGAACCGATCCAATGGACAGGTGGTCAAATATCCTTGGATCGATTCAAATATAGGCCTTCACCGGCCTTTGATCAAGGGAAAATTTGAACCGATCCAACGAAAGTGTTAGATGAAACCATTCAGGAGACGAAGATGGCGTCATTGACCACTGGGAAAACAAGGCCGGTAAGGCTGGCCGACATTGCCAAGGCAGCCGGCGTCTCGCACGGCACCGCGTCCAACGTCTTCGCCCGGCCCGAGATCGTGCGCGAAGAGGTGCGCGAGCGGGTCAAGGCGGCGGCCGAAGCCATGGGCTATGCCGGGCCGGATCCCAAGGGCCGACTGCTGCGCGCCGGCAAGGTCAACGCCATCGGCGTGGCGACCGACGAGCCCCTCTCCTATTTCTTCGACGATCCCTTCGCCCGCGTCATGATGGCCAGCATCTCGCAAGCCTGCGACGCGACTGGCGCCGGGATTTCGCTGGTCTCCGCCGCCAACAACGAACAGCTCGCCTGGAACATCCAGAGCGCGCTGGTCGACGGTTTCATCGTGTTCTGCATCGAGGGCAGTTCGCGGCTGGTCGAACTGGCGCGCGAACGCAAGCTGCCTTTCGTGGCGCTCGACCTCGATTCGGAGAATGAGTCGGTCGCGGCGATCGGCATCGACAACGTTGCCGGCGCCAGCCTTGCCGCGCGCCATCTGGCCGAGCTTGGCCATCGTCGCTTTGCCGTTCTGGCCCTGGAATCTGCCGACGCCGGCTTTGGTCCGGTCACGCAAGAGCAGGTCGAGACGTCGTCCCTCTATTCCGGCACGCGCGACCGTCTGCGTGGCTACTTGGGCGAACTCTCCCGCTTCGGCATCGACGTCTCGCAAGTGCCTATCTACGAGACCCTGAACGACGAAGAGAGCGTGCGCGCCGGCCTCGAGCATATTTTCGCGCTGCCACAGCGGCCGACGGCGATCCTGGCGATGTCGGACAGGATGGCGCTGCACGCGCTCGACTGGCTGCGCGAACACGACATAGCCGTGCCGGGCGACGTTTCCATCGTCGGCTTCGACGGCGTACCGGAAGGCGCTGTTTCCAAGCCACCGCTGACCACAATCGCGCAACCGATCGTCGAGATGGGCCGCCTTGCCGTCAAGGCGATCCTGGACAATGACGGCTCGCACCAACGGTTGTTGCTGCCGGTCGATCTTGTGGTGCGGGCGTCGTCCGGTCCGTCCCTCAGCTAGAGCAGCCGAGCCGGGATCACCGCCTCAGCCTTGCCACCACGGGCGACATGCCGAAAGGCTGGCGAGCGGCCGGCGCTTCGGTGCGGACCTGTTTCTTGCCCGACCAACCGACCCCAGACAGCCATTCGAGATAGAAGGCGAGCGCGAACTGCATGGCGATGCCGGCCGATATCAGCAAGGCGTCATAGGCAAAGCCGCCAGGATTGATCAGCCTCATCACCTGCGCCACCATGGCGATCACCGTGCCGGCAAGGAAGACCGGCAGCGACCGCTTGCCGAGCAACGAGAGCGGATGGTCCGGGCTGAGACGGAACAGGTTCGACACGGCCGGCAAGGCGACGATCAGATAGCTCACCGCCAGAACGTGCAGCAGGCGCGGCAGCGACAGGAAGGTCTTGTCGAAGCCGCCGATCACCACAGGCAGATCGAACCAGGTGATCTGGCCCCAGAGCGGGCTGTGCACCCAGACCAGCGCTGCCGCGACATAGGCCGCCGCGGCGCCCACCAGCCAGCGATTGACGGGAATCGTGCCGCCGCGCCGGACATGCAGCATTCCGGCCAGGCCGATGTTGAACAGGAACTGCCAGGACAGCGGGTTGAGGAACCAGAAGCCGGGCTCCGGATAGTTCGGCGGCGCGATCTGCCAGATGCCGGCGACGAACCACAGGGCACCGGAAAAGACCAGTGCCGGCAGCGGCCGGTAGCTGACGAAGAGCAGGAAGAGCGGCGCCATCAACAGCAGCGCCGCATAGACCGGCAGGATGTTGTTGTAGCCGAGCTGGTGGCCGAGCGTGACGATGCCGACCATCACCTCTGGCGTGTTCTTCATCAGCGGTTCGATGTTGATCAGCTTCAGCAGCTCAGGCCGGTGGGCGAAGACCGCGGCTGCGCAAAACATCGCCATCACCGCCATGGTGGTGACGATGTGGGCGGTGTAGAGGACGCCGGCGCGGCGCCACATCTTCAACGTCGCCAACAGCCGGCCACCGGTCTGGAACTTGTTGCCATAGGCGAGCGCCACGGACATGCCCGAGATCAGCACGAACGCTTCCGCCGCGTCCGAGAATCCGAAATTCTTGTAGGTCAGCGTCTCGAAGACGGTGCCCGGCACGTGGTCGATATAGATGGTCAGGAGAGCGAGCGCGCGGAACACATCGATACGGGTATCGCGTTCGGCGCGATCCGGCGGGAGTTGCGTAGTCATCGACAAAAGGCCTCAAAGCGAGAGCAAGGATGCTCGTGTTGTTCATGCCGGGATGCGACCATCGGCGCACACCGCTTCGATTCCTCCCGCAGGAAGCATATCGGCGCAGAAACGGTCTGAAATGGGCCTGGTTCAATCACATTTCGCGGAGCATGAAAATATTCCGTTTTGAAGCCGGCAAATGACCAATATATCTACGAAATCAAAGAGATATGAGCGTGCCCGAATATACCGAAAAGCATGGTGTTCTGCACCAGGATCTGGCCTTCCCTTACCGCCTCCTGAACCCGGAAAATGCCAGCGGCGAATGCCTGTTTTTGCTGCACGGATCGGGTGTTGACGAAACGACGATGCTGCCGATTGCGACGCAGATCGCACCCGACGCCACACTGGTCGCGGTGCGCGGCCGCATTCCCCAGGAGGACGGCTTTCGCTGGTTCGAGCGGATCACCCCGACCCGCTTCGAGCAGGCAAGCATCCGTGCCGAGACGTCAGCCTTTGCCGCATTCGCCAGCGAAGCCGCGAAGCATCATCGGCTCGATCTCACGCGGGCTACATTCCTCGGCTATTCCAACGGGGCAAATCTGGTCTCGAGCCTGATGCTGCTCAACCCGGGCCTCGTGCGAAAAGCGGCGCTGCTGAGAGCGATGCCCGTGCTTGACGATGCGCCGTCAGCCGACCTCAGCGGAACGCGCGTGCTGATCATCGCCGGCGCCGCCGACGAGACCTACGAACCGTTTGCGCCCGCGCTGGTAACGCTGCTCGCCAAAAGCGGCGCCGAGGTCGATGCCCGGATCGTGGCGTCCGGCCATGAAATCGGCGACCCTGATGCCGTGATCGCGAGGCAGTGGATGGCGGAACCGATTGCCGGATAGCAAATCATAGCTCACTGCAACGTGCCGGCAAGCGCGGCCATCCCATCCGAGAGTGGCCAGGATTGAGAGAGCCACCGACGTTCGCGACCGCGCCGCAATCCAGGCAAAGTAAGTCGAGTACCCCACTCGCCGCTGCCCGTGCAAAAAGCGCGGTGGACGAGCTTCTTTGGAGCTATCTAGCGGAATGTGCTATGATTCGTGTCGTGGGCAAGAAGGCAAAGCAGAAAGCCGAACCGCAGGCAGATCGCGAAATGGCGATCGAAGCCGCCTACTTTGCCCGCAAGTTCGGCCTCACCAAAGAGGAAGCGCTCAAAACCCTCCAAGAGGCCAGCGTCGTGAAACTGTTGCCTAGCAGAAATCCGGCAAAAGCCCGATAAGGGCCGGCTTGGGCGACAGGGTTTTTGGCCAGAAAATCAAACGACACTTCAGGGCTCCGCGTCAGCCGCCCAGGCGCGTGACAAAATAGGTGAGCGCCGAAATTGCCGCCGTGGCCGGCAAGGTGACAACCCAGGCGACGACGATGTTACCGGCAATGCCCCAGCGCACGGCCGAGACGCGGCGGGCAGCGCCGACGCCGATGATGGCGCCGGTGATCGTGTGGGTGGTCGACACGGGAATGCCAAGCCAGGTAGCCGCGAACAGGGTGATGGCGCCGCCGGTCTCAGCGCAGAAGCCCTGCATCGGGTTCAGCCTTGTGATTTTCGAGCCCATTGTGTGAACGATGCGCCACCCGCCAAACAAGGTGCCCAGCGCCAGCGCCGACTGGCAGGTGAGGACGACCCAAAGCGGCACGTAGAATTTTTCGCCGAGCATGCCTTGCGAGTAAAGCAACACCGCGATGATGCCCATGGTCTTCTGCGCGTCATTGCCGCCGTGGCCGAGCGAATAGAGCGAGGCGGAGAAGAACTGCAGGACTCGGAAGGTGCTGTCGACGGCGAACGGCGTCTGGCGCACGAACAGCCAGGAAACGGCCAGGATCAGGACCAGCGCCAGAACAAAGCCGGTTGCCGGCGACACGACGATTGCGGCGACCGTCTTGCCAAGCCCCGTCCAGACGATGGCACCGACGCCGGCCTTGGCAATGCCTGCGCCGACCAACCCGCCGATCAGCGCATGCGAACTGCTCGAGGGGATACCGGCAATCCAGGTGACGATGTTCCAGACAATGGCGCCGACAAGCGCCGAAAAGATCACCGCCGGCGTGACAATGGTGACATCAACTATGCCTTTTCCCACGGTCTCGGCGACATGGAGGCCGAAGAACATGAAGGCGATGAAATTGAAGAAGGCCGCCCATAACACCGCATATTGCGGCCTCAGCACGCGGGTGGACACGATGGTGGCGATGGAGTTCGCCGCATCGTGCAGGCCGTTGAGAAAATCGAAAAACAGCGCGACGGCGACAAGGCCGGCCAGCACGGGAAAGGCGATGGTGGCTTCCATTGCCTAAACGTTCTCGATGACGATGCCGCTGATCTCGTTGGCGACGTCCTCGAAGCGGTCGACCACTTTCTCCAGTTGGCCATAAATCTCGCTGCCGATCAGGTAGGCCATCGGATCGCTGCGGCCATGCCGCTTGAACAGGTCCTTCAATCCTTGCTCATGCAGATCGTCGGCGCGGCTTTCGACGCGCATGACTTCTTCCGCGATGGCGTTGAGGCGCACCGTATGCGTGCCGACTTTGCTGAGCAGCGGGATCGCTTCCGCAACCAGCCTGGAGGCGGCAACGATGACGCCACCCATTTCCTGCATCAGCGGGTCGAACTCCTTCTTTTCGAACAGCTTCACCGTCTTGACGGTCTTGTGCATCATGTCGATGGCATCATCCATCGACTGAATAAGGTCCTTGATGTCGCCGCGATCGAAGGGCGTGATGAAGGAACGCCGCACCGCCAGCAGGACTTCGGCCGTGATATGATCGGCCTCGTCCTCGAGATCGATGATTTTCTGGCACCAGCGCTCGATATCCTTGCCCTGGAGAAGCTGCTCGAGCGCCTCGGCGCCACCGACTACGGTACGGGAATGCCGTTCAAACAGATCGAAGAAGCGATCCTCGCGCGGCAGCAGCTTGCGGAACCAGCCCAGCATCTCGATCTCCCGTCGCGCCCGTCCACCCCATCAACTCACATAACGCCGCAACGAGCCACTGAAAACAGTAAGCCGGCTGAAAGATGTGGATTCGGTCGATCGCAGGTGCGGCTGGACAGCTAGACGCGCTGACCAGCCCGAAGCTGCAGGAGCTTGCCTGGTCGGTTTCCGCGGACCGCTGGGCACCGTCGCGGCAGGCGCTGATGCGATCGCCGGGGTGCGCCCGGCGGAGATCGAGGCCGTACTGCCGATGCCCTCGGCCGATGTCATGCTGGCACTGCTCGCCCAGATGGAAGGCTAGCCAAAAACCCTGCCTACCCCTGCCCCATCCGGTTCCAGGCATCGAGGCCGGCGATCTTGTAGGCCTCGGCCAGCGTCGGGTAGTTGAAGGTATTGTTGACGAAGAAGTCGACGGTGCCGCCGAGATTGATCACCGCCTGGCCGATATGGATCAGTTCGGTGGCGCCCTCGCCGACGATGTGGGCGCCGAGCAGCCGGCGTGTCTCGACCGAGAACAGCAGCTTCAGGAAGCCGGTGTTGACGCCCATGATGTGGCCGCGCGAGGTTTCGCGAAAACGTGCCACGCCGACTTCGTAGGCAGCGCCGCTCTCGCGCACCTGTTCCTCCGACTGGCCGACGGTGGAGATTTCCGGCACCGCGTAAATGCCATAGGGAAAGGTTTCCGGCGGCGGCGGCAACTGCACGCCGAAGGCATGGCAGGCGGCCACCCTGCCCTGCTCCATTGAGGTCGAGGCGAGGCTGGGAAAGCCGATGACGTCGCCGGTGGCATAGATGTTGGGCACGGCGGTCTGAAACGTCTGCGGATCGACCTTGATGCGGCCTCTGGAGTCGGCCTCGATGCCCACCACGTCGAGGCCGAGGCTGCCGAGATTGCCGCTGCGGCCGGCGGCATAGAGCACAACCTCGGAGCGGATGGTGCGGCCGTCGGCGAGCGTCACTTCGGCATAGTCGGGTTTTGAGACGATTTCCTTGACCGTGCTGCCGAGGCGAATGGTCATGCCGCGGTCGCGCATCTGGTGGATGAAGTCGTCGACGATCTCGCGGTCGACGAAATCGAGGATGGTGTTGCGCGGCTCGACCAGCGTCACCGGCACGTCGAGGGCAGAAAAGATGGTGGCATATTCGACGCCGATGACGCCGGCGCCGATCACCGTCAGCGTGCGCGGCAAACGGTCGAGTTCCAGCATCTCGTCGCTGTCGAAGACGCGGACCTTGTCGAAGGGCACGTCGCGCGGCCGGTGTGGCCGGGTGCCGACCGCAATCAGCGCATTGGCAAAACCGACTTCCGAGTAGTCGCCATTGTCCGCCGTCAGGCTGATTTTGTTGGGGCCGAGGAATTTCGCCGTGGCGCGCGCGCTTTTCACCGCATTGCGCATGAACTGGTGCTGCAGCACCTCGACCTCGTGGTCGAGCGTCTTGTGCAGGCGATCGACCAGATCGGCGATGGAAATGTCCTGCTTGACCCGGTAGCCGCGGCCGTAAAAGCCGCGCTCGCGCCAGCCGGAGAGGTTGAGCACCGTCTCGCGCAACGTCTTCGACGGGATGGTGCCGGTGTGCACCGAGACGCCGCCGAGGCGCCGGCCCCTGTCGACCACCAGCACCGATTTGCCGAGCTTGGCCGATTGCACCGCGGCGCGGCGGCCGGAAGGGCCGCTGCCGATGACCAGCATGTCGTAATCCATGTAACCCCGTCCCCTCGGCGTCTTGTTGCGCCGCAGCAAGCTAAACTGGGAAGAGTGTCATGTTCAACTGCCCAGACCGCAAACTCGTGCGGTTCGGCCCAACTGCGGCGAATCTTCCGGCGTAATGTGACAAGTGCTCAAGAAAGCTTAACCCGACGGCAACGGCTTGCGTGCAATGGTCACTCTCGAGGGGATCATCGGGGTGACTGATTTGAGCATTTTCAAGAGTGAGACGCTGCCTGGCGCAGAGGCGCGTTTCTGGTCCAGTCCGCGCAACCGCGAAATCCTCGCCGATCTGCGCGAGGGACTGTTCCGTTTCATAGCCCTGGCTGTCGCCGCGCTCTTTGTCTATCGCGGGGTGAGCCATCTGGTTGTCGATCCAGCGCGTCTCAACGTGTTGCTGCTGATGATCTCGGACTCATTGACTTTCATCTGGTTGCTGACGGCGCGGCGACCCTTGGTGCGCGACTGGAACCCCTTCACCGTCTTCATCGCACTGGCAGCCGGCTTCGGCGCCGGTTTCATCTCGATGGAGGCCGGCGTTCCAATCATCCCGCTCTATATCGCGGCGCCGATCCAGTTCATTGGGCTTTGGATCGTCATCTGGGGCAAGATTTCGCTTGGCCGCTCCTTCGCCATCCTGCCCGCCAATCGCGGCGTGGTAACCGGCGGCGCCTACCGGTTCGTGCGGCATCCAATCTACGCCGGCTATTTGATCGGACACATTCTGTTCCTGCTGTCGAGCTTCTCGATCTATAACTTCACCGTCTATGCCATCATCACGCTCTTCCAGATCCATCGCATCCTGCGGGAGGAAGCTATCCTGGCAAGGACGGAGGAATACCGCGAGTATATGGACAGGGTCCGCTACCGTCTTTTCCGCGGCATCTTCTAGGGAAGTTGCGCCGGACGCCGAAGTGTCCGTTTCTTGAATTCGCCGTCGCCCTCACCATTTGAAAGGGCGACGGGCATTCCCATCGGGATGCCATGGCGAGGACATGATATGAACGCGCGCGTACTTATCGGCGAAATCATCACCAGCAGGCTTGACGACGTCAGGGCCTATGACGGTGTGCGCACGCGGCGCAGCCTCGCCTTCATCATCGACTATTGCATCGTGGCGCTGCTCACCATTCCGTTCGCGATCCTGGTGGCCGTGCTCGGGCTTTTGACATTCGGTCTCGGCTGGGCGCTATACTCCATCCTCGTACCGGCGGTCGCCATTCTCTACATCTGGAACACGCTGGGCGGTCGCAACCAGGCCACGTCGGGCATGAAGATGATGGGCATTCGGCTCGATCGCCTCGACGGCAGCCGTATCGACGGGCTCACCGCCGTCGTCCATTCGGTGCTGTTCTGGGCGAGCACCGTCATCCTGACGCCGCTCGTTCTCCTGGTGACGCTGTTTTCCGATCGCAAGCGCACGCTGCACGACCTGCTGCTTGGCACGGTTGTCAGCCGCAGCGACCGTTGAACCGGCGCTCAAATGGTCCCAAAAAGCATTTGTGCGCAAATGTGAAGGCGTCCGTTCACCTGCGCCTTCACAATCCTGTTGAATTTTTCGCCAGCCGAGCCAAAGGTAGAGCGATTCGCAGGAGTGTTCCCAAGGTTCGATGACGCAGCATCCGACCCAGTCGCCGCAGTTCTTTCTGACCGCGCCGTCGCCGTGCCCATATCTTGAGGGCCAGTTCGAACGCAAGGTGTTTACGCATCTTGTCGGCGACAAGGCGCCGGAGATGAACGACCTGCTGACGCAAGGCGGCTTCCGGCGCTCGCAGAACATCGCCTACCGGCCGGCCTGCGAGACCTGCCGCGCCTGCGTCTCCGTGCGCATCCTGGCGCAGGAATTCACCGCCAGCCGCAACATGAAGCGGGTGATCCAGCGCAATTCCGATCTCATCGGCGCCATGCATGACGCGCAGCCGTCAACCGAGCAGTACTCGCTGTTCCGCGGCTATCTCGACGCCCGCCACCGCCGCGGCGGCATGTCCGACATGACGGTGCTCGACTACGCCATGATGGTCGAGGACACCCATGTCGACACCAAGGTCATCGAATACCGGCGCCGCGGTCCCGACACTTTCATCACTGGCAAGGGCCAGGGCGAGTTGATCGCCGTGGCGCTGACCGACAAGATGGCCGACGGCCTGTCGATGGTCTATTCCTACTTCAATCCCGAGTTCGAGGACCGCTCGCTCGGCACCTTCATGATCCTCGACCATATCGCCCGCGCCAGGGCCATGGGCCTGCCCCATGTCTATCTCGGCTATTGGGTCAACGGCTCGCGCAAGATGAACTATAAGATGCGTTTCATGCCGCAGGAGCATCTCGGCCCGAAGGGCTGGGAACGCTACGACCACGAAGCGGTCACGCGCTAACTGCTCTTTCCCCAAGTCTGGGCCTAAACATTTTCAACTGAGATGATGCTGGTCTTTCCGCCTGTTGGCGGAGAGTGTGCGATCGCGCCGGGCCGGCCATCGAATTCATTGCGAAAGTCGCTTCATGTCATCCCACGATGCTCACACCAAAGGACTTCTGCTCACCGCGCTTGGCGGTATGACGCTGACCGTCGATATTCCGCTGATCCGGCTCGCTCATGGCGAGCCATGGACGATCCTGCTGTTGCGCGCCGGGTGCACCCTCATTGCCGGGCTTCTCATCTGGGCGGTGTGGCGCTCGTTGAGCAACAAGGCGCCACAGCTCGTTCCGGGACGGCTGGGGCTGGCGGTGGCAACGCTCTACGGCCTCGGCTCGATCGCTTTCATCACCGCCGTCTACAACACCTCGACCGCCGACCTCGTCTTCATCCTTGCCTTCACCACCATGTTCTCGGCGTTACTGTCCTGGGTGTTCCTTAGGGAAAGGCCACAGCCGCTGTCGCTGGCGGCGCTGGCATTGATGATCATCGGGATCGCCATCATCGTCGGCGACTCCATCGGCAATGGCTATCTGTTCGGTGACATCATGGCCTTGTGCTCGTCGCTCTGCGTCGCCTGCGCCATCACCATCTCGCGCGCCAGCGGCAAGGATATGGGTTTTACCGCGCTGATCGGCGTCATCTTGCCCTTGGTGCTGGCGGTGTTCATGGTCTCCAGGACCGGCTTTCAGGTCGAAGCGCCCTGGTGGATCATCTTCAACGGCGCCGTCATCATGCCGATCTCGTTCTTCTGCCTGGCCAACGGACCAAAATACATTTCGGGCCCCGAAGTGGCGATGTTCTATCTGCTGGAAACGGTGCTGGCGCCGGTCTGGATCTGGATGATCTTTGCCGAGACGCCGTCACGCAACAGCCTGATTGGCGGCGCGATCTTGATCGTCACGCTGGTCGCGCATTCGCTGTGGCAATTGCATGAGGGACGCAAGCGCCGCGCGGCGCTCGCGGTTGCCTACCCGGCCTAGACTTATTCGAACGTCGCGGTTGCCGATCCCCATCATTGCCCCTATTTAGTTTTTTCTAATGGGCAATCCGGGGGCGGAATGCATATCACGCTTGTCTTGAAGGGAGCCATTCCCTGCGTCGGCTATGGCGGTATCCAGCGTCAGGTCAACTGGCTGGCGACCGACCTTGCCAAGCTGGGCCACCGCGTCGTGGTCATCGCGGCGCCGGGTTCAAGCCATCCACTTTGCGAGGTCCGGCACGCATCGACCGAAGACGAGGTCAGAAAAGCCATCCCCGCCGACACCCAGATCCTCCATACGCATAGCTGGCCGTTCGATCTCGGTATTCCGACCGTGAACACCATGCGCGAGATCCTGCCGGGCTTGCCCGCTATGCCCAACTGGAGTTTCATCAGCGCCAATCATGCCCGCTTCTACGGCTACAAAACCTTCGTCTACAACGGCTTCCCGGTGGACGAATACCGGCTGTCACCGTCAAAGGGCCGCAACGTGCTTTTCCTCGCCGGCATTGCACGCTCCAGCAAGGGGCTCAACCGGGCGGTCGATCTTGCCAGGAAATTCGATTTCCAACTCGACATCGCCGGCGGGGCACGATGGAAGCTGCTCGGACGCAGCCAAACACGCCGCGATGGCGTGTTCTTCAAAACCCTCGGCAGTCGTTATCGCTTTCACGGTATCGTCGATGGCGAGGTAAAGCTGCGCCTGCTGGGCGAAGCGAGAGCCTTCCTCAATCCCATCGCCTGGGAAGAGCCGTTCGGCAACGCACCTGTCGAGGCCATGCTTTGCGGCACGCCGGTCCTCAGCACTCCGAGGGGCGCTCTACCGGAGACGGTTGACGCCGATAGCGGCCGGCTGTTCGAGACCGACGAAGAATTCGGCAAGGCTCTGGATGCCGTTGCGTCCCTTACGCCTGAGCAATGCCGCGAGTCTGCGGCAACGCGCTTCCCCATGAGAAAGGCCACGCTCGGCTATATCGAGCTTTACAAGCGTGTGCTGGATGGCGAGACGCTCAACTGAGTCTACGTCAGGCGCGAGCCTGCTATTTCCCCGGATCGGTTTCTGCGACAATCTCGATCTGCGTAATCCTATCGTCGCGTTAGTCCGCAAGTAACAGGTATCCTTCAAGATAGGTCCAAATTTAATTGGGCCTGCATTCAATGAAGCGCATCGCGGCGATAATTTTCGTAGTTGTTGGTCTAGCGCTTTGCTTTACTGGCCCAGCGATCTTCTCCCGCCCCATGGACGGACTTTCCGTAGCGTGGTTTGTCGTCCTGGGGCTGACTTCGGCCGCTGCCTCGGTCGGCGCGATAGCAGCGCTAATATTGCAGTACACACGCTTTCAAATGCGAACCACGCTGGACGGATTCTTTTGGATCGTTTTCGTCGTACTGCCGATTTCGGTCACACTATGTGCCTCAGCAGCGTGGACGCTCGGCTGGTACTTTCTTGGCTGGGAGTGATCTGACCTCAAGGAACCTTAACGCGACCGGGACTGCGGATCAGGCGCTGGCTTTCTTCGCTACGCCGGGTGCAGGCAGAACCTCGACCTGTGGGTCGGCTTCGATTTCGACCGGCGAACCGGGCTGAATTTCCTCGGCCAGTTCCACCTCGCGCAGCCATTCGCGCCAGATCGCGACCAAGAGCGCCATCAGCACAGGGCCGATGAACAGGCCGAGAAAGCCCATGGTCTTGACGCCGCCGATCAGGCCGAAAAAGGTCGGCAGGAAAGGCAATTTGATCGGCCCGCCAACCAGTTTCGGGCGCAAGGTCTTGTCGACGATGAAGAGTTCCACCGCACCCCAGATGAACAGCGCCAGTCCCGCCATCGGCGAGCCGCTTGCGGCGAGGTAGATCGACACCAGCGTAAAGGACAGCGGCGCGCCGCCGGGGATCAGCGCCATCACGCCGGTGAGCGCGCCCAGCGTCACCGGCGACGGCACGCCGGCCAGCCAGTAGGCGACGCCGAGCACCAGCCCCTCGCCGATGGCGATCACGGTCATGCCGGTGACGGTGGACGAGATGGTTGCCGGCACGACGCGCGAAATCCGCTCCCAGCGCGTAGGCAGGATGCGTTCGCCGAGCCGGTCGATCTGGCCGGCAAAGTGCTCGCCGTCGCGATAGGCAAAGAACAGGGCGATCATCATGAACAGCAGCGTCAGCAACAGGCCGAAGGCGCTGCCGCCGGCCGCCAGCACGCCGCGATAGATGCTGCCTATATTGGCGCCGCTGACCAGCTGGATGAGTTCGCCGATGCCGCCTGGGTGGCCGAAATTGTCTACCCACTGTTCGTTCAGCCACTCGCCGATCACCGGCAGCGTGGCGATCCAGTGCGGGGTGACCGCGCCGTGCCGGTTGGTCTCGATCGCCCAGCCGACCCATTCACGGACTTCGTTGATGGCATAGGTGCCGGCAAGCGCGATCGGCACCACCAGGAAGGTCAGGATGAACAGGATGGCAAGGGTCGCGGCAATCGTGCGGTTGCCGCCGACGCCGGCAAGCAGCCGGCGGTAGAGCGGCCAGCTGGCGAAGGCAATGACGAGCGCTGCCAGCACCGGAAACAGGAAGCCGTGGAAGAAATAGACGCCTGCGGCGACGATCAGCACCAACAGCCAGCGCGCCGCCGACAGCGGCGGGATGACGGCGGCCCTCAACGGCGTCGACAGGCCGAACAGGCGCTGCTGACGCTCCGGCTTCTGGATCTTGGCTTCCTTCAAACGCCCATCTCTCCCCGGCCAATCAAGCGTTTATGCACTGTTATAGTGCCGCAATCGTGACGATAGTCCAAATGGTAGCTAATCTCCCCCCTCGAGGGGGAGATGGCCGGCAGGCCAGAGGGGGTCGCCGCGCGTGGAGCGCCAGCCTCCTCGGCCGGCAAAGGGGTGTCGCGTCTGGACGTACCGACCCCCTCTGTCGCCTTCGGCGACATCTCCCCCTCAAGGGGGGAGATCAGCTACCCAAACTTCCCCGTCCGCGGAAATCCCTTCGGCACCATCCGGCCCGCCGATGCTCTGGCGCCGATCCACTCCGCCAGCTCCTCGCGCGAGCGTGTAAATGTGCGTTCGGCCGAATCCTGCCATGACAGGCCACTCGCCAGCGTGAAGGGTTTCAGGTCGAGCAGACCGCCATCCTTGTATTTCTGCAGGCGAACGCCCTTGCCGCGGCCCATTTCGGGGATTTCGGAGAGCGCAAACACCAGCATCTTGCGGTTCTCGCCGACGATGGCGAGGTGATCGCCGGAAACCGGGACGCAGGCCTTGGCCTCGTCGGGCGCCTTGACGTTCATCACCTGCTTGCCCTTGCGGGTGTTGGCGACGACCTCTTCCTCCGGCACGATGAAGCCGTTGGCATCGTAGGAGACAAGCAGCAGCTTGCGCTTCGGGTCGTGGACGAAAGCGGTGACGATGTCCTGGTCGTTGTCCATGTCGACAATGATGCGGATCGGCTCGCCATGGCCACGGCCGCCCGGCAGCCGGTCGGCGCCGATGGTGTAGAACTTGCCGCCGGTGGTGAAGACCAGGATCTTGTCGGTGGTCTGGGCATGGAAGGCAAGCTTGAGGCTGTCGCCTTCCTTGAAGGTGAGCGTGGAATGGTCGGCCAGATGGCCTTTCATGGCCCTGAGCCACCCCTTCTCCGAGACCACCACGGTGACCGGCTCGCGCTCGATCATGGCGTGCGCAATGTCGGTCAGATCATGTTCCGGCGCGTCGGCGAACTGGGTGCGGCGCTTGCCGAGCTCAGTGTCCGGGCCAAACTTGTCGCGAACCTGGGTGACTTCCCATTTGATCGTCGACCATTGCTTGGCGTCGGATGCGAGCAATGCCTCGATCTGCTTCTTTTCGGTGGTGAGACCGTCGAATTCCTTGCGGATCTCGAACTCTTCCAGCTTGCGCAAGGCGCGCAGCCGCATGTTGAGGATGGCTTCGGCCTGGGTGTCGGTGAGCGACCAGCGGGCCATCATCACCTGCTTGGGCTCATCCTCCTCACGGATGATCCTGATGACCTCGTCGATGTTGAGATAGGCGATCAGGTAACCGGCAAGGATTTCCAGCCGCTTCTCGATCTCGCCAAGCCGATGCTTCGAGCGACGGATCAGCACATCGCGCCGATGGTCGAGCCACTCCTTCAGCACGCCCTTCAGCGAAAGGACGTTGGGCACCTTGCCACGAGACAGCACGTTCATGTTGAGGGGAAACCGGCTTTCGAGCTCGGTCAGCTTGAACAGCGATTCCATCAGAATGCCGGGATCGACGGTACGGCTCTTCGGCACCAGCACGATGCGGACGTCCTCGGCGCTTTCGTCCCTGATATCCTCGAGCAGCGGCAATTTGCGCGCGATCAAAAGCTCGGCGATCTTTTCGATCAGCCTGGCCTTCTGGATGCCGTAAGGAATTTCAGTGACGACGATGCTCCAGGTGCCCCTGCCCTGATCCTCCTGGCGCCATTTGGCGCGCACGCGAAAACCGCCGCGGCCGGTCTCATAGGCCTCCAGGATGGAAGCGCGGCTGTCGACGATGATGCCGCCGGTGGGGAAATCCGGTCCCTGGACGAACTCCATCAACTTGGCCACCGGTGCGTCCGGTTGCTCGATCAGATGCAGCGCTGCGTTGCAAAGCTCGGCGGCGTTGTGCGGCGGGATGGACGTCGCCATGCCGACCGCAATGCCTGAAGAGCCGTTGGCGAGCAGATTCGGGAAGGCGCCGGGGAGCACCACAGGCTCCTCGTCCTCCTCATTGTAGGTCGGTCGGAAATCGACGGCATTCTCGGTGATGCCGGCAAGCAAATCGCTCGCCACCTCGGTCATGCGCGCCTCGGTATAGCGCATGGCGGCAGCGTTATCGCCGTCGATATTGCCGAAATTGCCCTGCCCGTCGACCAGCGGATAGCGCATGGAGAAATCCTGCGCCAGGCGCACCAGCGCGTCGTAGATCGACTGGTCGCCGTGCGGATGGAACTTGCCCATCACGTCGCCGACGATGCGGGCGCATTTGGCAAAGCCCTGGTCGGGGTTGAGCCTGAGCAGCCGCATGGCATGCATGATGCGGCGATGCACGGGCTTCAGCCCGTCGCGCACATCCGGCAGAGCCCGGTGCATGATGGTCGACAGCGCATAGGCGAGATAGCGCTCTTCCAGCGCCTTCTTCAGATCGACCGGTTCGATGTGGTCACCGCCGCCATCTTCAGGCGGCAAAAGCCTTTTTCCCATGCGGCTGGACTAGCCGAGCGGGTGATTCGCGGCAAGGCGCCGGTGTCAGTATCCGCAATTTGCGCGGTCCTGGCTGTAAAAGGTGATCAGTCCATCGCACGGTGTGATGGATTTCATGTCCAACGTGCCGTCCCTGTGCAACAGCACCGGTAGCAGTGCTGTTGCCAACCAACATCAATCTGTTACACGCCCTCTCTAAGGCAGGAGATGGTACGCAGGGGAGCCCGACCTTCATGACATATTCACCGCATCGAGCGAAGGCTCCCGCTCCGATTTGCCTTTCGCCGTGATTTTCGACAAATCTGGGGGAAAGTGCCTTTTTCCCGTCCAGTTCGTCACGGAATGGTGACGGCGTAGAATTCAGAAAACACTTTTCAGGACTCTCTCAGGGAACTCGCGATGACAATCCAACGCTCGACACTCAAGACACTCGCTTTTTCGACCTTTTTGCTGACCCTGCCGCTGAATGCCGCCTTTGCGCAGGACGCTGCGGTTGCCGACCGGCTGAAGGCCGCACTTGCCGCCCAGGGCGTCGATATCTCCTGGACCGGGGTTACCGGCGACAATTCCAGCATGGTGCTGCAGGGCGTGTCGGTTAAGCCGGCGGCCGAAAAGGAAGCGCTGCCGATCGGCGACGTCAAGCTTGAAGGCGTGACCGAAGCCAATGGCGGCTTCGATATCGCAACCATCTCGACGTCCGCATTCGAGCACAGCAAGGACGGCGTCACGCTCAACCTCACCCCCTTCGTCATCCATGATGCCAACATCCCGGCCGAGGGCGCTACAGGCCCGCTCGGCTCGATGATGATGTACAAGTCGGCCGAACTCGAAAACCTGACGGTCAAGGTTGCCGACAAGACCGCCTTCTCGGTAGATGGCGTTGCTGTCCAGATCACGCCTCCGGCCGACGGCAAGGCGATGGAATTTTCCGCCACCACGGAAAAGTTCAACGCCGATCTGACCCTGGTCGACGATCCGAAGTCCAAGGAAGCCATCGACGCCTTGGGCTACCAGAACATATCGGGCAATATCGACATCGGCGGCACCTGGCAGCCGAGCGACGGCAAGATGGACCTGTCGAAATACGACATCTCGGTCGAGAATGCCGGCACGCTCGGCATGACCTTCGGCCTCGGCGGCTACACGGTCGACTTCGTCAAGTCGATGCAGGAGATGCAGAAGAAGCTGGCGGCGCAGCCCGAAGGCGCCGACAATTCGGCGCAAGGCATGGCCATGCTCGGCCTGTTGCAGCAGCTCTCCTTCAACGGTGCTTCGGTCCGCTTCGATGACGATTCGCTGACCGGCAAGGTGCTTGAGTATGTCGGCAAGCAGCAGGGCATGTCGGCCAAGGACATCGCCAACCAGGCCAAGGCGATCGTGCCGTTCGGCATGGCGCAGCTCAACAATCCCGAACTGACGGCCGAAGTGACGGCAGCGGTGGGCAAATACCTCGACGACCCGAAGAGCCTCGAGATTTCGGCAGAGCCGCCGGCAGCGGTGCCGTTCGCATTGATCATGGCGGGCGCGATGTCCAACCCGCTCGACCTGCCGAAGACGCTCGGCGTCCACGTCAAGGCCAACGAAGACTGATCGAGCGAAACGCTCAAAAAAGCAAAAGCCCGGCAGTGATGCCGGGCTTTTTTGTTGGATTGTCTATCCGAAAGAATCGGTTCCGGCAGTTTTTTAAAGAACTGCCGGAACTTTGGGGATCAGGCGTCCTTCTTTACCGCCGCGACGCGCAATGAGAGCTCGCGCAGCTGCTGAGGCGTGGCTTCCGAAGGCGCGTTCATCAACAGGTCGTAGGCCTGCTGATTCATCGGGAACATGGTGATCTCGCGCAGGTTCTTGGCGCCCACCAGAAGCATGACGACACGGTCGACACCGGCCGCCATGCCGCCATGCGGCGGGGCGCCATACTGGAAGGCGCGGTAGAGGCCGCCAAAGCGCTCCTCGACCGTGGCGCGATCGAGCCCGACCGTCTCGAACGCCTTGACCATGGTCTCGGGCAGATGGTTGCGGATACCGCCCGAGGCGATCTCGAAGCCGTTACAGACCATGTCGTACTGGAAAGCCTTGATGCCGAGCAGGTCGTCGCCACCGAGCGCCTCGATACCGCCCTGCGGCATCGAGAACGGGTTGTGGGCGAAATCGATCTTCTTCTCTTCCTCGTTCCATTCGAAGAACGGGAAATCGACGATCCAGCAGAGCTCGAAGCGTTCGCGGTCGACAAGGTTCAGTTCCTCGCCGGCGCGCGTGCGCGCGGCACCCGCGAAGGTGACGAATTTCTTGGGGTCGCCAGCAACGAAGAAGGCGGCGTCGCCATCGGCAAGGCCGAGCTGCTGACGGATTGCCTCGGTGCGCTCCTCGCCAATGTTCTTGGCCAGCGGACCGGCGCCTTCGAGTTTTTCTCCCTCCTTGCGCCAGAAGATATAGCCTAGCCCAGGCTGTCCCTCGCCTTGCGCCCAGGAGTTCATGCGATCGCAGAAGGCGCGGCTGCCGCCGGTCTTTGCCGGGATGCCCCACACTTCGGCCTTCGGGTCGTTGGCCAGGATGTTGGCGAACACCTTGAAGCCGGAATCGCGGAAATGGTCGGAGACGGCCTGCATCTCGATCGGGTTGCGCAGGTCTGGCTTGTCGGAACCGTATTTGCGCATCGCGACGTCATACGGGATGCGCTGGAATTTCTGCGTCACCGGCTTGCCGTTGGCGAAGGTCTCGAAGACGCCGCGCATCACCGGTTCCATGGTCGACAGCACGTCGTCCTGCTCGACGAAGCTCATTTCGAGGTCGAGCTGGTAGAATTCGCCGGGCAGACGGTCGGCGCGCGGGTCTTCGTCGCGGAAGCATGGCGCGATCTGGAAATAGCGGTCGAAGCCGGAGACCATGATCAGCTGCTTGTACTGCTGCGGCGCCTGCGGCAGCGCGTAGAAGGTGCCGGGATGGATGCGCGACGGCACCAGGAAGTCGCGCGCGCCTTCCGGCGACGAGGCCGTCAGGATCGGCGTCGAGAATTCGGTGAAACCGACATCCGTCATGCGTTTGCGCATCTCGGCGATGATTTTCGTCCGCGCCACGATGTTTCTGTGCAGCGTCTCGCGGCGCAGGTCGAGGAAGCGGTATTTCAGGCGGATGTCCTCGGGATAGTCCGGCTCGCCGAACACCGGCAGCGGCAATTCCTTGGCCGCCGACAGCACCTCGATTTCGCGGGCAAAGATTTCGATCTCACCGGTCGGCAAATTGGCGTTGGTGGTGTCAGGCAGGCGCGCCTTGACCTCGCCGTCGACGCGGATCACCCATTCGCCGCGCAGCGTCTCGGCGGCCTTGAAGGCGGGCGAATCCGGATCGGCGACGATCTGGGTCAGGCCGTAATGGTCGCGCAAATCGATGAACAGCAGGCCGCCATGGTCGCGCACGCGATGCACCCAGCCCGACAGGCGGACGGAAGAGCCGACATCGCTCTTTCTCAACTGGGCACAGGTGTGGCTGCGGTAACGATGCATGGTCATATCAAAAGTCCGGGGTGCTGGGTTGCGGGCCGAGCGTCAAAGCCCGGTCCAAAATTTGCGCGAAAAGCGCATGGGAGGCCTGATTTGTCAAGGCAAGCCGGGCGATCGGGCGCGGGCCTGTTGTTCAGGCAAAGTGGATTTCGGCGCCCTGGCGTTCGAAGTCGGCGAGGATCGCAGCCGGCGCGGTCTTTTCGACCACAAGATGGCGGATCGCCTCGGGACTGGCGACCCGGAAGGGTGCTGCGGTGGCCAGCTTGTCATTGGTGACGGCGATGACGATACCGGCGCTGTTCTTGGCCATGGCCCGCTTCACCTCGGCCTCCGCCGAATCGAAGGCCGTCACGCCGCGCGTGGCGTCGAGGCCACAGGATCCCAGAATAAACAGGTCCGCGCCAAGCTGCGCGACGGCCGCAAGCGTGTCGGCGCCGACGCAGGCGCCGAGGTGGCGGTCGAACCGCCCCCCCAGCACAATCAACTCGATCAGGGTATGCTCTGACAGCGCCGTGGCAACTTCGAGCGAATTGGTGGCGACGGTCAGATCGAGGTCGCGCGGGATGGCCCTGGCGATCGCGGCATTGGTCGAGCCGCTGTCGATGAACAGGGTCTGTCCGCGCGAAAGCAATACCACGGTCGCGCGGGCCAGCCGCGTCTTTTCTTCGACCGCATGGCTGGCGCGCAGACCGACCGGCGTGGCGGCGAACGGTGCGGCCGCAACCGCGCCACCATAGACGCGGCGGCATTGGCCGGCCTTCGCCAGTTCCCTGAGGTCGCGGCGAACCGTGTCTTCCGAAACGCCGAAGCGGCTCGCCAGTTCGCCGGCCAGCACCCTGCCCTCGACGGCAAGGCGGTCGCGGATGATTTGATGCCGCTCATCGGTCAGCATTGCATGATCCTGTTTTTCTTTGTGCACGTTCTTGCACGATTTGCATGTTTGTGCAAGATACAGGGCATACTAGGCGGCGACAACCGCCGGCTTTCCTCTCTTGAAAGCCTCTCCTGTGTTGAAAGCACCGACATGACCTTTGGCCTCAGCCTCGCTCCGCAACACCGGGTCTATGCCGGGTTTGCAATCTATTCGTTCGGCATGGGCAACATCTTTCCGCGGCTGCCCGACATCAAGCATGCCATGGGCATCGAGGACGGCACGCTCGGGCTCAGCCTGATCGGGACGCCGATCGGCACCTTGACCGCGCTGACGCTGGCTGCGCCGATCCTGGAGCGCGTCGGCTTCCGCCGCGCATTGCTCGGGCTGGTTCCGCTTTTGTCGGTAGCCTATGCCCTTGCCGTGCATGCGCCTGGGCCGCTTGCGCTGTTCCTGATGCTGATTCCGGTCGGCCTGATGATCGGCAGCGTCGAGATCATCCTCAATGTCGAGGCCGACAGGACCGAATTCCTGCTCAAGCGCCGGATCATGAACCGGGCGCATTCGTTCTGGAGCATAGGCTTTTTCGGCGCCGGCCTGTTCGGCGCCGCCCTTGCGCATCTCGGCATATCGCCGCAACTGCACCTGGCGATCGTCGTACCGATGGTGGCGATGGGAATGGCGTTGTTTCTCGGCGGCTACGAACCGGCGCCGAGCCGCTTCGCCGGCAATGACGAGACGGCGCCAAGGCTGGCGCGGCCGACGCTGCCGATCCTCGTCCTCGTCGCGGTAACGCTGTCGGCGATGCTGATGGAAGGCGCCAGCATCGACTGGTCCGCGATCTACATGCGCACCGTATTCGATGCAGGCCCGTTCGTCGCCGGCTTCACGGTGGCGCTGTTTGCATTCTCGCAAGCGAGCACGCGCTTCTTCGCCGACAGCTTTGTCGAGCGCCACTCGCCGAGCGGCGTGGCGCGGGTGCTGCTGGCCACAATGGCGGTAGGCGTGCTGCTTGTCTTCTTCTCGCCTGTCCCGCTTGTGTCGATGCTGGGCTTTGCCTTGCTGGGCATCGGCAGCAGCGCGATCTTTCCGCTGGCGATCTCGGCGGCCGCCCAGCGGACGGACCGCTCCGCGGCAATCAATGTCGCGGCGCTGTCGCAAATCTCCTTTGTCGCCTTCCTGCTCGGCCCGCCACTGCTCGGCTTTGTCTCCGACCATTGGGGCATCCGCTCGGCCTTCGGCATCGGCATCCCGTTTATCATCCTCAGCCTGCTGACCGCCGGCTCGCTTGGCCGAAAGGCCGCCCCAAGCAGACCTGCACCGGCGGGTGAAGCGTTGGCGAGAGCCCACGAAGCCTGAGCGGCTGTCGACCGGCCTCCTGAGGCGGGCGGCTGGACAACAGCCGCGACCTGACGCCTACACACTGTTGGCGGTCGGATATGAAGCTGGCAATGGCCGCACCAATGGTTCAGAACTGCGGAGCCATCTAGATGAGTATGACGTTTCGTTGAATCGTCATACTCATCTAGCTCTTTGTCGAAGCATGATCTTTTCCGAAAACCGGTTCCCACTTTTCGGGATCATGCTCTAAACATCGGTTCCGCATGTCCTCCATCCGCCCGCTGATCCCGCTCCTCATCGCCGCCGGCATCCTGCTTGGTGGCAACGGGCTGCAGGGCACGCTGATCGCGCTGCGCGGCGCGCAGGAAGGGTTTTCGGCCTCCGACATCGGCCTGATGGGCACGTTCTATTTCGCCGGTTTTCTGCTGGGATGCCTCGCCGTCACCCGCATCCTCAAGGCGGTCGGCCATGTCAGGACGTTTTCGGCGCTGGCCGCCACCGCCTCGGCCGGCACGCTGCTCCTGGTGCTGGTCATCGATCCGGTGATGTGGTGCGCGGTGCGCTTTGCCGGCGGCTTCTGCTTTGCCGGCCTGTTCACCGTCATGGAAGCCTGGCTGAATTCCGGCGTCGAAAACAAGGATCGCGCGCGGGTGCTGGCCATCTACCGCATGGTCGATATCGGCTCGGTGACCGGCGCGCAGTTCCTGATCCCGATCTTCGGCCCCGGCGGCTTTGCCATTTTCGCCATCATGTCGATGATGATCACGCTGTCGCTGGTGCCGGTGTCGCTTGGCGACCGCTCCAATCCGACGCCTCCGGAAGACGTCAAACTCGACCTTGCCCGCGTCTGGCGAATCTCGCCGCTCGGCTGCTTCGGCTGCATGTGCGTCGGCGTCACCAACAGCGCCTTCCGCACGCTGTCGCCGGTCTATGCCGAACAGATCGGCATGTCGGTGGCCGATGTCGTCACCTTCGTCAGCGTCGGCATCTTCGGCGGCGCCCTTATCCAGTATCCGGTGGGCTATCTCTCCGACCGCTGGGACCGGCGGGCGGTGCTTTTGGCAACGACATGCGGCGCCCTGCTGGCGGCGCTGGCACTGGCGTTTATTGCCGGCTCCAATCCGACCCTCAATTTGATCATCGTCTTCATCTTCGGCAGCTTCGCCATGCCGCTTTATTCGCTATCGGCGGCACACTCCAACGACCGCGCCGACAAGGGCGAGTTCGTGCTGATCAACGCCGCTTTGATGCTGTTCTATTCTTTCGGCGCCATTGGCGGCCCCTTCGCGGCGTCGACGGTGATGCAGTATTTCGGACCGGGCGCCCTGTTTGTCTTCAGTGCTATGGTCTACGCCATCCTCATCGCCGTCATTCTCTACCGCATGCAGGTGCGCGGCAGCGTGCCGGCGGGCAAGCGCAGCCGCTTCACGGCACTGCTGCGCACATCGACTGTGTTCGCGCGGCTGGCGCGCAGGAATGGCGATTCCGACGGATCGACGGATACTTGACTGAAGGGCGGCTTGACGAAAGCGCCCACGGCTGAAATTGAAAGAGAACCTTACCCGTTACTAAAAAGCGATTTGATGCACGTCATCACCACCCAAAATGAGCTCGAGTCCGTTCTCGCCGCTTTTGAAAAGTCGGATTTCGTCACCGTCGACACCGAATTCATCCGCGAAACGACGTTCTGGCCGATCCTGTGCCTGATCCAGATGGCGGCGCCCGGCGTCACCGCGCTGATCGATCCGCTGGCGCCCGATATCAACCTCGCCCCGTTCTTCCGGCTGATGGCCAATGAAGCGGTGGTCAAGGTCTTTCACGCCGCGCGCCAGGACATCGAAATCATCGTCCATCTCGGCGATCTGGTGCCGCATCCCGTCTTCGACACCCAGGTCGCGGCCATGGTCTGCGGCTTCGGCGACAGTGTCTCCTACGACCAGCTGGTGCAGCGCATCACCGGCGCCCGGCTCGACAAATCCTCGCGTTTCACCGACTGGCGCCACCGGCCGCTGTCCGACAAGCAGCTCGACTACGCGCTGGCCGACGTCACCCATCTGATCGACGTCTACAAGCACCTCAGCGCCGAACTGGAGCGGGAAAACCGCGCCCATTGGCTGAACGAGGAGATGGAGGTGCTGACCTCGCGCGAGACCTACGATCCGCACCCCGAAGACGCCTGGAAGCGGCTGAAGATGCGGTTGCGCAAGCCGCAAGAGTTGGCGATCGTGCAGACGGTGGCGGCCTGGCGCGAGCGCGAGGCCAGGGAGCGCGACGTGCCGCGCGGCCGGGTGCTCAAGGATGACGCCATATACGAGGTCGCCCAGCAGGCGCCGCGCGATGCGGCCGCGTTGGCCAAGCTGCGCACCACACCGAAGGGCTGGGAACGTTCATCGACAGCAACCGCATTGCTTGGCGCGGTCAACACGGCGCTCGCCTTGCCCCGGGAAGAGATGCCGAAGCTGCCCAAGAGCTTTCAGCCCCCCGAGGGTTCGAGCGCGGCTGCGGAGCTGCTGAAAGTACTGTTGCGGATCGTCGCCGAAAAGGAAGGCGTCGCCTCGAAAGTGCTGGCGTCCAGCGACGACATCGACCGCATCGCCGCCGAAGGCGAAGCCGCCGACGTGCCGGCCCTGCAGGGATGGCGGCGCGCCGTGTTCGGCGAGGCCGCGTTGAAGCTGGTGCGCGGCGAAATCGGCATCAAGTTCGACAAGCGCAAGATCGCGGTATTCGATCTGTAACCCTTCTTTGAGCCCTATACGGCTCCGAGCAGGTGCAGCGCGAACCATATCCATGCCAGCAAGAGAATGATCGCGCCCGCGTAGAAGGCTCGGCTGCGAAACCGCAGATTGTTGCTGGTCAGGTGGACCCAGGCATGGCCATAGCGGGAAATCACGAAAATCCACATCAAGGCCAAGGTCAGATAATTGACGCCATTGGTCGCGTGCAGGGCCAGGCACAGCACGTAGAAAAGCACCGGCAATTCGAACTGATTGATGAGATTGTTTGCGACCGTGACGCTGGACACAGGCTCGGTCGTGCGCATCTTGTATTGACCAACCTTGGCCTCGCCCGATTTGACCGCACCGTAGCGGCGCCGGCCCATCACCACATAGACGATATAGACCAGCAGCACCTGCGCCAGCATCGGCCAGAATATTGCGGTCTGGCTCATGGCGCTGCCCCTGCTTTGTTGTTCATGCCTGTGGACGCCGCTGGCTGGCGACGATGAAGGCCGCGATGACGGCGACAGGTATCGCCAGAAGTACGAATTTGGTGACGATCAGCGACGAGGCGAAGGACAACGAATCCGGATTGGCCGACAGCGCATCGGACAAAAGCCGTGCCACCGCAATGTTCTGGGCATAGTCGGCGCAGGTGTAGGGCAGCACGACGACCAGCGCCAACAGCGACTGAACCTGCACCGGCAGGGCGCGAAAGGGCTTTAGCCGCCGCCCCGTGGCGAGGATCAGGCTGACCATGGTCACTGACAGCAGCGCCGGGAACAGAAGGTCGAAGGTCAAATAGTGCCAGACCAGGATGATCTCGCTGCCGCGTCGGCCGAGTGCCGTGAGCCAGGCCATGCCCTCATCCGGCGTGAAACCGCCAAAGCGCACATCGAGCGACGGCAGGCCGCCGCTCAACTGGCGGAAATAGAAGAATTCCAGCAGCGTCATGGCGACGAAAACCGCGATTGATGCAACGCATAGCGCGCCGGCATGACGCGACAGCCGCAGCACGATCGCCGCCTGGTTGCGCCAGAGCATGTGCCGCTCCGGCTGCTGGTCAGGCTCCGCCGGGATAGTTCGGGCTTTCGCGGGTAATCGTGACGTCATGGGCGTGGCTTTCACGAAGTCCGGCGTTGGATATGCGCACAAAGGTGGCGCGCTCGCGGAAATCGGCAAGATCGCGGCCACCGACATAACCCATAGCGGCTTTTAGCCCGCCTGCAAGCTGGTGCAACACGCCAGACACAGGTCCTTTGTAGGGCACCTGCCCTTCAATGCCTTCCGGGACCAGTTTCAGCGTGTCGCGGACCTCGGCCTGGAAATAGCGATCGGCCGAGCCGCGCGCCATGGCGCCGACCGAACCCATGCCGCGGTAAGCCTTGAAGGAGCGGCCCTGGTGCAAATAGACCTCGCCGGGGCTTTCGTCGGTGCCGGCCAGCAGCGAGCCGATCATGGCCGCACTTGCGCCGGCGGCGAGCGCCTTTGCCAGGTCACCGGAATATTTGATGCCGCCATCGGCAATGACCGACACACCGGATTTGTGCGCCGTCTCGACCGCCGACATGATCGCCGAAAGCTGGGGAACGCCGACACCGGCAACGATGCGCGTGGTGCAGATCGAGCCTGGGCCGATGCCAACCTTGACGGCGTCGGCGCCGGCATCGATCAGCGCCTGAGTGCCTTCGGCGGTGGCGACGTTGCCGGCCAGGATGCGCACGGAGTTGGAAAGCTTCTTGGCCCTGGTCACGGCATCGAGCACACGCTGTGAATGGCCATGCGCGGTGTCGATGACCAGGAGATCGACGCCGGCGTCGATCAGCCGCTCGGCGCGCTCGAAGCCGTCATCGCCGACGCTGGTGGCGGCGGCGGCGCGCAGCCGGCCCTGCGCATCCTTGGTGGCGTGCGGGTTGAGCTGCGACTTCTCGATGTCCTTGACGGTGATCAGGCCGACGCAATTGCCCTTCTTGTCGACGACGACGAGCTTTTCGATGCGGTGCTGGTGCAGCAGCCGCTTGGCCTCGTCCTGGTCGACATTCTCCTTGACCGTGATCAGGTTCTCACGGGTCATCAACTCATAAACCTTCTGCGAAGGATCCGAGGCGAAGCGGACGTCGCGGTTGGTCAGGATGCCGACCAGCCGACCGATCTTCTGGCCGCCGGTGCCGCCATTCTCGACCACCGGAATGCCCGAAATGGAATAGGTGCGCATCAGCGCCAGTGCGTCGGCCAGCGTGGCGTCGGGACCGATGGTGACCGGGTTGATGACCATGCCGGATTCGAATTTCTTGACCTGGCGCACCTGCTCGGCCTGTTCGGCCGGCGAGAAATTGCGGTGGATGACGCCGATGCCGCCGGCCTGCGCCATGGCGATGGCAAGCCGTGCCTCCGTGACGGTGTCCATGGCCGCCGACAGGATCGGCACGTTGAGGTCGATGTCGGTGGCGATGCGGGTGCGGATGTCGGTCTCGCCGGGCATGACCTCGGAATGACCGGGCTGCAACAGCACGTCGTCAAAGGTCAGCGCCAGCGCGCCGGTGGACGTTTCGATGATTTTTGCCATGGCCAGTCCTTCAGGTACGAAAAAGCGATGGGAGAATACAAAAAAGCGCTGGACCGCAATGGACAGCGCCGACTCGTTTCTTCCCTTTCAGGATTGGCGCTGGCTGGTAACACGTCACGGTGACGTTGAAAAGACGATGATTGCATGTCACCGCAAAGTGTTGGGGTTGCCTCGACAGCCGCCACCAAGGGTTGCGGTCGCACAAAAGTGACAGCAAATTAATGCGACATCCGGCCGAAGGCGTGATAACCGCCCTTTCGTATCGCTTGCCCCCGGGCGACGCACGATTTTTGACCAGTTCGGACGCGTTCGTTGAACCGCATCATTCCGCTCATCCTGGCGGTCGCTTTGTTCATGGAAAACATGGATTCGACCGTCATTGCGACATCGCTGCCGGCGATCGCCGTCGACATCCACACCAGCCCGATCGCGCTCAAGCTGGCGCTGACCGCCTATCTGGTGTCGCTGGCGATCTTCATCCCGATCAGCGGCTGGATGGCCGACCGGTTCGGCGCCAAGAACGTGTTTCGCGCCGCGATCGGCGTGTTCATCCTGGGCTCGGTCGCCTGTGCCATCTCCAATTCGCTGCCGGCCTTTGTCGTCTCGCGCTTCCTGCAAGGCATAGGCGGCGCCATGATGACGCCGGTCGGCCGGCTGGTGCTGGTGCGCGCGACGCCGAAGAGCGAGCTCGTCGCCGCCATGTCCTGGCTGACGGTGCCGGCGCTGGTCGGGCCGCTTGTGGGGCCACCGATCGGCGGTTTCATCACCACCTATTTCACCTGGCACTGGATTTTCCTGATCAACGTGCCAATCGGCCTGATCGGGATCTGGCTGGCGACGCGCTTCCTGCCGCAGACGGACTCGATGGAAACACCGCCACTCGATTTCGTCGGCTTCGTGCTAAGCGGGCTGGCGGCCTCCGGCGTCGTCTTCGGCCTGTCGGTGGTCAGCCTGCCCTACCTGCCGCCGGCGATCGGCTTCATCACCGTGGCGGTCGGCCTGCTCTCAAGCGTGCTCTATCTCCTGCATGCGCGGCGCGCCAAAAACCCGTTGCTGGCGCTGGAACTGTTCCGCAACCAGGTGTTCCGCTCTTCCGTGCTCGGCGGCTCACTGTTTCGCATCGGCATCGGCGCGGTGCCGTTCCTGTTGCCGCTGATGTTCCAGATCGGCTTCGGGCTGACGCCGTTCCAGTCGGGCATGATCACCTTCGTCTCGGCCATCGGCGCCATCGGCATGAAGTTCGTGACCGCGCTGATCTTCCGGCTCGCCGGCTTCCGCCGGGTGCTGATCTGGGGCTCGCTGATCGCCGCCGCATCGATCGCCATCTACGGCCTGTTCACGCCGGAGACGCCGTATGCGCTGATGTTGGCCATATTGCTGGTCGGCGGCTTCATCCGCTCAATGTTCTTCACCGGCGTCAACGCGCTGTCCTATGCCGAGGTGTCGGCCGAGGACACCAGCAAGGCAACGCCGATCACGGCGGTGTTCCAGCAGCTGTCGATCGCGCTCGGCGTGGCGCTGGCCGGCGGCATCCTGGAGGTCTCGACCTCGATCCATGGCGGCCCGCTGGTGCTCGGCGATTTCCACATCGCGTTTTTCATCGTCGCGGCGGTCTCCGCAGCGGCGTCAATATCATTCATGCGGCTGGCGCCGGATGCCGGCAACGCGGTGTCGGGGCATGGCCGGCTGACGACGCCGAAGACGCTGGAGCCGGTGAGTACAGCTGGGAAGTAGGGGCGGCCTTCCCTTCTCCCCTTGTGGGAGAAGGTGGATCGGCGCGCAGCGCCGAGACGGATGAGGGGTGCTGGAAGAAATGAGGCGGTGGCGATTTCAAACGTATCGCCAAGCTGGAACACCCCTCATCCGACCTCGCTTCGCGAGGCCACCTTCTCCCACAAGGGGAGAAGGAAAGGCGCTACTCGCCGCCCGTCTCTCTGCCTTTAAAATCCTTCGCCAGCAAATACAGCTCCACCGACTCGTCCCGCGAGGCCGGCGGCTTGACGTGATGCACGGAGCGGAAATTCTTCTTCAGCATCGACAGCAGCTCGTTCTCAGCGCCGCCCTGGAAGGTTTTGGCCAAAAAGTGTCCGCCCGGCTTCAGCACCGATAGCGCAAAATCGGCGGCGACTTCGCACAGATGCATGGTGCGGATGTGGTCGGTTCGCTTGTGGCCGGTGGTGGGTGCTGCCATGTCCGACAGTACGACATCGGGGTCGCCGCCGAGCGCCTCGGCGAGCTTTTGCGGCGCATCAAGGTCGAGGAAATCCATCAGCAGCACCGGCGCGCCGGGCACCGCATCCATTTCGAGATAGTCGATGCCGACGACATGCGGGTTTTCGGCCGTCGACTTCGTCCTCGCTGCTGCCACCTGGCACCAGCCGCCGGGGGCAGCGCCGAGGTCGATGACCTTCATGCCGGGCTTCAAAAGATGATGCTTGTCGTCGATCTCGATCAGCTTGTAGGCAGCGCGCGAGCGGTAGCCGTCGGCCCTGGAGCGCTGGACATACGGGTCGTTGATGTGGCGCTGCAGCCAGCGGCGCGACGATTCCTTCAGGCCGCTCTTTTTCTTGATCCGCGTTTTGAGGACACGAATGCTAGCGGAGCCCGGCTTTTCTGGCTTCTTGGTCATGGCCTGATTTCTTGCCCGAGAATGGTCTTTTGCGGATACTGATAGCCGCTATTCGCTGTGGCTGGTCTTCGGCGACTGCGGATCTCACAAGCGCCGCCCCCCACTCCGTCGCCGCTTCGCGGCGCCACCTCTCCCCCCTCCGGAGGGAGAGGAAAGGAGCCAGTCCGCATATGCTCGCGCCCTTCCTCTCCCCCGTCGATCGGGGGAGAGGTGTCGAGCGAAGCTCGACGGAGCGGGGGTCGACTGTTCACCAACATGGCGGAGCTAGCTTTCATGCCCGGCCTCGCCCGCTGTTGCGCCAGACGCCGTCATCGGCCATCAGCTCGCTCAAAATACCTTCGCGCAGGCCGCGGTCGGCGACGCGCAGCCGCTCTGACGGCCATACCGCGCGGATGGCTTCGAGGATAGCACAGCCGGCCAGCACCAGGTCGGCGCGGTCCGCACCGATGCACGGGTTGGCGCAGCGCTGCTGGAAATCCCAGCCGACCAGCCTTTCGACCATGCGGTCGACGCTGTCGCGGTCCATCCACAAACCGTCGACACGGCGGCGGTCGTAGCGCTCGAGGTCGAGATGGACGCCGGCCAGCGTCGTCACCGTTCCAGAGGTTCCGAGCAGATGGAATTTCGGGCTGGCGAGCACATGGCTCAGCCGGTCGCGGCCGTCGAAGGCCCTCAGCCGCACCGCGACGTCCTCGACCATGGCGGCAAAGATTTCGCGCGTCACCGTGCGGCCGCCAAAACGCTCGGCGAGCGAGACGACGCCAACCGGCAGCGAGGTCCACGACACGATGTGGTTGGCCAGCCGCGGCGAGCGCTGGCCGGTGAGGTCGATCAGCGCGATTTCGGACGAGCCGCCGCCAATGTCGAACAGCACCACGCCTTGGGTGTCGCGCTCGACCAGCGAGCCGCAGCCCGACACCGCAAGGCGGGCCTCGGTCTGGCGGTCGATGATCTCGAGTTTCAGTCCCGCCTCGCGCTCGACACGCTCAAGGAATTCGACGCCATTGTCGGCGGTGCGGCAGGCCTCTGTGGCGATCAGTCGGGCCTTCCTGATCTTGCGGTTGCGCAATTTGTCGCCACAGATTTTCAGCGCCTCGACGGCGCGGTCCATCGCCGCCTGGCTCAGGCGGCCATTGGCGGTCAGCCCCTCGCCCAGCCTGACGATGCGCGAGAAGGCGTCGATGACGCGGAACTGGCCATGGCGCTGCGGCACCGCGACCAGGAGACGGCAGTTGTTGGTGCCGAGATCGAGCGCGGCAAACACCGGCAGTTCCTGCATCGGCGGCGGCCGATGCATTGGCTGTTCCAGCCTTGGCTGCGGAACCGGAGGGGCGACTACGGGGCTCGGGGCAGCGGTGTTGATGGGCGGCGGGCCGGCTGCAACGAGATGGGCTGATACCGCCAGCTCATCGCGTGCAAAAACCTTGCGTCCGCGTCGGCGCTTGCGCCGCTTTCTCGCTTTGCCGCGCTGATGCTGGGCGTCGCCGGCCTGTCCGTCACCGGACTGAGGCCCCGCCTGGCGGGGCCGCCCGGCGGATGGGCTTGGCCCGCCTGATGGCGGCGAAGCCCTGGACACGCCCACTTCCGGCGCGCCTGCGCCGGTGTCGTGGTCTTCCACTTCGGGTCCTTCCGGCGCCGCGCGAACCGGAAACCGGACGCAGCAGGCACCTAAATGTTTTAAGTTGCCACCAGAGTAGCAGTGCGGGACCGGATCACCAAGAGCAGAGCGGCAAATTTTGCCGCCATCATGCAGCGGCAATGCTTGTCGGTTGGAATAGCGGGGTATGTCCGGTTGAATAGCCGGCTTCAATGAGGCATTCCTGAAATAATGTTGGTGAATCGCGGATTTTTTCGCGCCGGCCTGGGCGATGGGCAGCAACGCATGACGAGAACTCCATGAACTGGAGGCGCTATCTGTGGCCGGTCATCGGCATTGCGGCGGTCATCGTTTCGCTGCTGCTGCTGTGGCATGAGCTGCGCGGCATCTCGCTCGACGATGTCTGGGACGGCATCGTCGCCATCCCGACGCGCGGCTGGGTGCTGGCGGCGCTGAGTTCGGTCGTCGCCTACGCCTCGCTCGCCGGCTACGACCACATTGCGCTGCTGCATATCGGCAAAAAAGTGTCGTGGCTGTTCGTCACCTTCTGCTCCTTCACCACCTATGCGCTGTCGCACAACATCGGCGGCTCGGTGTTTTCGGGCGCCGTCATCCGCTACCGCGCCTACGGCACCAGGGGGCTCACCGGACAGGATGTCGGCATCCTGGTGGCGATCTGCTGGATCACCTTCGTGCTCTCCAGCATTCTGGTCGGCGGCCTGGTGCTGGTGTTCGAACCAGAAATCATCGACCGCTTCTCCGGCGCACCCCACCACGGTCTGGCGATCGCCGCCGGCCTCGCTTTGCTCATTCTGGTCGGCGCCTACATCTTCGGCAGCTGGCTGCATCTGAAACCGCTGAAAATCGCCGGCTTTCAGCTGCACTATCCGGCGCTGCCGATCGTGGCGCGGCAATTGCTGATCGGCCCGATCGAACTTCTGGCGGCGGCGGCGATCATCTTCTTTGCCCTGCCCGTGGCCGGCAATCCCGGCTATTTCGTCATCCTGGGCGTGTTCCTGGTGTCGTTCTCGGTGGCGCAGATTTCGCATGCGCCGGGCGGGCTCGGCGTGTTCGAGGTGGTGTTCCTCGCCGGCCTGTCGCAGATGGACCCGGTCGGCGTGCTGGCGGCACTTCTGGTGTTTCGCCTGTTCTACCTGATCATCCCGCTGCTGATCGCGCTGGGCGTGGTGCTGTTTTTCGAGCATTCGCAATACAGCCGCGGCGAGACATAGCGCCCTGCCCGTGCGCATCGACGCAACAAAACAAAGGCCACGATTGAAACGCAACGCAGGCTTGACTATTTTCCGGCGGCGGCTACAAGGCACGCGCGGCTGCTTCGGCGGCCCACCAGCGCGACAGCGCCTGCTGGGGAATAGGTTAACGGTAGACCCACGGACTCTGACTCCGTTAGTCCTGGTTCGAATCCAGGTTCCCCAGCCAACATTTTCTAAAGTAAAAACAGTCGGTTAGCCATAGATTGGGCAGCCTATGCGTGTTGCAGCCGTTTTTCCGGCCCTGTGGCACGCAAACCCTTGCAATCCGGGCACGTCCCGCCGCATCCCCTTGCTATCATCGCAACATGACTGCAACACTAGAAAGGGCGGTTTGTTCTCTCGATGTCCGACCGTCGACCGCAACGGAAGCCGCCCTTCACGGCCGCCAATTGCGGCGCCAATCCTTTCCTGCGATTGTCGGCGCTCCGAGCGACAACGGTGGGGCGATGGCGTGGCGGGCTAGTCCATACGGCTTAATTGCGCGATTGCTAATATACTCATAGGGTAATCCGCGCGGGGACCAAACTCACCCGCAGTGGCCGGCATGACATCAGCCCCACAAGGCAACCCAACCCTGCCGGCCACTCATCTGTGGCAGGGCGCTATGGCTTGCACCTTTGTGCCCACCGACCTTTGGCACTCAGTCGCCCTTGCGAGATTGCTAATATTCAATAGGATGCGTTCAGAGCCGGGTTTTCTTGGCTCGCTTGGCCGGTGCAGTGGGGTTGGGTTGAACGCCTGCACCGGTCACGACTTGTTCTGGCCTTACAGCCATCCGCAATCGGGCGGTCGTGGCCCCGCCAAATCCTTGGCTTTGTCAGCGATAGAATTGTGACGGTCGACGCCGAGCATGTCCGCCTGGTGGAGAGCTACGTGCTACCGACGCGGAAAACGCCGCTGGTCGGCGACCCATCCCGAAAATGACCAAGCTCTCTGACCTCGGCCCGCCCGTCTCCGGCGCCGAGCCTGCCGATCCGCGGGGGACGATATTGTCACGAAGGAGGAGCGGTGTAGGGCACAATCGCTCTCTCGCTACAGGAAGGTTCTACTCAGCCCAATCGCTTCCGCGACGCTGCATCATATCGAGAATGACTTCGAATACGCTGCCAACTTCCTCGCTGATCTCGTCGGCGCTTATACCCTGCTCTTTCGCCGCTTCAATAACCTGATCAGCCAGGTCGACGGCCGTGGCTGGATCATCGTTGGTGGCGTGCAGAAGGTGTTCTGCCATCCATTCGTCCAGGAAGAGAATGCCGCGATCGCTCATGAACGAATAGTGCTTAACGCACGTATCAGATGGAATGCGCGAAACCTGCGGTTGCGTTTCCAAGTTTGGATACACAAGCACGCGCTGCGGCTTGGCCCGACGTCTCGCGGTCTGTCCTGACCGCAGCAGGCCCGCCGGTGCGTGTTTCGGTCAGCGTGTCTTTCGGTCAGGTAACGGATACATCCGAAGCTCGTAGATATCGACGGACAGCGTTGTAATCCCTCTAACATCTTGACCTTCAAATGCATGAACCTCTCGCCTTAAATGTGGCTTAAAGTGGCATCGGAAAAGGTTACGTGCGTAGGGAGTGCTTGATATGAATTTCCCGAACTTTATCAAACGTTATGACAAAGTGGAAAAGGCTGCCGAGGAACTCCAGACAGAGCTAGCCGAGGCTTTGAACAACTCCCTGAGCCTCGACGATATGGCCTCGTCGCAGGACGATAGTGTCCCGAAAGACGACCTCGCGATGGAGGCCGACGCTCCACTTGAGGGCGTTTCCATTGAAGGTCCGCGACAGCTGACTTCGCATACGCAGAGCCGGCTCGATGCTTTGGGCTCTTTTGAGAGGCTGTTCCACGATGCGGAAGAGCATTTGGAGGAAGTCAAAGCGAAGCTTCTGGAGGTTGCAACCTCACACCACTACACACGCGAATTCTTCCACATCCTTCAAGCAGACTTCTTTCGCGCCAACGAACTGGAAATGGCAAATGCCAACCTGACGACGGAACTGAAGGTCCTGTCTGAACAACTGCACGATGCGATGAGGAAGCAGCGCGAGCACGACAGCGCGTTCGGTGCCATGCAGCAGCACGAGGCAGGGCTGATTCAGGATAGGGACGCTCTTCGCAGTGCGCTGGCTGCGGTAAGGCTGGAACTGGTAGAGGCAGCCAATGCCAGCGCCAAGCGAGAAGCGGAGTTCAGTGAGGTTGCCGAAGCTCTTTCGGCCAGAACGGCCGAGGCCGACAGGCGCTCGCGAGAAAATGACGCCTTGCGAGAAAAGCATGTCAGGCTTTCGATCGACCTAGACAAGGCACAAAAGCGTGAAGCTGAGACCCGGCGCAGGCTCGATGAGCTATCGACCATCCATGCCAACGATGCGGCACGGCATTCGGAACTGCTGGCAGCGCTTGGCAAGAGCGAGAAAGAGGAAACGCGGCTGCAGAAGTCTCTTGAGATCGCGCAGGCGAAACTGTCGGAAATGACGGAAGCCACACGCATCGCGGACGATGACAGGGAGGCCGAACTTGCGCGCAGCCTTGCGGAGACGCGCGGCTTGCGTTCTGAAATTCAAAGCCTTCAATCGCGACTGGATGTGGCGCTGAGCAAGGCAAGCGAAGCATCCGGTGAGATCGCCAGGCTGACGGCTCAATGGAGCGATACCATGGCCGAAAAGCAGGTTGCAGATGAAAGGTATTCTGATCTCATGAAAGAGAGCGAAGCTGATAAGATGAGCCTTTCGAGGTTGACTGCGGACCTCTCGCAGCTCTCTGTTCAATACGCCTCCGAACAGATGCAGTCCGATGTCCAGAGGCAGGAATGCGAGGACATGCGAGGAGAAATCGCTGCGCTCAGTGCACGCGTCAAAGGGTTGTTGCCATATGAGCGCTTGCACAAAGTAGCGAGTGCAAGGGAACGTGAGGGCGCCATTAGTGTCGGCAGCGTGACAGCGGAACCGGCCCGACCCAGGACCAGGCGACGTTCGCGCACCAGCCTGCGTGCAGTGTCATAGACGTGGCGACGGCGTTACTGATGTTGGCGGGCATAAGCGATCAGTGGTAACGCGATCGGAGCACTCTACCACGAATCGGTATAGGTTCCTCACAAGAAAAAGCCCGCCAGGGGGCCAGCGGGCGCCAGAGATTGACGAGGGTAAGGGTTTGAATCCTCTCGTCGCAAGATAATTTAGCCGAAGCTTACATTTGGGACAACTAGTCCTTACGGCTTATCGGCGTCCGTGACAGAAACTGACGTCTCCGCCAGGGCCGCCACCAGCGCTCAGCACCGTGTGCGTCTCCTAGTGCATCGCTGTGGCCTGCAGGCAGCGTTTTCTGCACCCTCTCCCCAAACAGGTCGAACTCGCGCTGTTTCTCTGCTCCACAGGCCAGCCTGCACACGTCCGGCAACGGCTGCAAGTCGGCCGGCTTGAGCTCATGCACCATTTTCTCGTGGCCATATCCCCCAATGAGAGATGCCGACGATCTCGCTGCCGTCGAACCAGGTCGAGCACGCGCGCCGGCCATCACACCCTTTCGATGTCGTGATCGCCTGGACCCTTCGCCCAAGGTGTCCAGCCTTCGCCCAAGGTGTCCAGCCTTTGCCTGGGCGTTCAGTCATTTCGCTGTCGAACATTGCCGTGCCTGACCGCTACAGCAGCGACCTGCATGCCCTGTTGTCGTTGGATTCCGACCTAACGGGACCGCGATACCGCCGAGGTGGCGCAGCGCCTAAGAGGTCGCGAGTGTGCGGCGGCTGCTCAACTGGGCGCTCTTCCACCTCGACCGACTTTCTCACGAGCCAAGCGGGCAGAAGCTTCCTGAGTACCGATTTGAGGTAATCGACCATCGAAGGACAACGCATCTTGCACTCGGTGGTTCCGCCCGCTGCGCCGCTTCGCGGTTAATGTCGCGCTGTCGAAGCGGCATTGGCTTCAGCCAGCTTCGCCAGATCTTTCTCGACCTGCTGGGCCGCCGCATCGGTGTCGTCAAAGCTCCACGAGTTCATGCTGGAGCAATGCGAGTCGAGCTTGGCGATATATTGGCCCACCACTGGCGATTTCAGGGTGAGCGGAAAAGTCGTGTCATGTACTAGACTCCTATGCCCAGCCGACGCGGCTCGTTCTCGGAGCTGGGCCTGCAGTGGACGGAAATCAGTTCTGGACGATGACGTGACGATGGCGATGCAGCAATTCGTTGGGGCGGTCGAGAGAACGTTCGGCACGCTTCACGCGCAGCCGGGCCTTCGCCATAGATTTCGACCATCTTCCCGTTACCTCCCGAGGTGAGGTCCCTTCAGAAGATGAACCCCCATCGGTGGCGATGGTTCCGTGGTTGCGGCATCCTGGCAAGCGGGTGCCACATGATTGGCAATGCCACCGGGCATCGAGATAGCGAGTGGATAGAGGAAGGCGACGACGAGCGGGAGCAGCGTTTGGTCGTCAGGATCGTGCGCCAACGCGGATTGTCGAAGACGCTGACCATGTAGGTGGTTCGCGCCGGCTCAGGCTCGGCTGGCATATTTCACCTTGCCCCACTGACTGCATTGAGGACACAAAGGATGGAGATAGGCCAACTTGTCGCCCGGAATATTTCCCGAACTGGTGATCGTCAGGCTGACGCCCTCGAAACCCTCCAAGCTGTAGGATTCCCAGGTGCCGCTGAGGGGCTGATTGTCTTCTCGTAGTTTCAGATATCCGGTGCGACCGCATTCGCAAACCAGCTTTTCCCGCAATACAGCTGAGAGCACTTAGGACAGCCTTCCAACAATGCGGCGAACAGCCCCGATGCTACCGTGGACATTTGGTATTCGGGTTTCCCGCAACGCCCAAGCTACAGGCGCATTAGCGATAGCTCAACTAAGACTGAAGTCCCCTAAACCCTCTCTCGAAGGTCGGCTTCCACTCGCGATTGCTCTTGGCCTCGATGCCCGTAATCAGGAACCACCGTGAAAAACACCGCCGGCGATCCCTGCCCTTAGTCTTGCAATCCGAGCAGCCGAACAGCCCGACCCGATCCTGATGCATCGAACCGTGGTTAAGCCCGAGCCGGTCGATCAGCGCGTGAGTATCGAGCTTTGTCGACTTGCAGCACATCGGATGCCCGCAGCGTTTGTTGCTTTCCGGTATCCGGCATGGGCGGACCAAAGTCCGGCTTGTGACTGGGCTCAAGCAAGCGCAACATTGGCAACATTGCTGGAAATCCGATGGTTGAGGGCCTGGATCGCAACAGATAAGGGCGGCCCAGGCTCTTGGTTTTTCGGGGGCGATGTTTGAGGGAGCAGCGCATTGTTCGTCGATTACTACGAACTCTTGGAGATCAGCCCAAACGCCAACTCGGAGACGCTGGAGCGAATATTTCGCTATTTTGCGATGCGCTATCATCCCGACAATCAGCAAACCGGAAATGAAGCCCGCTTCAGTGAAGTCGTCGAAGCACACAACGTCCTGAAAGATCCGGTCAAGCGCGCCCAATACGACATCTCCTATCGAGAGCATGCCGGTCTGCGCCTTCAATTGGTCGAGGAAGCAAGCGACGCCAAAGGCGTTCAGAAGGACGCTGTGGTCCAGGCCAAACTGCTCGCTCTGCTCTATGTGAAGCGACGCCAGGATGTCAGCAACCCCGGCATTGGCGACGTCGAAATCGAACGCTTGTTAGGCTGTCCGCGAGAGCATCTCGAATTCCATCTCTGGTACATGAAGGCGAAGGGTTGGATCGCAAGAATTGAGAACGGAACAATCGCGATCACGGTTGAAGGCGTCGACCGCGCCGATTCCGAACTGCGTCGCGATACCAGCATTCGGCTCCTGGAACACTGAGCCCCTGGGCTATTTGCAGCTCCGACGCTCAAAACCCTGACGCCAGCGCGTTTTGCGGCGCTCAAGCGTCTGCGCAGGCGCCGAGTTCGCAAAGCCTGGCGTCGGCCTCCTCGACGCTCATTTCCACCGGCCAGATCGCCCTGTATTCGACCGGCTTGTCCTGCCAGTCCTTCGACGTGAACGTCCGGCCGGCGAGCTTGAAGATGGCTCGAACCGCTATGCCCGACACGTGCGGCATGTCCGCAGAGCAGATGGCGAACGCGGTGTAGGCCGGCGTCAACCCGCTGCGGGCCGCATCGCGCTCGACATCGCTGCGGCAGCGCGTCACGCCGATCCCGGCAAAATCGCTGCGGCGCAGGATAACCACGCCCTTGCCGGGGAGGCGTGCATAAACGCCTGTCTGGTCGAATGCCTGGCCCAGATAATAAGAGCCGCTATCGCCTTTGAAATCGGGAAAGGTGATCCAGGCGTGCAGATATTGCCAGAAATAGACCATGGTCACGGCTGCGATCGTCAGCGCGGCGGCACCGGCGCGCTGCTGCGACCGTGTCGGCTTCCAGCCGAAAATCCAGCCGCGCTCCCTGATCACACGCGGCGTCGCCAGCAGTGACGCGGACGGGTTGTGGCTGAATACGCGCCAGCGCGTCTCTATTTCCCGCCACAACTCGTCGGCGGTTACGGTCAGCAGGTCGTGGTGGAAGGCGACTTGCACCATCTCGCCCCTGGGAACGAAATGGACGTCCCATCCGGGACCCCGCCCCCACCACGATTTGACTGGATTGCTGGCGTCGAAAAATTCCCGCGACACAAGCGCGGCCGTCACGTCACGGAAGACATGACCCTTCGCCCCCCTGATGTCGATCAGCTCCAGACCATGGATTTCGCTCCAGGGGATGCGGAGTTCCTTGTTCTTCGCGATACGCAAGAGGATACCGGCGGGAGACAGCTCGAGCATAGGCTTTCGCGGGCTGTTGCGACGATGAAAGGCAAAACCGATGTAGACGAGGCTGGCAAACATCACGAACAAGGCGATCACCCTCGCCTGGTTGTCGTCGCTGCTGTCGCCGCCGCGCGCAAGAAACAGGACCAGGATGGCAAGAGCCATGAACCCCAGCGCCCAGGGGATCTTCTTGAACAGATATTTTTCGATGCCGAAGACCCGCGTTGCGGTGGCGTCGACCTCTTTGCTGTTCGCGCTGGCGTCGTTCATGGGTCGCCATCAAGGCTGTTCCTGCCCGATACTACAGCACCGGGCGAAATGCTGCGTCAATGAGGTGTGTCACAGAACGAGCAGCCGCAAACCGGCCGCTCGGGGCGAGATTCCCGGAGCGAAAAAGATTGATGACGGCTGGTTTGTGCTACTGGCTAAGCTTCGTCAAAGGTTCCTGAACAAGGCCGCGTCATGCCTACCGATAGCCAGTTCATTCTCGAACGCATCCGCCAAGGCTGCGTGGCGCTTTCCGAGGACGAGTTCGTTATCGACCGGCTGGTGAAGTATGTCGGCAATGGCAGGATACGGTGGCATGTCGAATTGCGTGGACATCGCATCGAGCTGACGACCGGCCAGATCAAGAAGCAGCCGACCTTCCGCAGCAAAATTCTCGAACAGGCCGGTGTGCTGCCGCCGCAGCGTGCCGGGGCGGACTACAGGCGATGGGCGCTTGATCTCCGGAGGAACGCAATCGAGCTTCCCTGGCGCGACAGGCCGGTCGATGCCGGTTTTTCCATCGACAGGCTCACCAGCCACGGCGATGGGCGCTGGACGGTTGAATACCAGGGCAAGGCCATCAAGTTCACAACGACCAAACTGCGCCGGCAGCTCAGTTTCCGCAAACGCATGCTGGCCAAGGCCAAGGTGCTGCCGCCCAAGTTGGCCCCGGCTGCCTACCGCAAGTGGATGGACTGGCTCATTCAAAACGCCACCGAGGCAGCTCCTGTGGCCGGCGAAGCCACGTTGACAGAGAAGAGCTGGCTTGACGACCTGCCGGAGCTGGCCGGGTGGCAAGATGAAGCGCCCTCCCGACGGACAGACCAAAGCGATGACAGTCAATAAAGATTTATCCGCATTTTAACTAATGTAGGCGATGCTCACAGGCGGTGTTCTCCCGACTGATGGGCAGAGTGGAATGACTGACGTTGTGGATGAGGATGAGCTTCCGGCACCCAGCCGATCAGGCCGCTGGCGCGCAATAGCTATGACGACACTGCATATCGTCCCGCCGGTCATTTCGGTGGGATGCGCCATCGTGGCCGGCTATTTCGCCTTTGCGACCGCCAGCAAAAAACCGCCCGCGGACATGGCCGCTTTGGCTGTGTCGATCATGAAATCGGGCGATGCTTCACCGGAACTGCGTGATTGGGCAGCGGATGTTCTGGGGATACAGACCGACATCGGCATGCCTGTCAAAACCGCCCAGCAATAACCGCCTAGCCTGATTTCCCTGCCGCAGGAATTTGGTCACCGGCCCAACTCGGGCGGCCGGCGCCGCTCATCAAGAGATTGCCCGAGTAGGCGCCGGCCAGGCGGGCATTGGGGTACCCGCCGTCGCTACATTAGCACTGGCGCATGGATCTGAAATGGCGCGAACGCGGAAGGCTGGCGGCCGCGGCATTACAGCAATTTTTCCCAAGACCAGGGATCCGCAACGCTGCGATGGTTGTGGGCCAATGTTCGAGCGTTTGGCGCGGCTTGCCCTGGAGACCATGATGACGACTTTTCTCACCGCTCTCGCATCTGAAGGTCCCCCGGCCGACCGGGCGAAAGACGTGGACCTCTATAGATGGTTGATTGGCAGTTGGGACATGGAGACGGTCCACCACCGCGACGGCGGCACAATTCAGAAATGGGATGGCGAATGCCATTTCGGCTGGGTGCTCGAAGGCCGCGCCATTCAGGACATCTGGATCAGGCCCAGGCGCCCTGCCCCGTCCACCATGTATGGCACGACCTTGCGCGTCTTCGATCCCGGGATCGGTGGCTGGCACATCATCTGGAGCGATCCGCTCAACCAGGACTATTCGCGCCAGATCGGGCGGGCCGAGGGCCAGGACATTGTCCAGATCGGCGCCGACTCGCGCGGCCTGCAGGCCCGGTGGCGGTTCACCGAGATCACCGCCGACAGCTTTCACTGGATCGGCGAGGAGAGAGCGGCCGCAAGCGGCCCCTGGCGGGTGACCTATGAACATTTCGCGCGCCGGACGAGTTCCTGAAGCACGCCTGCGCATTTGATTCCAGCCTCCGGTATCAGCCGGGCATCTAGTGTCCCAGCACCTTGGCCTTGCAAGCCGGCTGAGGTCGGAGAGGTACGACCATAGATTAGCGTGAGCTTAATCAACACCAAGCCAGTATCTCAGAAATCGCCGAAACAAGCGCACCAAATAATCTCATATGTACTAAGCACGAACAGAGGCTAGACAAGCGAAGATTCCAATAGCATTGTTGGCACTGGGACGGGGCTCGACCGGCAAGCGCAAACGATGCTTGTCGGTGGTTGGCAACAGCTAAACCGTACAGCCGTAATTGCCACGGTTGCGAGACAAGGAGTCCCAAGGATGCCGAACCCGAGCCAGACCAGCGATCAATGGTGGGTCAACGACCAGACGCCCGATAACCCTTACGGCAAAAGCGAAGATTACGAGTCCTACCTCGACTACCTTGGAGCGCTGGACCGCTCGCTGACGCCGGCGATCGCGGCGGGAACGCTAAGGATTAATGTCTCCGAACTCAACGGCCATCCCGAGTACAAGGCCGCCGCGATCGGCGCCTTGCAGATGTGGGCTCTTGTCACGCCTTTGAAGTTCGAAATCGTCGACAATGCACCCTACAACAGCGCAACGGACTGGATGCAGGTTGTCAGCCCAGAACTGGGCGAGCAGGACGACGGCAGCGCCTACTCCAACGACCGCTATGTCAGCATAGGTCAGCGCTTCCACGACACCGAGCACAACAAGACGGCCATCGGCGGTTATGTCTTCGATTCCTTCATCCATGAATTCGGCCACGAGTTCGGCCTGAACCATCCTGGCCTGTACAATTACAGCGGTCCCGGCGGCGTCCAGATCAACTATCTGAACAACGCGACCTGGACGTACGACCGTCAGCAATACAGCGTCATGTCCTATTTCGACGGGATCGATGTCGGTGAACCCACCCGCTGGTCGGCATCAACGCCGATGATGGCCGACATTGAGGCTGTCATCCGCCGCTTTTTCTCGACCGTCGACGCGAATGGTGATCGCACCTATCAGCATATCGACCTCAACACGGGCGACAATGTCTACGGCTTCGGCAGTACTGTGGATGGCTACCGGCTCAGCGCCTCGGGCATGCAGCACGACATCGGTTTTGTGATCCATGACACCGGCGGAACCGACACGATCGACTTCTCCGGCTCGACAGCGGGCACTATCCTCGACCTGCGCGCCGGACAATTCTCCAGCGTCAACGGCCATAGCAACAATGTGTCGATCTTCGCCGGGCACAACGCCGATGGCACCGACTATTACATCGAGAACGGCATCGGCAGCCGCTATAATGACATCCTGATCGGCAATGACGGAAACAACGTGCTGGATGGCCGCGGCGGCGGCGACCGCATGGCCGGCAATGGCGGCGACGACATCTATTTCGTCGACTCCCTCGACGACATCGTGCGCGAAGAAGCCAATGGCGGCAATGACACGGTCGTTCTGCTGAACCGGAACCTGCATATCCGGAATATCGCCAACGTCGAACACATCATCTATGCCGACGAATCGACACTCCAGCCTGGAGGCGGTGGTACCGAAACCCCACCACCGATCATCGGCGACAACACGATGACCAGCATCATCTTCGGCGACAATGGGAACAATACGCTCGACGGCGGCGCCGGCAACGACACGATCTTCGGTCAGGGCGGCGATGACCTCATCATCGGCGGCCGCGACTCGCTCGCCAGCCGCGACATCAACAACACCATCGATGTCGCCGATCTTCCAGACCAGACCGAGAGCGACGACGGCAATGACACGCTCTATGGCGGCGGCGGCAACGATACGATCCTCGGCGGTCAGGGCAACGATATTCTCGACGGCGGTGCCGGCGACGATACGCTGAGCGGCCAGGATGGCGTCGATATATTCAGGGGCGGCGCGGGCGTCGACACGGTCGACTTCAGCAAGGAGAGCCCCTTCCAGCTGCTCGTCAACCTGGAGACGAACGTTGCCAATGGCGGCACCGCCACGGGCGATACCTTCTACAGCATCGAGAACCTGATCGGGTCCGATGACCGTATCGACCGTTTCATCGGCACGTCGGCGGCCAATCATTTCTGGGGCCGCGGCGGCGGCGACTATTTCAACGGCGGCGGCGGCAACGACATACTGGATGGCGGCAATGACGGCGACATCCTTTACGGTGAAGCCGGCAACGACACCATCATCGGCGGCGCCGGCCAGGACTATCTGGATGGCGGCGCCGGTATCGATACGGTCGTCTACGACGGCAGCTCCGCCGGTGTAACGATCGACCTCGCCAATGGCACGGCCAATGGCGGCGACGGCGATGGCCCGGTGCAGATCGTCGGGCGCGGCACCGTTATCCGGCACGACATCCTCGTCGGTTTCGAAAACGCCGTCGGCTCCTTCTTTGATGACCATCTCATCGGCAATGCCCAGGCCAACAAACTTTCCGGCGGCGCCGGTAACGACACGCTGACCGGCGGCGGCGGCGCCGACATATTGAATGGCGGTGCCGGCAGCGATACCGCCGACTATGCCGACGCGACCAGCGGGCTCAGCCTCAAACTGGGTGGCGGCAAATCCGGCGGCGACACCTATATCTCGATCGAAAATCTGGCCGGTTCGGGCTTCAACGATCACCTGACGGGCGACGGCTCGGCCAACGTGCTGACCGGCCAGGGCGGCGCCGACAAGATCGACGGCGGCGGCGGCGATGACACCTTGCTCGGCGATTTCGCCTATCAGGGCGATGCTCCGCCACGCCCGGGCATGGGCACCGGCTACGCCACGCTCGGACCCGATGCGACGAACAATTCGGTCGCAACCGCCTTCGACATATCGAACAACTTCTCGCTGACGGCCGACCCCGACATCTTCGATTCGACGACCACCCTTCACACCACCGTCAATGCTACCGGAAACGGCCTCGGCGGATATTACAGCGTCGACCTGGCTGCCGGCACGATCATCACCATCGACATCGATGGCATTGCCGACCCCAATGTCCATGACAGCATCGTCAGGCTGCTGGACAGCGATGGCAATGTCGTCGCCCAGAACGACGATGGCGGCGACGACCCCGGCTCCACAAACGGTCGGGATTCGAGCACGAGCTTCATCGTTCAGGAAACCGGAACCTACTATATTCTGGAAGGCGAATGGTCGGCCTCGGCTCCCGGCGATGGCTGGGTGGAATCCGTGCCGGCGGGCTCGACATACAAGCTGAACGTATCGGTCGAATTCCCGCCAGCACCCGCGCAGCCCGGCGTCGCGGGCGCCGATACGCTCAACGGCGGCGGCGGCAACGATCTGCTGGATGGCGGGCTCGCTGCCGACACGCTGACCGGCGGCGCCGGCCAGGACTATTTCCGCTTCTCGACAGAACTCGGGAACGGCAATATCGACTGGATCAAGGACTTCAAGGTCGCCGACGATACGATCCTGCTGGACAACCTGATCTTTGCCAGCGTTGGCGGCGACGGCGCCCTCGCCCTGGGCTCATTCTACAAGAGCGCAGCCGGTGCTGCTCATGATGCCGACGACCGCATCATATACGATACCGACAATGGAATATTGTCTTACGACGCCGATGGTTCCGGACAGGGCGCAGCCATTCAATTTGCGCACCTGAACACAAATCTGGATCTTTCGGCTGCAGACTTCATTGTCATCTAACGCGCTACCGGGAGGGGGGCTTTCAGGCTCCCCTCCTGCCTCAGATCCGGCAGGGTGCCGCAGCGAAAAAGGGAGAGCAGGCGATGACCGACCGCCGTACAGTGTTGATGGCCGCCGGAGTTGCGGCTGTCGCCGCCGCCACCGGGGCAGCCACTGCGCAATCGACTGATATTCACGGCGCAGTCACCTTCGTCGGCGGCAAGGCTATCCCGGAAGGTCAGCTCAAGATCTATCTCGAGGACCCCGCCATTCAGGACAGTGCGCGCCGTCGCGCCGCGAAAACCAGCCTCAAAATCGAGGGCGGCGCAAAGACGATAGAATTTTCCTTGCCCCTGCCCGCAAGTTCAACCGCTTCACCGACGCTGCAGGTCGTTGCACGCCTGGAGCGTGCGGACGGCTGGCTGGTGGCGCGGGGCAGCGCCCAGTTCGAGGCGGGCTTGCCCGTCCATATCACACTCAAGGCCGTTACATATTGAGGGGCGAGATGCCACATCCTGATTGCGAGCCTGCATGCAGCTGACTCGGTCGCCGCCGCTTACGCTGGTCGGAATTCTGTCGTCCTTTCGACGGGCTTTCTCGGGCATTGTCCTGATGAGCGGGGTCGTCAACGTGCTGACCCTGACCGGCTCATTCTTCATGTTGCAAGTCTATGACCGGGTCGTTCCGGGTCGCAGCGTGCCGACGCTGGTCGGCCTGGCGGTGCTGGCGGCAACGCTGTTCGTGTTCCAGGGGGTGCTGGAGCTGATCCGCTCCCGCCTCATGGTGCGTCTGGGACAGGGGTTGGACGCGAAGCTGAGCCCGTCGGTCTATTCGGCGCTGATGCGCCTGCCGCTGCGCGCCAAGGCTTCGGGTGACGGACTGCAGCCGTTGCGGGACCTGGATCAGGTTCGCGCCTTTATCGGCAGTGCCGGACCGACCGCGCTGTTCGACCTGCCATGGATGCCGCTCTATATCGGCATCTGTTTCATCTTTCATTTCTGGATCGGCGTTACCGCGCTTGCCGGCGCCGCCGTGCTGTTTGCGCTGACGCTTCTGGCCGAATTCCGGACCCGCGGCCCGACAAGGACCGCCGGACAGCACGCAGCCGTCCGCAGCACCTTGGCCGAGGCGACCAGGCGCAATGCCGAAGCCATGCAGGCCATGGGTTTTGGCGGCCGTATCGCCGAGCGATGGCATGCCGTCAATGCCGAGTACCTGAACGCCCATGCGGCAGCCAGCGATGTTGCGGGAACGCTTGGCACGATTTCCAAGATCCTGCGGTTGATGCTGCAATCGGCCATGCTGGCGATCGGCGCTTATCTGGTCATCCAGCAAGAGGCGACAGGCGGCATCATGATCGCAAGCTCGATCATGATGGGCAGGGCGCTGGCTCCGATCGAACTGGCGATTGCGCATTGGAAGGGTTTCATTGCGGCGCGGCAGAGCTGGGCGCGCCTGAAGCAGCTGTTGTCCGATCTGCCGGAAGGCGCAACCGGCGTAACCCTGCCTGCGCCTGTCAGCGGGTTGGCGGTTGAGAATGTCAGCGTCGCGCCGCCGGGCGAGCGCACGCCCGTGGTATGGGATGCAACTTTTTCACTGGCCAAGGGATCGGGCCTGGGGGTCATCGGCCCGAGCGCTTCCGGTAAGTCGTCGCTGGTGCGTACGCTTGCGGGTGTCTGGCTGCCGGCGCGGGGCGCCGTGCGGCTGGACGGCGCGACGCTTGACCAATGGCCGACCGACGAGCTGGGCAAGCATATCGGCTATCTGCCGCAGGATGTGCAGTTGTTCGACGGAACGATTGCGCAGAACATCGCCCGCTTCGACCCGGATGCGCCATCCGACATGGTGCTCGCGGCAGCCAAGGCCGCCGGCGTGCATGATCTCGTCGTGCATCTGGCCGACGGTTACGACACCAGGGTTGGCGAAGCCGGCGCGTCGCTGTCGGCGGGACAACGGCAGCGCATTGCCCTTGCGCGCTCTCTCTATGGCGATCCGTTCATGGTCATCCTGGACGAGCCGAATTCCAATCTCGATGCGGAGGGTGAAGTGGCCTTGTCCGCCGCCATCCAGGGCATCCGGGACCGCGGCGGCATCGTTATCGTCGTCGCACACCGATCCACTGTGCTCGCCAATGTCGATACCGTGCTGGTGATGGCCAATGGGCATGTGCAGGCCTTCGGTCCCAAGGATGAGGTGCTGAACAAGGTTTTCCGAACGGCAGCACCGCTCAAGGTCGTTGCCGCCACGGAGAGAGGCGTTCCGGCATGAACGAGGGCAGGAGCGCTTTGCATCACAAGCAGGTCCGCCGCTATCTCGTGGCTGGGGTTGCTACCTGTCTGCTGCTTGTCGGCGGTGTCGGCGGCCTAGCGGCAGTGACCAAAATGTCGGGTGCAGTGATCGCGGCTGGCCGGCTGGTGGTCGATTCCAACGTAAAGAAGGTTCAGCATCCGACTGGCGGCGTGGTCGGCGAGATCCGGGTGCGTGAAGGCGACCGGGTCAAAGCGGGCGATATTCTGGTGCGCCTGGATGAGACGACAACGCGCGCCAACCTGGCGATCGTCTCAAAAGGTCTGGATGAGTTCTATGCGCGGTTGGCGCGCCTGGAGGCGGAACGTGACGGCAAGGACACGATCAGCTTCCCGGAGGTTCTGACATCGCGGCGCGACGAAGCGGGTGTCGCCGCATCGATGGCCGGAGAACAATCGCTGTTCGATTTCCGGCGCCAGGCGCGATCCGGCCAGCGATCGCAATTGCGCGAACGGATCGCCCAGTTGACGCAGGAGACTGCCGGCCTGACCGAGCAGCTGCAGGCCAAACGCCACGAGATCGAGCTGATCCAGATCGAGCTGGAAGGCGTGCGGTCGCTGTGGCATCGCAAGCTGATAGGAATCGAGCGCATGACGGCGCTGGAACGGGACGCGGTGCGGCTCGAAGGCGAGCATGGGCAGTTGACCGCGGGAATTGCCCAGGTGAAAGGCAAGGCGTCCGAGATCGAACTGCAGATCATCCAGATCGACCAGGATCTTCGCAGCGAAGTCGCAACCGATTTACGCGAAGCGCAAGGGAAGATCTCCGAGTTCGTCGAACGCAAGGTGGCGGCCGAGGATCAGTTGAAGCGCATCGATCTGCGCAGTCCGCAGGATGGCGTGGTGCTGCAATTGGCCGTGCACACGATCGGCGGGGTCATCACGCCCGGCGAACAAGTGATGCAGATCGTACCGGTAACGGACGATCTGACCGTTGAAGCGCATATTGCGCCGCAGGATATCGACCAGGTGACGATGGGCCAGAACGCGATTTTGCGTCTGTCGGCCTTCAATCGGCAAACCACGCCGGAACTGACCGGGACGCTGTCGCGTATCTCGGCGGATCTCACCACCGAAGAGCGCACCGGAGCAGCCTTCTATGTTGCGCGGGTGACGCTGCCGAAAACCGAGGTCGCCAAGCTGCGCGGGCTGGCGCTGGCGCCGGGCATGCCGGCCGAGGTGTTCTTCCCGACGGGCGATCGGACGATGCTTTCCTATCTGGTGAAGCCACTGTCGGATCAGATCCAGAAGGCTTTCCGGGAAGAATGAAGTCGAACCTTTGAGAAGCAATTCTAGGAAAAGCGCGTAGCGGTTTTCCGCCTGCGTCACTTCATAAAAGTCGTCCAAAGCCACCAAGCGAAGCGCTTCAAGGACAGGATGTCGGTTCTTGTGAGGCGCAGTAAGTGGACGGTCTGTACCGCCAAATCGAAAGACTCCATTGCGCGTGCAGGATCAGCCCGTCGGTCTGGGCTCTCGAAATTGCCTCCGGTTGCTGTTTCATAGACAGCCTGACTCAGGCGCTTGTATTCTTGTGCCCGCCGCCCGCAGATTTCGACGATCGTTGGATAAAGTAGGGTTGTGGCGGCGTGATGGGCTTTCACCCTCCCGGCGACCAGTACTTCCTCTTCTGGGTCCTTCGGCTGTTTGAGCCAATAGGCCTGTGAAGAGTCTGCCAGTTTTTCGATATCTTTGATGTGCTCGTTAATGAGAGCGACCTCTTCTGATCGCATCAGACGATATTGCTGCAAAAACCAGCCAATCATCGCGCCAATAAATGCGAACGCGAGCTTCTCGAGCACTAACAGGCCCCGCTAGTGAGTGTTGCTAACTACCCTAGCCTCTTTAATATAGGATTCTATCATCTCTTTGAAAAATCTCAGATGTGGCTTGCTGCACCGGATTTCGAGATGCCTAAGTAACTCTTGCTGAGTAAACGCACCGGTTCGCACTAGACCACCGAAAGCTTCTTCCAAAAAAGAGGACCCGAACGATCTAACACCATCGATGTCGATGATTAACTTTTGCGACGAGCCAATTTCAATGGCGGCCCTAAGGGCCGGCACCAATACCTCTTTGCGAAAACGCTCACCGTTGTAGGTGCCATCAGTCGGCACCCTCCCAGATGGGTAAGGGCTAAACTGCGTCGCAACGTCAATCGTCTTTTGCATCATGTTCTCAAACCAGACAGTTCGACGGACCACTCCACCAAGGTTCCACCGATGGAACACGGTAAAGCACCGGACCTCAATCGTCTATCTTGCGTGGTCTGGCGGCACCAACCGCCACGACTGTAGACGGTCAAACTTCCAGGGCCGATCTTTTGAAGCGTTTCAAACATCTGAGGAAGGCCCTTGCCTCGATGTTTTTCGTCCGTCCGCGAGCCACCATACCTCATCGCCGCTCTTATGTAGGTACCGTCATCCTCATACTCAAATTGCCTATTGGGCTTAAGCGCACGCTCCAAGAAGCGAACCACCTTCTTCAAACGATCCAATCGCGGATAAGTTGCAGGTATCGACGCGCCTTGATCATACACCACTACCGTTAACGAGTTCGCGGCGCGGTCGGCCGTAGCGGCCACCCACAGGCTATTGATGTGGTCGTACCCCAATTCGATATCATCAGGATATGCGTGATTTGTGACGTTACTAATAGCCTCGCTTAGTCCAGTTAGAAATTCAATTATTATACTTTCGGGAATATCTTGATCCGGGCTAAGGAATTTTCCAAGCTGCTGCAACGAACGATCTATCGTTCCTAAGTCATCAGAATTTTTTGAGCTAACTATTCGCATCGTCTGAGTGAGTTTTTCTTCGGAAACCGGGTTTTCTCGCTTTGCGGACAACCCAACAATTTCAAAAAACCCAATCTGATATAGCTTATTAAACACTGAGTCTTGCCATTTGTCCAATTCCACGGTTGGCGGCACTATGCCGAGCAATTTTCCAACGCGCTCATATTCAGCCGCGAGAACCACGGCGGCAGCGGTAGATATTTCCTTCAGCTTGGAAAAATCAAAATACCCGACGATCTGAGGTAGCGCGCCCGGTCGCTCTGATCTCTTAACGAAAGGCTGACCTTTGTTGATCGAGCGTTGGAAGGCACGACGAAGGGATTCGAACCAAGCTACACTTTCTGTTCGGTTTTTATCTAGACATAGTGGGGAAGGAGGGGCGACTGGTGCACGAAGACAGATAGCCCATTCTGGGTCGCCGCCTTCCCATATCTGGACGCGCCTTACTGCCCGCATGTTCGGGGTGCCATATTTTTGCACCCAGCGTGAGGCTACATAAGTTCGCCCACGCCGCCTCGCCTCGTTGCGCGCTCGCAAGAAATGCCACTTACGGTGTGAGGTGTAGAGCTTTTTCAATCTTCGCTTATTTTGCAGAATCAAAGGCTCGGATAAATATCCGGAGCGACTCGTTACCAGAATCCCCTCATCCATGCGACTGGCATATTGCGCCTCGTGCAGTAGTTCATTCCCTGCCACAGCGCGGCTCTTCCTCTCTTCGCAATGATTCTCTGCCGAAGTCACAGAATTACGAGCACTCATCCGACACCCAAGAAGAAACACAGAAAAAAGATGCCGGCCGGCATTGCTGCAAGTCACATCGAAGCTGAACAGGCAATAGGCATCTTAAATATCTTGCGTAACGCCCCAGTCGAGCAAATCAAATTGAGTATAGCACATCCGAGTCGGGTTTGCGAGTTGCCCGTACCAACTTGATTGCTAGCCACCTGACCGTTGAAGCGCATATTGCGCCGCAGGATATATCGACCAGGTGACGATGGGCCAGAACGCGATTTTGCGTCTGTCGGCCTTCAATCGGCAAACCGCGCCGGAACTGACCGGGACGCTGTCACGGATCTCGGCGGATCTCACCACCGAGGAGCGCACCGGAGCAGCCTTCTATGTTGCGCGGGTGACGCTGCCGAAAACCGAGGTGGCCAAGCTGCGCGGGCTGGCGCTGGCGCCGGGCATGCCGGCCGAAGTGTTCTTCCCGACGGGCGATCGGACGATGCTTTCCTATCTGGTGAAGCCACTGTCGGACCAGATCCAGAAGGCTTTCCGGGAAGAGTGAAGCCGCAAGCGGCGTGTTTTGCCATTCGCCGGCTTCCCCGGCACCGGGACCGGCTGGTTGCCGATCCCGAAAGCGTTAGCCCCCCTACTCGGCAGCCTCGTAGCCGGCGATGCCCTTGATCTCGAGGAAATCCTCCAGCCCGTATTCGGCGTATTCGCGGCCGTTGCCGGATTGCTTGTAGCCGCCGAACGGCAGGCCAGCGTCCCGGGTGGGGTAGTTGATGTAGGCGTTGTCGGTGCGCATGCGGGCGGCGACTTCGCGGGCCTTGTTCATGTCCTTGGCCTGGATGTAGGAGGCCAGGCCATAGACAGTGTCGTTGGCGGTGCCGATCTGCTCGCAACGCCTCGGCGCTCAATCGGTACGGCCAGGTATATTAGCATTCAACGATATATTAATAAGTATGATCGAACCTTTGCGTATCGGGACCAATTCCCGATCGACGATCCGGCACTATTTGTGTGCCGACGCTCGACCGATGCGGAGCAAAACGCATGAGTGTCGAAACAGCGCTGGCGCAGCTATTGCGCATGATCCACGGTCGCGCCCTCAATCTGGCGGCGTTGCCTGATGATGAGAGAGTTACGCACTACGACAGCATCCGCCGGTCATGTTGCGGAGCCGCCGAGCACGTCGGCCAGAGTCCCGACGATGCAGCCATCACGGCAAACAGCATGGTCGAATTCACCCGCGCCATGGTTGGGATCATCGAGACAAACCGCGGCTATGACAAGCGGCGGTCCGTCTCCGGGCGGTGACCCGGTTGACGAGACCAGCGAAGGCGGCCGAGACCGCGCCCATTCGATTGCATTGGAGCTAGCGAGGGCCTTGTCTCCCTGCCCTACTCCGCCGCCTCGTAGCCCGCGATGCCCTTGATCTCGAGGAAATCCTCAAGCCCATACTCGGCATATTCGCGGCCGTTGCCGGATTGCTTGTAGCCGCCGAACGGCAGGCCGGCGTCCCACTGCGGATAGTTGATGTAGACATTGCCGGTGCGCATGCGGGCGGCGACTTCGCGGGCCTTCTGGATGTCCTTGGCCTGGATGTAGGAGGCCAGGCCATAGACGGTGTCGTTGGCAGTGCCGATCGCCCCTTCCACGGTGTCGTAAGGCATGATCGCCAGCACCGGCCCGAAGATTTCCTCGCGCGCGATGCGCATGTCGGGAGTGACATCGGCGAACACGGTCGGCCTGATATAGTAGCCACGGTTGAGCTCGGCCGGACGGCCTGGGCCACCGGCAACCAGCGTGGCGCCTTCGTCTATACCGGCCTGGATCAGGTCCTGGATCTTGTCGAACTGGATCTGGCTGACCACCGGACCCAGCTTGGAACCAGCCGCATCGGCCGGGCCGACGGTGAACTTTTCCGCCGCCGTTTTGGCATAGCCGGCAGCCTCGTCGTGGCGATCGCGCGGCACGAACATGCGGGTCGGCGCATTGCAGGACTGGCCTGAGTTGCTGAAGCAGCCGGCGACGCCCTTGCTGACGGCCTTTTCCAGGTCGACATCGGGGAACAGGATGTTGGCCGACTTGCCGCCGAGTTCCTGATGCACGCGCTTGACCGTATCGGCCGCCGCCTTGGCGACCAGGATGCCGGCGCGGGTCGAGCCGGTGAACGACATCATGTCGATATCGGGGTGGCTGGACAGCGCCTGGCCGACGCCCGGGCCATCGCCATTGATGAGGTTGAAGACGCCCTTCGGCACGCCGGCCTCGTCGATGATCTCGGCAAAGATGATGGCGTCGAGCGGCGCGATCTCGGACGGCTTCAGCACCATGGTGCAGCCGGCGGCGAGCGCAGGACCGACCTTGCAGGTGATCTGGTTCAGCGGCCAGTTCCACGGCGTGATCAGGCCGACGACGCCGATCGGTTCCTTGACGATCAGGGACGAGCCCTTGACGTGGCGGAATTCGAACGACTTCAGCACTTGCGCCATCTTCTGCAGATGCGCCAGTCCGACGCCGACCTGGCTATCGAGCGCCATCCGGCGCGGTGCGCCCATTTCGCGAGACACGGCCAGCGCCAGATCGGCGCTGCGCTTCTTGTAGACCTCGATGACGCGGTTGAGGATGTCGAGGCGTTCCTCGGCCGAGGTGAAGCCGAATGTATCGAAGGCGCGCTTGGCGGCGGCAACCGCCTTGTCGACATCGGCCTTGGAGCCGAGCGAAATCTGCGCGAAGGCGTCCTCGTTGGAGGGGTCGATGACGTCGAAGCTGTTGGGCACAACCGGATCGACCCAGACGCCATCGATATAGAACTGCAGATTGTGAGACATCGAGTTTCTCCTCGGGGAATTGCTGATCTGATTGGGGGGCGATCATCCGATCGTCGTATCGGCTCAGAGATAACGATGCGGCAAGAGCGATGTCAAACGCAAGGGCGGGCGATTGAGCCAGACGGCTATAGAAGCGTGTGCCCCGCCGTGACCAGAAGCCCCCTTGCCGCGGCCTCATCCTTCGTTTTGACGAGCAGATGGTCGCCATCGAAAGTGGATACCAGGAAAATGCCAAGTTCGTTTTCCGACAATGGCTTTATCACCGACAGCACGATGCCCGTTTCGTCGAAGGCAAAGGGACCTTGAAGTTTCAGGGCGACCCAGTCGCTGTCGTGCTTCACCCCGTCCGGCACCCGCTCCTGCAGGCAGACGATCGAAAGCTCGTCCTCGGTCCTGGTGATGCTGACGAAACCCGGTCCGTCGGCCCAGCCGGGAATGCTGTCTTTTGCTTCGAGGCGCGAAACTGCGTACCGCCCAGAGAGCGGCTTCAACCGGACCCTGACTGCCATCCGATCCTCCTTGTTTTCGGCGATCACGCCAGCTTCTTGCTCATATAGACCGTCGTGCCGTTCATGAACGGCTCTTCGCGGTCGATCGTGTAGCCGTGCCTCCTGTAGAGCGACACATTGGCCTCGAAGGCGCCGTTTGTCAGCAGGCGCAATTCGCGGCGGCCAGCCGCGCGTGCCTTCTCTTCGGCTAGCTCCAGCAACAGCCGGCCGATCCCTCTGCCCTGCGCCTGCGGCGCGACGCAGACATTCTCGATCCAGAGGTGATCGTCCTCCAGCATGGTTTCGAGCATACCGACGATCCGGCCGTCCTCGACAGCGAGATCGAAGGGATGTTCGGCAACCGCCTTGTCGTAGTCGGCGCGCATCGGCATCGGCTCGCGGCCAATCACCGGCACCCATTTGGCATAGGCAGCGCGCACGATGTCTCTAACGGCGGCAGCGTCCGCCGGCTCGGCCGGCCGAAATTCGATGGAAGAATTGGTCATAGCAAGACTCCAGACATGAAAACCCCGCCGGCGGATGTCGCGGCGGGGCTGGAAACGAACGAACCGGATTTAGTGAGCCGGTGTTTGTCGTCGCGCCTTGCCGCTCCCCACTGTGCAGAGGCGACGTCGCTTGGTGATGGCGAGCGAGAAAATGGACATGGCGCCACGCTGGAACAGGAAGCGCAGCCCGTCAAGATTTTGAGATTGGCCCAGCCTGTCGAATTCAGGGATGCTCTTGTCAGGTCAGAAGCGATTGTTCGTAAAAACCGATCATTCTAACCAAAACAATTCGTTGGAAAGATTGGTTCAGGAATGGCATTCCTCTGGCGTAGTCGCCTGGAGAATTGCATTGCCTTCCGCCACCCACATCGCGAACGATATTCCGAAAAGCACGATTTCTGCCGATCTGGCCGCGGGTCGCAAGCGGCTTGATTCGGTGTGGAACGGCATTATCCCCGGCATCGTGCTGGTGGCGATGATCACGGCCGTGGCCTTCTCGGCCCACAATGTCTCCGGCTTCGCGCTGTTCAGCCCGATGATCCTCGCCGTCGTCGCCGGCATGATCTATTCCAATGTGCTCGGCACGCCCGCTCACGCCAAGGCCGGCATCGCCTTCTCGCAGAAGCGCCTGCTGCGCTTTGCCATCGTGCTGCTCGGCTTCCAGCTGACGCTCGGCCAGGTCGTCTCCATCGGGGTCAGTGGCGTCGGCATTGTTGCGGCTACCCTTGGCGCGACCTTCGTCTTCACCATCACGCTCGGCCGGTTGCTCGGCGTCGACCGCAAGCTGGCGCAATTGATTGCCGCCGGCACCTCGATCTGTGGCGCCTCGGCGATCGTTGCCACCAACATCGTCACCGATGCGCGCGACGAGGACGTCACCTACGCCGTCGCCTCGATCACGCTGTTCGGCACCGTGGCCATGCTCGGCTTCCCGCTGCTGGCACCGGTGCTCGGCCTCGACCAGCATGCGTTCGGCCTGTGGGCCGGGGCCTCGATCCATGAGGTGGCGCAGGTCATCGGCGCCGGTTTCCAGAATGGCGCCCAGTCCGGCGAGATCGCCACCGTCGCCAAGCTCACCCGCGTCGCCATGCTGGCGCCGATGGTCATTGCGCTCGGCCTGATGGCGCGCCGCAAGACGAGCAGCGACCGGTCAAGCGACCAATCGGCGGCCCGGCCGCCCATGCCGTGGTTCGTCGGCGCTTTCGTCGCTGTCGTGGCACTGAACAGCCTGGTCACCGTGCCGGCCGAAGTGAAGTCGGCCATGGCGCTCGGCACCACAATGATGCTGACCATGGGGCTCGCCGCCATGGGCCTGCAGGCCAACATTTCGCAGCTGCGCTCGCGCGGCCTGCGGCCGCTGGCGCTGGCCTTCTCGGCCTTCCTGTTCATCGGCTGCTTCAGCCTGATGCTGGTGAAGTTCGCCTAATCCCTATCGGACGGCGCCGGCCAGGATGAGGTCGATACCGGCGAGAAACTGCGCGCGGTCGTCATGCTCGCGAAACCGCGCCGCCATCTTGTGCAGGAACGGAAAGCCGGCGGGGTCGCGTTGTGTCCATCGGGCAATGATCGTCGCCAGGAACGCCGAGCGGTCCGTATCTGGCGGCAGGAGGCGGGCGCTGGCAGCGTTCGCGGCGTTCTGCCCGGCGCAGCCCAGGATGTAATGCACCAGGGCGGACGCGACGTCGAGTTGCGCCTGTTCGGCGACGCCAAGCGCATCGAGCTGGCCGCCGATGCTTTCAAAGATCTCCCCCACGCAGGATTGCCAAGGCTCACGTGACAGCTGCGCGCCGGCCCAGGGGTGCGCGTCGATCGCGTCGAACAAGCCCAGCGCAATGGCCCGGATCGCCTCTCGCGGCTTCGCCTCGCCAACCCGCATGACACGAGCAATGACATGGTCGGTGGCCACCGCGAGCAGCTCATTCTTGTCGGCGACGTGCCAGTAGATTGCCCCGGCCCCGGTTGTCAGGCGCGCCGCGAGTGCGCGGAAAGTCAGCGCGCCCTCGCCGTCCTTGTCGAGGATCTCGATCGCAGCCTCGACGATCCGTTCTTTCGAGAGCGCGTCCGTGCGTCGTTCTGCCCGTTGAGCCGTTTTTGCCATGCGCACCATCTTGACATCATTGGAACGGCGTTCCATTTAACATGAATGGAACGCCGTTCCAATAAGTATCAGAGAAAGACGAGAATGTCACCAGTCACCATCATCGGTGCGGGCCTGGGCGGCCTCACGCTCGCCCGCGTCCTCCACGTCCACGGCATAGCAGCGACGATCTATGAGGCCGAGCCCTCGGCCGAAGCGCGCACGCAAGGCGGACAGCTTGATATCCACGCTGACAGCGGACAGCTTGCGCTCGCGGCGGCAGGCGTCGCGCGTGCTCGACAAGCGCGGCGCGGTGCTGCTCGACGAGCCAGACGACGGTACCGGCGGGCGTCCTGAAGTGCTGCGTGGCGACCTCAGGCGCATTCTCATCGACTCCTTGCCGGCGCAGACCATCCAGTGGGGGAAGAAGCTCACCGCCGTCACCTCGCTTGGCGCCGGCCGGCACGAACTGACATTCGCCGACGGGTCGAGCGTGAGCACCGACCTCCTCGTCGGTGCGGACGGCGCCTGGTCGAAGGTCCGACCGCTGCTGTCGGATGCCACGCCCACCTATACCGGCACGTCGTTTGTCGAGACCTATCTCTACGACGCCGACGAGCGACACCGGCGGCGGCCGAAGCGATGGGCGGCGGCACATTGTTTGCGCTTGCCCCGGGACAAGGCATTTTCGGGCACCGCGAGGCGGGAGCCGTGCTCCACACCTATGTGGCGCTCAACCGCCCCGCCGAATGGTTCGCCGGCATCGACTTCACCGACGCTGCGGCCACGAAGGCACGCGTCGCCGCCGAGTTCGAGGGATGGACGCCGGCGCTCACTGCGCTGATAACAGACGGCGAAACCCTGCCCACCTTGCGCACGATCAACACACTCCCGACCGATCACCAATGGAAGCGCGTACCCGGGGTGACACTGCTCGGCGATGCCGCACACCTTGCGCCACCGGCCGGCGAAGGCGCGAACCTAGCGATGTTCGACGGCGCCGCGCTCGGTAAGGCGATTGCCGCGCACCCCGGCGACATCGAAGCGGCACTCGCCATCTACGAACAGGCGCTGTTCCCGCGCAGCCAAGCGGCCGCGGCCGACGCACACCAGATGCTGGAGCTCTTGCTCGACGAGAACGCACCGTACGGGCTCGTCGGCTTTTTCACCGGGATGAAGGGCTGACCCACGCAGTTCGGATAGATACCGCCGAGATCAGGCGAGTTTGGGAATCAAACCATATCGGCTAGGGTTTGGCGCATCAGCCGCGAGCCCGCTAACGACCATGCCGTTTGTTCCCCTGCCCTTCGTCGTTGCCCTGCTGCTGTTCATCTTGCTTTGGGTGGTCGCCAGGCGCCAGGATGAGGCCGCGCCGAACCTGCCGTTTCTTGGCCTGATCCTGCTCAGCGCGCTGCAGTCGGTGCTGACCGGACTGCGCTGGGGCTACGGCGTGAACGAAGCAGGCTTCATCGCGCCCATAACCGCCTCGATCCTGCCGTCGCTGCTCTATGCCGGCGTTTCCAGACTGGTGCGAACCAGCAAGCGCGGATGGCCGGCGCTTCTGGCGATCCACGCAACGCCTGCCATCGTCGTCATCGTGTTGTTGATCGCCTGGCACGAGGCAATCGACGTCGCGCTTATCGCCATCGACTTCATCTATGCCGCCGCCATTTTATGGCTGCTGCGCGCCGGCGCGGACGGGCTGCGGCTCGCCCCTTTCGACGGCGCCGTCCCTGCCTATCGCGCCATCATTGCCGCGGCGGTGATGCTGTGCGTATCGGGACTGGTTGATGTTCTGGTATCCTTCGACATCTCGTCCGGCCATGGTGATCGCGCAGCGACCGTAATCGGCATCGCCAATCTGTTCATCCTGGTCTTTGTTGGCGTGGCGGCGGCAGCCGCCAGCCAGAGCCATGTTCCGCTCAACCTGGTCGAACCTATCGAGGCATCTTCGCCACGCGACGCCAGCGAAGACGCCGACACGATCGCCAAGATCAACGAGCTGATGCAGGACAGGCAACTCTACCGCGACGCCAATCTCAACCTCAACCGGCTGGCTCGTCGTGCCCGCATTCCGGCGCGGCAGATTTCGGCGGCAATCAACCGGGCGACGGGCAAGAACGTCTCGCAATATGTCAACGAGCACCGCATTGCCGAGGCCCGCCGGCTGCTGACGGAGACCGATCAGTCGGTAACCGAAATCATGCTCACCGTCGGCTTCCAGACCAAGTCGAATTTCAACCGCGAATTCCGCCGCGTCACAGACATGACGCCGCTCGCCTGGCGGGAGCGGAACGCACAATCGCCCTCGCTTGCGAGTCCTGTGGGCAGTTGAAGCCGGCGCAGCCATTCAGCGCTGAGTACTCAATCGCGATAAAGCACGTTCTCGATCATGATCGAGGTCTCCGGCCGCGTTCGGATGCGCTGATATCGCGGCATGAACACAACAACCGAACCGCTGGTTGCAAGCCGAAGGCCTTTGGTCTCCGGCCTACGGCGTGTTCGACAATGGAGAATTCAATGAAGTTCTGGATCGCGCTTTGCGCCGCCCTCGTTTCGATCATACCTGTGCAGCAGAGGGCTAGCGCCAGCGACGCTGTCGGCGTTCATCAGTTTCCCGCGCCATCCAAGGAGCGCGGCATCGATCTCGACGTGACGGTCTGGTACCCCGCACAGCCGGGCGGCGAGGCAGTCAGCCTGGGTGACAGCAAACTTTTCGTTGGCACGTCAGCCATGCGCGATGCGCCGATATCAGGTGAAAAATACCCGCTCATCCTGCTGTCGCACGGCGCTGGCCTTGCGGGAAATCCGCAGGCGCTCAGCTGGATTGCAATGCCACTGGCCAGCCAGGGTTTCGTCGTCGCCGCTCCGACCCATCCAGGCAATGCGGGACCAAAAAGGTCCGCCGCCGAGACGATGAAACTGTGGCTGCGGTCAGCCGATCTCGCGGCGACACTGGACGCGATAGGGACGGACACCTTTTTCAGGGATCACCTCGAGCAAGGCAAAGTTGGCGTTCTCGGTCTTTCCATGGGCGGCAACACCGCGCTTGCCATAGCCGGCGCCCGTGTCGACCCGAAGCTGCTGGCCGCCTACTGCGATACGGATCGTCTTAATGCCTCGCTGTGCGGGTGGGTCAGGCAAAGCGGAGTCGATCTCCACGCCATGGATCTGCGGCTCGCCGGCCGTGACGACAGGGATAAGCGCATTGGCTTCGCCATGGCGATAGATCCCGCCCCATCCGATGTATTCGACACCAGGAGTTTCGCCGGGATCACGATTCCGGTCGATATCGTCAACCTCGGCCGGCCTGGAAAAATCCCCCTGACCACCGACGCCTCCGGCATCGCGAAAGCGGTTGCAAATGCGCGCTACGCGACGATCGCGGATGCCAGCCACTACAGCATGTTCGGAGAGTGCAAGCCTGATGCGGCCGACATCATCGTGTCTGAAGAGATCGGCGACCCGGTGTGCGATGATGGCGCAGGTCGACCACGCAGTGAGATTCATGCGCAACTGATCGACATGGCGGTCGCGGCCTTCAATAACGCACTGAAAACCAATCCGTAGGCCGAGGGGCTATCTCAGTCCTCGAACGAGCTTGCCGCGACATAGATCGCGGCAAGCGCCTCGATGCCGGCCTGGTCGTCCTTGTCGAAGCGGCCGGGCGTCGGGCTGTCGAGGTCGATCAGGCCGAAGACGCCGTCATTGTCCCTGAGCAGCACCACCAGCTCCGAGCGCGAGGCGGCGTCGCAGGCGATGTGGCCGGCAAATTCGTGCACATCCTTGACCAGCATCGACATTTCGAGATCGATCGCGGTGCCGCACACGCCCTTGCCGACGGCGATGCGCACGCAGGCTGGCTTGCCCTGGAAGGGCCCGAGCACCAGTTCCTCGTCGGAGGCCAGGAAATAGAAGCCGGCCCAGTTGAGGTCGGGCACCATCTGGAAGATCAGCGCCGATGTGTTGGCGGCATTGGCGACCGAATCGCTCTCGCCGTCCAGCAGCGCCTTCAACTGGGTGGCCAGTTCGCGGTAGAAGGCTGGCTTGTCGGTGCTGTCGATGGTCTGGGCCGCAAACATGGTTCGTCTCCGTTGCCGGCGAGCCAAGATGCCCGCTATATCCCTGTCTGCCACCAATGACGCGCCTGGGAAATACACAATTGTGAATACCGTCCATGCCAGCAGAAGACAGGATCGGGTGCAGCCGGCAGCGAGCGAAGGCCCTCTCACCTTCGCCGTGCTGGTCTTTCCCGGCTTTCCGATGATGGCGTTCAGTTCGGTAATCGAGCCGCTGCGCGCGGCCAATGCTCTGGCCAAACGCGAGTGCTACCGCTGGGTGATCGTCGGCGCTGCCGAAGGCGCGGTCGAGGCGTCCAATGGGGTTATCATACAACCGGGCTTCTCAGCCTCTGGCGCGCCGAAGGTCGACCGCATCGTCGTCTGCTCGGGCGGCAATGCGGACTTGCTTGTCGCCGACGATGCGGTTGCCTGGATGCGCAAGAGCCTGCGGGGCGGCGCCCATATCGGCGCGGTGGCCGATGCGGCGTTCTTCCTCGCCAGGGCCGGCTTGCTTGACGGCCATGCCTGCACCTTGCACTGGACCAGCCAGGCGGCCTTCACCGAGGCATTCCCAGACATCGAGCTTCGGCGCGACCTCTATGTCATCGACCGCAAGCGCTTCACCTCGGCCGGCGGCGTCGGCAGCCTCGACATGATGCTGGAGATCATCACCAACGATTATGGCAGCGAGCTTGCGGCCGGTGTCGCCGAATGGTTCGTGCACAGCCCTTTGCGCTCAAGCGTCGACCGCAAACTGATGCCGCTCAGGCTGCGCACCGGCGTCCAGAACGAACTTGTGCTGTCGGCCATTGCCATCATGGAGGATGCGGTCGAGGAGCGGCTCGGCATGACTGAGCTGGCGGCGAAGCTCGGCGTCTCCTCCGACAAGCTGGAGCGCAATTTCCGCGCCGAGCTCAGCATTTCGCCCAATGGTTATTACCGACGTCTGAGGCTGCGGCGCGCCGCCGACCTGCTCGCGCATTCGACGCTGATGGTGCGCGACGTGGCGCTGGCCTGCGGGTTTGCGTCGATGTCGAGCTTTGCCCGGGCATTCAGGGAAGAGCATGGACATGCGCCGAAGGCCATGCGGCGGCATTAGTTGGCGTGGCACTAACGCTTTGAGATGCTGGCGGGACAGCGCCCCCCTCTGTCCTGCCGGACATCTCCCCCACTTGGGGGGAGATCAGATGTCGCCTCGGCTTTTGCCAATCACCAACGTTGCAGAACGAGCGGGACGCGAAAGCTGCTAATCTCCCTCCTTGTGGGGGAGATGTCCGGCAGGACAGAGGGGGGCGCGAAGGATCGCTACATTGCCCTTTGCACACACACCTCTTCCGGCGGCATTTCGCACGACACCTGCGGATTCTCGCACAGCCATTCTGCCACACCCGGCTATGGTCATGCCTTCAGGAGGCGCACCCATGAGCATCGTCGTTTTCGACCCCGACAGTACGGAGGATGTCGACTTCAAAGACCGCATGCGCCACCCGGCCGCGGCCGACTCTGCCGGCGGCATGTGGCTGTCAGATACCGAGCCGTCCTTCATCGATGCAGACGCGCTGCGCAAGGGCCGGCTTGTCAAACTGCGCGGCTGGATGCGCGAGGCCGGCTATGGCGGCGTGGTTTTGTTCGACCCTTACAACCAGCGCTACGCCACCGGCTCGCGCAACATGTTCGGCTATTTCCTGCGCAATTCGACGCGCTATTTCTTTATCCCGACCGAAGGGCCGATCGTGCTGTTCGAATACCCGCAGAGCTACCATGTCTCGATGGTGCTCGACACGATCGACGAGGCGCGGCCGTCCAAGTTGGTATGGTCCTCGGTGTCGGGCCGCGACGACGAGACCGCCGGCCCCTTCGCCGACGAGATCGCCGAGCTTTTGAAGAAGCATGGCGGCGGTTCGATGAAGCTCGGCCTCGACCGCTGCAGCCATCTGCAAGCACTGGCGCTGGAAAAGCGCGGCTGCGATGTCAGGGATTGCCAGGGCGAAATCCTGGCGGTGCGGGCGGTCAAGACGCCTGAGGAAGTTAAATGCCTGCAGGTGTCGATGGCTGGCGCCGAGGCTGCCGTCTATGCCGTGCGCGAAGCGATCAAGCCCGGCGTTTCCGAAAACGAGTTGTTCGCCATCATGTATGGCGAGGTGATCCGCCAGGGCGGCGAGTTCATCGAGACGCGGTTGCTCACTTCCGGACAACGCACCAACCCTTGGTTCAACGAGGCCAGCGGCCGCAAGATCCGGCCGGGCGAGCTTCTGGCGCTCGATACCGACACAATCGGCTGCTACGGCTATTATTCCGATTTTTCGCGCACGTTCCGCTGCGGGCCGGGCAAGCCGACTGACTATCAGAAATCGCTCTACCGCATGGCGCACGACCAGGTTCAGCACAACATTTCGATCGTCAAACCGGGCATGACGTTTCGCGAGATCGCCGAAAAGGCGTGGAAAATCCCCGACCGTTTCGTCGACCAGCGCTATACCTCAGTCATGCACGGCGTCGGCATGCATGGCGAAACGCCATTCATTGCCCATGCCATGGACTACGAGACCTATGGCCGCGACGGCATTGTCGTGCCCGGCATGGTGGTGAGCGTGGAAAGCTATATCGGTGAGAAAGGCGGCCGCGAGGGCGTCAAGCTGGAGGACGAGATCCTGATCACCGACACCGGCACCGAGTTGTTGTCGCGCTTTCCCTATGAGGATGAGTTTCTTGCAGGGGCTGCCTAGATGAAGGCACCCATCTCGATCAAACGCGGCACGGTGGCCACGGTGTTCATCGACCTCCAGGAAGAGCATCGGCAGGACAAGCGCTATCTGGTCGAGGGCTATGGCGAGGTGCTGGCCAATGTCCAGCACCTGCAGGCGGCGGCCCGGCGCAACTTCGTGCCGCTCTACCACTGGGCCTACATCGTCGATACCGCCAAGGCGCGGCCGTTCCATCCGCTCGATGCCGACGGCAAGTCCGCCTTTTCCGACAAGAGCGATCCGCTGACAGAGATTTGTCATGAGGTGGCGCCGGCCAATGGCGAGGCGTTGCTGATCAAGGCGGAGGCCAGCGCCTTCCGTTCGGGGCCGGCGGCGCGCGACCTCAAGTCCCGCGGCATCGAATGGCTGATCGTCGCCGGCGTCTGGACCGAGGCCTGCGTCGACGCCACCGTGAAGGACGCGGTGGCATCCGGCTTTCGTGTGCTGCTGGTCAAGGATGCCTGCGGCAGCGGCAGTGCCGCCATGCACCAGACCGCCATCCTCAACCTCGCCAACCGGCTTTATGGCGGCGCCGTCACCAACACCATCGACGCCTGCCGTCTGATGGCGGGCGACACGGTCGATGCATGGCAGGTCGAGGGTTCGGTGCCGCTGCGCTTCACCTTTGAAAATGCCGGCCGGCTCTACGGCGAGCTCTGAGAGATGGGCACGGTCCACAAGCTCAAGACAGCCAGGCGGGGAAAATACGCCACGAGGCTGGACCCGCCGCTGTGGGACTATATCGACCTGGTCGACGACTGGTTCCCGCCCGAAATCGCCGAACTGCCGATCGCCGAGCAAAGGTCGGTCTATGACGCCATGTGCCGCGCCTTCCATCAGGGTTATCCCAAGGGCGTTTCGGCCAGCGACGGCATCATTGCCGCCGATGAAGGACACGTCATCCCGATCCGCTACTACCGGATGGCGGGCAAGCCCGTGCGCGCCATCGTCGTCTACTACCATGGCGGCGGCTTTGTGCTTGGCGGGCTCGACAGTCATGACGACATCTGCGCAGAGATCTGCGCCGGCACCGGCTTCGACGTCGTCTCGGCCGACTACCGGCTGGCGCCGGAACATCGGCACCCGGCTGCGTTCGAGGATGCGCTTGCCGCCTTCGAATGGGCGGCGCAGACGACTGATCTGCCGATCGTGCTCGCCGGCGAAAGTGCCGGCGGCAACCTTGCCGCAGCAGTCGCGCACGCAGCGCGCCGCCACCCACGCCACGCTGTCGGCCAGGTGCTGATCTACCCCGGCCTCGGCGGCGATGAGAACGCCGGCTCATATGTCGAGCACGCGCAAGCGCCGCTGCTGACGCTGCGCGACATCGAGTCCTACCGAAATATCCGGTCAGGCCCGGCGCAGTCGCCCGACGACCCGACATTTTCGCCGCTGCGAGACAGCGATTTCTCCGGCCTGCCGCCGACGGTCATCGTCACTGCCCAGTGCGATCCGCTGTCATCGGACGGCGAGACCTATCGCGACCGGATCGTTGCCGCCGGCGGCCGCGCCTGGTGGTATGAGGAGCCGCGCCTGGTGCACAGTTTTTTGCGTGCCCGCAAAAGCGTTCCGCGCGCCGGCGAGGCGTTCGTATGCACCCTTGCGGCCATCGCCGCCGTCGCCGTGCTCGGCAAGAACGACTGGCCGTATTGAGCCTGCTTCATCCGCATTTCCTTGGCTGATCTCACTGCCGCTCTGCGGAGCAACGCACAAGAACTGCGGAAATTCGAACATTTCCCTGCGTCAGCCCGCCCTATCATTGTCTGCTCAGGCAACGGCGCCCCGGCGATCGCATCTCCTTTCCAAACAGAAGCGGTTTGTCGGGGCGCCCAACAAGAGGGAACGACGATGAAATTCATGCTGACCGACAGAAGATTGCATCCGAAGGCGAAACCCGTTGCCGACGATTTCAGGAAAGGCGGGATAAACCGCCGCGAATATCTCGCCATCATGGCCGGCTTCGGCGTGAGTGCTGCCGGCGCGCTGGCGCTGGGCGGTCTTGCCCCTTCGCCCGCCCGGGCCGAGGAGCCGAAGCGCGGCGGCACCTTGCGCGTCGCCATGAACGTCAAGGGGTTCAAGGATCCGCGCACTTTCGACGGCGTGGAAATGTCCAATGTCGCGCGCCACTGCAACGAATATCTGGTGCGCTGGAACCGCGACTTCACCTTCGAACCGTGGCTGCTCGAAAGCTGGGAAACCAGTGATGACGCCAAAACTATCACGCTGCATGTACGCAAAGGCATCGCCTGGTCGAACGGCGATGCCTTCAATGCCGACGACGTGATCCACAATCTCAACCGCTGGTGCGATGCAGGTGTGGCCGGCAATTCGGTCGCCGCGCGCATGGGCGCGCTGGTCAATGCAGACACCAAGAAGCCGGTCGATGGCGGCATCGAAAAGGTCGACGACTTCACCGTCAAACTCAATCTGCCGAAGCCCGACATTTCGCTGATCGCCGGGATGGCCGATTATCCGGCGCTGATCATGCATCGCTCCTATGAGGGCGGCGACGACCCGATGAAGGCGCTGGCGATCACCACCGGCCCCTGCGAACTGGTCAGCTGGAATGCCGAGACAAGTGCCGAGGTAAAGCGCAAGGACAAGCCCTGGTGGAAAGGCGACTTCTATCTCGATGGCATCAAATGGGTCGATTATGGCTCTGATCCCAACGCCATGCTGTCGGCCTTCGAATCCGGCGAGATCGACACCGACCACGAAACCGCTTCGGACGCCGTCTCGCAGACCGAGCAGATGGGCTTGCAGAATTCCGAGATCGCCACCGGCTCGACCATCGTCGCCCGCTTCAATGTCGGCAATGCGCCCTATGACGACGTCAAGGTGCGCCGCGCCGCCCAGCTTGCCGTCGACAATTCCGCCGTGCTGACGCTTGGTCTCGGCGGTCGCGGCAAGCCCGCGGACAACCACCATGTCGGCCCGATGCACCCGGAATTCGCCGATATCGGCCCGGCCAAGCGCGACATGGACCAGGCGAAGAAACTGCTCGCCGAGGCCGGCAAGGCCGACCACGAATTCGATCTGATTTCGGTCGACGTCGAATGGCAAAAGAGCACCGGCGACGCGATCGCCGCGCAGATGCGCGAGGCCGGGCTGAAGATCAAGCGCACCGTGCTGCCGGCGGCGACCTTCTGGAACGACTGGAGCAAATACCCCTTCTCCACCACCGAATGGCTGGGCCGCCCGCTCGGCGTCCAGGTGCTGGCGCTCGCCTATAAATCGGGTGCTGCCTGGAACGAAAGCGCCTATGCCAACAAGGAATTCGACGAACTCCTCGACAAGGCGCTGGCAACGCCGGACGCCGCCCAGCGCAAGGAGATCATGGCCAAGATCGAGCAGAATCTGCGCGATGCCGGCATCATCATCCAGCCCTACTGGCGCTCGGTCTACCGCACCTATCGCAAGGGCGTGCAAGGCTGCGAGCAGCACCAGTCACTGGAGCAGCATTTCGAGAAGGTGTGGTTGGAGAGCTGATCCCTCCCGGGACTGTTGGGCCGGCGCGGTTCGAATGAGCCGCGCCGGCCGAATGCCATTTGCCATCGCCACAAATTTTGGCACAGATTGCGCCTGACCGACTTTCGGCTCAGAGCGAATCAGGCATGGACCATTTCGACCTCGGCACCTATCGCCGCCCCATCTCCACCGCCTCGGCCGAGACGCAGCGCTGGTTCGATATCGGGCTGAACTGGTGCTACGGCTTCAACCATGAGGAAGGCATAAAGTGCTTCGAGAAGGCGCTGGAGACCGACCCTGATTGCGCCTTCGTGCATTGGGGCATCGCCTATGCCGCCGGGCCTTTTTACAACCTCACCTGGAAGGAGCACGGCAAGGATGAGGCGAACCGTGCAGCCAAGCGCTGCTTCGAGCAGGTACAGTTGGCACGCACCCATGCGGCCAACGCCAGCCCCGTCGAACAGCGGCTGATCGAGGCGTTGGCTGTCCGCTTCCAGCAGCCGCACGGCGTCGAGCCTGCGGAATTCGAACAATGGGACAATGCCTATGCCGCCGCGATGCGGCAGGTTTTTCGCGACTTCCCCGACGACCATGATGTGATGGCGCTGACCGTCGAGGCGCTGATGATGCGCACCGTGCGGCGGCTGTGGGATTTGAAGACCGGCAGACCGGCGCCGAACTCGGATGTGCTGGAGGCGCTGGACGCTTGCGAGCGCTCGGTCCGGCTGTCGGACGAAGCCGGCACAGCACCGCATCCGGCGATCCTGCATCTGCACATCCATCTGCTCGAAATGTCGACGCAGCCGGAGCGTGGTGTTCGTTCGGCGGATTTGCTCGGCACCATGTGCCCCGATGCCGGCCACATGAACCACATGCCGGGGCATATCCATGTGCTTTGCGGCGACTACGAAAAGGCGAAGCTCGCCAGCGAAAAGGCGGTGCGGGCCAACGACCTCTACCTCGCCTATGCAGCCGAGCCGACCTACTACCTGCTCGGCTGCTGCCACGATCTGCATCTGATGATGTTCACCTGCATGTTCCTTGGCCAGTACCAGCCGGCAATTTGGGCGGCCGACAAGGTGCGACCTGGTGACGCGCGACGTGGTCGCCATCCAAGACCGGCCGAAGCTCACCCAGACGGTCGAAGGCTATCACGCGATGAAATCGCATGTGCAGGTGCGCTTCGGGCGCTGGCAGGAAATCATCGACGAGCCGATGGTGGACGAACCGGCGCTCTACGTGCTGACCGCCGCCATGCAGCACTACGCCAAGGGCGTCGCCCATGCCACGCTCAAGCAATTTTCAGCGGCCGAGCGCGAGCGCGAAAACTTCCGCAAGCATGTCGCGAGCATTCCGCCGGAACGGCGCTTCCTTAGCAATCCGACGCGGGCTTCGCTGGCCGTCGGCGCGGCTCTTCTCGACGGCGAGCTAGCCTATCACCAAGGCCGGCATGACGAGGCCTATGCGCACCTGCGCCAAGCGGTCGAGCTCGACGACAATCTGTCCTACACCGAGCCATGGGCCTGGATGCATCCGCCGCGCCACGCGCTGGCGGCCCTGCTGCTCGACCAGGGCCACGCTAAGGAGGCCGAGCAGGTCTATCGCGACGATCTCGGTTTGAGCGGCAAGGTGCAACGCTGCGCCCAGCACCCCGACAATGTCTGGTCGCTGCACGGGCTGGTCGAATGCCTGAAGCGGCGCAGCGAGAACATGGAGCTGCCGGGGCTGCAGGCGAAGCTTGCCGCAGCATTGGCCAAGGCGGATGTGGCGATCACCTCATCGTGCCTATGCCGGACGAGCGTGCAAGCGGACCATAGTTGCTGCCACTGAATCCGGGCCGCCCGGCCAAACGAGCAGCTTCGTCTTCAGGAGAAAATTTCTGCCAGATCTTCAACGCTGGTACCTTCCTTGACCCGGCGCAACTCGACGTAAGTGACTGCGACACCAACCGATGCGACCAGCCAAACGATTGCCGAGACGACGGCGCGTGGGATTGCGCCAGTGATCGCATCAGACGATGAAGCAATCGCAACTGGCGCAAATCCAGTCCCGAAGAACAATCCCAACCGCAGGGCGACAACCAGCCCAAAAACGATCGAAACCAGCCCAAATATCGGCCAGCGGTATCCCCTGGTCAGGGCGCGGCTGCGCGACATCGAAGCGTCTATCCCAAGGCTCTCCTGTACCGCGGCGGGAACAGCAATCGAAATTCCCAGCCCCCACATGACACAGGGCGCGATCAAGATAACGAATGCGATTGGCCCCCCGTAAGGGATGATCAAACTGGCAGCAAGTATCGCGAAACGCGCGACAAAATAGACAAGATAGATCACCAGGCCTATGCCCACGATCGGCAGAACATGGCGCAGAGCTGTCCGAATACAGCCGCCGATCGACGCACGATTGCCGTTAGCGTTGTCAATCGTCGCCTTCGACAGCATCGCGAGACCCAGGAGATTCAGCGCGACGCCCAGGAAGCCGGAAACCAGGGCCGAGCCCACATTGAGCACGATCGCCCATGGGCTGTTGCCATATGCATCGGCCAGATATGCCAGCTTCGGCCAATACCAAAAGGTCCACAGATCAACCAGGACCAAGGGGAGGACGAAGAACGCTACGCCAACCGCCAGTGAGAGGATCAAATTTCGCCCCAGGAAGGCGACGGTATTGCTGATCACCTTTGCCAGCCGCAACTTCTCCGACTGCCCCTGCGTCGCCCACGCCATGAATTTACCGCCGTTCGCTCAAGAGAAAATCTCCGCCAGTTCACCGACGCTGGCGCCTTCCTTGATCCGGCGCAGCTCCATGTAGGTGACGGTGATGGCGATTGAGGCCAGCATCCAGATAATCGCCCAGACGAGTGCGTCCAGGAGCGACCCGACGATGAAGGCAGAGACGGGAGTAAGCGCCGACAAGACAAATACAACTGCCAAAGCCAAGCCCACGTGCCTGACGACAAAAAGCGTAATGACGATCAAAAACAGCCCGAATATCGGCCAGCGATGCCCCTTGGTCAGAGCGCGGCTGCGCAACATTGAAGCTCTCACCCCGAGCCTCTCCAGTATCGCCACAGGAACGGCGACAGAGGTTCGCAGCCCCCAAGGAATGAAGGGCGCGACCAAAACAGCGAGCGCAGCGAGGGCTTCAGACGGAGTGAGCAATCCGGTGCGAAGCATCGCGTAGCTCGCGAAAAAGACGGCGAGATAGATTGCAAAACCTATCCCCACGATCGGGAGAGAGTACCGCAGGGCTGCCTGAATGGAGCCGCCAACCGACGGGCGATCGCCCTTGATGCCGTCTATCGTCGCCCTCGACAGGACCGCATATCCTACGAAATTCAGCGCCGTGGCCAACAGTCCGGAAGCCAGCATGAAGGCCTCGGGCGCCCATTGGCCGCCACAGGCAATAGAAGGCAGTCTGGACAAATACGAAAAGACCCCCAGCCTGGCCAACAAGGCGGGTAGAACGAAGAACAGAGCGCCCACAACGAGCGAGAAGATCAAATTCCGCCCGATGAAAGAGACGGTGTTGTTGATCACCTTCCCCAGCCGCAATTTCTCCGACTGCCCCTGGGTCGCCCACGCCATGAATTTACCGCCGTTGGCTCAAGAGAAAATCTCCGCAAGGTCCTCGACGCTGGTGCCTTCCTTGACCTGGCGCAGCTCGACGTAGCTCACGGCCGGCAGAATTGACGACATCATGTAGATAAGCGTGGTGTTGAGCGCGTCGAGCGAGAGGGCCGCTGTTGTGCCGACGGCCGGAAGGATTTTGGCCAGGGCCAGCTCCAAGGCGCTGGCAGCAACAATCATGATCACCCAGATCCCCAAAAGGGGCCAGCGGCTTCCCTTGGTCAGTTCGGCGCTGCGCGTCATCGAGCCGAACACGCCACGCCGTTCCTGCACCAGCACGGGAGCGGCGACCGACCAGCGCAGAAACAGGATGACGCCGGGCACGACCAGCAGCAGCAGACCGAGCGCGGCCCCCAAAGTGGCCAGCAGTGAGATGCCGATCGCCGGTAGCAGCACGGAAATGGCGGTGCCCATGCAATCGCCGATCGCCGGGCGCTTGCCATTCAGATCCTCGATGGCAACGCGCACCAGCGCGACCTGCACGACAGCCGCGAGCACCATCGCGATCAGGCCGCCCACGACAGCAAAAATCAGGCGCTGCGGCGCGAACTGCTCGAAACCAGTCAACCATTTCCAGGCCGCGAACTGAACCAGGAACCGCGGCAGACCCGAAAAGACCAATGACAGGCCAAGGCATAGGACCAGATTGCGGCGGATGACCACAAGACTGTTGCCCAGGACCCTGCCGATGCGGAACTTGTCGAATTGGACCGTCGCTGCCAACGCCATGATGTTTCCCCCTTCAGGCGACGGCACGTTACGAGAATATCTCCGCCAGTTCGTCGACGCTGGTGCCTTCCTTGACTTGGCGCAGTTCGACGTAGCTGACGGCAACCGTCACCGACAGCATCGTTGAGAAGATGGTCGACACAAGACTGCTGCCGATCGCCCCGACAATGACCCCGACACCGGTGATGCCGCCGGTGCTGGCGATTGCCAGTCCGAAAAACAAAGAGAACACCGCCTGGATGAGCATTGCCGCCACGCCGATGATCAGCAGCAGCCAGAATATCGACCATCGGCTGCCCTTGGTCAGGGCTCGGCTGCGCGATATCGAGCCGAATACGCCAAGCCTCTCTTGAACCGCAATGGGCACGGAAACCGATACGGAAATCAGCCAGATGAAAGCGGGGATCAACGCCAGGGCGAGCCCGATCAGCCACCCGAGAAGGGGAATGGCCCAGGCCATGAAAACCATCACAAAACCCCCCACCACCAGGACGAGGATGACCAGCATGCCTATGCCGAGCGTGGGGAAGAAGCTGCGCAATGCAATCTGGATGCAGTCGCCGATGACGGGCCGCTTTCCGTTCAGATCCTCGATCGCCGCCCTCACCAGTGCAGCCTGCACCAGCAAAGCCAGCCCAAAGATAATCAAAGAAGCGACTATCGACAGGGCCGAGTAGTCCTCCATGGCTGACGTTTCGAAAGCGGCGGCGTTCCCGGCGCCACCTGCGCCCACCATCGTGGCAACCCGGGACAGGTTCCAGAGGTTGTACAACAGTGCGGGCAGGGTCGAAAAAAGTCCGACAACCACAGCAAGGAAGCCGAGATTGCGGCCGATGACCGCAAAGCTGTTGCTGAAAACCCTGCCGATGCGGAATTTTTCCGGTCGTTGCTGCGCCAGTGACGTCACGGTGCCTCCCTGCCCTGGCACATGCCTTGGCCCGGCCGGGCCAAGGCGGTTCCAACCCTTACGAGAATATCTCCGCCAGCTCGTCGACGCTGGTGCCTTCCTTGACCTGCCGCAGCTCGACATAGCTGACCGCGGCGGCGACCGACAGCAGCATCGCCATAACACTCTGCACCAGGCCAGCCACGATAACGGCGGCGATACCGTGGAAGAGATAGACGAGCACGCCGGCCGCGCCCTGAATGACCATGGCGATAATGATCAGGACCAGGAACATGCCGAACAGTGACCAGCGGCTGCCCTTGGTCAGGGCGCGGCTGCGCGACATCGAGCCGAACACGCCAAGCCGCTCCTGGATCAGAACTGGTACCGATACCGACCAGCCAAGCCACAAGATGATGCCAGGCACGACAAGGGCAATCATCGCCAGGCCCGACGCGAGCGAGACGAGGAAACCTAAACCCAAGGTCGGCAGCAGAAAGCGAATCGCGATCTGCAGACAGTCGCCAATGTTCGGGCGCTTGCCGTTTAGATCCTCGATGGTGGCGCGAACAAGCGCTGACTGAAGCAGCAGTCCAAAAATGGCGCTTACGAAAATGGCGACAAACGTTACCCAGGAATTGCGCAGCGCGAATGTGGGATCGGCCGCGGCGCCCGGATCGGCTTGAAGAAGCGCCTCCATCCGCGAGTTGGTCCAGAGCTGGATGATAATCGTAGGCAGGCCTGAAAACAGCACGGCCATTCCCACCGTCAGGACGATATTTCGGCCGATGACGGCAAAGCTGTTGTTGAAGACCCTGCCGATCTGAAATTTCTCAGGCCGTGCAAATGTTGCCGAAGTCATGATGCGCCCCCTGTTTCACCGCCGAATATTGTCCGGCGACCGCAGTAGTAAATTTGCCAAGATTGGCGAGCGGCGTCTAGCCCACTTGCAAATGTTGCGCTGCATTGTCAGTGTCGGCCCGCGAACCGCGGGTTGCATGGGGGCGAAAAGGTGACTGCTGCACAGCCGGACGCTGCGCAAGCCGAATGGCTGGCCAAACTGCACAAGCAGTTGCTGTCGGACGATTCGATCCAGTTCGACCTGCCGGCCTTCAAGCAACCCGAACCGCCGGAGTGGCTGAAGCCGTTCGGCGAGTTCCTGAACTGGCTTGGCCCTTACATGATCTACCTGTTCTGGGGCGCCGTGATCACAGGCGCCGCGGTCATCCTGCTGCTGATTTTGCTCGAGGTGAAAGGCGTTGCCTGGCGCCTGCCCTGGCGGCGCAAGAAGACCGTGGCCGAGGCGGAAGCGACATGGCGTCCTGACGTCGGCGCGGCGCAGATCCTGTTGTCGGAGGCCGATGCGCTGGCTGCCCGCGGCGAGTATGACGAGGCGGTGCATCTTCTGCTTCGTCGCAGCGTCGCCGACATTGCCGGGCGCCTGCCCGACTTCCTGCGCCCGTCGCTGACCGCGCGCGACATCGCCAGCGCGGCATCGATCCCGACCCGGGCGCGCAGCGCCTTCACCCAGATCGCGCGCATCGTCGAGGCGGCGCTGTTCGCGCGCCGGCCAGTCGGCCCCGAGGGCTGGCAGGAGGCGCGCGGCGCCTATGAGCGATTCGTCTTCAGGGATGCCTGGGTGTGAGTGCTTCGACCGCCGACATCGCCGAGCAGGAACCGTTCAGCCGCAGAACGCTGTTCTGGGGCATTTTTGCCAGCTTGCTCGCGGCGGCGGGCTTCTTCCTTTTGTCCACCTATGCCCCCGACTTTCGCCAGCCCAACGTCGGCGGCGCGACGCCGTTGTCGAAGAGCGGCATCGGCTATGCCGGCCTGGTGGAATGGCTGAAGCTGACCGGCGAAGCGCCTGATATGGCACGGTTCGACAGCGATCTTGAGACCGAAATGCTGTTGATCGTCACCATCTCACCCGACAGCGATCCGGATGCGCTTGCCAACATCATCAAGCTTCGCAAGGGCCTGGATACGCTGTTCGTGCTGCCCAAATGGGCGACCTTGCCGCTGTTCCAGCATGAGGGCTGGGAGATGAAGATCCAGCGGCTGCCGAACGTCGTGGTGAACGACTGGCTCGGCCGCATCGCCAAGGCCAAGCTCGGCGAGAGCGAGATCACGGTCAAGCAACTCGACGTGTCAGGACAGATGGTCAACGCTCCCGACCAGTTGCAGTGGGTGACAGACAAACATCCCCTCATTGCAGCCGGCGACGGCAAGGCAGTGCTGGCCGAGGTGGAAGACGAGCGTTTCTACGTCCTGACCGACCCCGATCTCATCAACAATGCTGCGCTCAAGGATCCCGACAAGGCAGCGGCGGCGCTGAAGCTGATCGAGCTCCTGCAGTCCGAAGAGGGTCCGGTGGTGTTCGACCTGACGCTGCACGGTTTCGGGCGGAAATACGACCTCGCCAAGCTTCTGGTCGAACCTCCCTTCCTGGCGCTGACGCTGACCATCCTGGCGGCGGCGGCACTTGCGTTCCTGCATGGCCTTGGCCGGTTCGGACCGCCGCGGGCCGATCAGCGCGCCATCGCCTTCGGCAAGCGGGCGCTGGTCGACACCACTGCGATGCTGTTGCGTCGCGCCGGCCGGCTGGAAGAACTGGGTGATCGCTATGGAGCATTGGCCCGGGTGCGCGCCGGCGCACTGCTCGGCGCGCCGCACGGTTTGCAGGGCGAAGCGCTCGACCGCTGGCTCGATTCCCGCGATAAGGATGAACCCAGCGGATTCACGACCCGCCTGCAGGCCGCCGACGCGGCAAAGACCCTGACACAAATGCATGAGGCAGCCGAAAAGCTGCACGGCTGGACGGCAAGGAGGCTCGGTGAACGTCGATGATGTGAAGGCCCTGGCGACACAGATCAGGGAAGAGGTGGCCAAGGCCATCACCGGGCAACACGATACGGTCGATCTGATGCTGACGGCATTGTTCGCCGGCGGGCATATATTGCTCGAGGGACCACCGGGCACGGCCAAGACCATGACGGCGCGCTGCTTCGCCCAGGCGCTGGGCGTCGCCTATGGCCGCATCCAGTTCACGCCCGACCTGATGCCCGGCGATATCGTCGGCTCGAACATCTACAATTTCCAGAGCGGGCAATTCACGCTGACGCGCGGTCCGATCTTCTGCGACCTGCTCTTGGCCGACGAAATCAACCGCACGCCGCCCAAGACCCAGGCCGCCCTGCTGGAGGCGATGCAGGAGCATGCCGTCACCTTCGACGGCACCACTCATTCGCTCGGCCAGAATTTCATGGTGGTGGCGACGCAGAATCCGATCGAACACCAGGGCGTCTACCCGCTGCCCGAGGCCCAGCTCGACCGCTTCCTGTTCAAGCACCGGGTGAGCTACCCCGGCCCCGAAGAGGAAAAGGCGATCATCATCCACCACGGCGGCGGCACTGCCTCGCACGACATCAAGCAGTATGGCATCACCGCCCAGGCCGACCGCAAGACGCTGGAAAAGGCACTGGCGACGGTCGGCGAGGTCACGCTTGTCGACGATGTCGTCGACTATATCGCAAGGCTGGTGCGGGCCACGCGCGCCAGCCCGGACCTGGAGGTCGGCGCCAGCCCGCGTGCGGGTGCCATGCTGGCGAGAGCCGCACGCGCCCGGGCAGCACTCGACGGGCGTGCCTATGTCATCCCCGACGACGTCAAGGCGCTTGCGGTGCCAGCGCTGCGCCATCGCGTGATCCTTTCGCCGGCGGCGCAGATCGACGGCCGCCTGGTCGAGCAGATCGTCACCGACCTTGTCGACCAGACGGAAGCGCCACGTTGATTTATCCGAGCGGCCGGGCAGTCTGGGCAGGTGCAGCAGGTGCAATACCGGCCTTCCTGATCGCGCTCGCGCTGCCGTCGCTGTGGTATCTCGGCCTGTTGTGGATCTGCGTGCTGCTTGCCTTCCTGGCTGTGGACGCCGCCGCCGGGCGCGGTCGAGCTTCCCTGGACGCCACCATCCATGCGCCGCCGCAGGTCAGCGTCGGCGGCCAGTTCACCGTCAATGTCACCGCCAGGCTCAGCGGACGTCCGCGCGCGGTGCAGGCGCGTCTCGGCCATGATGAGCGGCTGGAACCGCTGGGCGGCACCGGCGGCGCGTTGGCCGCCAAGGCTGGCAGCGCATCGCTCGACCTCAAATTTCAGGCGCTGCGGCGCGGCATGGCCAGGTTCGATCGGCTGTGGGTGCGCTGGCGCGGGCCGTTCGGGCTGGTCTGGAACCAGGTCGTGCTGCCGATGGACAGCAAGGTCGCGGTGCTGCCCGACGTCAGCAGCGCCCGCGATGAGGCGATCACGCTTCTGCAGCGCCAGTCGCTGCCGGACGGCCATGCGCAACGGCGCGCCGGCCAGGGCCGCGAATTCGAGGCGCTGAAAGACTACCAGCCCGGCATGGGCCGGCGCATGATCGACTGGAAGCGCAGCGCCCGCCATGGCCGACTTCTGGCGCGCGAGTTCCGCATCGAGGAGAACAACAACATCGTGCTGGCCATCGATAGCGGCCGGCTGATGTGCGAGCCCGTCGACGGCGTGCCGAAGGTCGACCGCGCCGTCACCGCCGCCTTGCTGTCGGCGTTCATTGCGCTGAAGGGCGGCGACATGGTCAGCCTGTTCGGCTTCGATGCGCGGCCGCGCGTTTCCAGCGGCGCGGTGCGCGGCTCGGCCAGTTTCGCCATGATCCAGAAGCGGGCGGCCGAGATCGACTATTCGACCGAAGAGACCAACTTCACCCTGGCGCTGACGACGCTGGCGGCGCGGCTCGACCGGCGCTCGCTGGTGATCATCTTCACCGATTTCGTCGATCCGATCAGTGCCGAACTGATGCTGCGCACCGTCGGGCGGCTGACCGAACGGCACCTGGTGCTGTTCATGATGATGAAGGATGTCGAGCTGGAGACACTGGCCGACATGCCGCCGGACACACCTGAGGATGTGGCGCGCTCGGTCGTCGCCGGCGGGCTGCTGCGCGAAAGGCAGGTCGTTATCGGGCGGCTGCGGCTGCTCGGCGCGCATGTCATCGAGGCCGACCACCAGCGGCTCGGACCTGCGCTGGTCGAACGCTATCTCGAGCTCAAGCGGGAGGACCTGTTGTGAGCGCGCTGGTCGGCAAGGACGCCGTGCGCCAGTCGCTGGCGAGCTTCCGTTCGGAGCGCGAGGCCGACTGGAAGGCGTTCGAGGCGCTGCTTGCCCGGGTCGAGAAACGAGCGCCGCGGACATTGTCCGAAGATGAACTGCTGTCGCTGCCCCTACTCTACCGTTCGGCGCTGTCCTCGCTATCGGTGGCGCGGGCGACGTCGCTCGACAATGCGCTGGTCGGCTATCTCGAAGCGCTCTGCCTGCGCGGCTACTTCTACCTCTATGGCGCGCGCCGCAGCTTGCGGCAGCGCATCGGCGATTTCTTCCTGCATGACTGGCCGCATGCCATTCGCGATTTGTGGCGCGAGACTTTGCTGTCGGTCGTCCTGACCTTTGTCGGCTTCGGCGCCGGCTACTGGCTGGTGGCGAAAGACAAGGGCTGGTACGACGCCATCATTCCGCCGAGTCTGGCCGGCGGGCGCAACCCGGACGCATCGGCCGAAGTGCTGCGGCAGGTGCTTTATGACGGCGCCGACAGCAATTTCCTGTCGGGTTTCGCCGCCTATCTGTTCACGCACAATGTCCAGGTGGCGATCCTGGCCTTCGCGCTCGGCTTTGCCTTCGCGGTGCCCAGCGTGCTCCTGATCCTGATGAATGGCTGCCTGCTCGGCGCGATGTTCCAGATCTACGTCGCCAAGGGGCTCGGGCTGGAGCTCGGCGGATGGCTGTCCATCCACGGCACCACCGAGATGTTTGCGATCGCGCTCGCCGGCGCTGCCGGCATGCGCATCGGCACACGCATCGCCTTCCCCGGCGAGTTGACCCGGATGACGGCCGCGGCCGATGCCGGGCGCGTGGCGGCAACCACCATGGTCGGGGTGACGATCATGCTTTTGTGTGCCGGCCTGCTCGAAGGCATCGGCAGGCAGGTGATCACCAGCGACCTCACGCGCTATGCGATCGGCGGTGGCATGCTGACCTTGTGGCTCTGTTACTTCTATTTGTTCAGGGTGGTGCGGCATGGCGACCGCTAGGCGCGCTGCCGTCTCGACGATACGGCCGCTGATCACGCCGGAAGGCGTCGATCTCAGGATCAAGCTCGCCGATGCCGGCACGCGCGCCGCCGCCTTCCTGCTCGACTTCGTGATCATCATCGTCACTGCGATCGTGATCACGATCGTCGCGCTGTTCGGGCTGGCCGGCCTCCAGGGCGAAGGGGCGCAGCCGCTGTTCATCGTCTGGATCATCCTGATCTTCTTCCTGCGCAACGCCTATTTCATCGTCTTCGAGGCTGGCCGCCGCGCCGCCACGCCAGGCAAGCGGATGCTCGGCATCCGGGTGGCGTCGCGCAGCGGCGCCGGCCTGTCGGTCGATCAGGTCATCGCCCGCAATCTGATGCGCGAGATCGAGATCTTCCTGCCGCTGTCGATCATCCTCGGCCGCAGCGAGATGGGGCTCGCCGACACGCTGTCGACAATCTTCGGACTGGTGTGGGCGCTGCTGTTTGCGCTCTTCCCGCTGTTCAACCGCGACCGCATGCGGATCGGCGATCTGCTGGCCGGAACGTGGGTGGTCGAGGCGCCGAAACTGGCGCTGGTCGAGGACCTGTCGCAGCGCCAGAACACCACCGCCCGCGCCTTCCGCTTCACCCAGGCGCAGCTCGACGCCTATGGCATTGCTGAGCTGCACAAGCTGGAAGAGGTGCTGCGCCGCGACGACTATTTCGCGCTGAAAGCGGTGGCCGAGACGATTGGGCGCAAGATCGGCATGATGATCGAGCCGGTCGATTCCAGGGCCTTCCTCACCGCCTATTACGGTGAGCTGCGCGCGCAGCTCGAACGCAAGCTTCTGCTGGGCAACCGCAAGGCGGATAAGTATCAGCGGTAGGAACGCCCTCAAAGCGCCTGACAACAATCACGGAACGACAGCGCTGCCCCTCATCCGCCTGCCGGCACCTTCTCCCCGTGTAGTGACGGGGAGAAGAGCGCTGGCTGCAACGCGGCGCTTATTCTGCAACGCTGGGTATTGGCGAAACCATCCGCGACAGCATCTTTCTCCCCGTCACTATACGGGGAGAAATGCCCGGCAGGGCAATGAGGGGCAGCACCAGCCGATGAAATGGCGTACCTCTCGCTACCCCACCCACTTCTCATAGTCGGACACCAGCAGATGCACCGGCGCGACGTCTTCGTCGATGTTGGAGAAACGGCCGATCGGTTCACGGAAGACGTTGTCGGTGAGATCGTCGTTGACGGTCGAGACTTCGCCGATCAGCACGTCCTTGCCCTCGGCCCAGAAGGCGTGCCAGACGCCGGGCATCAGCGTCACGCTCTGGCCCGGGTCGAGCTTCAGCAGCCCGCCCGCCGGCAGCCTGTGGATGGTGCCGTCGACCGGCACCGACACTTCGGCCTTCGGATCGATGCCGCCGTCGCGGTCGTGCATGAACAGTTCCAGCACCAGCTTGCCGCCGCCGCGGTTGATGATGTCCTCGGCCTTGATGTTGTGGCGGTGCATCGGCGACAGCTGATCCTTGCGCGAGATCATGATTTTTTCGGCATAGAGCATGCCCATGCCCTTCTTCATGTCGGCATAGACGCCGTTGCGCACGGTGAACAGGAACAGGCCGAGTTCGTCGAATTTCTCCTGACCGTAATCGGTGATGTCCCAGCCGAGCCGTGAGGTGAAAATGGCAGCGGAGTCCGCCTTGCGCGCCTTCATCTCGTCCGGCGACCAGTAGGCGAAGGGCGGCATGATGTAGCCGAACGAGCGGATGAAGGCGTCGGCATCGCGGATGATGTCGTTGACGGTGGAGCGTTTCATGGTCGTGATCCCTTGGCGTCGCGTTCCTGCCTAAGCGCATAGCCGAACAGCGTTGCGGTGTCGACGCAAACTGCATGCTGGCCCCATGACATCCGTACGGATCGGGGCCATAAGTCCAGCCAAATTTCCCAAGGTGACATTCATGCAAGGTATAGACGACCTCGATACGCCGGCGATCCTGATCGACGCGGCCCGCGCCGAAGCCAACATCGCACGAGCGCAGGCGCATGCCGATCGCCACGGGCTGAAGCTCAGGCCGCACATCAAGACGCACAAGCTGCCCTACTGGGCAAAGAAGCAGGTGGCGGCCGGCGCCGTCGGCATCACCTGCCAGAAGATCGGCGAAGCCGAAGTGATGGCCGATGCCGGACTCTCCGACATTTTTCTACCCTACAACATTTTAGGCCGCGCCAAGCTGGAGCGCCTCAAGGCGCTGCATGGCCGCGTCACCCTGTCGGTGACGGCCGACAGCCACGAGACGCTGGAGGGGCTCGCCGCCACCTTCACCGATGCCGGTCATCCCCTGCCCGTTCTGGTCGAATGCGACACCGGCATGGGCCGCTGCGGCGTGCAGAGCGTCGCCGAGGCCCTCGCGCTGGCGAAAGTAATCGATCAGGCCAAGGGGCTCACCTTCGGCGGGCTGATGACCTATCCGGCGGCCGGCCGCGCCGCCGAGGCCGAATCCTGGCTTTCCGGCGCCAAGCAGACGCTTGCCGCCTCGGGCCTCGCCTGTGAACGCATCTCCAGCGGCGGCACGCCCGACATGTGGCGCTCCGGCGAAGACAGCGTCGTCACCGAATACCGCCCCGGCACCTACATCTATCTCGACCGCTATCAGGTCGCCAAAGGCGTCGGCACGCTCGACGATTGCGCGCTGACGGTGCTCGCAACCGTGGTCAGCCATCCGACGCCGGCCCGCGCCATCCTCGACAGCGGCAGCAAGGCGCTGTCCAGCGACACGCTGGGATTGCCCGAGTTTGGTGAGTTGCTCGGCATGCCCGGTGCCCGCGTCACGGGCCTCAGCGAAGAGCACGGCACGGTGACGCTTGGAAATGGCGCCAGCCTTCACATCGGCGAACGCGTGCGCGTCGTGCCTGACCATTGCTGCGTGGTGACCAACCTGTTCGACCAGGTGCACCTGATCGACGGCGACAAGGTGCTGGAGACGCTGCCTGTCGTGGCGCGTGGGCGGATGGGGTGAAGCGCGTCAGTTAGCCTGCCGCGCCGCAACCCTGCGCATGGCAATCACCCGGCGGCGGAAAATCTCCGTGCGCATCGCCGTCAGATGTAACGCGAAGAACAGCACGGTGAAGCCGAGCGCCATCACCAGCAGCGGCCACAGCAGGCTGGGATCGATGGTCGAGCCGCTCATGCGGAACACCGAAGCCGGCTGGTGCAGCGTGTTCCACCAGTCGACCGAAAATTTGATGATCGGGATGTTGATGAAGCCGACCAGCGTGATGATGGCGGCAGCCCAGGCGGCGCGGCTGGCGTCATCCAGCGCCCGGGTCAGCGCGATGATGCCGAGATACATCAGAAACAGGATGAGAACCGAGGTCATCCGGGCATCCCAGGCCCAAAAAGTGCCCCAGGTCGGCTTGCCCCAGATCGAGCCGGTGACGAGCGCGAGGGCTGTGAAGGTGGCGCCGATGGGGGCTGCCGATTTCAGCGCGACGTCGGCCAGCGGATGGCGCCAGACCAGCGTGCCGAGTGCTGCGACCGCCATCACCGTGTAGCACATCATGGCGAGCCAGGCGAAAGGCACGTGGATGTACATGATGCGCACGGTGCTGCCCTGCTGATAATCCTCGGGCGCGGCAAAGCTCATATAGAGGCCGACGGCGAGCAGGATCGCGGCGATCGACGCCAGCCACGGCACCAGCCTGTCCGCCAGTCCGACAAAGCGAGTCGGGTTGGCAAGGTCGGTCCAGCCGGTGAGGCGTGAGGAGGTGTCGCTCATGCGGACCTAGATAGACCGGCGGCGTGCCTAGGGCAATCGAGCGGTTGTCGCAGGCGGAGGTCTTCCCTTCTCCCCTTGTGGGAGAAGGTGGATCGGCGCGATAGCGCCGAGACGGTTGAGGGGTGTTCCAGCGGAGTGAGGCGTTGGCGTTCCCTGGAACACCCCTTATCCGGCCGCTACGCGGCCACCTTCTCCCACAAGGGGAGAAGGAAAGACCTTGAGACTACGCCGCTTCGACATTCACCGTACGGCTGAGGCGACGAACCTCTTCGTCGTTGAGCAGGCCGCCGGCGCGCAGCAGGCTGGCGAAACGGCCGTTGCGCAGCGACAGTTCGGCGAAGCCGCCCATCTCGATCACCTTGCCCTTGTCCATGAACACGACCAGGTCGGCGTCGCGAACGGTGGTCAGGCGGTGGGCGATGATGAAGGTGGTGCGGTTGCGCCGCAATTCGTCGATGGCTTCCTTGACGCGGTCCTCGGTCTCGACGTCGAGCGCGCTGGTCGCTTCGTCGAGCACCAGGATCGGCGCGTCCTTGAGCACGGCGCGGGCAATCGCGATACGCTGGCGCTCGCCGCCCGAAAGCTGGCCGCCGCGTTCGCCGACGACGGTGTCGTAACCTTCGCTCTTGGCCAGGATGAAGTCCTGCGCCGCGGCAGCGTCGGCTGCGGCATGCACTTCGTCATAGGTCGCCTCGGCGCGGCCAACACGGATGTTGTCCTCGATCGAACGGTTGAGCAGGCCGGCATCCTGGAACACGGTGGCGATCGAGTGGCGCAGCGACTTGCGGGTCACCGAGCGGGTGTCGATGCCGTCGATCAGGATACGGCCATGGGACGGCGAGAAGACACGCTGCAACAGGTTGATCAGCGTCGTCTTGCCGGCGCCGGTCGGGCCGACGATGGCAACGGTCTGGCCGGCCTGGACTTCGAACGACACGTCGTCGATGCCCTGCCCCGAATTGCCGAACTCGAAGCCGACATTCTCGAAGCGGACATGGCCGGTAACGTTGGTGAGATCGCGCAAGCCGTCCGGCTCGGCGGCGTCGGCGGCCGAATCCTCGAGATGATAGAAGTCCTCCAACTTGGCGCGGGCTTCCGAAATCTGGTTGGCGAAAGCCGACATCTGGTCGAGACGAGCGATCAGCAGGGTGGCAAAGCCGGTGAAGGCGATGACGTCGCCGATCTTGAGCTGGCCATGGGTGACGAGATAAGCGCCGATCAGCAGCACGACCATCATCGAAATGGTCGACGACAGGCGGTGCAGCGCATTGGCCATCGCCCACCAGTCGAGCACGGGGTTCTGCGCATCGAGCAGGTTCTTGACGTAGCGGCGCAGCGTATCGGCTTCGTGGCCGAGACGGTTGTAGCTCTGCAGCACGGCGACGTTGCTGACCGAGTCGGTCACATGCGCGAACACCTTGTGATAGTGGCGCTCGACGGCGGCCTGGCCTGCCTTGGTGCGCTTCATCACCAGGCGGCCGATGCCGATATAGAGAACGCCAAGCCCCATCAGCACCAGCGACATGCGCAGATCCATGCTGATCGCGGTCGGGATCAGCAGAGCCAGCGCAACGGCAGTCGACAGATGCTGGCGCATGAATTCAAGCCACAGGCTGAACAGGGTCTCGACAGCGCGCAGCAGCGTGTGCAGCGCGTTGGAGGTGCCGCGCTGATGGTGCCAAGCGAGCGGCATGGTGATCACGCGCTCGAACGACTGGCACAAAACTTCGCTGCGGCGCTTGTGGGCAAAACGGTCTGCGCCACGCGCCACCAGCACGAAGGCGACGATGTTGAAGGCGCCGAGGCCGGCCCAGAGAGCCAGCGTCGAAAACACCGAACCCTTATCGGAGATGGCGTCGATCACCCGGCCGAACATGATCGGCTCGAGGATGGCGATGATGGCGAGCGCAACGTTCGCACCGCAGATCAACGCAACGCGTTTCCTGTCGGCTGCGAGATATCCCAGCGCTCTCCAGTAGATTTGCAGAAGTGACACTTCAGCTACTCCGCCCAAACATTCATTGTGCACTGCACCATTTCTTGACACGTACCGGTTAACGGGTCGCAAAACAATGCCCGTCTAGCTCTTCCGTTCCCATTCTGCGAACAAAAGATGACGACGTTGCGAAATCTGCCGTGATCACCTAACGGTTTGAGATAAAAGGTGAAATGTCAGTCTTGCGGCAAAATCATGGCATGTGCCCAAGGCTGCCACATTTTTAATCACCCGCAGCCGGCAACGCCAATACATAAGAAGCAGGGCTGCTTTGCGCCATGCGCATGACCAAATAGAAACGCGCGCCCCGAACGGCGCGCGCGAATAGCTTCAAGTCATTGATTTTATGCAGGGATCTTGACGACCACCTCAGTCTTGTCGCCGGCTTTCGGCTCAAAGCCTGAAGACTTTGTCTTGGTTCCATTGACTTCGAGCGAGATGGTCTTGGCCTTTTTGTCGCGGATGACGCGAACCTTGACCTCGGCCCCCAGCATCTTGAGCGTGGCGGAGTAGCCGTCCCAATGGCTGGGCAGTTTCGGCCGGAACGTGATCTGCTTGCCGCGTCGCTCGATGCCCAGAATGCCTTCGACGGCAGCTCGGTAGAGCCATCCGGCCGACCCCGTATACCAGGTCCAGCCGCCGCGACCGCCCTTGCCTTCACCGGAATAGATGTCGGCGGCGACGACGTAAGGCTCGACCCGGTAGTGCTCGGCCGATGCATCGTCGAGCGCATGGTTGACCGGGTTCAGCATCGAGAAGCAGCGATAGGCATCGTCGGTGCGGCCCATTTCGGCGAGCGCGATCACGAACCATGTGGCCGCATGGGTATACTGGCCACCATTCTCGCGCACACCCGGCGGGTAGCTCTTGATGTAGCCGGGGTCCTTTTGCGTGTTCTGGAAGGCTGGGGTGAACAGCTTGACGATCTTGAGCTTGTCGTCGACGAGCAGGTTCGTCGCCTGCTGCATCGCCGTGGTCGAGCGCGCCGGGTCGCCCTCGCCGGAGAGCACGCTCCAAGACTGGGCAATGGAGTCGATCTTGCACTCGTCCGAATTGTGAGAGCCGAGCGGCGTGCCGTCATCGTAGCTGCCGCGCCGGTACCACTGGCCATCCCAGGCGGTGCTTTCCAGCGCCCGCTTCAGCACGTCGGCGTGCTTTGTCCAGGCCTGTGCCCGCTTGGCGTCGCTTTGCCCCTTGGCGACAGCGGCAAAGTCGCCAAGCGTCTTCAACAGGAACCACCCCAGCCAGACACTCTCGCCCTTGCCGGCTTCGCCGACGCGGTTCATGCCGTCGTTCCAGTCGCCGCCGAGGATCAGCGGCAGCCCGGCCGGGCTGCTGCGCTTGACGGCGAGGTCGAGCGCCCGCGCGCAATGGTCATAGAGAGAGGCATGCGTCTTGGAGATTTCCGGCGTGAAGAAGGCATCATGCTGACCCTCTTCGAGCACCTGCCCGTCAATGAAAGGCAGTTGCTCCTTGAGGATTGAGTTGTCGCCGGTGACCTCGATATAGCGGTTGGTCGCGTGCGCCAGCCAGACCACGTCGTCCGAGATCAGCGTGCGCACGCCGGCATCGGTGCGCGGCAGCCACCAATGCTGCACGTCGCCTTCTGGGAACTGCCGGCGTGCCGCGTTGAGGATCTGGTCGCGCGCCAGCTTCGGATCATGCGCCAGCAGGGCCAGCGTGTCCTGCAACTGGTCGCGGAAGCCGAAGGCGCCGCTTGCCTGGTAGAAGGCCGAGCGGGCGCGGATGCGGCAGGCCAGGCTCTGATAGGGCAGCCAGTGATTGACCATGGCGTCGAGCGCCTTGTCCGGCGTCTCGACCTGGATGGTGTCGAGGAAGCCGCGCCAGACGCGTTCATTGTCGGCCAGCCGCTGGTCGAAATCCTTGCCCGAATGGGTCTGCACCAGCGCGCTTGCCTCGGCCGGATTGGCGGCGTCGCCAAGCAGCCAGATCAGCGTGACGTCGCCACCGGCGGGAATGTCGATGTCGCTGGCGACAGCGGCGCATGGATCATCGCCGGCCTCGACACGGCCCGACAGGCCGGCGCCGCTGACGACGGCGTGCGGGAAGGCACTGGTGCCTTGCCTGCCGATGAATTCGCCGCGATCGGCGGTCACCGAATGCACCGGACCGGTGGCGGCCAGGAAGGCCACCCGGTCGCCGAAATCGAGCCCGTACGGATTTTGCGCCAGAAGCGCGCCGGTCGCTGAATCCCTCGACGGAATGATGGTCGCCGCCGTGCTCGAGCGATGGCTGCCGAGAACCCATTCGGCATAGGCATAGACACGAAGCCGCGCCGGTGCCGAGCCCGAATTCTGGATACGCAGGCGCGTGATCTTCACCGGATCGGCGGGATCGACGACATGCGTCAGATCCATCGACAACGGACCGCGCTTCGACCGGAAGGTCGAGAAGCCCTGGCCGTGCCATGTCTCGTAAGTCATGGCGGGATCGCGCACCACGGCCGCGAGCGGCGAAAACGCCTTGCCGCTGGCGTGGTCGTAGATATAGACGCCCTCGCCTGGCCGGTTGGTGACCGGATCGTTGGACCATGGCGTCAGCTGGTAGTCGCGGCTGTTGCGGCTCCAGGTGAAGGCGGCGCCTTCGGCCGAAACATGGAAGCCGAACGAGGCGTTGGAAACGACGTTGATCCAGGGCTGCGGCGTCGTGCGCCGGCCGGCGAGACGGGTGACATAGTGGCGGCCATCGCCTTCGAAACCGCCGAAGCCGTTCCATTGGCTAAGCCCGCTGCCGTCGGCACTGGCGTCAGACGCAGCATGGTATGCAGGCGCCACCGGCACTGGCAGAGCCGTTTCGCGAAGGGTCGAAGCACCCGCCGGCTGCAAGGCATCGCGGGCCTGCAAGGCTGCCGCCTCGGCGCGCTCGATCTGGTCGAAGATGGTGCCGTTGCGGGTGTGCAGAACCACACGGGCGACGGCCAACAGCGTCTTGTAGGTCGCCTCGTCCATCAGGTCGCGGCGCACGGCGAAGATGTGCTGGCGCGGCCCAAGCTCCTTGCCGCGCAGGCGGCTGTTTTCGCACAGTGTCTCGACCGCGCGCTGCAGGTCCTGCACATAGGACGAAGCCTGCTCGTTGACGACGACGAAGTCGATCATCATGCCGCGGGCGCGCATATACTCCTGAAAGCGCAGCGCCTGGGCAACGATTTCGAGGTCGGCGACGTCGCCGATGCGGACCAGGAAGATCGGGAAGTCGCCCGAAATGCTGGTCGGCCACAGGCTGGACTGCTTGCCCAGCCCCGAAGCGATGGATTCGGCCGGCAGGCGCAGGAACGGATCGGGATAGATCAGGTAGCGCGCCAGCTTCTGTACATTGGCGGCGTCGGTCAGGCTCAGACCAAGATGGCGGGTCTGCACCTGGCTGCGGGTCCAGGCGAGCATCGCCTGGCGAGCAAAGCTTTCGGGATGGTCGAGCCTGGCGATGGCCTCGTCCAGCTCGGCGCGGTTGGCGCCGACGGCGGTCCAGAAGGTCAATGAGATCTTCTTGTTGGCCGGCACCCGCACCTGGCGGCGAAGCGCCGCGACCGGATCGAGCGTGAAGCCGTGATGGCCGCCAAGCTTGGCGCCGGGGTCGAAAGCTGCGGCCTCGGCGATGGTGCGGCCACGGCCGATGAAGGCGCGGCGGTCGGTTTCGGCCTCGGCATCGCGCGCTGATCCCGAGGGATCGGTGACGAAATGCACCATGGTGACGTCGGGCTCGTTCTTGTCGCGCTTGCGCCTGGTGGCGAAGATGGCGCCGTTATTGGCCGATATCTCGGTCTCGATGAACATTTTCGAGAACGCCGGGTGGGCATTGTCGGAGGCTTCATTGCCCAGCACCAGCTCGGCGAATGAGGTCACCTCGATGTGCCGGTCGGTGGCGCCGTCATTGTAGAGCGTGACGCGCCGGCCCTCGCCATTGCCTTCCGAGATGACGATGCATTCGACCTCGGAACGCAGCGAACCCACGGTTTTGACGAAGCTCGCCTTGTCGTCGGAAAACAGCGTCTGAACCCTCTCGCCGCTCGCCTGCTTCGGCTCGGCGGTGGCCGACCACCAGTCGCCGGTGCCGGCGTCGCGCAGGAAGATGTAGGAACCGAGCCGGTCCTCGGTCGGGTCCGGCTGCCAGCGGGTGACGGCGAGTTCGCCCCAGCGGCTGTAGCCGGAGCCGGTCGCCGAGACCATGACGGAGTAGCGGCCGTTGGACATGACGCTGGTGGCGCGCAGCGCCTTAAGCGGATCGAGGATGATGCGCGAGTCCGGGCTTTCGACCTCGGTCTCGTCCTTCGAGCGCTCGTCGGCTTCGGTCCTGACGGTGGCAGTCGGGATGTCGCGCGGCGCCCTCTCCTGCAGCAGGAGTTCGGCAGACTCGATCACCGGATCGCTATGGAAACGGTCGCGCAGCCGGCCTTCGAAGATGGCGTCGGCAACCGCGGCGATCGACATGCCGGAGTGGTGGGCCATGTAGTTGAGCACGACGGCATGGTCGGTGCCTTCCGGCACGCGCTGCGGCGTGAAATCGACGGCGTCATAAAAGCCGTGCCTTCCCAGCGCGCCAATCGAACGCAGCCTGACCAGATTCTGCACGGATTCGCGCGGTGTGAACTGCGCGGCGAGGATCGTGGCGTAAGGCGCGATCACCGTGTTCTGGCCAAGGCCGCGCTTCAGGCCAAGTCCCGGAACGCCGAAATTGGTGTACTGGTAGGTCAGTTCGCGGTCGCGGGCGTTGTAGGCTGCTTCCGAAATGCCCCACGGCACGTTCTTCGAGCGGGCATACTGGATCTGGCGCTTGATGATCAGCTTGCTGGTCTGGTTGAGGATCGAGCCTTGCGGCTCCTTCATCACCAGCGGCGGCATCAGATACTCGAACATCGAGCCCGACCAGGACATCAGCGCGCCCTGGAAGCCGATCTCGACGATGGGACGTCCGAGCCGGAACCAGTGCTCGGTCGGCAGATCGCCCTTGGCGATGGCAAACAGGCTGGTCAACCGTGCTTCGGAGGCGAGCAGATCGTAGCAGCTCTCGTCGAGCTGGTGTTCCTCGACCCGGTAGCCGATCGAGAGCAGTTTTCTTTCCTGGCGCATCAGGAAGGAGAAATCCATTTCGAAGGCATAGCGGCGGCAGCGCTCGCGCAGCGCGAGCAGCTTGGCGCGCAAGGCTTCCACCGCGTTCTCGTCGCTGTGCGAGTCATGCACATGCGCCTCGCAGGTCGCTTCCAGGCGCGCCGCCCAGTCGGCTATGACATCACTGCGCTGCGATGCAGCCTCGGTGTGGATGGCGGTGGCGAGCTTGCGGATCTCGCCGGCCAGCACGGCCAGATTGATGGTGCGGATCGAGGCCATCTCCGGCTGCGCTTTGATGGTCATGACAGCCCGCCGCATGCCGTCGAGACGGTCGGCGAGCCGCTGGCGCAGCGGTCTCAACTGCCGGCGGTCGTCAGGCAATTCCTCAAGGCTCTCGTCGAGGATCGTCACCGTGTCGAGGACGCCTTCGAAATCGCCCTGCAGATGGACGGATGGAGCTTCGGCCCATTCGGCGCAGGCAGCCGCCACCGCGACCAGATGGCCGGCGAGATTGCCGCTGTCGACGGCCGAGATGTAGAGCGGATAAAGCGGCTTCAGCGTCGTGGTGTCGTACCAGTTGAAGAGATGGCCACGGTTGCGCGGCATGCTCTCGATGGTGGTCATCGTCGCGTCAATGCGGGTGATGGCGTCCGAGAGCGCAATCCAGCCGAAATCGCGCGCCGATACCACAGACAGGAGATAGACGCCGATATTGGTCGGCGATGTCCTGGGCGCCACCACCGGCGCCGGGCTTTCCTGGAAATTGTCGGGCGGCAGGTTGTGATGCTCGGCCGTAACGAAGGTTTCGAAATAATGCCAGGTGCGGCGCGCCACAGTGCGCAGCGCGTGGATGTCGGCCTGCGATATGCGCAGGCGGTCCTCGGTCTCGGCCGAACGGCTGATCCAGCAGGCAACCGCCGGCGAACCGATCCAGAACAGAGCGAAGAAGAAGGCGACGAAGGCGCCGGTGGAATCGGCCAGTACGGCGATAGCGAGACCGACGACGCCGATGATCACGGCGCCATACATCATGCTGTAGTAGGAGCCGAGATCGTTGTCGCCGCCCTTGTGCGCCTGCGACGCGGTGCGCCATTCCAAAAGGTTCTGGCGGCTGACGAACAGGCGGTAGAGCGTGCGCACAATAGCATCGCCCATCATCCAGGCATTGTGCGCCATCAGCAGCACCTTCAGCGCCACCAGAGCCGTGCCGAAGACAGTGTCACGCGCCAGAGCGGAGAAATGGCCGCGTGGCGTCTGGTCGCCGCTCTTGGGCAAGATGGCGTTGATGACATCGAAGGTCGGCGCCATGAACAGCGAGAGGATCAGCAGCGCCTGCCATTGCGCAGCCTGCGTGAACGGCAGCAGCGTCCAGCCGGCGATCGCCGCCATCACCCAGAAGATCGGGGTCAGCGAGCGGCGCAGATTGTCGACCATCTTCCAGCGCGACAGCGCCGGAACGCCCGAACGTGGGCTGAAGATGAAACGCAGCAACTGCCAGTCGCCACGCGCCCAGCGGTGGTGGCGCGAGGCGTCGACCGAATAGCGGGTCGGATAATCCTCGACCAGTTCGACGTCGGTGACGAGGGCTGCACGCGCCAGCGCGCCTTCGAGCAGATCGTGGCTGAGGATGGTGTTTTCCTCGATGCGGCCCTTCAGCGCCGCCTCGAAAGCATCGACGTGATAGAGGCCCTTGCCGGTGAAGGAGCCGTCGCTGAAGACGTCCTGGTAGAGATCGGACACCGCAAAGACGTAAGGGTCGAGACCGCTGTTGGACGAGAAGACGCGCTGGAAGAAAGAGGCGTCGTCGCCGCTGGTGAGCGAGGCTGTGATGCGCGGCTGCAGGATGGTGTAGCCGGCGGTGACGACACGCTTGGCCGTGTCGAAATGCGGACGGTTGAGCGGATGGGCGAGCTTGCCGACCAGCGACGACACCGCGTCGCGCGTTGTGCGCGTGTCGGCGTCGAGCGTCATGACGTAGACGACCTTTTCCGGCAGCGGCACGTCGAGCGGCAGGAAGGTGGTGTCGCTGTCGCCGCGCAACAGCAGGTTCAATTCATGCAGCTTGCCGCGCTTGCGTTCCCAACCCATCCAGGCGCCCTGCGCCTGGTTGTAGAGCCGGCGGCGGTGCAGGATATAAAAGCGCGGCGCGCCTTCCGAGGGGTAACGGGCATTGAGCCTGGCGATCTCGTCGCGGGCATATTGCAGGATCTCGATGTCGGCGGCGTCGATCTCGGTCTTGGAATCCGGCCAGTCCGAGAGCAGCGCGAAATGGATCTCCTCGGCCGTATTGGCGAGATGATGCACCTCGATGTTGCGGATGTTTTCCTCGACATCGTCGCGCGAGCCGATCAGCGAGGGCACCACGACCAGCGTGCGCGAGACGGCCGGGATGCCATGCTTGTAATCGTAGCCGACAAGCCGCGTCGGCTTCAGGAACAGCGAGACGACGGTGTTGAAGAAAGCGAGCGCGCCTTCGCTGGCCGGCACCGCAAACAGCGCCAGCATCAGCGTGATCGATGCCACCGACAGGCCGAGATGGGCGAGTGCGTTGCCGGAGAGAACGAGCAGCAGCACCGTCAACAGGAAGACCGGCACGACGATACCGAGCCAGCCGGTGGCGGTGAAGGCGCGCTTGAAGGTCACATAGAAAGGCGGCCGGTAGCCGATCGCCTTTTCCAGGTCCGGCCGGCGCGGGCCGACCAGGAAGAAGCCGACATCGGTGTGCATAGCCGGATCGGCTGATGCATCCGGCACGCCGGAGGCATCGGTGACGCCCGGCACGTGGCTGGCCAGTTCGATCGCCTTTTCGGCGACGCGGAATTCGGAAAGGTCGGAACGGCGCGCCAGTTGCTCGATCGAGGTGCGGTACTGATCGCGCGAAAAGAAATCGAGCGCGGCGAAATCGGTGCGCTCGCGCAGCAGCGTGTCGATGCGGCTGACGCCTTCAAACCACACCGTCCAGTCGACGTCGTTGATGAGGCGCAGGCCACGGATGATGTTGCCGGTGGTGACATTGCCGCTGGACAGCGTGCGATGCTCGGAAATGATGATTTCCTCGGCGTCCGAGCCGGTCTTCTCGAGCTCGACCTCAAGCCATTCCAGCGCCCTGCCGGCATTTTGCGAGCCGTCGCGCAGGCGGTAGAGCAGCTGGGTGGCAAAGGTGGTGTCCTGCGCATGCGCGCCGTAGCTCGACAGGATCTTCTGGCGATCGGCATTGTCGTCGGTCGCCAGCACGCGGTCGGCGACCTCGTTGGCGATATGGCGCATCTGCCGGGTGCGGTCGACGCGCACCGCGATGCGGCGCAGGTTTTCGATCAAAACGAAGCGCAGCAGCGACGGCAGCGCCCAGAGTTCACCGATCTTCAGCGGCTCGACCGACTGAAAACCCTCGACGATGGATTTGAACATCGTCGCCGAGACGGAACTGTCGGAATGGGCGACGTAGCTCCAGGCGAGGGCCAGCGCGCGCGGAACGGTGGCGCCGTCGGACAGTTTCAGGGTCGGCAACTGCCGGTAGAAACGGCGCGGCAGGTCTCGCTTGACCTGGAAGATCGTCTCCTCGACCAGATAATTGTTGTCGAGCAGCCATTGGGCGGCCGGCGTGATGGTTTCGCCCCTGGCCTGGGCGGCATTGGTCGAACGGTAGACTTCGAGGATTTTCTTGGCGCTGTCGCGGATGCGGGCCTGGAACTCGAACGGCGTCAGGCCGAACAGGTCCTTGATGTCGCCCTTGGCAAGGCCTTCGCCCAGCGCGCGCAGCCGCTCTTCGGGCAGGAAATTGGAGCGTATCGGCTCTTCGGTGATCACCGGGAAGCTGGCGCTGGTCTTTTCGATATGGGCAGGATTTGTCTGGATATTCATTGAAAATTCCGCATGGGGGACGCGATGCGGCGTCACCGCCACGGCAATGTCCCTAAAACCGTTTCAAATGCAATTGGTTGCATGATTACACTGGCCGAAAGTTTTGCTTCGCACCACGCCAGGGGCGTTATCCCTTCGACATTTCAAGGAGGGGTTTTCGACAAACAAGGACGAGCACCCCTACCCTCCCGTCCGCTCTGGAACGACGGAAGGATTCAGGCTTTTTCGTGATCCAGGCAACAGCTTACGCCAGATTTCTCCGGCGTGCGATCATGTTTGGCAACAGGCGTTAATCGTTGCTGGCGGACAACTAGCGGGGACCATGCCCTCGCCTTCACCTGAACCCCAGCGCATTGTTCACGCGGCAAGCCTGGAAACAGGCCTGCAGGACTTCGTCAAAGGATCAAATTATGTAGTCGAAATTCGCTATCGAACAATCGGTGAGCTTGACGCTCACGTACCATTGAAGCTGCGGCGTCAGATATCCTGCACGGTCGGTTCGCTGGTTCACAGCTTTTCCACACACGATCGAAATTTCGGTATCCGTCGAAATGGAAATGATATGAAACGTTCTCCCAGACCCTTGCGGCTCCACGAAAGTTGCATCCCCGATGGAGAGTGTCCCTCCAATAAATTCATCCCTGTCGACTTGAACCAATACGGGGCTGTAATTGTATTGTATTACTCCGAACAGGATAATTACTAAAACTACTAATAATGAAATCCTCTTTATCATCTGCCGCGCCCGGTTTCCATTGCGATGATTTTTTTCAGCAGTTGATCATCGCTGCCACCGAAGCGGCTAGTCGAGGCTGCCGATGCGTATCACGAACACAGTCGTGGCACGCGCCGGCTCCAGGCGCAATTCCGCGACGTCCGGGCCGAGCAGCAGCGTGTCGCGCAGTCCCAGTTGGACGGTCGCCGGGCCGGTCACACCGACCTCGCCGTCGAGCGGCAGGATCAGGGTCGTTGGGGTCGTGGGCCGGATGGTGACCTCAGCCGAAACCAGCAGGCGCTCGACCGTGTGCGTGGCTCGCCCGCGGCGGGTCATGACGTTGAGGTCGGTGATCGGGCCGGAAATCAGCGCGGCCGTGGTCGATACATCGGCCGGGAAGGCAAGTGGGGCGGACGCCGCCGTCACTTCGGCTGGCGGCCGGCCGGCAATATCAAGCACGATGCCCTCGCCTTCCAGCACGGCCAGCGTGCGGTCGACGCCGGCAAAGCCGGAAAACGGCCCGCCGCCCTCGACGCGCGCCATTGAGACGCGCCAGTCGAAATCGTCGAGCCCGGCGCCGTCAGGCGACACCGTGATTTCGGTCGTCGTGCCGCCGCCATTCTTCCACGGCATGGTGCGGTAGTCGGCGGCACGAAGGATGCGCATCGCCAATCAGCCGAGAATGCCGGGCAGATTGAGCTGGTGCTCCTTGGCGCATTCAATGGCGATGTCGTAGCCGGCATCGGCGTGGCGCATGACGCCGGTCGCCGGATCGTTCCACAGCACGCGCTCCAGGCGCCTTGCGGCGTCCGGCGTGCCATCGGCAACGATGACCATGCCGGAATGCTGGGAAAAGCCCATGCCGACGCCGCCGCCATGGTGCAGCGACACCCAGGTGGCGCCCGACGCGGTGTTGAGCAGCGCATTGAGCAGCGGCCAGTCGGAGACGGCGTCGGAACCGTCCTTCATCGCTTCCGTCTCGCGGTTCGGCGAAGCGACCGAACCGGAATCCAGATGGTCGCGGCCAATGACGACGGGCGCCTTCAATTCGCCCTTGGCCACCATCTCGTTGAAGGCGAGGCCGAGCCTATGGCGGTCACCGAGACCGACCCAACAGATACGCGCCGGCAGACCCTGGAAGGCGATGCGCTCGCGCGCCATGTCCAGCCAATTGTGCAGATGGGTGTTGCCGGGGGTAAGTTCACGCACCTTGGCGTCGGTCTTGTAGATGTCCTCGGGATCGCCCGAAAGGGCTGCCCAGCGGAACGGACCGATGCCGCGGCAAAACAGCGGCCTTATATAGGCTGGCACGAAGCCCGGGAAAGCGAAGGCGTTTTCAAACCCTTCGTCCTTGGCGACCTGGCGGATATTGTTGCCATAGTCGAGCGTCGGCACGCCGGCGTTCCAGAAGGCAACCATCGCCTCGACATGCTCGCGCATCGACGCGCGCGCCGCCTTTTCGACAGCCTTGGGATCCGAGACGCGCTTTTCGCGCCATTCGGCCATCGTCCAGCCCTTGGGCAGATAGCCGTTGATCGGGTCATGTGCCGAGGTCTGGTCGGTGACCATGTCGGGGCGAATGCCGCGCCTGAACATTTCCGGCACGATCTCGGCCGCATTGCCGAGCAGACCGACCGACTTCGCCTCGCCGGCCTTGGTCCAGCGCTCGATCATTTCCATCGCTTCGTCGAGCGTCTCGGCCTTCTCGTCGACATAGCGGGTGCGCAGGCGGAAATCGATGGAGTCCGGATTGCATTCGATGGCGAGGCAGCAGGCGCCGGCCATGACGGCGGCCAGAGGCTGGGCGCCGCCCATGCCACCGAGACCGGCGGTCAGGATCCACTTGCCCTTGAGATTGCCATTGTAGTGCTGGCGGCCGGCTTCGACGAAGGTCTCGTAAGTGCCCTGCACGATGCCTTGCGTGCCGATATAGATCCACGAGCCGGCCGTCATCTGGCCGTACATCATCAGGCCCTTCTTATCGAGCTCGTTGAATTTGTCCCAGGTCGCCCAGTGCGGCACGATGTTGGAGTTGGCGATGAGCACGCGCGGCGCGTCGGCATGGGTGCGGAAGACGCCGACCGGCTTGCCGGATTGCACCAGCAGCGTCTCGTCCTCATTGAGGGTCTTCAGCGAGGCGACGATGCTGTCGAAATCGTTCCAGGTGCGCGCGGCACGGCCGATGCCGCCATAGACGACCAGCTCGTTGGGGTTTTCGGCGACATCGGGATCGAGGTTGTTCATCAGCATGCGCAGCGGCGCTTCGGTCGTCCAGTATTTGGCGTTGAGCTTGTCGCCGCGGGGCGCACGCACTTCGCGGATGTTGTGGCGAGGATTGTTCATCATTGTCCCTTTCGAGTAAGGCGGCGTCTCAGCGCCCGGCCCAGTCAATGGCGGATTGGAGGATTTTGGTCAGTGTGGCGCGCATCGGCGCGGCAAACGCGGCATCGTAAGGCACCGGCCAATTGTCCGGTTCGCCCTTGCCTTCGGGCTCGCGCAGATAGCCGCGATCGGCAAGTTCCATCTGCAAGGCATGGTAGCCGCCTTGCGGATTGCCGAAGTAGCGCGTGATCCAGCCACCCTTGAAACGGCCATTGATGACATTGCTTTCACCGCTTTCGGCCATGATCTGGCCGACCAGCGCCTGCAGCGCCGGGTCGGCGGTCTGGCCGTCATTGGTGCCGAGATTGAACACCGGCAGCGTGCCGTAGAACAGACGCGGCAGCACCGAGCGAATCGAGTGGCAATCGTAGATGACGACTTTTTCATGCAGGCCACGCAGCCTGACGGCCTGGGCCGCCAGCATTTCATGGTAGGGCACGAAATAGGCTACGCGGCGCCGGTCTATCTCCGACGGCGTCGGTTCCGCGCCGGGCAGATAGAGCGGATCGCCGTCGAAAGTCTCGGTCGGGCAAAGCGTCGTCGTCGTCTGGCCGGGATAGAGCGAAGCACCGGACGGATCGCGGTTGACGTCGATGACGGTGCGCGAGATCGATGTGTGCACGACCGTCGCGCCGAGGCCGGCGGCGAAATCATAGAGATTGTCGATCCACCAGTCGCAATCGCGGCGGCCAAGCCAGGGCGAGACCAGCCGGTTATCGATGCCGGCGAGATCAGTGCCGGTGTGCGGGATCGACACCAAAAGGGGTGCCGTGCCTTCCGTTACTGTCAGCCAGTCGGTCATGTCAGGCTCCCGAGATCGAAGGCAGTGTTATCGCGCCGGCCGCCTTGATGGCAGCGCCACTGCGCACCATGGCGATCGCCTTTTCCATGTCGGGGTGGAAATGCCGGTCGGTGTCGAGATGCGGCACCTCGGCGCGAACCAATTTGCGGACGGCTTCCAGCGCTGCGCTCGACGCCAGCGGCGCATGGAAATCGCAGCCCTGTGCGGCAGCCAACAGTTCGATGCCGATAACGGCCGTCGCATTCTCCACCATGCCGATCAGCCGGCGCGCGCCATGTGCGGCCATCGAAACATGGTCTTCCTGGTTGGCCGAGGTCGGGATGGAATCGACTGATGCCGGATAGGCCTTCTGCTTGTTTTCGGAGACGAGTGCTGCCGCGGTCACCTGCGGGATCATGAAGCCGGAGTTGAGGCCGGGCTTAGGCGTCAGGAAGGCCGGCATGCCGGAGAGCGCGGGATCGACGAGCATGGCGATGCGGCGTTCCGACAGCGAGCCGATCTCGCAGACGACAAGCGCGATCATGTCGGCGGCGAACGCGACCGGCTCGGCGTGGAAATTGCCGCCGGAGAGTGCGGTGTCGTCTTCGGCGAAGATCAACGGATTGTCGGTGACGCCATTGGCTTCGGTGCCGAGCGTGTCGGCGGCCTGGCGCAGCACGCTCAATGCCGCACCCATCACCTGCGGCTGGCAGCGCAGGCAGTATGGGTCCTGCACGCGCTCGTCGCCGACGCGGTGCGATTCACGGATGGCGCTGCCGGCCATCAGATTGCGCAAAGCTGCCGCCGTCTCGATCTGGCCGGGGTGCTTTCTCAGGAGATGAATGCGCGGATCGAACGGGGCGTCGGAACCCTTGGCGGCATCGGTCGACAGCGCGCCGGCGACCAGCGCCGACTGGTAAAGCACTTCGGCCTCGAACAGGGCGGCCAGCGCATAGGCGGTGGAAAACTGGGTGCCATTGAGCAGCGCCAGGCCTTCCTTGGCGCCGAGCGTCACCGGCTCCAGCCCGTGCGAGACGAAAGCGACCTTGGCCGGGAAACGGCCATGCGGGGTAAAGCATTCGCCGACGCCGATCATAACCGCCGTCATATGCGCCAGCGGCGCGAGATCGCCGGAAGCGCCGACCGAGCCTTGCGCCGGCACCACGGGAATGACGTCATTGGCGAGCATGGCTTCCAGCAGTTCGATGGTTTGCGGCCGCACGCCCGAGGCGCCCTGCGCCAGGCTGGCGAGTTTTAGCGCCATCATCAGCCGAACAACGGCGACCGGCATCGGCTCGCCGACACCGGCAGCGTGCGACAAAACGATGTTGCGCTGCAGGGTTTCCAGATCGGCCGCCGGGATGCGGACGCTGGCCAGTTTGCCGAAGCCGGTGTTGATGCCATAGACCGGCTCACCCTTGGCGACGATGCGCGCCACCGCCTCAGCACTCGCCTTGATCTTGGGCCGGCAGGAGGCGTCGAGCTTCGGCACGGCACCACGGTAAATGGTGCGCCAGTCGGCCAGCGTTGCATTGCCGGGCTTCAGGTTGAGTTCGGTCATTGTCCTCTCCAGATGCGGGCATGAAGCGGGTTGAAGCCCATGCGGTAGACGAGTTCAGCCGGGCGCTCGATGTCCCAGATCGCCAGATCGGCGGATTTGCCAGCTTCCAGTGTACCGGTCTGACCAAGCAGGCCAAGCGCGCGGGCGGCCTCGCGGGTCGTGCCGGCCAGGCATTCCTCGACGGTCAGACCGAACAACGTCGCGGCCATGTTCATGGTCAGAAGCAGCGAGGTCAGCGGCGAAGTGCCGGGATTGTTGTCGGTGGCGACCGCCATTTTCACGCCGTGCTGGCGAAACAGACCGATCGGCGGCTTCTTGGTTTCGCGGATAAAGTAGTAGGCGCCGGGCAGGATGGTCGCCACGGTGCCGGCCTTGGCCATCGCCACGGCGCCGGCCTCGTCGGTGTATTCGAGATGGTCGGCCGACAGCGCGCCGTAGCGGGCGGCAAGGGCCGCACCATTCAGATTGGACAGCTGGTCGGCATGAAGTTTTACGGGCAGGCCGAGTGCGGCGGCCTTGTCGAACACCCGCGCGATCTGTTCCGGCGAAAAGGCGATGCCTTCGCAAAAACCATCGACGGCATCGGCCAGGCCCTCGGCGGCGATGGCCGGCAGGATCGTGTTGGCGACCAGATCGACAAAAGCGTCCTTGTCGCCCTTGGCTTCCGGCGGCAGCGCATGCGCGCCGAGGAAGGTGGTGCGCACCGTCACCGGACGCTGCTTGTCCAGGCGCCGGGCAGCGCGCAGCGACTTTTGTTCATTTTCGAGATCGAGCCCGTAGCCCGACTTTACCTCTACTGTGGTGACGCCCTCGGCCATCAGCGCATCGAGGCGCGGCAGCGTCTGCGCAACAAGCTCGTCTTCGCTGGCGGCACGCAAGGATTTGACGGAGGACACGATGCCGCCGCCGGCGCGGGCGACCTCTTCATAGGTGGCGCCGGCCAGCCGCATCTCGAACTCGTTGGCGCGGTTGCCGGCATGGACGAGATGGGTGTGGCAGTCGATGAGGCCGGGCGTGATCCAGCGGCCTTCGCAATTGGTGGTCTCAGCGCCCTGTGCGAGGGCTGACGGCATGTCCGTTTCCGGCCCGGCATAGACGATGACACCGTCGCGAGCGACGATCGCGCCCTTCTCGACGATGCCCAGTCCGGCAGTGCTTTCGGCCATGGTCGCCAGGCGCGCATTGCGCCAAAGGTGAAGGCCCCCTGCCCGGCTTTTGTCTTGTGCCGCCATCATCTTTTCCGTTTGATTGGATGGCGATTATGTATATACATATTGAAACGCACTGCAAGTGCTATGTTCAGGAAACACGGAGAAAAACGTGACGTCGATCTTTGCGGAACAGGCGCTTCTGGCCGATGGCTGGCATGACAGAGTGCGGATTTCGTTGACCGACGGTCGCATCGCGGCCGTCGAGCCGGGCTCCTCACCGCAAGCCGACGACGAGCGGCACGCCATTGTTGTCCCCGGCATGCCGAACCTGCACAGCCACGCCTTCCAGCGCGGCATGGCCGGCCTTGCCGAATTGCGCGGCCCTTCGGCCGACAGCTTCTGGAGCTGGCGCGAGGTGATGTACCGCTTCGCGCTGTCGATGACGCCGGACCAGGTCGAGGCGGTTGCCGCACAGCTCTATGTCGAGATGCTGGAGGCCGGGTTCTCGCGCGTCGGCGAGTTCCACTATCTCCATCACGACCGCGACGGAAAGCCCTATGCCAACCTCGCCGAGATGGCCGAGCGCATCGCGGCTGCATCCGCCGAGACGGGTATCGGCCTGACGCTGCTGCCGGTGTTTTACGCGCATTCTTCTTTCGGCGGCGCTGCGCCCAATGAAGGCCAGCGGCGATTCATCAACGATGTGAATCGCTTCGGGCGCCTGCTTGAGAAAAGCCGCGAATCGGTTCGCGCGTTGAATCAAGCCGTCGTCGGCGTCGCCCCGCACAGTCTGCGCGCCGCGACGCCGGAGGAACTCAACACCGTTGCCGCCATGGCGCCGGACGGACCGATCCACATCCACGTCGCCGAGCAGGTGAAGGAAGTCGAGGACTGTCTGGCCTGGTCCGGGGCGCGGCCGGTCGAATGGCTGCTCGCCAATGCCGGGATCGACAAAAGCTGGTGCCTGATCCATGCCACGCATATGACCGAGACTGAGACCATCGGCATGGCCAAAAGCGGCGCCATTGCCGGCCTCTGCCCAATCACCGAGGCCAATCTCGGCGACGGTACCTTCGCCGCACCGCTGTTCACCCAACATGGCGGCCGCTTCGGCGTCGGCTCCGATTCCAATGTGCTGATCGGGCTGCCGGATGAATTGCGCCAGCTCGAATATTCGCAGCGCCTGGCGCATCGCGCCCGCAATGTGCTGGCGGTCGCCGGCGGCTCGACCGGGCGCGCTTTGTTCGACGCCGCGCTGGATGGCGGCAGCGCCGCACTCGGCGCCGGCCCTTCGCGGATCGCCACCGGTGGCCCGGCTGATTTCGTCTCGCTCGACCAGAACAACCCTTCTCTGACCGGCAAGAAAGGCGATGCCATCCTCGATGCCTGGATCTTTGCCAATGGCGGCAAGGTCGATTGCGTCTGGGTGCATGGCAAAAAACAGGTCAGCGGCGGTCGGCATGCCAGGCGTGAGGCGATCGCGGAGCGCTTTCGCCAGGTGATGACGGCGCTTTCGGCATGAGTATTATTACAGAGACAGCGGCGGTGGAAGGCGGCGGTTCGCTGCACCAGCGCATCCTGTCCGACATCAGCGAAAAGATCCTGTCCGGCGTCTGGGCGCCGGGCTTTCGCATCCCGTTCGAGCACGAACTGACGGCCGAATACAATTGCTCGCGCATGACGGTGAACAAGGCGCTGTCGCAGCTGGCCAAGGCCGGGCTGATCGAGCGCCGCCGCCGTTCGGGCAGTTTCGTGCGCCAGCCGCAGTCGCAGGCGGCCGTGCTGGAAATTCACGACATCAGGATCGAGGTCGAGGCGCTGGGGCTGCCCTATCGCTACGAGCGTGTCGCACGGCAGAAAAGGCGCAGCAGCGCGGGGGATCGAGCCTTGCTGGAGCTTGGCGCCGCCGGACAGGTGCTGGCGCTCGAATGCCGGCATTTCGCCGGCAAGCGCCCGTTCGCCCACGAACAGCGGCTGATCAATCTCGCCGCTGTCGCGGAAGCCGGCGAGGAGGAGTTTCTAGATATCGCCCCCGGCCCCTGGCTGATCGGCCGCGTGCCATGGAGCGAGGCCGAGCACCGCATCCGCGCGGTGGCGGCCGACAGGCACATTGTCGAAGCGCTCGATATTGCAATCGGCGCGCCATGCCTGGTGGTCGAGCGCCGGACCTGGAGCGCCGAGCACCCTGTGACGCAGGTGAGGTTCACCTATGCCGCGGAGAGCCACACGCTGGTGGCGAGGTTTCGGCCTTCGCAGGGCTGAGTGATCTCCCCCACGAGGGGGGAGATCAGCAGCTTCAACGCTTTAAATCGCAGCCGTAATAATGATCTCAACCACATACTCCGGGCCGGCGAGCTTGGCTTCGCCGGTGGCGCGGGCGGGCGTGTTGCCTTGCGGCACCCACTTGTCCCATTCCTTGTTCATCTCGGCGAAGGTGCCCATGTCGGCCAGCCAGATGATCGCCTGCAGGATCTTGGTCTTGTCCGTGCCGGCCTTGGCCAGCAGTTCGTCGATGGTGGCCAGGATCGACTTGGTCTGGTCGCCGACGCTGGCGCCGGGCGTTCCGACCTGGCCGGCCAGGTAGACGGTGTTGCCGTGGATGACGATCTGGCTCATGCGCGGGCCAACATCGATGCGACGAATGCTCATGGGAGGTTCCTTCCTGTTGTCGGTGGCGCCTGTTTAAAGTTGGCGCCGGCTTCGGGCAAGGCCAACAGCGCGAAACCTCTTGAGCCTGGGTTGGATGTTGGGGCGCAAATGTCTATCTGCGCCGAGGGATTTCTTTCCGGCGCGGATTGCCGACCTCGCTCGAGAGTGGCAAGACTCTGCGCCAAACCAGATTGCGAGGATGAGAGCCATGGAATATCGCGAAATCAGCGAGGATTATTCGGTATCGGGCCAGATCCAGCCCGAAGATGCCGCCGCCATCAAGGAGGCCGGCTTCAAGAGCGTGATCTGCAACCGGCCGGACGACGAGCAGCCCGGCCAACCCTCAGCCGACAGCGTCAAGGCCGCAGTCGAAGCCGCCGGCCTTGCCTTCCGCTACATTCCAGTGATCAGCGGCCAGATCACGGCCGAGAATGTCGAGGACCAGGCCGAGGCGCTCGACGCGCTCGAAGGCCCGGTGTTTGCTTATTGCCGGTCTGGTGCGCGGTGCACGAATTTGTATGGGCTGATCCAGCAGTCGAAGGGTTGAATATTCCTCGCGCAAGGTGTGCTGAGATTCAGGTCAGGCCGAGTCGAAAATGGTGGCTTACGAGAACCGGAGCGGAGCGTACTTAAGTACGTGAGCACCGGAAGCGTAGGAAGCCGCCGTTTGCAGACCGGCATCACCTGAATATCAACACACCTTAAATCGGCAGCGCACCGGTTTCCTTGAGCGTCTCCAGCACGATCGCAGTCTTCACATGCTGCACCGATTCGTGCGGCAACAGCACGCCGTTGACGAATTCCGACAGTGATTTGAGATCGGGCGTCACCACCTTCAAGATATAATCCATCTCGCCGGTCAGCGCATGCGCCTCCTGCACCTCCGGCAGCCGCGCCAGCAGTTCGCCGAAGCGCCTGGCATTGTCGCGGTTGTGGGTGGCCAAGGTCACCGAGATGACGTTGACCAGCGAGAAGCCGAGTTTGTCGCGGTCGAGCACGGCGCGATAGCCCTTGATGTAGCCGTCTTCCTCCAGCCGCTGGCGGCGGCGCGAGCATTGCGATGCCGACAGGTTCACGCGTTCCGAGAGGTCGTTGTTGGTGAGCCGCGCGTCGCCCTGCAATAGAGCCATTATCTTGCGGTCGAATTGATCGATGCGCGTGTCATCCATGGATTTATCTCCATTTATGCATGAATTACGCACGAGATGATCATTTCAAGCGTTTGAATGCAAGCACCGTGCGGCCACTTCGCGCTATCATTGGATATCTCGTGGTCCGATGTGGCCACCATCCGTTTGGAGGAATGCCATGGGTCCCTTCCCGCACGACGCCCCGCCCGCCAAGATCAGCAAGGAAAACCCGGCCGGCACCGACGGTTTCGAGTTCGTCGAGTTCGCGCATCCGGAGCCGCAGAAGCTCGCCGAACTGTTCACCCGCATGGGGTATGTCGCGGTGGCCAAGCACCGCACGAAAGACATCACCGTCTGGCGCCAGGGCGACATCAACTATGTCGTCAATGCCGAGCCGGGCTCGCATGCGATGAAGTTCGTCGACAAGCATGGCCCCTGTGCGGCCTCGATGGCCTGGCGTGTTGTCGACGCAAAACATGCCTTCGACCATGCGGTGTCGAAAGGCGCCACGCCTTACGAAGGCAATGACAAGGCGCTCGACGTGCCGGCCATTGTCGGCATTGGCGGCTCGCTGCTCTATTTCATCGATGCCTATGGCAAGAAGGGCTCGGCCTATGATGCCGAGTTCGAGTGGCTGGGCGAGCGCGATCCGCGGCCGCAAGGCGTCGGCTTCTATTTCCTCGACCACCTCACCCACAATGTCTATCGCGGCCAGATGGACAAATGGTGGGATTTTTATCGCGAGTTGTTCGGCTTCAAGCAGATCCATTTCTTCGACATTGACGGCAAGATCACCGGCCTGGTCAGCCGCGCCATCACCTCGCCCTGCGGCAAGATCCGCATTCCGCTGAACGAATCCAAGGACGAGACCAGCCAGATCGCCGAGTATCTGAAGAAGTACAATGGCGAAGGCATCCAGCACATCGCGGTCGGCACCGATGAGATCTATGCCGCCACCGACAAGCTCGCCGACAATGGGCTGAAATTCATGCCCGGCCCGCCGGAGACCTATTACGACATGTCGTACAACAGGGTGAACGGCCATGACGAGCCGATCGAGCGGATGAAGAAGCACGGCATCCTGATCGACGGCGAAGGCGTGGTCGATGGCGGCATGACCAAGATTCTGCTGCAGATCTTCTCCAAAACCGTGATCGGGCCGATTTTCTTCGAATTCATCCAGAGGAAGGGCGACGAAGGCTTTGGCGAAGGCAATTTCCGCGCGCTGTTCGAATCGATCGAGCAGGACCAGATCAAGCGCGGCGTGATCAAGGTGGATGGCAAGGCGGCGTAACGCCAAAAATTGCCAACGCCGAACTGCCCCTCACCTGCCTGCCGGGCAATGAGGGGCGGCGCGAATATCGGAATGTCGATCACAACCCAAGCCGCTCGACCTCTTCCTTCCTCACCCTCAAATCGTAATCGAGTAGAAACTCGTCCAGTTGCGGCGGCGCGACCGAGGTGCCGGACAGCATCGCGTGCACCTGGCCGCGATGGTGGATGTCGTGCAGGAAGACATGGGCGAGGATGTCGCCGATCTTTTCGGGGATCATGCCGTCCTCGCGCCGGTCGGTGATGACGCGACGGTCGAGATCGGCTTCCGACAGCTTGCCGCAAAAGGCGATCAGCCGCCGGTCGGCTGTAAGCTGCGCGGCAAACAGCGCCTGCGGCTCATCGAACGGCACATAGTCGTCATGGGCGGCCGCACCCACGCCGCCTTCCTCCAGGAAATCGAGATAGAGATAATCGACCGCAAGGATGTGATTGAGCGTCGCTTTGATCGACGGGAAGAAGCTGGTGCGTTCGGCCTCGAATTCGCCGGGCTTGAGCGCTATCACGGCGCGGTAGAGCCGGTCGTTCGACCAGAGATTGTTGCCGGCCATGCGGCGCAGATGCTCGAGCAGGGTCACGAGTTCATTCGCCTGACCAGGCCAATGCCGGCCGCCATGACCGCGAAGCCGGCGACAACGATCAGCAAAAGCCGGTTCATGCGCCGCCGCAGCGCCTGCGTCTCCTCATCGCGCGCTACATTGATGTTGGTGATGGTGTGAAACATCATCGCCTTGCGCGGGTAGCCGCTGCGGTTGGTCAGATCGGGCGAGCGCGCTTCGATGCGGTAACTCAGCCGGATCGCCTGGATGAACACCACCAGAATGCCAAGCGCCCAGATGCCGGCCAACAGATAGAACGCTTCGCCCGTCATTGCATGGTTCCCCTGTTATGGCTGGTACTTCTCGACCTTCTGCTCGATGGCGCCGAAGATCGAGTTTCCACTCTTATTCTTCATCTCGATACGCACCGTATCGCCAAAGCGCAGGAATGGCGTCTTGGGTTCGCCCGATTCGATGGTCTCGATCATGCGCAGTTCGGCGATGCAGGAATAGCCGGCGCCGCCTGCCGACACCGGCCTGCCCGGGCCGCCATCCAGCTTGTTGGAGACGGTGCCGGAGCCGATGATGGTGCCGGCAACCAGCGGCCGTGTTTTCGCGGCGTGAGCGATCAAAGCCGGGAAATCGAAGGTCATGTCGACGCCGGCATTGGCGCGGCCGAACGGCTTGCCGTTGAGGTCGGCGAGCAGCGGCAGGCTGACCTTGCCGCCATCCCAGGCGTCGCCGAGTTCGTCCGGCGTTACCGCCACCGGCGAGAATGCCGAAGACGGCTTCGACTGGAAGAAGCCGAACCCCTTGGCAAGTTCGGGACCGGTGAGTGTACGCAGCGTTACGTCATTGACCAGCATGACCAGCCGGATCGCCACGCGCGCCTGGTCGAGGCTGGCGCCCATCGGCACGTCGTCGACGACGACGGCGACTTCCGCCTCCATGTCGATGCCGAAGGCTTCGTCGGCCATGCGGATCGGCTCGCGCGGCGCGATGAAAGAATCCGAGCCGCCCTGATAGATCAGCGGATCGGTCCAGAAGCCTGCCGGCATGTCGGCGCCGCGGGCTTTGCGCACCAGTTCGACATGGTTCACATAGGCCGAACCGTCGGCCCATTGATAGGCGCGCGGCAACGGCGAATGGGCGTCATGCTCATGGAAGCGTGCCGACGGCACAGCGTTGTTTTCCAACGATTCAGCGATCGTCGCCAGATGCGGCGAAATCCGCTGCCAGTCGTCGAGCGCCGCCTGCAGTGTTCGCGCCAGGAACGAGGCGTCGGTGAAGCGCGTCAGGTCGCGCGAGACGACGACGAGTTTTCCGTCGCGCGTCCCGTCCTTCAATGTGGCAAGCTTCATGCGTCCTCCCAATGATTATTCGTAGTTTTGCGGTTATTCGTAACATTTGCCGGCATAGAGAATTCTGGCTGCGGCTTTCCAGGGGTTTTCGTCAGCTAGAAATTCCGGCCCATTGTCTTGGACGCAGGCGACCGCCGCTTCAAGAAAAGTAGCTACCGACCCGTTGTACCAGCCATTCCAGCCCGGGTCGGATGGTCCGGGCCTCGCGTCCTCCTCGCGGTCCTTTCGCAGCGCATCGATGAAGCGGACAAAGGACGGCAAGTCCTTCACTCGTTCGAGAAACAGAGAGAGCTGCGCCCAGGATGCCTCCCCGGATTTGCGCACCTCTTCCCAAAGCTCGTCGTCGGCCATCGTTACTCCCGAAACCCCACAACAAGGCCGTCGCGGGCAATCGTCAAGTCACCGGCCCACGATTTCCTGACGGCAGCCTCCCAATCGGCCTCACCGATCTCGGCATCGTCAGCCGGAATAAGGTGATTGAGCACCAGTCTTTTCACGCCGGCATCGCTGGCGATGCGCCCGGCTTCCTCGGCAAAGCTGTGGCTGGCGAGCAGATGCTCCTTCAGCCGCGCGCCGTTGCCGGTCCTGGCGACCAGCCGCTCGATGCCTTCTTCCAGCATGGCTTCATGGACGAGGATATCGGCATTTCTGGCAAAACCGGCGAGCGGCGGAAAGAAGGCGGTGTCGGCCGAGAAGACGACGCGTTTGCCCGCATGGTCGAACCGCAACGCGAAACAATCGGTCACCGGCGGATGATCGACGCGAAGCGCCGACACCTTCAGGCCGCTTTGCGCAAGAATCTCGCCCTCGCCGAATTCGACGATCGAAACCAGCTCGCGAATATCCGGCCTGCCCTCGTCGACGATGCGGATCTCGATGTCGAACTCCATCGCCTGGCAGAAGCGTCGCCAGTAATGGCCGGTGCCGGGCGGGCCGAACAGCGTCACCGGGTTTGCGAGACCGGCCGTCCAGGCGGTGTGCAGCAGCGGCCCCAGTTCCAGCACATGGTCGGAATGCAGATGGGTGATGAAGATCAGGTCGAGCGCCTTGAGGCTGATGCCGGCATCGACCAGGCCGCGCGTGACGCCCAGCCCGCAATCGACGACAATGGTTCGGCCGCCGAATTCCAGCAGCGACGAACTCGGCCACGGTCCGCCCGGCCGCAGCGCCGGGCCGCCCTTGGAGCCGAGACACACCAGCCGGTCGCTCATAGGGCGAGCCTCAAGACCAGTCGCCCTCCGGCGTGCCGTTGAAACGCTTCTTCAGATCGGACCAGCAATCGATGTAGTTGTCCTGCCTTGTTTCAAGCTCGGCGCCGTAGCGGGTCAGCATTTGCGGGAATCGGGTCTCGAACATGAACGCCATCGTGTTGTCGAGCTTGACCGGTTTCAGTTCGACACGCGAGGCCTTTTCGAAGCCAGGTGCGTCGGGGCCGTGGGCCAGCATCAGATTGTGAAGGCTGATGCCGCCGGGCACAAAACCTTCCTCCTTGGCATCGTATTGGCCGTGGATCAGGCCCATGAACTCGCTCATGATGTTGCGGTGGTACCAGGGCGGCCGGAACGTGTCCTCCGCCACCAGCCAGCGCGGCGGGAAGATGACGAAGTCGATGTTGGCGGTGCCTTCCTCGCCGCTCGGCGCTGTCAGCACGGTGAAGATCGACGGATCCGGGTGGTCGAACAGGATAGCGCCGACCGGCGAAAATGTCGCCAGATCATATTTGTAGGGCGCGTAGTTGCCGTGCCAGGCGACGACGTCGAGCGGCGAATGGCCGATCTCGGTGACATGGAAATTGCCGCACCATTTCACCGTCAGCCGGCACGGCGTCTCCTTCTCCTCGAACCAGGCGCACGGTGTTTTGAAGTCGCGCGGATTGGCCAGGCAATTGGCGCCGATCGGGCCGCGGTCGGGCAGCGTCAGCTTGGCGCCATAGTTTTCGCAGACATAGCCGCGCACTTCGGCATCGACCAGTTCGACCTTGAACACCAGCCCGCGCGGCAACACGGCGATCTCGCCGGGACGCAATTCGATGACGCCCATCTCGGTGACGAAGCGCAAGGCGCCAACTTGCGGCACGACAAGCAACTCGCCGTCGGCGTTGAAGACGTGGTCGTCGACCATGGAGCGGTTGGCGACATAGACATGCGCCGCCATGCCGCTCTGCCCCAGTACATCGCCGGCGGTGGTGATGGTGCGCATGCCCTGAATGAAATCGGTCGGCTCCTTCGGCATCGGCACCGGGTTCCAGCGGTACTGTCCGAGTGCCAGCTCGTGGTCGCCGACATTGGGTGCGGTCTTCCACAAGGGATACCTCGCCGCCTTGAAGCGGCCGGTGTGTTTTACGCTCGGCCGGATGCGGTAGAGCCAGGAGCGCTCATTGGTGCCGCGCGGGGCCGTGAAGGGCGAGCCGGAAAGCTGCTCGGCATAGAGCCCGTAGGCTGGCCGCTGCGGCGAATTCCGCCCCTGCGGCAGCGAGCCGGGCAAGGTTTCGGTCTCAAAATCATTGCCGAAGCCCGGCATGTAGGAAAAGGTCATGCGATCCTCCCTGATCCCGGCCCCCTTGAAAGAGTGGCTGCCGGCGATATTGACCAAACTGGTTTCATTTGTAACCATTGAAAATGTAACTATCAACGGCGAACGCATCCACGGTGCGCAGATGGAACCTGAAGTTCTCGAACTCGAAAGCTTCCTGCCCTACCGGCTCTACCGGCTTGCCGACGCCGTCAGCCGCGAATTCTCGAAAATCTACCGCGACCGCCACGGCCTGACCCGGCCGGAATGGCGCACGCTTTCAGGGCTGGGCCAGCGCGGCACGATGACCGCGACGGCGCTTGGCGAACAATCGGCGATGCACAAGACCAAGGTTTCGCGAGCGGTAGCCGAACTCGAGCGAAGGCGCTGGCTGACCCGCACGCCGGACGAGAATGACCGGCGTGTCGAGCACCTGGCCCTGACGAAGGCCGGGCTTGCCGCCTACCGCGAGATGGTGCCGTTGGCGAAAGCGTTTGAAATGGAGCTTTTGGCTAGGCTCAGCGCGGGGGAACGAGCGGCGATTGTGAACGGGGTGGCGGCGCTGGAGACGGCGTTGGAAGGAAAGCAGAACTGATAGGCTGGCGGGACAGCGCCCCCCTCTGTCCTGCCGGACATCTCCCCCACTTGGGGGGAGATTAGCGGTTCCAGCGCACCGCTCGTCCTGCAACGTTGGCGATTGGCGAAAGCCCGCGTGACATCTAATCTCCCCCCTCGTGGGGGAGATGTCCGGCAGGACAGAGGGGGGCGCGAAGGATCGCCAACCTCTCCAATCGGCAAACTACCAGTCCATCACCACCTTGCCGGAACTGCCGCTGCGCATCGCATCAAACCCTGTCTGGAAATCGTCGATACCAATGCGATGCGTGATCAGGCCCGACACATCCACCGGGCCCTGCACCAGGGCGATCATCTTGTACCAGGTCTCGAACATCTCGCGGCCATAGATGCCCTTGAGATGCAGCATCTTGAAGATGACCTTGTTCCAGTCGATCTCGAAGCCGGTCGGCGCGATGCCGAGAATGGCGATCTTGCCGCCATTGTTCATGGTATCGATCATGTCGCGGAAGGCGGGCGCGGCGCCCGACATTTCGAGGCCGACGTCAAAACCCTCGGTCATGCCGAGCGCCGGCATGACATCCCTAAGCTTTTCCTTGGACGCATCGACGACATGCTGGACGCCAAGTTTTTTGGCCAGCGCCAGCCGCACCGGGTTGATGTCGGTGATGACGACTTTTCGCGCACCCACACACTGGGCAACGAGCGCGCCCATGATGCCGATCGGGCCGGCGCCGGTGACCAGCACGTCTTCGCCGACGAGATCGAAGGACAAAGCGGTGTGGACGGCATTGCCGAGCGGATCGAAGATCGCGGCGATTTCGTCGGGCACATCGTCGGGGATCGGCACGACATTGTGCTGCGGGATCGCCAGATATTCGCCGAAGGCGCCGGGACGGTTGACGCCGACGCCGAGCGTGTTGCGGCAGAGATGCCCTCGCCCGGCGCGGCAGTTGCGGCAATGGCCGCACACGATGTGGCCCTCGCCCGAAACGCGCTGGCCGACCTTGTATTCGGTGACGGCGGCGCCGAAATCGGCAACGGTGCCGACGAATTCATGGCCGGTCACCATCGGCACCGGCACGGTCTTTTGTGCCCACTGATCCCAATTGTAGATATGCACGTCGGTGCCGCAGATCGCGGTTTTCTTGACCTTGATCAGCACATCGTTGGGGCCGATCTCCGGGACCGGCACCTCTTCCATCCAGATGCCCGGCTCGGCCTTGGCCTTCACCAGCGCCTTCATCATGTTCGACATTCTTTTGTCCCTTGAATCCTTTGATCCGGAATCGCTTTCGGCGATCAGGAAATGACGCCCAGTTCCTTGCCAACCGCCGCGAATGCCGCCACGGCGCGATCGATGTCGGCGCTGGAATGCGCCGCCGACATCTGCGTGCGGATGCGCGCCTGGCCCTTCGGCACCACCGGGAAGGAAAAGCCGATGACATAGATGCCGCGCTTCAGCATGCGCGCAGCCATCTCCTGCGCCAGGCTGGCATCGCCCAGCATCACCGGGATGATCGGATGATCCGCGCCAGCCAGTGTGAAGCCGAGCTTGCCCATTTCGGACCGAAACCGCGCTGCATTGGCATAGAGGCGCTCGCGCAAGGCATCGCCATTGCGGATCAGCTCGAACACCTTGATCGAGGCGCCGGCGATCGCCGGCATCAGCGTGTTGGAGAAGAGGTAAGGCCGCGAACGCTGGCGCAGCCAGTCGACCACCTGGCTTTTGCCCGAGGTGTAGCCGCCGGACGCGCCGCCCAGCGCCTTGCCAAGCGTACCGGTGATGATGTCCACCCTGCCCTCGACGCCGCAATGCTCGGCCGAACCGCGGCCGTTTTTGCCGACGAAGCCGACGGCATGGCTGTCGTCGACCATCACCATGGCGTCGTATTTTTCCGCCAGATCGCAGACGCCCCTGAGATTGGCGATGATGCCGTCCATGGAAAACACGCCGTCGGTGGCTATCAGGCGGAAGCGGCAGTCCTTCGCTTCCTTCAGTCGCGCTTCGAGATCGGACATGTCGTTGTTGGCGTAACGGAAGCGCTTTGCCTTCGACAGCCGCACGCCGTCGATGATCGAGGCGTGGTTGAGCGCATCGGAGATGATCGCATCCTCCTCGCCGAGCAGCGTCTCGAACAAGCCGCCATTTGCATCGAAGCACGAGCCGTAAAGGATGGTGTCGTCCAGGCCGAGGAAGGACGAGATCGTGGCCTCAAGCTGCTTGTGCTCTTCCTGCGTTCCGCAGATGAAGCGCACCGAAGCCATGCCGTAGCCATAGCGGTCGAGCGCGCCTTTGGCGGCGGTGCGCAATTCGGGGCTGTCGGCGAGGCCAAGATAGTTGTTGGCGCAGAAGTTCAGCACCTTGTCGCCACCGACCTCGATCTCGGCCGACTGCGTCGAGGTGATCACCCGCTCGGATTTGTAGAGCCCGGCGGATTTCAGTCCTTGCAGTTCATTGTCGATATGGGAGAGGAATGCCGCGCTCATGATCAGGTCCTATTGAGATTGGCGGCGACTGTCGCGCCCCCCGAGTGAAAAATCCACCGCAAAAGCGACCGCTTCGGTGGCGCGGCAGGCTCAACCCTGGCGCGATCCGATCGTACAACCAGCATGCTGGAGTAGCAGGGGCACGAATATGGCCATGCCGCGAAAGAACATGATAACCATTTCAGCAGCTTTCGTTCACTGCTGAAGCAACAATTCCGCCGGCTTCGAGACCTGTTAACCCTTTCAAGCCAATGGTCTTCTCGCCATGAATCTGTGGCAGAATCCGTTCGACCGAGGGGTCACCTAGAATATGTCGCAGCAGCCGGCGCAAACCATCTCGGGCAAACTGATCCTGCTGATCAAGACTGGCTACTGGCTGGCGCTGTTCATCATCGCGGCCATGGTGATGGCCTCCTTCATCCTGCTGCAGCAGATGATGGCGGCCCAGCAGCACAACCACACTCTGCTCGATATCGTCAGCACCCAGAAGGCGCTGTCGCAGCGCATCGTCTTCCTGGCAAGTGCAACCGGCTCCGCCTCGCGCGACAAGCAGCCGGCTCTGGTTTCTGCGCTGAAGCAAGCGACCACCGAGTTCGAGACGAATTACGATCTGCTGCTTGAGCAGACCGGGGCCGATCCCAAGTCGCCGGCACGGTCCGATCCGAAATCGATCGAAAACGTGCTGTTCGCCAAGCCGTTCCACCTCGACTATTTCTCGGTCGGGCTTATCGCCAACGGCCAAAGGCTGATCTCGTCCTTTGAATCCCAGCTCGCCGGCAATGCCGCCTACAAGGGTGGCGGCGAACGCGTCAATCTCGACGCCTCGGTCGCCAACGCGACGCTCTCGGGCTATGCCGCCCTTGGCCAGCGCATCAGCGCCTTCGCCGACGAACGGTCGGAAAAGCTGCTCGATCTCCATCGCACCTTGTTCTACGCCACCATCGGCGTCATCGTGCTGGTCGCGCTTTTCATCTTCCGGCCGATGTCGAAGGCGATCCTGCGCAAAACGCATGAGCTTATCGACGCCCGCAATTCAATGGCCTTCATCGCCGTGCATGACGGGCTGACCGGCCTGCACAACCGCACCTTCCTCACCGATCATTTCGAAACGCTGATCAAGGGCGCGCATCGCCGGCGTGAAAGGCTGGCGGTGATCCAGCTCGATCTCGACCGGTTCAAGCAGATCAACGACACGCTCGGCCACGCCGCCGGCGACTATGTGCTGGTCGTCACCGCGCAACGCATGCGCGATTCCTGCCGCGCGTCGGATCTGTGCGCACGCCTCGGCGGCGACGAATTCGTCATGATCCTCAACGGCGCCGGTGGCACCGAGGACATCAACATGCTGGCCAGGCGCATTCTCGAACAGATCAACGAGCCGATCATGTTCCAGGGCACGACCATCCTTCCGGGCGCCAGCGCCGGCATTGCCGTCTATCCGATCGACGCCGACAATGCGGCGGATCTGCTCGTCCACGCCGACCTCGCGCTCTATTCCGCCAAGAAGCTCGGCGGCGGCAGCTTCTCGTTCTTCTCCGAGGAGCTCAGGCGCGAGCTCGACCACCGAAAGCAGCTCGAGCACGACATCAAGGTCGCCATCTCTGAGAATGCCTTCCAGGTCTATTTCCAGCCACAGGTGTCGCTGACCAACGGCACCATCAGCGGGATCGAGGCGCTGGTGCGCTGGAAGCATGCCGAACGCGGCATGATCTCGCCGGGCGAGTTCATTCCCGTCGCCGAAAAATGTGGTTTCATGCCCGAGATCGGCCGCATCGTCTTTGCCAAGGCGATCGAGCAAGCAGCCGAGTGGGATCGCGCCGGCATCGCCTTCGGGCGGCTTGCCGTCAACGTATCCGGCACCGAGCTGCGCGAGCCGGACTTCGACCGCTTCCTGTTCGCGACGCTGGAAAAGGCTGGCCTGAAGCCGGAGAAACTGTCGCTGGAAATCGTCGAATCCGTCATTCTCGACGACGAGAAGACCGGCATTGCAGCCAAGCTGCGCCACATCCGCGCTGCGGGCGTGCATCTCGAGCTCGACGATTTCGGCACCGGCTATGCCTCGCTCAGCCATGTCAATCCGAACGAGATCGACCGGCTGAAGATCGACCGCCGCTTCGTCCAGAACATCAACGAGAATGGCGACAACACCAAGATCGTGCGCGCCATCACCGAACTGGCGCGTGGCCTCGGCATTTCGATCGTCGCCGAGGGGGCGGAAACCGAAGCCGAGCTCGATTCGCTGATGGCGATCGGCTGCGATCAGGTGCAGGGCTATTCCATCGCCTTCCCGATGCCGCAGGACAAGGCGCGCGAATGGCTCCTGGCGCGCAGCCCGAAGAAAGCCAAGCTCAAGGTGCTGCAGGGCAATCTGGCGTAGCGGCTCAGACCGCGTCGATCATTTGGCGGGCGCGACATTCGCCCGCAGCGCCGCCAGCACCTCGGCGAATTCCGCCAGCCTGTCGTCCGGCAATCCCGCGCGCAGCCGCTTGTCGAAGATAAGGGCTGCCGCGCGCAGTTTCAGGAACATTGCTTCGCCAGCTTGCGTCAACTCGACCAGATGAACCCGGCGGTTATCAGGATCGCGGCGGCGTGTCAGCAGGCCTTGCGCCTCCATGGCGTTGAGATGGTGGGTCAGTGTGGCGCCCTGGATGCCGATCATGCCGGCAAGCTCGCGCTGATTGGCAAGCTCGCTCGACTTGACCGAAAGCAAGGTCAGCCATACCGGCAGCGTGCCGCCGGCTTCGACCAAAGCAGCGTCAAAGGCCTGCGCCACCAGCTTGGATGTGCGCGCGAGATTCATGCCGACGGGCGGGCGGTCAAAGGGAGTCATGAGCCGACAGTAGAACAAGGCACCGAGCGAGGGAACGCAGCATTATTCATTGACATCGAATCATTCGATACCTAACTATCATGCCTGTCGATCCACCAAGCTTGTTATCGTGCATTCGACAGGACCTGAGCGGCGGGCAAGGAGGAAACGGTCATGCAATATGTCTACATCGTCATTATCGGCCTTCATGTCATGGCCGGCGTGTTTTGGGCCGGCACCACGATTACGCTTGCCCGCGATCCCGAGATCAAGGCGGAGCGCTTCATCCAGCCGCAAATGGGCTCGGCAGGCGTGGTGTTCGTGACCGGCGCGCTGCTCTGGTATTTCTTCCATGGCGCTTATTTCGGCTCGATGGAAATGGTGCTGGCGCTGGGCATCCTGGCCGCCTTCGCGGCTGCCGGCGTTCTCAGCGTCGTGGTTCGCAATACCAGCCGGCAGCTTGCGGGCGCGGACGCCGCCACAGAGAGGGCTTTGCGTGCCAAAATGGCCGGCGGCGAACGCATCGCCGCCTGGCTGCTGGTGCTCACCGTACTTTGCATGGCGACCGCCAGGATGATTTGAGCTCTGCCGCGTTATCACCCGGTTGAGGCATACCGCATCGTACGTCGCTTGGCTCCCGCCGGTGGCGTGCGCGGCGCGCAGCTCGGACGGATGTGCAAGGTGGCTCTCCGCACAGAAGTTTGGCTGCGCGCTACCCAACAAGCCGTAGGGCGGCTTGTAAAGCTTAGACCCGCAAGCCGAACCTGATGCCGTCATAGATGGCGGCGTGGATGTTGCGCGAGGCGACGGCGTCGCCGATGCGCAACAGCACGAATCCGCCTTCGGGGTTGCGTAGAGGAAAAATATCGCCGCCGCCGACCAGCCGCTCATAGTCGACCGCGCCACGGTTTTTCGACAGCGGCTTCAGCGCGAGATAGAGGTCGTCGAGCGGCGCCGTGCCATGCTCGACCACCACCTGGTCGACCCGCCTTTCGCCGCGCCAGCCATCGGCGAAGTCGGAGGCCAATTCGGCGACCAGCTGATTGCCCTCGCGCCGCACCGAACGCAGCCTGGTGTTGATGGTGATGGTGACGCCCTTTTCCTGGAAGGCGCGCATATAGGGCACGTGGTTCATGCCGCCCATTTCCGGGGCGAAGAAGCGTTCCGGCGAAACCAGCTCCAGTTTTGACCCGGCATTGGCGATCAGCTCGGCTGCGCCCATGCCCTGGTGGCCGCCATTGTCGTCGAAGAGCAGCACGTTCTCCGCCGGCTTGACGCTGCCGGCCATGATGTCCCAGCTCGAAGTCACGAGATTGTCGCCCGATGTCAGCGGCGGGTTCTGCGGCAGGCCACCGGTGGCGATCACCACCACATCAGGCGCCAGCGCCAGCACATCGTCCTGCTCGGCCCAGGTGTCGTAGCGGATCTCGACGCCGAGCCGGTCGAGTTCGGCCAGCCGCCAGTCGATGATGCCGATCAGCTCCTTGCGGCGCGGGTTCTGCGTTGCCAGCCGAACCTGTCCGCCGGCCTGACCAGAGGCCTCGAGCACCGTGACGTCATGGCCGCGTTCGGCCATGACACGGGCTGCCTCCAGCCCACCGGCGCCGGCGCCAACGACGACGACTTTCCGCTTCGGCCCTTCGGTCCTGGCGATGATGTGCGGAATTTCGGCCTCGCGACCGGTCGCCGCATTGTGGACGCACAACGCTTCGCCGCCTTCATAGATGCGGTCGAGGCAATAGGTGGCGCCGACGCAAGGACGGATCTCGTGCTCGCGGCCTTCCATGACCTTCTTGATGATGTGCGGATCGGCGATGTGGGCGCGGGTCATGCCGACCATGTCGAGTTTTCCCGTCGCTATGGCATGGCGCGCTGTGGCGACGTCGGAGATGCGCGCCGCATGGAAGGTCGGGAACTTCGTCGCCGCCCTCACCTCGCCAGCGAAATCGAGATGCGGCGAAGAGCGCATGCCGGTCACCGGGATGACCTTGGTCAGTGCCGCATCGGTCTCGATCGAGCCGCGGATGATGTTGAGGAAGTCGACCTTGCCGGAGGCCGCCAGCCGCTTGGCGATCTCGACGCCCTCCGCTTTCGACAGGCCCTTTTCAAAATCCTCGTCGGCGACCATACGGATGCCGACGACGAATTTTTCGCCGACCGCCGCCCGTACCGCATCCAGCACCATGTCGGTGAAGCGCAGCCGGTTGTCGAGCGAACCGCCGAACTCGTCATCGCGCTGGTTTGTCGCCGGAGACCAGAAGCCGTCCATCAAATGGCCGTAGGATTCGAACTCGATGCCGTCGAGGCCGGCCGCCTGGCAGCGCTGCGCAGCCGACGCATAGTCGGCGACGATGCGCTCGATGTCCCAATCCTCAATGGCTTTTGGGAAAGCGCGATGCGCCGGCTCACGCACCGGCGAGGCCGACAAAACCGGCAGCCAGTCGGCCTTGTTCCAGCCGGTGCGGCGGCCAAGGTGGGTGATCTGGATCATCACCTTGCAGTCATGCTCGTGGCAGGCGTCGGCAAGCTCGGCCAACCACGGCACGATGCGGTCGTCATAGACATGAAGATTGCCGAAGGCGGCCGGACTGTCGCGCGAGACGATCGCCGAGCCGGCGGTCATGGTCAGCGCCATGCCGCCCCTCGCCTTTTCGGCATGGTAGAGCCGATAGCGCTGTTTCGGCATGCCGTCCTCGGAATAGGCCGGCTCATGGCTGGTCGACATCACCCGGTTCTTCAGCGTCAAGTGCTTGAGCTGATAGGGCTGGAGAAGCGGATCGTTGGAGGTCATCGTCTTCCTGCTTTTTCATTTTGTGTTGGAGCAGCATGCGCTGCTCCAGTTCTTATATTAAGCATCGGATTTGTCCGAAAACCGCTGCACACTTTTCGGTCCGATGCTAATGAGCGCGGAAAATCCAGGGACAACCGCTTATGATCGATACCAAAACCCTCACCCAGCTCGGCGCTCACGTCGAGGCGCCACAGAGCCCCGAAACTGCGGTCCTGGAGACCGTGCCGTTCCAGCGCGGCGACGGGCCGCCTGCCATCGTGCGCTTCACCTGCCCGGAATTCACCTCGCTCTGCCCGGTCACCGGCCAGCCGGATTTCGCCCATATCGTCATCGATTACGCCCCCGATGCCGCGCTTGTGGAATCGAAGTCGCTCAAACTGTTCATGACCTCGTTTCGCAACCATGGCGCTTTCCATGAAGACTGTACCGTGATGATCGGCCGGCGCATTGTGGCCGCGACCAAGCCGCTATGGTTGCGCATAGGCGGCTATTGGTATCCGCGCGGCGGCATTCCGATCGATGTGTTCTGGCAAACCGGCGCGCCGCCGGAAGGCGCCTGGCTGCCCGACACCGGCGTTGCCCCCTATCGCGGCCGCGGCTGAACGGGCGTCAGCCATTGGCGGCACCGGTCCGGCAGAGCTTTGCCGCCAGGAAGGGAAGCACTGCATCCCGGTAGCGCGGCTGATCGTAGCGCAAAAGGTCGACATGGCCTGCCCCTTCGAACCAGACCAGTCGCGAGCCGGCGGCGGCATTCTGCAGCGCCAGCACCTGCCCGCGGTCGATGAAGGGATCGATGCTGCCCGCAAGCAGCATCAGCGGCGCGCCGATCTTGCCGAGGCGGTCGACCGGCCTGACGTCGTCGGCGCTCACCCCGAGACGAAGCGGCATCTGTGCCAAAAGCACAGATGCCTGGAATCCGCGCCAGAAATGGAAAGGCATGCGCCATGCCGTTGTCTCACGCAAACTGGCGTAAAGCTGCTCCAGCACATAGGCATCGGCAGGCGCTTGCTGTGCTGCAAAGACGAAGGCAGCGGCGCCCAGCGACGAGCCGACAGCGCCAAGCCTCTCGCCAGGGAAACGTTGCCGCGCAAAGGCCATGATGCGCACTGCATCCTGGCTTTCGCTGTAGCCGAAGCCCTGGACGCTGCCGCCGCTCTCGCCATGCCCGGACAGATCGAACAGGACGACGGAGTAGCCGGCATCGAACAAGAGTTTCGCTCTTTGCACCAAAGCGAGCCTGTTGGCGCCGCGCCCGTGCAGCAGGACGATCGCGCCGCAACCGCCTATTCGATCTGCCACCCAGCCGACAAGCTCTGGCGCGCCGGCCTGGTTGAGCACGACGCGCTCGACCGGCAGGTCACCCGGCGGCGCCAGAGCTTGCCGGGGCTCGCGCGCGATCAGCATGGTGCCGATGTGCCAGTAGAAGGCGCCACCGGCAGCGGCGAGCCCGACCAGCACGATCGCGAGCAAAACGCGAAGCTTCATTGCCGCTCACCCGGACGCGATCGGCGGCTCATTCGCACTGATACTGGCTGAGCGCCCATTCGCCGGTCACCGAGAGCAGGTCGGATATCTTCCAGGCGCCGTCGACCTTCTTCAGTTTCCACTCCAGCCGGTGCTGATTGCCTTCGACGACGAAGGCCACCACCACCTTGGCCTGATCGCCGTTGACGGCCTCGATGCTCTTCAGGCTCTTGTCAATTGCAAGCTTGTCGTAATCGGCATTGTCGAGCGCCATGTTGGGGTCGAGGCATTCGCCCTGCCCCGACGCCCGCAGCGCATCGCTCTTGTCGAGCACGGTCTTGGCCGGATCGACGAAGTTCTTGCGCTGGGTCGGATCGAGCTCCAGCCCGAGATGTTCGTAGAACGGCTTGACCACCGCCGTGGGCGAGCCCGGCAACACGGGCGCGGCCGGCTCGGATGGTGGCCATGCCAGGGGTGGCTTCGCCGGCTCCACCGCATTACCGGGTGGATTTGCGGGCGGTGGGCCGCCCGGCGCTGTCTCTGCCGGGGCGTTTGCGGGCGGCGGACCCAGCAGCCCTTGAGCGGCGGCTGTGTTCAGCCCTGCCGCCAGCATCGATAAGGTCGATAACGCCAAAGCGAGACGGCGCTGCACGGCATCACTCCGGCGCTTTGTCCGGCATGCATTCGAGCGCGCTCAGCGTCCAGTTGCTGGTCTTGGAGGTGATGTCGGCGACCTTCCACTTGCCGTCGATCTTCTTGAGCGACCACAGCATTTCGCGTTTGGACTCATCGCCTTCCGCAAACAGGCTGAACGTGGCCGTCACCTCGGCCGTATCGCCGTTGACGGTCTCGGCCAGCTTCAATGTCCTGGCAATCGTCTTCTGGTCGAAATCCTGGGCGTCGAGCCCAGGATCGAAGTCGAGGCAAGCGACCTCGTCGGGCTTGTTCTTCTGCGCCTGGTCGTTGAGATCGAAGAGTTTCGTCACCGGCTCGGTGAAGCGGTCGCGGTATTTGGCGTCCCCTTCGAATTTGACCTCAGGCACATAAAAAAACTTCACGGCGTTCGAAGCCGGCCCGGCAAGTGCCGCGGCGGGCAAGGCAATCGAAAGGGCAGCGGCCAGCACTATCGGTCTCATGCAGGAATCTCCGGCTGTTCGGCGGCAAGGTGGCAATACCACACATCCTGCATATCGGCTTTTTTGCGGCTCATGAAGCCTCCAAGGCTCGTTGCCTGAAGATCGCATCGCTCGATGCGCTCGGTCGGCAAGAGATCAAAGGCCAAGCGCCACCTTGCGTCCATCATGAATGGCAAAGGCTGCCTGCCTCGAAGCGGTGCAATCGCCAATCGAGGTGTGGGCGATGCCGATCCTGTCGAGTTCGATCGACAGGCTGTCCTGGGCCATGCTGGTGCTGGCAAAGACCAATGCGTCCGCCTCGACTTCCTGCTCGGCGCCGTCGAGCAACGATGCTATTGTGGCCTTCGCGCCGTCCCAATGCACCACGGCGCTTTCGGTCACAAACCTGACCTTCAGCGCAGCCAGTGCTCGGCGCAGCGGCGCATCCACGGCCATCCGCTGAAGTTCCTTGCCAACGAGGGCGTCAGGCGTGACGATCGTCACTTCATGACCGTCCTCGGCGAGTTTCCAGGCGGTGCCGCAGCCTTTCCAGTTGCCGCCATCGTCGAGGAAAAGCACGCGCTTGCCCGGCCTCGCCTCCCTGGCCATCACGGCTTCAGCGGAGAAAACCGTGCCACCACCCGGAATGCTTTCCCATTGTGGCATCGCGCGCTGGAATGCGCCGTCCTGAGGCATGGAACCCGTTGCGACGATGACGTGATCGGCGTCCTCGCGCCGGATGTCCTCGGCCTCGACATACTGGCCATAGCGCACATCGACCTGAAGCTGGCCAAGCTGGCGCTGATACCAGTCGATGAGGTCGAGAATCTGCGCCCGGCGCGGCTGCAGGCCTGCGAGCCGGAATTGCCCGCCGAGCCGGTCCGACGCCTCGGCGAGCGTCACGCGGTGGCCGCGCTCGGCCGCTACGCGCGCGGCTTCGAGACCGGCTGGCCCACCCCCAACGACAAACACATGTTTCGGCTGGATGGCCGGGGTGAAGCGATCGCCTCCCCATTCCCATTCCCGCCCCGCCGATGGATTGATCACGCAGCTGATCCAGTAGTCGCGACCGCGCCGGCCCCAACACATCTGATTGCAGGACAGACAGCCGCGAATGTCCTCATGCCGGCCAGCCGCAGCCTTTGCAGCCAGATGCGGATCGGCGATCTGCCCGCGCACGATCGAGACAAGATCGGCGCGGCCTTCGCTCAACACGCTCTCGGCGTTTTCCGGAGTGCGGATGTGGCTTTCCGCCGTGATCAGCGCGTGCCTCACCGTCGATTTCAACACGGCGGCAAGGTCCGCCCCAAGCTTTTCCGGATAAAGGAAGGTCGGCATGATCTTGTAGAAATCGAAATACGACCCCGTTCCGCAGGTGACGTAGTCCATCAGATTGTCACGGTCGTGCAATTCGATAATCTCGGCCAACGCCTCGCGCTTGAGCGCTACCTCGACTTCCGGTTCGTCATTGATCGCGAGACCCACGATGAAGTCATCACCACAAACCTTGCGTATGCGGCTCATCACCTCCCGGCTCATACGGGTGCGGTTTTGCAGGCTGCCGCCCCATTGGTCGTCGCGACGGTTCGACCAGGGCGTCCAGAACTGATCGAGCATCGAATGATAGGCGGCCCAGACCTCGACGCCGTCGAAACCTGCCTCGCGGCAGCGGCGCGCCGCCTGGACGAAGCCGTCGATCGTCTCTTCGATCTGGCGCTCGGACATACGGTGCGATCCGTCTGAATCGTGATAGCTCGGCAGGCCGGACGGCGACCAACCGGCGTGGAACGAGTTGTCCGCATCGGCATGCTGGCCAACGTGGTAGAGTTGTTGGATGGCGACAGCACCGTTGCCGCGGATGGCGTCGGTCACCTTGCGGAAATGCGAGATGACGCTGTCATCGGAAGGGCGAAAGTTGCCGCGAGTCAGCACCGCAGCCTGATGTACCGGCATCGGCTCGACAACGATCATGCCGGCCCCGCCGATGGCGCGTTCGGCGTAATAGCCGATATGGCGGGCAGTCGGCAGGCCGTCCTCGGCCATGTTGGCCGTATGGGCTCCAAATACGATCCGGTTGCGCAGCGTCTTGCCGCGCAATGTCGCCGGTTCGAACAGACGCTTGAAGACCCGCCCGGACATGCACGTTCTCTTCCTCATCGGCGACATTGCGCCGGCCCGCAGGCTCCGGCGCCGTGGTGGCTAAACTTCGAGCGTCAGCTGTCCAGCCAGACGTTCTGGAAGTCCATTTCGTAGGTCTGGTGCATTCCGTAGTTCTTCACCTTCTTGCTCATGTGGCAGTAGAGCTTCTGCCAGAACGGCTGGATGATGACGCCGGAATCCTGCAGGATCTGCTCGACGTCCTTCATCACCTCCTTGCGCTTGGCAGGATCGGCCAGCGAAAGCGCCTGCTTCAGCTTGGCGTCGAAATCCGGGTTGGCAAAGGCCGTCTCATTCCAGGCTTCGCCCGAGCGATAGCCGAGCGCCAGCACCTGGACGCCGAGCGGCCGCATGTACCAGATGGTCATCGAGTATGGATATTTCGTCCAGTCGTTCCAGAAGGTCGAGCCCGGCAGCACCGTGCGCTTCACCTTGATGCCGGCATCGCGCAATTGCCCGGCGATCGCATCGCCGGTGTTCTTCTGCCATTCGTCCTCGACGGTGATCAGTTCGTGCTCGAAATCGGCCTGACCGGCATCCGCCATCAGCTTCTTGGCGGCCGCGGCATCGCGCGTCTTCTTGGGCAGCGGATAGTATTCGGGATGGATCGGTGCGACGTGGTGGTTCTCGCCGACCGTGCCGAGCCCGGCGTAGCCGAGTTGCATGACGGCATTGTTGTCGACGGCCATCTGCAGCGCATTGCGCACCCGCTGATCGTCATAGGGCTTGTGGGTGATGTTGGTGCGGGCAACGAGCGTGGTCGCCGTCGCGACCTCCGATTTCACCAGATCCATCTTGTCGAGGGCGTCGATGAAGTCGGCCGGCGTTTCGAAATCGAGGTCGATCTCGCCGGACTCGAAGGCATTCAGCGTGGCATTGAAGTCGGTGCCGTAGTCGATGAACTCGACACTGTCGAGCGGCGTTTCGCCACCCCACCACTTGCCGTTCTCGCGACGCTTGACGACCGCCTTCGTACCCACAGCATAGGACACCAGTTCGAAAGGTCCGGTGCCGACTGGCTTCTTGATCGGGTCGGCGCCATCCTTGTCGAAGTCGCGATGCACAACCAGCGCCGGATAGTCGGTGAAGCCCGGTATGATCGCGATGTCGGGTTCGGCCAGCTTCAGCTTGACCGTGAGGTCATCGACCTTGGTGATAGCGCCATCCTTGGCCTTGCCGGTCTTTGTGTCGATCAGCGCGCCAACACGTGCCGCCATGGAATTGCCTGAAGCACCCTTCTCGCACCAGCGGTTCAGATTGGCGACCACGTCATCGGCGTTGAAGGCATCGCCATTGTTCCAGGTGACGCCTTTGCGCAGATGCAGTGTGTATTCGGTGGCGTCGTCATTGACGTCCCAGCTTTCGAGCAGGACCGGCTCGAAAGTGAACTCGTGCGTGTAGCGGACGAGCGGCTCCAGCCAGGTGCGCGTGACGTTTGCCATCTCGGTCCAGTCATAGGTGCGCGGATCCTTCTGCGCCTTGACCGACATCGCGACACGCAGCGTTCCGCCCTTTTTCGGTTCATCGGCCAGGGCTTTGGTCGGCGCGGCAAGGCCGATCATGCCGTAGGCGAAAGCCGTCGAGGCGCCGAATGCGCTGGCAAGCGCGAGGAATTCGCGGCGGTCCATATGGCCTGCACGCGTCTCTTTCGCCATTGCCTCGATGGTATCAGGCACGCGGTCGCCATTGCTTCTGAAGAATGTCATTTTTTTTCTCCCTTTTTTGTTCCCGTTAGTTGTTCGTCCGTCGCGTCAACTGACGCTGTTTGGCAGCGCCTCCTCGCGCCGCGCAATGAAATCCGCCAGCCCCTCAGCGATACCCTCGTCGAGCTTCGGCTCCTGGTAATCCGCGAGCATGTTGCGAGCTTTCTCGCGGCCGCGCGTGTCGTGATCCTTGGCCCCTTCGGCCTTCCACTGTTCGTACGAATTGAAGTCCATGATGCTCGGTATGAAGAAGGCCGACTCGAAATGTTCGAGCGTATGCTGTGTGCCGAGGAAATGGCCCTGAGGCCCGACCTCGCGGATGGCCGCCATCGCTTCCTTGAAATCGTCGAACGGCAGCCCGCCCGCATATTTGTACCAGCCAACGAGTTGTTCGCAGTCCGTCGCGAATTTCGAATAACCGCAGCTCAAGCCGGCCTCGAGCCATCCGGCGGAATGCCAGATGTAGTTGGCACCGGAGAGGATTGCGGCATGCATCAGCATGTTCGCCTCGTAGCCCGCCTGGGCATCGTTCAGCTTCGACCCGACATGGAAGCCCGACGTGCGCCATGGCAGGCGGTATTTACGCGCCAATGCCCCCATCAGATACATCATCTGCGCGGCCTCCGGCGTGCCGCCCATCGGAGCGCCGGTCTTCATGTCCACCGTAACCATGAACTGTCCGTAGAGCTGCGGCGAACCCGGACGCAGCAACTGGGTGAACGCGACGCCCGCCAGCGCTTCGGCATTGACCTGCGCGACTGCGCCGACGGCTGAGGCTGAAGTCGAGGCGCCGCACAGTGCGAAGGGCGCCAGGATCAGCGGCTGGTTGTGGCGTGCATAGACCTTCATGGCGTCAAGCATGGTGGCGTCCCACACCAGCGGCGAATTGCAATTGGTGATCGACACCAGCACCGGATTGTCGCGGACATAGTCCTCGCCGAAGACGATGCCTGCCATCGCCATCGTGTCCTCGGCTCGTTCCTTGGACGTCACGATGCCCATGAACGGCTTGTCGGAGTGCTTCAGCGCTGAATGGATGATGTGGAGGTGGCGCTTGGGCACCGCGATTTCCATCGGCTCGCAGATGACCGAGCTCGACGAGTGCAGCGCCGGCGCCATGTAGGCGAGCTTGTGGAAATTCTGCAGGTCGGCGAGCGTGCCATAGCGCCTGTTGTTGTCGAGGTCGCGCACGTAAGGCGCGCCGTACATCGGTACGAAGATGGAGTTGTCGCCGCCAACGCGCACCGTGCGCTGCGGATTTCTCGCATTGAGTGTAAACTCCGACGGGACCTTCGATATGAGCTCCATCAGGAGCGCACGGTCGATCCGGACACGCGTTTCCGACACATCGGCTCCCGCCGCCTTCCACAGTGCAATGGCCTCGTCGTCGCGGAACTCGCATCCCACCTCTTCAAGGATCGAGAGCGACTCCTGGTGGATCAATTCCACCGCCTCATCCGGGACCATCTGATACACGGGGATCTTGCGGACCAGGGTCGGAAACGACGCCATGGGAATTCCCCGCAGCACCTTGCGCCCCAGGCGGCCACCCGCTCGACGGTTGGCAGGTTCGGTCACTTCGACGGTCGGTGCGTTCATGGAAATTCCATCCTCCCAGAGCCAGTCAATTTAGCGAGACAAAATACAGCTGTGACGCTGGAAAATCCTGATCTCTTGTATAAGCTCTGCTTATGCGAAGCTTGCGCCATCTTCTGCCGTCCGCCGGCAGCCTGATCGTCTTCGAGGCCGCCGGCCGGCTGTCGAGCTTTACCGCCGCCGGGCGCGAGCTCGGCATGACGCAAGCGGCGGTGTCCTATGCGATCCGCGGGCTTGAAGAGCAGCTCGGCGCCAAACTCTTCCAGCGTCGCCATCGACAAGTCAGCCTTACCGAAGCCGGTGACCGCTTCCATGCCGACGTCTCGCTCGGCCTGTCGCACATCCGCAAGTCGGCCGAGGGTCTGCGCCAGATCGCCGTCGGCGCGCATGTGACGCTGGCGGCGTCGACCGCGTTCGCCTCGTTCTGGATGATGCCGCGCCTGCAGCAGTTTCGCGACGAACTGCCGGGCGTCGACCTGCGCATCCAGACCGCCGACCGCGACCTCGACATCATCGCCGAGGACATTCCGCTCGGCATTCGCGGCGGTGAGCCGAAGGAATGGCCGGACTATCATGCGCTGCCGCTGGCCGACGAGGAGATCTTCCCGGTTGCCGGCGCAAACTATGTGGCGCGCTTCGGGCTGCCGCAGACCGTCGAGGATTTGCCATCGCACCGGCTCATCCATCTCGAAGAGCCGTTTCGCGAGGCAGCAAGCTGGGACGAGTGGTTCCAATCGGCCGGGGTCGATATCGTCGATGCCGGGCGTGGCCTTCGCATCAACGACTATGCGCTGGTGATCCAGGCGGTGATGGAGGGCCAAGGCATTGCGCTTGGCTGGGGACACCTGGCCGAGCGGCTTTTGGCCTCAGGACTGCTGGTGCGCGTCACCAGCCACACGATGCGAACCGGCAAAGGTTTTCACATCATCTGGTCGCGAAACCGCGAGCTCAGCGACAACGCCCGCAAGGTAAGGGATTGGCTGGCGGCGCAGGCGTGAGACGTCGTTTCGCGGCGCAATCGCTATCGTGGAGTTCTGTCACACCCCCCTCTGTCCTGCCGGACATCTCCCCCCTTAGGGGGGAGATCAGCAGCTTTGGCGCAGGCTCTTCACTTGAACGCAGAAAGTTGGCGAAAGCCGCCGTGACATCCAATCTCCCCACTTGAGGGGGAGATGTCCGGCAGGACAGAGAGGGGTGCTGTCCCGCTGGCGTCTCCGATGTCCGGCACGAAGGCTTCCGCACACCCCTCGAATCCGCCTATAGTGCCCCATGCCCATTCGCCAGCTTTCCGAAACGATGATCAACCAGATCGCCGCCGGCGAAGTCATCGAGCGTCCGGCGAGCGTGGTGAAGGAGCTGGTCGAGAATGCGCTCGATGCTGGCGCCTCCCGCGTCGAGATCGTCACCGCCGGTGGTGGATTGAACCTGATCCGCGTCACCGATGACGGCTCGGGCATTCCCGAACCGGAACTTTCGCTGGCGATCGCGCGCCATTGCACCTCCAAGCTTGGCGACAGCATCCACGATATCCGCTCGCTCGGCTTCCGTGGCGAGGCGCTGCCGTCGATCGGCTCGGTGGCGCGGCTGTCGATCCGCTCGCGCACCGCCGTCGGCGACAGCGCGGCCGAGATCGGCATCGAAGGCGGCCGCGTTTCGGCCGTCAAGCCGGCGGCGGCAAACCGCGGCACCACGGTGGAGGTGCGCGACCTCTTTTTCGCGACGCCCGCCCGGCTCAAATTCATGAAGGGCGAGCGCGCTGAAAGCTCGGCGACCAGTGATGTGGTCAAGCGCATCGCCATCGCTTTCCCCGCCGTGCGCTTCACACTCGCCGGCTCCGATCGCTCGACGCTGGAACTGCCGGCGACTGACGACAACGCGGAAGGCAGCCTGCGCCGCGTCGCCCAGGTGATGGGCGCCGAGTTCCCCGACAATTCCATTGCCATCGATGCCAGCCGTGACGGCGTGCATCTCACCGGCCATGTCTCGATCCCGTCCTTCACCCGCGCCAACGCGCTGCAGCAATATGCCTATGTCAACGGCCGGCCGGTGCGCGACAAGCTGATTGCCGGCGCCATCCGCGGCGCCTTCGCCGATGTGCTGCCGCGCGACCGCCATGCTGTCACGGTGCTGTTCCTGACGCTCGATCCGGCGACCGTCGACGTCAACGTCCACCCGGCCAAGGCCGATGTGCGCTTCCGCGACCCCGGCCTGGTGCGCGGCCTGATCGTCGGCGCCATTCGCGAGGCGCTGGCCAATGCCGGCATCCGCGCCGCCACCAGCGGTGCCGCCGGCATGATGGCGGCGTTCCGGCCGGGTGCTTCTCCTTATGCCCATGCCGGCCCTGCCAATGGCCACCGCAGCTATGACGCGGCCTACCGGCCGTCTGGCTCCGGCGGCTTCGACCCATCGCGCTTGTCACAACGACCGCTGGATATGGGTTACGGCGAAGCAAGGGCGCAGCGAAACGGCTTTGCCGACAACGACCAGGCGGCATTCGATGCCGGGCCGCTCGCCAGCGCCGATGCGCGTGCCGGTACAGCCGAACCGACCGAGACGCTGCTTGGCACGGCACTGGGCGCTGCCCGCGCGCAAGTGCACGAGAATTACATCGTAGCGCAAACCAGGGATTCACTTGTTATCGTTGACCAACACGCGGCGCATGAGCGACTGGTCTACGAAGCGCTGAAGAATGCGCTGCATTCGCGCGCCGTGCCCTCGCAGATGCTGCTCTTGCCGGAGATCGTCGACCTGCCGGAAGAGGATGCCGAGCGGCTGGCCATGCATTCCGAGACGCTGGCCCGCTTCGGTCTCGGCATCGAGCGCTTCGGCCCCGGTGCGGTGGCGGTGCGCGAGACGCCGTCCATGCTGGGCGAAACCAATGTCCAGCAACTGGTGCGTGACCTCGCCGACGAGATCGCCGACAATGACACGGTCGAGACGCTGAAGGAGCGGCTGGACAAGATCGCCGCGACCATGGCATGCCACGGCTCGGTGCGCTCCGGCCGCCTGCTCAAGCCTGAGGAAATGAACGCATTGCTGCGCCAGATGGAAGCGACGCCGGGATCCGGCACCTGCAACCATGGCCGCCCGACCTATATCGAGCTGAAGCTCGCCGATATTGAGCGGCTGTTCGGGCGGCGGGGATGAACGCCGGGGACTCCCTGCAGCAGTTTGGCCTCGTACCGAAAGACGAGGATCTGCCTCGCATCCGTGATCTCTTGGCGCATGAAGCCGATTGCGAGCGCAAAGGCGATGGACGGCAAGCTGACCTGGCATTGCTCTGCTGTGTTCAGCTCTTCAGCAGAGCAATGGATGAAGACGTGCTGCGAATTTGGGACGCCAAGTCATCCGGGTTCGATCTGTTCAGTTATCTGGACGTCCAATTTCTTTGCGGCAATGGCCTGCAAAACACCAAGGATTTCCTGAAGAAGCAGCCTAGCGAGGCTGCAGCAAAGGCGCTTGCCCATCTGAAAGAGTGCGAAGCTGCCGGCGACTTCGAGGAATTCTCCCCGATAGCTCACCTGGAGCATTATCGTGCTTACTTCGGAGTTCCCGGGTGAGCGGTTTCCCAGTGGCGATAAGCCTTTGAGCGACGAGATGACGGTCCGGTTCCAATTCGAGGCCGAGGTGATCCACTGGCGGGGTCCTTCGCCATACTTCTTCGCGCCAATCCCCGAGCAATATGGCGAAGAGATCAAAAAGGTCGCGAAGGTCGCGACCTATGGCTGGGGGGTGATACCTGTCGAGGCGACCATTGACGGCTTCATGTTCGGCACATCGCTGTTTCCCAAGGACGGGAGCTACCTTCTGCCCCTGAAGGATGCCGTCCGGCGCAAGTGCAATCTGACGGCTGGCGATTCGATTTCCGCTCTCATCGCGATAAGCCTTCGCGGACGATAAGACGCGGCCCGTTGGCTATTGTCTCGAAAGGCTCACTTCCTCTTGCGGTACTTCTTGCTCTTGCGGTCAAACGCATACACCTCCTCATACCCGGCGCGGCCATCGTAGAAATTCACGGATATGATGTCCTTGCCCCGTTCTGTCTGCTTCTGCACATTCCAGTAGATGGGTGTCATCAGCATACCCGCATTGCAAAGGTCGCCGCCGAATTTGATGGTCTGTACGGCCTTCTTCCGCTTCTTGTTGATGATCTGCATCTTCGTCATGCAGATCCCGTCGTCGGTTTTCTCGTAAATCCCGGCAAACCGGTCGGTGGCCGTCTGCGCCCAGAAGGGTATCTCGACGGTTCCTTCGACCTTGCCCTCCCCGGTGTCGTCCAGGCCCGCGACCTTCCTGAGACTGACCGGAAATTTGTCGGCGCCCTTGCTCCAGCTTCCCGTCAAGACACCGTCACCAAGCTCCAGGGAAAACGGGCATCCGGAGGTGTCGAGGCCCGTCTTTTTGCCCATGACGATGACGCGCTCGAACTCCTCGTCATCGGCAATCGCGCAAAGCGCAAGGCTGGTGCCACTGGCTTTGCCATAGAGCGCGATCGGACTTTGCTTGGCGTCGTAGAAGAAACTGCCCTGGACAGTGAGGCCGCTGCCGAAACTATAGGTTTGCAAGGAGAGATGGACGGGGTCGGGACCGATGGAACCTTCGTAGTTTTCCACGTGATACCAACCCGCACTGGCTTTGCCGCTGAGCAGCAACACGCAGAAAACCGCTGATACGAACTGCCTGACCATCCCACCCCCGGTGATTTTCAACCCACCATAGCCACCCGATGGGGTCATGTCTGCACCGCAGCGGCAGCCAAATGGGGCGATCGGAGAGAATCCCGGTACGGCTCTCAGTTTGATTCGGGAAAGGCGTCCAACCCGCTGATCTAGCGTTTCAAATTGACCACGATGACACCGCCGAGCGCCAGCGCACCGCCGAGAATACCGAGCAGCGTCGGCACTTCGCCCAGCCAGAAGAAGCCGATCAGGGCCGACATCGGCGAGACCAGATAGAGGAAATTTGAAGCGCGCGCCGCAGGCAGACGCGACAGAGCGGTTGCCCAGGCGGCATAGGCGATCAGGCTCGGCACGATGCCGAGAAAGATGACTGCGCCGATTCCGGCTGTGTTGGCGACCGCTGCCTGCGCAAAGCCGCTTGGCAGAAAGGGTGCCAGGCAAAGGGCGCCAAGGATCATGTTCGAGGCCGAGATGGTCAGCGGGTGGTGACGGGCAAAGAGCGGCTTCTGGACGATGGTGTTGACAGCCGAGCATAGCGCGGAGCCAAGAACCAGCAGCGCGCCGGTGTCGAAATGCAGGCCATTGCCGTCGGCAACCGCAATGATGCCGATGCCGGCGAAAGAAATGGCCGTGCCAAACCAGGCCCAGCCTGAGAAGCGCTCGCCGAGCAATGCCATTGCCATGATGGCGGTGAAGATCGGGCTGACATTGATGATGAAGCCGGCCGCACCTGCCGACACGGTCAGTTCGCCATAGTTGAGCATAACCGTGTAGAGTGCGACGAAGATGGCGCCGCCAAAGGCGAGCCGCCACACTTCGTCGAGCCGCGGCAGCGCCGGGCGCTTGACGGCAAGAAAGATCGCCGCCGGCACTGCGGCAATGGCAAAGCGCAGCGCACCGAGTTCCAGCGGCCCGAAGGCGGCGAGGCCGGCGCGGATTGCGGGAAAGGCCGACGCCCAGCCGACCACCGTCAGCGCCACGGCGATGGCTGCAGTGGCGTCCATCCGCTGTGTCGGATTCGACGTGCTGGTCGTTGCGCTCATCTCACTGTCCTTCGTGTTCCTGGGTCTCGAAAGCCAGAAAGCGCCTTTTCGACGCTGTTGACAAACGATCAAATCGAGGATCACCTGTGACTATGGATCACAGCTCAGACACAATGGTGCCGCTCGAGACACTGCGCGCCTTCGATGCTGCGGCGCGTACGGGCAGCTTTTCGGCTGCGGCCGAGAAGCTCAACATCACCCATGGCGCCGTCAGCCGGCAGATCGCCAAGCTGGAGGACTGGCTGGGCCTGAAAGTGTTCGACCGCGGCGCGCGCGGCGTCTCGCTGACCATCGAGGGCAACCGCCTGCATCTGCGCACGGCGGAAGCCTTTGCGCTGATTTCCAGCCATTCCGACCGCTGGGTCGAACCGCGCGGCACCGCCGTGGTGCGACTGACCTCGATCCCCTCGGTCAGCGGGCTGTGGCTGATGCCGCGGATGGCTGCGCTGGAGAACAATCCCAGCAAGCTGCGCATCGTGCTCGACGTCGACATCCGCCAGGCCGACCTTGCCGACGAAGGCATCGACCTGTCGATCCGCTGCGGCCGCGGCGGCATTCCGGGCCGGATCTCGGTGAAACTGTTCGAGGAGTATGTGTTTCCCGTCGCCGCACCTGGCCTTGCCCGCGAGATCGGCCGCGGCGACCCTGCCCGGCTGCTCAAATTTCCGCTGATCAACGATTCCGACGCTTCGGGATGGCGCGCCTGGTTTGCCGCGCAAGGTATGGATTACCGCCCGCGCCCGCAGGACCGCCGCTTCGAGGACTACAATCTGGTGCTGGACGCCGCCGCCTATGGGTTGGGCATTGCGCTGGCGCGGCCGCCATTAACCGGGCAACAGCTGGAGGCGGGCCGCATCGTCGCCGTCGATGAGCGCACCGCGCTCAACCCGGTATCCTACTGGCTCGACCGGCCGCTGGGCCGGCCACGCACCGCTGCCGCCGAACTTTCGCGCCGCATCGCCGTCGAGGCCGGGTTGGCGATGGACAAGATGGAAGCGTTCCTCGAAGCCGAACGCTAGGATCAATCGTTCGGCGCTCAGCGAAGCAGCAATAGAACGAAGCCAACGATCGCTACGGCCAAAAACCCGGCCGCCATCGCCATCAGGCCGACACGCATCTGTTGCCTGTCTTCGGGCTGAACCGCATCATGCGGCCGAGACGTCGCCTGCCCTCGTTTTGTTGCCGTGTCGATGCCGGAGGCGCGGCGTTGCGGCGAAGCTTCAGGGACGAGAAAGGCAAGCCATGGCAGGCCTGCGGGCTTTGTGGCGCTGCCATCGTCGGCCCTTGCCGGCGGCACAGGCAGACCGCGCTGTGCGTCGTCGTTTGCCGGTGCAGGTGCGGCGGCCCTTGTCGGGGCGCCATCTGGCGCCTCGACGCCCGGTTCGGCAATTGCCAGGTAGGCCTGCAGGATTTCAGCGGATCCTGTCTGCTGCGCCTTGGCAGATGTGCCGGACAACAGTGCCTGCAGCGCTGGCGCCGCTGCCGGCGGCAAAGGCGCGCCGGACGGCGGCTGCGCCAGCGCCTTGATCAGCGCTGCTTTCGCCGGATCGGCCTTCGCCGACGGGGCCGCCGCCAATATCATGGCTTCGCGCAGCAGCGCGGTCAGGCGGGCGGATGCGATGTCCATGCCGGTCCCATAGGATGGTTTCAGCCGACAATAGGGCCTCAGCATTGCGTCAAGCTTGACCTTGGCGGCAATTTATGGCGATGAAATCAGCATGAACTCAGGCACCACCCCATGATGAACCGCTTCGAAGGCCCTGGCGGCAAGGAAGCCCGGATCCGCTATCTCGACGGCGACTTCCAGGTCACCAGCCCCGGCGCATTCGTGCGCTGCGCGGTGACCGGCGAGAGCATTCCGCTGGACGAGCTGAAATATTGGAGCGTCGCCAGGCAGGAGCCTTATATCAACGCTGCCGCCTCGCTGCGCCGCGAGATCGAAACGCATCCGGAGATGCGCAGCCGGCGCTAGACCGGCTATGGAGTTGAGGATTCAGGCACGACCTTGAACTCGAATTCGTGGATCAGCCGGTCACCGACCAGCACCTTGATGGAACACGGCCCGGTCGGGTCACCGTCGGCCACGCACCAGCCATGCGAGATCCATCCGTCCAGCGGCTTGTAGAACATGGTGGTCTCGGAGACTTTCCGGTCGCCCGATAGCTTGCTCAAGCTGTACTCGTTTCCGTCGATGCCGCCCCACTGCTTCGGCTCCGCGGGAAGGGTGAACACCTCCGTAACCGATACCAGCTTGTCGCCCTGCCCCAGCCTTACGCGCCATTCATAGCAGGCACGATCGGGGATAAGCGGAACGACGTTGGAGGTCTCGATATGGGTAACACCGTCGGCATCGGTGACCGAGACCAGAAATTCGCTGTCGCTCGGGGTGGACGTTTGCGCCAACGATGGATTTGCCATCGCCACAACGGCACAAGCGACAAGCAGCGCCCGCAAGCCGATCATTCCACCCTCCGCATGAAAACCCGACCGAGGTTGTAATCGAGAAAAGCGGCGAGAATAGTCCTGCACTGGAAGCGGCGGCTCAATCAGCCCCGCAGCTTGCGCTGGCGCCAGGCATCCAGCGTCTCGTCGATGATGCGTTCGGGCACATTGTCGAGGTCGAACGTGGCGTCGATCTCCAGCACGTCGAGTTGGCCAAGGAATTCGGCTGAGGCTGCGTCATGGCGCAGTCGGGCCGCGTCCTTGGCGGTGGTGACGAGGCCCAGTCCCTCGCGGCGCGCGGTTGCCGCCAGCTCAGTGAGCTCATCAGGGGCATAGAAGTGATGGTCCGGGAACGACCGGCTCAGCGCCACCTCAGCGCCTGTGTCGCGCAGCGTGTCGAAGAATTTTTCGGGATGGCCGATGCCGGCAAAGGCGAGGAAACGCCGACCGGCGAACCGTTCCTTGCCGGCGGGCTCGGCATGCGCCTCGAAGATCGGCCGGCCGGCGCGCGCGGCCTGGCGCACGACCTGGTCGGCGGCGGTGCCCTCGCCCATCTTCAACAGCCCGTCGGTGAAGACCAGCTGGTCGACAATGTTGGCTCTGAGCGGTCCGCCCGGAATGACACGGCCATTACCGATGCCGTAGCGGGCGTCGACGACGACCAGCGCATAATCGATATGGATGCGCGCGCTCTGAAACCCGTCATCCATGATCAGGAAATCACAGCCATGGGCTTCCATGAGCAGTTTGGCGCCGGCGGCGCGGTTAGGGCTGACCGCAACCGGTGCATGCTCGGCCAACAGCAGCGGCTCGTCGCCGACATGCTTGGCGGCGTCGTGGCTGGCGTCCACGACATGCGGCTGCGCGAACGAGCCGCCATGGCCGCGCGACAGGAAGCCGGGATTGAGCTGCATCCGCCTGGCCTGCTTGGCCAAAGCGATGGCGACCGGCGTCTTGCCGCTGCCGCCGACGGTGAAGTTGCCGACGCAAAGCACTGGCGCGTCGATCTTTTCGCGGACCGCCCGGCGCATGCGGCGGCCGGCGACCATGCCATAGACTGATGACAGCGGCGACAGCGCAAAGACCCGCCAGTCGGGTGCTTCCCACCAGAAAGGTGGTGCTTCGGACGCCACCCTAGCGCCCGTCGGCGCCCTTCAGGCGCGACTTGACGATCAATGGCTGGATGTAAGGCTCGAGCGACTTCAGCGTGTGCGCCAGCGCACCGCGCATCTGGTCGACGGTGGCGGCACCGGCCGCCATCATCTCATGGCGGGCGACTTCATTGCTCAACAGGAAATTGACGGCGCCGGCCAGCATGTCGCGGTCGCGCACCAGCTTGGCGCCACCGCTGTCGAGCAGGCGCTGATAGGCTTCGCGGAAATTCTGGACGTTGCGGCCGGCAAGCACAGCTGTGTCGAGCATGGCCGGCTCCAGCGGGTTCTGGCCGCCTTCCGAAGTCAGCGAGCGGCCGACAAAGGCGATTTCCGTCAGCCGGAGATAAAGCCCCATCTCGCCGATCGTATCACCAAGCAGGATATCGGTGTCGGCGGTGATCCTGTCGCCCTTGCTGCGCCGCGCCAGCTTCAGGCCCATGCCGGAAATCTGCGCGGCAAGCGCTTCGGCGCGATCGGGATGGCGCGGCACGATAATCGTCAGCAGGCCATGGTGGCGCTTGTGGAGCGTTGCGTGAACTTCCGCCGCGACCACTTCTTCGCCGTCATGCGTCGAGATAGCCGCCCAGGTCGGGCGGCCGGCGATCTGGCGCTTCAGCGTCGCTAGCGCCCTTTCGTCAACCGGCGGCGGCAAGGTGTCGACCTTGAGGTTGCCGGACACGGTGACCGGCCGGGCGCCAAGCGCGCGAAACCGTTCGCCGTCGACATCCGACTGGGCAACGACATGGGCCAGGTTCTCGAACAGCGCCTCGGCGATGTTGGCGCGCTTCTTCCAGGATTTGAACGAACGGTCGGACAGCCGGCCGTTGACCAAAACCTGCGGCACGCGACGGGCGCCGAGTTCGAGGATGGTCATCGGCCAGATCTCGGATTCGGCGATGATCGCCAGGTCCGGCCGCCAGTGATCGAGGAAGCGGCTGACCGCCGGCTTGAGGTCGAGCGGCACATATTGGTGGATGATGCGGTCGCCGAGCCGTTCGTCGGCGACCTGTGCCGAGGTCACGGTGCCCGTCGTCAGCACGATGTTGACGCCGTAATCGAGGATGCTTTGCACCAGCGGCACCACGGCGAGGGTCTCGCCGACGCTTGCGGCATGGATCCAGATCACCGGCCCTTCGGGACGCGGACGCCCGGCGACGCCGTAGCGCTCGCGGCTGCGGCTGCGGTCTTCCTTGCCCTGTGACGTGCGCCAGGCAACGTAAGGCCCGATCAGCGGATAGGCGGCCGCGCCGGCGAAACGGTACGCCGTCAGGAAGGCGCGCGCCCAGCGCTCGCTCATGGATTGCCGTCCACGAGGCGATAGGCCTCGGCGGTGGCGGCATTGAGTGCGGCCGTGACTTCCAGGCGCTTGCGCTCCATTTCGGCCTCGTCGGCATTGGCCGGCACGAACACCGGCGTTCCAATGACGATCGAGGAGCGGCCGAAGGGCAGGTTGATGGTGGTCTTGTCCCAGCTCCGCTCCAGCACCTTGCGGCGGCTGGTGGCGATGGCGGCAGGCATGATCGGCCGGCCCGAAAGCCGCGCCAAGAGAACAATGCCTAGCCCCGCGTCGCGCGGCGTGCCGTGGGGAATGTCGGCGATCATGGCGACGTTCTTGCCGGCGACGAGTGACTTTTTCAGGGCAATGAGCGCCTTGGCGCCACCCTTGTCGAGGTGCTTCGAGCTTTCGCGACCGCCGGAACCGCGCACCGCCTCGATGCCGAATTTTTCGATCATCAGCGCGTTGAGTTCGGCATCGGCGCTGCGCGAGACCATGGCGACCAGCGGCCGTCCCTTGGGATAATAGGCCGGGGTGAGCAGATGCTGGCCATGCCACAGCGCGATGATGCCGGGCTCGAACTTGGCGTAGGCGCCGCCGGAGAACTGCGCCGAGCCTTCGACCATGCGGTTGGTCAGACGCACGAGGCGGACGAACCAGGCGAGCAGGCTGACGATGATGCTCTTGACGATTCGCGACTGCGCCAATGGCTCGCGGATCTTGCGCCAGACCGTCTTCGTACTGCCGCCGCGCCTTCTTCTGACGGCGGCGCCGGTGGGCTGCCCTTTCACCGCTTCATGCTCCATCGCTGTCAACTGCCGGCCTTGCTTTCAGGGTCGAGCAGCCGGTGCAGATGAACGACGAAATAGCGCATATGGGCATTGTCCACGCTGGCTTGCGCCTTGGCTTTCCACGCGGTGTGCGCGGTTTGGTAATCCGGATAGACGCCGACAATGTCGAGCGCGTCGAGATCGCGGAACTCGGTGCCGCCCAGCTTCTTCAGCTCGCCGCCGAACACCAGGTGCAAAAGCTGTTTCTTTCCGTCTTCCGCGGCCATTTCGGTCCTTCACATATTGTGAGTTTGTGACAGGTCTAGACCAAAGCTGTCGACTTTGGAACCTTCGATCACGCTTCCGTACCGGCAATGACGCCTGCAAGCACGGTCAGCAGCTCGCCGCTGCCGGCGACGAGCGCCCCGTGACGGATCACCTCGCCGGCGTAAAGCGGCGCGCGGCCGTGCCCGTCGAGCACGGCGCCGCCGGCTTCGCGCAAGATAAGATCGGCGGCGGCAATATCCCAGTCATGCGCGTTGGGCTTGACGAAGGTGGCATCGAGCGTGCCGTTGGCGACCATCGCCAGCCTGTAGGCGAGCGAGGGAATGTGCGCCGCGCGATGCACCCGGCCCTGCCATTCCGCCGGCATCAGGTCGATCAGCTGCTTCAGCCCGCCGATCTCGACCGTCTCGGCCGCACGGCGTACGGCAATCGGCTGGCCGTTGCGGAATGCGCCATGGCCGGGCAGCGCCCAATAGGTTTCGTCCTTGGCCGGACATTCGAGCACGCCGGCGAGCGTGCGGCCGTCCTCGACCACGGCGACGCTGACGCACCAGGAGCGCAGGCCCTCGAGGAAGCCGCGCGTGCCGTCTATGGGATCGACGACAAAGGTGCGCCGCGCAAGCAGCCGCGCCGGGTTGTCGGTCGTTTCCTCCGACAGCCAGCCATAATCCGGCCGCGCCGCAAGCAAGGTCTGCCGCAGATAGGCGTCCGCCGCGTGGTCGGCCTCGCTGACCGGCGAGGTGCCGCCTTTCATCCAGACTTGCGGGTTTTTGCCGAAATAGCGCATGGCGATGGCGCCGGCCTCGCGGGCGGCATCGCGCAAAAGCTCAAGGTCTTCCGCAGCCGATATGACCGGATCACGCGCCGGCAAGGGTCATGCCTTCGATCAGCAGCGTCGGTGCGGCGGTGCCGAAATTGCGGTCGAGGTCGCTCGCCGGCACCATGTTGAGGAACATCGTCTTCAGATTGGAGGCGATGGTCACCTCTGCCACCGGATAGGCAAGCTCGCCATTGTCGATCCAGAAGCCGGATGCGCCGCGGCTGTATTCGCCTGTAACCATGTCGACGCCCTGGCCAAACACTTCGGTGACATAAAAGCCTGATCTCAGCGACTTGATCAGATCTTCCGGAGTCCTTTCGCCCGGCTCGATGGCGAGATTGGTCGATGACGGCGACACCGAGGAGCCGCCGCGCGCACCGCGTCCGTTGGTGGTCAGCCCCAATTCACGGGCAGCCGAGGTCGACAGGAACCAGTGCTTCAGCACGCCATTTTCGACCATCAGCAGCTTTTCACCCTCGACGCCTTCGCCATCGAAGGGACGCGAGGCCTGGCCGCGGCGCCGCAGCGGCTCGTCGGTGACGGTGATGTCAGCCGAGGCGACCTGCTTGCCCATCATTTCGCGCAGAAAACTGGTCTTGCGCGCCACCGAAGCACCATTGATGGCGCCGGCGAGATGGCCGGCAATGCCACGTGCAACGCGCGGATCGAACACCACATTGACCGGGCCGGTCGCCGCCTTGCGGGCACCGAGGCGGCGCACGGCGCGCTCGCCGGCCTTGCGGCCGATCAGTTCCGGCGCGTCGAGATCGGAAAAATGCTGGTGCGAGGAATATTCGTAGTCGCGCTCCATGCCGGTGCCCTCGCCGGCAATCACGCTGGCCGAGCGCGAAAAGCGCGAAGCGACATAATGGCCGACGAAACCGCTCGAGGTGGCGAGCACCAGCCCGCCGAGACCGGCGCTGGCGCCGCTGCCTGCCGAATTGGTGACTCCCTTAACGGCAAGCGCTGCCTCTTCGGCGGCCAGGGCCGCTTCCTTCAGCTGGTCGGCCGAAATTTCAGTGGCGTCGAACAGATCGAGGTCGCGCACCTTGCCGACCAGCAAAGCCGGATCGGCAAGACCCTGATAGGGATCCTCGGGCGAGACTTTCGCCATCGCCACGGCACGCTCGGCCAGTGCCTTGGGGTCCGACGCCGCCGTCGCCGACACGCTCGCCACCCGGTTGCCGACGAAGACGCGCAGCGAGACATCGTCGCCTTCGGAGGATTCGGTGTTCTCGACCTTGCCCAGCCGCACCGACACGCCGGTCGAGCGGCCGCGCACGGCAACCGCGTCGGCGGCATCGGCGCCGGCCCGCTTGGCAGCCTCGACCAGTGCCGCGACGCGGTCGGTCAATTTCGCGGCCTCTGATGTATCGGTCATGCGCATGGTCCTGGCTTCAAGCCGCGCCGGGCGGTGGCGGCTGTTGCACCATCTATTGTCCCGCTGCGGCTTGTGCAATGGCGCACGGCCAATTGCGCCGCTGCGGCATAGCGCCCGAGCAGAACGCAAAGCCCATCTTCATCGCCGCGCTCGCAGCCCGGGCCAAGGCGATGGTGATGCGCGCAGGCAAGGCTGCGAACTTTCTCGAAACAGCCGCCCTTTCCACAGAACGCAGGGTTGACGCCCGCTTTCGCCTACGATTAAATCAATTTGATTTACATCATACAGCAGTCTGCTCAGGGAGGAGAAAAGATGCTCGGTCGTGTGCAATCGTTCAACCACTTGATATCAGGGCCTAAGCGGTTCAGCCGGCGCCGACTTTTGGCTTTGGGCGGCGCGGCTGTTGCCTCGATCGCCCTCGCCTCGGGCATGAAGCCGGCAGCGGCCGAATCCGTGCTCGCCATGCATATTGAGGAGCAGACGAGCTGGGTGCAGAACTTCAATCCGTTCGATCTTGGCGGCCGCCGCCAGAGCACGATGGATTTCGTCTACGAGCCGCTGGTCATCTTCAACGACTATGATGGCGGCAAGCCGATCTTCCGGCTGGCGACGGGCTACAAATTCTCCGATGACCTGAAGTCGATCACCTACACGCTGCGCGACGGCGTCAAATGGTCCGACGGCCAGCCGCTGACCTCGGCCGACATGAAATACACGCTCGACCTGATGCTCAAGAACAAGGCCGTCGATATCGTCGGCGCCAGCGAAAGCGTGGCTTCGGTTGAGGCGCCCTCGCCGACGGAAGTGAAGATCACGCTGAAGGACGTCGACACGCATTTCCCCGAATCGATGGCCGATTTCCCCATCGTGCCGGAGCACATCTGGAAAGATATCGCCGACCCGCTCACCTTCAAGAACGAGAAGCCGGTCGGCTCCGGCCCGATGACCGAGATCCGCCGCTTCACGCCGCAGGTCTATGAGCAATGCCGCAACCCGAATTATTGGGACGCAGCCTCGCTGCATGTGGACTGCCTGAAGCTGCCGCAGATTGCCGGCAACGACCAGATGCTGGCGCTGTTGCCGGAAGGCACGATGGACTGGATCGGTTCCTTCCTGCCCGAGATCGACAAGACCTACGTCGCGCTCGACAAGGACCACAATGGCTACTGGCAGCCACCGGCGGAAACCATCGCCTTCGAGATGAACTTCAAGACCGCCAATCCGGGCTTGGCCGAAGCCTTCGGCGACATCAATTTCCGCCATGCCTTCAGCCTGGCGATGGATCGCACGGCGATGGTCGACATTGCGGGCTTTGGCTATCCCGTCGTCAACCTGCACGCCAGCGGCCTGCCGCCGCGCTTCGACGCCTGGCGCAACAAGGCGGCCGAAGGCGACAAGGATGTGTGGATGGCCTATGATGTCGACAAGGCCAACAAGGTGCTTGACGACGCCGGCTACAAGAAGGGCGCCGACGGCATGCGCACCACGCCGAAGGGCCAGCCGATCGCCTTTGTCATCATCGTTCCGAATGGCTGGACCGACTGGATCGACGCCGTGCAGATCGCGACCGAGGGCCTGCGCAAGATCGGCATCAATGCATCTGTCGCCACGCCGGAATACGAGCAGTGGCAGAAGCAACTCCTTGACGGGTCTTTCGACGCCGTCATGAACTCCCGTCCCGACGGCCCGACACCGTTCCGCGGCTACTACCAGACGCTGTCGACGGCGTTCGCCGGGCGCATCGTCCACGCCGACTCGCGCTACTCCAATCCCGAACTCGACAAGGTGTTCGACGCCTACCGCAAGGCAACCACGGATGAGGAGCGCAAGAAGCTGTTCGACCAGGTGCAGCTGATCATGGCCGACGACTTCCCTGTCGTGCCGGTCTTCAACGGCCCGACATGGTACCAATATTCGACCAAGCGCTTCACCGGCTGGGTGACCAAGGATGAGCCGGTGATGAACCCCGAGAACCACGACAACAACCGCATGCGGTTGATGCATCTCCTGCGGCTGAAGCCGGTGCAATAAGCAGCAAAGCCGCCCTTCCCCTCTCGATTGTGAGGGGAAGGTGGCGCCATTTGCACGGGCAGGCGAAGCGGATCAGGATACTCTCCTGTTCGCACTGCTTGTCACACCGGTCGAAACGGAGACCAACGGGGAATGACGATGCGGATACCTCTTCGGCGGCTGGGCGTTTATTTCGCCGCCTTCCTGTTTGCCGTCGTCGTAAACTTCACGCTTCCCAGGCTGATGCCTGGCAGCCCGGTGGACTCGATGATCGCGCAGCTTGGGCCGCGCGCCACGCCCGCGGCCATCGAGGCGATCAAGGCCCGGTTCGGCGCCGTGCAGCAGCCCGTCTGGCTGCAGTTCGTCGACTACATCAAAGGGCTGGCCACCTTCGATCTCGGCGTGTCGGTGAAATACTATCCGCAGACGGTCACGCAGGTGCTGGCGAGGTCTGCCGGCTGGACGGCGCTGCTGATCACCTGCGCCATCATCTTTTCCCTCTGCGTCGGCATCTCCCTCGGCGCAGTGGCAGCCTGGCGGCGGGGCGGACGTTTCGATGCGTTCGTCTCGCCGTTTTCTGTCGTGCTCAAAGCCATTCCGCCCGTCATCTTCGCGCTCGCAGCGCTGTTCACCTTCGGCGTGTCGCTGCGCTGGTTTCCGGTCGGCTATGCCTACAATCCCGACCTCGATCCAGGGCTCAACTTCACCTTCTTCGGCAGCGTGTTCTGGCACGCCGTCCTGCCGGTGCTGACACTGTCGCCCCTCATGATCGGCGAATTCCAGACGACGATGCGCTCCTCGATGATTTCGGTGCTCGGCGAGGACTATGTCACCATGGGCCGCGCCAAGGGCCTGTCGGAGACGGCGGTGATGTTCTCCTACGCGGCGCGCAACGCGATGCTGCCCGTGCTGACCAATCTGGCGCTGATGCTGGGCGCGGTGTTCGGCGGCTCGATCGTCACCGAGATCGTCTTCAACTATCCCGGCCTCGGCCTGACGTTGTTCACGGCGAGCGTGGCGCGCGACTATCCGGTCATCCAGGGCCAGCTTCTGTTGATGACATTGGCGACGCTCGGGGCCAATCTCCTGGTCGACATCATCTATGGCGTGGTCGACCCGCGCGTCAGCGAGGAGCGGGCATGAGGTTCGGGCTGCAACTCCTGCTCCGGCAAAAGAAGGCGGTCGCCGGCTTCATCATCGTCGCAGCACTTTGCCTGATGGCGCTGGCGGCACCCATCCTGGCGCCGAACGATCCCGGTGCGCGCGTCGGCCGCTCGCATCAACCGCCGACGGTCGAGCATTATTTCGGCACCACCAAGATGGGCCGCGATGTCTACAGCCAGTTCGTCTGGGGCGCCCGCTCCTCGCTCGCTGTCGGCTTCGCCACGGGCCTCGCCATTACGGCACTTGGCACAGTGATCGGCCTCTTCGCCGGCTATTTCGGCGGCCGCATCGACGCGACCCTCGACCTTGCCACCAATGCGGTGCTGGTCATTCCCAATATCCCGTTGCTTATTCTGCTCGCGTCCTTTGCCGGAACGGTGGGGCCGATCACCATCATGACGATCATCACGCTGACCTCCTGGCCGTGGGGGGCGCGCATGACGCGGGCGCAGATGATGGGGCTGCGCAACCGTGAATTCGTCACCGCCGCGCGCATGGTCGGCGAGCCTTCATGGCGCATCATCTTCGTCGAGATCCTGCCCAATCTGGTGCCGCTGATCGGCATCAACATCGTCGGCTCGATCATCTACGCCATCGTTGCGCAGACCACGCTCGAATATCTCGGCTTCGGCGATCCGCTCAACGTCACCTGGGGCACCATGCTCTACAATGCGCAGAATTCGTCGGCGATCATCGTCGGCGCCTGGTGGGATATCGGCGCGCCGGCCCTCGGCATTGCCTTGGTTGGCTTGGGCCTGGCGTTGCTCAACTTCACCTTCGACGAGATCGCCAACCCGCAATTGCGGTCGGGTCCGGCGCTGTCGCGCTGGCTGCGCCTGACGCGCCTGCGCAAGCGCGAACTGGAGGCGGCACGGTGAGCGAGCCCCTGCTGCAAGTCCGCGACCTCAGCGTCGACTATCTGCTCGAAAAGGGCGCCTTTCGCGCGGTGAAGAACGTGTCGTTCGACATTGGCCGCGGCGAGCTGTTTGGGCTCGCCGGCGAATCCGGCTGCGGCAAGAGCACCATCGCCTACGCCATTACGAGGCTGGCCAAATCGCCGGCCTGGGTGGCGGGCGGCGAGATTCTGCTCGACGGCCAGGACCTTTTGAAACTGACCGAAGCAGCGCTGCAGAAGGTGCGCTGGAGTCGCATCGGCATGGTGTTCCAGAGTGCGATGAATTCACTCAATCCGCTGATGCGGGTCGAGGATCAGTTTCATGACGTGCTGCGCCGCCACAACAGCTTCAGCCGCGCGCAATCGCGGGCACGCGCCGAAGCGATGTTCAAGCTGGTCGGCATCGCCGCCAACCGGCTGCGCGACTATCCGCACCAATTCAGCGGCGGCATGCGGCAACGCATCGTCATTGCCATTTGCCTGGCGCTGGAGCCGGAACTGATCATCATGGACGAGCCGACGACGGCGCTGGACGTGGTGGTGCAGCGCGAAATCCTCGAACAGGTGATCGACCTGCAGCGCAGCCTCGGCTTTTCCGTGCTGTTCATCACACACGACCTGCATCTGATGTCGCAACTGTGCAACCGTATCGGAGTGATGTTGAAAGGCGAATTGGTGGAAGTCGGCGACGTGCAGCAGGTAAGCCGGTCGCCGGCGCATGAGTATACGCGCAAACTGTGGGGGGCGATCCCGCAACTGCCGGCCCGGGCGCGCGTGGCCGTATGAACGCGCTCCCCTCCTCGCTCTCGGCAGTGGTCAACGCCGAACCCATTATCGCTTTGGATGCGATCGAACGCAGCTTCGGCCTTGTGCAGGCGCTGCGCGGCATCACGCTGGCGCTGCGGCCCGGACGCGCGCTGGCGCTGGTCGGCGAATCCGGCTGTGGCAAGACCACTTGCGCCCGCATCATCGCCCGCATGGACCATCCGACCGCGGGCACGCTATCCTTCCGCGGCCGCGACGCGACCAAAGCCGGCACCGCCGAGGAAGAGCGCGCCTATCGCCGCGCCGTGCAGATGGTGTTCCAGGACCCGTTCGCTTCACTCAACCCGGTGTTCACCGTCTATCACCACCTGTCACGGCCGTTGGCGCTGCATGGCCATGCCAAGGGCAAGGCGGCACTGGTAAAAGGCGTATCGGAGTTGCTCGCCGGCGTCGGCCTCGACCCCGAATTGACGGCACACAAATTCCCGCACGAGCTGTCGGGCGGACAACGCCAGCGCGTCAACATTGCCAGGGCGCTGGCCGTACAGCCGGAAGTGCTGGTCGCCGACGAGCCGACCTCGATGCTCGACGTCTCGATCCGGCTCGGCGTTCTTGACCTGCTTGCCCGCATCAAACGCGAAAAGAGCCTGGCAATGCTCTACATCACGCATGACATCGCCACCGCCGCCCATGTCGCGGAAGACGTCATTGTGATGTTCGCCGGACAGATGGTCGAATGGGGCGCAACGAATGCCGTCATCGGCGATCCGCGCCACCCGTATACGCAGCTTCTGCTGTCGGCCGTGCCCGATCCCGACCGGCCCTTCGTGCCGGGCGACAGCGCGCGTTTCCTTGGCCATGCCGAGGAGGTGCGGCGGCGCTCGCGCCCGACATCCACAGTCGTGGACCAGGTCGGGCCTGACCATTTTGTGCGCGCGCTCGGCGCGGCTTCTTAACGGACATCGCAATGGATTATCTGGTCAATCTCTCCGTGCTTGCAGCCGACCCCGCCCTCGACGCGCGCGTGGCCAAGGCCGGCGTCATCATCCGACGCGCGCTCGCCCCGGAATACGAGCTGGTCACCAACTGGGTCCGGCGGAAATTCAGTGCCGGCTGGGCGGGCGAGACCGCTGTTTCAATGATGCGCCAGCCGCCGACCTGTTTCCTGGCCACCAGGGCGGAAAGACTGGTTGGCTTTGCCTGCCATGAATCGATCGCCCGCGGCTTTTTCGGCCCGACCGGCGTCGACGAGGCGGTGCGCGGCCAGGGCATTGGCCATGCGCTGCTGCTGGCCTCGCTGCTCGATCTCAAAACCATGGGCTATGCCTACGCCATCATCGGCGATGTCGGCCCATCCGAATTCTACGAACGCACCGTCGGCGCGACGCAAATCCCCAATTCGGAGCCCGGCATTTATGCCGGCCTCTTGAAGTCGGCCGACTGACCTTTCACGCTTACACATGAGATTGCCATGACCGAGAGACTTGCCCTGCGGCTGGAGAGTTTTTGGACGCCCGCATCCGACAACCAGGCGCTGGCCTATTCGCTGAAACTCACGAACGCCTCGAAGCAGGCGCTCAAGAATTTCCGGCTCTGCATCAGCGGCCCGGCGCGGATCGATCCGGCAGCAGCGGTCGAGGGCGCCACGCTGGTCGAGCGGCTGTCGAACCATGCCGAATTCGCGCCGCCCGCCGGCTTCGTGCTCGAACCGGGTGCGGCCTGGACATTGACCGCGCGCGGCCTGAGCTACCCGCTGCGCCACTGGACGGACGGCGCCACCGGCGCGTACGTCGTGCTGGCCGATGGCAGCGTCCAACGTCTTTCTGTCGAGCCGACCAAGGCCAAAGGCGACAACGCCCCGCTGAAGCGCGGCGCCGAGCCCTATCCGGTGCCGGCCGTGGCGCCTGTCACCATTTCGGTCATCCCCTGGCCGCGCCAGGTTGAGGTGTCCGGCGCCCTGCCCGTGCCGGCCGGCATCGACCCGAGGCCCGATGGCGAAGAAGCCAAGGCCGCGACAGCCGCTTTCGCCGAGCTGAGCGCCAGGCTGTTTCCGGTCGAAGGACTTGTGCGCCCGGCGGCAGAAGGCGGCTTTCCTGTCTTTCTCTCCCGCAAGGAGGGCTTTGGGCCCGAAGCCTACGCCATTGATTTCACGGCCGATGCGGCGACGGTTTCCGCGTCGACGCGCACGGGCTTCCTCTACGCGCTGATCACGCTCGGCCAGATCTTGCGTGGCGCCAGGCAGCATCCAGCAACCTTTGTCTTCCCCGCGCAGGGAGAAATCCGCGACGAGCCGTCGATGGGTTGGCGTGGTTGCCATCTCGATACGGCACGTCAGTTCTACGCCTCGGCCGAGATCGAACAATTCCTCGCAATTTTCGCCTGGAACAAGCTCAACCGCTTCCATTGGCATCTGTCCGACGACGAGTCCTGGCGGGTCGAGATATCGGCCTATCCGCAACTGACCGCTATCGGCGCCTGGCGAGGCCACGGCCTGCCGATCCCGCCGCTGCTGGGATCAGGTCCCGGCAAGACCGGCGGCTATTACACGAAGGCGGCGATCCGCGACATCGTCGCGCTCGCCGGCCGATTCGGTATCGAGGTGGTGCCGGAGATCGACGTGCCCGGCCACTGCTACGCCATGCTAAAGGCGTTGCCGGAGCTGCGCGACCCCGGCGAACATGGCGAGTATTTTTCCGTGCAAGGCTTTCCCAACAACTGCCTCAACCCGGCGCGCGACGAAACGTATCAAGTGCTCGAAACGATCTTCGACGAGATGATCGAGCTGTTCCCGTTCAAGGCGATCCATGTCGGCGCCGACGAAGTGCCGATCGGCGCATGGTCGGGCTCGCCGCAGGCGCTGAAACGACTTGGCGAACTCGGTGGCGAGGCGCTGGCGCAGTCGCACGCCAAGCGGCTCGGCGTGGTCACCAACACGCATGGCGCCGACGAAATCGACGGCTCGGGCGCGGCGGTGCTGCAAGCCCAGTTCCTCAAGCGCATCCAGACCTTCCTGGCCTCACGCGGCTGCATCACCGGCGGCTGGGAAGAAGCCGCGCATGGCAATGTCATCGACAAGACGAAAAGCTACCTCAATGGCTGGCGCAACGTCGAGGTTTCGGCCGCCCTTGCCGGCGAAGGCTATGACATCGTCGTCAATCCGGGACAGGTCTATTACCTCGACATGGCCAACAGCCAGGAATGGTCGGAGCCGGGCGCTGCCTGGGCCGGCTGGTCATCGCCCGAGAAGCTTTACGGCTTCGATCCGGTAGAGGGCTGGAGCGCGGCGCAGAAGAAGCATTTCCTCGGCGTGCAATGCTGCATCTGGTCGGAGCCGATGACCGATCGCGCTGTCTTCGACCGGCTGGTCTTCCCCCGTCTTTCAGCCCTTGCCGAAACCGGCTGGACCACGCCGGAGCGAAAATCATGGGAGCGGTTCAGAGCGCTCGCCGGGCTGATGCCGGTTCTTTACGGATTGTCCTAGCGCCGGACGTCAGCTCAGGAAGCTCGCATCAGTTTGTCATATCGTTTGGTCAGGCGGTCGCGCTTCAGGCGCGACAGTTTTTGCGTCCAGAAGATACCGTCGAGCTGATCGATCTCATGCTGGTGGCAGACTGCCAGCAGACCATCGGCATCCTCGAAACGCTCATTGCCGTCAAGGTCCTGATAGCGAATGCGCACGCTTGCGTGTCGCTCGATCTCTTCCGTGACACCGGGCATCGAAACACTGCCTTCGGTATGACGGATCATTTCTGGCGAGGCCTGGATAACAGACGGATTGGCATAAATCCCCGGCTTTGGCGCATCAGGCAGCTGGATCACGACCAAGCGTTTCAAAATGCCGATATGCGGTCCGGTGATGCCGATGCCGGGCGCTGCGTGCATGGTGTCGATGAGGTCGTCCGCCAGGCTCGACAATTCATTGTCGAACACCCCTATTGGCTCCGCGACAGCACGCAGGAGCGGATTGGGAAATCTTATGATCGATCGAACCGCCATAAGACCTTAGCCGAACGGTTTCTGCAGCACGTCGAATTGCGGATTGGTTTCCGAAAAAATCGGCAAGGCGGCGGCGCCGAGGACGGACGTGTCCTTGCCGGCGGCGCCCACCAGCACGCGCGGCGTGGTGCGGGCGCTGGTCGCGCTGACGGAGAGGTGAAGCGGCTCCAGCCGGCTGGCCAGCGCCTCGATCACCGGCAGCGGCATGAAGCCGCCGAGCACCACGGTTTCCGGGTCGAGCGCCAGTTCCACCACATCGATCGCCTGGCGCAGCGGATCGACGGCGTCGGCGATCCAGGCGTCGAGACGGCTGTCGCCCCTGGCCAGCAATTCCTCGAGCAGTTCGGGCGAAGCATGGTCGGGGTCCGGAAGATCGAGCGCCTCGTAGGCGGCGCGCAGCGAGACGTAACGCTCCAGGCAACCACGCTTGCCGCAGCCGCAGGCAAGGCCGCCCGGCCGCACGATGATGTGGCCGATTTCGCCGGCATTGTGCCGGCTGCCCTTGTAGAGATGGCCGTTGAGAAACAGCCCAGCGCCGAGACCGGTGCCGATGAACAGGTAGACGAAACTGTCGAGGTTTTTGGCAACGCCGTAGAGACGTTCGCCGATGGCGGCTGCGGTGGCGTCGTTTTCGACCAGCACGGCAATGCCGGTCAGCCGCTGCAGCTCTTCGGCCACCGGAAAATCGTGCCAGCCCGGCAGCGCCGTCGGGCCGACAGAGGTCAGGCCCTCGACGCCGAATGGGCCTGGCATGCTCATGCCGATGCCGAGCAGCCGTGTCCGGTCCAGTCGCGAGGTGGTGATCAGCTCGGCGGCGATGGCGGCCAGCAGCGGCATCGCCTGCGCGGGCGTCGGCCGGTCGACCGGTCTTTCGACGCGCGCGCGCATCGTGCCGGAGAGATCGGTGACGACACCGACGGCAAGCTGATGATCGAGCTGCAGGCCGATCGAATAACCGCCGTCCGGATTGATCGAATAGGGCACGGCCGGTTGGCCGCGCGCGCCCTTCAGCGTCGCCTCCGGGCGCAGCAGTTCGGTCCGCTCAAGCTCCTCGACAATGTTGGAGATGGTCTGCGACGACAGCGCCGTCAGCCGCGCGATCGACGCCCGCGACAGGGCGCCGTTGGTGCGGATCGCCTCGATCACCACGCGCCTGTTGTGCGACTTGGCCTGTTCGAGATTGGTGCCGGAGATGGCTTTTCTGGATGTCATATGGCTTTGTTACCGGGCTCCATAATCATAGAATACCACTTTAGAAAATCAAGTTGATTTAATTTATGGCACACAGATTCGGGCTGAGCCGGATCGGTATGATTTCACAACGAACTGTGAGGTTCCGATAGTCCCGCTTTCCGCTGCCAATCTACTGGCGCGCGGCGCAGCCAGAAGCAGCCGCGCAAGGGCGGATAGCCGGCCCTCGCCCGCCCTCAGGCCACCGGCGTCCAGATCACGTCGTCGATCCGGGCCGCGCCCGTCGCCAGCATCACCAGCCGGTCGAAGCCGAGTGCAGAGCCGCTGGCTTGGGGCATGATGGCCAGCGCTGCGAGAAAATCCTCGTCCAGCGGATAGCGCTCGCCATAGACGCGCTCTTTCTCGTCCATCTCGGCGGCGAAGCGCCGGCGCTGCTCGGCTGCGTCCGTGAGTTCGCCGAAAGCGTTGGCGAGCTCGACGCCGCAGCAATAGAGCTCGAAGCGTTCGGCAACGCGCGGGTCATCGGCGCTTGGCCGGGCAAGTGCTGCCTCCGAGATCGGATAGCCGTAGAGGATGGTGGCCCGCCCCTGCCCCAATACCGGCTCGACCTTTTCGACCATCACGCGGCTGAACAGGTCCGCCCAATTGTCATCCTCAGCCGTGCGCAGGCCGGCCTTGACCAGGGCCTGATAAAGTGCGTTGCGGTCGGTGCTGCCATCGGCGGCCACCGTGGCGAGAAGGTCGATGCCGGCGTTGCGTTGAAAAGCCTCGGCCACGCTCAGCCGCTCCGGCTCGGCGAAAGGATCGGCCTCGCGCCCACGAAAGCGGAAGGTTTTGGCCCTTGCCCGCTCTGCCGCGAGCTTGAGCAGCTCGGCGCAATCGGCCATCAGGCTCTCATAGGTCTCGCCGACCCGGTACCATTCGAGCATGGTGAATTCGGGATGGTGCAAGGGGCCGCGCTCGCGATTCCGCCAGACCGCTCCCAGGCTGAAGATGCGCCTTTCGCCGGCGGCGAGCAGCTTCTTGCAGGCGAATTCCGGCGAGGTGTGGAGGTAGAGCGGCCGGCGAGCGGCATCGGCGCCGATCGCCTCGGTGGCGAAAGCTGAGAGATGCGCCTCATTGCCGGGCGAGATCTGTAGAGCCGCCGTCTCGACCTCGATGAAATCGCGCTCGCCGAACCAGTTGCGCATGGCAGCCGCAATGGCGTTGCGCGCCATCAGCAGCGGCCGGCGGTCGGCGTGAACGTCCGGCGTCCACCAGGGTGACGCCTCGGTCATGGCTTTGCCGGGCAACGGAATTGCTGACAGGGCTGGCGGTTCGCGCCAAGATGCGCTACGGCGACGGCTCTCGCAGCCGATTTGCGCCGAACAATCGTTTCAGGCCAACGAAGTCTAGGATTGAAAACCGTGGTGAAGGTCATCGCCAGTTCGCTCCGTAAAGGCAACGTCGTCGACAAGGACGGCAAGCTTTACGTGATCCTCTTTGCCGAAAACATCCACCCTGGCAAGGGCACGCCGGTCACCCAGCTTGACATGCGCCGCATCTCCGACGGGGTGAAGGTTTCGGAGCGCTACCGCACCACCGAACAGGTCGAGCGCGCCTATGTCGAGGACCGCGAGCACACCTTCCTCTACGCCGATGGCGAAGGCTATCACTTCATGAATCCGGAAAGCTACGACCAGGTCGCGGTATCGGAAAGCGTCGTCGGCGACATGGCGCCCTATTTGCTCGAAGGCATGGCGGTGCAGATCTCGCAGTTCAACGGCATCGCGATTGCCCTGGTGCTGCCGCAGCGCGCCACGTTCGAAGTGGTCGAGACCGAGCCGACGACCAAGGGACAGACGGCATCGTCGTCCTACAAGCCGGCGGTGCTGTCCAACGGCGTGCGCACGGCAGTTCCCCCGCACATCGCCCCCGGCACCCGCGTGGTGGTGATGACGGCCGATGGCTCCTATGTGGAGCGGGCGAAGGACTGAGGCGGCCAGCCCAGTCCTTAATCCCTTGCATTGCCTTCTGCGGCCGCTGGCTCGATAGTCCTGCCGATGTGGCAGACCTTTGTGACCTACTGGCCTCTGATCCTCGTGATCATTCCGATGCTGATGGCCGCTATCGGCATCGTCCACGCTATCATGACCAAGGAAGACGTCCGCGCCGCCACCGGCTGGGTGGGCGTAATGATCTTGTCGCCGTTCCTGGGCGCCATCATCTATGCCATTGCCGGCATCAACCGCATCCGCCGCGCCACGATCAGCGCCATGCGGCCCGTGGCCGGTGAAGCCGAGACAGCCAAACACGACCGCGACCTTGCGCTCGAAGCGCTCATCTCAGCCGAATTCGGCCAGCGCTTTGCCGGCCTGAAGACGTTGGGCGACAGGGTGGCGCGGCGTGGCCTGCTTTCGGGCAACGCAATCGCCATGCTGAGGACGGGCGACGACGCCTACGCGGCCATGCGCAAAGCGATCGACGGCGCACAGCGCAGCGTCCTGCTCGAGACCTACATCTTCGACAATGACGAAATCGGGCAGCGTTTCGTCGAATCGCTGGCCGGCGCGGTCCGGCGCGGCGTCACCGTGCGCGTGCTGATCGATGCCGTCGGCGTGCGCTATTCCGTGCCCAGCATTCTCACGACTCTGCGGGAAGCCGGCGTCACCGTCGATCTCTTCAACGGCAACATCGTCATGGGCCTGAGACTTCCCTATGCGAACTTGAGAACTCACAGAAAAATCCTGATCGTCGACGGTTCAGTCGCATTCACGGGGGGCATGAACATCCGCAAGGGATTCTCGGCCGAATTCGCTGGCGCCGACACCTCGGCGGATACGCATTTTCAGGTCACCGGACCGGTGGTGGCCGACCTGTTTGCGGTTGCCGCCGAAGACTGGCGCTTTGCCGGCAACGAGGCGCTGAAGGACGCGGTCTGGCAGGTCGAAAAACCCGCGCCGCCTCCCGGTCAGCCAATCCTGGTGCGGGCCGTGGCGTCGGGACCGGATTCCAGCATCGAAACCAACCACAAATTGCTGATGGGGGCATTTTCGGTCGCCCGCAAATCGATCCGCATCATGTCGCCTTATTTCCTGCCGGACCGGGAATTCATCAGCGCGCTGACCACGGCGGCGCGGCGCGGCGTCGAAATCGACATCGTCGTGCCGGCGGTCAACAATCTCTTCCTGGTCGGCCGCGCCATGACGGCGCAATACGACCAGGTGTTGAAGCATTATTGCCGGGTGTGGCGCCACGAAGGGTCATTCGACCATTCGAAGCTGCTGTCGGTCGATGGCGTCTGGGCCTATGTCGGCTCCTCCAACCTGGATGCCCGGTCGCTCAGGCTGAACTTCGAGATCGACATGGAGGTGCTGGATGCAGGCTTTGCCGCCGAGATCGAAGCGCGCATCGGAGCGGCAATCGCATCGGCCAAACCCGTCACACTCGCAACGCTGAAAGCGCGGCCATTTGTCATCCGTGTCTTTGACCGGTTGCTATGGCTGGGATCGCCCTATCTCTAATGCATATCGCTCAAAAGTGGTCCCGGTTTTGAGAGAACGATATGCATTAAACAAGGAATCAGGACAGATTGAACGCAGGCCCATGGACATAAACGGACGCAGCCTTCCAGAGACCGTGCTCCTGTCGATCCGCGGCAGGAAAGCGCGCAAGGCGAACGCGACGCCGCGCAAGCGCGTCGACGGCGCCCAGATGGTGGTCGCCTCCTATAACGTCCACAAATGCATCGGCACCGACCGCAGATTCGACCCCGAACGGACCGCCCGCGTCATCCGTGAAATCGGCCCCGACGTCATTGCTTTGCAGGAGGCCGACAACCGCTTCGGCGACCGCGCCGGGCTACTCGACCTTGCCCGGATCGAGCACGAAACCGGACTGGTGCCGGTGCCGGTTTCGGGAAACGGCAAGGGTCATGGCTGGCGCGGCAACGTGCTGTTGTTCAAGCGTGGGACGGTGCGCGACGTGCATCAGATCAAGCTGCCGGGCCTGGAGCCACGCGGCGCGCTGGTGGCCGAGATCGACCTCGACGAAACCCGCACGCTGCGGGTCATTGCCGCGCATCTCGGCCTGTTGCGCCGCTCGCGCTCCGAGCAGGCCCGCGTCGTGCTCGACATTATGAGCAGCCAGGATGAAAGGCCGACCTTGCTGCTCGGCGACCTCAATGAATGGCGGCTGGGCAACCGCTCGGCGCTGAAGACGCTGCACACAACCTTTGCCACGCCGCCGGCCGTACCGACTTTTCCCTCAGGCCTGCCGGTGCTGGCGCTCGACCGGATCATGGCCAACCGGCACGGCATGGTCTCGTCCGTGGAAGCCCATGACACACCGCTGTCGCGGGTTGCGTCGGATCACCTGCCGCTGACGGCGTTTGTGAGTTTGTAACTCACCCGTCCCGCAGCCACACCAGCATCTCGCCCGGGTCGCGATTGTCCCAGGCATAGTAGGGAACCGCCGTGAGCCTGATCTCCTCGTGGGCCGGCGGCTCGCTTCTATAGAGGCCGTTCTCCCAACCTTCCGCCGCCTCGCGGTCGACCGTGGCCGAAAGCGTGACGACGCCGCCGAGCAGGTTCGGTTCCGGGTGTGCTTCTATCCGGGCCGTGCGCGGCAAGCTGATGCGGTGCAGTTGGCCAGGATTGTCTGTTTCCTCAACGCAATAGATCAGCGGGCCGCGTGACAGCGCGACGCGGCCGATATCCTGGCGCACCTGCGGGTTGGCGAACAGGCGCGAGATCGACATGTCGAGGTCGAGTTCGACCCGGTCGCCGTTTTGCCACTCGCGCCAGATCGCCGCGTAGCCATCGTTCGACGCGGCATCGAGGTCGACAGGCACACCGTTGACCTTCAGCGTCGCCTTGCGGCACCAGGATGGCACGCGCAGATGCAGCGTGAACTCGACCGGCGCCTCCGGCTCGACCCGGATCGAGACCGCGCCGTCCCAAGGATAATTGCTGGTCTGGACGAGGCTGACCGGCGTGCCCGCGATGTCGAAACGCGCCGTCGAGTCGCCATAGAGGTGGACGGCCAGCGCATCGTCGGCCAGGCTGTAGAAATAGCTGCCGATCGACGCCACCATGCGGCCGATATTGGGCGGGCAGCAGGGGCAGCGGTGCCATTTCCAGCGATTGTGCCTGCCCCGGCTTTCCAGCGGGTTCTCGTAGAAGAACAGCGAGCCGTCGAGCGACAGGCCGGAGATCGAGCCGTTGTAGAGCGCCCGCTCCATCATGTCGGCGTAGCGGGCGTTGGGGCCCATGCCGAGCATGCGACTGGCCCAGAACACCAGCCCCACCGAGGCGCAGGTCTCGGCATAGGCGGTTTCGTTTGGCAGGTCGTAGTCGCTGGTGAAGCCTTCATTGTGGGCCGACGGCCCAAGGCCGCCGGTGACATAGAGGCTCTTGGTGGTGAGATCGTCCCAGAGCCGGTCGAGTGCTATCCGCAGCGTATCGTCGCCATATTCCGTGGCGATGTCAGCCATGCCGGAATAGAGGTACATCGCCCTGACGGCATGACCGACGACCTTGTCCTGCTCGCGCACCGGCCTGTGCGACTGATTGTATTCGTAGGTCTTGAAATGGTAGGCCTTCGGGTCGGCGCCGCGGGCGCACGCCTCCTCGTCAAAATAATGCGGCTCAACGCCGCGCTGGTCGATGAAGTATTTCGCCAGGTCCATATATTTCCGCTCGCCAGTCGCCCGCGCCAGCTTGACCAGCGCCAGCTCTATCTCCTCATGGCCGCAATAGCCCTTCTGCTTGCCGGGCTCCGGCCCGAACCTGTCGGCGATATGGTCGGCATAGCGGCATAGGATGTCGAGCAGCTTGCGCTTGCCGGTGGCCTGGAAATATGCGACCGCACCCTCGATCAGATGGCCGGCGCAGTAGAGCTCGTGGCAGTCGCGCAGATTGGTCCAGCGCAGACCGGGCTGGATGCGCTGATACCAGCTCGACAGATAGCCGTCGGGCTGCTGCAGCTTTTCGTACATGTCGATGACGGCGTCGATGTTTTTCTCAAGCCGTTCGTTGCGGCGGCGGTAGAGCGAATAGGCGGCGGTCTCGATGGTCTTGCCCCAGTCGGAGTCCCAGAACATCTGCGTCGTCACCGTCGAGCCGGTGAAGCCGGGTGTGGCCGCCTCGTCGGGCGACGGCGAATGGAAGGGGATGACGAGGCCGGGCGACGGCCGGTCCGGATCGATCTGCTCCAGCATGCGGGCTTCGACGCAGCGCTCGTAGAGGATGTCGGCGGTGCGCGACGCCACCGCATCGACGCGGTCGCCCCAGAAGCCGCGCACGTCGACCTGCGGCACCGGCAGCGGGCGGAAGGCGAGGCTCAGTTTGCCGGTCTTTCGGGCGGCGGATTTGTGTGCGGTCATCGGCTGGCTCCGTTCGATTTCGTCATTGTCATTTCACTGCGGGTCATTTCACCGCGCCGGCCATCAGGCCGCGTATGTAGAAGCGCTGCAGCAACAGGAAGAGGATCAGGCAAGGCACCATCATCACGGTGACGCCGGCCTGCACGGCGCCCCAGTCGATGGCGCCGAAGCGGCCGGACTGAAGTGCGGTCATCATGATCGGCAGTGTGAATTTGGACTGGTCGGTCATCAGCACCAGGGCGGCCAGGAACTCGTTCCAGGCGCCGAGGAAGGCGAACAGCGCGATGGTGACGATGCCGGGCCAAACCAAAGGCAGCATCACCTTCAGCAGCATGGTGAGATTGTTGGCGCCGTCCATGCGGGCGGCCTCCTCGATCTCGCGCGGCACCGCGTCGAAGGCGTTGCGCATCATGAAGATCGAGAACGGTAGCTGCAGCGTGACATAGACAAAGACCAGCCCGGTCAGCGTGTTGTGCAGGCCGACCTTGGTCAGCACCAGGAAGATCGGCGTCAGGATCGACTGGAACGGGATCATGATCGTCGACAGGATGACGACAAATAGCAGGTCCTTGAACGGAAAGCGGAAGCGCGAGAAACCGTAGCCGGCAAGCACGCTGACGATCACGGAAAACACCACCGTCATGACCGAGACATAGATGCTGTTTTGCGCCGGCAGCCATAGCCCGTCGCCGAAGGTGTTGAGCGTGCCGTAATTTTCGACCGAAAAACCGGTGGTCGGCCAGGGCGGCAGCGGCGGCAGGCGCGCCTCCTGCGACGGCTTGAAGGCCGACAGCACCGTCCAGACGATTGGCGCCAGGAACAGCACCGAGGCGATCATGCCGGTGGCGTGCTCGGCGATGCCGAGGCGCAAGCGGCTGTTGCGGCTTCTTGCCTGCGCCATCAGTCGACCCCCTCGGGCTTGCGCAGCAGCCAGAGCTGGAACGTGCTGAGCGCGACCAGGATGGCGAGCAGGATCATCGACAGTGCGGCGCCATAGCCGAGCTTGAACGACACGAAGGACTGGTTGAATATCCAGTAGACGGCGGTCAGCGTCTGGTTGCGCGGGCCGCCGCGCAGGATGATGTAGAACTGGTCGAAGGCGAGGATCGAGCCCGCCACCGACAGGATCAGCGCCAGCGCCAGCGTGCGGCGCATCAAGGGCAGCGTGATGGCGCGAAAGCGCGCGAATGGTCCTGCCCCGTCGATCATCGCCGCCTCCTGCAGATCGGTCGGGATCGACTGCAGGCCGGTCATCAGGATGATCATGGTGAAGCCCGCCACCTTCCACACAACCATGGCGATGATCGACCAGAAGGCCGGCTGGAAGGTGGCCAGAAGGTTGAATTTCTTCCCGGTCAGGCCGAGGTCGTAAGCGGCCGGGCTGAACAGGCCTGAATCGACATTGAGCAGCCACGACCAAAGCAGGCTGGCCGAAGCAAAGCCGATGACAGCCGGCATGAAGAAGGACGTGCGGTAGAAGCCGGTGAGCCGCCGGGGACGCTCGATGAACAGCGCCAGCGGAAATGCGACGGCGAAGATCGCGATCGTCACCACCACCGTGTAGAGGCCGGTGAAGCGCAGCGCGTTCCAGAACCTGGTGTCGCGCAGGATCGCCCAATAGTTATCGAGGCCGATGTAGCTGTGCTCGCCCATCAGCGGCCAGTTGTGCAACGACATCCACGCCGTCATGCCGAGCGGGATGATGAAGAACACGACGACCAGCGCCACGGCCGGCGCGACATAGAGCAAGCCGATCCACTGCCGGCGCCCGGCGCCGACCAGTTTTCTGGCACGTGGCGGGGTGGTGGTTGCGATGGCGGTCATAGGCTCTGCTCTTGCTTTGCTCTCCCCTTGTGGGGAGGGAATTTCAGCTTGGGTTCCTCGCCCCCGCCAGAGGCGGGGGAGAGGTGGCCGCGAAGCGGCCGGAGAGGGGGCGATCGTAGGGCGCAGCCCCCTCTCCGTCTCGGCTTCGCCGAGCCACCTCTCCCCCACTTCGTGGGGGCGAGGAACCAAGCTGGACAGATGCGATGTCCGGCCGCCCGTCCAGGGAGACGGACGGGCGGCCGGATCAGGACCTCGGACGGCAGGGCGTTGCGCCACCTTGCCGTCCAGCCAGTCCCTATTTCTGCGGCGCCTGGTCGATGATCGACTGCATGGTCTCCTGGGCGTTCGCGATCGCACCGTCGACATCGTCGCCGAAGAAGACTTCGTTGACCATTTGCGTCCACGGGCCGTTGGCGGAGTTGATCAAATCGTTGAACACCACCGAATAGGGCGTGCGGCCTTTGGCCATCGCCTCGGCGGCGATCTGGTAGCGCGGGTCGAGATCCTTCAGCGCCTCCTTGGCGATGTCGCCGCGCACCGGCAGGCTGCCGTATTTCGCCAGGATGGTCTGGCCCTCCAGCGAATAGGCGAAGTCGAGAAACTCCTTCACCACGGCGAGCTTTGTTGTGCCCTTGGTGACGACGAAATTGTCGCCGCCGGCAAAGGACGACCAGGCGCCATCCTTGCCCGGCAGAAAGGTGACGCCGTAATCGACATTGGGATACTGCGTGTTGAGGGCGCCGATGGCGAAGGCGCCGGACGGCGAAATGCCGATATTGCCGGCGGCAAAGGCGGCAAAGAAGTTGGAACCGGTATCGGTCTGCGCGCCGGCCGGCACCAGATCCTTCTTGACCATCGACCGGTAAAGGTCGATGGCGCCGCGCAGTTGCGGGCTGTCCAGCGTCGCCTTGGAGCCGTCCTCGGAGAGGATGTCGCCGCCCGAGGCCCAGATCAGCGGCGTGAAGGTGAAGATGTTGCAGCCGCCGCAATTGCCGGAGAAGTAGAAACCCTTGATGTCGCCTCCGAGCGCGTTGACCTTCTCGGCGTCGGCTTCGATTTCGGCCCAGTTGGTCGGGCCCTTTTCAGGGTCGAGCCCGGCCTGCTTGAACAGCTTCTTGTTCCAGATCAGCACCGAGCTATCGGCCGAGAACGGCAGGCCGTAGATGCGGCCCTTGTAAGTGCCGGTCTTGACGTGCGCCGGCGACAGGCTGGCGAAATAGGGCAGCGACTTCGCCCAGTCGGTGATGTCTTCCAGCTGGCCGGCGGCGGAAAAGGCCGGCGTGTAGATCAGGTCGAGCGATAGCGCGTCGGGCGCCGTGCCGCCGGCGGCCGCGGCGCCATATTTCGGAATGATCTCGGCATTGGGGATGATGTCGAGCTTGATCTGGTTCTCATGCGCCTTGTTGAAGGCATCGACGATGCGCGGCATGAAATTCGAGCCGTCGGCGCGCACCCAGATATTGGCCGTGTCGGCGGCAAAAGCGGGCAGAGCAAAGATGCTTGCGGCGAGCGCGAGCCCGGCAATCATGGTCTTCATGGTTCTCCTCCTCATGGTTCTGTTCTCCTCCCTATTGCGGCGCAGATCGCGCCGCGCGTTCTCCTAGCCGCCTGGTGGACGGCCGCATGACTGACGCACCACCAGCCGGCACGGCAGTTTTCGGATGCCCGGCGCGGCCGGTTGGCCGCCGACGAGCGAAAGCAGTGCAAGCCCGGCCTCGCGGCCAAGCGCTGACAGGTTCATGTCGACCGAGGTCAGCGGCGGCCGCGTCGCTTCGGCCACGATCTCCCAATTGTCGAAGCCGATGACGCCGACTTCGCCGGGCACACTGACCCCACGCTCGCGCAGCGCATCGATGACGCCGCGCGCGATCTGGTCGTTGCCGCAGAAGACGGCGTCGGGCCTTTCTCCCCTGCCCGCCTTACCGTCGAAAAGTTTGCCGACCGCCTCATGCCCCCAGGCTTCCGACCAGGCGCCGAGCAGCGGCTCGGCAACCGGCAGGCCGTGCTCGGCCAGCACCTCGCGATAGGCGCGCGCCCGCTCATGCACCACGGCAAAGCTCGCCGGACCGCTGACATGGGCGATGCGCCGGCGCCCGAGCGCGCAAAAATGCTCGACCGCCAGCCGCGCCCCGCCGGCATCGTCTGAGACGAAGCCGATGGCGTCGGGATCGGGCTGGGTGAAGGCATAGATCACCGGGATGCGCAGATTGGCGAGGTCGACCGGCAGGTGGCGGTCGATGCGCTTGCCGGTGGCGATGATGCCGTCGACGCGCTTGTCGAGCATGGCCTCGACATGCAGTTGGCCGAGCCGCTGGTCGTCCTCGACATTGCACAGGAACACCGAGACGCCGGCATCGACCAGCGCATCGGAGACGCCAGCCATCAGCGGCAGCGAGAAGCGGCCGTAGGTATCGTTGGTAAGCAGCCCGACGGTGAAGGAGCGCTTGCGCAACAGGCTCTGCGCCAGGCTGTTCGGCCGGAACCCGAGCCGCTGCGCCGTCTCGCGGATGCGCTCGCGCGTCTGTGCCGTCATGCGCCCCTGCCCGTTCAGCGCCTTCGACGCCGTGGCCACACTGACGCCGGCGGCGGACGCCACCTCACGCAGGGTGACGGGGGTCTTGGCGGGAGAGGCGTCGGAGGACATGATGCGCGGCGCGTTCCTTAGCTGAGAAAAGGTTTTCTCTTACCGCCCTGCACGGTGATGACTTGTGAGGTCAGCACGTGCTGGGCGATTTGGGAAAAGGTTTTCTCAGATGAGATTAAGGGAAGGTGGTGGGGATGACAAGGGGGATGGTTAGACCACAATTGCGTAAACCTCGCCTGTCAGCGGTAGGTTGTCGAAGCGCCGCGCTCTTTTTCACCAAGCGTGTAGCATCGGATCTCCGCCATCCGTCCTCTGGCCACAGAAGGAGAACGCTATGAGAAAATTGATCGTCACCGAATTCATCAGCGTCGACGGCATTGCAGAGGTCGAGAAGCTGCCCAAAGTGACCTGGAGCGATGAAATGCAAAGGTTCAAGGAGGATGAGCTTGCCGACAGCGGCGCCATGCTGTTGGGGCGCACGACCTATGAGATTTTTGCCGGCTCATGGCTGAGTGAAACCGGCGATTTTGCCGACCGGTTCAACGCGCTGCCGAAATATGTCGCCTCGACCAGCCTGAAAGCGTTGGACTGGAAGCCGGCGGAATTGCTTGCGGGTTCCTTGCCGGAAGCAGTGAGCAAGCTGAAGCAAGGCAGTGGCGGCAACATCTATGTGCATGGCAGCCTCAGCGTCGCCCAGGAATTGCTGCGCCACGGACTGGTCGACCGCGTCAGGCTGCTGAGTTATCCCGGTACTGTTGGCGACGGCAAGAAGCTGTTTCCGTCCGATGTGCCAGTGGCGCTCGAGCCGATCTCGGCCGTGCAGTTCAGCAATGGCGTGGTGGCGCTGGAGTATGCGGCTGGGAAGTAGGCCAATCTCCCCCCTTGTGGGGGAGATCAGCAGCGTCGGCGCTCAGCTTCCCTCACCCAGCCTTCCCTCGCTTTCCCTTGGCGCGCGCCTCCCTTCCACTTCGCGCTTCAGCGCCATTTTCTTCACGACGTCCTAGACGACCCCGAGAGTCTCGACCCGCCCGGTCGGACGCGGTGCTGTGGTGATGATCAGCGCGTTGGAATGCTGGTGGCCGATCAGGTTGGAATCGATGCTGTAGGCCGGGCCGCGCTTCTCGTCCGCCCTTCGGACCCACAAGGGACTCGCCCCGCCGCCGATCTTGGCCAACTGCCGCCGTTTCGACTCGAAAGAGTAAGCAAGGCACGCTCCAGCCCCCGCAAGAACCAACAAGGGGAATGCGCGCCCAGACACACTCCAGAAACAAAATTCAACCGTTCGGAAAAACTGGCGAAAAGATCGGATGGCATAAGCCTCCGCAGTCGGGATTCCGGGTTCTTCCTTTTTAGAAGCGTCGGTCCTCCACCAACAAAATCGCAGCGGCACAATGCCTGCTCGCGCGGCGGCATGAACGGCCGCCTGGCCAAGACAAGAGAGTATGGAAATGGACTACGATATCGCCGAACTGGATAGCGACGCGGCAACGCCGATCAGCCAAACCGGCCTGGCAAGCATCGATGCGCTGGCAAGGATCGCTCACGGCCCGGCAAGGGCCGGCCATGGCCAGATCCTGACGGGCACCGACTTTGACCGGCATGGCCTGCCCGGTGAGCGGCTCGATACGGTGTTCGAGCAACTCGCAGAAGCGTTCGCCACGTTGCCGGCGGTGATCTCCGACGAGCGTGTCTGGACGTATCAGGAGCTGAACGGCCGTGCCAACCAGTTTGCCCGCATGCTGATCAAGCACGGCGTACGGCCGGGCCACCGGGTCGGGCTCATTCTCGACCGGTCGGCGGACACTTATGTCGCGTTGCTGGCGGTGATGAAGGCGGGAGCCGCCTTCGTGCCGTTGGCCACCGCGTTTCCGCAGGAGCGGATGGCGCTCATCATCGAAGACGCCGGCGTCAGCATGATCGTCACCATCGCCGCCTATGCGTCACGCGCCGGTCAACTGGCCGTGCCGCATGTGTTGATCGACAGCGCCGCCGCAGAGATTTCCGCACAGTCGCCCGCGCCGCTGAAGCCGCATGCGAAGACCGCCGACGACATCTGCTACATCCTCTATACCTCAGGCACCACCGGCAAGCCCAAGGGCGTGGTCATCAAGCACCAGAGCTTCGTCAACTTCATCCGGGTCGCCGCCTCCTCCTACGGATACCGGCCAGGCGACCGGGTCTATCAGGGCATGACCATTGCCTTCGACTTCTCCTCCGAAGAGATCTGGGTGCCGTTCGTCGCCGGTGCGACAGTCGTGCCCGCACCTGGCCAGATGCCACTGGTGGGAGAGGAACTGGCGGATTTCCTGCGCCTCCATGACATCACCTGCATGGCCTGCAGCCCGACCTTGCTGTCGTCGATGACATCGGACGTGCCCAGCCTGCGCACGCTGCTGGTCGGCGGCGAGGCCTGCCCGCACAATCTGGTGGTGCGCTGGTCGAAGCCGGGCAGGCAGATCCTCAACACCTATGGCCCCACCGAGGCGACCGTCACAGCGACCATGGGGGCGCTGACGCCCGACAGTCCGGTGACCATCGGCGCGCCGTTGCCGACCTACTCGATCGTCATTCTCGACGCCTCGTTACCGCAACTTGCCGAGCCGGGTGAACTGGGCGAGATCGGCATTGCCGGCATCGGGCTCGCCGTCGGCTATCTCAACCGGCCGGACCTGACCGACCAGAAATTCATTGCCGATTTCATCGGCCTGCCGAACAACCCGTCGCAGCGCATCTACCGCACCGGCGACCTTGGCCGGATCAACGCCAAGAGCGAGATCGAGTATGCCGGGCGCATCGACACTCAGGTGAAGATCCGGGGGTATCGCATCGAGCTCGGCGAGATCGAGGCGGTGCTGCTCGACCAGCCCGAGATCGCGCAGGCCGCCGTTACCACCTGGGAGATCGAACCCGGCCGCGTCGAACTCGTTGCCTATTACGCGCTTAAAACCGGCGTAGCGGCGATTTCCCGCGGGGATCTCGCCCAGACGATGAAGCGGCGCCTGCCGGACTACATGGTGCCGGCCTATCTGGAGGAGCTGCCGGCGATCCCGATGACGGTCTCCAACAAGGTGGACCTGCGCCAGCTGCCGAAGCCGACAAGCACGAGGCTTTCGGCAGACCGTGCCATGGTGGCGCCCGGCAATGACGACGAGCGTTTCCTGGCCGACGCCCTGGCCGCGGTGCTGAAATTCGACGAGGTGTCGGTCGAGGACAATTTCTTCGACGACCTCGGCGCCAACTCGCTGCTGATGGCGCATTTCTGCGCCCGCGTTCGCACCCGCAAGGAATGGGCGACGACGTCGATGCGCGACATCTATCTCTATCCCACAGTGGCGCGCCTGGCGCGCCATCTGGGTGCGGCGGAAGAGATGACGACGGCCACCTTCGAGCCAGTGCTGACCCGCCGGGCCTCGAACCTTGTCTACTGGACCTGCGGCATGGCCCAGCTTTCGTTCTACCTTGGCTACAGCTATGTCGCGCTGTGGGCGATCAACAACGGCCTCAACTGGGTCTATGACGCGCTCGACGAGCCGCTGCAGCTCTATGTCAGGTGCGTGGCGCTTTCAGCCGCCGTGTTCTTCGGCATGTCGGGCTTTGCCGTCCTGGCGAAATGGGTGCTCATCGGCCGCTGGAAGGCCGAAGCGTTTCCGATCTGGGGATGGCGCTACTATCGCTTCTGGGTCGTCAAGACGCTGATCCGCACCGCACCTGTCGTGCTGTTCCGCGGCAGCCCGCTCTACAGCATTTACCTGCGGCTGCTCGGCACAAAGCTTGGGCACAACGCGGTCATCGAGTCGCGTTCCGTGCCCGTCTGCACGGATCTCATCTCGATCGGCGCCAACACCATCCTGCGCAAGGAATCGATGATCCTCGGCTATCGCGCCCAGGCCGGCTACATCCACACCGGGCCGCTGACCATCGGTCGCGATGCCTTCGTCGGCGTCGGCTCCACGCTCGACATCGACAGTTCGATCGGCGACGGCGGCCAGCTCGGCCATTCATCCTCGCTGCAGCGTGGACAAAGTATCCCGGACGGTGAGCACTGGCATGGGTCGCCCGCCGTGCCGACCACGGCCGACTATTGCAAGGTGCGCAACGCGAACGCTTACGAGGTTCGGCGTTTCCTCTACGAAGCCGTCCAGCTGGTGCTGCTGTTCGCTGTCGTCACCCCGCTGCCGCTGCTGTTCCATAGCTATTGGGAATATGTCGGCGACGACTATCAGGAAACGATCGGTCTGGTCGCGATCGGCACGACGGTCACGCTTTTCGGCTATGGCGCGCTCGCGTTTTTCGCCGCCACGGTGGTGCCGCGCGTGATCAGCCTGATCCTGAAGCCCGGCCGCACCTATACGCTCTACGGTTTCCGTTACTGGCTGCAGACCGTCTCCGAGTTTTCCAGCAACTCGCGTGTGCTCGGGCTGCTGTTCGGCGACAGCTCGGCCATCGTCTATTACATGCGCGCCATCGGGTGGAACCTCAACAAGGTGGTGCAGACCGGTTCCAATTTCGGCTCCAACCAGCAGCACGAAAACCCGCTTCTGTGCGAGATCGGCACCGAGACCATGGTGTCGGACGGGCTGTTCATGATCAACATGCACAAGTCCGCCTCGGCTTTCCGGCTCGAGCCGACGCGGATCGGCGAGCGCAACTATCTCGGCAACAACATCTACTATCCGCCGGATGGACGCACAGGCGACAACGTCCTGCTCGGCACCAAGGTGATGGTCCCCATCGATGGGCCGGTGCGCGAGAATGTCGGGCTCTTGGGTTCGCCATCCTTTGAGATTCCGCGCATGGTGAACCGCGACAAGGAGCTGATCGCCGGCGTCGACGAGGCGGACCGGCGCAAGCGCATCCCGTTCAAGAACCGCCACAATCTGGTGACGATCCTTCTGTTCATGGCGACGCAATGGGTCATGCTGTTCGTGACGCTGGCGATCTGGGACCGTGCGTTGAACTACTATACCGAATGGGCCGAGGTCGCGCTCTTCGTGGCGGTGATCCTGACCTCCATCATTACCATTCCGTTCTACATCTTCGTCGAGCGGGCAAGCCTTGGTTTCAGGAGACTGAAGCCACGGATAACAACGATCTACGACGTCGACTTCTGGCGCCACGAACGCCACTGGAAGCTGGCGGATTCACCGATCGTGCGCCTGTTCGCCGGCACGCCGTTCCGGCCGATGATCCTGCGCCTGCTGGGTGTCAAGGTCGGCAGCAGGGTCTATGACGGTGGCGCCAACCTGACCGAGCGTTCCCTGGTGGAGATCGGCGACGACGTCACGCTGAACGAGGGGTCGGTCATCCAGGCCCATTCGCTGGAAGAAGGCGCCTTCAAGTCCGATTACATCCGCATCGGCGATGGCTGCACGCTTGGCCCGTCGGCGTTCATCCATTACGGCGTCGTGATGGGCAAGGGATCGATGGTCGACGCCGATTCCTTCGTGATGAAGGGCGAGGAGCTCGAGCCCAACTCGATCTGGCGCGGCAACCCGGCCAAGCTTCATCGGTTCGTCGAGCCGATTTCGGATGACGGCTCCAAGATTTGACACTCGATCCCGATAACGGTCGGAGGCAACGTGACGGAGCGATCCGGAAGCACACTCGACATCCGGATCGCCCCGGTGACCCCGGCCAATCGCGCCTTGGTCACGGCACTGCAGCTGGCGCCTGAGCAGATGGACTTCGTCGCCAGCAACCAGGCCTCGCTGCGCGAGGCCGGATCCGACAGGGATGCCCGCCCGCGCGCAATCATGGCCGGGGGTCGTGTCGTCGGGTTCCTGATGTATGAGGCGCCACGCGACGAAGACGAGGCGCGGATCTACCGCTTCATGATCGACCGCGCCTGGCAAGGCAGAGGCTACGGCAAGGCCGCTTTGCGTGAAGTGCTTGGCGAAATCCAGGGGCTCGGCCACATCAGGCACGTTTCCATCTGCTACGAACCGGAAAATGAAGCGGCACGGCAGCTCTATCGCGCCGCCGGCTTCGTCGAGGAAGGGCTGGACGAGGACGGGGAAATGATCGCGGACCTCGCTTTGCCTAGACGGATCGACCAACCATGACACCGCCGCTAGACGCCGGTGCGAGCCTGTCGGCCCAGGCAACCCTGCTGGCGGCGATGGTCGCCATGGCGCCGCTCGGCGTTCGGCTCGGCTGCCGCACGATCCGCGAAGGCGATGAGAACCATTTGCTGCCGCAGGAAGCACGCTCCATCCCGTCGCGCCAGCCGCTGATGCGGCGGGCGAGCGGCGCGGCGCGATGGATCGCGCGCGGGCTGCTGGCGGATATGGGCTTGAACGGCGTGGCTGTCTTGCGTGCATCGTCCGGCGCGCCGGTATGGCCGCCGGGGATAATTGGTTCGCTGGCTCATGACGACGAAATGGCCGTGGCGGCAGTCGCGCCGGTCTCCGACATCGTCGCGCTCGGCATCGATGTCGAGCCCGCCCTGCCCTTGCCCGACGACATCTTCGCGCTTGTTGCAACTGGAGCGGACCGGGCAGACCCGGTCAATCGACACCTCGCCGTTCGCATTCTCTTTTCAGCCAAGGAAGCCGTCTACAAGGCGGTGTATCCGCTCGATCGCGAAGTGCTGGGCTATGAGGATATCGTCGTCGACCTGACCACCGGCGCCGCGATGACGAAGACGGGCCGCAGGGCGAGAGTTGTCTACTGCGTTGCTCCGCGTGTGGTCGCTCTGGCGTTCGTCGACAGTGGCCGGGGCTCGTCGCTGTAGGCGCCAGTGGGACTGGCCGGCGCCCAATGGCAACACCGGTCAGCTTCGCCTCACCCCGCAGCTCCCTTGCCGCGTTTGCTCTTGCCGGCGCGCGATTCCACCGCCTTCTCGATCTCGCGCTTCAACTCGTCCTTGATCGCTTCCGTCTCGGCCATCAGCGTGTCGATCTTCATGAAATCGAGCACGCGGTATTTCGACACGGGCGGGCGGATCAGGATGTCGGGGGGGTGCTGGTTCAGCTTGTGGGCGATGATCGACTGCATCATCAATTGCGTGGCGCCGTACATCAGGTCGACGGTGGTCGGGTGCTTGCGCTCGGCCTCGCTCGGCGCGCCGACGACGTCGATGGCGATGATGATGTCGGCGGCGTTTTCGATGAGGTCGAACGGCACCGGATTGTAGATGCCGCCGTCGATCAGCACGCGGTCGTCGCGCGTCACCGGACGGAACACGGCGGGAATGGCGGCCGAGGCAGCCAAGGCCGAATGCAGGTCGCCATCGTCGAAGACGGCCAGCTTGTGGCCGAAATAGTCGGTCGCCGTCACCTTGAGCGGGATCTTCAGCTCGGCGAAGGTTTCGGGGATGGCTTCGGGCAGGAAGGCCTTCAGGATGCGCTCGATGTTGAACTGGCTGACGCGGATGCCACCCTGCATGGCCTCGGCGATGGTGCCGGGCCGCGAGCGCCACATGCGCGCGGCGACCTCGGCGCGGCGGCCCAGGATCGAACGGGCATAGTCCTCGATGTCCTTACCGCTCATGCCGGAGGCCATGCCGGCGCCCATGATGGCGCCGATCGAGGAGCCGGCGATGGCCACCGGCTTGATGCCGAGCTCGTCCAGCGCCGCGACGATGTGGATGTGTGCCAGGCCGCGTGCGCCGCCGCCGCCAAAGGCGATGCCGAACGTGGGACCTGTCATTTGGCCTCCAGCTTCGGACCGATGCTCATGATCGCGGGGGCCGGCGTCAGCAGCTTCTTCGCCGCCGCCTTGACCTGATCGAGCGTCACGCCGTTGATGAGCGCCGCACGGCGCTGCACGTAGTCGATGCCGAGATTGTCGAGCTGCAACTCCACCAGCGTGGCGGCGATACCGCTGGAAGAATCCAGATTGCTGATGGCATAGGAGCCGACCATGTATTTCTTGGTCGCGTCCAGTTCGGCCTCGGTCGGGCCCTCCTCGGCCATTTTCTTGACCACGTCCTTGACGATGGCGAGCGTCTCGGCGGCGCGGTCCGAACGCGTCGCCGTGGTGATGATCAGCGCGTTGGAATGCTGGTGATCGACCAGGTTGGAATCGACGCTATAGGCCAGGCCGCGCTTTTCGCGCACCTCGTCATAGAGGCGCGAGGTGAAGGTGCCGCCACCGAGAATCTGGTTCATCAGCACCGCGGCGAAGAAATCCGGCGCATCGCGCTTCACGCCGGGATAGGCGAACTGCAGCGAGGTCTGCGGCAGGTCGTAATCGACTTCGAGCTGCTGGCCAAGCTTCAGCTCGGTGTCGGCAACCGGTTGCAGGATTTGCTTCTCCGGCAGATCGCCGAACACCTGGTCGAGTTTCTTTTTCAGCGTCGCGGCGTCGATGTCGCCGACCACCGCGACATGCAGGCCGTTGCGGGCGAAATTGGCCTTGTGGAAGGCCGCCAGATCCGCCGCGGTGATGGTGGCGATACTGTCCTTGGTGCCCTGGTCGGGCCTGGAATAGGGATGGTCGCCATAGATGGCGCGCAGCCATTTGGTCTGGGCGACGGTGTTGGGGTCGCGCTCACTGGCGAGGATGCCGGACAGGATTTGGGAGCGGATGCGGTCGATCGGCGCCTGGTCGAAGCGCGGGCTGGTGACCGCCAGCCGGAGCAGGTCGAAGGCGGCATCCTTCTGCTCGGCCAGCATGCGCATGGCGCCATAGGTGCCGTCGCGCGCCGCGTCGAAGCCCATTTCGGCGCCGGCATCGTCGAGCCTGGTCTGGAAGGCGTCGCTGTCGAGATCGCCGGCGCCCTCATCGAACAGGCCGGTCATCAGATTGACCAGCCCTTCCTTGCCGGCGGGATCTTGCGTCGAGCCGCCGTCGAAGACGAAGCGAATGGCGATGATCGGAATCGAGTGGTCCTCGACCAGCCAGGCATTGATGCCCTTTGACGAGGTCACCTGCTGGATGTCCATCGCGCGCGCCGAAAGCGCCGGCAGGACGAGGAAGAAGATGGAAAGGAACAGCGTGGTGAAGGCGCGGACGATCTTCCCTTCTCCCCTTGTGGGAGAAGGTGGATCGGCGCGCAGCGCCGAGACGGTTGAGGGGTGTTGGAAGGATCGCCGTCTTTGCCAAGCTGGAGCACCCCTCATCCGACCTCGCTTCGCGAGGCCACCTTCTCCCAGAAGGGGAGAAGGGGGAGCCTGGTTCGGAGAAGGCAACACAGCGCTATGCAGGTTCGTCATCAAATCAATTCCCCGCCTGTTGCTGCGGCAAGAGATAGCCGGTGGTCGAACGGTCGAGCAGCAAATAGCGTGCGGCGACCGCCTTGATATCATCGGCGGTGACCTTGCGAATGCGGTCCGGCCATTCCTCGATATCCCTAACGTTGCCGCCGGTGGCGAGTTCGGCGCCGTAGAGATTGGCCATCTCGTCCTGCTTGTCGCGGGCGAAGATCATGGCCCTGATATAGCGGGCCTTGGCCTTCTCCAGCTCGTCGGCGGTGACACCGTCCTTGATGATGCGGGCGATCTCGGCGTCGACGGCCGCCTCGACGTCGCTCAGCTTGGCGTCGCCGCGCGGCGCGCCATAGACGGTGAAATTGGTGGCGTCGAGCATGGTACCCTGGAAGAAGGCGCCGGTCCCCGATGCGATGCCTTGCTTGACCACCAGCTGCTGGTAGAGTCGGCTGCGGCTGCCGCCGCCAAGGATCTCTCCCAACAGGTCGAGCGCCTCGGCCTCGCCGGGTTTTGCGGTGTGGTAGGACGGAACCACCCATTGCGTCGAAAAGCTCGGCACCGAAACGCGCGCGTCAGTGAGCGTCACCGTGCGCTTGGTGTTCTGCTCCGGCTCGACCGGGCGGATGCGCGGCGGCAGATCCGGGCCGCGTGCGACCTTGCCATAGGTCTTTTCGGCCAACGCCTTCACCGCATCCGGCTCGACATCGCCGGCAACGATCAGCACGGCATTGTTGGGGCGGTAGTACTTGTCATAGAAGGCAACCGCATCGGTGCGGTTCAGCTGCTCCATCTCCTGCATCCAGCCGATCACCGGAATGCGGTAGGGCTGGTTCTGCCAGAGCGTCGCATCGACCTCTTCGTCGAGCACGGCCTCGGGGTTGCTGTCGATGCGCGAGCGCCGTTCTTCCAGGATCACGTCGCGCTCGGTCTTGATGACCTCGTCGGTCAAGATGAGATTGCGCATGCGGTCGGCCTCGAAGCTCATCATCTGTTCGAGCGCCGAGGGCGTCACCGTCTCGTGAAAGGCGGTGTAGTCATAGGACGTGAAGGCGTTGTTGGAGCCGCCTATGTCCGAAATGGCGCGGTCGAACTCGCCCGCGGCGTGGTTGGTCGTGGCCTTGAACATCAGGTGTTCGAAGAAATGCGCGATGCCGGATTTGCCTGGCGGCTCGTCGGCGCTGCCGATCTTGTACCACACCATATGGGTGACGATGGGGGCACGATGATCGGGGATGACCACCACCTCCATACCGTTGTCCAGCAGGAAATTTGCCACCTTGCCGTCGTCCGCGGCAAGAGCCGGGCCGGCCACGGTCAGCGCGGTGGCGAGCAACGCTCTCCGCAGCCATTCAGTATGAAGTGTCATTAATGGCTCCGGTTGTTATCGCGCGACGATAGGCAAGGTTAGCCACCGAGGCAAAGTGAATTGTGCGTCATTTTGAAGGCGCAAACCGCGCCGCCCTCACGCAGCCTCGATGAACCGGATCACCGTCTCACCGTAGTTGCGCTCATCGACCACCGAGAATTCAGGCCCAACCTCGAAGGCGGCCGAGGCGGCTTCCTCGACCACGCAAAGCGCGCCGGGCAGCAGCCAGCCACCGGCCTTGGCCGAACGCAGGGCGCGCTCGCCGAGGCCCTTGCCATAGGGCGGATCGGCGAAGATCAGGCCAAAGGCCGCAAGCGTGCCGGCCTCGCCCAAGGCCGTCGCGTCGCGGCGAAAGATCTTGGTGCGGCCGGTGAGGCCAAAGGCTTCGACATTGGTGCGGATCAGGCCGCGCCCTTCCGCCGATTCTTCGATGAAGACGCCATAGGAAGCGCCGCGCGACAGCGCTTCGAGGCCGAGCGCGCCGGTGCCGGCGAACAGGTCGAGCACGCGCGCGCCCTCGAGTTTGTCGGCGAAGCGGTGCGCCAGCACGTTGAAGACGGCCTCGCGGGCACGGTCGGTGGTCGGGCGGATGGCATGGTCACGCGGCGTCGCCAGCGGACGCCCGCGAAATTGACCGCCGACGATTCTCATCTAAACGGCTCTCATCTGGTCCGGGGACCCTTGGGACCATTGCGCGGCCGCTCACCGCCCCGACCGCCATCCGGACGTTCGCCGCGCGGCTTGCCGAACGGCTTGGCGCCGCCAGGCTTGCCATAGGCCGGCTTGCCATAGACCGGCTTGAACGAAGCCTTGCGCGCCTTGGCGTCGGCCGCCTTGGCGGCATCGGCTTCCGCCCTGCCCTTGCCGATCGGACGCGCCCCTGGCGCCATCCAGACATTGGCCTTGCGCTGGCCCGGCGGCTCGATCGGCCGCTGCTCGCGCTCGGGTTTCTTGCCGCCACGCGGCTTGTCACCAAAGGCGCCACGAGATTTGTCGCCAAAACCACCACGGGGCTTGTCGCCCAAATCGCCACGTGGCTTGTCGCGAAACTCGCTACGCTCGGGCCGGGGGCCACGTTCGCCAAAGCTCTTTGCCGGCGCAGCGCCTCTTTCGGGACTGGTCGACAGTTTGCCCAGCGCTTCGTCGCGGCTGCCTTCGCGGCGCTTGCGGTTCTTGATCAGCCCGCCCTCGCCGATCGGCCGGCGGTCCCCCTCGCGGGTGAATTTCGGCCGTTCGGGCTCCACTTCGCGCTCACGCCGCACCGGATGGTTGGAGAATGGCTTGGTGATCTCGGCGTCGAAATTGGCGCCGGACTCCTCGATCAGACGTTCGCCGAGCTGGTCGCGCAGGACCCGGCCCTTGATCTCCAGCACATGGCCTTCGGCAAGGTCGTCGAGCTGGAACGGACCGTAGGAGATGCGGATCAGCCGCGTCACGTCGAGGCCGAGCGAACCAAGGATGTTCTTCACTTCGCGGTTCTTGCCTTCGCGCAGGCCGATCGTCAGCCAGGCGTTGGTGCCTTGCTCACGGTCGAGCGTCGCCTCGATGGCGCCGTAGAAGACGCCGTCGACGGCAATGCCTTCGCGCAGGCCTGCGAGCATGCTTTCCTCGACCTTGCCATGAACGCGCACGCGGTAACGGCGCAGCCAGCCGGTGGCAGGCAGTTCGAGCACGCGCGACAGACCGCCATCATTGGTGAGCAGCAGCAGGCCTTCGGTGTTGATGTCGAGGCGGCCGATCGTCATCAGCCGCGGCAATTCGGCCGGCAGCACGTCGAACACGGTCTTGCGCCCCTCGGGGTCGCGGTTGGTGGTGACGACCCCGGCCGGCTTGTGGAACAGGAACAGCCTTGTGCGCTCGATCGGCGGGATTTCCATGCCGTCGAGATGGATGATGTCGCCGGGCATGACGTTGAAGGCCGGCGAGGTCAAAGCCCGGTTGTTGACCTTGACGCGGCCGGCCGCGATCAGGTCCTCAGCGTCTCTGCGCGAAGCCAGGCCGGCGCGGGCCAGCCGCTTGGCGATACGCTCGCCGGCTTCTTCAGTCTCCGCGGCGCGCGGGCGCGGCTTGAAGCCGCTGCCTGAGGCGCCTTGCGGCCGGTCACCACCGAAATCGCGCTTGGGGCGATCGCTGAAGTCGCGTTTCGGACGATCGCCGGCGTCGCGCTGTGGGCGATCGCCGAAATCGCGCTTTGGCCGGTCGAAACGGTTTTCACCTTCGGCGGCAGCAGGCCGATCACCGCGCGGTGCATAGGGCTTGCGCGGACCTTCGCGCTTCTCATACGGCTTGCCTTCGGGGCGCGGCCCTTTGCTGAACGGCCGGTCGTCGCTCTTGAAATCGCGCTTCGGCCGCTCGCCATCGGCCGCCATCGGCCGGTCGCCGCGCGGCGCATAGGGCTTGCGCGGCCGTTCGCGCTTCTCGAAAGGCTTGCCTTCGGGACGTGGTCCCTTGCTGAACGGCCGGTCGCCGCTTTTGAAATCGCGCTTCGGTCGCTCGCCATCGGCGGCAATCGGCCGATCGCCGCGCGGTGCATAGGGCTTGCGCGGCCCTTCGCGCTTTTCGAAAGGCTTGCCTTCGGCACGCGGCCCCTTGCTGAACGGCCGATCGCCGCTCTTGAAGTCGCGCTTCGGCCGCTCGCCGTCAGCCGCTTCCGGCCTGGCGCCACGCGGCGCATAGGGTTTCTTGGCCCCGAAGGAAGGCTTGCCGCCTTTGCCGGCGGCGCCATCACGGCGCGGCCCTGCGGCTCTCGGGCCGCTTTTGCCCGGGCCTTTGTGGCGCGGAGATTTCTTGTCGTTGTCGTCCATGTGGCCTTTGTCCGTTTGCGCTGCTACAGCGTGGCGCATCCCCAAGCATGATGCCGAAAAGCGGTTTTCGGCGTCATGCTCTATCTCTCGATCTAGAGACGGCGCGCAACGAACGCTATAGCACTTTGATTTGGCGCATGATCATTTCCGAAAATCTGTTCCGATGTTCGGGTTGACGCGCTCCATAACAGGATCACCGCCAAGTGGCGAGGAGATAATCGGAATGGAAACCGCGTGAAGCGGCCGGATTTCATGGCGCTGGCGCTGAAAGAGGCGCAAGCCGCCGCCTTGCGTGGCGAAGTTCCCGTCGGCGCCATCATCGCCAGCGGCGATACCGTGGTGGCATCCGCCGGCAACCGCACCCGCGAGCTTGCCGATCCAACGGCGCATGCCGAAATGCTGGCGATCCGCGCGGCCTGCCGGAAGCTCTCCAGCGAGCGGCTGACCGGGCACGACCTCTATGTGACGCTGGAGCCCTGCGCCATGTGCGCCGGCGCCATTTCCTTCGCCAGGCTGCGCCGGCTCTATTTCGGCGCGGCCGACGAGAAAGGCGGCGCGGTGATCAATGGCGTGCGCTTCTTCGCCTCACCGACCTGCCACCATACGCCCGATATCTATCCGGGCATGGCCGAGGCCGATGCGGCCTTGCTACTCAAGGAATTCTTCAGGGAAAGGCGGGAATCGTAGCGCCTTCAACTGGGAAGGCGACGCTTTTTACCAGGAAGGCAGCCAGTCGAAGAGCCCGCCGCTCTTGCTCTTGGCGGCAGCCTCTCTCTTGAGGCGGCGTTCCTTCTTGTATTCATCCTCGCCGAGTTCGCCCTGAGGCGCGGTATCGGCGGCGGCGCGATAGGCCAGAGGCGGCTCGCTCAGATATTTGCGGCTGTTGGGATCGCCCTGCTTGCCCTCTGCCGAGCGGCGCTGGATCTCGGCGGCGCGACCCTTGTCCGAATCCGCCGGCGACCAGCGCGGCGGATGGCTCGAAGCTGAATCCGCCATCGCCTTCTTCACCGCAGCCGGATCGGTCTGCACGTCGTCGACGATCTGCGACTGATAGGACGGATCATCCTGGTGGGCGGTGGCGTCGGCACGCAGACGGGCGCGGCGCTGTTCCGGCGATTCGGGCCAATCGGTGCTCGCCGTCTCGATGCTTTCCTGAGGCGCCGGCAGCACTTCCTTCTGCCCCGGCGCGGGCTTTACCAGCTCCGGGCGCGGCTTGTAGTCAATCTGTTGCTTGTGCTTGGGGGCGACCGAGAATGCACCCGACAGGTCGCCGACAAGCTGCTCGCCAGCCGTCTTGTCGGTGCCGTAGGTGGGCGAACCCATGCAGCCGGACAGAGCGAGGCCGGACGCGACAAGCGGCGCCAGCAGCGCAACGCGCACGGAAATTCTGTCGGTCATGCCAAAAAGTCCCACTGTAGACAGCCTCTCGATCGCCACCGGCCAAAGGTCCGGTCCCCATCGTCCACGCTCTTGCGACGGAAATCCGGCGACAATTTGTCTTCCGGAGTTTCGCGTGTTTACCTCAACCACTCGTTAAGGGCAACGCGCGGGCGGTTCTCGCCCACGCAGCGTGGTTTTTGTGCACCGGCTTATGGCCTCACAAACGTCCCCGCGCCTGCAACTCATGCAGCACCGCGGCATCGCGAGCCGAAACGTCGGGGAATTCGGCGTCCTGCCCAACATCGGCCGTATAGCGCCAAGAGCGCGCGCATTTGACCAGGCCGCGGTCCTCGGCCTTTTCGACCACGACGGCGACACCTTTGACATCGTCGAGCGCAAAGGCGCCTTCCGGCGCCTTGCCATGGGCGATGACGAGATCGCTGGTGATCGCCATTTCGGCCATATCGACGTCGGCGATTGCGGCTTCAAGCGCAGCATCGTCAAGCGTCACGACCGGCACGGCTTCCAGCGATGCACCGATGACCTTTTGCGCACGTGCGATCTCGAGCGCGCCGGTGACAACACGGCGGACCTGCCGCACCTTGCGCCATTTCTCGGCCAGCGCCTCGTTCTTCCAGTTGGCCGGAATCTCAGGAAACTGGTCAAGATGCAGCGAGACCGCATCGGGATGGCGGTCGAGCCAGGCTTCTTCCATGGTGAACGGCAGCATCGGCGCCAGCCATTTCACCAGGCAGTCGAAGAGGTGGCGCACCACTTGCACCGAGGCCTTGCGCTTCACGCTGGCAGGCCCGTCGCAATAGAGCGCGTCCTTGCGGATATCGAAATAGAAGGCCGACAGCTCCACCACCATGAAGTCGAGCAAGGTGCGGGTGATGCGCTTGAACTCGAACGCGTCGTAGCCCGAGCGCACGACCTCATCGAGCTCGGAAAGCCGATGCAGCATCAGCCGTTCCAGCTCCGGCATCTTGTCCAGCGGCACCTCCTCGCCATCGTCATGGGCGAGTGTACCCAGCATCCAGCGGATGGTGTTGCGCAGCTTGCGGTAGGCGTCGATGTTGGTCTGCAGCACGTTCTTGCCGAGCCGCTGGTCCTCCCAGTAGTCGGTCGTCACCACCCACAGCCGCAGGATATCGGCGCCGGACTGCTTGATGACGTCCTGCGGCACGACGGTGTTGCCGAGCGACTTCGACATTTTGCGCCCCTCCTCATCCATGGTGAAGCCATGGGTGACGACGGTGTCGTAGGGCGCCCTGCCCCTGATGCCGCAGCTTTCGAGCAGCGAGGAGTGGAACCAGCCGCGGTGCTGGTCGGAGCCTTCGAGATAGACGTCGGCAGGCCATTTGAGGTCCGGACGGTCTTCGAGCGTGAAGACATGCGTCGAGCCAGAATCGAACCAGACGTCGAGGATGTCCATCACCTGCTTCCATTTGGAGGCATCGTGATTGCCGAGGAAACGCTCCTTGGCGCCCTCCGCGAACCAGGCGTCGGCGCCTTCCTGTTCGAAAGCATCCATGATGCGCTGGTTGACCGCCTCGTCCCTCAGCACATTGCCGTCGGCATCGGCGAAGACGGCGATCGGCACGCCCCAGGCACGCTGGCGCGACAGCACCCAGTCGGGGCGCTCCTCGATCATGGCGCGGATGCGGTTCTGGCCGGCAGCCGGCACGAAACGCGTGTCGTCGATGGCCTTCAGCGCGCGGCTGCGCAGCGTCGTGCCGTCGCCCAGGTCCTTGTCCATATAGACGAACCATTGCGGCGTGTTGCGGAAGATGATCGGCTTCTTCGAGCGCCACGAGTGCGGGTAGCTGTGCTTCAGCCGGCCGCGCGCGAACAGCGCGTTGCGCTTGATCAGTTCGTCGATGACCGCCTGGTTGGCATTGCCCTTCTTGCCATCGTCGTCGATGACGCGCGCCGCCCCACCTTCGCGGTCCGGGCCAAAACCCGGTGCGTCCTTGGTGAAGAAGCCGCCATCGTCGACAGGAAACGGGATGGCGGTGTCGATGCCGCGCTGGCGAAGCTCATTGGCGGCATCCGTCCAGGCATCGAAGTCCTCGCGACCATGGCTGGGCGCGGTGTGAACGAAGCCGGTGCCGGCATCGTCGGTGACATGATCACCTGCAACCATCGGCACAGGGAATTCATAGCCGCCGCCGAAGCCTTTCAGCGGATGCGAAAGCGTAAGACTTCCAAGCTGTTCCGCCGAAACCCTGTGAAGACGATTCAAGGTGACCTTGGCCTTGGCCGCCGAGTCTTCTGACAGTGCATCGGCAAAGATCAGCTTCTCGCCCGGCTGGGGCCCGAAGGCGTTCTCGGCCGCCGTGACCTCATAAAGACCATAGCCGATACGCGGCGAATAGCTGACCGCACGATTACCGGGGATGGTCCAGGGCGTCGTCGTCCAGATGACGACATGAGCTTCCAGCAGGTCCAGCGACGTTTCGGTCAGCTTTGCCGGTTCTTCGGCGATCTGTCGAGCAAGGCTTGCGACTGGAAACTTCACCCAGATCGTGTCGCTCTCATAATCCTGGTACTCGACCTCGGCTTCGGCCAGCGCGGTACGCTCTACCACGCTCCACATCACCGGCTTGGAGCCGCGGTAGAGCTGGCCTGACATAGCGAACTTCAACAGTTCGCCGGCGATGCGCGACTCGGCGTGGAAGGCCATCGTCGTATAGGGGTTCTTGAAGTCGCCGACGACGCCGAGCCGCTGGAACTCCGCGCCTTGTACGGTGATCCAGTGCGCGGCGAAGTCGCGGCATTCCTTGCGGAATTCGTTGACCGGCACCTCGTCCTTGTTCTTGCCCTTGGCGCGGTACTGTTCCTCGATCTTCCATTCGATCGGCAGGCCGTGACAGTCCCAGCCCGGCACATAGTTGGAGTCATAGCCGCGCATCTGGAACGAGCGGGTGATGACGTCCTTGAGGATCTTGTTCAGCGCATGGCCGATATGGATGTTGCCGTTGGCGTAGGGCGGGCCGTCATGCAGCACGTATTTTTCGCGGCCGGCCGCGCTTTCGCGCAGCTTGCGGTAAAGGTCCATGTCCTGCCAGCGCTTGACCAGCAGCGGCTCCTTCTCCGGCAAACCGGCGCGCATCGGAAAATCCGTCTGCGGCAGATAAAGCGTCTTGGAATAGTCGATCGTTTCAACAGTGTCGGTCATTGGTCTGCCATGTGCATTGCCCGGCGGGCGTAGAGGCTCGGGCGTTGAATTATCAATATCTGGAAAAAGTGCGAGAGCGCACGCCAAGATGCCCGGCGGCTCCGGCAGCCTTCAAGCTGCCTGGAACACCGGGCTCGTAATTCGTATCGCAATCGCGAAAAGGCGCGAAAAGCTGGTCATGGCAGGGCTTTTAGCCGAAGCCACGGCAGGAATAAAGCGCCGAAATCGCCTACATTGAAAAGTTGAAACGGTAGGTGGTCGAGACGCCAACCGTGAACTGGTCGCGCTGGCCGCGCTCCTTGACCAGGCTGGAATCGGCGGCCGGGCCCATCAAGCGCGCATATTCGCCGAACAGGCTGGCGGTCATCGGCTCGGTGACCTTCCAGGTGATGGCGCCGCCAAGGCCGGTCGATTTCACGCCGCCGCCGGGATGATATTCGCTGAGGCCCGAGGCTGCGGCCTCCTTGGCGTTGACGCCGTAATAGGAGTCGAAATAGCCCGACGAGGCGAACGACACGCGCGGGCCGCCCGAAATCCTGACCGTCGGCGTCACATCGTAGAACGCATCGGCGGCGATGTCGGCGACAAAGCCGTCATGGGCACGGATGCCGTGGCGCAGTTCGGCGCGGGCGCGCAGCCAGTCCGTCGGGTAGAATTCGAAGAAACCGCCGACCTCGCCGCCCCAGCGCACCGGGTCGAGGCCTTTCAGCTCATCCTTGCTGCTGCGCGAAAACAGGAACTTTCCGGTCAGGCCGGCGCGGACGCCGCCATCGTCGACCAGCGCCAGCGAAATGTTGTCATTGCGCGAGGTGAAGCGGGCAGATGGCCCGACCTTGCCCAGCGAGATGATCGGCGTGGCGCTGAGCAGAAGACTGTTGGAGCCCTCGAATTTCGGCGCGACCATGCCGGTGGCGCCAAGCGTCAGATACCAGTCGCCGTGGAACCAGCCGAAGGTCCCCTCGCCCGCGTTTGCCACCGTCGGCGCACCCAGCATGATCGCCGCCACAACCGCAGACATTTTCCTGACCGGACTCATGGTCACTCCACTAACACAACACAGCCGCGCCCCGGCCACAGCTTTGAGGGCCGTTTGGTAAAATTTGATTTAAATCCGAGACAGAGATCGCGGTTTGCAGCTGCCGCCATCGCTGGACGGGTGCCGAAGCCGGGACTAACCTCAGGGACGGCGACAAGCCAGGCGATCTTTGACGCGCAGTGACTTTGAGGAGATGCGGCTATGACCCTGCACGGTGACACCCTGAAAGACGCGATCGGCCGGACACGAGACAAATGGGGGTGGTTCGTCGCGCTCGGCGTGCTGCTGCTCATCTTCGGCGGCATTGCCTTCGGCAATCTGTTCATCGCGACCGTCGCCTCTGTCTACGTCGTCGGCTGGCTGATGCTGATGGCCGGCATCATCGAGATAATTCATGCCTTTGGCGTGAAAAGCTGGAGCCGCTTCTTCTATTGGCTGCTCAGCGGCCTGCTCTATGCTGTTGCCGGCTTCTTTGCCTTCGACAATCCGCTGCTGGCGTCAACGGTGCTGACCTTGCTGCTGGCGGTGGCGCTTGTCGCCTCAGGCGCGCTCAGGGCCTGGGTCGGCTACAGCCACCGGCCCGAAAATGGCTGGGGCTGGGTCGTCGCGGCGGGCCTGATCAGTGTGCTGGCAGGCCTGACCATCGCCATGGGCTGGCCAGTCAACAGCCTGTGGGTGCTCGGGCTGTTCCTGGCCATCGACCTGATCTTCCAGGGCTGGAGCTTCATCGCGCTCGGACTTGCCTTGAAGCGGTAAGCGGCCGGAGGCTCAAAAAGCGATCGCGCTGTCCAGCTGCGATAGCGGCCTGACCCCGGCCAGCAGCGCGCGCGCCTCCGTCTCGTCGCGCTTGATCTGCGCCACCAGGGCGTCGAGCCCATCGAACTTCACCTCGGGGCGCAGGAAGCCGAAGAACGAGACCTCGCAGATCTCGCCATAGAGATCGCCGGAAAAGTCGAAAACATAGGTTTCGAGCAGCGGCGCGCCGTTGTCGTCGACGGTCGGGCGGCGGCCAAAGCTGGCGACACCGTCATAAAGCGTGCCGTCGGCGCGGCGGAAGCGGACGGCATAAATCCCTTCCTTCAGAGTCGCTTCCGGCGAAAGTCTCATGTTGGCTGTCGGGAAGCCGAGTGTGCGGCCGAGCTGCTGGCCACCGATGACTTCGCTTTCGACGGTGAAGCGGTAGCCGAGCAGACCGGCGGCCTCGGCGACTTCGCCTTCGCACAACAATGCGCGGATGCGGCTCGACGACACCACCTCGGCGCCTTCGTCGCGAAAAGCGTCGACCAAAGTGACGCCGAAACCGTGGCGCTCGCCTGCCGCCATCAGAAAGGCCGGGCCGCCTTGCCGGTCCTTGCCGAAGTGGAAATCGAAGCCGGTGACGGCATGGGTGATGCCGAGATTGCTTTCCAGCACATCGGTCACGAACGCCTCGGCCGACAGGCCGGCAAAGGCGCGCGTGAATGGCTGTTCGACGAGTGCCGCAAAGCCCAGATGCGACAACAGCCGCGCCTTCATCGGCGGCGGCGTCAGCACGAAAAGCGGCATATCGGGCCTGAACACCTTGCGCGGATGCGGCTCGAAGGTCAGCACCAGGGCCGGCACGCCGCGCCGCCCGGCCTCGGCCAGCGCGCGTTCGAGCACGGCCTGGTGGCCGCGGTGAACGCCGTCGAAATTGCCGATCGCCACGACGCCGCCACGCAAGTGCGCCAGCAGCGGCGCGGTCGCGGAAATATGATCGAAGGCTGCGCTCATGGAAGCGACCCTACCGCAGTCTCGGAATGACGGCGACCGGCCGGTAGCCGTGCTTTTGCAGAAAGGCTGCAAGCCTGGCGGGGTCCGGCTGCATGGGATCGCCATAGTCGCGCGCGTGAATGCCGCCCGACACGTAGAGCACGTCGATGCCATTGTCGGCGGCGCCCTTGACGTCGGTCATCATGCCGTCGCCGATGGCCAGCACCTCGGAGCGCCCGACGTCACGGCCGAGAAGCGAGGCGACTTCCCGCATTGCTGCGTCATACACCGGCGCATAGGGTTTTCCGGCAATCAGCGTGCGGCCGCCGAGCTGGGCATAGTCGCGGGCCAAGGCCCCGGCGCACCAGATCATGCGCTCGCCGCGCTCGACCACGATGTCGGGGTTGGCGCAGATGAAAGGCAGGTTCCTGGCGCGCAGCCGGCGCAGCAGTTCGGCGTAATCCTCAGGTGTTTCCACCTCGTCGTCGAACAGCCCGGTGCAGACGACGCCGGAAGCCTCGAACTCCTCGACGAGATCGACGTCGAGACCGTCATAGAGGGTGAAGTCGCGATCGGCGCCGATATGGAAGATCTTTCGCGGGCCTTCGGCGATGAGGTCGCGGGTCACGTCGCCCGACGTGACGACACGGTCGTAGGCAGCGGCGGGAACGCCGATCGCATTCATCTGCGCCACCACATCGGCATTGCGACGCGGTGAATTGGTGATCAGGACAACCGGAAGCTTGGCCGCGCGCGCGGTTTCCAGTGCCAGCGTCGCTGCCGGAAAATGCCATTCGCCATTGTGGATCACGCCCCAGACATCGCACAGGATGGCCGAGTAGGCTCCCGACAAATCCGCGAGCGAGCCGATGATGTCAGGCGAATCCGCCATGCCGCTTTCCTGATGTGACGATCGTTGCGAGAGCTGCAGCCGACGGTCCGCCGCAACCGGCCCCGCATTAACCGAAGCGTTTCATCCTGTCACCAGCTTTCGGCGTTTTCGACGCCGTCGCGCCACGGGCTGGTGGCGGTCGCATCTCACAGATGGCGCCCTTCCCCAAGCTTCGGCCGATCAGGAAATGTCGCATCGCCGATCACCAGGCCGAATGGTTAACGAGCCTTGAAAAGATGGGCCGATCTTGGACGTATTTCAGCAACCTGAAATTTAACGATTTGTGGGCATGTTCCCGCTGATATTCGACATTTGGGTCCTGGCAGGGGTGCTGTAGGCATGATCCGCAGATTTCTAGGCGACAGACGCGGCAACTATGCCTTGATGACGGTGATAACGTTGGTGCCGTTGATGGGCGCGCTGGCGCTCGCCATCGACTACACCGAGCTGGTCCGCCAGCGCCAACAAACGCTGAATGCGCTCGATGCTGCGGGCATCGCCACTGCCCGGCAGATCGTTTCCGGCGCGACCGACGATGCGATCAAGGCCTATGCCAAGAACTTCTTCGAGGCCAATCTCGGCCACGTCCAACCCGCCAATACGTTGCTGACCGTGACGCTGCCCAACAACAATACCGGCGGCGGCACGCTGAAACTTCAGGCGACGCTGACGTTCAAGCCATACTTTCTGCCGGTCGCGGCCTGGATGCTTGGCAAATCGTCAGGCACCACCGATGTCCAGATGACCGCAACCTCCGAAGTTCGTCTCAAGAACACGCTCGAGGTTGCGCTGGTGCTCGACAACTCGGGGTCGATGGCCTACCTCGGCTCCGGTACTGGTGAGAAGCGCATCGATCTTCTCAAGGAAGCAGCCAAGCAGTTGGTCGACACGCTGGCGCTTCAGGCGCAGCAGATGAAGCAGATCTCCAAGCCGGTGCAGTTTTCCCTGGTTCCGTTTTCGGCGTCGGTCAATATCGGCCCTAGCCACGACCAGGACGACTGGATGGACCAGAAAGGCATATCTCCGGTCCAGCACGAGGATTTCGACTGGACGAAGATGACCGCGACCAACGACCCCAACAAGTATGCCCAGAAGGTAGGCGACGTCTGGTACAAGAAAGGCGCTGGTTGGGGCGATACGGAGGGTGAGGCGCTGACCCGCTTCAGCCTCTATTCCGACATGACCGTGGAGTCGGGCCGCGAAGATGTGACCCCCCCGAAACAATATGTCTGCGACGTCACCAAGAAGGACGGCACCTGCAAGTCCGGCCACTGGGTTATTCCGTCGCCGCAATACGTTTACACCACGAGCCGCTACGCGAGTTGGCAGGGCTGCGTGGAGGCAAGGCCCTACCCATACAATGACGACGACACGACCCCGACGACCGCGACCCCGGCGACGTTGTTCGTGCCGATGTTCGCGCCGGACGAGGCCGGCACGCTCTGGCGCGACTTCAATCGCGACGGCGTCAATGATGTTTCGTCGGCAAGCTACAGCTCCGACAACAACTGGTGGGCAGACTGGCCCTACGATCCGGCAAATCCGACCGCGAAGCAGCGGCAGTCGGACATGCGAAAGTATTTCCTGGTGAAGCCCTACGGTTCAGCCTCCGCCGCTCAGGGCAACGGTCCGAATGCTGGCTGCACGACCACGCCGATCACGCCGCTGAAAGACGTGACCGACGCGGCCCAGAAAAAGGACCTGGACGACGCCATCGACGACATGGAACCGACCGGCAACACCAACGTTCCGGAAGGCATGGCCTGGGGCTGGCGTACGGTGTCGAGCAATGAGCCCTTCACCGACGGACGGCCGAACAACGAAAAGGGTAACGACAAGGTGGTCATCGTGCTGACCGACGGCGCCAACACCTATACCGCTGTCAGCGATTCCACCAATGCCAACAACAGATCGACCTACGCTGCCTATGGCTACACAGGCCTGACCTATCCGGGATCGGGAAGCGTCACCCGCCTGTTCATGAACACGAGCGTTCCCAGCACCACCTATACCTCCAGCAACTACACCGCCGCGCTCGACCAGCAGATGAAGACGCTTTGCGCCAATGCCAAGGCCAACAACATCCTGGTCATGACCGTCTCGCTCGACCTCGTCGACACCAAGACGGATGAAAAGAAGGCAATGGACGCGCTGAAGGAATGTTCGTCGGATTCGCGCTTCCGCAAGGACCCCAACGATCCGAGCAAGGCGGCGAAGCTCTACTGGAACGCCACCGGCGCCACGCTGTCCGATAATTTCAAGGAAATCGCCAACGAGCTTTCCAACCTGCGCATCGTCGGCTGAACCAACGAAATCCTTTCGAAACGAAACGGCCCGTCTCTCCGGCGGGGCGTTTCTGCGAGCAGCGGTCATCCACCGGCCGCCACCTTTGGTTAGCGCTTGGTGAAGCGCTCAGCGCATAATCGAGCGGTTTCCCAAACCCGTCCTTCAGCGTTTTGTGAAAGTGTGGCGGCATTGAAGAATCCGCAGGCGGGGCCGCTTACATCACATGCGCAATTTCTGGCGTGACTTTTGGCGCGACCGGCGCGGCAATTATGCTCTCATGACTGTTCTGGCCATGGTGCCGCTGATGGGCGGCGTGGCGTTGGCCGTCGACTTCAGCGGCATGGTCAGCGAGAAGCAGAAGGTGGTCAACGCGCTCGACGCCGCCAACTTCGCCACCGCACGCCGGCTTGTGGAAGGCGCCACCGACGACCAGTTGCGGGCCTATGCGCTCGACTTCTTCAAGGCAAACCTCAACGACGTCGACCCCGCCAACACGACGCTCAACGTTACACTGCCCAGCAGCACAGCCGGCGGCGGCATCGTCAAGCTTTGCGCCAGCCTGGTTTACAAGCCCTATTTCCTGCCGGCCGCGTCAATGCTGATCGGCAAGACGTCAGGCAACATCGATTACTCCGTGTGCTCGCAGGTGCGGTTGAAGAACACGCTGGAAGTGGCCATGGTGCTCGACAATTCAGGCTCGATGTCGACACCCGGCACCGGCTCCGGGCAAAAGCGCATCGACCTTCTCAAGCAGGCCGCAAAGCAGTTGGTGGACACGCTGGCCTCGCAGGCAGCGATGATCAAGCAGATCGACAAGCCGGTGCAGTTCAGCCTGGTGCCGTTCGCCGCATCGGTCAATGTCGGCGCCAGCAACGACAACGCGTCATGGATCGACGCCTATGGGCTTTCGCCCATCCACAATGAGAATTTCGACTGGTCGACGCTGAACGCCGCTGACAAATACGCCCAGAAGATCGGTGGCATCTGGTACAAGAAAGGCACTGGCTGGGGTGAAGAGGAAGGGCAGATGCTGACCCGCTTCTCGCTTTACCGCGACATGAAGGTAGTCACCAGCCACGAGCGTATCGTTGGCAGCAAGCGCGTGGTCTGCGACGAATACCGGTCCAACCACACCTGCAAGCGCAGCCACGACGAGTACGACTACAACGACACATACGGACCGTTCGCCAGCTGGCAGGGCTGCGTCGAAGTCCGTCCCTACCCCTACAATGTCAACGACGCGCCGGCCTCAGGCGGACCGAACAACACCGGCACCGGCGTCGGCGACCCCGCGACCATGTTCGTGCCGATGTTTGCGCCGGACGAGCCGGGCAACCACTGGTATATCACGCAGGATCCCGACGAGGCGGCGCCCAAGACCTATGGCGCTGTCAACAGCTGGTGGAACGACGATCCGTCGAGCACCACCGGCAAGACCAGACAGTCGAACATGGCCAAGTATTTCCAGCCGCGGCCGATCAATGCGCCGGTGCTGTCGAAAGGCGCCGGGCCGAATTACAGCTGCACCACGACGCCGATCACGCCGCTGACCGATGTCACCAACGCCGACGGGCTGGCAAAGATCAAGGCTGCGATCGACCTAATGGCGCCCAACGGCAACACCAATGTGCCGGAAGGCATGGCGTGGGGCTGGCGCACCGTCTCCAGCACCGAGCCCTTCACCGAGGGACGCCCGGAGACCGAGCGCGGCAACGACAAGGTGGTCATCGTGCTTACCGACGGCGAGAACACCTATTCGGCGCTGAGTTCCGACCCTGCCGGCAACAAGTCGACCTATGCCGCCTATGGCTATACCGGCGTCGGCTACAACGGCACCGCCGTCACCCGCCTGTTCGGTGGCACGTCAAGCGCCATCGGCCAGCTCAACTATTCGTCGAGCAACTACACCGCCGCGCTCAACGAGCAGATGGCGACGTTGTGCAACAACGCCAAGGCGGCCAACATCATGGTGATGACGGTGGCGCTCGACATGTCGACGACCGACGCCGGCGACAAGAGCGCGATGGACGCGCTGAAGACGTGTTCGTCCGACTCGCGCTTCCGCAAGGATCCGATCGACCCGAGCAAGCCTGCGAAACTGTTCTGGAATGCCACGGGCGCCACGCTGTCGGACAATTTCAAGGAAATCGCCAACGAGCTGTCGAACCTGCGCGTGGTGAGCTGAGGCAGAAGCTGCTCATCTCCCCCCTCGAGGGGGAGATGTCGCCAAAGGCGACAGAGGGGGTCGGTTCGACGGGACGCAACACCCCTTCGTCGACAGACGAGGCTGGCTCTCCACGCGAGACGACCCTCTCTGGCCTGCCGGCCATCTCCCCCTCAAGGAGGGAGATCAACAGCGTCGCCGCCCTCTGCAATTTTCGACGCTGGCGCAAAGGCTCCCGCCATCATGCTCTTGCGGCGAGTCAAAGCGCATGGTGAGTAACGTCACCGCTTCCCGGAGATTGCCCGTGCCCGAAACCGCCAACCATCTCGCCTTCGCGCTGGTCTGCCTCGGCATGGTGCTGACGCCCGGGCCGAATATGATCTACCTGATCTCGCGTTCGCTGTCGCAAGGACCGAAGGCCGGGCTGATCTCGCTCGGCGGCGTGGCAGTCGGCTTTCTGTTCTATGTCGTATCGGCCGCGCTCGGCATCACCGCGCTGCTGCTTGCCGTGCCGTTCGCCTATGACGCGCTGCGCATTGCCGGCGCGCTCTATCTGCTGTGGCTTGCCTGGCAAGCGGTGCGCCCCGGCGGACGCTCGCCGTTCCAGGTGCGCGAACTGCCAAAGGACAGGCCGCGCAAGCTGTTCGCCATGGGCTTGATGACCAATCTGCTCAACCCCAAGGTGGCGGTTCTCTATCTGTCGCTGCTGCCGCAGTTCATCTCGCTCGGCAAAGGTCATGTGCTGTCGCAGCTTCTGGTGCTCGGCGTCACGCAGATTTCGATCAGCCTGACCGTCAATGCCATCATCGCGGTGACGGCCGGTTCAATCGCCACCTTCCTCGCCGGACGACCGCTGTGGATGGTCATCCAGCGCTGGATGATGGGCACAGTGCTCGCCGCGCTGGCGCTCAAAATGGCGACCGACGCGCAACGCTGAGCCGCCTGCGGATGCAGCTACGTCGGCCGCCTGATCTGCTGTGCCCGTTCCGGCGCAACCACCTTGCGACATGCCAGGTGGCGTGGCCAAGTACGGGCAGAGGAGGCCAGTCGGATAAGACTGACGGAAACCTGGATCAGGGCCGAGCAAAATTCTGATCGAAATAGGGTTTTCGAATATTGCGGAATTGGGCGAAGGCGCTCAGGGTCGAGTCCTCCTAAACTGGTACGTGCCTTGCACCGTTGTGTCTACTACTAGCTGCATCAGAGCCGTCTGAGGCACCCGTAAGAGAAGCACTTCGCCAACCCTTCAGGCGACCCATATCTTGTTTCGGTAGGTTGCGGTTCGCCGGCCAGCTTTTGTTGGCCGCTGTCGAATTTTGCAACCTATGGCATATGCGTTACATCTAATGCTTGCACGCACAATTGAACGCAAAAGGAACAGAGCTAGCTTCAATTTGGGGAACGGAAAGTGTTGCTTTATGGCTTTGACGAGATATCAAGCTGAATCAATTCGGACTTGTTGCATACTATAGATGCTTCAGATCATACTGCTTCAAGTACTTATTGCAACATAGAACAGAACCTACCAGCAACATAAAATATGTCGAATGGGGCTTCGATGGGGAGATTCTCGACGTTAGTTGTATCTTAACGGAAAATATGTCAGATGTATTGGGGCTTGGGAGCTTTTCGACGGTTTTTCGCCATGCGCGACGAACCGAACCATACGGGAGCACCGCATGCGAGCTTTGTCCTCCGCCTTTCTGGCGGTCCTTTCTGCAGCCTCATTACTGACGAATTCGGCCCTTGCCGCCGTCGCAACCGGCAACATGAATGTTCGCATCACGATTACGGCCGAATGCAAAGTGCAGACCGCCAGCGATCTTGATTTTGGATCAAAGGGCGTCATCGATGCCAATGTTGATCAAACCAGCACCATCGGTGTTCAGTGCACCTCTGGTCAGACTTACAATGTTGGCCTGAGCGCCGGGGCTGGCAGTGGCGCGACCGTTGCGGTTCGCAAGATGACCGGCCCGGGTGCCGCCACCGTCAACTATACGCTTTACCGAGACACCGGGCGCACCCAACTTTGGGGAGTGACGATCGGCACCGACACTGTTGCGGGAACCGGAAACGGTAGCGTCCAGAACCTGACCGTCTATGGGCGGGTTCCACCACAGACGACACCAGCCGCAGGCGCCTATACGGACACTGTTGCGATCACAGTGACGTACTGATCTTTCCCAAACCGGAGGACACGACATGCGACCCATGCAGTCATGCATAGGGGCGGCAGCGCTCCTTTTGCTGTGTGTGAGCCATTCAGCAGCCGCTTCCCTTAGAGTAGCCCCAACCAGCCTGGAACTGATTGCTCCCGACAGCGCGGCAGTTCTAAATCTGCACAATGACGCCAAGCGACCCATTAACGTCCAGATTCGCGTATTCCGATGGCGACAGGTCGACGGGGTGGAGCAACTGGAGCCGACCACGGACGTTGTCGCCAGCCCGCCCTCGACTGAGGTCGGGCCAAATGCCGATTATTCCGTTCGCGTGCTGCGCGTAAGCAAGACGCCGGTGGGCACCGAGGAGGGCTACCGCCTGCTGGTAGACGAGTTGCCCGATCCCTCGCGCAGGAAGGCAGGCACCGTCACCCTGGTGCTTCGATATTCTGTGCCTGTCTTCTTTCGCAATCCCGACGCTAAGGCACCGGACGTCTCGTTCAGCCTGTCGCGGAAGGGCCGCAGCCTTCTTCTCACGGCGCGCAACAATGGTGAAAGCCGCCTGAGACTATCCAATCTCAATCTGACGCAAGGCGACAAGAAGCTCGGAAGCCGTAGCGGACTGGTCGGCTACGTTCTGGGTGGCGCCACCATGCAATGGCCGATCGGCAGCAGCAAATCGCTGGCCGGAAGCTCTGTCACGCTGAAGGCACAGAGCGACTTTGGACCATTCGATGCCCCAGTTGCGATCAAAGGGCAGTAGATTCGCGATCGTCGTTGCAGGTTTCTTTTTTCCTCTCCTGCCGTCGAACGCGCAGGATTCGCAATCTCAAATTGCGGAACCCGCTCCCGCCCAAACCGAACGCCGCGATCTTTATCTCGAGGTGTTCATCAACGACGTCTCGACGCAACTGGTCGGCACCTTCACGCAATTCCCGGACGGTGGCTTGGCGGCAACAGCGGATGAGCTGAAGCAGGTCGGCCTGAAGCCGGTGGATGATGCGGTGGGCGGTGATGGCTTGGTCCGACTTGACCGATTGCCGGACGTTGCCTTTCGTATCGATGGACCAGGTCAGCGCCTCTATGTCACGACCACCAATGAAGGCCGCGCGGCCCGCGTCGTCGATGTTGCCGGGAGCAGGAATGAGGACCGGATAGAACCGCAGGCCGGCTACGGCGGAGTACTCAACTATTCGCTTTTCGCTAGCTCCAACCAATTGTTCGAAAAGGACGTCGACCTGTTTCAGGGCATCTCCGGCGGCTTCGACGCGCGCGTGTTCAGTCCCCTCGGCACCCTCAGTCAAGGTTTCATCGCCGGCTACTCCGATGGTGAATTCGGCGGGTTTACTCGGCTCAACACGACCTGGAGTTACTCAGATCCCAAGCGCCTGATGACCTACCGGGCAGGTGATTTTATCTCCGGCGGGCTCTCCTGGACGCGGCCAGTCTATCTCGGCGGCATCCAGGCGCAGCGCAATTTCGCGCTACGATCTGATCTGGTTACTCTGCCGCTGCCATCGTTTGGAGGAACTGCCGCCGTCCCTTCAACGCTCGAAGTCTACACCCAGAACGTTCGCACCTATACCGGCAACATTCCCGCTGGGCCTTTTCAGGTCACCAATCTGCCGGTGTTTGCAGGTGCTGGTGAAGCGCAGGTCGTCCTGAGAGATAGCCTCGGTCGTGAAACGACGACCAGACTCCCCTTCTATACCTCCAGCGACATGCTGGGTCAGGGATTGCTCGACTTCTCGACCGAGGTCGGATTTCCACGGCGCAATTTCGGCACCCAATCCGACGACTACGACCAACGCATGTTTGGCGTTGCAACGGCACGTTACGGTCTCACCAACTGGCTGACGCTGGAAAGTCATGCCGAGGGTGGCGAGGATTTGATCAATGGCGGAGTGGGCGCCGCATTTCCGCTCGGACCTTATGGCGCCCTATCGGTCGCTGTTGCGGGCAGCCACCATGACGGGCGAACCGGCTCGCTTGTGAACGCCTCGCTGGAGATGAGCCACGAAGGCTGGTCGATTTACGGTCGAATCCAACGCGCCTTCGGCGACTACGAAGACATCGCCTCAATAACCGCCGAACCGTCGTTTTCCGATCCGGGCGACTTTCCGATCTTCAGCGCAGGCGTTCCCCGCGCGATCGACCAGGTAACCTTGAGCGTTCCAACGCCGCTCGATTTTTCCAGCCTCAATCTCTCCTACACGCATCTCGAAAGTGCCGAGGGCCAGAAGAGCCAGATTGTCGGCCTCTCTTACAGCCAGCAGATCTTCAAGCGAAGCAGCCTTTACGCCACCGCCTTTGTCGACCTTGAGGACCGCGACAGTTTTGGTGTTTTCGCTGGAATCTCCGTCCCGTTCGGCGACGATATCACTGCCTCGACTGGCGTGGAGAGTGGTCCGGATGGCCTGAATGTCGTAGCCGACGTCGCCAAGTCGGAGCGGCTGGAGGACGGCAGCGTGGGCTGGCGGGCACGGACCTCCGAAGGAGAAACGCCTAATCGGTCGGCCGCTGTTAGCTATCGGGCGCCGTTCGCTCGCTTCGAGGCCGGTGTCCAACAATACGACAATGATTTTAGGGCGACCGCGCAAATGGATGGCGCGATTGCCGTGGCCGGCGGCGGGGTCTTTGCCACCAATCGCATTGATGACGCTTTCGCTGTCGTCGATGTTGGTGCGCCGGATGTGGATGTCCAATTCCAGAACCGACCAGTCGGCAAGACCGATCGTAAGGGACGTATTCTCGTCCCGGGCCTCAACTCCTATGAGCCGAACACGGTTTCAATCGACCCCAAGAACCTGGCGGTTGATGCGGATGTCCCGGCAACCAAGGAGGTCGTGGTGCCAGCCGACCGCAGCGGTGTTGTAGTGAAGTTTGGAGTATCGGAGGCTCCGAAGGCAGCGCTCGTCACCTTGGTCGACACCAGCGGCACTCCGCTGGAGGCTGGTCTAAAGGGGCGCATCGACGGTAGCTCGGAAGTGTTCGTCATCGGCTACGACGGTCAGGCCTACATTCGCGGCCTTGGCGCGGAGAACGCGGTTGTGATCGACCGCTCGGATGGAAGCTCCTGCCGAGCCGAATTTCCCTACAGACCCGAGCCCGGCCAGCAAGTGGCGATCAAGGACGTGGCATGCCGATGAATTTGGGAGAAAAAATGCTCCGTGCTGCAATCCTCTTAACCGTCGCTTTGTTTCCATCATTCGCCTGGGCGCAAAGCTGCAGCTTTGGCGTTTCCAACATGAACTTTGGCTCGGTCGACTCACTGTCCAGCAGCCAAACCAACTCGACGGCTACGATCAACATGAATTGCAGCGGCATTGCCGGCCAGCGCATCCTGATATGTGCGCATCTTGCGGCCGGCACTGGAGGTGCATCTTCGGCAACGGCGCGACAGATGCTGAGCGGAGCCAACAGCCTTAACTACCAGCTCTATTCGGATTCGGCGCGCAGCGTGGTTTGGGGCTCTTATGCCTGGGCCTATCCCTCCCGGCCGCCGGCCCTTGCGTTGACGCCGAATGCTTCGGGGAACGCCACGGGCAGTGCGACCATCTATGGCGGAGCATTTGGTAGCCAAGGCACGGTTCCGCCTGGGACCTATCTCTCAACGTTTTCTGGCGCCCAGGTCGAGTTTCGTTATCGCTACACCTCCAGCAGCAGCTGCAGTACCGCTTCTGGAACCACCGCTGCAGATCCAACCTTCACCATCAATGCGACAGTGGCCGCCAATTGTCTCGTGTCGACGCAGAATATCGATTTCGGATCAAAAGGAATTCTGGGTGCAAATGTCGATGCCACGGGGCAGGTTTCGGTCACCTGCACGCCGGCATTGGCATATACCGTCTCGCTGAATGGCGGTGCCACCGGCTCGCCGCCGACTGCGCGCAAGATGTCGAAGGGCGCGGAAACCGTAACCTACGGCCTTTACAAGGATACCAATCGCGCCCAGCCTTGGGGCGACGCCACGACTCCTGGCAGCACGGTGGCAGGAACTGGAAACGGTGCGACGCAGACCCTCACCGTCTATGGCCGCGTTCCGCCACAAGCCACGCCCTCGGCCGGGGTTTATACAGATACTGTAATCGTCACCGTCACCTACTGAGTGAGGAAACGCGAAGGTGACCCCGAACGCCTATGCGCTTTGAACCGCGAGCGAAATTTTCATCGCCCTGCCCGGCAAAAGCCATGATCGCCATTATCTCAGGCGGGTATGACCATTGAAAAAATCGAAAACCACCAGATTCCGAACCTAAACCGGCGCCTACTGCTGATCGGCCTTGCAGCCATGGCCGGGCTCGCCGCTTGCAGCACGGTCTCTGTGCCGACCGGCGAAGGCGCCGGTGTCTCGTCCTCCGCCACCGCGACGCTGGCCGGCATCCGCGCCTCGGCCGGGCTGCCGGCGCTGGTGCCGGACGCACAGCTCGAGCAGGCCGCTCTCCAGCAGGCCGGCTATATGGCCTCGCGCGAACGCATGAGCCACACGACAGGCTGGGGCAAGGATTTCGCATCGCGGATGAAGGACAATGGCGTACGGGGCGCCGCCGCCGAGAACATCGCCGAGGGCCGGTTCGACCAGCAGAAACTGTTCGACATCTGGATGCATTCGGCCGGCCACCGCCGCAACATGCTCGATCCGGATTTCAGCCGCTTCGGTCTTGCCTATGTGCGCGACGGGCGCGACAGCGCTATCCGTTACTGGAGCCTGGTGCTCGGAAAATAGGGGCCAGAAATAATGGCCAGCCGGGCGCTCAACGTTTGCGCGCGATGAGCTCGCCGATATCCTCGGCCGACAGCGGTTTGCTGAAATAATTGCCCTGCATTTCGTTGCAATTATTCTGGCGCAGGAAGGCGACCTGGTCTTCTGTCTCGACGCCTTCGGCAAGGACCCTCAGGTTCAGCTTTTGGCCCAATGAGATGACGGCACTGGTAACCGCCTGATCGTTCTCGTCGGTCGCAAGGTCGTCGACAAAGGACTTGTCGATCTTCAGCCGCTGCACCGGAAAGGTCTTGAGCGCGCTAAGGCTGGAATAGCCGGTCCCGAAATCGTCGATCGAGATCTGCACGCCGAGCTCTTGCAGTCCGTTCATCGTCGCGACCGCCAGCTCGAAATCCTGCATGATCAGGCTTTCGGTCACTTCCATTTCAAGATACCTGGCCTCCAGGCCGCTTTCCTTCAATGCGTCGACGACGCGGTCGATCAGGTTCTTCTCCCTGAACTGCCGCGCCGACACGTTGACGCAGACGGTGACGGGCGGCAGACCGGCGCGCTGCCAGGCTTTGTTTTGCCGGCAGGCTTCATGCAGGATCCAGTCGCCGATCGGCACGATCAGCCCGGTCTCCTCGGCGGAAGGGATGAACGTCAGCGGCGAAACCAGGCCACGCGTCGGATGGTTCCAGCGTATCAATGCTTCGACCGCAAAGACCTGTCCCGATCGCAGATCCACCTGCGGCTGATAGTGCAGAGCGAATTCCGAACGGGTGAGCGCGTTTCGCAATTCCTCCTGAAGCAGGAATTTTTCATGCGCCCTGGAGTTGAACTCGGGAGCATAGAACTGGAAATTGTCGCGGCCGAATTCTTTCGCGCGATACATGGCGGCATCGGCATTGGCAAGCAGCGTATCCGGGTCCGCCCCGTCCTTCGGGTAACTTGCGATGCCGATGCTGGCCGTTATGCGCAGGCGATGCTCCGCGACAGGAACCGGCTTTGAAATCGCATCCGTGATCGTCTGCAGGATTTCCGAGATGACATCGACATTGGTGGGTTGGTCGAACAGGACGATGACGAATTCATCGCCGCCAAGCCGCACGACGGTGTCGGTCGCCTTCACGCAGCCAACCAAACGGCTGGCGATAGTCTTGAGAAGCTCGTCGCCGTCATTGTGGCCGAACGTATCGTTCACCAGTTTGAAATTGTCGAGATCGATGACCACAACCGTCACCCAGCGATTGTATCGCTGGGCGTAGAGGACCGCCTGGGAAAGCCGATCCTCCAGCAAAGCGCGATTGGGCAGCCCGGTCAGCGCGTCATGGTTGGCCATGAAGTGGATCTGGTCTTCAGCCCGTTTGCGCTCGATCGCGATACCGGCAATGTGGGTGGTGAATTCGATCAGGCGGGTCTCGACGTCGGTCGGCTCGCGCACGCTCATCGAATACATGGCAAAGACGCCAAGCACGACGCCCTGATGCGACAGGATCGGGGTCGACCAGCACGACCGATAGCCATAGGGCGCCGCGAGTTCGCGGTAGTCCTCCCAGAGTGGATCCTGCAGTATGTCGGCGACGATGACCGGTTCGCGCCGGAAGGCGGCGGTGCCGCACGACCCTGTCTTGGGGCCGATGGCAGCCCCATCGATGGCGCTCATATAGGCTTTGGCCAGGCTCGGCGCAGCGCCGTGCCGCAAATGCATGCCGTCCTTGTCGAGCAGCAGGACGGAACCGAATATCCCCTTCAGTTGAGACTCGACCAGGCGCATGAGGCTGTCGAGCACATTCTCGAGCGGAGCGCTCGTCGCAATCATCTCCAGGATGTTTGCCTGTCCGCTGCGCAGCACATCCGCCTGCTTGCGGGCCGTGATGTCGCGGGCGATGCCAACCAGGCCGAATATTTCGTTCTGAGCATTGCGCAACGGCACCTTGGTCGAGGAGAGCCATTTTCCGGCGCCCGACGCGTTGACGACGAACTCTTCCTCGTCGACCAAGGGTTGTCCGCTTTCGAGCACCGACTGTTCGATCCGCCGAAATTTCTGCGCAACCTCCGGGGGATGGATATCGAAATCGGTCAAGCCGATCATATCGGCGGTCTTGTCGTGGCCACTGTCCGTCGCAAGGGCGCTGTTGACGACGATGAAGCGGCTTTGCGTATCCTTGACCCAGAGATAGTTGGGCACCCAGTCGATCAGTGCCTGCAACGAGATGCGCTCGTCGACGATCTGTCGATTGGCGATGAGATCGGTAATGTCCTCATGCGTGGCTACCCAGCCGCCGTCGGGCATTGACTGGTTGTAAATCTGGATGGTCCGGCCGTCGGGGAGTTTGGCGGTCCAGGTCCTTGGCGCCTTGCCTGAATTGACCGATCTCGCCATCGCCAGATAGGCGTCGGTGGCCAGCGCCGCCGTGCCGGCAGCGGAGCGGCGCTCGACGATTTTGCTCAGCGTCAGGCCAGGCCACAACTGCTCGGGTGCGAGGCGGTAGATTTCCGCATAACGGCGATTGCTCAGGATCAGCCGCTCATCGCGGTCGAAAAAGCAGATGCCTTGCGAAACGTTTTCGATCACCGTCTCGAAGCGCAGCGCCTGCTGCTCAAGTGCGGTGATCGTCGCCCGCAGCTCGTGCTCCAGCGACCCATAGGAAACGTCGGCCAGTTTTGCCAATGCGGCCAAACTGACAGACTGAGTCGTTTCCACGGATTTCCCGGATGACTTCGTAGCCAAACAGACCTTCTCCTGGCTGGGTCTGAAACAACGCAAAAAACACTTTTGTGCCACGCGACAGTCGGTTGATAGTGTTACTTATGTACTAATAGCAGATAAGCTGAACCAAAATCAGAGGCGAAGGTTCCGGGTTACCTGAAACCAACCGCCGTTTTCAAATCGCTATTGGCGCAATAGAATCGACATTATTTGATATATGGAGATTTTTGCGATCATCTCGACGACCGCCCGACCTTACATATTTCGCAGACACGTCCGCGACTACGTCATCTGATACCAGCGACTATCGACGCGCGTCTCAATCCATATGCGCCGCCGGCGCGCCTGCGGCCGGGGCCGTCTTCGGCTTGCGCAGCAGAAACACAAACGGGATGGCAATCAGCGTCATCATCATCAGTATTTTGAAGTCGTTGACGTAGGAGATCATCATCGCCTGGATGTTGACCATGCGATCCATCTGCGAAAGCGCCATGGGATCGCCGCTTGCGGCGGCTGGCGAGGCCGCCCACAGATTTGGGTTGAACGGGTTGATGAAAGCCGACAGCTCGGTGTGATTGACCTGCGTATTGCGCACCAGGAGAACCGTCACCACCGACACGCCGATCGAGGATCCGAGATTGCGCACCAGGCTGAACAGCGCCGTAGCATCGGTGCGGAAACGCACGTCGAGCGTGGCGAAGGCCACCGTCGAGAGCGGCACGAACACCATGCCCATGCCCAGCCCCTGGATAACGCCGGAGCTGAGGATCAGCCAATTGTCCATCTGCGGGGTAAAGCCGGCCATGGTGTAGAGCGACTGTGCCGTGAGCAGAAAGCCGATGACGACGAGGATCCTGGCGTCGATCTTGCTCATGAGCCGCCCGACGACAAGCATCGAAATCATCGTGCCGACACCGCGCGGCCCCAAGACGATACCGATGGTGATGGTCGGATAGCCGAAGATCGTCGATAGCATCGGCGGCAACAGCGACATCGAAGCCAGGATCAGCACGCCCATGACGAAGATGAAGGCCAGCCCGGTGACGAAATTCTGGTCGAGGAAGATCTTGGGGTCGATGAAAGGACGTTCCGCCGTCACCGTGTGGATGATGAACACCCAGAAGCCGGTGATCGAAAGAGCAAGCTCGATCCAGATTTCGACCGAGGAAAACCAGTCGACCTCACCGCCGCGGTCGAGCAGCAGTTGCAGCGCGCCGACACCGAGCGAGATCATGGCGAAACCGAAGAAATCGAAGCTGCGCACGCGCCGGGCAACGACCGGCAGATAGGCGGCCATGCCGAGAAAGGCGATGATGCCGACCGGCAAGTTAATGAAGAAAACCCAGCGCCAGTTGAAATTCTCGGTCAGCCAGCCGCCGAGCGTCGGGCCCAGGATCGGCCCCAGCATGATGCCGGCGCCCCAGATGGCCATCGCCTGGCCGTGGCGTTCCCTTGGGTTGATGTCGAGCAGGAAGGTCTGCGACAGCGGCACGATGGCAGCGCCGAACACGCCCTGCATCAGCCGGAAGAACACAATTGACTCCAGGCTCCAGGCGATGCCGCACAGCATCGAGAACACGGTGAAGCCGACCACCGCCGCCAGGAACAGTTCCTTGCGGCCGAAGCGGTCGGCCAGCCAGCCGGTCACCGGCGTCATGATGGCGGCGGCAACGATGTAGGAGGTCAGCACCCAGTTGATGTTGTCGGGCGAGGCGCCAAGATCGCCGGTCATGGTCGGCAGCGCGACATTGGCGATGGTGGTGTCGAGCGCCTGCATGATCGTCGCCAGCATCAACGCCACGGTGATCAGGCCGCGATGCGGCACTTCCTTGAAAGGTTCTGGCGTGCTCATGATGCGGAACTTCCGACAGGTAACAAAAACGTGTACACTAGGCTTCCGGGCGGCGAGGCCTTCTCTGGTGAAGAGACCCTCATCGCGGTGGGACGCGATCTATCGATGTGGGGGTTACATCGACCGAAGGTCTCAACACATCAGGCGCTTGCCGCCCGGAAATCCAAGGACCCATGGATCGGCGTCGCGATGGCCAGGCTGTGGTCAGGCCGCGATGCGGCCCGGTCCAACCCCACCCGTCGCGCAACCTGCCATCGGACCAATCCTGTCATCACATCTCGCCTGAGCGAGCATCCCGGCCGTGATCCCGCTTTTCAGGATCACGGTCCATTCACAGTCTATTGTGCCTCGCCCGCGGCGGCGTGACCGAAGATGGCCGGCAACCCGCGGGCAACGCCGGTGTCCACCGTGACCGAGGCGCTCATGCCGGTGCGCAGCGCCATTTTGGCGTCGGCATCGGTGAGCTCCAGGCGCACGGGGATGCGCTGCGTGACTTTCACCCAGTTGCCGGTGGCGTTCTGGGCCGGCAGCAGCGAGAATTCCGCGCCGGTGCCGGCGCCGATCGCCTTGACGGTCGCCTCGAACGTGCGGCCCGGATAGGTGTCGACCACGATCTCGGCCTTCTGGCCTGTTTTCATGTGGGTGAGTTGGGTTTCCTTGAAATTGGCGTCGATCCAGGTGTCGCCGGTTTCGACCAGCGCAAACAACGGCGTGCCGGAACCGACATACTGACCAACCTTGAAGGACGAGGCCTGGCTGACGACGCCATCGGCTGGCGCCTTGACCGTGGTCTGCGCCAGATCGTAGGCGGCCTTGTCGCGCGCGGCGAGCGCAGCCATCACCGTCGGATGCTTGTCGGTCTCGATATCGGGATTGCCGGCGAGAGCGGCCTTGGCGCTGACGATGCCTTGCTCGGCAACGGTCAGCTGCTGCTTTGCCTTGTCGAGATCGTTCTTGGCCTCATCCAGCGAGGATTTGGCGTTGATGCCCTTCTGGGCAAGGTCGGCGGCGCGGTCATATTGCGATTGCGCGTAGTCGACTTGGCTGGCGTCGGACTTTTCCTGCGCCAGCGCCTGGCTGTAGGCCGCGCGCAACTGTTCGATGCCGACGCGTGCGACCGCAACGGCCGCGTCGGCCTGCGCCAGCGCGATCCGGTAGGGCTCGGGATCGATGGCAAACAGCACATCACCCTGCTTGACCAGCTGGTTGTCTGCAATGTCGACCTGAACGATGCGGCCGGCCGTATCCGAGGCAATCGACACCTTGGCCTGCTGCAAATTGGCGTTTTCGGTCTCCTGATAGCGGCCGCCGGTCACCCAGACGTAGCCGCCGCCAATGGCCAATGCCGCCGGCAGGACGACCATCAACAGCAAGCGGCCGAGGCGGCGCGGCTTTTTTGGAGCCGGTACGGGCTGCACCGGCGGAGCCACCGCGACAGGAGCGGCGGCCGACTGTGCCGGCGCTTCCACCTCCAGCTTGGTCACATTCTCATCTATCTTGGCTGCCGCATTCATGCCGCTGCCCCTTCCGTACTCTTCAGAGACGACGTCTCGCCATCCGCAAGGTTCTGCACGATGGTGTCCAGCGCCCGGATCAGGACGCGGCGATCTTCCGGCGAAACGCCGACCAGCGATTCCTCATAGACTTCGCCAGCCAGGCTCTTGACCTCGGCATAGGCGGCGCTCGCCTTGGCGGTCGGGAAAATCATGCGAACGCGGCGATCGGCGGCATCGGCGCGGCGTTCGATCCAGCCGCCCTCCTCCATCCGGTCAACGAGGCGCGAAACGCTGATCGGCTCGATTTCAAGCAGTTCGGCAAGCCGCGCCTGGCTGATGCCCTCTTCCTTGGCGACGCGGACCATCAGCCGCCATTGCGCCGAGGACAGGCCAAGCCCGCTGGCGCGCGTCTCGAAGCGCTTGCGCAGCAGGCGCTGCACGTCGTGGATCAAAAAGCCCAGTCTGTCTATGCCGTCGGAAACCATGAGTGATACATATTATAAGCGTGCTTACTATTCAAGATGCCGCATTGCGCCAGAGCCGGCAATCAGGGATGGCAGCCAGAAAATACGATCGCTGTCAGTGATGCCGACGGGCATCAACGTCGATTGCGAATAACCATCGCGACCACGAAGAAGGCGCCGACCGAACTGGTGATGATGCCGATCGGCAGTTCCTGCGGCGGCAGCATGGTGCGCGCCAGCAGGTCGCTTGCCAGAAGCAGCACGGCGCCAAGCACAGCGCAGCTGGCGACCAGGCGCAAATGCAGGGGACCGGCAAAGGGCCGCGACAGATGCGGGATCATCAGGCCGACGAAACCGATGACGCCGGCGACCGAGACAAGAATTGCCGTCGAGAACGCCGCGACGAGAAAAGTGGTCCTGCGCATCCGCGCCACCGGCACGCCAAGGCTTTCGGCGGCATTTTCGCCGGCCAGGAATGCATCGAGCCGGCGGTGGTTCCACAGCGCATAGGCAAGGATGGTGCCTGCGCCCAGCGCGCCGAGCCAGACGTTGTCCCAGCGCGCCAGGCCAAGGCCGCCCATCGTCCAGAACAGCACGGAATGGGCTGCGCGCTGGTCGCCGGCAAAGACCAGATAGTTGGTGAGCGCGGTGAACAGGAAGGAGACGGCGAGGCCGGCAAGGATCAGCCGTTCGGGGCCCTGCCCCTTGACCCGCGCCACCAACACCAGCACGACGCCGGTGGCGAGGATGCCGCCCGTGAAGGCCGCGACGGGCAAGGTCCAGATGCCAAAACTGTCGCCGAAGACGGTGATGACGGAAACCGCACCGGCGGCGGCTCCCGACGACAGGCCGAACAGGAACGGATCGGCGAGATCGTTGCGGGTCACCGTCTGCAGCAGGGCGCCGACAATGCCGAGGCCAGCGCCGACGCAGATGGCCAGTATGGTGCGCGGCAGCCGGAGATCGACGACGATCTTGCCGACCGGGCCGGACACGTCGTGACCGCCGAGCCCGATGGCACGGCCAAGCGCTGCAACGACATCGCTCGGCGGGATCAGCGTCGAACCATAGGCGATCGACAACAGGGCGAGAGCGGCGATTGCCACCGCTCCCACCACCATGACCGGAAAAAATGCCTTGTGCGACAAGCTCAGATACCCGGTTGAAGCATGTCGTTGCCCCAAAACCGCTGCGCACTTTTGGGCGACATGCTCAGAACGCTTCCGGATGCATTGCCTTGGCGATCTTTTCGATGGCCTCGATGTTGGCCGGTCCGGGCGTCAGCTCGGCGTAACGCAGCGCCACGAAGCGTTCGTTCTTGACCGCATCGGTCTCCTTCATCGCCGGGTGCGCTTTCAGGAAATCGAGCAGCTTCTTGTAGCCGCCGCCATCCTGGTAATCGAGCAGGATGAGGAATTGCGGGTTGCGCGACGCCACTGTTTCCCAATCGGTGTTGCCCCAGCTGGTATCCATGTCGGCCATGATGTTTTCGCCGCCGGCGGCCGTTATCATGGCGCTGGGGATGGCGAACTTGCCGGCGGTGAACGGCTTGTCTTCGCCGGAGTCAAAGAGGAACACGCGCGTGTCCTTGCGGTCGCCGACCTTGGCGGTGATGGCGGCGAGCTGTGCCTTCCAGTCGGTGACAAGCTTCTCGGCGTCAGCCTCCTTGCCAAAAATCTTGCCCAGCTTTTCGACGTCGCCATAAAGCAGGTCCATCGAGGCGGCGGGGCGGTTCTTGTCGAGGTGGACGCAGCTTTCGGTCAGCACCAGCGTCTTGATGCCGTGCGGCGCCAGCGTGTCTGGCGTCACCGCGCCGCCCGGGTCCATGCCGTAATACCAGCCGGCGAAAAAGAAATCGGGCTGGACCGCGACAAGGTTTTCCATCGTCGGATATTTCGGCGCCAGTTCCGGGATCGACCCCTGCTCGGCCTTGAATTCCGGGCCGACTTTGTACCAACCGGTAATGCCGGTCAGGCCGACGATCGAGGGCTGCAGTTTCAGCGCAAACGCCATCTCGGCCATGTTGAGATCGTGAATGACGGCGCGCTTGGGCGGCGCATCGAAGGTCAGCGGCTTGCCGCAACTGTCCACGGTCACCGGGAAAGCAAAGGCGGCGGAGGCAAACAGCGAGGCGGCAAGCGACAGAACGAGGCGTTTCACGGGGCGGTGCTCCTTGGATGAGTTTGGAATGGGTTGGATCAGAATGGCGACGAGACACGGTTGGGAACTTCGAAGACGGTGAGCTCGCGGTCTTCGGTCGGATGGCGCAGCCGCAGGACGTCGATACCGAAGATGTCGCGGATGAGGTGCTGGGTCAGCGCCTCGCGCGGTCCGGCCAGGGCGTGCAGGCGCGCCTCATTCATCACCGCGACCCGGGTGGCGAAGGGCGCGACCAGAGACAGATCGTGCAGCACGGCAACCACAGTCATGCCGAAGCCTGCGACCAAGTCGAGCAGTTCGCCGCGGGCGCGCGGATCGAGGTGATTGGTCGGTTCGTCCAAGAACAGGATGCGCGGCTGCTGGGCGATGGCGCGCGCCAATTGCGCGCGCTGGCGTTCGCCGCCTGACAGCGAGCCGATGGTACGGCCGGCGAGCGGCAAGAGCCCGGTCCGGCCCAGTGCGTCGACAACGATGTCGCGGTCTTCGTGCCGGCGCCTCAAGCCGGCATGCGGAACCCGGCCGAGTTCGACATAATCGATCACGCCGAGCCGGGGATCCGGCTGGTCGGTCTGGCCGACGACGGCCATGTGGAGAGCGCGCTCGGCGGTCGAGATCCGGTCCAGCCGGCGGCCGAGAAATGTCACATCGCCCGCGCTTGGCCGCAGCGTGCCGCTGAGCATGCGTAACAGCGTCGTCTTGCCGGCGCCATTGGGGCCGATGATGGCGAGGCGATCGCCATCGGCCACCGACAGGCTGACGCCATCCACCAGCAACCGGTCGTTGGCGGCCGCGGTCAGCTTGCTGGCTTCGAGAAGCGGCGCGTTCATCGTCCACCTGTTGTCGGACAACCCGGAATGCGGGCGAGTGTCTTGCCCGCCAGCCCGGCCGGACGCTGCCCTGAATTGCACCAGCCATCGGCAAGTGAGGCGTAGAGTTTCGCAAATCGCACGAGGTCGCCGGCGTCGGCCCGCGCATCGATGGAGCCGAAGAGGTAGGCGGCCTTGCCGGGCGCCTGGAAGCCGACAGTCAGCGGCCGCGAACAACCCGCCATGCAGGCCACGCCCTCGACCGAAAAGCCCTGGGCAACAGCCGGTTCATGGTGAGCCGCGAGCCGGGCGCGCAGATCGGCGCAGAGGCCCTCGCCCGACCTGATCCCGGTCACGAGATCGCGGCAGAGCGTGCACACGATGATGCGGTGGATGTCGGCGTCCAACGTTCCGTCACTTTCTCGATAGGCGACGGAAGGCAGTTCGGGCAGCCGGCCGACAAGACCGACGTCCACGTCTCCTCCCGGCACACCCCGTCCGGTCAACTCATTGAGATGGCAGGTCTCCTGGCTCGCGGGTCGTTGCGCCATCCTGCCTTCCCAGCCTTGCCGGCCAGTGGCTTGTCGGATTTTGCTCGCCGCTTACAGTTGCGGGGGCAGCCACGGCTTCGATCCTTGCGGATTTCACCGTGTTCCCTTTTCACCCCTGACCTTTCGGCGCGGGGACCATCACGAGGCGCAGCGTAGTTTTCCATCGGTCGCGCCGCAATGAATTTCTGTGACGGTTGCTCCACTTTGCATTGGTCAGTTATGTAATATCATAACAACTAAAGGGTACCCCGTCGCCCTGTCAAGCCGCCGCGCCACGCAAAGCCGGATCGGTTCAGGCCATCGGCAGCCGTCGCTGTCATCAGGACACCCATCCCCGGATCGTGCCGTTTCGATCCCCACATCGACACGGCATGCTGCATTATTGCCCAGTGCGCAATTTCGATCAAACTGTCGGGCGGCGCGATGGATAGTGTCAGCCCGCCGATGCGAGAATGAGAGCCATGAACCCGACCGAGAAAGCGCTGTGGTTTGTCGAAAGCCATCTGCCGGAAGCGATCTCGCTCGACGATGTCGCGCACAGCAGCGGCGTGTCGCGCTTTCATGTGACGCGGGCGTTTGGCGCCGCCACCGGCCGTTCGGTGATGGGCTATATGCGCGCCCGCCGGCTGACCGAAGCGGCGCGCAAGCTGGCCGCCGGCGCGCCCGACATTCTCGCGGTCGCGCTCGATGCCGGCTACGCTTCGCATGAGGCCTTCACCCGCGCCTTCCGCGACCAGTTCGGCACCACGCCGGAGCTGGTGCGTGCGCAGGGCAGCCTCAAAAACCTCGACCTCGTGGAGCCGATCCTGATGGACCAGTCCTTTCTCGCCTCACTGCCGCCGCCGCGCTTCGAGGCCGGCCGGCCATTCCTCATCGCCGGCCTCGGCGAGCGCTACAGCTGCGAATCCAGCGCCGCCATTCCGATGCAGTGGCAACGCTTCGGTCCCTATATCGGCAACATTCCGGGCGAGACCGGCGACGTCGCCTATGGCGTCTGCGTCAACGGCGACGATGCCGGCAATTTCGACTATACCGCCGGCGTAGAAGTGCTGGATTTCTCCGACCTGCCGAAGGAGCTTTCCCGCGTGCGGGTGCCGGCGCAGAAATACGCGGTCTTCACCCATGCCGAGCACATCTCGACCATCCGCCGCACCGTCAACACGATCTGGAACAAATGGCTGCCGGCCTCCGGCCATGAGATCGCGGACGGCCCGGAATTCGAACGCTACGGCCCGGAGTTCGATCCGCGCAGCGGCAATGGCGGGCTGGAGATCTGGATCCCGGTTCGCGCGTGAGGCGCTAAAGCTCCAGGTTCCAGTTCTGGCCGACCAGATCCTTGCCGAAGGCGTGGTGGCGCTCTTCGTCGGCCAGCTTGAAGCCGGCATTTTCATAGATGTGACGGGCGGCGGTGAGGATGTCGTTGGTCCACAGGGTCAACGTCTTGTAGCCCTTGGCGCGGGCAAAGCCGATGCACTCCTCGACCAGCCGCTTGCCGATACCGAGGCCGCGCGCCGAAGGCTCGACATAGAGCAGGCGCAGTTTTGCTACCTCGTCCGACTTGCGCACGACGAAGACCGAGCCGACCACCTCGCCTTGCCGCTCGGCGATCCAGCTGCGCTCCCATTTTGCATCGAAGGATTTGACGAACGCGCCGAGGATTTCGGCGACCAGCGCCTCATAGGTTTCGTCCCAGCCATAGTCCTGTGCGTAGATCTGTCCCTGGCGACGTACGATCCAACCGATGTCGCCGACCTGCAGCGGCCGCAGCATATAGGGGACTTTGGGCTCCGGGCTCTCGCCCAGGAGCTGCTGCACCGTCTGCATGGCCTTGACCAGCCGGTCCTGTTCGGCAGCGGGGAGCCGCTCCAGCAAGGCCGCGACCTGGTCGTGCGAACCGCGGTTCAGCGGCGCGAAGGCCTCTCGCCCCGCTGGCGTCAGCATGATCGACGACTGCCGCGCATCCGATGCCAGCGCCGTGCGCGAAATCAGCTGCAAGTGCTCGAACTTCTTCAACAGCCGGCTGACATAGCCGGCGTCGAGGCCGAGATCGCGAATGAGATCGGTGGCCGTCAGCCCGTCGCGATGCGCCAGTTCGTAAAGCACCCGCGCCTCGGTCAGCGAGAATGCGCTTTTCAGCAGGCCTTCGTCGAGCAGGCCGATCTGGCGGGTGTAGAAGCGGTTGAAAGCCCGCACCGCGTCGATGCGTTCCTTGCCGGGTTGATGATGGATCGTCATGGGCCAGCCTCCTTGCCCCAGGACGATCAATCATTTATTTGACTTAGTCAAGTATCCTCGTAACGACCGACTGGATGCTCACACCATCGTGTCTTCGGGAAGAGTGGGTTCGGTCAGGCGATGGCGCGGCGGCGCGCGACCAGGATGAACAGGCCGAGCAGTACGACGCTGGCCGCGGCACTCACGGCGGCGAACTCCGGTATCGGCCTAAAATCCTTGCCGTCGATCAGCAGCGATGCCGCGATCGGCCCGATCGCCAGGCCGAAGAGCTGGGCAGCCGGCACCAGAAGCACGGCCGTGCGCGTCTCGTCGGCGGTGATCGCCAAGCGGATCTGATAGGGCACGATGAACAGAAGGATGAAGCCCATGACCAAGGCGGCGGCCCAGAAAATCGCCAAGCCGGGGTTGCCGGCGAGCACCGCGGAACAAGCCACGGCGACCACGCCGATCGCCATGATGGCGATGCGGTAGTCGATGCGCGCCTCGAAAACAGTTGCCGTCATCGCTCCCAGGACCTGGACCGCGAGGCTGGCCGATACGATCAGGCCGACGGTGCGGCCATCGATGCCGTATTGAGCGCCGAGCGGCTCGAGAAAAGCCCAGACCGAGCCGAAGAACATGAAGTAGCAGAAGACGCACAGCAAAGCGGTGAGCGAAGGAACGGTCAGCACATTGCTGAACTGTTCCTCCTTGGGCAGGTCGGCATAGTCTGCCGGGACCAGGAAGGCGACCGCGACCGAAGCGATGCAGACGACGGCAAGGACGATGAAGCCTCCGGCCGATCCGGCGGCCGGAATCACGTAAAGCGCCAGCAACAGGGCCAGCGCGCATTGCGCCAGGGTTTGTAAAGTGACGAAGAAGCCGCCGATGCGCTCGGCCCGGCGCGAGCGGGCGATCAGCTCGGTGGCGACCGCCACAAGGCCGCCCTCGGCAACACCGGCCACGGCGCGGGCGCCAATCAGCGCGTTCGAGCTGACCGCATAAGCGGTTGCCCAGTTCGCCAACGCCAGCAGGACCAGAAGGATTGCACTTTTCCAGCGCATATTGTGAGCGGACAGCAGCATCGCGATGACCGCCGAGCCGATGCCGATGGCGATCATTTCGGCCGTGGCCACCAGCGCGAGTTCATCGCCGCTGACATGTCCTTCGGTGTAGAGCGCGCCAAGCAGCACCGGCTGCAGCCCGAGAATGAGCAGGCCGACCGAACCGATCCACAATGCCGAGGCAAGCTGCGCCCCGGTCGGGTTGCCGACCAGCCAGTCACCGTTCCCGGCATCGACCTTCCCGATTGAACTCACAGGCGCCTCCCAACGTCCCTTGCCCTACGGCAAAAAAACTGACAATCTGTCAGCATTTAGAAACTGATACTCGATCATATTCGTTTGTCAATCATTCGTGGGACTCGGCATCAGCAAGGCTGGGCATCGAATGATCTTGACGATCGAGAGGGTGGCGGCATGAGTGAAGCAGTGAGAACGGTGACCGAGCCAAGGCGCAGGCCGAAGCAGGAGCGCAGCCGTGAACGCATCGACGCCATTCTGGCGACGACCATGAGGCTGATCGGTGAAAAGGGCATCGACGCCGTCACCATGAAGGAAGTCGGTGCGCTGGCCGGCGGGCCGATCGCCACCGTCTATCACTACTTCCCCAACAAGTCGGCGATCCTGGCGATGCTCTACGAACGCTTCTCCGAGGTGAGCCGCGCCCGGCTAGCCGCCATCGTTGCCGACATTGGCGGGTTGAGCGACGTAATCGCAGCCGCCGACCGGCTGCTCGACGACTACTATGAACGCGTTGCCGGCGACCCGGCCATCCAGGACCTGCAGAACGCCATCCAGGCCGACAAGGCGCTGCAAAATCTCGACATCGCCGAAACCCGGCGCCAGGCGGCGATGTTCTGTGACCATGTCGGGCCGTTTCTGGCGCCGGAGCGGCGCCAAGAGTTCGGGCGCATGGTGTTCCTGATCTTCCAGCTTGCCGGCGGCGTCGTGCGCATGGCGCTGACCCAGGACGAAACGGAAAGCCGCCATACGATCGAGGACTACCGGTCGATCATCCACACGCAGTTGCGGCTGTTCGTCTAGCGCCCGATTGAGCGCTGTGCGGCCCGGCGGATAAGGTTTTCGAAGCCGTCGGCCAGGTTGGCGGTGCCGGCGGCGACGATCTTCGACAGGTTCCTGGCTCGGCCGGGGGTCTTGTTGGCATCGAGCAGCACCGCCCTGCCCTCATGCACGACAAAGTCGAACTTGCCGTAGTCGAAGCCGAGCTTCCGACGCAGGGCGCGCAGCTCGTCGGGAACCGGGACCGGCTCGCGGCGGATGGTATCGTCGCCCTTGACCAGACGCTGCGGCGAGACATAGCGCGTGCAGCGCTCCCGATCGCCGCAGAATATCCAGAACCGCGCCGCAAACCCGTCGGGCTCGATTTCGGGGATGAATTTTTCCACAATCAGGTCGGCACGCCCGAAAATCTCCGGCGCCACATCGGCCAGCGAGGCATGGACCTCATAGCGATCGAAAGTCTGCGCGCTCGGAAAAGGCGCGGCCTTGCCCGCGCGAACGGACTTTCGATTGATCTGATCCTCAGGCGTTCCCCAATGATTGAGGTTGCTCTTGACGATGACCTCGCCGCCCCAGCCGGCCCCCTGCTCGAGGATCGCACCGCTGATGCAGCGCTTGGAAATGTCGGTTGCACCGAGGTTGAGACAAAAGGGAAATCCGCTGGCGTACTCGACATAGTCCGATGGCGTCACTGTCGCGTCGACATGCAGGACGGCAATATCGGCGTCATGCTTTGCCGAAGGTCCACGCTGGATCCGCACGGAGTGACCGCGCCGTTTAAGCTCCGCAAGGATGTCGAACAGCATGTAGGGGCTGTCCTGGCGCAACAGCAGGCCGTGCCGGCTCTGGAAGGGGTCATATTCATGCGTTATGACGGCAATGCGGGCCACGACCTCTCCATGGATGCGGTAACACGTAAGGCAACCAACAGCCTGGAAGGAAATATGTCCAGCCATTCCCCAAGCCGTTCCGAATGACTGGCCACTGGGACGCAATTCGCCGTCACTGGCGGCTTCTCGGGTCGCCGCTGTGTCCGCCGCCGGAAGCCGTCGCCGCCTATGAGCGTGAACTCGGCCTGCAATCGGTCGATGTGGTGTTGCTTGGGGTCACGCCGGAACTTGCCGGTCTCGGCCGGACCATGCTCGCGGTCGACGAGTCCCCTGCCATGATAGCGGGCATCTGGCCGGGCGATACCGCCTCGCGCAAGGCGGTGATCGGCAACTGGCTGGAGCTGCCGCTGGGCGACGACAGTGCCGGCGCGGTGATCGGCGACGGCTGCCTGTCGGCGCTGGGGTCCTCGGTCGCACGCCAGACCCTGCTTGCCGAGATCGCCCGTGTGCTGCAGCCCGGCGCGCGGGCGGCATTGCGGGCCTATGCAAGCCCGCAGGTGCCGGACGATCCGCAAGAGGTCCGGGCGCTGGCCCTTTCCGGTGGCGTCGCGACCTTCCACGAACTCAAATGGCGGATTGCCATGTCGTGTGCCGGCAGCGATCCCGACCGGGCCATTCCGGTGCGGGGGATCCTTGACGCCTTCGATGCGATGTTTGCCGACCGGGACGTCCTTGCCGCCACCACCGGATGGGATATGCCGGTCATCGGCACCATCGACGTCTACGCGAATTCGCAGACGGTCTACAGCTTCGCCCCGGCGGCAACGCTTATCGAAGAGGCGAGCCGGTTTTTTGACAATGTCCGCCTCGCCTCGACAGGGACCTATGGGCTGGCGGAACGCTGTCCTCTGCTGGTGCTTGAATCGCCGCGGCGCCGGTAAGGTTTGCAGGACCGATTTTGGCGGATGACATCTGGTGGGCGAGCATCCCAGCGTATCGAAGTGGGCAGGCTGCTGCCCGATTTTGGCGGCGACCCGGATTTTCCACTATAGCGCGACAACATTGGAAAAATTTCGCGCGATTGCCCCTTCCCGCGCGCCTTGACTCTCGCAAGCCACAGGCCTATCTCACCGCCACGTTAGCACTCTCCCTTGGTGAGTGCTAACTGATGTCCGGCATCGCCGGATGGAGGAACTGTTCTCACCGTTCTCATTCGAGGAAGAAAAAATGGCAAAGTCGAAGTTCCGCCCGCTTCATGACCGCGTGGTCGTTCGCCGGGTCGAATCCGAATCCAAGACCGCCGGCGGGATCATCATCCCGGATACGGCAAAGGAAAAGCCGCAGGAAGGCGAGATCATCGCCGTCGGCTCCGGCGCTCGTGACGAAGCTGGCAAGCTGGTCCCGCTGGACGTCAAGGCTGGCGACCGCATCCTGTTCGGCAAGTGGTCGGGCACCGAAGTCAAGCTCAATGGCGAAGACCTTCTGATCATGAAGGAATCCGACATCATGGGCATCATCGGCTGATCATCGGCCTCACCGTCAACTGAATTCCGGGCTTCATCGCAAGCCCCTGCCAGGAGCTGAAAATGGCTGCTAAAGACGTAAAATTCTCTCGCGACGCCCGTGAGCGCATGCTGCGCGGCGTCAACATCCTCGCCGACGCGGTGAAGGTGACCCTCGGCCCCAAGGGCCGCAACGTCGTCATCGACAAGTCGTTCGGCGCGCCGCGCATCACCAAGGACGGCGTCACCGTCGCCAAGGAAATCGAGCTTGAAGACAAGTTCGAGAACATGGGCGCGCAGATGGTCCGCGAAGTTGCTTCGAAGACCAACGACATCGCCGGCGACGGCACCACGACCGCGACCGTTCTGGCGCAGTCGATCGTCCAGGAAGGCCACAAGGCGGTTGCCGCCGGCATGAACCCGATGGACCTGAAGCGCGGTATCGATCTGGCCGTGACCGAAGTCGTCGCGGCTCTCGGCAAGGCTGCCAAGAAGATCAAGACCTCCGAGGAAGTTGCCCAGGTCGGCACGATCTCGGCCAATGGCGACGAGTCGGTCGGCGCCATGATCGCCGAAGCGATGCAGAAGGTCGGCAACGAAGGCGTCATCACCGTTGAGGAAGCCAAGACCGCCGAGACCGAGCTGGAAGTCGTCGAAGGCATGCAGTTCGACCGCGGCTATCTCTCGCCCTACTTCGTCACCAACGCCGACAAGATGGTTGCCGAGCTCGAGGACGTCTACATCCTCCTGCACGAGAAGAAGCTCTCCAACCTCCAGGCCATGCTGCCGGTTCTCGAAGCCGTCGTGCAGACCTCCAAGCCGCTGCTCATCATCTCGGAAGACGTCGAAGGCGAGGCTCTGGCCACGCTCGTCGTCAACAAGCTGCGTGGTGGCCTGAAGATCGCCGCCGTCAAGGCGCCGGGCTTCGGTGATCGCCGCAAGGCCATGCTGGAAGACATCGCCATCCTCACCGGTGGCCAGGTCATCTCGGAAGACCTCGGCATCAAGCTCGAGAACGTCGGCCTCAACATGCTCGGCCGCGCCAAGAAGGTGTCGATCTCCAAGGAGAACACCACCATCGTCGACGGCGCCGGCAAGAAGGCCGAGATCCAGGGCCGCGTTGCCCAGATCAAGCAGCAGATCGAAGAGACCACGTCGGACTACGACAAGGAGAAGCTGCAGGAACGTCTGGCGAAGCTCGCCGGCGGCGTTGCCGTGATCCGCGTCGGCGGTGCGACGGAAGTCGAAGTCAAGGAAAAGAAGGACCGCGTTGATGACGCCCTGAACGCGACCCGCGCGGCCGTGGAAGAAGGCATCGTTGCTGGTGGTGGCGTTGCCCTGCTGCGCGCTTCGGCCAACATCAAGGCCACCGGCGCCAATGCCGACCAGGCTGCTGGCATCAACATCGTTCGTCGTGCGCTGCAGGCTCCGGCCCGCCAGATCGCTTCGAACGCAGGTGCTGAAGCTTCGATCGTTGCCGGCAAGATCCTTGACAACAAGGGCGCGACCTACGGCTACAACGCCCAGACCGGCGAGTATGGCGACATGATCGCCATGGGCATCGTCGACCCGGTCAAGGTCGTGCGTACGGCTCTCCAGGACGCGGCTTCGGTCGCCGGCCTGCTCGTCACCACCGAAGCCATGATCGCGGAGGCTCCGAAGAAGGAGTCGGCTGGCGGCGGCATGCCTGGCGGCATGGGCGGCGGCGGCATGGGCGGCATGGGCGGCATGGATTTCTAATCCACGCTTCCATCTGCAAAAAATACGGAAAGGGCGCCGAAAGGCGCCCTTTTTGTTGTTTCGGGTAACGGATCAGACGATTTCGGCGAGCTCGATCAGATTGCCGAAGGGATCTGCAACGAAAGCCAGCTTGCGGCTGATATCGTCGAGCTTGAATGGTTCGGTGACGATGGTGACGCCGCGCTTGCGCAGCTCGGCGACCGTCGCTTCGATATCGGCGACGTTGATGCAGAAATGATGGTAGCCGGAATAGCGCAAGCTATCGGCGAGATCCTTGTAGGCCGGCGCATCGATCGGCAGCGGATCGCCGCCGCCCAGCAACTCTATCATGAAGTGGTCGTCATTGGCCGGCGCGAGATAGGCGAGTTGCTCGTCGGCGAATGGCCATTCATGGACGACACGAAAGTCGAGCTTGTCGACATACCAGCTCTTGGCGGTCTCATAGTTCGGGACGCGCAACGCCACGTGATGACCGTGCATGTTGGCAAAGGCCGAAGCGGTGTTTTTTGCGGGCATCTGGAAGTCAGTCATTTGAATTTCTCCCTTTGATCGTGAACCGCTGCGTGATTGCTTGCGGCATGGGAAGAAGATGGCGCAATTCGATTGCAGCGATTAGAGTGACAATCCTATCGATACTCCTGAGTGACAATCATCAATGCGTGCGACTGATCTTTCCGAACTGGCCGCTTTCGATTCCGTGGCGCGCCACAGCAGCTTTCGCCGAGCGGCGGAAGAGCGCGGCGTCACCGCCTCCGCGATCAGCCATGCGGTGAGCAATCTCGAAGAGCGCGTCGGCCTTCGCCTGCTCAACCGCACGACACGCAGCGTGTCGCTGACCGATGCGGGAGCGATGCTGCAGGCCCGACTGGCACCGGCCTTCGGCGACATCGGCGCGGCGCTCGATGCATTGAACCAATTCCGCGACACGCCGTTCGGCAAGGTGCGGATCAACGTGCCCAATTCGATCGCGCCTTTCGTGCTCGGGCGTGTCATCGGACCGCTCGTCACAGACAATCCCAACCTCGAGATCGAGTTCGCGGCGACCGACAGGCTGGTCGACATCGTCGAGGAAGGCTTTGACGCTGGCATCAGGCTGGGCGAGAGCCTCAGGGAAGGCATGATCGCTGTGAAGATCAAGCCGCGGTTGCGCTTCGCGGTGGTCGGCTCGCCGGACTATTTCCGCAACCGCAAGATACCTCGGACACCGCGGGATCTCAGCGATCATGTTTGCGTGCAAAACATGTATCCGAACGGAATGCGCTATCCCTGGGAATTCGATTTGAAAGGCGAGGCCATCGCCTTCCATCCGAGTGGCCCGATCGCGCTCGACGATCATGACCTGATGGTTCAGGCCGCGCTCTCGGGCGTGGCGCTGGCCTATGTCTGGGAGAACCGCGCCCAACGCGATATCCTCGATGGCAGGCTGGTCCGCTGCCTGGACGAATGGTGCCCTCCGGAGGATTGGCTCTACCTCTACTATCCGAGCCGCCGCAACATGTCGGGCGGACTGCGCGCAGTTATCGACGCCATGAAGGCGTGAAACAGGGAAAATCGCCGAAGCAGCCGAGGCTCAGACGGTTGCATCCGCGCGTCGCCGCGTTTCTCGCCCAGCCAGCACAGCGCCTTCGATCAGCGCCGCCACTTCGTCGGCCACTGCCTGCAGCGGGGCGCGGTCGCGGGTGGCGCGAGCGATTACCATCAGCCCTTCCAGCGAGGATTCGACCAGCAGCGCCAAGGCATGCGCGCGGGGCTCGGGCACCCCTGCCCTGACAAAGGCCTCTCGCAGCAAGCCGATCCACTGCTCGAAAGCCGACCGGCAGAGTTCGGCCAGTTCCGGCACGTCGGTCGGTGAATCCAGCACCACCGGCGCGATCGGACAGCCCAGCGAGAACTGGTTGTCCTCCAGCATGCGCCCGACCGACTGATAGATGTGATGGACGGCCACCGCCGGGTCGTTCTCGGCGGCGAGCGCCTCGCCAAGCCTTTTGGTCACGTCGGCAACGCTGTCGCGCGTCACCTCGATGACCAGCTGGTCCTTGCCGCCGGGAAAATGGAAGTAGAGCGAGCCGCGCGGTGCGCCACTGGCGCTCAAGATGTCGTTGAGCGAAGTGCCGTGATAGCCGCGCTGCCGCAGCAGCAGCGCCGTCGTCTCGAGTATGCGGGTGCGGGTGTCGTTTGCCATGTCAGCCTCTGTCAGCAGCAGCCATTATAGGCCTTGCGAAAAATATGACAACCGGTCTACATAATATGTAGATCAGTCTACATACTTTTAGGAGAGCGATATGCGCAGCTACCATCTCGAAGGATCCGGCGGGGCCGAATCCGTGGCGATGCGCGACGCGGCGCGGCCAGAACCGAAACCGCATGAGATTGTGATCCGCGTTCGCGCCACCTCGCTCAATCGCCGCGACACTATGATCCTTGGCGGTACCTATCCGCTGCCGCCGCGCCAGGGTGTCATTCCGTTGAGCGATGGCGCCGGTGAGGTCGTCGCGATTGGCGATCAGGTCAGCCGCTTTGCCGTCGGCGACCGCGTCACCGGCAGCTACTTCGCCCGCTGGATCGACGGCCGCATCAATGCCGGGCTGATCGACCAGCTCGGTTGCACGCTGGACGGCATGCTGGCCGAATATGCCGTGCTCGACGAGCAATGGGCGGCGCGCCTGCCCGATCATCTGAGCTGGCACGAGGCGGCGACGCTGACCTGCGCCGGCGTGACGGCCTGGAATGCGGTGACGGGACCTGGAATTCTCAAACCAGGTCAATGGGTTCTGGTCATCGGTTCGGGTGGCGTAGCGCTGTTTGCGCTGCAGTTCGCCAAACTCGCAGGCTGCCGCGTCGTGGCTGTCACGTCGCGCGCCGAGAAAGCCGACAGGCTGCGAGCGCTGGGCGCCGACCTGGTTGTCTCCAGCACCGACACGCCGGAATGGGGCGGCTGGGTGCGCGAACAGACCGGCGGCATCGACCTCGTCGTTGAAACCGGCGGCCCGGCCACCTTCGCGCAGTCGCTGATTGCCAGCACGCTTTACGGGCACATCGTGCTGCTGACGCTGCAAGATGCCAAAGGCAGATCGATCGAGATGCCGGCAGCACTTTACCAGCGCAGCCTCGTCACCATCAGCCGCCTGTTCGTCGGCAGCCGGACGAACCTCGAAGCGATGCTGCGCGCCGTCTCCCAGCATCGCCTGAAGCCCGTCATCGACAAGGTCTTCCCCTTTGCCGAGGCCGCCGATGCCTACCGCTATTTCCAGCAGGGCGACGTGTTCGGGAAGGTCGTCATCGACAGCGCCTGACCCGGTTGCCGCTCATCATTTTCAACCCCAAACGAAGGAGAACGACCATGACAATCCGTGAAGCTTTCGCAGAATGGCAAGGGACGCTGAAGGAAGGCGCCGGCCGGTTGCGGCTGGGCAGCGGCGTCTTCGAAGGCGCCTATTCCTTCCCGTCGCGCTTTGAAAACGGCCCAGGCACGAGTCCGGAAGAACTGATAGCCGCGGCCCATGCCGGCTGCTTCTCGATGGCGCTGACCTTCATCCTCGGCCAGGACGGCCATGTTGCCCGCAGCATTCGCACCATCGCCAAGGTCCATCTCGGTGCGACCGCCGCGGGGCCGACGATCACCCGCATCGATCTCGAAACGCTAGCCGACATCCCGGGCCTCGAACCCGCCGAATTCCAGCGCATGGCGGAGACTGCGAAGACGACCTGCCTTGTCTCTCGCGCTTTGGCCGGCGTCACAACCATCGCGCTCAAGGCCGAGCTCGTCGCCACCACGGAACAATGAAAACCAGGAGATATGAGATGAGCCAGAACAGCATCACGAACATTCATCCGGACGACCGCTCCAGGCAGACCGCCGAAATCATGCAGCGCTTCAACGATGTGTTCCAGTTGCACGATCCATCGGCGCTCGGCGACCTGGTCGCCGAGGACTGCGTCATCGAAAACACCGTGCCGGCACCGGACGGCGCCCGCCATGCCGGCAAAGAGGCGTGCGTCTTCCTGTGGTCGGCGATCGCCACCCAGCCCGGCACGCGCTTCGACCTCGAGGAAACGTTTGTCGCCGGTGAGCGGGCAACGATCCGCTGGCGTTATTTCATGGCCGACGGCAACTCCATCCGCGGCGTCAATCTGATGCGCGTCGCGGATGGGCGGATCGTCGAGGCGATGGGCTACGTCAAGGGATAGCGCCGCGCCCCGTCTTTCCTACCGATCGGCCAGCGCCAGCTTGGCGCCGAGCATGACGAAGGCGCCGGCAAAGGTGCGGCGCATCCAGGTCAGCACCATCGGCCGCGACACGACGTGGCTGCGGATCGAGGCGGCAAAGATGCCGTAAGCGACGAACACGACGAAGGTCAGCAGCATGAAGACGCTCGAGAGTTCGAGCATTTTGGCGAAGGCGTTGGGTTCGGTGGTGCTGACAAATTGCGGCAGGAAGGCAAAGAAGAAGATCGACAGTTTCGGGTTGAGGATGTTGATCAGAATGCCGGAGGTGATGACCTTGGCAGCGGAACGGGGTGCTGCGTTTTCGTCGACGCTCAAGCCGCCCTTCTCCTTGAGCGTATTCCAGGCCATGTAAAGCAGATAGGCAACGCCGAGATACTTCAGGGTCTCGAAGGCGACAGCGCTGGTGTGCAGCAGCGCCGCCAGGCCGGTGATGGCGGCGGCCATATGCGGGATGATGCCGAGCGTGCAGCCAAATGCGGCAATGATCGAGGCGCGCACGCCGCGCGAAAGCCCGGCGCTCAGCGTGTAGAGAACGCCGGTGCCGGGCGAAGCCACGACGATCAGCGACGTCAACAGGAATTCGATGCTCATGGATCCTCCAACGCCCTGCCCGTGGCGGAAGCTATCGGGGGATTTGGGATGAGGCAAGCCGGCAGTGAGCTTGATCTCCCCCCTCGTGGGGGAGATGGCCGGCAGGCCAGAGGGGGGCGCGAAGGATCGCCTACGTCTCGAACTTCGAAGGCTACTCAGGCGTAGGATTGAAACTCGACAGAGAGGCCGGCGGGACAGCGCCCCCCTCTGCCCTGCCGGGCATCTCCCCCACGAGGGGGGAGATTAGCAGTTCCATCCCGTGCGCCTTGCGCGCCATCAGGCAATCGTCGCCGCCGGGCATGCAGGCGCGGCAGACGTCGGGGCGGATCTCGTAAATGCCGCAGGCCGTGTGCTTACCGACCTCGCCGGTCAGCGCCGTACAGCGAACGCCCTCGCACCGCATGCCGGACAGGTCGGCCGCCACGAACTTTTCCGGAATCCGGTCGAGCTGCGCATCGTCTTCCATCGAGAAGCGCGGCCATTCGGCCGAATAGGAACAGCAGGCGCCGCAGCTCTGGCAGTCGAAAACCGGATCAGCGCTCTGTTCCGATGACAAAACGTCCCTGGCGGCCAAAGCGGCCAGCCCAGCGAGATTGCGATCGGCCTGGGGCGGCAAGGCGCTATTTCTTCTTGCCTGCCTTGCGCGATGGCGTGGCGGCTGGCGCCTCGAACAGATCGGTCGCGGACGGTTCAGCGGCCTTCGGCGCGGCAGCGGGCTTGGCCGGCTTTGCAGCGGCAGCCGGCACTGCCGGCTGGTCCTTGGCGGAAAACTTTATGGCCATGTCAGTCCTCGTCGGAAAAACGCGATGATGGTGCGCGCGGATTGCGCAAGCGGCCGATCAGCGCCGAGACCGCCGTGATGTTCATTTCCTCGGGCGACCAGTTCCTGGCTTCCGCAATGTGGTGCGCCGCCAGCTCGCGATGGGTGCTGCCACTATAGGCGGCGTCCTGGTAGGTCACCCGCTCCTGGGTCTTTTTGTCCTCGCGGACATATTCAATCAGGTAGTTCGGAGCTTCGGCGCGACCGCGCACGCCGACGCGCACCTGGGCATCGCCATGCGCGCGCTTGCAGCGCTCGAGCTTTTCCAGCACGCGGCGGACATATTCGACCGGCTTGTCCAGGCCTTCGACCATGGACGCGATGGTCGAATCGGCGTCGATCAGTTTAGGCGGCACGCGCTTGGTGGCCATCAACGTTTGCCTGCCCGCTTCGGCAACGCCGCAAGTGCTGCGGCCGCCGCCATCTCGTCGGCTTCCTTTTCCTTGCGCAATTCGCGCAAGCGCGCGGTCTTGGCTTCCCGTGCCTCGCTGACGGCATCACGCTCGGACAGGATGCGGTTGAGTGACATCGACTGGGTCTGCGTCTTGCTGAACAGCGAGCCGGCCTGGTCGGCGGTCTTCGATTGAGTGGTCAAAAACTTTCTCCTGTCGGGAGCCTGGTGCCGATAGAACGAGACCGGTCGTTGCTCACGACCAAAGGCAATACGGCATCGGGGCAATATGGGCGGTTCAGATTGCTGGAGCGTCCCTTAGCACGTTCCGGCCTGCGTGCAGCGCACTTTTAGCGGCATGACACGCAAAATGAAAAAGGCCAGGCACCGCCTGACCTTCCATGGAAGCGCCGCGCATCCAGTTGGATGCGCAAGGCACTCCTTTCAGCCTTTCATCGGTGCCAGTACATCCGTGGTCACCGGAAGGCTGAATTTCTTGATCAGGCCGCCTTCAGCTGATCGGCGGACATCTTGCCCGACTTGTTGTCGCGGGTCATCTCGTAGCCGAGCTTCTGACCCTCGACGATGTCACGCATGCCGGCGCGCTCTACGGCCGAGATGTGGACGAAAACGTCGGCGGAGCCGTCGTCAGGCTGAATAAAACCAAAACCTTTGGTGGCGTTGAACCATTTCACTGTGCCGGTGGCCATGAAGAACCCTTTCCCTGGCAAATATTCGTTCACCATTGCGCGACTGCACAACAGCGTTTGTCTCGATTTTTGATGGGGAAGTTCGTCAAAGGCGCGCTTGGTGTGCGCGGATAACAAAAGTCGGTCAAACAAATATCGACATATGTCTTGTAGACTTCTTTTGGCGCCGAGTCAATTTCTGGTTTTCCTGCGACCAGAATTCAACCTGGAGATGTTAAGGGATGACGCCTCAACTGGCGAGCCGGGCGCAGGATAAGGCAGACGTAAAAAAAAATGCACAAGGCCGGAACCAATCCCAAGCCGGCGCATTTTTATGGTGTCAGCAGTACAGAGAGCAATCTCAGAATGCTGGCAACAGGACGCCTCCCGCACATTAAATGGTGCGAGAGGCGTTCTTGTATGTACCCTAAGCTCTTTCCCGCTTCATTGTGATGCCCGGCGGCCGGTCGGGGTTCGCTTGCAGCGCAACCGGGCGGCGCGCGATGCGGTAGACCGTCGCCGGCGGAATGTTCCTCAGCGTGCGTCCCATCCGCGTCGCTTCGAGGCCGAGCCCTTCCAGCAGCCCGCCGGGGACCGGGCAGCGCGGACCGTAGGTGAACTGGTAGAGAGAGCCGTCTTCGCGCAGATGTGCGAACGATCCGGCCACAATGGCCGCCACCGTCCTGGCCGGCATGGACAATAGCGGCAAGCCGCTGACCACCGCGCCGGCCTGCGCGGACTGCGTCCCGATCGCGTCGCCGATGTCGGCCGCGTCTATGCGCAGCAGGCGTGCTCGCGGAAAACGCTGGCCGAGCATCGCAGCGAACTCAGCGCCCTTTTCGACCAGGATCAGTCTGTCCTCACTGACGCCTCGCCGGATCAGAGCCTGGGTGAAGACGCCCGTCCCCGGCCCGAGTTCGATCACCGATCCAGTCCCGGCACCGATCTCGGAAACCATCAGCCGTGCCAGCGCAGCACTTGAAGGCGTGATCGAGGCGACACGCAGCGGATCGAACATCCAGGCGCGGAAGAAGCGAAGGATGTCAGACGGCATGGGCGGCCCCCAGCTTTGCCAGGTTGAAGCGGACGCCGGTCAGATCCTCGGACAGCCGCCACAGTCTTTTTGCGAGGTCGGGGTCGCGTGCCGCATCAATTGGCTGGACAACCTTGGGATAGCCGCTCATTTCGCGCCTGCCGTCCGGCCCGATGAACTGCCCGCTTGCTGCTGTCGGTGCGGTTGCCGCGTAAAGCTGGTTGAGTGCGCCCATGGCCACGTCCTGCGCAAAGAAGCGGTTGCCGAAGCGCATGAACAGTTTGAGGATGCCGGTCGGGCCGCTCAGCTGCAGATTGGTGGCGGCATAGCCGGGATGGGCGAGCAGGCTGCGCACCGGCAGGCCCACGGCCTTCAGGCGACGGTCGAGCTCCAGGGCAAACAGCACATTGGCGAATTTCGACTGGGCATAGAACGCCATGCGGCCATAATCCCGCGCTCCGGAAAGGTCGTCGAAATGGATCTTCCCGCGCTTGTGCAGGTCGGAGCTGACGGTGACCACCCGGCCGTCGCTGCTCTGCGCCAGATGATCGATGAGAAGCGCCGTCAGCACGAAATGGGCGAGATGATTGACGCCGAACTGCTGTTCGTAGCCCTGCTTGGTCAGGCTGCGCGGCGGCATCATGATGCCGGCATTGTTGACCAGCACATCTACGGGCAGCCCGTCCGCGATGATGCCGGCGGCAAAGCGCTTCACATCGTCAAGATCGGCAAGATCGAGCTTGCGCAATTCGAGCGAGCCGCGGACACGCTCGGCTTCGATCCTGGCCTTTGCCACCCGGCCTTTTTCCTCGTCACGCGCGGTCATAACGACATGGGCGCCGTGGCGCGCAAGTTCGAGCGCCGTCTGGAAGCCGAGACCGCTGTTGGCGCCGGTGACGATGATCGTGCGCCCGGACTGGTCGGGAATATCGGCGGCTGTCCAGTGACTTGGTGCAGGAGGATCATTGACGGCGGCATGCGGGATTGCCGACAAGACTGCAAACGAGGGCTGGGTAGCTAAGCTGTAAGTGGATAAGGACTGGGTAGACATTGGGGGGATGTCTCCTGGGGTTGATGTGCGGTCATCTTAACAGCGTTAAGTGACAAGTAACGCAAAATCTGTACACTGTAAAGATTGGGTGCGGGAGAAATCGAATGGCCGTCGAAACGACGCGTGACGCCTATCACCATGGCGACCTAAGGGATGCCCTGATCAAGGCGACGGACACCATACTCGCCGAGCGCGGCCTCGAAGGTTTTACGCTGCGCGAGGCGGCGCGGCGCGCCCATGTGTCGCCTGCAGCCCCCGCGCACCATTTCGGCAGCTCCGCCGGGCTGCTCACCGAAGTCGCCATTCTCGGCTTTGAGGAACTCGCCCGCCATATCGAGGTTGAAGGGTCGGCCGAGAGCGCGACCGCGCGGCTGAAACAGCAGGCGGCCGGCTATGTGCGTTTTGCGCTGGCCTATCCCGGCCGCTTCCAGCTGATGTTCCGGTATGATCTTCTGCTGCCGGACGACGCACGGCTGGCGGCGGCGTCCGAACTGGCAAAGGTACCGATCGCTCGCACGATCCTTGCCTTGCGCGGGTTGCCCGAGGATGCCGAGCTTGACGCGCCAACGAACGCCACGATGCTGGCAGCCTGGTCAACCGTGCACGGCTTTGCCCATCTGGCGCTCAGCGGCAAGTTTTCGAAGCTCACACCGGAGGCGAAGTCCCAGCATCTGCTAGACGACCTGTTGCCGCAGATGCTGGACATATTGTGGCCGGAGCAGCCTACAGGATCGCGCTGATCAGCGGGAGGATCTCGTAGTGGAAACCGCGGCCCGAACTCGACACTGGATCGCCCGTCGGTCACCGCCCTCGCCTCGGCTTCGCTGCCGACACGCAGGATCAGCAGCCCCCAGGGGCCAGCCGGGTCAGCGACCGGGCCGGCCAAAATCATGGTGCCTTCGCGCAGCTTGCCTCTGAGATAGTCGGCATGCCTGCCCATCAGCTCCCTCTCCTCCTCCGTCATGGTGAAGGCGAAGTCCGGCCGGGGCGGGATCAGCCGGCAATGGAAGATTTTGGGCACCTTGGTCTCTGCCTTGCTGGCCATCGGTTGCTCCCGAAGTGCAGCCCTATTCGTCCGGGCCGGGCTCCGGCCACGTCTCCTTCGCCGCTTCCGCATACCAGTGCCGCATCGCCGGCGTCGCCAGCACCGCGTCGACATAGGCGCGTGTATCCGGCGCTAGGTCGCCGCCATAGGTGTCGAAGCGGGTGACGATCGGCGCGTACATGGCATCTGCCGCGGTGAAATGGCCGAACAGGAACGGGCCGCCCTTGCCATATTGTTCCCGGCACTGGCGCCAGATCGTTTCGATCCGCGCGCGCTGCAGTTCGCCTTCGGCGTCGAGCGGCTTGTGCCCCTTTGGCCGGCGCAAATTCATCGGCCAACCATAGCGCACCTCGCGAAAACCGGAATGCATCTCGGTCGCCACCGAGCGCGCCAAGGCACGAGCGCCAATATCCTGCGGCCAAAGCCTCTTCTCGGGAAACAGGTCGGCCAGATATTCAAGGATGGCAAGGGTTTCCCAGACGATCCTGCCATTGTGATTCAACACCGGCACGAGGCCGGTCGGCGACACTTTCGCCAGATTGGCAAAGGTCTCGGGCGTGCGCAGGCGCACAAAACCTTCCTCGAACGGTATCTCCAGATGCTTCATCGCCACCCATGGCCTCAGCGACCAGGACGAAAAGCATTTGTTGGCGATGATCAGCGTGAATTCGGCCAAGATGGTCTCCCCAAAATTTTCGTCACACTAGCCATTCGACATCATGGCGGCAAAGCGCTTCGGCGACCAGATAAGCGACCAATGCGACGATGATTTGCGTTCTCATCGGAACCTAAGCCAGCCGGCTCCGTTTGCTTCTGGCGAAATGAAATCCCAGGAGATGCAAAGATGGTGAACAAGGATCAAGTTGCTGGCGTGGCCAAGCAGGTCAAGGGCTCGATCAAGGAGGCCGCCGGCAAGGCGACCGGCAACAGGCAGACCCAAGCCGAAGGCACGGCCGACAAGATCGCCGGCAAAGTGCAGAAGGGCTATGGCGACGTGAAGGACAAGATCAAGAAAGCGCTCTGACCCGTTCATGGTTTTTGCAGGCAATGAAGAAGGCGGCTCAAGGCCGCCTTTTTCGTGGGAGGTGTCAGAAGGTCAGTTTCTTGCTGAAGGCGTTGGTGAACTTTACCTCGCCATGGTCATCGGTGGCCTCGCCCAGCACCACATCCATGGCCTCGCCGGTTACCCTGGCCAGCGCGAAGCCACCCATATAGGCGGCCTTGGGCTTGAACAGGTCGAGGCCATCGCTGTTATAGATCATCGGCACTTCATGCTGGTGGCCATGGAAGATGGCGATGACATTGTAGCCCTTCAGCGCCGCCAGCAGCGCCTGACGGTCGGCCTCGCTCCACCAATGCGGCGCGCCTGAGCCGTCATCGTCATAGGTGCGCTTTGCCGGATCCCAGCGCTCGACCGAAAAAGTATCCCAGCCATAGTGCTGGAACAGGATGACGGGACGCCCGTCCGCGGCGTAGGTCGCCAGGTCCTGCTTCAGCCATGGCAGGCTGCTCACCGCGCCGTGGCCGGTGTCGCCGGCAAAGCGATGCGTCTGGACGAGATGCAGACCGCCCCAGTCCCAGGAATAGCAGTCGGTGTCGACATCATATTCGGTGGCCGGCACCGGCGGCTTGAAGAACACGCCAGGGCGGTGGTTGACCTCGACATAGTCGCGCAATTCACGCCGATACCAGTCGACATGCGGCGGCGAGCCGTTCTGGTCGAGATCATGATTGCCGAGCCCGACATAGACCGGCATGTGCACACGGTCCTGGCCGACGCCCTGTTGATAGCGCTGGCTGAACTGCAAAAGCTGCGTACCTTCGCTGGGCTCGGTGATCTGGCCGCCGCCATCGTCGGTGATGTCGCCGCCGACGACAAGGCCGAGCGGCGCGCCGATGCGGCCGCCGGCCGAACGCAGGCCAGTGGCAACGCCGCCGATCTCGGCCGGCCACTGCCGGTCGGCGAGGCCGTTAAGGGCCGCGACGTTGCGCAACAAAGCGGCGTCGGTCTTGCCTTCCTGCTGGCAATTGGGGCTCAAGCCGCTCGCCATGCGACAGGCGTGGACGTCGGCGATGAACAGGAAGGTAGCGTCGATAGGCTGGATGCGCTTTCCGGTCTGGCCAAAGGCGGCGCGCGGCAGCAGGCCAGACATGGCAAGGCCGGCTGCCTGTGCGAGGAAATTGCGCCGGGTGAAGATGCGATTCATGGCCTGAGTTTCAGCACAGCCGATGCCCCGCCGTCCAGTTGCCACGATTGGCAATCAATAGTGCATCATAGTTCCGGCATTTCTTGCTAATATTGGCGCATGGCAGACTGAGCAGAGGGGGAAGCATGAAAACCGCATCGATCGGGATGATTTTGGTTGTGTTGTTGTCGGCAAGTGCGGTGCATGCCGCCGATTGCGTCGACGCAAAATCCGCCAAAGCCGGCTTCGTGCTGGAAATGCCCGGCGTCCGCAGCGAGTTTCGGCCGGTGGCCGGCGACATGGTCTCCGTCACCAACGCCTACGAATCGCAATCCCCGCAGACGCAATACCTGTACGGCCTGGTCGAAGTGCTTCGCGACAGCGATACCGGCCGGGTGGCCTCGATCCCGTTTTCGGATCTGCGAAAACTGTTTCCGCTGAAGACCGGGGCAAAAAGCACGATTGAATTCGTCGAGCTGTCGCCGAGCAGACAGCCGAAGAGCACCAAGACATTGAGCCTGGTCGTCAAGGGCAAGGAGACGTTCAGTGTCGGCGGCTGCAAGTATAATGTTCTGGCCGTCACGGAGACTTTCAAGAACGGCGCCGGCGAGACGCTGGACACATTCACCGCGCTCTATGCGCCCGATCTGCAAGCGGCTCTCGCCCGGCGCTACGACGAAGGCACCAGCTCGGAACGGTGAACGGTTACGAGACGATCAAACCGCTTTCCAACTAGGACAGCGCTGTAATGACCTCAAGGTTTTCCCGGCCGCAGCAGAATCCTGCGACGTCGCTTCGCTAGGCTCGGGAATGGCGGCGTTGGGCTTGGCTCAAGCTCGGCCAGGCAATCGCGCAACACGCTGGCGTCCTGCGTCGTCTTGGCCATCGACATGGCGCCGGAATAGGCAGCGATGGCGAGTGCCGCAAAGCGTTCGGGGTCGGTGCCCTGCTCCCTCCCTGCTTGCTGATCGGCCCTGATCTTGTCGGCGATCGCCTGGCGCCATCCGGCAAAGATGCCGGCCAAAGCGGCGCGGAAATCCGGGTCGGCGAGCGACAATTCATGCGCCAGATTGTTGAGCGGGCAGCCGCGTACAAAGCCCTGCTGCTCAAGCTCGGCCGCCACCGCTTCGAAGACCGCGCGCACACCTTCGCGCGCCGTATCAGCCGCCCTCACCGGGCTGATCCAGGTCTCGTCCAGGGCGGCAGCCACCCGCTCCTCGATCACCGCCAAGGCCAGCGCTTTCTTGGTCGGGAAATGGTGATGCAACGCGCCGCCGCTGACGCCGGCGCTAGCCATCAGCTCGCCCAGGGCGGAGGCGTGATAGCCGCGCGCCTGGAACGATGCTTCGGCGACATCGAGCACCTTGTTGCGCAGGCCTTCGGGATCGTTGGTGCGTTTTCGCGGCGGCCCTTTTGAGACCTGAGCAATCTCTGCTGACATTCGCGGACGATAGCAGATTGACAAAACAGGACAACCGGTCTGTTTTATAAACCGGATGATCATCCTGTTTTGGAGACGACACCAATGACCGTGCCCCTGAATGTGCCTGCAACGACCAGTCTGCTCGCTTCGCGGGTCGTCGAGTTGCGGCAATACACGCTGAAACCCGGCCAGCGCGAGACGCTGATCGACATCTTCGACGGTCGGTTCATCGAAGGCCAGGAAGACGCCGGGATGACCATCATTGGCCAGTTTCGCGACCTCGACCGGCCCGATATGTTCGTCTGGCTGCGCGGTTTTGACGGCATGGAAGCGCGCAAGGAGGCGCTCACCGCCTTCTATGACGGGCCGGTGTGGACGACGCACCGCGACGCCGCCAATGCGACGATGATCGATTCCGACGATGTGCTGCTCTTGAAGCCGGCATGGCAAGGCGCCGGTTTCGACCTGTCTGGCGCGCGGCGAGGTGCTTTGCCAAAGGAAGGAAAGCCGAGCACAGACAATCGCTTGACCGGTGTTGTTGTCATCCGGATTCATCATCTGCGGCCCGGCGCCGAGGCCGATTTCGCCGGCCGCTTCGAATCGGATGCAGGTCCGATCCTTGCGGCCGCCGGCGAGAGATTGCTCGGGGCCTTCATCACCGAACACGCCGAAAACAGCTTTCCCCGCCTGCCCGTGCGCCTGGGCGAAAACGTCTTCATCGCCGTCACGGGTTTCGACAGTGTCGAAGCGCATGGTCGCCACGAGGCAGCCCCGGCGAACGCGCCGCAGTGGCAGGCGTTCCTGCAAGCGGCGCAGTCGGCCATCGCCAAACCAAGCGAAACGTTGCGCCTGTCGGCGACCTCGCAATCGCTGCTGAGGTAGCCCCTCGTATCAGGCCCCTGCCCTGAATTTGCCGGCAATGGCTGCGGCGACGAGCGCTGGATCCTCCCAGTGCGGATTGTGGCCACAGCCCGGTGCCCAGATAAGACGTGACCCGGCCAGCGCCTCGGCCAGAGCCTGTTGGTGCGCCGCGCCGAAAAGCGGATCGCAAGCGCCGGCTATGATCAGCGTGCGAGCGTGGATGGTCCGCGCGGTGGCGGCCAGATCAGTGCGGCGGACTTCCTCGAGGATCGCCCGCCAACGCGCAGCAGGCATCGCCGAGGCGTCCCTGGCCAGGCTGGAGAGAAAAGCCTGAGGCACTCCTGGCCCGCAGGCATGCCACCAGTCGAAAAATGGATCGGAGGGCGAAATCGGGTCGTGGAGCGCCGCCACGCCGACAACCAGGGGATGATCAGGCGGTTGTTCGGGCTTCAACGTACTGGCCATGACAACCAGCCCATCGACAAGCTCACCATGCCGCGCGGCCAATGCGATGGCCACCATAGCACCAAGCGAATGGCCGACGACGACTGGCCGCTCGAGCCGCAGGCGCCGGATCAGCCCGGCAATGTCTTCGGCGAAATCTGCGACGCTGCACCCCCTGCCTGCCTGCGAGGCGCCGTGGCCGCGCAGGTCCGGCATGATCAGCCGGCGGCCGGAAAGATGCGGCGCCAGCAGCGAAAAGCTGCGGCTGGTGTCGGTGAAACCGTGCAGCAAGAGCAGCGGCGGCTCCACGCCGGCAATCTCGACATATGCAAGGTCGAGCCCACCGACATCGATGACCTTCTTGCGGCCGGTCCAGGCGTCCTGCTCAGCCGCGAGCGCCTCATTCTCGGGCGGGGCTCCCGGAACCGCAGGCCTCATAGTCCGAGCTTCTCCTTGACAGCGGCGAGACCTGGCTTGCCATCGAACGTGGTGACGTCGGCGAGCCATGCGTCCAGGCGTCCCTTGTTCAGCGTGATCGCCTTCAGCGCAGCCTCTTTCGGCTGCATGCCGTCATTGATGAGGTAGCCTATGCCGACATTTTCGAGATCCACGTCGAAGGTGAGGTTCTTCAGGAACTGGCCGACGTTCGGGCATTCCTGCAGGTAGCCCTTGCGCACCTGGGTCGTCACCGTCGCGGCGCCGAAATTGGGGCCATAGAACTTGTCGCCGCCGGTCAGGTACTTGATGTCGTACATCGTGTTCATCGGATGCGGCGCCCAGCCGAGGAAGACGATGAAGTGTTTTTCCTTGATCTCGTAACCGACCTCCGAGAGCATGCCTGCCTCGCTGGACTCGACCACCTGCCAGCCGTCGAGGCCGAGCGACGGGTCGGCGATGGCGTCCATCATCAGTTTGTTGGATCCCGGCTCGATGCCGTACATCTTCCTCCCGAACTTGTCGGCGAACTTGTGCAGGTCGGAGAAGTCCTTGACGCCGGCTTCCCAGACATAGGTGGGCACCGCGAAAGTGAACTTGGCGCCGGTAAGATTAAGGCGCACGTTCTCGATCAAACCGTCTTTCTTGTAGGGTTCGAAATAGGTGACCCCGGCGGGATCCCAGTAGCCCAGAAACGCGTCCAAATCCTTGTTCTTCATGCCCTCGTAAATGACGTTGATGCCGAGCACATCGCTTTTCGTCTCGTAGCCGAGGGCTTCCAGCAACACGCCAGCTATCCCCGTCGTAAACGCCAGGTCGTTCCAGCCTGGCTCCGCCATCCGCACCGCCCTGCACTGTTCAGCCTCGGCGGCCCAGGCCACCGATGGGGCCAGTATGAGGGTGGCGAGGCAAACGCCATTTGCAAGCACGCGCAACATCCAGGTTCTCCTCTTAAATTGACCCGCTGGTCATATTATTGTCCCATTGGTCAATCATTGATCTGAGCGGGCGAAGATGTCAACATGGATTCGCTACCAGGGATCGATCCATTGAAGCTCACGCGTCTCAGCGACATACGCCGGAAGGAGTTGCGGCAAGCTGCTCTCACATTGCTTGAGCGCGAAGGCATTGCCGGAGCCACGTTGGAAAAGGTCGCGGCCCAAGCCGGCGCCTCCAAGGGCATCGTGCTGCACTACTTCCGCAACAAGAGGGAACTGTTCGAGCATGCGATGCGCGAGGGCAACGCCGTCCTGCGCGACGCCGTGATCGCAAGACTGAAGCGGGCGCGGACACCGCTCGAACGGCTGGACGCCGTGATCGAGGGCAATTTCGAACCGGATCAATTCCGGCCGGCCCTTTGCCACGCCTGGCTTTCGCTGTGCGCCGAGGTGCCACATGACGAAAAGCTGGCGCGTATCCAAAGGGTGATTCACGCCCGCATGCGCTCGAATCTTTTGTCCGGCCTGCGCGGCCTTGCGTCGCCGCAAGAGGCCGACGAGATCGCGCTCGGCGTCACGGCGCTGATCGACGGGCTGTGGCTGAGGCTCGGCCTGCAGCCGGGAAGTGTGTCGCGCGAACAGGCGATCCGCCAGGTGAAGAACTATCTCGGGGGGCGACTGGCCATGCGTGAGCCTGTACCAGCCGGCGCTTAGGCGCAGCCTGCCCGAGCCAGCCGAAGTTCATACTGTGCGATACGCCTTCGGCTTGACCGCGCTTGCCCGTCAGCGCTGCATTCGTTGCACCAAAATCACGGGAGCATACCATGAGACTTCATGGCAAACGGGCGCTGGTGACGGGCGGGTCGGACGGGATCGGCCTGGCGATAGCGGGGGCGTTTTCGCGCGAAAGCGCCGACGTGCTGATCGTCGGCCGCGACGGCAACAAGCTGGAGGCGGCACGCGACATGCTGGCCAGGGAGGCGAAGGATGGCGCTGCAATCGAGACACTGTCGGCCGATCTCGCCACCGAGGCCGGCATCGATGCGGTGGTTTCCCGGGTGAAAGCAACCGGCCCGCTCGACATCCTCGTCAACAATGCCGGCGTCGCCTATCTGGTGCCGTTCGAGACCGTCACCGAAGACCAGTTCCAGCAATCCTTCTCGCTCAATGTGACGGCGGCGTTCTTCCTTACCCAGCGGCTGCTGCCGCATTTCGGGAACAAACCCTCGGTCATCAACATCTCGTCCTACTTCGCCAACAAGATGATCCCGAAGCGGCCGTCGAGCCTCTATTCCCTGTCCAAGGGCGCGCTGAACTCGCTGACCAAGTCGCTGGCCTTCGAGCTCGGCCCACGCGGCATCAGGGTCAATGCGATCGCGCCCGGCACGGTCGACACCGCCATGCGGCGCAAGTCGATCGAAAACCTGCCGGCGGCTGCGCAAGCCGACCTCAAGGCCTATGTCGAGCGCAGCTACCCGCTCGGCCGCATCGGCCAGACCAGGGATCTTGCCGGCATCGCGGTGTATCTCGCCAGCGATGAGGCGGCGTGGACAAGCGGTGGCATTTTTGCAATCGATGGCGGGTATACGGCGGGTTGATCCTCGTAGCTGTCTCCACCAAGCAGCGCTTGACCAGCCTCTCAATCCCGCGTCTGTCTAGCCATCGAGCAATATTTCAGACACTCATGGCGCCATGCCGTCAAACGATCCCCTCATTCTTTTCTACACGACGGTCTTCGGCAAACCCGTCGACATAGCGTCGATACAGTGCGAAATGCCCGGGAGGTGGACGCTGGACAAACGCCAGGTATCCGAGGCAGCGGCGGTTGTCTTCCATCTTCCGGACTATCGCGAAATCGGCGATGCCTGCAAATATCCCGGCCAATACTGGGTGGCCTGGTCGATGGAATGCGGTCAGAACTATAAACGCGTCACCGATCCGAAGTTCTTGCAGCACTTCGACATCACGATGACGCATGAATCGCGGTCCGATGTCTGGACGCCCTATCTTCCGCCCGCTCCGTGGTGGAAGGGCGTGCTGACGAAACCAATCATGCCCAAAATGGAAGAAGCACCTGTCGCACTCTTCCAATCGGCCGGCACGAATTCCAGCAGACGGGTCGATCTGGCGACCGCACTGGCACGCCACATCAAGATCGATTCCTATGGCCGCTATCTCAACAATCGATCTGTCGCAGGCCCCGATCTCGGGCCGCAAACCAAGATCGAGACCATTGCGCGGCACAAATTCTGCTTCGCCATGGAGAACGCGATCGAGGCCGACTATGTCACCGAAAAAATTTATGACGCGTTCCTGGCCGGCACGGTGCCGGTCTACCTCGGCGCTCCGAATGTGGGCGAGTTCGTGCCGGCGAATTCCTATATCGACGCCAGTGCCTTTGCCAGCGCCAGGGAACTCGCAGCCTATCTCCAGCACCTGATCGAAACGCCGCAAGAGTACGAGGCCTACTTCGCCTGGCGCTCAAAGCCATTGCCCGACAGCCTCGTCAAACGCATGCGAATGCTCGAAACTCCGGCCCGTTGCAGACTGATGGGTCTCGTGCATAGACGGCTGGAGGAGCGGTCGTATCAGCCGTCCGGACGGCGGACACTTCCATTCGGCTATATGTCCTATCTGCGAACCAAGCTGCGCCGTTGGCGGAAAAAGATTCCGAGCTGACAGCCGCCAGCGCGGCGTTCAGAGCGCTTCAACCGATTTGTATCCTTGACCACTGCAATCTCTGCTTGAAGGCCATTGTGCAACGCGATACGCCGTTGCCGAATTCGATCGTCGGAGAGACACGTGACCGCTGCCAAGACCAGAACCGAAACCGACACGTTCGGCCCCATCGAGGTCGCCGCCGACCGTTATTGGGGCGCGCAAGCGCAGCGTTCCCTTGGCAATTTCAAGATCGGCTGGGAAAAGCAGCCGGCCTCGATCGTGCGGGCGCTAGGCATCGTCAAGCGGGCGGCGGCGGAAGCCAATATGGAGTTGAAGCGGCTCGATCCGGCCATCGGCAAGGCGGTCGTCGAGGCGGCGCAAGAGGTCATCGACGGCAAGCTCAACGACCATTTCCCGCTGGTGGTCTGGCAGACCGGCTCGGGCACGCAGTCCAACATGAACGCCAACGAGGTGATCTCCAACCGGGCGATCGAATTGTTGGGCGGCGTCATGGGCTCGAAGAAGCCGGTGCACCCCAACGACCACGTCAATATGAGCCAATCGTCGAACGACACCTATCCGACGGCCATGCACATCGCCTGCGCCGAGCGCATCGTCCATGACCTGTTGCCGGCGCTGAAGCATCTGCATGCCGCGCTCGAAGCCAAGACCAAGGCCTTCGCCCACATCATCAAGATCGGCCGCACCCACACGCAGGATGCCACCCCCCTCACCCTCGGCCAGGAATTTTCGGGCTATGCCGCGCAGGTGGCGTCCTCGATCAAGCGCATCGAGATGACGCTGCCCGGCCTGCAGGAGCTGGCGCAGGGCGGCACCGCGGTCGGCACCGGCCTCAACGCGCCGGTCGGCTTTGCCGAAAAGGTGGCGGCGCGTATTGCTGACATCACCGGCATCGCCTTCGTCACCGCGCCAAACAAATTCGAGGCGCTTGCCGCGCATGATTCCATGGTGTTCTCGCACGGCGCCATCAACGCGGCCGCCGCGGCGCTGTTCAAGATCGCCAACGACATCCGCTTCCTCGGCTCAGGCCCGCGCTCGGGCCTCGGCGAACTGTCGCTGCCGGAAAACGAGCCGGGCTCCTCGATCATGCCGGGCAAGGTCAATCCGACGCAGTGCGAGGCGATGACGCAGGTCTGCGTGCAGGTGTTCGGCAACAATGCCTCGCTGACCTTCGCCGGCAGCCAGGGCCATTTCGAGCTCAACGTCTACAACCCGCTGATGGCCTATAATTTCCTGCAGTCGGTGCAGCTGCTCTCCGATGCCTCGATCTCCTTCACCGACAATTGCGTCGTCGGCATCGAGGCACGCGAGGACAACATCAAGGCGGCGCTCGACCGTTCGCTGATGTTGGTGACCGCACTCGCCCCGACCATCGGCTACGACAATGCCGCCAAGATCGCCAAGACCGCGCACAAGAAGGGCACGACATTGCGCGAGGAAGCCCTGGCGACCGGGCTGGTCAGCGCGGCCGATTATGACCGGCTGGTGCGGCCCGAGGACATGACGCATCCGGGATAAGCAGTTCCAGGCGCCTCGCGATTCCCTGGGGAATTGCGTCGACCAGCCGTCAGGAATTTGGCGGTGGGAAAATGTACTGCCGTTGAAGGCTGATCCGACAGGAATTTTGCGCCTTTCGACCGATCACGGAAATGTACATTCTGTGAACAATGCGTCGCCGAACTGACGGCTTTGGTGAACAGTCGGCTTGGTCTATCTGACAGGGCATCAACCCATTTCGGAGAGCCACCATGTCCATCAACACTTCCACCGCCGGCGCCGGCACCGCGTCCAACAGCTCCACCACCATCCTGCTCGGCCGCATCCTGCTCGCCGCCATCTTCCTGCTTTCCGGCTTCGGCAAGCTCACGGCCATTGCCGGCACCGCCGGCTACTTTGGCGCCATGGGCCTGCCGGTGCCGACCGTAACGGCCATTGTCGTCGGCCTGATCGAGTTGGTCGGCGGCATTGCCATCCTCGTTGGTTTCCAGACCCGCATCACCGCCTGGGTGCTCGCTATCTTCACCATCGCAACGGCTCTTGTGGCCCATACCGGCTGGGCCGACCAGAACCAGATGATCCATTTCCTGAAGAACGTCGCCATCACCGGCGGTTTCCTTGTGCTGGCTTCCTCCGGCCCCGGTGCCTACTCGATCGACGCCAGGCGCGGCTGAATTTCCTCCCAAGCCTGAAAAAAGCGGCGCGGAATTTTCCGCGCCTCTTTTTCGTTGTCCCTCTAAGAGCGCCCGCGTCCCATCCCTGCTAGGATCGGCTCAGAACAGCGGGCGGACAGACAACGGAGATGACCATGCCCCGCGACGCACTGCTTCTGCTTTCCCGGCTGCTGCTCGCCGCCCTGTTCATCCCGTCCGGCTATCATGCGCTTGCCGACATTGCCGGCACGACTGGCTATTTCGCCGATCTCGGCCTGCCGCTGCCGACGCTTGCCGCCTGGGGCACAGGGCTGTTCGAGCTGATCGCCGGGCTGTTGATCCTGGTCGGCTTTCAAACGCCGGTGGTCGCGTTGCTGCTTGCCGCCTTCTGCATCGCCGCAGGCGCCATCGGCCATTATGGCCAGGGGGGCGACGATCCAATGCTGGCTTTCCTGCACCAGCAGATGCTGATGAAGGACATTGCCATCGCCGGAGGCTTTGTGGCGCTGGCCATGGCTGGCGCCGGCGCATGGTCGATCGACGGGCGCCGCGCCGCAGCCTGACTGCGTCAGGCGCGCCGGAGATTTGCCAGGATGATCTCGCGCCAGACACGGGTCGGAGTCACCCAGGCATCCCAGGCATTGTATTTTCCGGCATAGATCACGGCGGCGATGTCGGCCTCGGGCATCAGCCAAAGCCGCTGGCCACCATTGCCGAAGCCGGCATACCAGGGTTTTGGAGCCTCGAATGCAGGCGCAGGCGCATCGCCGATGAACCACAGCCGGCCATAGCCCAGGCCGTCCGGCGTCGAGATTGCGGGCGTGAACGACGCCGCTATCCAGCCCTCGGACACGATCCTTTGTCCGTTCCAAATGCCTTTGCGAAGAAGCAGTTGGCCGATCTTCAGAAGATCCGGCGCGGTCAATCGGAGCCCGGATGCCGCCGAAGCGACGCCGTCATTGCCGCCTGACCAATGGAAGTGCTCGATGCCGAGCGGCGTAAACAACGCGTCGCGTGCAAAGTCCGGCAGCGTCTGACCCGTGCCTCTCGCGATAATCGCGCCGATGAGCGCAACGCTGCCGCCGGAATAGATCCAGCGGCTTCCGGGCTCGGCAATGATCGGGCGATCGATGACGAAGCGATAGCGGTCGGGGGCGAGTTCCATGGCGATCTCGCTGTTCAGCGGATCGCTGTAGGGGCGGTTTTCATCCCACTCCATACCGAGCGTCATCGTCAGCGCGTGACCGATGGTGATCCTGGCGCGAGCCGGATCCACAGCGAGATCGGCGTACTCCGGAAACTGCCCCAATAGCGTTGCTTCGAGTGGCGGCACCAGTCCCCTATCGAGCGCGATGCCATAGATCAGGCTGACGATGCTCTTGGTGACCGAGCGCAGATCGTGCAATGCGCCAGCGTCGAAGGCGACTTGCCCAAGCGGGCGACCCCATTCCTCGTCGTTGCCCTGCGTGTAGTGATCGAGAAAGACGCTCCCGGAACGGGCGGCCAGAACGACATGCAGGTCGCGCAACAGGCCAGCCTCGATGCCGGCAAGCAATTTGCGCTTGATCGCCGGATCGAAGCCGAGCGCTTCGGCTGTGGATACCGACGAAGACGATGGTTCTGCGCTGGTCATAGATTTTCCGCTCCGCGTTTGCCCACCGTCACGAAGTTCCAGATTGCTTCACCGAGGCGTCTACCCGACGAAGAGCCTTACTTCACCGACACGCTCGGCCCACCCTCGACCGCCAGCACCAGCCGGCGGTTGGTAATCCGCGCCAGTTGCGCCAAGCGTCCGGCCGGGCGCTCGCCATAAAGGTCGGAAAGTGCCGCCGGCAGCACCAGCGCCAGCGTGCCATTGCCGCGGTTTTCCCATTTCAGCCTTGGCATGACGCCAGGCATGGCCGCCGTCAGCAGATAGACGACGCGCAGCACCGCTGCCAGGATGCGGGCGCGTTCGAGATAGCGCGGCGTCGCCAGGCCGCGGATTTCCGGCGCGGCATCGTTGAGTACACCTTCATGGCGAAACAGGCCGACCAGCGCCAGAAAAGCGCGGCCGGGATGATCGACGCCGATGAAGGAGGCGTGAGCGATGATGTTGAGCGACTGCTTGCCCCGATATTCCGGGTGCGCGCGCCAGCCTATATCGGCGAGCAGACAGGCGGCATGACGATAGCGCGCCTCGTCCTCGGTCTCGTCGATGCCGAAGGCGGCAAAGGTCTTGCCCGTCCATTCGACAAGCTCATGCGCATGGGTGACCGAACGCGAGCGCAGCCGGGCAAGTTCCTCCGAAGCGGAGACCAGCGGATCCGCCTTCTGCTCGGCCTGGTCGAGCAGCGAATAGAGGAAGCCTTCGCGCACGCCCAGCGCCGAAACGATGATCTTCGACGGCTGCATCGCCGCCATGATCTCCTGCAGCACGACCGCGCCATAGGGCAGCAATGAGCGGCGGTTCTTGGAGACGCCTTCGATACCCTTGACCTTCTCGATCTCGCCTTTCGCAACCTGCCGGAGGAAGTTGGCGGCGCTTTCGACACCGATCTCGTAGTGGTGCATCACGCCAAGCGGGTAGTTGGTCATTTCCATGTGCAACCGGGCGAGGTTTCGCCAGGTGCCGCCGACGGAATAGAAGGGCCTGCCCTGTCCACCCTTCAACAGCTTTGCCCGCGCCAGTTGCTCGCGGGCGATCTTGGCCGCCTGGCCGAGCGAATTCTTCGCCATGTCCTGCAGCCGCAGGCCGCCCAGCGGCAGCGTGATGCCGTCGCCGATCGCCTCGCCATTGATGTCGATGAGTTCCAGGCTGCCGCCGCCAAGGTCGCCGGCAATGCCGTTGGCTGGGTGGAAGCCGGAGATGACGCCGAGCGCCGAATAATGCGCCTCCTGACGCCCGGAGAGCACGCGGATCTCGGTCTTGAGCACATCCTCGGCGCGGTGGATGAAATCGGGGCCGTTGATCGCTTCGCGGGCCGCGGCCGTTGCCAGCACATACATGTGCTCCGCGCCGGCCTGGTTGGACAACGCACGGAAACGGCGGAACTCTTCCATCGAACGGGTCACCGCCTCGGGATCGAGCTTGCCGGTCGAAACGATGCCGCGGCCGAGGCCAGCCAGCATCTTTTCGTTGAACAGCACGGTGGGCGAGCGCGCCAGCCCTTCATAGATGACAAGGCGGATCGAGTTCGAGCCGATGTCGATGATGGACAGCGGTCGGCGATCCTGCAGCCGGCCCTGGGATGATGAAATCATACGCCGGCGTTCAGCTTCTTGCGACGCTTGAACTGTGCGATGCGCTTGGGCGCATGCGACTTCAGCGCGTCACCCCGTCCGGACAGGCTCGGATTGGTCATGAAATATTCCTGCGCGTTGAACGGCTCCTCACCCTCCTCCAGCGCCACGCGCCGGGAGGTCCCGTCAGCCAATACGTCGAAACTTTGCTGGTTGTCCATGATGTTGCCCAGCATGATCTGCCCCAGTATCTGTTCATGCACAGTTGGATTGGTGATCGGCACCATGGTCTCGACGCGGCGGTCGAGGTTGCGCGGCATCAGGTCGGCCGAGGAGATGTAGACGATCGCCTCGTCCGACGGCAAGCCATGGCCGTTGCCGAAGCAGTAGATGCGGCTGTGTTCGAGGAAGCGGCCGACAATCGACTTGACCCTGATGTTTTCCGACAGGCCCGGCACCTGCGGCCGCAGGCAGCAAATGCCGCGTACGACGAGGTCGATTTCGACGCCGGCGCGGCTGGCATCATAGAGCGCGTCGATGATGTTCGGATCGACGAGCGCGTTCATCTTCATCCAGATGCGCGCCGGCCGGCCCGCCAGCGCATGGGCAATTTCGTCGGCAATATGCTTCAGAATGCGGCTGCGCAGCGTAAACGGCGAGATGGCGATCCGCATCTCATCAGTCGGCTCGGCATAGCCGGTGATGAAGTTGAACAGCTGCGCGACATCGCGCGCGATCGTTGGATCGGTGGTGAAGAAGGACAGGTCGGTGTAGATGCGCGCGGTGACCGGATGGTAGTTGCCGGTGCCCAGATGCACGTAGTTGCGCAGCTTGCCATCCTCGCGCCGCACCACCAGCGACATTTTCGCGTGGGTCTTCAGTTCGAGGAAGCCGAACACGACCTGAACGCCGGCGCGCTCCAGGTCGCGCGCCCAGCGGATGTTGGCTTCCTCGTCGAAGCGCGCCTTGAGCTCGACAAGTGCGGTCACCGACTTGCCCGCCTCGGCGGCGTCGACCAGCGCGCGCACGATCGGGCTGTCATTGGAGGTGCGATAGAGCGTCTGCTTAATCGCCACCACTTCCGGGTCGGCCATCGCCTGGCGCAGGAACTGGACCACGACGTCGAAGGATTCGTAGGGGTGATGGACGACGATGTCCTTCTCGCGGATAGCCGCGAAGCAATCGCCGCCATGCTCGCGGATGCGCTCGGGAAAGCGCGGATTATAAGGGGTGAACTTGAGGTCGTCGCGCGGCACGGAAACGATCTCGGAAATCTGGCTGAGCGCCAGCGGGCCGGTCAGAACGCTGATGCGGCTCGACGAGACGCCAAGTTCGCCGGCAACGAACTCGCGCAATTCGCCGGGCATCAGCTTGTCGAATTCGATGCGGATGACCGAGCCGCGGCGGCGGCGCTTCAGCGCCGTCTCGAACAGGCGCACGAGGTCTTCAGACTCCTCCTCGACCTCGATATCGCTGTCCCGGATGATGCGGAAGGTGCCGGATCCCTTGACCTCGTAGCCGGGGAACAGCTTGCCGATATAGAGGCCGACCGCCTCCTCGAGCGGAATGAAGCGAACATGCTGCTTGCGGTCGGGCAAACGGATGAAGCGCTTCAGCGCCACCGGCAGGCGCAGAAGCGCGCTCATCTCCTCGCCATTCTTGCGATGGCGCAATTGCAGCGCCATCGAGAAGCCGAGATTGGGAATGAACGGGAATGGATGCGCCGGATCGATCGACAGCGGGGTCAGCACCGGGAACACCTGGTCCTGGAAATGGTCTTCGAGCCAGACCTTCTCATCCTTGGTCAGTGCATCGCGGGTGATGCTCTCAATGCCTTCCTTGTTGAGCAGCAGCATCAGCGCCGACAGGCTGTTCTGCTGGTCCTCCTGCAGCCGCTCGACCTCGCGCAAAAGCTGTTCGAGCTGCTGCTCGGGCGTGCGGCCGTCGGGGCTCTTGAGCGCAATGCCTTCGCGCACCTGGCCGGCAAGGCCAGCGACGCGGACCATGAAGAACTCGTCGAGATTGGCGGCCGAGATCGACAGGAAACGGACACGCTCGAGCAGCGGGTGGTGCGCATTCTGCGATTCCTCGAGTACGCGCCGGTTGAACTGCAGCCAGGAGAATTCGCGGTTGACGAAACGGTCGGGATTGCCACCCTCGGGGCTTGCCACCTCGACATTGATGAATTCGCTCTGCACCGGCTTCAGTTCATTCATGGTTTCCTGCCCGCAACCGTTCCTTTTGGAGCGCCGCATATGCCGAGATGGCCATGGACGCTTTAACATGTGTTTGTGACGCACGATCCGTCGCGGAATCGCTCAGCTTCCGGGGTCATGCGCTTAACCGGCTCAACTTATCCTCTGCCAGCCTTTTGCGACAGTTTCATTTCATCGATCTTGCAAAGAGAGCTGTTATGATCCAGATGCAGACGAGACTGCGTTAAGGAGACGACGATGGCAGGCGGTTCCATTCCCCATTTCCAGAACGATGCCGGCCATCCGGCGATCGACATCGGTGTCAGGGAATTCATGTGCACCGGCGCCAACCCACCCTTCGACCATCCGCATGTCTTCCTCGACATGGGCGACGACAATGAGAAGGTCTGCCCCTATTGCTCGACGCTGTACCGCTATTCGGCGAAGCTGAAGGCGACGGAAACCCAGCCGCCCGGCTGCCTCTATATCGACCAGGCCGCCTGAGCCTTTCGCGACAAGCCCGATGCAGGACGCACAGGCCCGGCAGGTCATTATCGCCGGGGCTGGCATCGCCGGGCTGACCGCGGCGCTTGCCTTCGCCGAACGCGGCTATCCCGTAAAGCTGTTGGAACAAGCGTCGCGCCTCGAAGCGGCCGGCGCCGGCATCCAGCTTTCGCCCAACGCAACGCGCATCCTTCGAAAACTCGGTGTGCTCGACCGCCTGCTGCCGGCGGCCTTGCGGCCGGAAGCGGTGGTGCTGAAGGACGCGGCGACGCTGCGCGAACTGGCCCGGGTGCCGCTGGGGCAAGCCGCCGAAGCGCGTTGGCAGGCGCCCTATCTGGTCGCCCACCGCGCCGATCTGCAGGCGGCCCTGCTGGCGCAAGTGGCCGAACGGCCGGGGATTGAGCTCATCACCGGCGCACGCGTGGCCGGCATCGCCATCAACCCGCAAGATGTTGTCGTGACCGCCGAAGCGGATGGCCGCGCGATCGAGGCGCGCGGCAAATTCCTGGTCGGCGCGGATGGCGTCTGGTCGTCGGTTCGGGCGCAGCTCGCAGGCTTCGGCAAAAGCCGCTTCTCGGGCGAACTCGCCTGGCGGGCCACGATCGCAGCCGAGAGCGCCGCCGGCGAAGCCTTTGCCGCCATCGGCGCCGTCGACTGCGTCACCACGTTCCTGCATCCCGGCTTCCACATGGTCGCCTATCCCGTCAGCAACGGCCGCGCCTTCAATCTCGCCGCCTTCACCAAGGGCGAGCGTATTGCCGAAGGCTGGTCGGGCCATGCCGACCCGGACATCCTCGTCGGCGCCACCCGCGGCACTGCGCCCGGCCTGGCGAAGCTTGTGGCGCTGGCCGGCCCGTGGACAGCCTTTCCGATCCATACGGTTGTGCAACAGCGGTGGACGAGCCCGCAAGGCATCGCCCTGATCGGCGACGCCGCGCACGCGATGACGCCGTTTGCGGCGCAAGGTGCAGCCATGGCCATCGAGGATGCCGCGACGCTGGCTGACGTCTTCGCCGATTTCCCAGCCGATCAGGCCGGAAGTCTTCAAATCTGGGAAAAGCTGCGGCGGCCACGAGTCGCCAAAGCCGCACGTCGCGGCGCCGTCAACCGCCTTGCCTGGCATGCCGCCGGCCCGGTGGCTGTCGCCCGCAACCTGTTCCTGGCCGTGCGCCCACCCGAAAAGCTCGCCGCCGACCTCGACTGGCTCTATGGATGGGAGGCGCAGAAAGTTATCCGGCGCTGAACGGCGCCGGGATGCCGTTTTCAGCTAGTTATACAGCCGCATCGACAGGCCGAGCGAGGCCGGCAGTGGGTTCCACCAGCCGGTGCGCAGACCGGCAGTGCGCAGGCCCGCAGCCGTCCAGGTGTTGCAGCCGACCAGCGCGTTGAAGTGGCCGTTCGCCTCGAAGAAGCGGTCGAAGCGGGAATAGGCGGCGTTCTCGATGACAACCGGACCGTTCGGCCCCTGCTGGAAACTCGCATCGATGTAATCGAGCAGTGCTGCAAAACGCTGCTCATCGATGTCGAAGCCGGTGACGGCGGGATGCGGCTCGGCGATGTTCCCGGCGATATCGACATGCATGACCGAGGCGTCCAGCGTCAGCGCCTTGAGCACCGGCACCGCTTTCAGTTCAGACCAGGTCGGCGTCTCCAGATAGAAAGCACGGCCGCCCCAGCCGAAGACAATGTAGCGCACCTCGGGAGCGTCGGCAGGGATGCCGGCATCGACCAGGAAATGAAAGCGCTGGCGCACGGCATCGTCGACCGGAATGGCGATGTCGGTGTGGATCGGGTTCTTCAGCACCAGAATATGGCGCGTGCCCTCACCCGCCGCCGATGCCGGCCATAGCGGGCGCGGCACCAAAGTGCCGAGCGTTGCGGCAAGCGCGACCGCGACAACCAGCATGGCCAGGAAACGCAGGGCTTTTCTCATGCGGCGGCGGCTTTGCGGTCTCGCGACGTCATCGTCCGGTCCCAAATAGCAAAAGAGCCCGGCCGCATTGCGGCCGGGCTCTTCTGGTTTGGATGAAAATGCTCAGTGCAGGATCTGCGACAAGAACAGCTTCGTGCGCTCGTGGCGCGGATGGTCGAAGAACTCGGCCGGCGTGTTCTGTTCGACGATCTGCCCCTGATCCATGAAGATCACCCGGTTGGCGACCTTGCGGGCAAAGCCCATCTCGTGGGTGACGCACAGCATGGTCATGCCTTCCTCGGCCAGGCCCACCATCGTCTCCAGCACTTCCTTGATCATTTCGGGATCGAGCGCCGAGGTCGGCTCATCGAACAGCATGATTCGCGGGTTCATGCACAGCGAGCGGGCGATCGCCACGCGCTGCTGCTGGCCGCCGGACAACTGGCCCGGATATTTGTTGGCCTGTTCCGGGATTTTCACGCGCTTGAGGAAGTGCATGGCGATTTCCTCGGCCTGCTTCTTCGGCGTCTTGCGCACCCAGATCGGCGCCAGCGTGCAGTTCTCCAGGATGGTCAGATGCGGGAACAGGTTGAAGTGCTGGAACACCATGCCGACCTCGCGGCGCACCTCGTCGATCTTTTTGAGATCGTTGGTCAGTTCCTTGCCGTCGACGATGATCTTGCCCTTCTGGTGTTCCTCCAGCCGGTTGATGCAGCGGATCATGGTCGACTTGCCGGAGCCCGAAGGACCGCAAATGACGATGCGCTCGCCGCGCATCACCTTGAGGTTGATGTCCTTCAGCACGTGGAACTCGCCATACCATTTGTGCATGCCGATGATGTCGATGGCGACATCGGTGGTCGAGATGTGCATCTTCTTGGCATCGACCTTGATCTCTTCGGCGCTGACGGCGTTTTCTATGACCATGGCAGGTTCCCCTTTTTGTTCTTAGCGTTTGTGGCCGGTGTCGAGCCGGCGTTCTGTGTACATCGAATAGCGCGACATGCCGAAGCAGAACAGCCAGAAGACGAAGGCTGCGAAGATGAGGCCGGACTTGGCCGTTACCGGCGTCGCCCAGTTTGGGTCGGAGAAGTTCTGCTTGACGATGCCCAGCAGGTCGAACATCGAAATGATCGAGACCAGGCTGGAGTCCTTGAACATGCCGATGAAGGTGTTGACGATGCCTGGAATGACCAGCTTCAGCGCCTGCGGCATGACGACGAAATACATCTTCTGCCAATAGCCAAGGCCGAGCGAGTCGGCGCCTTCATACTGGCCTTTCGGAATGGCCTGCAGGCCGCCGCGCACCACCTCGGCCATATAGGCGGCCGAGAACAGGGACACGCCGATCAGCGCGCGCAAATACTTGTCGAAAGTGACGCCGGCCGGCAGGAACAGCGGCAGCATGACGCTGGCCATGAACAGCACGGTGATCAACGGCACGCCGCGCACCGCCTCGATGAAAATCACGCACAGCATCTTGACGATCGGCATCTTCGAGCGCCGGCCGAGCGCCAGCACGATGCCGAGCGGCAGTGACACGACGATCGCCACGAAGGACAAGCTAAGCGTTATCAGCAGACCGCCCCAGCGCGGCGTCTCGACGTGAGGCAATCCGAACGTCCCGCCGGAAAGCAGGAAGAAGGACACGATCGGCAAGACGACGAGCAGAAGGACCGCGTTGAGGCCCTTGCGCGGCGCCTTAGGCATCAGCATCGGCACCAGCAGCACGACAAGCAATATGCCGACCACGATCGGCCGCCAACGCTCCTCGATCGGGTAGGTGCCGAACATGATCTGGCCGAACTTGGCGTTGACGAAGGCCCAGCAGGCGCCGGACCAGCCGTTCGGCTGGATGCCGCCCTGCGCCTGCGCTGCCGTGAGACAGACGGTGCGGTCAGGGCCAGTCCACTGGGCATTGATGAAAGCCCAGTTGATAATTTGCGGCACGATCAGCGCCACCAGCGCGATACCGATGATGGTCAGGACTGTATCGCTGACCGAACCGATCAGGTTCTTGCGAACCCAGGCGCCCATACCGGTTACCCCGGCTGGGGCAGGCTGCGCCAACACCATTTCCGTACGGACCCAAGACATGTCGTGTTCTTGCATGGCCCTACCTCTCCACCAGCGCCATCTTGGCGTTGAACCAGTTCATGAAAAGCGAGGTGAGCAGGCTGATCGACAGGTAGACCGTCATCATGATCAGCACGCACTCGATCGCCTGGCCGGTTTGGTTGAGCACGGTGCCAGCTGTTGCCGTCAGATCGGGATAGCCGATGGCGATGGCGAGCGAGGAGTTCTTGGTCAGGTTGAGGTATTGGCTCGCCAGCGGCGGGATGACGATGCGCATCGCCTGCGGTACCACGACCAGGCGCAACGCCTGCCCCGACCGCAGGCCGAGCGCTGCCGAGGCCTCGCTCTGGCCCCTTGCCACGCCGCGAATGCCGGCGCGCACGATCTCGGCGATGAACGCTGCCGTATAGAAAGACAGAGCCAGATAGAGCGACAGGAATTCCGGCTTCACCACGAAGCCGCCGGTCAGGTTGAAGGTCGATTGTTTTGGAAAGTCAAAGCTCAGCGGGAAGCCGCTCAGCGCGTAGGCCAGCACTGGCAGTCCGACGATCAGCGCCAGCGAGGTCCAGAACACCGGGAATTGCTGACCGGTCGCCATCTGCCGCTGACGCGCCATGCGGGCGACGAACCACGCCATCGCGATGCCGACCAGAAAAGCGACGAAGATCAGCCAGGAGCCGTCGCCCCACACGGCACGCGGAAAGTAGACGCCGCGCTGATTTAGAAGGGAGCCGAACGGCAGATGGATGCTTTCCTTCGGTGTCGGCAGCACAGCCAGCACGCCGGAATACCAGAAGAAGATGACCAGCAGCGGCGGGATGTTGCGAAAAACCTCGACATAGACCGTGCAGATCTTCTGGATCAGCCAGTTGTGCGACAGTCGGCCGATGCCGACAAAAAAACCGATGATGCTGGCCGTGACAATGCCGACGGCGGCGACGATCAGCGTGTTGATGATGCCGACGATGATGGCCCGGCCATAGGTCGAATCGGAGGTATAGGCGATCGCACTATCGCTGATATCAAAGCCGGCGCGCCCTCTCAGAAAGCCGAACCCCGATGCGATGTGAAGTCGCGTCAAATTGTCGATGACGTTGTTGACGATCCAGTAGACGCCACCCACCAGCAGGACGACGACCACAGTCTGGAAGACAAAACTGCGGACTTTTGGATCGTTGATGAAGGAACCGCGGCTCGGCTCCTCGCGAAGAACTTCCTGCGATGCCATTTGACCGTCCCCTGGAAAGAGAAACCGGAAGGCAGAGAATCTGCCTTCCGGATCACATTTCGATCAGCGGATCGGCGGAGCGTACTGCAGGCCGCCCTTGGTCCACAGTGCGTTGATGCCGCGCGCGATCTTCAGCGGGCTGCCCGAACCGACGTTGCGTTCGAACATTTCGCCATAGTTGCCGACAGCCTTGACGATGTTGACGACCCAGTCATTGGAGACGCCGAGATCGGTACCGATCTTGGTATCTGCTTCCTGGCCGAGCACGCGCTTGATCTCAGGGCTCTCCGATGCCTTCATCTCTTCGACATTGGCCTGGGTGATGCCCAGTTCCTCGGCCTGCAACAGCGCGAAGTAAGTCCACTTGACGATGTGGTACCACTGGTCGTCACCCTGGCGCACGGCCGGGCCGAGCGGTTCCTTGGAGATGATCTCGGGCAGCACGACATGATCGGCCGGCGCGCTGAGCGTCAGACGGATGCCATAGAGACCCGACTGGTCGGTGGTGTAGACGTCGCAACGGCCAGCGTCATAGGCGGCGTTGACCTCTTCCAGTTTTTCGAAGACGACCGGATTGTACTCCATCTTGTTCGCCTTGAAGTAGTCGGCAAGGTTGAGCTCGGTCGTGGTGCCGCTCTGCACGCAGACCGCCGCACCCGAGAGCTGCAGCGCCGAATTGACGCCCGGCAGCTTCTTGGCGTTGATCATGAAGCCCTGGCCGTCATAGTAGGTGACGCCGATGAAGTTCAGGCCGAGCGCGGTATCGCGATTGATGGTCCAGGTGGTGTTGCGCGACAGGATATCGATTTCGCCCGACTGCAGTGCGGTGAAGCGCTCCTTGGCGCTAAGCGGGGTGAACTTGACCTTGGTGCCGTCACCGAAGACGGCAGCCGCGACAGCGCGGCAGAAATCAGCATCGATGCCTTTCCAGTCGCCCTTGTCGTCAGGCGCCGAGAAACCGGCCAGACCAGTCGAGACACCGCACTGGATGAAGCCCTTCGCCTTGACGTCGCCGAGCGTGGTCGCCGACGCAGACGAAGCCATCCATCCAAGCGCAGCGGCGCCGAGAATGCCAATTGCAATGTGTTTCATAACCCACAGACCCTTTTCTGTTTTCAGGTAAACCCTGATCCTCAGGCAAATCCTGATCTTTTTCCCGCGTGAACCCGGCTCCCATCCGGTGCATTCCGGAACCCCGCGTCGTAACCGACGCCCGGCCCCTCCCATTCACGAACTGCATCGAAGGCGATTATTCCTGTGAGGTCAAGGGAAATGACCGATTCACGACAGCTTTGAAAACCAATTGCCGCGAATGCCTGAAATGCGCACAAGAGCACCAGGAAATCGGCAACCCGTGCAAACAAATCAGTCAAAGAAGCAGCCCCACAAGTCCATAGCTCCCGGCAGACTCCGCCGTCACTACAGCTATGCTTTGCTGGAGGCGCGAACCGATGGATTGGCCCATGTAAACCCCACCGCTTGGCGGATCCACGGCTGTTGCGCGGGCTTTGCCGCCGCTTTATGGCTGATCTCCTGACATCCTTTGACAGGCGGCGAACCATGGCGACAGACAGCACCGAACTGGGCATCAACACGCGGCTTGCCCATTCGGGCAACGATCCGCACGACTATTTCGGCTTCGTCAATCCGCCGATCGTGCATGCCTCGACCGTGCTCTATCCAAATGCGGCGACGATGGCGGCGCGCAGCCAGAAATACACCTACGGCACGCGCGGCACGCCGACCACCGACGCGCTGGCCCATGCGATCGACGCGCTCGAAGGTTCGGCAGGCACCATAATTGTGCCGTCGGGCCTGGCGGCGGTGACGATCCCGCTGCTGGCGTTTCTCTCGGCAGGCGATCACATTTTGATCGTCGATTCCGTGTATCATCCGACCCGCAATTTCGCCGATACGATGCTGAAGCGGCTGGGCGTCGAAGTCGAATATTACGATCCGCATGCCGGCGCCGGCATCGCCAAGCTGATCAGGCCCAACACCAAGGTCGTGTTCACGGAATCGCCGGCCTCCAACACCTTCGAGGTGCAGGATGTCCCGGCCATCGCCAAGGCGGCGCACGCGGCCGGCGCCATCGTCATGATGGACAACACCTGGGCGACGCCGCTCTATTTCCGCCCGCTCGACCACGGCGTCGACATCTCGATCCATGCGGCGACGAAATACCCGGCCGGCCATTCCGACGTGCTTTTGGGCACGGTGTCGGCCAATGCCGAGTGCTGGAAACAGCTTTGCGAGACGTTCTACACAATGGGCTGCTGCGCCGGCCCCGATGTCGTCTACCAGGTGCTGCGCGGCTTGCGCACCATGGGCGTGCGGCTGGATCACCATCAAAAGAGCGCGCTTGCCATCGCCAGCTGGCTGGAGAGCCAGCCCGGCGTGGCGCGCGTGCTGCACCCGGCACTGCCCAGCCATCCCGACCACGCGCTGTGGAAGCGCGATTTTTGCGGCTCGAGCGGCATCTTTTCCATTGTGCTCAAGGGCGGCGGCCAGAAACAGCAGCACGCCTTCCTCGATGCGCTGAAGATCTTCGGCCTCGGCTATTCCTGGGGTGGCTATGAGAGCCTTGCCGTGCCGGTCTTCCTCGGTGATCGCACCGTCGCCAAGGGCCCCTATGACGGCCCGCTGCTGCGCCTGCAGATCGGGCTGGAGGACGTCGAAGACCTCAAGGCCGATATTTTGCGCGGACTCGCCGCCGCAGCCGCTGCGGTATGACACAAGCAGACCTGCGATGCTGATTCCGCAAACCCGCCCAACGTGTTGAAAGGACTTGCCAGGCGGCTTTCGCAGGACGATCGGCGTCGCAAAGCCGCTCATTGCCCGATCGCGCGCAATGTTATTTTCCCCAATGCGCACCTTTCCGGATTGGTTTGACTTTCAAAGTCGGCGGTCCGGCGTCATTGCAGGCGCTTCGTGCCGCAGATTCCAGCCAGACTGAGCTTGCTATGGCCTTTCGTCTCTTTGTCCCCATTCTCGCCGGCGCAACGCTGCGTGAGCGCCTCATCGCCTGTATCGGTGCGATGATCGGCATTGCGCTGACCGGGGCGATCGGCGCTCTGGTGCTCGGCAACGGCCCGCATGTGCCTCTGCTTGTGGCGCCGATGGGCGCGTCGGCGGTGTTGCTGTTCGCAGTGCCTGCAAGCCCCCTGGCGCAGCCATGGTCGATCGTCGGCGGCAACACCATATCCGCGCTGATCGGTGTGATCGTTGCGCATTTCGTGCACGAGCCGGCACTCGCCACGGGCCTGGCCGTGGCGTTGGCCATCGCCGCAATGTCGTTCACGCGCTGCCTGCATCCGCCGGGCGGAGCCGCCGCGCTGACCGCGGTGCTTGGCGGACCGGCTGTGACCGGCGCCGGCTTCCTGTTTCCCTTCGTGCCGGTGGCGCTGAACTCCATCATTCTGGTCGCACTCGGCTACGCTTTCCACAGGCTGTCGCGCCGCAGCTATCCGCACCGGCCCGCCCCTGTCGCCAACAGCCATGGAACGGCCGACCCGCCGGCGGTGCAGCGCGTCGGCTTCCGGCCCGAAGATATCGATGCCGCTCTCGGCGCTCTGGACGAGACCTTCGACATCGACCGCAGCGATCTCGAACTGCTGCTGCGCCAGGTCGAACTGCAGGCCATGGTCCGCTCGCACCGGACGTTGCTGTGCGCCGACATAATGTCCCGCGACGTGGTGTCGGTGCCTGAACACGCCTCGCCCGATCAGGCGCGACAGCAACTCCTCGACCACAACATCCGCACCTTGCCGGTGGTCGACGCGGAGACAAGGCTGGTCGGCGCCGTCGGCCTGCGCGAATTGACGAGAGCCACAGAAACGGTGAAAGGCGTGATGTCGAACGCCGGCACCGCCTCCCCCGACACACCGGCGATGAGCCTGCTTCCCGTCCTCACCGACGGGCGCAGCCACGCCGTCGTCATTGTCGACAGCGAGCGGCACATTCTCGGCTTGATCACGCAGACCGACCTCCTGGCCGCAGCCGCGCGGGTGCAGACGGCAGACAAGCCGCGGCCAGAGGCTGTAGGATAGATCGCTCCAGGTGGAGAAAGGTTGGGAACCTTTTGCCCGCGGCCGCGTCCAATGTCCCGAGCAAGCGTCTGTCCAGGGAGTGCGGTCGTGATCAGGAAGTCAGCAATGCAAACTGCCGCGGTTTCCGCGTCCGGCGAGATGCTGCTTGTCCACCGCGCAATGGCGCACGAGGCGGACGCCTTCCGCGCCATCATCAAGACGCACAACCAGCGGCTCTACCGCATCGCGCGCGGCGTCGTGCGCAGCGACAGCGAGGCCGAGGACATCGTCCAGGAGGCTTATGTCCGGGCCTTTGCCGCTCTGGCGACGTTTCGTGGCGATGCTTCCCTGGCGACCTGGCTGTCGCGCATCGTCATCAACGAAGCGCTCGGCCGCTTGCGCAAGAGGCGGCGCACTGTGGCGATGCCTGCGAACCCAGAAGCACAAATCATCCAGTTCCCCTTGAACCCAAGTGACGATCCGGAGCGGACGATGGCGCAGCGGCAGATCCTCAGGCTGGTCGAGCGAGCGACCGACAACCTTCCCGACGTCTATCGGACAGTCTTCATCGCCCGCGTTGTCGAAGGCCTGAACATCGAGGAAACGGCTGATCTGCTTGGCGTGCGTCCCGAGACCGTCAAGACCAGATTGCACCGGGCGCGAGCGCTGGTGCGCAAGGCGCTGGATGACGAAATCGGCCCGGTGCTGCTCGATGCATTTCCCTTCGCGGGCCGGCGTTGCGAGCGATTGACCGAAGCGGTGATGAAGCGGCTCGGCCTGCAAAGCTGATCTTCGTTCTTCGCCGATTCCTAGAGCGTTTCACCGTTTCACGGAAACGGCGAACCGCTCTATCTATTTTTATTTCTACGCAATTCCGGTCGGAAAACCGCTCACACTTTTCCTGGAATTGCTCCAGGGAACGTTTCTTCCCCTCCCGCATCCAATACGCGTCAACCCAGATGAAGCCCGCTGCCTTCGCGGTCGGGCGAAGGAGATGCCATGATTACCCGACACATAGCCGCGCTCGCCACCGTCCTGTTGATGGGCACGGCCCCGCTTGCGCAGGCTGCGGACAAGCCCACCGATCCGCAGATCGCTCATATCGCCTACACCGCGGGCGCGATCGACATCGAGGCAGCCAAGTTGGCTATCAAGACGTCAAAGACCAAGGAGATTGTCGATTTCGCCAAGGACATGGAGCGCGACCATGAGGCGGTCAACAAACAGGCACTCGACCTGGTCAAGAAGCTCAAGGTGACGCCGGAAGACAACGCCACCAGTCAGGCGCTGAGCGCGGCGGCGAAAGAGGAGCGCGCCAAGCTCGCCAAGCTCGAAGGTGCCGCCTTCGACAAGGCCTATATCGAAAACGAGGTCGCCTACCACAAGCAGGTCAATGGCGCCCTTGAGACGCTTTTGATCCCCTCGGCCAGCAATGCTGAGCTGAAGGACCTGCTCGAAACCGGCCTCAAGATCTTCCAAGGCCACGAGCAGCATGCCGAACATGTCGCCGGCATGCTGAAATGACAATGGCTGCGCTGATATCGACGCTCTCGGTCGCGCTGGTGCTTTCCGCGTCACCGGCGATGGCGGCAACGATCGACGTTACGATCGAGAAGCTTGTCTTCTCGCCGGCAAGCGTCGAGGCCAGGATAGGCGATACGATCGAGTGGGTGAACAAGGATGCTTTCGCCCACACCGCCACGGTGAAAGGCGGCTGGGAGGTGACGATCCCGCCCAGGTCAACGGGAAAAATGACCCTGAAAGCAGCAGGAGCAGTCGACTATTTCTGCCGCTTCCACCCCAATATGAAGGGTCACCTGGACGTAGCGCAGTGAATCCACAAGGGTTGGCGGCGGAAAGAGAACCGCCGCCGCTCGCCGAAAGCATCAGACCTGCTCCTGCGCAAGCAGCCAGTCGATCATCTGCGCCGCCTGCGCCGGCGGGCGGTCCGGCGCCAGGATCGACAGGGTGAGGCCGGTGGCGACGCGCCTCGGGAACGGCGCCACCAGCGACCCGGCGGCGAGCGCGCGCGACACCAGCGCCTCATGCCCCATCAGCACGCCGGCGCCGTCGATCGCCGCCTGCAGGGCCATGCTGTAGAGCGAAAACTCGGAGCCGGTGTCGATCGATGGCCCCTTCACCCCGGCAGCCTCGAACCACAGGCTCCAGTCGCCGGTCCAGGTGGTGTCCCAAAGCAGAAGCTGCGACGACAGATCGGCCGGCGTTTTCAGCTGCTGCGCCAGGGCCGGCGCGCAGACCGGAAAGATGACGTCGTCGCAAAGCTTGAACGCGCGGCTGCCCGCTGGGGCATGCCTGGTCAGGAAGATTGCGAGGTCGAACGGCTCGCGCCTGAAGTCCGGCGGCTCCTCCAGCGCATGAATGGATGGGCGAAGCGCCGGAAGGGCTGAACGAAGCGCCGGCAGGCGCGGCGCCAGCCAAAGCTGGGCGATCGACGGCAGCGCGGCGATGCTGACCTGCGGCCTCGGCGCCGAGATGCGCAGCTCCTGGACGGCAAGGCCCATGGCGTCGAATGCCGTGGAGAAGGCCGGCAACGCTGCCCGGCCGGCCTCGGTCAAATGCAATCCTTGTGCATGGCGTGCAAACAGCGCCGAGCCCAGCCATGCCTCGAGCGCCTTGACCTGATGCGATACGGCCGCAGGCGTGACGCCGAGCTCGTCGGCAGCCTTGGCAAAGCTTTCGTGACGGGCGGCCGCCTCAAAGGCCCGCAAAGCGTTGAGCGGCGGCATTCGGGGTCGAGGCGGGTTGACGGCCATCGTCCGGCTCCCAGAAGCATCGGCGACGGGTTGCCTCGACGCCGATGCAAAGTTCGATCTTATTTGAGGGCAACAGGGGTTAGCTTGCCCTCGACCTCCCGCCACTCAAATACGACGAAGCCCGGCTGCTTGATATCCCCCTTGCCGTCATAGGAGATCGAACCAAGCACGGTCGAAATGCCTGCGCCGGAATGGAGATAGTCGGAAGCGGCCTTGGGATCGTCGGCCTTGGCCTTGGCGATCGCCTCGGCGATGATCTGCGTCGCGGCGTAGGCATAAAGCGTCACCGCCTCGGTCGGCACGTTCCTGGCTTTCAGGTCGGCAACGGCGTCCTTGGCCTCGGTGAAGGTGGCAGGGTCGGGAAACGACGTCATCAAGGTTCCGGCAGCGCCCGCGCCGCCAATGGCGCCGAACTCGCTGTTGGAGATGCCGTCGCCGCCCATCAGGATCGTTGAGGCGCCCCGGTCATGCATCTGCCGGACGATCAGCCCAGCCTCGGTGTGCTGGCCGCCATAGTAGACGAGGTCCGCGCCAGACTGCTTGATCTTGGCGACGAGCGCGCCGTAGTCCTTCTCACCGGGGTTGATCTCCTCGTGCAGGACTTCCTGGCCGCCGCCGGCATTGTAGGCCTTGGCCATCTCGTCGGCGAGGCCTTTGCCCGCGTCGACTTGTCGTCGACAATCGCGATCTTCTTGTCCTTGAAGCGCTCGAGCACGAACTTCGCTGCGATCATGCCTTGCTGGTCGTCGCGGCCGCAGGCCCTGAAGGCGTTCCACAGACCGCGCTCGGTCACCATCGGGTTGGTGGCTGTCGGCGTGACGAACAGAACGCCGTTCTCGGCATAGACCTCGGAAGCCGGAATGGTGACGCCGGAATTGTAGTGGCCGACGACATAGTGGACACCGTCGGCCACGAATTTGTTGGCGACGGAGACGCCCTGCTTCGGGTCGGAAACATCGTCGCCGACCGAGACGGCAAGTTTCTGGCCGAGCACGCCGCCATTAGCGTTGATGCGCTCGACCGCCGTTTCGACGCCGATGCGATACTGTTCGCCATAGGCGGCGTTCGGTCCCGACATCGGGCCGGCCACACCCAGCACGATATCCGCCCTCGCAACACCGACGGCGGCGGCCGTCATCAGGGCAGCAGTCATCATCCGCAAGATCATGCGCATTTTATTCCCCTTTGTTTTTTGAGAAAGCGGGCTTTGCCCGCGGGTTCAGGCGGTCAGTTCACGAAATGCATTTTCTGGAACCGGCGCCGCAATAGCGTGACATCGGCTGCGACCGCTTCGCTGGCGTCGTTGCCGCGCAGCCCCCTGGCGATAAGGGCGGCCAGCTCGGGCATGTCATGCTCGGTCATGCCCCAGCGCACAATTTCCGGTGTGCCGAAGCGCAGGCCGTTCATGTCGCCCTCGACCGCGTCGATGGGCAAGCCGATGCCGCAGGTCAGAATATTGGCCCGCCGCAGTTTCTTTGCCGCCGCCTGGCCGCCGCCGAACTCGGCCGCGCGAACCGCGAACTGGTGCGAGGTCGTGTGGCCCTTGCTCGTCGAGAAGACCGGCAGGCCGCGATCCGCAAGCTCGCGCGCCAATGCCCTGGCCGTCCCGGCCATGGTGGCCGCGTAAGCCTTGCCATGGTCTTTCCAGTCGAGCAGCGTGATGGCCAGGGCAGCCGATTTGGCGGCATCGAAATTGGCCGTCATGCCGGGAAAGGCGATCCTGTCCAGCTTTTCGGCGACATCGGCATCGTTGGTCACGATCAGGCCAGAAGGCGGCCCGCCGAGGCTTTTGTAGGTGCTCATCGTCATCAGATGGGCGCCCTCTTCCAGCGGCTGCTGCCAGGCGTGCCCGGCGATCATGCCGCAGAGATGCGCCGCATCGAAGAGCACCAGCGCGCCGACCTCGTCGGCGATCGCCCGGATCTCGCGGATGGGATGCGGCAGAAGGTTGAGGCTGCTGCCGATGGTGATCATCTTCGGCCGGACCGCGCGGGCGAGTTCGCGCAGCCTTGCGACATCCACCGTATAGCCATCGGCATCGACAGGTGCGGCATGGATGTCGAGCCCATAGAGCCCGGCGCAGCCCGCCATGTGATGCGTGACATGGCCGCCGATGGCAGGCGAAGGCACGATGATCGCGTCCCCCGGCCGTGCCGCGACCATGAAGGCATAGAGATTGGCGATGGCGCCGGACGGGACGCGGATCTCGGCATATTTCGCGCCAAAGACTTCAGCTGTGAGCTCGGCCGCGATGATCTCGATCTGCTCGACGCCTTCCAGCCCCATCTCATATTTGTCGCCGGGATAACCGAGCGAAGGGCGGGATCCGAGGCCGGATGACAGCGCCGCCTCGGCTCTCGGATTCATCACATTGGTTGCCGGGTTGAGGTTGATGCAGTCAGCCTCATGGATCGACCGGTTGAGGGCGATGCCGCTCTCGATCGCGGCAAGCACGGCCGCGCCCCCCTGCCCGCTCGTCGTCTGGGCGAGCCGTTGCGCGAAGTCGTCGCAATGCCAGGGAACCCAGGGCCTGCGAGCAAGAGCGACCATTTCCGCCTCCGATCTGCCAACCGCCGACGCCGGCATTGGATGAGGGATGGTGGCTTTGGTGGCTGGCCTGATGCAAACGAGTAGTTCTAGCGCCTAGGCTTAGAAAAATTAGGTCTATCGATGCCCATTGGTCCCGTTATCCCGACTTCGATCGCGATGCAGGTGGCTATGGAGCCCCGGCCTGCGCGGCCTGGTCGAGCCGCAACGAAGCGCGCCTTGCCTCGTCCGGCCGCGTGACGTGCGTCCATGAACCGTCATAGCCGGGCCTGCGCCGTTCGATCCAGGCGTCGAGGCCTTCGCGCAGGTCGGCGGTCGGAGCCATGCGGGCGAACTGCTCGGCCTCGACCAACAAGCCTTCGGCTATGCTGTGGTTGAGGCCGCGCGCCACTGCGGTGAGGATCGCGGAAATTGCCGCAGGCGAGTGCACGACGATGCGCCGGGCGAGATCGAGCGCGGCCGGCATCAGTTCCTCGTGCGGCACCACCTGGTTGACGAGGCCGAGGTCGAGGGCGCGCGGCGGCGGGAACCAATCGCCGGTCAGCAGCAGTTCTAGCGCCCGCTTGCGCCCGGCCAGTCTCGGAAGCCGCTGCGTGCCGCCGAAGGTAGGTGGCATTGCGAGGTTGATCTCGGGCTTGGCGAAGAGCGCGCGGTCGCTGGCGATGGCGAGCGGCACGGCTTCGGTGATCTCGCAGCCGCCGCCGAAAGCGATGCCGTTGACGGCGGCGATGACGGGCTTTCGGAACGCTTCCAGCCTCGTCGTCAGCCGCTGTCCGCGCATGACGAAATCGCGCAGCGCGACATCTGCACCCCTGGCCACGCTGCCTGAAAATTCATGGATATCGCCGCCTGCGGAGAAGGCGCGCTCTCCTGCTCCGGTGAGGATGATGGCGCGGATGGCATCGTCCGTCTCGATCGCATCCAGGAGCGCGAGCAGGCGATCGATCAGCGCATAGTTCAAGGCGTTGAGCTTTTCTGGGCGATTGAGCGTGAGGATGGCGATCCCGTTGCGGGCCTCGGTGAGCACAAGCTCGGTCATGTCTCTTCCCTTTCCTGCGTTTACCACCGGAAAAGGATCAGGCTTTCGATTGTATGTATATTCACTAGTCGGTATACTTGGCGTATGATCGAAGCACCGAGCCCTACCCGCAAACGCCTTGTCGATGCCGCAACGAAGCTGTTCTATGCGGAAGGGATCGGCCGTGTCAGCGTCGATGCTGTGGCTGAAAAAGCCGGGCTCACCAAGCGCACGCTCTACTATCACTTCAAGAGCAAGGACGACTTGATCGCCGCCTATCTCGACGGTCGTGACCAGCCGAACGTCAGACAGATGGGAGGCTGGTTCGAAGCGGCCCAAGGCAATGTCGAAAGTAAGGTCGAGGCCATCTTCACCAATTTGGCGCGTGTGGCGCGACATCCCAAATGGAAAGGCTGCGGCTTCCTGCGCACGGCAGCTGAACTCGCTTCGATGCCCGGACACCCGGCGGTCAAAGCCGGGTCACGGCACAAGAAGAATTTCGAGGCATGGCTGGCCGGCGCACTCTCAGATCATGGCGTCAACGAACCGCAAATCCTGGCGCGCGAAATCGTGCTTTTGATGGACGGCGCCTTTTCGATCATGCTGGTCCACCGCAACCCCGATTATGTCGAGGCGGCCGGGCGTGCGGCAGCCATGCTGGTCCGGGCAAGGTCCGGATCAGCGACTGTCTAAAAGCCCGCCGCCAGCCAAGCCGTGCCGGCGGCAAGCGTCAGCAGTGTCAATGGCAGACCGACCTTGAAGAAGGCTGAAAAGGACAGCTGCGTACCGGCGGCCCGCGCCTGTTCGGCGACGATCAGATTGGCGACCGAGCCGAGCAAGGTGAAGTTGCCGGCCAGCGTCGAACTCATCGCCACCACCAGCCAGGCCCGCTCAGGGTTTTCAAGACCGGGTATGAACGGCCTCAGCGCCAGTACCGCCGGAACATTGCTCATGACGTTGGAAAGCACAGCGGTAAAGCCGGAGAGACGCCAGACGTCGTCCAGGCCAAGGCCTTTGGCCGAGGCGATGATATCCGGCGTCAGCAGTGTTTTCTCGGCGCCGGCGACGACGATGAATAGGCCGGCGAACATGAACAGCAACGGGCCGTCGATCTCGCGGTAGATGCGCGCCGGTTTGATGGCGCGGGTGAGCAGCAGAATGGCGCCGCCGATCAGTGCTGCCTTGGCAACCGGAACGCCGGCGAAGAAGGCAACCGCCAGGCCGACGCAGACAACCACCGCCTTCAGCACCTGCCCGGGCAGCATGCGGCCGCGATAGACTTCCGGGCTGAGTTCGGCGCTACGCGCGAATTCGGTGCGGTAGACGATGCGCACGATGACGATGACGGCGACAAGGCCGAACAAGGCAACCGGCGCAAGAGCGGCCGAAAAGGCCGGATAGGAGATCCCCGACAGGGCGCCGATGACCATGTTCTGCGGGTTGCCGGTGATTGTGGCGACGCTGCCGCAGTTGGACGCGGCGGCGGTGGCGATCAGATAGGGGATGGGATTGCGGTTGATGACGCGGGTGACGTGGACAACGATCGGCGCCATCACCAGGCAGATGGCGTCGTTGACCAGGAATGCCGAAAGGATGCCGGTCAGGAGCGTCACCATCACCAAAAGCATGAACGGCGCGTGTGCATGCTCGATCGCGTAAGCGCCGAGAGCGCGGAAAGCGCCCGAGACTTTCAGGTGCGCAACGACGATCATCATGCCGAGCAGCAGCGTGATGGTGTCGAAATTGATGGCGCGATAGGCGTCTTCCATACTGAGCGCGCCGATGGCGATCATCGCCGCGCCGCCGAGCAAGGCGATCCCTGCGCGGTCGAGACGCAGGCCCGGGATGCGGCCGATGGCGACGCCGGCATAGGTCAGGATGAGGATCAGCAATGCCGCCGCGCCCATCAATGTCATTGGCAAACCATCCCTGTTCAAATGAACCGACGCCGGGATGGATCGTTCCCGCTCAGGCATTTGCCGCGCAGCTTTAACGTCGCTCCAGCAAAGCGAAAGCGCCTATGACGATCCGAGCGCGAAAATCAGTGGGCAAATCGCGGGCTGACGGAAGCGAACACAGCCGGCCGCCAGCGCGGCGTGTCCCGGCGGCCTGTGGCTGACACGCCGTCGCGAAACTTCTCTGTTGCCAAGGTCGTGGCTTATATAATTAAACTCTAATTTATCCTTTCAGGGTATGGATAGGTTAGCCGTATTTCGGCCTTGGGTTTTTTAGATGGTCCACAGCCTTGAGAGGGAATGCCGCGTTTCAGAGAAGGAGACCTTGCTGGCGCGCGCGATGGAATGTCCGCGTTGCCAGGGAGCTCGCAAGGTCTTTGTTTGCGCCCGGTGGGTCAGTTCGAATGGCCATTGCTGCCCCGGGGGGACACATCGGCTCAACTGCCCAGGTCACAGCGTCGCGTGCCTGGAGTGCGGCGGACGGGACTCTTGAGCTGATCTGAAGCGATTGCGACAAGATTGGTGTAAGCCGTCCAGCGTGCCGATGCGCAAGTGTCCTGAAACGAAAAAAGCCCGCCCCGGCGAACCGGAGCGGGCCTGCAACCATAAGCGGAGAATGCCATGGGCACTCCCTATAGATAACTCAACGGTTGGCCGTCTTGATCATCAGGCACAAAGCACGCAGGTCGCTGTCATAAGCACCTGAATTCAGCACATCGACGCAGCGGAGCTTCATTTTCGCCAGCTGGCTGTTCGACATGCTCGCGATGGCGCTCGGCAGCCCAGGCTTCGCCGGGGTAGCGGGGTTGGCCGGGTTGGTGCCAATGCCGACACCGACCCCCGCGGCGACGCCATTGCCGATGCCGACACCAGCGCCGACCCCGACACCACCAGTACCGCCGACGGTTGCACCGACGCCGGCCTTGATGCCGCTCGCACCACCGACGGATGCGCCGGCCCCTGCATTGACGCCGTTGCTACCACCTATGGAGGCGCCTGCACCGGCATTCACGCCGCCGCTGCCGCCAATCGAAGCGCCAGCCCCGGCGTTGACGCCGCCGCTACCGCCGACGGACGCCCCGGCGCCGACGCCAATTCCAGCCGCATTGGCTTGCATGCCAAGGGCAGCCAGAATCGTGGCGGCCGCCAATGTCATGCCAATCCTGCTCACAATGTTCATGATGCTCTCTCCTTGGTTTGCTTGAAGCAAGCCGGATTTCCGGGATGCATGGAGGAACAACAATCTTCTCTATTTTTAGTTGCATTTCTTTGTCATGCAACTATAAGTTTGGTTACGGAATTGCTGTGCGCATAATGAAAATTAGAGACGAATCAGTGGGTAACCTTGCCGGAATTTCGATGCGACATGGCGGGAGGCAAAGACGTGACGCTGGCGCCAACCACGCGCGAGCGGGCTCGCGCGTCCTCGCCACACACGGCCGCAAACAATTGATAGCGGCATTTTCAAACGCAGTGATTAGGGGTTAGCCGCGCCGGATTATTCGCCCGACGATCCGTCGCCATTCGCGCTGCTGCCCAGAATTCCAAAGTCCTGCGACTTTGCTCCTTGCCCAGCAGTCAGAAATCCGTCGGCATCGAGGCCGCGCCGCAGCAATTCCCGCACCGCCGCCGAACGACTTGGCATGCGCTTTTCGAAGCGCCAGTTTTCCAAGGCAGCCAATTCCTCGGCCGTCAGCATGATCTGCAGTCGCTCGGGTCGTTCCAGTTCGGCCATCTTGCGCTCCAACGCCAGGACCAAAAATACGGTGAGTTAGTATGTGGCTCAATAAGAGTATAATTAGGAGTCTACGCACAGCGCGTCAAGAGCGGCTGATAGGCAACCCACACACATCACCAACGATGCGGATGAAACGCCGATTACACAACCAGCGTCATCTACTAACTAATTGATTTATTTAAGAATATTGAAGATTTCGCTTGTCATTCGACGATGGCCGGCGCATGTTGAAGAGGAGGGATAAACCACTCTCAACGGGAGGTTTTCCATGCGCTACGGATATTCGGATCGGCTGCGGGAGGACCTCAACTCACAGGTCCTGGCTGCCCTTCGGTCCAGGGGAATAATCAATATCGCGACGGTCGCCGAGCAAGTGCGATTGCGCAATCTGGACGAGAACATCGCGCTCGAAGACGTCGAGCGCCTCGTGATGCAGGTGGCGCAACTCTACGGCGCGGTCATGGAATTCGACGGGCTTACCGCCATCGAAGCGGGGAGATTCAACCCAATGCCGGAAAATCGGGATGAAATGCCTGGCGACAGTGTCGACGCCACCGATAGCCATACCCGAAGTGTCATGCTGGAGGGATAGCCGCACCATCAGCCGGCAAATCGGCCCTGCCCTATCTGTTCTTCAGTATGCGCGCCTCGCGCAACAAGGAGTTGCGATCAGTACCGATCATCTCGATGAGGCTGCGCGCCTCGTCGAATGTGATGCCCGTTTCTTTGGCCAGTGCGCTTGCCAGGAAAGCCTCTTCGTCCATCTTCCGGGCACGTTCGTCATTTTCCATCGACCGTGCCTTCTCTCGGTATGGCAGAATCGCGCGGCGGAACGATTGTTACCTTCAATCGAGCGCAATATCGGCGAACGACGTTTGGACGGAGCGCAGAGGTGCTTCGAGGGTCCAAACGACGCCTTCTTCCCTAAAATCCAACTGTCCGGTGCCGCCGACCGCCTGTGGCGCGACCCGCTTGAGGACCACAGATCCAAAACCGCGGCGCGTTATCCCGCCCATGGTCGGCCCACCCAGCTCACGCCAGGTCAGGCGAAAGTTATCGGTGCCGTCGGTCGTCGGTGCGGTATCCCATTCGATTTCGACTCGTCCGCCGTTGCGCGACAGCGCTCCGTGCTTTGCTGAATTGGTGGCCAGTTCGTGGAAGGCGATGCCGAGATACTGCACGGCATTCGGCTGAAGCGTGATCACCGGTCCAGTCACCGACAGACGGTCTTGCATCGCGAAGGCCTTGAGCTGCGCCTGGATCAGGTCGCCGACGGTGGCGCCCCGCCATTCGGCGTCGACCAGAAGATCGTGGGAATCCGAAAGCGCCGTGATGCGCTCACGTACCTGTTCGACGAAAGCGGCCGGCGTGCCCGCCGATTTGCTGGTCTCGCGGATCATCGAAATGATGACCGAATATTGGTTCTTCACCCGATGGTTGACTTCGCGCATGAGCAGACGGATGCGTCGCTCGCTCTCCTTGTGGGAGCTGATGTCACGCGCGATCTTGGAAGCGCCGATGATCCGCCCGATGCCGTCACGGATCGGTGAGACGGTCAGCGAGACCGGGACGAGGCTGCCGTCCTTGCGCTGGCGCATGGTTTCGTATGACGGCACACGCTCGCCGGCGCGTATTCGCGAGATGATCGAGGCCTCCTCGCCGAGGCGCTCGGTTGGAATAAGCATCGTTACCGGCCGGCCTACTGCCTCGGCGGGCGTGTAACCGAACAAATGTTCGGCTGCATCGTTCCAACTGGTGATGGTGCCGTTAATGTCTTTCGAAACGATTGCGTCCATGGACGATTCGACAATCGCGGCAAGTCGCATGCGCGCCTCGTCCGCCTGCGTCTGCGTGCGCAGATCAAGCAGCGTGTTGATGGCGCCGAGAATTTCGCCTGACTCGTCGCGAACCAGGCGTGGGTGGGCTCTGAACGGAACAAGTTCGCCGTCCGGTCGCTCCGCAATCGCCTGATCCCAGGGGATATCGCGTCCTTCAAGCATGGAGATTGCCATTGGGCACTGGCCATGCGCCATAGGCCGGCCATCGAGATGGCGCAACTTCCAGGAGCCGCACCAAAGGTCTCGGCCTATAACCGGACGGTGTCCCCACAGATCAGCTGCGGCCTCATTGAAGAATGTGATGCGGCCCTGTTTGTCGATTGTGTAGACGGCAACCGGCAACGCCTCCATCAAATGGGCAGAGGAAATTCCTGGAATTCCAGGCTCCAGCCTTTGGATGACATCAGCGTATTCCCCTGCCACGAATTCCCCTAGCCGCTCGACTTCAAGCGCTTGCTACCAGCAACTGAAATGCCTGGGAAAGGTTTCGGTTCCCGCCGCCCCTTCAGATGCGGCATTGTCGTCTGGCGCGCGCCGGTTCCCCTACAAGCAGCGCCCCGATCGGGGGCGCTTGCGCAATGCTGACAACGGAGCGCAACTCGCGCAAGTCGCCCGCTATCTACCCAAGGCACCGCGCGCCTGTGCCACAGCCTGGCTATTGCACCTCGGCATCGCACGGGCAGGAACCAATTGACGGTCGGAGCGTTTGCCGCTGCGTACTCTTTTTCAGATATAGCCAAACGGAGTGAGGGACATGGCTTCATCGGTACTTATCGGCATCCTGATCACCTTTCTGGTGATCATCCTGGTGCTCTATCTCGTCCAGCGCCTGCCGCTCGACGGCCGCACCAGACAGATCGCACAGATCGTCGTCATCATCATCGGCATCATTTCGCTGCTGAAATATCTGGCGGTGTTCTAGTATAAGAACCGCTATGAGATTCCAAAGGCTCGCATGGATCGCCGGAACAGCGTTGTTTGCTGCGACCACCGCCTATGCGCGACCGGATACGCGCACGATGACCTGCGATGAGACACAGCGCCTGATCCAGAGCCATCACTCGGCCGTGCTGACGACAGGCCGAGACACTTACGATCGCTATGTCCGCCAATTCGGCAACGATTGCGACTGGCCGGAGGTGCCGGTTGCCGCCTCCGTTCCAACACGTGATGGACAATGCCGCGTCTATTGGTGCCGGGAGCCGGTATTCGACCTCCCGAATTGATAGAACCAGCAGGGGTGGCGACGGCACCTGCAAAAGCACTCGGCGAGGCGACGTGGAACCCTTGCGCTTCGCGTGAATTGATTCTGCGCACGGCGCTGCGAGGTGTAGCAGTGTGATGCCCAACAAGACGGAGGAGCGGTCATGCCCAATGACACAAGGCGGAGCGGCAGCTGCCTTTGCGGCGGCATCCAGTTTTCGGTGACGGGAGATCCCTTTCGGATCGGCCTTTGCCATTGCAAGGATTGCCGCAAGTCCAGTGGGTCGACTTTTTCGGCGTTCGCGGTGTGGCCGCTCGAGGCGTTTGAAACCACGGGTATCGTCAACAGCTATGGCGACAGAAGCTTTTGTCCAACCTGCGGCGGCCGGGTGCCCTTGGTTCGTGAAAATGAAGTCGAGGTAACGATTGGCAGCCTCGATGAGGTGCCCACCGAAGGGCTGGAACCCAGCTATGAACTCTGGGTCAACCGCCGCGAACACTGGTTGCAACCGTTGCCTGGCGCCCGGCAGTTCGAGCACGACCGGGTGGAAGACGGTCCGACAAATGATGGCCTGACAGCTGAACCGGCTTCTGAAGACGCTGAAACACCGTCAAGCCATTTTCCGCGACGCAAATCTGCCTAGTGTACGCGCTGTAGAGCCTTAGCCAGTCGGCGGACAGGAATCGTTCTCTAACACCCCGATGCGACAAAACCGGGCTTCGACACCATTTCACCACGCGGAAGCCAAACGCAAAAAGGACCCGCCTTGGCTTTGAGCCAAAGGCGGGCGGTCGATTGTCTGGGTTGCGCTGCCGGCAGCCTCGGCCGAAGCCTGGTTCAAAGCTCGCTGCTTTCTGTAACCGGAAATCGATTTATTGTACCAGCAATCGATTTACCGGGGCCGCGCATCAGTTGGAATTCGTCTTGCGATTGCAGAGCGGTGCTGGCTTGTTTAAAAACGAGAGCTTAAGACCGCGTAGTATCGTTACGTCAACTAAGGTGTCCAAGTATGTTCTGGCGTGACATAAAGAAATCTTGCCACCTCGTACAAAAGGACAACTTGTTTATTTCCTTTTTTGTTACATAGTGTAGCGAATCTTGAAGCCGAATGGGGCGGTTTTCATGCAGCCAGCGCCAGGACAGGGCCGCGGTCCACACGTGCAATATCCACCGATTGATGGGTTCTGGACCTGGGATATCAAGCGCGACCGTGTTTACGACGACGCAAATCTCTCGGACTATTTCGGGCTGACGCTCGAAGAGTTCTCGCATGGCGCATCCATGGAAAGATGCATGCAGAGCATCGACGCCGAAGATCGGCCCCGGGTGCAAATCGCGATCCGCAAGGCGGTGGAGCGGAGAGCGGGGTTCAGGGAAATCTATCGCGTCCGCTCGGACAAGATGGGGCGTCGCAGAATTCTGGCGGTTGGCCAATGTTATGTTGACGGTCAGGGAGAAGCGGCCTTGTACCCCGGCTGGTTCATCGATCTGACCCGCGACGTCGATTTGGGTGAGACAGCACTTCGTGAGGTCCACCGCCATATCGAACAGGCCAAGGAAATCTCGCAATCGATGGGACAGGACCTGCTGTTCTACCTTCTCGAAAATGCCCAGGAAGAGGCGCAGCAACGCCTTGACGGCAGGGCGATGAGGCGCAAATCGGCTTGGAGCAGATCTTGTTAGCTTGTGCGGGAAACCTTGCCGCGGCCGCGCAGTTCAGCCGTCACCATGCGGGCAAAATGGCTTTGAGGCGAGCGGCGCTCCAACAGGCTGGCGCGCTCAAGAGCAGCGTCGCCGTAAAACTCGACTAACACCGTCGCGGCGCTGGCGGCGTCGACCCTGAGCCGGCCAAGGTCGGCGTGTCCGTCCCGACTGGACGACACGCTGCCGCCAATGACATCCATCATGGCCTGCAACTTGTCGGGGAAACTGCCCTCGTCTTCGTGCATCGTCGCGGTCCGATTGCCGGCGTAAAATATCGACATTTTCGCAAAAAGTGCAATAGGGTCGTTGATCAAGCGCTAATACAACCTGATACAGCTCCACCGTGAGCTTTTTCGCAATCTTCATGCAAGCATAGTCGGCGCAAAGTTCCTGCGCAGACATTGGGGGCACCGATGGACCAGCCGAGCAAGATGGAGAACCTGCAGTTCGCGCAAGGCATATTGCGGGAACTTCGGCAGAAAGCCGAAGCCGACGGCGAGAAGCTTCTGACCTATCTCATCGACATGGCTTACCTTGAAGCCAGTGATCGCATCCGCGCGCATTGGGTCGGCAATCACGAGCCCGAAAGCCGCAGGGCCAAGGGGTAAACGGAGCGCTGGCGGCGCCCTCAAGGGGCGCGTTGGATCAGGCGCTGGAGGCCATCCAGCCTACTGTCAGTTGTGACTACCGACTGAAAGGCCAGCCAGCGCCTCCCTTACCCGGGTTTCGCTGATCCCGCGCGTATCCTCGACCCAGCTGGGCGTCGAGAGCGGCGGCTCGATGAAGCGAACATGACTGTTTACCGGACCGTGCACGTAGGGGCGATTTAGCCCATAAATGAGCGCACATGGGACGTTCAGGGCAGCGGCGGCGTGCGAAATGCCGCCGTCAACCCCCAGGAACACGGTCGACGCAGCGATCTGGCACATCGCATCAGCAATCGATGGGGTCGAGGTGAAGTCGATTGCCTCAGGAATGGCGGCGCGGATTTTTGCAGCACCGGCCCGCTCGCGCGGTCCGCCGACAATCCAGATTGCCCAGCCGCGATCATGGTGGTCTCTGGCGACCGAGATGAAGCGCTCGATGGGCCACGAGCGGAAATTTTCGATGTCTGCCGTATACAGCGCCAGCGCCGGCCGGCCGGCATCGATCTTCTGGCGCTCGCGCCATTCGTCGAGCTCAGCCGGATCGACCACAAGCCGGGGCGCCGGCCATTCTGTCCCCGCAGCCGGCTTTTCGCCAAGAGAGGCAATCGAGCAGACCTCCTCGAAGAGCCGCGTCTTGCGCGGGCCGAAAGCCCATAGATGTGCAAGCCAGCCGGCGGGGAAGCGATTGAGGAGGCCGAATTGCAATTCCTGCGGATAGCCGATGCGCTCCTCTATGCCGGCCATGAACACCATCACCGCCGCCTTGGTGCTGCTGGTCATCAGATAGGCCGCGCGGTAATTTTCCTTGCGCAACTCGGCGACAAGGCGGCTGCGCTCTGCAAAACCAGGGCGCTGATGACGCTTGGCAAGCGCCCAGCCTTTCCGGACATGCGGCATCAGGCGTGCCAGCGGTGCTGCGACCGGCGAGGTGACGACATCGATGGGGCGATCAGGAAATCGCTCGGCAATGATCTGGATGGCGGAGTGGCAACGGACAAAGTCGCCGACTGCGGGAAAGCCGACGAAGAGGATTGGATCACCGGTCATCAAGTAAGCGCTTCGCCGTAGAGGACACGGAACGTCGAGGTCCTGCGGATTGGCTGCGCGGCATTGGCCAGCCATTCGACCTGACGCTGGATCCCGCCGTAGCCCCGACAGGCTATCACGCCCTTCAAAACGAGCGTCACCCGCATTGATCCTGCCTCATAATCCCTGTCAAAGCCGGTCTCAGTTGCGTCACGGGCTGGGCATTGTCAAGGTCGCGCCGGAATCGCGAAAGGCCGCGCCTGCTGTCAGCCTTTGTCACCGGGTTACGGAATCGTTAATCAGCGCTTGCTACTATGCCGAATGACCAAGAATCTCGGCAATGCACCCAGGATCCTCCCCAGGCAACAGCCAAAGAGCTCCGCTCTTGGTCGGCTGGCGCCTGCCCTGTTTCCGCTGGTCGTCGTTGCGCTTGGATATATGATCGGCCGTCAATTCTTCGGCTTCTAGGCCACCGCTCTCCGGATGCGCTCGCGGTGGAAACGCCGCGAACAAACGCAAAAAACGCCACACCCTTTCGGGTGCGGCGCTCTGAAGCGATACCGGTATCGGCCGGTCATGAGTGTGTTACGAAACGGCCTTTTCGCGGACCGGAAGCTTCCAGCCCGGCCTGACAAAGTGGCAGGTGTAGCCGTTGGGGTATTTCTCGAGATAGTCCTGATGCTCGGGCTCGGCCTCCCAGAAATCACCCACCGGGGCCAGTTCGGTGACGACCTTGCCGGGCCACAGCCCCGAGGCATTGACATCGGCAATGGTATCCTCGGCGACGCGCTTCTGCTCGTCGCTGGTATAGAAAATCGCCGAGCGGTAGCTCATTCCGACGTCATTGCCCTGGCGGTTCTTCGTGGTCGGATCGTGGATCTGGAAAAAGGATTCGAGCAGCGTGCGAAAGCTGATCCTGGCCGGATCGAAAATGATCTCGATGGCTTCGGCATGAGTGCCGTGGTTGCGGTAGGTGGCATTGGGGACATCGCCGCCGCTGTAGCCGACGCGCGTCGAAATCACGCCGGGATAGCGCCGGATCAAATCCTGCATGCCCCAGAAACAACCGCCGGCAAGCACTGCACGTTCGGTGGACGTCACCATATCATACCTCCTTTGGATTGCTCCTTAAGTAGGCATTGTCGCTGGCTTCTTCCAGCACCTCAAGTGCATCACGGCGTCGGTCGTTGTAGTCGAAAACGTATAGCCAAGTGCTGCCACCGATGTTGCCGCCGCCAACGCGCTGGCCGCGGCATTGGTGGCGGAGGTCGCTGCGTTGGTCGCCGAGGTGGAAGCAGCGGTGGCTGAACCTGAAGCGCCACTCGCAGAACCGACCGCCGCCGTGGCCGAGTTGCTGGCGTTGGTGGCACTGGTCGCCGCGCCCGACGCAGACCCAGCAGCCGCCGTCGCCAAATTGGCTGCATTGGTAGCGCTGGTCGCGGCCGTCGTGGCGGAGCCCGATGCTGCCGTGGCCGACCCCGCGGCTGCGGTGGCTGAGGTCCCGGCATTGGTGGCGCTGGTGGCGGCAGCGTTCTTCGAGGTCAGCGCCGCGGCGGCGCTGGCAGCGGCGGCGCCGGCTGCGCTCACCGCATCGCCCAGCGTGTCATCGGACAGGTAGAAGGCGAGTGCAATCGCGTCGGCGCCGATCACCGGGTCGAGTGTTTCGAAGACATAGACGAAGTCGGCCGAGACCGTGCCCTCCTGCACATGCACCGTCGTGCCCTTCTGCATGGTGCGGCTGCTGCGGGCGTCGGCGGCGCGGAACCACTCGCCTTCGCTTGCCGTATAGATGCCGTTGTCGCGGGCTTCGGTCTGGTTCTTCACCAGCACGCGGTCGCCGACCTCGGCAGGCACGCCGTCGATGGTCTGCAGGCCGTAGAGGGTGACGTTGTTCGTCGTCGCCAGGCGCACGGGTTCGCGTTCGCCGGTCAACAGGCGAACGGCGGCAGTTGCAGGTCGGGCCATAAGGCTTGCTCCATGAAAAAAGCCCCGCGAAAGCGAGGCTGAAAGATTTCGGGTCGGTGGCGGGCTGGCGCTTTGGTCGGCGGAGCGGCCCCCGCCCGTTTTGGCCGGGTGCTCTCGTTGTTCCCGGATTGAAAGCACTTGCGCCTGGACTGTCCCATCACCTTCGAGGCGCTGACTGGTGGTGTCCCGCGACTAAGGGGGGCAGATCAACTCCGAAGCTCTGGCAGAATCCTCTCATCGAGGAACTTGAGGCGACCTGCCAGCATCTCGGCGTTGGCGGGAGTCGCATCGACATTGACTGGTATCAACTTCGCCACGGATTTTCCCTGACGCGCGGCATCGACCCAGTCTTCAAGCGCACCGATGTAACCATCGAGAGCCTCGAAAGGGGTCCTGGTGTCGTCGGCCGGGATATATGTCGGCGGCACGTCGCCGACGATCACCCAAATCCATGCTGGTATGTCCGGCCTTCCAGGCTCAATCTCGAACAGAAAGATGTAGATGATACCTTCGGCGCCGTAGCCGAGATACTCGCCCTTGACGGACAAAACCCAATCATAGAATTCGAGGTGTTCGCGAGCCTCAACGCGGGTGGAGTCAAGTTCGCTCTCGCCGGTGCTGACATTCACCGGCGGCAATCGCACGACATTCGCTAGGTCTGGTTTGTCCATCACCGTGCGCCGCCCAACCCGCCAGCCACCTATCGGTCAATGCAAAAATACTCACCGGTCATTAAACGGGTTGCTGGATGAGATAGCCAAGCAACTTTTCAGTTCAACCCTAGGCACGAACCGGCGTCCCCGGTGGAAGCTGTTACCTTGGCGATGACTTGGCCCATGATGTGCCAATACACTTCCAGGTCGATGAGTTCCTGATTGGAGATGTCATCTTCTCCCCCAAGAAACAGTGGTTTCTTGTAGCCGATGCATTGATCAAAGGCAGGTTGTGCCCCGCCGGCCGCAAGCCAGTCCTCAACGTATATGTTGGCTGTCAGCGCAGCATCCGGATTTTCTATCATCAGCGCATCGTGGAAGGTTTCGATGTTCGCAGGGATCTCAAGTATTTCGGCTGTACCGGGCTCGAACATGAGGACGCCGGGCTGTCCCTCCTCCAACCTTTGAGTATCGACCCCAAGGCAGTGCCCTGCCAATCGTAACCAAAGCAGGTGATCCGTCCCGCGAACTCTGGGAAGCCCAGGTTCCCCCTCGCGTTCCACGCTGCGAGGTCCTGCGCTCTGATAATCCGGTACAAGCCTTGCTTGAATGAGGCGCCGCCGAAGCTGGCAAGCAACTCGCCAAGTCCCACTATGCGTGTATCCGGGAGAGGATTTCCGTCCGCCGGCGCCCTGGTTTCGATAGCGAAATTTTGACGGAATGTCTCGAACACCATCGCTCTCCAATCATGACCTTATCTGAGTGGACAGCGGATATTCCGTCGAAGACCTTTCCGATTGCAAGCTCGCGGACGGGTGTCCCTCACGCTTTTGCATTTCATGCTGCGTGGCCAGTACGCATCATTCGTCTTCAGGATAATTGCGCGCCCAGGCTCTTAATTCTGGACTGCCAACATTTGGCGAGTCGTGCTCTCGGAGATATTTGCGCAAGGCCTTCTTGTCGATCGACACAAACACCTTGCAGCCCGTTTTCTTTTCCCAGGCAAGATCCTCTTGCTCGGACTGGGCCGCCAGCGCTTCGTATTCGGCTGGATCGCACGTCGCCAAGCGCCACTGCCAATTTATCTTCGCCGAGGATTGTTCGCTAACTAATGCCTGGTGTTCAGTTTGGTCCGGGTTGTCGGCCAAAAAATAGCTCGCCGATTTCAGGCCGGAACCGCGAAACCGCAAACGCCCGTTCCGCTCCGGCAGATCCTTCAGAAATTCGCTAGGCGGCTTGGTCATGCGTAGCCCTATCAGGCGGCGCGACGCAAGTGCGCGCCCAACCTGCTCACATCCTATAACCACTGGAGTTTTGGAGCAACGCCTCAACCGTCTCGGCAATCCGTGCGCTACAGCTTGCCGCCTTGTAGGCTGCCACTCTCCGCCCTGCTGGCAACCGCAATACCTGCAACGGTTCCAGCGGCTACGAGCAGGCTGTTGAATTGGATTATGTGCTTCAACACAGGATGCATATTGACCACATCCTGTATCTTTGCAGCAAAAATAGGAGCAACTGTTTTGAAATAGTTTGGATTTGCCATATATGCCCGGATAGCTTCGGCGACGTATTCGTACTGTGCTATTTGATCTTTATACCCTTGGCGATGCGGAGTGATTACATTTTCCGAAGTATCGCCCCCAGCCAGGATCGAATAATTTGGCGCCACCTCGTGCAGTGCCCCTTGAGGAGATATTGGGCCTGCCGTGAGGTCTATCGCATGCGCAACCTCATGTAGGATGGCCTCATTATACTCCTTTTCACTCAATCCAGACTGAATGTATATCTGGACAGGTCGGCCAGATTCATCGACCTCGATTTTGCCAATCCAGGCTCCTTCCCCCGGCTTTGGAAATTCAAATTTTATTGGATTTCCTGTAATTTTCTCTCCAATCACGCGAACATCTGTCGGTGCTATTGCCAGATCGGCCCCGCCAACATGGTTTCTGCCTGCAACATATTTTGCGACGAGTTCGTGATCTCTGCTGCTGACTCGCAGTTGGATCTTTTCGTTAGCAAACGGCCCATTCGGGTAGTCTTCTTCAAAAGGCCTCTGTGGTAGATCTGGAACGTCTGAATAAAGGTCTGATACCTTGGAAAAAAGCTTGTCCAACTTGGCGAATTTGCCCAACCGCTTGAAGCCCGCCGCCGCCGGGCCGGCAGGAATAGCGCCTGCTGCATTCAAAGCAGCTTCACCGTAGTTGCCTTTGTCAAAGGCTCTCTTCGCCTCATCAGCCGCAAAGAGGGCGCCAAGCGGCGTGAAATCGACCAAGGAACTCTGAGTTTTCATAAATTCCTCGGCTGCCAAGCGTACCCAGGACGAGATTCCCCCAGGTGCTGCTTGCTCGCTGGTCTAGCAGCGCCCATGCCGCAAGCCGCTGGCGCATTGTCGGCCTTGTCGGGTCACTAGCGTCGGGACTTTGCCCCCACCGAGCCAATAGCGCATCACGCTCCTGCTTCTCCGCCACCGTACTCGGCAATTCGAACGCTGTGTCTCGCAGTAGCCGGGATAACCCCTCGCGCGCGAGTTGTCCGGACATGGCCGCAAGAACATTCGGATCTGTCGTTCCTGCAAACAACGCGCTGAAAGCTACATCCTTCTCGCGTTGCGATCTGGTCCGGTCGAGCACGATGTCTATGTAGGTTTTAACAAGCCTATCCGGCAGCGGTTGGATGTCCTTGATGCCAAGCTGCTTTTGCACGGCGACAGAGCGGGCAATCGCCTTCTGATAGCCAGCTAGATCATAGCTGTCCGCGCTCAATGTCGCGTCCCAGTAGCTGTCCGCCATCGGATCGATCTTGCGAACAAGATCGGCAGGATCGGCGGCGCGAGCCTGCAAAACCTGCCTGGCTGCGGACGTGGTTATGTCAAACTGCGCCTGGTCCTGCTCAGGGGTCGCACTGCCTGGCTTGGGCTTGGCCGCGAGCACTTTCGCCTCGACGGAGTCCTTCGGCATTCTGACCATATCGAATGCCTGAGCTCCGACCTTGAAGGTCCGGTCGAGCTCAATAGACTGTCTGCCGCCCTCCTCAACGCCATAGACCGCAGCAAGGTCTTCGTCGCCCGGCCTCTCTCCGGAGTAGGTGCCGGTGTACATGAGGGCGTCCGGCGCATTCTGATAAGCGAGTTGGACGTTGGTGCGTGCATCAAAGATCTGGTCCGTCATCGCGACCTCGGCCTTCTGGCCAAGATCCTGCAGATCATTCGGCGGCAGGTCGGCAATCCATGGAGATGCCGCTCGCACAGCCATTCCGTTGGACTGTGCCTCACCTTCTTCGGGCATAAGCTCGCTGACGTGATCGCCTGTTGAAGCCAGGGCGCTTGTGGCACTCCTCGGCTGATCGCTAACAGCCTCTGCCGTGCCATCCTCGGCCCGCCCTCCCGCCTGCACCGCCCCCAGCATCTCGGCAGCCCGCTTCGGGTTTGTGGCGATCATCGCCTGAACCAGCGCCTTGGCCGAGTTGGTGCGCCACGATGCTTCCGCGGCTTGCCGGGTGAGCGGGTTGCCGATCTTGGCGATCAGGTCGAGCCCGCTCTGCCGGATCGCCTCGAAGGTCGCGGTGTCGTTCGGGTCGCCTTGTGCGATCGCGATGGCATTGGTCGTCAGCGTCGTGTCAACGACGGCCTTCTCGTAGTCGTCGCGCTTTGTCTTTTGCCGCAGCGCCATGCGGTATGCGCCAACGACGCGCTTGTTTTCCTTCTCACCTGCGAAAGCGGCTTGCTGGCTTTCGGGCATCGTCCGCTTCGCATCGTCGAACAGTTTGTCGAACAGGCCTGTTTTCACCACCCGGCCGGCGCGCAGGTCGACCTCGCCATACATGGCTTCATGCATACCCGCGCCATCCTTCGGCGCGTTCGCCGTCACGTCACCTTCGGCCTGCGCGATCCGCGCGTCGAAGCTGCGACGCGCCAGCTCGGCGTCGAACGCGTCCTGCTGGTCTTTCATCTGCTGGTAGCGTTCGGCCAGAGCGGAAAGGTGGTCGCCAAAACCCTGCATGGCGCCGCCGATCGGCGACCCTTGGGGATACTGCACCGCATTGCCGGTATCGAGCCGGCGCTGGCCGACGGAAAGGGGGATGATGTGAACCATCTAGGTGTTCCCCACCCACGGAGCCCTGACGGCTGAGCCCCCGAAGATCACGGAACGACCTGGCACGGTGGTCGCACTGGAAGCCATCGCCTTCGTCGGGTCGTAGATTTTGGAGAGGCCGCCAACCAGCGCATCGCCTGCCTTGAAGAGCGACGCTGTCACCGCCTGCTTGCCGGAAAAGCGCGAGATGGCGGCCTGAGTGTTCAGATTGTTCTGGCGCAGCTTCGAGCCGTAGAGCAGCGCGCCGAGATCCGTCTGGCCCTGGCGGGCGTTGGCCGCCAGCACCTCGGTCGGCGAGCCGGCAATGCCGACGCCGGACGCGCCGGCCTGGGCGAGGGCCTGCGCCTGCAGCAGATCCTGCTTGTGGCGCTCCTGGGTCTGGTCGAAGGCGGCTTGCTGGGCGTCGGCTTGCGCCTGCTGCTCGTAGACCTTGGCCTGATAGTCGGCCACCTGCTTCGACTGCTGGCCCTCGACCAGCGCGCCGCCGACAGACAGGGCAGTGCCTGCCAGTCCGAGAAGGGCAAGTGTGCACATGGTTCAGCCTCGCGCCGTTGCAGGAATGAATTTGGTTTTGACGCCGGCGACCGGCGCGCCGAGCTGCGGGCGTGGGTCGAGCGCGCCACCGGTGGCGAGCAGGGACAGAAGCAGCCGGTCGGCCTGGAGGCCGGCGCGGCTGAGGCGCGCCGGTGCGGCGGCGCGCGCGCCGGCCATGGCGGCACGGCGGGCAGTGGTGAGGTTGACCTTCAGCTCGGTGACACCGGCGGCATCGAACAGGCCGTTGGCGGTGGCGATGGCGCGGACAAGCGCATCTGCCTCGAACAGTTCCTGGCGAAGCTGCTCGACCAGGCGGGCGGCCGTGCGCCAGCGTTTGCCGAGCGCTTCAGCCTTGGCCGCGATCTTCTCGCCGAGCGTGGCAATGTCGGCACGGGCTTCGCTCTCGGCGGCTTCGATGCGGCGCGTGTCGGCGGCGCAGATGGTCTTTTCCAGCAGGGCGATATCGTCGTTGCAGGCATCGAGCGCGGCACGCGCGGCGGCGAGATCACCGTCGCCGAAGACCGCCTGGTCCTCGGCCTTCTCGAGGTCGCGCCGGCGGGAGACGGCGTCGTTGAGGTCGGTATCGAGCAAGGCGATGACGGCAGCGAAATCGGCAGCCGTCCGCGCCCTGCCGAGGGTTTCGGCATGGGGGGTCATGGGAGTGGGTTCCTTGGTGAGAGGAGCGGGGCGGCGAAGAGCCGATCTCCCCCACGTGGGGGAGATGCCCGGCAGGGCAGAGGGGGGCGCGAAGGATCGCTGCGCTGGAGTTAACTCAGATGTACTGAAGACCTGCCGAGGGGGTTTCGATCTTCTGAGACGCCAGCGGGACAGCGCCCCCCTCTGGCCTGCCGGCCATCTCCCCCACGAGGGGGGAGATCAGCAGTTTCTACGGTTCAGCATCAAACACCGGCGTGAAAGCCCGGATCGTGCAGGGCGTGGGATTGACGTGGCGGATCCTCACCCGGCCCTGCCCCTCCCAGCTGTCGTCGATCGGTACATCGACATTGCCGCTGTACAGTTTCGCCTTGCCGTCCGGCGCGACGATGCTTGGCATGCGAACCGGTTCCCAGCGGCCGCGGAGGAAGGACTGCACCTGAAGTCCGGTGGTGTCGGTTTCCAGCAGCGACAGGATGATCCGGGCCACCTTCTTGCGACGGCCGACGATTGAACCGTCCCTGCCGCCGACATCGAGTTCCAGCGTTGCCACCTCGGCCGCATAGGGCAAGCCGACCTGCCATTTCGCCGCGGTGGCGCCGCCGGGAAGCGTGACCTGCCCTGAGCCGACGGTCAGGCTCTTGTAGACATTGCCGTCGGCCAGCACATCCACCGATTGCCCGTTGAGATGCGAGAGCCCAGAAACCGTGGCCACGGCCACGCCCGAATAGGTCAGGCCGCAGTCGACCTCGAAAGCATCGCTGATGTCGCCATATTCGAAGGGTGACGTCTTGATTTCGATATAGCGTTTGGTGGCGCCGCCAATGGTGCGCTTCACGATCAGCCACAGATCGTCATTTCCATCCTGCCCGGGGGTGACACATGCGCTTTCGACCATCCCCCAGGCCGAGCCCGAAAACGAACCGGCGATGTCGTGCCGGTGCATGCCCCGGACTTCCTGCGAAGGCTGATGTGTGTAGCCGCCCAACTCGCCATTATCGAGCGGGAACCACAGCAACGGATCGGGATCGGTCTGGAAGGCGAGTTCGATGACACCCTGCTTCGGGATGTGCTCGGAGATCTGCCCGACATCGTCCGAGGTGTATTTGCCGGTCGCTGCCTGGGTGAGCTCGGCGATCGCCATGCGCGAGCGGGTGACGTAGAGGAACGACTGTCCCGCATCGACCGGCCGTATGGCAGCCGCGCCAAACGTGCGCGATTTCCTGTTCTTGAATGACGAAGGGGTCAGGGCTTCATCGACACCGGAACCCGACATCGCCCGGATACCGCCGGCGGTCGCAATCAGAAGCGCGCCATCGGCGTCCGCAACCCATGCGATGTCATTGGCCTGGCCGCCGCCGGCCTGGATGAACTCCAGCGCGTCGGTGTTCTTTTCGCCGAGCGCGAAATTGTCGAAGTCGCCGGTCTGCGAGGCATAGACGGAAAACTTTCGGCTGAAGGTTAACCGCTCTTCATAGAGGGAACCGCTCTCGACATATTTGCCGGGCACAAAAGTGCCGAGCCGCCAGCGCGTGATCGGGCTCAGGTCCGGCAAGGCGTGTCCATACATGCGAACGGTAACGACCGTCGCGCTCGTGCGCGCGACAATCTTGGCCCAGCGCCACCGTCCGTCCGAACCGAGCAGCCGGATGGCGCGGCCGACATCCGATGTCTGAAACCCGGCGCCGTCGTTGATGCCGGCAATCGACGATGCCGTCAGGTTGAACGGCGTCATCGTGTCGCCGTCTTCGTTGGGCGCCCACTCCGCGAAATCGGTTCTGGTGCTGTCGGCACCGCCGCCGCCTTCCACGTCCATGCGCAGATATTCGAAAGCAGTCTTGTTGACGAACTCGAAGAAACGCCGCTCGGAGTTTCCCCATCCCATCTGCCCTACCTGCGAATCGATGGTTGTCCATGTCGACCCGTCGTTGGAGCCCTGGATTTCCCATTGCGTCGGCATGTTTTCGGCTTCGGAAGCACTGTTGGCAGCCTGCACCCAGTAGGCGTTGCAAACCTTCTGCGCACCACCCGGCTGCCGGTACTGTATCCAGCCATTTGTTCCCGAGCCCACCTCGGCAACCGTCCTGCTGTTCTTGTCCATGATCAGATATGCATCACTGGACGCGTTCGATGCACTTACTGTTCCGCTCGGTGCCGTGTTGCTCGTCATCTTTGGCGCGTAGCCGCCGTAGCTGGCCGACGTCATCGTCGTCCCGGTTGTATTGATCGGGTCATAGGGCCCGTCGAGAAATTCGAAATCGGTCAGCGTCCAAATCGTGTGGGCCGTACGGGTCAGCACCTTGGGCGGGTAGTTGCGATGCGTGATCCACATCTGATCCGCGGACTGGACGTATTGCAGATCGAACAGGTCAGCCTCGAGATACGGGCTTGCCACCTCGACCGTGCCGACGCGCGCACCGTAGGCGTAGACACGGATGTAAAGGTCGCCGAATTCCAGCGCATAGGCCTGGTCGGCGCTGAAGATGAACGGGATCAGCCGCGTCGCCTTGGCGGGGGTTTTTACCCCGCCAACGAAATACGTCCCGCCACGCTTCCTGATGCCGCCATGCGGCAAGGTGACGAAGTTCTCGCATTTCGCCAGCGCGGCGCGATAGAAATCGAGCGAAGCACGGGCGTGCAGCCTGGGCGAGATCTCGCCACGCGTGAAGACGTCCTGGACGGGATAGAGCGCGGTCATCGGCCAAACACCCGGAAGTCGCCGCGCTGCTGCGCCCAGGAGGCGGTGTAGAGCCGGCCGCCGCGCTGGATGGCATTTGCGGTAAAGGCGGCGTCGAGCGCACGGTCATAGGCCGAGCGGGCAATGTCGATCATGCCGGCCTTGTGGGTCAAGGGATGTGCGATCTTGATGGCAAGGGCGGCCACCAGCACTTCGGTGAACAGCGCGTCCCAGTCGTTGGGATCGGTGAGATTGGCGATGTAGCGGATGACCAGCGGACCGGAGCGGTCTGAGTAGATCAGCCCGGCCTCCTGGCGCCAGGAGATCGGCACGCCGTCGGGCTCGCCATTTGCAGTCGGCGGCAGCGGCCGCAGGCAATCGGCGGGCAGTTCATAGGCGAAGTTCAAGGTGCAATCGCCGCTGCCGGTGTCGGCGCCGGCAACGCTGGCGGCGAGGATCGCGAACACCCAGGCGTGTTTGGTGAGTTCCGCTTCCCGCGTCAGGTCGAAATGCAGATTCAAGAGACGCGCCGCCTTGACGTCCTGGTCGAGACTGTCCACCGGCGCCTCGTCGAGGACGGCGAGCGCCATGTTGGCGATGTCGAGCGGGGTGATGGCCATCGGGTCAGACCTTCACGGTCACAGTCGCGTAGTGCGGTTTGCGGCGTGGCAGGCCGCGACTATCGAGCGGGACAACACCAGGATTTGGCGCCAGCCTGAGCGCCTGTTCGCGGAATTGTCGACGCACCGCTTCCTTGCGGGTTTCTTTCGGTTTCCGTTTGGATTGGATCATGTCGGTCCTCGATAAGAAAGGCGGACAGCTGGAGCCGCCTGTTGCTGTTCAGCCTAATCAGGCTTCAGTCGTCTTCAGCGCGATGAACGTCATGTTCTTGACGCTGGACGCGGTGCGGTCCCAGTTCGCCGCCAGCGCGAGTTCCGCGTCGGTGGCGAATTCGCCGGCCGAGGACGCGTCGAGGAAACGGGTGCCGGGCACATGCGGCACGAAATGCCGGCGTCCCACCATTTCGGTGACGCCGCCGCCATGGCCCTGGCGCGGCTTGCGGTCGAACTCCAGCGGCCCGCCCTCGGTGTTGACCGGCAGCTCGTTCCACAGGATCGCCTTGTCCTTGAACATGAAGGCGGTGTAGACGCCCGCCGCCACCGGAATGTCGTCATCGACCACGCAGCGCAGCCCCATGTAATAGGGGATGAGCGGCCCGCCCTGTTCGGAAGACGGCACATAGTCGATGAGGTCGGCGAGCTTCAGCGCCTTCATCTGCTTGGAGTGCATCCAGATCGTCTTGAACTTGTCGGCGCGGTCGCCCATGAGATAGGCGGCCTCGATGATGTCGGTGTCGACGATGGAGGCGCCGGTGACACGCACCAGGTCGCCGCCGTCATTGGCGATGTTGTCGGCGACGACGCCTTTCAGGATGCCGAGCAGGGTCAGCTTGTTGGCGCGCTGCCAGTACTCGGTCTGCCGTTTGACGATCAGTTTTTGCGGATCGTCGCCGGCCAGGATCGAGGTCAGGTCGGGCACGCCCCAGGCCTGGGCACGGACATTGCGGGCGGCGACCTCGCGGCGGGCGCCGATCTTCTTCATCTCGATGGAATCGGCCGGATCGTCATTGACGGGTTCCGACGGGTCGTTGCCGAGATCCTTCCAGCCAGGCATGTCGACGGAGCGGCCGCCCAGCGAGAGCTTGGCGGTGATGGCCGGGTCGTTGAAGAGGATGCCGGCCTGGTAGATTTCCAGCGACTGGACATGCTCCTCGAACGAGTACTGGGCATAAACGGACGGAACAATCGCGTCCGCGATGCGGGTATAGGCGTCTGCCATTTTTTGACTTCCTTTGAGGTTTGATGTGGCGGTGATCCGCTCGTCAGAGCGGGTTGTTGGGCATCCAGAGGTCCGGATTCTCTCCGGCCTCGCGTGCCAGCCGCCGGGCGCGGGCGGGGTCGCTTTTGACAAGGGCTGAAATCGCCGAAATGTTGCGTTCGCCGGCGGCGTTGCGTTTGAACGGATTGCCCGTGCCCAAACGCCCACCGCCGTCGATCGTGTCTTCCCTGAACATCGCCTCGCCGATGGCGTGAAACGCCTTGGCTATCTGCGGATCGGTCAGCGCGCCATCAGGCAGAAGGATGCCCTTTGCCTTGTAGGCGTCGACCAGGCCGAGCTTCTTCATCGCCCGGTTGGCGACTTCGAGCTTTTGGCGAAAGCCATCGCTCTGGGTCGGTCCCCAATCCCTGACAAGATCGTCGTGCGTGGCTTCCACCGAACGGGCAAGGGCGACTTCCTGCACCCGCGCCTGCTCGGCCATGTAGCCGACGAACTTGTCGTGATAGGCCTGCGCGGTCTTCGGCGAAGCACCCGCTTCGACCGCCCAGGCCTTGGACGCATTGGCGAGCTCGTCCGAATAGGCGAAGTTTTCCGGCAAGCCGTCCGGCCGTCGGTATTCGAGCTTTTCGGATGAGGTGACCGGCCGCATGGTCTCGGGAAGCCGGGCATGAAATTTGTCCCAGTCTTCCCGCGATGCGTCAGGTCCGGGAACGCGCAGGCTTTCACCCTGCTGCCGTTCCAGTTCGGCGTAAGATGTGAAAAACCGATCGAGGTTTTCGGCCTTGGTCCAGCCCTTGGCTTCAGCGAGCTTGCGGTTGCCTTCGGAAAGACCGTCAAACCAACTTTTGCCGGCCGGCGGGGCGGACCCGTTGTCCCCGCCGGCCGGAGGCGTTGCCAGGTTGCCCGCCGGCCGCGAGGCCACGGACCCGGCGTCTGCCAGATCTGTCATGTGAGATTTCCTTGTGTTGAGGTGATGAAGCGCCGGCCGCGAAGCTGCTGATCTCCCCCTCGTGGGCAGGGCAATCGCATATGGACTCTTTCGAGGAATCGAACGGCGAACAAATCGGAATCGCGTCGAGAACAAACGTCGCGAGATTCCATCTTTGTTCCGCATATGCGATTCCCCTGCCCTCGTGGGGGAGATGGCCGGTAGGCCAGAGGGGGGCGCGAAGGAACGCGGCGTTCGCGTCCACTTACAGCGCGCTACCCTTGAAGGATTGAGTTTGGATCGGCGGAAAGGCCGGCGGGACAGCGCCCCCCTCTGCCCTGCCGGGCATCTCCCCCACGAGGGGGGAGATCAGCAGTTCGGGCGCCTACGCGTTGTCGCCCCAGTTCTCCCACAGCAGCGTGATCGTGCCGGTGATTGCCAGCATACCGTCGGCGTCGATGTCGGTGCCGGCGGCAAACGCCAGGTTGAGATAGAGATCCACCGGCGTCGCCGTGCCATCCAGCGTCGCTGCAGCAGCGACATCCGCGGTCGAGGCGGTCGACAGCGCAGCACCAACACCGTCCAGCGTGCGGCTGGTCGAAGCCAGCACATTGACCATGGTGCCGGCGAGCGTGGCGCTCGATGCCGCGGCCGAACCCAGCGACCAGGTCAGCGCCGCATTGTCGTTGATGGTCGCCGCGCGGGTGCTCAGCACCGCAAATTGCAATCGTGCCGTGCCGCCTTTGATGCGCACCTTGCCGTCGGCGAAGTCGAAGAGTTTCTGGCTGGCGTAGGCCAGCGCATCTGTCACCGGCACCTGCATGCCGGCAAGGGTGAACACGGTGCGGTACGATCCGCCCTGCCCCGTGGTGACGGCCTTGAGACCGAATCTGGGCGGGGCAAGTCCGGATTCGCGCGCCGCGGCACGCGACAGCGTCCGGGGAAGACCTCGGGTCATTGGTATCTCCATTCTTGGGGGGAATTTTCCGGGAAGGACGTCGTTCAGAAAGCGCCGGATCAGCGCTGGCGTATCGATTCAAGCCGAGGCGCTATCGTTTTGTTCGCGAAAGGCGTTTCCGCTTTGGCGACCATCATCTTCAAGGCCTGAGAAACCATGTCTCATTTCGTGAGCCTGCGTGCCGCCGTTTGGCCGCAATGCGCCAGCAACTGGCAACCATTCGCCCCATTCCGCGTTTGGGGCTTCAAAGGAGTTCCAAGATGATGATCAGACAAGCCATTGCCGCCGTGCTCATGACTGCCGCTCTGGCGGGCTGCGCGACACAGACCGAACAGCAGCAGAGGGCAACCACCGGCGCACTCATCGGCGGCGGCGCCGGCGCCCTCGCCGGCCAGGCGCTGGGCGGCAACACCAAGAGCACGGTGATCGGCGCCGCCGGCGGCGCCCTGCTTGGCGCCGTCATCGGCCAGGCCACCACGCCGCAGCGCCGCGGCGAACAGCTCTGCCGCTACCAGGACCGCTACGGCCGGATTTACACCGCGCCCTGCGACGACCGGTATTACAACGGCGATTATTGAGGGCTGGCTCGGCTCTGAATCTTCCCTTCTCCCCGTTCACGGGGAGAAGGCGCCCGAAGGGCGGATGAGAGGCAGCGCCAGGCTCTGAAAAGCTGGCGCTGCCGAATAGACATCCAAGTCCGACAACTCGAACCTGCTGCATAGCTATCGGCACAGCCGAGCAATTGTCCCTCCGAAGGATTGCGGCCGGAAGTTCTCAGTGGCTGGCTAACTCCGTCACGCTTTTAAAAGTTTCATTACGCCGAATTGCAGACTGAAAGGGAACTAATAAAAAGCCCAGAAACATCAACCAAATAGGGGCAAGGACGGCCAGCTGCTCTGTTATTTTACTGCTCTCAAACTTTGTAGGATTAATCCGTCGCTCATTTATCGTCAGCGATCTAGCCGTGCCCAGGAATCTTATTTTGCCGCCATCAGTGCCTACTGCCCGGAACGCTCCAATGGCTCTGTATCGGTCTGTCGGTCGCACGTCTTGCTGCTGCCCATCGACATCCATCGACAAATTTCCGTTGCCCTCGATCAGACTCGCGACGCCTTGTGGCATATCCTGAATTGATTGATCGTCGATGTCATCCACGGCGAGCCACCCACTTTCGCCGGCTATGCTTAGTTCGCTGTCTTGGCTCGAAACCATCTCAGTTGGCCGTATTGAAATGGTAACTCTTACTCCGACATTTAGAGCCGAGTTGGGCAGCGTAAGACCACCGTTTTCGAAGGGGCCGCGACTTGCAATGAATTTGCACTCAACCCGATCTTGAGCTTTGGATGGCGGTGTAACGAAGTTGATTTGGTGCGGTTTGCCGTCGATCTCCACATGAAGCTTTCGTTCGCCAAGTTCTATGATGTCAGCTTCGTCGTGTGGCTCCAGAAAGGATGTGCCGGCGTAGAAGGTAAGCGTTCTTCCGCCACTTCCGTACGCAAGAGCCGACTTACTGCCAATGAATTGCCAAATATTCTTGAAACCAGGCTTGCTACCCTTTTCGATTCCAAATGAAGTAGCCAATTCTGTCATCACAAGGGATAATTTCGCCGGACCCCGGTCCTTCGTTAGGATCCAAATATCCGAAGCGCCGCCGTCGAAAGAGACTGACATTCGTCTGACATCGTTAACGCGGAAGCTCGACTTCTCAGTTCCCCGATCGGGAATCCAGTCGCTTTGCAGGCACCCGGACAGAATGTCGACTTTCAAGTCGAACTTTGCATTTGGGTTGGTAGCATGCCACGCCGCGCTCAGGCCTCCATCTGGATTATACCACCTAATAGGCGACGCCTTGAAGCTTGTAGGAAACAGCGAGAAAGGCGTTTCCCCGTCATCGAAGCTTGATAGATCTGTTCCAAGATCTCCATTCAGCGGCGCGTCCAGATAGGTGTCTATTTGAACAGGTAGCGGCCTGTAGAAAAAATCTGCAGCATAGAAAATGATTACATTGGATACGAATCCAAGTGCACAGACTTCGGCGCATACGTACAAAAGAACATACGCCTTATGTACCTGGAGGTAATCAATCGTCCACTCCACGACTTGTGTCCAGGTGACGATTGCGCATGCCAGGAAAAATGCTCCTAGCAGGTTGGAAAGCAAGGATTCGGCCAATATAGAAAGGTCGAACGGATTTAGGATTAGATCATTTATTGCCAGTGCGCCGAATCCAATCGCGGTTGCTCGTCCCAGCATACGGCGTGGAGATCCTTCCGTGATCGATAAAACGGAGATCGCAAATGCGATGAGTATAAAGTTGGGTTGATAAGCTTCGGTAAGCCATTCGCCCAAGGTTGCAAAGAGGGTTACCCGATCACCATACGCAGCCTTATAAATTGACGCGGAATCGCCATTGAGGATGCTTATCAAGAACCCTTGGAGGCGGGGACCAGGCCCAAGGAGCAGCGTGACAGCGATGCAGTACGACACGATAACCGCAGCACTTCGCAATGGTTCTATATTTTGGAACGGGAACGCGAAGTAATGTTTAGTCATCAAAAATCAGCTCACCAGAATCGACTCGCGGGACGTTCGCCACATTTCTGTGCACTTTTCAGCTTGGGAAGCTAGGCCTTTCGCAGTTACGCGAAATTCGTCTAGGTGGCCCATCATCAGATCTTCACCAAAGATGGGGGCGCCGATCTAGTCCTAGGGCTCCATCCTCGCCGCCTTCTCCAACGCAGCCAGCTGCGCCGCGTCCAGCGTCAGGAACCCCATAATGTGCTGCACCACCTCGGCGCGCGCATTGCTCAGCGCACTGTGCAGCTCGAAGCCGTTGGGCGTCCTGGTCCTCGCCATCCACTCGCCATAGGATGGGCGGCGGTAGTACCCGACGGTGGCCGCGAGGTCGGCCAGCACCATTTCGCCGTCCTCGCCGGAAAACACCCTGAGATAGGCCTTGGTCAGCGCGTCGCGCGCCCTGACGGGGCCGCCGGCCTGGCCGGCACGGGCGAAGCGTTTGGCACTCATGCGCCCTGCTCCGGCGCGGCCGTTCCGGCCGTCGCTTGCCCGGCGCCCGCCGCGGCCGATCCGGCCGTCGCCTCTCCGCCGCCGCCTGCCTGCTGCATCAATGCATCCAGCAACCCGCTGTCGCGCGCCTGCACGGCTGCCGGCACGGCGTCCTTGGCGACCTTGCCGGCGGTGGCGATCGCCGCCATGCCGGCCTGCGCCTGTTGGGCTTGCGCCCTGGCTCCGCGCATCCCCTCCACCTCCTCCTTGCGGCGAAAGATGCGCTGCGGGCTGCGGCCGGCGCTCTGCACGATCTTCAGCGCCTCGTCGCCGTCGATATTGTCCATGATGCCGGGATCGAACTGCGCCATCTGCATGGCCGTCGTCACCACCTGGATGGTGTCGCGCGCTTCGGCCGAACGGCGCAGCACATCGAGCGGGCCGGTGAAGGTCGGGCGCACCGCCTTGCCGGCGAGGCTGTCCGGCGGCGCGAAGCGGCTGTCCTCGTCATAGAGCCCCTTGTCCTCGAGAATGCCGAGCTCGCGGTCGAGATTGCTGGCAAAGCCGGCCTGGATGATCGAACCCGAGGGGCCGAGCAGTGCGCCCTTCTCCTCCTGGCGGATCAGCGCCTCGGTCGCCGTCATCTGCGGGTTCTGCACCAGCGTCTGGAACAGATTGACGAACATCATGTCGCGGATTTCTTCCGCCCGGTTCGCCGCATAGTTGAAGGCGTAGGTCGGGTTCTGTCCGGTCGCGATCGGCTGGATCAGCGGCCTTCCATTGTCGTCGATGAGGCCGGGATAATTCTCGCCGGGATTGAGCACCGGCACATAGTCCAGCCGGGCTTTCGAGGCCGTGGCCGGGTCGGTGATCTGCTGCAGCGCGCGCAGGCCGGAGCGGCGCACGGCGTTTTCCTCGCGCACCGTGGTCAGCGCTTCGATGGTCGGCGAAATGCCGTAGGGATCGCCCTCGTAGCGGCGCCAGTTGAAGGTCGACACCGGGAAGGAGCGGAAGCCGCTTTTCCTGACAATCTCCTCCTCGTCCTCGATGACGTGATAGGAGGCAAATTCCGTGTCAAGATACTGGTAGGCGCCGCCGAGCCGATACATTTTGCGCTCGTCGCGCGGCTGGATGCACTGGATCAGCGAGATCCTAGTCTCGCATTTGGTGGGATCGTCGACCAGCATTTTGATGCGCGCCGGCAGTTTGTCATAGCCGAGCAGCTGCGCCGCCTGCCTTGCCGTGCGCTCGTAGCGGCGGTGGAAAATGTCGACCTGGCCCCAGCGGTTGCGTGCGAGATAGCCCTCGACCACCGGAATCGAGGCATAGCGGATCAACGTGCCGCCAAAGCCTTCCTCGGCATAGAGGTAGGCCGGGCCATAGCGAACGACGTTGCGCAGGCAAGCCTGCGTTGCGGGGACAAAATTCGAATTGGCGGAATAGCGCAGCGCGAACAGGAAATCGCGCAGGTTTTCCGCCCATTCCTTCTCCTCATCGGTCTCCTCGTCGTTCATTTCGGCGGTGGTCAGCCCGTGCCATTTTTCCGACTGCGGGATGATCAGGCTTTCGAGCCCGGCGGCCAGCCGGTTGGCGGCCGAATTGATGGTGTTGGCATAGACGCGAGCGCCGCGCCGCTCCTGACGCTCGGCCTGCGAGTCCGGGCCGCCGCTCCTGCGGCCGTTCCAGACATCGGGCGCATCGGGATCGCAGAATTCCGCCACCTGCTCCCACACCGCCTCATACTGGCAGCGCTCGGTTTCGAGCTCGGACTGGCGGGAGAGAATATCGCGGGCGCGGGAATCGGTCATGGGAGGCTCGCTGGGTCAGGAAGGGATGGACGGCGAAGCGGCTAATCTCCCCCCTTGAGGGGGAGATGGCCGGCAGGCCAGAGGGGGTCGCCGCGCGTGGAGCGCTAGCGTTATCTGTTGATGTAGGGAGGTCGCGTCAGGACGCACCGACCCCCTCTGTCGCCTTCGGCGACATCTCCCCCTCAAGGGGGGAGATTATCCGCGCCTCTTCAACAACTTCGCGTGCCGTCGCCAGAACCACCACGCCAGCACCCGCTTGCGGAAGCTTCGCTTCATCGCGGTCATTGCGTCACACTCCCAAAAGCACGCGGCGCTGGCCGGTGACATCGCCGGGCGCGAGGTCGGTTTTCACAGTGCTCAGCGTGCCCTGGCGCTGTTCGAGCTCGGTCCGCAAGGCGGCCTCGCGTGCCTGCACGTCCTTGTCTTCAGCGGTCGGCACCGGTGGCAATGGTTTCAGCGCCGGTGGTTTTTGAAACAGACACATGGTTCCAGCCTTCTCTTGTCCAGTCGTAGAGGAAAAAATCTTCGCCGTTCTTGCCATAGGCCGGCAGCAGGCAGCGTTGGGTGGCGCCGAGCCGGCCGAGCCAGCGCAGCGCAAGTTGGTTGACGGCAAGCGCTCGCGCCTCGACCCGCCAGGCGCCGCGCGCCGCCACGTGCGGCCGGAGCACGGCATGGAAGTGCGCGGTGATGCCAGGCACGCAACGCTTCATGCGGCGCGTGCCCCAGCTCCAGGCGATCCACAGCCCGCAGCGCTGTTCGGCAGCGCCGAAGCCGGCCTCCGGATTGCCGTCGAGCTCGGCGACATAGGCAAAGCCCTGCAGCGCGGTGAGCGCCAACAGCGCCGGCGACCAATGATCCAGCTGGCAGTCGATCTCAGCCCGGTCCTCGGCGCGCAGATTGGCGGCGATGTAGGAGAGATCGCGCAGCGTGGCGGGGATGATGCGGAGGGTCATGCAAGGGCCAGAGCCATAACGGTGCGAATGGGAGTGGAGGGCTGCGGCCTTGACCGGCCCAATCGCTGGTGAGCTAATTCGGACGTCGAACGCGCACGTACAGAAACATGATGCCGAGTGCCGGATTGTGTCGCGCGGGAGAGCTGGAACCCGCAGTTTGCCGAGACCTTACGGCGCGGTATGTCGGCGCAAGATATTGGGGGCAATGATGGCAAGTTTCCCGGAGATGTACGAGCGGTGGCTCGCGGGCCCCCTCTTCCAGCCGTGGGTCGAAATGATTCTCGACGAGGTGAAGTTGTCTCCAGGCGATCGTGTCCTCGACATCGCTTGCGGAACAGGAATAGTGGCCCGCGTTGCAAGGGAGCGGCTCGGTGACACCGCATACGTCGTCGGCATCGACGTCAGTTCGGAAATGCTTGCCGTTGCGCGCGCCGTGGCACCGGGCATCGACTGGCGCGAAGGCAATGCCAGCGCCTTGCCTCTCCATGACCGAGAGCAGTTCGAAATTGTCGTCTGCCAGCAGGGACTGCAGTTCTTTCCTGACAAGCCCGCGGCGGTGGCGCAGATGCGGCGGGCGCTGGCGAATGGCGGCAGGCTGGCGGTAGCCACATGGCGATCCGACGATGAAATCCCGTTCTTTCGGGAACTGCGCCGCGTGGCGGAGCGCCGCCTGGGCACCATCGCGGATCAGCGGTACGGCTTTGGCGACGCGACCGCGCTTGAGGCACTGCTCCGGGACGCCGGCTTCCACGCAGTCCGGTCAACGACGGTATCGCGCACAATACGCTTCCAGGACGGCGCACCCCTCCTGCGATTAAACACGATGGCGCTCGTCGGCATGAGTGCCGTCGGGAGGGAAATGGGCGATCAGGAACGCAAGCGCGTCGTGGAGGCCATCGTGAGCGAAAGTGCGCCCGTGCTGCGCCCCTACGCCGACGGACCGGGACTCGCTTTCGAGGTCAGAACCAATTTGGCGACAGCCAAAGGCTGACGTGTTCCATCGCTGTGTCGATATCGCCATAGTGGTCATGCGACTGGAGGAGACGGGCGAATGGACATTCGATCGACACTGACGGAGCTATGCGATGCCTTCAACGCGCACGACCTCGATCGCATCATGGCGTTCTTTGCCGACGACTGCGTCCTGGAGATGCCGCGGGGAAGCAACCCCTGGGGCTCTCGCTTCGAGGGCAAGCACAGCGTACGTGATGCGCTGGCGACACGCTTCGAGGGCCTGCCCGATGTCCACTACGGCGACGGCGAGCATTTCGTCGATGCGGCTGCCGATACCGGCATGTCCAAATGGATCCTCACCGGCACCACCCGCGAGGGCGTGAAAAAGAAGGTCCGGGGTTGCGACTTCTACACGTTCCGCGACGGCAAGGTGATCCGCAAGGATTCTTACTGGAAGATCGTGGAGTAGAAGCTGGCGAGGGGTCGCGCCCCGAGTAATATGCTCAGTCCCGGCTCGGCTTCGCCGCCAGCCGGTTGTCCATGTCGGTCAGTTTGGCCAGGATGCCCTCCGGCGCTCGCACCATCGCCTTCAGAACGCGGATGAGTTTGAATGTGAGCCAAATTTGGATTGCGAGATACATCAGGTATGGCAACCAGGACATGAAGTAACCGAACAGTGAATTTCCCGATTCCATAATACCCCCGAATTATTGATGCCGTGATGTCCTCTATTGCCGCCCGGGCACGCATAAAGGCAAGCCTCAAGCTTGCAATATTGATGAACTGGCTAGTCGCCGGCGATGCACGCATTCGTTCACCGAAACGCCCCCAGCGGATCGCTCTGCCCCGCCGGCCTTTTCGCCGCCCTGAACTCCGCCGGATCGACCACCGCTTCCCGCAGCATCATCACGCCATAGCGGGTCGCGGCCATCAGATCGTCGCGCAGCTTCACAACCTTGCCGTCCTTTCTGTGGAACAGCCGAAACTCCTCGAACCAGGGCAGCAGCGTCGAAAACACCTTGAAGCGGCCGGATTGCATGCGGTCGAGCATGTCCATCAGCCCGGCCTCGACCGAGACCGAGCCGTCGGCGAAGCGGGCGTGGCCGATGAGCATGTTCAGCCCGTGCGCGGCATATTGTTTGGCAAGCGCGGTGCCCGCCCCTTCCAGCGTCTCGCGGCGGCCGTCGCGCGGCCACGCCCAGGGCAGCCATTCGCCCCACGGTTTTAGCGCCAGCACCTGCATGGCCGGCGTCTGCTGCGCGGCCCGGGCTGCCTTGGTGACGTAAACGACATCGGCTTCCGTATCCCAGGCGAGCTCGACCGCGGCCGACGGGTGGTCCCAGCCGAAATCGAGCGCGCCGATGCGCGGCCAGTAGCGCGGCAGCCGGAACGGCTCGCAAGCGATCAGAGCTTCGGCGATCGGGAAGATGCGGCCGGAGCCCATGACCGGAATGCCCTTGGCCCTGGCTTCACGCTCATGCTCGGGATAGGCGGCAACGATCGCGGCCCGCTCCTGCGGCGAATAGTGCCCGGCATCGTCGATGGTCATGAAGGTGACGTGACGGGACATGAGCGTTTCCATCTTCGTCAGATGCCGAGATTTCGCTTGGTACGACAGGAGAGACAACCCTGCGGCAGTCTCCCCCATTCCGTCGGGCGGCTGCTCTCAACCGTTTTGAACAGCACCCACAGCTTTCCGGATTACGTCGATGACGACGGCAGGCTGAGAGAGCATCGGTACATGGCTGCTGGCCACCTCGGTGACGGTCGCTCCCATCCGCTTCGAAACCCAGCGCTGGAGATCGGGATGCACGGTGTGGTCGTTCGTCGCCAGCACATACCAACTCGGCTTCGACTTCCACGCAATGCGATCGGCGCTCAGCTTCTGCTGGTGGAATAGATCGAAGACCGGTGCATAGTGCGTAGCCCAGACGAGCTTCTGCTCTTCCGCGGAGAGGTCGCCGGCAAAGAACTCCGTTCCGCTCGGAAGCATCCAGGCACGCCCATCCGCGACCTCGACGCGAGAGAAGATGTCCGACGGATACTTGTCGAGCTGGTCTTGCACAGTCTCGCCGACATCCGGGGCAACGGCGGCGACGTAAACCAGGCCGATCACACGCTCATCGACGCCCGCAGCTGTGATCGTGGCGCCCCCGTAGGAATGGCCGACGAGAATGACTGGGCTGCCGACGCGATTGAGCGTGCGTTTGACCGTCGCCACGTCCTCTTCGAATGAATCCAGACCATATTGGACAGCAACCACTTCATGTCCGTCCGCCTGTAATGCCGGGATCACCTTACTGAAGCACGAACCATCGGCCCAGACTCCGTGGCAGAACACGATGGTAGGCTTGGGTGCTATAGTCATATTTATTTCTCCTTCGTTGACTTCAGCGCGAAGGTAAATGGACCTTTTATCGGTGACAAAGACCTTGTACGTTCGACCTATGCCTTGGAGGTATAGCGGGGACCCGATGGAACTTCGCCATTTACGCTACTTCATTGCAGTTGCCGAGGAAGGCAGCTTGTTGACCGCCGCCCAGCGGCGACTGAACACCTCGCAGCCGTCGTTGAGCCGGCAGATTCGCGATCTCGAAACTGAAGTCGGCGCACAACTGCTGGAGCGGCAGGCGCGCGGCGTTGTACTGACCGCTGCGGGGCGCGTTTTTCTGGATCACGCTCGGCTGGCACTTCTCCAGGTCGAGGCTGCGGTCGAAGGCGCCCGGCGGACGGCACAGCCGAAAACGCCCGTACTTGCCATGGGGTTTCTCGTTGGGCTTGAGGTCACATGGCTACCTCACCTATTGCGCATGATTCGTGAGGAAGCGCCGGAGATCGAAGTCACGCTGTGTAGTCAGTCCTCCCCGGAACTCGCTCTTGCGTTAATGCGCGGGAAGTTGGACGTAGCCTTCCTTCGCCCCGAGAAACAGAGCTTGGGCCTATCCTTCAAATTGTTAGCGAAAGAGCCTCTGATCGCCGTGCTGTCGGCAGGCCATCGCCTGGCGTCGCAAAAAAAGATTCGGCCGCAGGATCTTGCCCGTGAAATTTACGTCAGCTCGGCGAGAACATCTCCGGTGTTGCAATCTGTGATCCAGGATTACGCATTAAGGGCCGGGATCACACTCAAGGCAAAATACGAAGGCGAGAACATATCGTCGGCAATGTCGCTCGTCGCGTCCACGGGCGGAATTACTCTCGTCCCGCTTTATGCGCAAAACATGCTGGCACCAAACGTTGTTGCCAGAGCGCTCGATGGTGTACCTCCGACAGTCGATCTCACTTTGGGATACAGCGATGCAAATTCCTCTCCCTTGCTCCGCCGGCTTTTATCTCGTGCGGATGAATTGGTCGAAAACGTGCAAAATCAGAGCATCATCCGATACGCTGAAGCTCTACAATGAGAGCGAAAATAGCTGCTTGCCAGGCCTTTGCCTTCACCATTGAATTGACCTAGTCGGCCAACAAAAATCGCAGCACCACATCGCTCATGCCGAGCGGCGGCGTGAACGTCACGATGCCGCCCGTCGCATTGGTGCGGGTCAGGCTTCGGAATGGTCGGCATCGATGGTCATGAAGGTGACGTGACGGGACATGCCTCACCTCGGTCAATGATGGCCAGGAAGGGTCAAGCCAATCTTGCCGGAGCTGCGTCTGTCAGTCCGGGGCCAATGGTATTCTCACCGAGACGCTAATATACCTACACGCTCCAACGAGCAGCGCCTGCCAGATGCTTGAGGAATGCCATGCGAAGATTCATCTTCACGGCCATGTGCATCGCCGCTGCGACAGCCGCCAGCGCTCACGATTGGTACGAAGACAGGATTGACCCACAGACGAAATTCAAATGTTGCGGCGGTTCCGATTGCCGCGCCATACCTCGGTCCTCGGTGCGGTCCAGGATGGACGGTGGTTACATCTATCTGCCGCATAATTTCATCATCCCCCCGGACCGCGTGCAGGACTCCCCGGACGGCCAATTCCATATCTGCGAAAGTACCTACGTCATAACTAATCAGCTGTATTTGCGCTGCTTCTTTGCACCGCGTGTAAAGGTCTCTCTGCTTCTTCCGCGTTGAAGGCTTGGGCTCCTCGCCAGGTCGGAAGATATCGGAGGGAGTTGCTCCCTCATCTTTTCCTTTGTCGTTTTATGCGCTAGGTGTTGCCGCGCATCGGTGACACCGGTGCGTCTTGGGCTGATGCTTCTGCGCGGCCTCTCCTCTACGCGGGTGGGAAAGCCACTCTTTGCCATGACAGATCTATTCGAGGCGATGCGCCTGTCCGCCGAGGACAGCGAGGTTGCTCATCTCTATTTCAGCGAAGGCGGCAAGATCCTGCTGCCGCTCGGCAAATCGACAAACGGGATGACAGGTCAGGAGATGCTGGAGCAGCTGCTGTCGCCTCCCGATAATGACGATGGCACGCTTGCCAACGATCTTCTTGGCGAGCTTGGCAGGACGGTTCCGTTGGAAAGCCTGCGTCTCCTGCTCACATCGGGCAATGCAAGGACGCGGGCGGCAGGCGCGTTTCTTGCCACGTTTCAAAACCAGAACATCAGTTCGATGGTGGGCGAGCTGGCCGCGCTGCTGGGGGATGACAACCCGCGCATCCGCTTCGATGCCGTGGAGTCTATCTTGCGATGCAGCACGCGCAACGATGGTGAGCATCTGGCGCAAGCCCTGTTTGCGCTTGATGACGAGCATGAATTCGTGCGCATGGGAGCCGTCCTGTTCGTGCGCTTTGCAAAAGACTGGCAGCTGAAGCTTGCGCGCCAGCACGCCGCATTGCTCAGGTCGCAAACGGCGTTTTCGGCGATAGCGGATGTCTCCGAACAATGGCGCGACAATGCATCGGGCATGATCCGCGCGATGCTGGAGCATGCCGAACCGGTGGTGCGGCGCTACGGTGTTGGGCTGGCCGGCCGGGCGAGACTGGTGGTCGTCGATGCTTTCGTCGAATGGGCGCGTGCATCGGCCGATCCTGAAATCAGCAAACTGGCAACGGATTGCATCGAGCACAAACAGATATCGCACCACGCGGTCTGGTATTCGTCGCTGCCGGCAATCGCCTGAACTGCCGCTGATCGGCAGCGCAGGAGATGGAGTGAGACTTCCCAGAACCTGGGTTCCTCGCCCCCACGAATGTGGGGGAGAGGTGGCTCGGCGAAGCCGAGACGGAGAGGGGATGGCCCAGACGTAGCAAGGTAAAGCGTAGTTGAACCCACCTCCAGGCCAGAGCTCTACGAAGCCCCCTCTCCGGCCGCTTCGCGGCCACCTCTCCCCCGCCAGGGCGGGGGCGAGGAACCCAAGTCCCGAGAGGCCATCGCCTGCGCATCCAAGAACCGCAGCACCACATCACTCATCCCAAGCAGCGGCGTGAACGTTACGATCGTTATCCCGCCCGTCGCATTGGTTCGCGTCAATCCTTCGGAATAAATGTCGAGCGGCGGCTCCTCGTCGAACCAGACGCCGTGCAGCGTTTCGCCCTGCCACTTCTCGCGGCCTTTCTCGAAACTCTTGAACGACAGCACGGACTCATCGGCCTGCACGTCGCCGCCACCGCCCCAACGTACCACGACGCTGTCGAGCGCGCCCGGCGCGCCGCGGCCCATGGTGGTGTGCAGGATGGCGTCGGCGGGGATCATGCCGGTGCCCCAGGCGGACTGCTGCTGCGGCGGGCCGACCAGCACGCGCTGCGGGTTGTCGCGCGTGCCCTCGCCGGTCACGCCGGCCGCCCATAGCCGCACGGCGCTGTCGAAGGTCTTGCCTTGCCACCACCGGGGATAGCGGCCGGTGAGGTGCATGGCCCATTCGGCGCCGCCGGCTCGCGTCTTGCCGAGTTGGTTGCCGGCCATGAACAGCCGCTCGCGGTTTTCGGCGCCGGCGGCGTGAAACTCGGCCTGGCGTTCATACGGCGTGTAAGATGCAAGCAGGTTAGTCCTGCGTCTTCGATCCAGCTCCTGCAGCAGCGCCAGATAGTGGCGGTGTGCCGCCCGGCTGGTCGCCGAACGCACCGAGGACGGCTTCGAGGCCGCGGATGCGGCGGCGGATCTCGTCATCGCTCAGGCTCTCCAGGCTGTCGGTGGAGGCGTGCAAACCCTTGGGCAGATTGCTGGCCAGATCCTTGGGCAGCACCGATTGCACGATCTTCAGATACTGGTCGGGCTTGTCGGCCCGGACCGCGGCGATGACGCCGGCGCCATGGGCGCGGAAATCGGCGCGCACCGCGTTGAGAAAATCGTCGCCAAGCGTCTTCTTCGTCCGCTTCGGGGCGGCGGCGGGCGCCTTGCGGCCAGGGCGCGAACGCGCCGTCCGGTCAGCCATGATCCGGACTCCCGGCGGGTTCTGCCAAGGTCTGCTTTGCCGGTCTCGCCCGCTTGATTTTGGCCGGCTTGCGCCGTTTTGCCTTCGCCGGTTTCCGGGTGGTCTTGCGGCCGGCCGCATCACCGGCTTCGACACCCTGAGCTGGCTTTGCTTCCGCCCGCTCCTTCAGCTTCGCCCTGACAAGACCGATCGCCCTTTCGTCGACGCCTTGCGTACCGCGCGGAAAGCCGAAGCCGCCGATGGCGTCGACGGGACCGCCGCGAACCATGCCGATCAGCACGCCCGGCACGACCGGCTCGACGCGGCCGATCCGCGCCTGCGGAGCCGTGCCTTCGAACAGGCCGATGGCGCTGACGACCTCGCGGCCGTCATCGTCGGCGATGATGGTGGCATAGCGGTGGGACATCGAGTTTCTCGCGGATATTGCGTTGCGGATTGAGCGGACCGGCGTCTGAACCAGAAGATCACCAGCGCAGGCGTTTCTTCACACCCCCCCTCTGTCCTGCCGGACATCTCCCCCTCAAGGGGGGAGATTAGCAGCTTTGGGCTTATCGCCCATTCTGCACTGTTGACGATTCGCGAAGGCTGCTGTGAAGGCTGATCTCCCCCCTTGAGGGGGAGATGGCCGGCAGGCCAGAGGGGGGTGCTGGCCCGCCAACATCAATGTTGGCGCATTTTCGAGTGTGCCAAAAACACAAAACCCGCCTCGGCGGCGGGTTACTGGCGCAAATCAGCACCATGGAGAAATGATACGATAGCTGCCCCCATGCGTCAACAGGAAATAAGAAACAATTCCTACATCGGTCAGCGACTCAGCGATGTTAGCGCTACCATATTTGGCGTCAAGTCATATGCGTATGTCCTAAAGTGCCATGCCGCCGGCGGGTTTTGTCTGATAATTTATCCTTTTGCATTATGGGGGCAAAAGAAGCCATGTCTGACGACAAAATCCGAAATATAAATTTGACCGCCGACATCGTCGCGGCTTTCGTGCGCAACAATTCAGTACCTCCGGACGGTTTGCCGGCGTTGATCGAGAGCGTCAATTCAGCGCTCGCGGCCGTAGACAATCCCGTTGCTCCTCCGCAGCCGGCACCGGAGCCTGCCGTCAATCGCAAGCGCTCGGTGACGCCGAATTTCATCTACTGCCTCGAGGACGGCAAAAAGTTCAGGTCGCTGCGGCGCCACCTCGGCTCCGCCCACGGCATGACGCCGGAGGCCTATCGCACCAAATGGGATCTGCCCGGCGACTATCCGATGACGGCGCCCAGCTACGCCGCCAAGCGATCGGAGCTGGCAAAGGAGTTTGGGCTCGGCATCCGGACCGAGGCGCCGGCCGCCAAGGCGCCGGCCAAGCGCAAGACCAAGGCGTAAGGCGACGCCCTCTGCGCCACCGGAGGACGATCATGGTGGCCGACGAGCCCAATGACGTTCGTGTCGAACGCATCGATCGCCGCCAATGGGCGGTGCTGGTTGCCGAGAACGGCACGGTGACCCAGCGCCTGTTCGAAGCCCAGGAAGCAGCCGAGGATTTTGCCGATGGCGAGCGGACCAGGCTCGGCCTGCCCGCCAGACCGCCGGCGGTGGATCCGCTGGCCTGAGCGTGATGACTGTCAGCTGGCTGCGGGATATCGCCAAAAAACGAAAAACCCGCCTCGGCGGCGGGTCGTCGGCGCAAATCAGCACCATGGAGAAATCATAGCATAACTGCCCTCAGCCAGTCAATCTACTATAAGAAAAAATTCCTAGGCTTGTACCTGACATAGCCGAATCTGTGGTATGCGCGAGATGCGTACAGGTCGGCAGTCGGGGAACCTGAAGAGGGGGATCGGGACTTCTACCGAGACGTTACTCGCTATCTTCTGGATCGTCCCGATATTCTTCGGTCGGCGCTCCGGGAAGTTGGCCACTAACAAGCGTGTATGGCGGAGCGCCTTTGTTGGCGAATAGCCGAAACATGACCGCGATATAGTGACGCTCTTTGTTGATCCAGAACTCTTGAACGATGCAATGGTGGAGATGACGCGTCGGGACATTCATTGCCGGATCGTCACACCGCCCTATCAAATAGCCGGCATTTTCTACCGATACCCCGTGGATGATATCGAGCAACATGGGCTCGAAATTCCCTAATCCGTATTTGGCCACCGTAAGGCAATGGGCGATCTTGGCAAGCGTCCGAAAGAACGCGGGCATGTCGATTGTAATTTCAAGGCCGAAGTTGGCGGGTTTGTACGGTGCGCGAACCGGGTATGCCGGGATAAATGCCACATCGAGGTCATAGATGGTTTTGAGCCAATCTCCTGTCATGATCGAAGGGATTCGCTTCAGCTTTGGGAATGCAAGGAAGCCGGGATGTTCGCTCGGATTGATCTGGACTTCTTCGGAAGTATCACTCCCATGGTCAAATTTGCGGCCAGGATATGAAACCGAACGCCGGTCGTTCCTCTTAAGACCGGCGTGGTGTCGTGCTATCTCCATGGGCTTCATGGTCTTGGTTTCGAAATCGCGGGTCATGTTTTGGCACGTCGGGCACGACGCGCGCCTTAGAACAAGAGCCTCTGATGTCATGGAAAAAGGCCGAAAACCTCCCAAGCCGCGAGCGAGTACGTGCTCTCGCGTCAAAGGTGGGTTATCTTTAAAGCAGTAAATGCATTTCCCAATATCTCGGAACGGGAATTCCAATGAATAACAAAGCCTCCGACAACGGCACAGAACTGAGCCAAGCGGAGATTGACAAGCGCCGCGACAATGCGTTGCGCCGCGCGCTGAATACCCCTCCGTCCAAGCACGAGACGAAGGGAAGCCAAAGGATAAGAAGAGTCAATCTTCGGATCGTCGGTGACGTTTTCGCCAACGCATAAAGGCAGCCCCTTTCTGCTTAGGAGTGAGCGGCATCGTCAGTCCGTCGGCTGAGGCCGACACCGACTGGCCATTAGCCGGCGCTTATGGAATCATTTCGCTCCGACTCGGGGAGAATGCAGCATGGACAAACCAGCCATGGCATCCGTGTTCAGGATGCGGCATGCGCCAGCCACTGTTTCGGGCGTCCGCAGTGTCGGCCGGGGCCAGGCCGATCCGGTCATCAGCAGAAGGCCGCTTGGCGAAGCGATCCGCTTCGTCGTCGACGCCGACCCCCACTACGACATCAGCGCCGTTTCGATCGCCTTTGGCGACGGCTCGGCCCCGCGCCTCGGCAGCCGGGAGGTCAAGGCGCTATGGGCCGAATATGGCCGCCGCTGGATGGAGGAGTAGGACCATGCCGGGCCTTCCCGGCATTCGTCTCCCTGGATCGGAACAGCCGCTCATGCGTTGAGCCTGGAGTCTTTTGACGCAATTCCTGGGGGGAAACCGCTTCACACTTTCCTGGAATTGCTTTAGCCAATGGGAGCAACAGCCATGAATGTCGCCAATCTGCAACTCGAAGGCCTGCTGATGGCCGTCGCCTCGATCAACCAGGTGCTGGTCCGAAAGGGCGTGCTTACCGTCGAGGACATCGACATTGCGCTGCGCAAGGCCGAAGCCGGCGAGACCGGTGAGGAGCGTTCCGGCGGCATGTCGGCGTCGAGTCGCGATGCCGTCAATTTCCCGATCCGGCTGCTGGAACTGGCCAATCAGTGCCAGCCGGAGACGGACATGCCTTCGTTCTCGAAACTGGCGCGCATGGTCGGCCAAATGAAGGAACCCTACAACGACCAGCTGTGAGGACTGCCGGCGCGCGAGCAGCTGACCTCAATACCGTCCCTGCAGGATCTTGATGAGCTTGCTGTTGTCAGCGCTGGGCGACAGCATCTTGCGATAGTCGGCGTAAGTGATCTTGCCATTGGCCAGCGCATTGACGAGCCGGTTGCAGAAGGCGGTTTCGTATCTTGCCGGGCTTACATTCATGAGCGCCGACAAATTGTTCTTGTCGGCCTGCGACGTGGCTCTTTCGTCGGCGACGCATTCGTTGATGACATAGCGCTTGGCGGCCGGGCTGCCGAGACCGGCATGCATGGTAGTGAACTCCCCCTCCGACATCGAAGTGCAGCCGGCAACCAGTGACGTGCCGACAAGAACGGCAGCAAAACGCATGGCTATGTTCATGAATTCCCCCTTGGACCTGTCACCGTGCTTATCGCGCCAAAACGCGCAAGTACAGTGACAATATCGTCGTATTCGGGCGCAAGGCTTAGGCCAGACTAGTCGCCGTCGCCCTGGCCCAGGGGCAGACATTCACCCCCGGCCGAGCCTCAACGCCAGCACGCTGCCCGGGCCGTGCACGGCGGCAAACAGCAGGCCGGCGGCGAACGGGAAATGCGACATGAAGGCGCCGAACTCGGCCTGGTTGCCGGCCCAGTGCGACGGACCGTGGAAGGCAAAGCCGAGGAAGACCACATAGACGGCGGCGACCAGGGCCGCCGGCGTGAAGAACGCGCCGGTCAGGAAGGCGATCACCAGCAGCGTTTCGAGGATTGCGGCGCACCAGGCCAGAAAGAGCGGGAACGGGAAGCCGGCGGCGGCGATGTAGCCGGCGGTCATGCCCATGTCCATGAACTTGAAGGCCACGCCCATCGCGAACATGGCGGCCAGGATCAGGCGGGCGATGAGAAGGGCCGCGGTCTGCCACGGCGATTGAACGGTTTCCATAGTGTTTCCTCCGGGTTGAAGCTGTTGATGCTCCAAGGACGGAGGAAGGGCGGCGGTTCCGACAGGGGTGAGAAAAATTGTTTGGGCGGTCTCCCCTACCCCATCGTCTCCGGATGGCTGATCGAGCCGCGGAGCGCCCGTACTCGCCGCCCCGGCGAAGGCCGCCCCGTGGCGAGCCCTGACTTTTTTTGGGGTGGGTCGAAAAACACCCGTCGAAGCGGTTTATAGACCGGACGGGATAGTCGGATGGCGGATGAGGCCTCAATGAGAATCGGTGCGGAGCCTGTCGGGTCGGCAGGACGCTCAGGGTTTTTCGCATCCATTGCGGATGCCAATGTCGCGCGCCATTCCTTCCCGCAATTCTGGAGCATTCTGGCGGCGACGCTGCTCGCGTCGACCATGCTGCTGCCGACAGTCACGGCAACCCGCGCGGCGTCGGTCCTGCCGGACCCGCGAGACGGATTCCACGGACCGATGGATCCGAAAGCCCAATTGCAAGAGGCCAAGCGCGCTCTTCTGGCGCGAGCCGCAGGCGGCAATGGTGGGAATGGCGGAAATGGTGGCGGCGCCGGCGGAAATGGCGGCAACGGTGGAAACGGCGGTAATGGTGGCGACGCCGGTGGTAACGGCGGCAACGGTGGAAACGGCGGCAATGGCGGCGACGCCGGTGGAAATGGCGGCGGTGACGCCGGTGGAAATGGTGGCGGCGCTGGAAACGGCGGTAATGGGGGCGCCGGTGGGAATGGCGGCAATGGCGGCGCCGGAAACGGCGGCAATGGTGGCGCCGGCGGAAATGGCGGCGACGGCGGTGCCGGAAATGGCGGCAACGGTGGCGCCGGTGGGAATGGCGGCGACGGCGGTGCCGGAAATGGCGGCAACGGCGGCGCCGGCGGCAATGGCGGCAACGGCGGGGCTGGAAATGGCGGCAACGGTGGCGCCGGTGGCAATGGCGGCGACGGCGGTGCTGGAAATGGCGGCAATGGTGGCGCCGGCGGCAATGGCGGCGACGGCGGGGCCGGCAATGGCGGCAACGGAGGCGCCGGTGGCAATGGCGGCGACGGCGGTGCTGGAAACGCGGCAATGGTGGCGCCGGCGGCAATGGCGGCGACGGCGGGGCCGGAAATGGCGGCAATGGCGGAGCCGGTGGCAATGGCGGCGACGGCGGTGCCGGAAACGGCGGCAACGGTGGCGCCGGCGGCAATGGCGGCGACGGCGGTACCGGAAATGGCAGCTCCGGCGGCAACGGCAGCTCAGGCGGGAATGGAAGCTCCGGTGGCAATGGCAGTTCCGGCGGCAATGGCGGCGGCCATCACAACACCACCACTCCCGGCCACTCGGACGGCGCCCGCTCCTGCGGAACCTCTCAGAGAACGTCTTGCTGACGCGGCTTAACCTCAGGCCACCTCGGAATCACCGGCAACGGCCGCAACGGCCGCTTGCTGCGTAGGCAGCGCTACGGACCGGTGCGATAGCCGAAATCGTCGATCGCGGCCTGCCAGTAATGCTGTGTCCGGATCTCGAGCCGCGTGATACGCCTATAGTCACCCGCGAAGTAGACCAGTCCGTTGGCCGACAGCACCAGTCGATCCTCATAGGCGGGCTCGTCGCCCCGCCAGGCCTTGAGAATGAGCGTCTCGCCTTCCGCGCCGTCCCAGCCGGCACCGAAATAGGCGCCCGTGAAATCGAACGGCTTGTCACTGAACACCTGGGCCGGGTGGCCAGAGCTGTTGTATGCGATGAATTCGCCCGACATGGTCGTGTTGATGTAGCCCGGGCCGTCGGTGAAGCGCTGGTGCATGGCAACGAGATTGTACCAGTCGAGCCCGCCATAGCCGGAGGGGACCTCGAACACGCCCGGCGTCGTCATCAGGTCGTCGAAACCGACGACATGCTGGTTGGGCCGCAGCTCCTCGGGAGGTCCGCCTTTGCCCGAAAACGCGGAGAGCACAACCGGCGCCGCGCCGACCACAATTTTGCGCCGCTCAGTCACCCCGCTGGCCGAAAAATCGACCAGCCATTGGCCTGATGTCACGGCTGCGCTGAAGCGCCCATCCGGGCCGACCTTGGCGGCGGCAGTGGTGCCGTCCGGCCCGGTGAGGGAGACGCGCGACCCGGCGGCGACCGCACCGCTGATCGTCAGGTCCGCCGCAAGCCCGACCGGGTGCGTCGTGCGCGAGGCAATCATGTCGCCTGGCGATCCAGGTGAAACGACGTAGTCGCTCTCCTGCGAGGCGTTGCCGGTGGTGACGGAATAGCCTGGCGGAGGCACAACCTTGAACGCGTAATGGCCGGGATCGACGACTTCGAGATCGCGCTGGATGACCGACATGCGGAAGTTGGCGAAGCCGCTCACATTGGTCAATCGCATGATGGTGTCGCCCTTCGGCTTGTCGAGCTCGACAGCCACACGCGACATCGGCCGGTCGCCGAGATCGTAGACGCCGTTCCGGTTGAGGTCGCGGAACACCAGCAGCGACGTGTTCATCTGGCCACCGTTGAAGGGTCCCCATGCACGCTTGGGATAGTAGTCCTGCGCACTGCCGGCACGCGCCGCGCCGCAGACCATGGCCAGGCCGATGGCGGCCGCGACGAAGACGGTGCCCGAAAACAACAAACCACGCTTCACGAAATTTCCTCTTTCAATCCGATCCCCTGGAGACGCGCGATGACCTTGTCGACAGCATCCGCATCGAAATAGGCGAGATAGAGCAACACCATGGTGGCGCTGAACGTATAGACCGGCAGCGTCAGATAGATGATGGCGTGGAAGGCCAGGCCCGGCAGGACGAGATAGCACCTGCTGCGGTGAAACGGCAGGCCAAAGGCAAGGCAATATTCGAGCGCGACTACGGCGGGCGACATGATCGTGGCGGGCCAGGCAAGGCCGACCGGATAGTCCGAACCCGCATAGTACCAGAGGAATATCGCTTCGAGCCGCGCGCCGCTCAGAAAGGCGTAGCTTGTCTTGTCGAAGGCGGCGAAGAAGTAGAGTACCGAGAGCTGCACCACGATCAGCCGCAGCCCCCACAGATTGCCGCGCTCCGCCGGCGGCGGCAGACCCGCGCGTTCGGCGCGCATCACCGTGAGGTAGCGGTCCAGCGAATACGAGCGGCCGCAGGGGGTGAGCGCGATCAGCAGCGCTGCGACGGCAAGCAGATAGGCATGGTGGTGGGTCCAGGGTTCGCGACCGAGCTGGAAGCCGAAATAGTGGTACATCACCAGCCCGACCGCGCCGGCCCAGGCAGCGGCGATGCGGCTGTGATAGCCGATGAAGAGCAGCACGGTGGCGAGGAAGAAATTGACTGCCAGAAACAGGCCGACCGGAGATTGATCCCTGTAGAGCAACAACTCGCCCGCCCAGCGCGACCAGAACAGGATGGCCAGGCCGATGCGGATCAACGCCGACGAACGCGACGACCCCTCGGTGCCGACCGCCCAGTCGACGAAGCGTGCGGCGATGGCGTGCATCAGCCACCAGCCGGGCCAGTCATCGATGGCGTCAGCCGGCGCAGGCATTTTTGGCATCGGTGTGGATGATCTGCCAGCCGCTGCGCGTGGCCTGCCGGGCACAGACACGGATGTCGGCGCCCTGCCCGGCGGCCGAGCAGAGCCGCTTGATGACGGAAGCCAGCTCGTCGCGGCTTTCGATCCGCTTCAGCTTGCCGTCGCGGGGAGCGCCGAGCATCTCGAAGCGGTCGAGCGGAAGAAGAGCGCCATCGGGCTTGCGGATTTCGAAGGAAGCGTCGATCACGCCCATCCCGATCGCACTGAACATGGTCCAGGAGCGCAGCCATGCCGATTGCGCCCCGAAGACCTGCTCGGCGACCGGACCGGCGATCATGAACGCGGCAATCGCCATGAATGCGAAAACCCGTAGGCGTCCCGCCGACACCCGCCCGGCAGAGCCCATACCAATTCTGATTGAGACGACATTCGCCACTTTTGATTGAGACGACATCCGCCACCCGCGCAACCCGCCCCGACCATAGACCGATTCAACACCCGTTTTTCAACCCATCCCAGAAAAAGTCAGGACTCGAGGAGCGACGCGAAGGAGCGCAGATCAAGGGCCTGATGCTGCGCGAAGAACTCAGCCGCCTGCCCGGCATGCGGCGCACGATCACCTCGATGGCGATGCGCGAGATCAAGAGCGATGTTTGGTTCGCCGATGCTGTTGGGCATACGCAGAAGCGGTGACACGGCTGGCGAGGCTTCCTAGTAAAATCCCTTCAGGACGTTTTTGTTGGCGCACTCAATGTGCGCATCCTTCGGACTCATCGCCGTTTCAGTGATGTCTGAAGTATCGATCTTGTCCAGCAACCTGCCAAAGCAGATGTCAAAATTGTCGACGCCCTGATCAAATCCCGGTGGTGTATTTCTGCACGTTTCGAAGGACGGATCGTAGTATCTGCTTTCCTTGTTCGCAATCAGGCGCTGAACCAAGCCTTCGACCACCATCAACGGAAGAGATAACGAATCCTGTTCGTATTGGTCTGCCAATTTCCCAAGTGCATTCAGGCTAAGAATTTGCCCGTGTCGATGGGCCAGGACCGCGTATTTGAAAGCAATCTCACCGTCTTCGATGTCATTGGCTGGCTGCCAGGGGTGTTCTCCAGCAACGGCAAGCGAAGACAAAAGCACATACGGCTGGATCTTGTTGTTGGCGCGGTTTTCCCAAAGCAGCCGCCAAGCGCCATCGCAATCCTTGGCATCAAAGAGGCGTCCCACCTTTGTCTGCATCGTCTCGAAAGTCTCTTCAGACTTTGTCTCAGCGGGGAAGGTCGTAACAGCTGACGCTGCCAGCAGGATGGCTGTCGCAAGAACGCGGCTTGTAGGCATCGCCTTCATCACTCTTTTCGCTCTATTGGATTTATCAAAAACTCAAAGAGACAAGAACAGTATTGACCCGGCTGCCTTATACCCGGACGATAAAGCGGCATGCTCTCAGGCAAATACAGTTACTTTATGTCGAAAGCCTCTATCCTCCCGCACTCGCTGATCCTGAAGCAGCCGAGGGTTTGGCGCGCTGCAAGGCGGCGAAGCTGAAGCGCTCGATTTGCTGGCACCTGGGCGCAAGTTCCGAACTGTCATGCCCTCGTCATCAGTTCCCGTCCCAGCCGCTTCGGCGGCTCTGCCCGCAGCACCACATTGGTCGTCACCGCGCCGTAGCGGCCGATGGCGTCGACGATGCTTTCCAGGTCGGGCGGCGACGGGACGACGACCTTGACGAGAAAGCAGTCCTCGCCGGTCACCCTGAGCACCTCGACCACTTCCGGCATGGCGGCGAATTTCTTCAGGCAGGTCTGGATGTGCTCATGCGTGGTGCGCAGGCGGATCATGGCCATGGTGCCGAGACCGAGGGCGGCGGGATCGATCGCCGCCCGGTAGCCGGCGATGATGCCGCGCTCCTCCAGCCGCTTCACCCGCTCCGACGTTGCGGGCTGGGACAGGCCGACGCGGCGGCCGAGTTGGGAAATGCCGATGCGGCCATCCTCCTGCATGATCTCGATGATCGCAATGTCGGTGGGGTCGAGCCGCGGCCGGTAATCGCCATTTGCCATAAGCACCTTCAATCCATCGGAATTCTTCGCTGCTTTCCGATGATCTCTCATTCCGCGGGCAAGGAGAAGACCTAGAATTGGCCGGCATCGTTCACCGGGAGACAGGACCTTTCATGACCGACTTCATCATCTTGCCGGGCAGCGGCGGATCGGGCGAGGCCCATTGGCAGACACGCTGGCAGCAGGCCGATCCGGCGATGCGCCGCTTCAGCCCGGCGAGCTGGGACCTGCCGGATTTCGACGATTGGTTGGCCGCGCTGGAAACCGCGGTGTCACAGGCAACAGCGCCGCCGGTCCTCATCGCCCACAGCCTCAGCTGCCTGCTGGTGGCGCATTGGCAGTTGCAGTCGAGCCGTGAGATCGCCGGCGCGTTTCTGGTTGCGGTTCCCGATCCGGCATCGCCGGTCTTCCCTGCCTACGGGCGCCCCTTCGCCGACACGCGGCGCCGCCCGCTCCGCTTCCCCTCGCTGATCGTCGCCAGCACCGACGATCCCTACGACCCGCATGGCTATGCCAGGACGAAGGCCGGGCAATGGGGCAGCGCGCTGCACAACGCCGGGCCGCTCGGCCATATCAACAGCGACAGCGGGCTGGGCGACTGGCCGGCGGGGATGGAACTGCTGATGGCCTTCGTGACAGAGATACGCTCTGCCGGCCAGGAACCCGCGATCGCACCGTAGGCGCCCGCGAAACGTGCGCCGGCGGCTTGCCGCGACTTGTCCCGCCAGCTATCTCTCGAGAGGGGCGTTTGTGAGGGAGCCTGCGGATGGTGTCCGTCCGGTATCTGGTCCGCGATGTCGAAGCGTCCATCGCGTTTTATACGAGCCATCTGGGCTTCGCGCTGAAGCAGCAGTTCGGTCCGGCGATGGCCATCCTGACGCGAGGCGACCTCTCGCTCTGGCTCGCCGGCCCCATGGCGTCGGCCGCCAGGCCGATGCCGGACGGCCGGACGCCCGAGCCGGGCGGATGGAACCGCATTGTGCTCGAAGTCCAGGAATTGCCGGCGATCGTCACGGAGATGCGCGAGGCCGGCGTGCGGTTCCGCAACGAGATCGTCGAAGGTCCGGGCGGGCGGCAGATTCTTTGTGAAGACCCGTCCGGTAACGTGATCGAGCTGTTCGAGCCCAGGTAGGTCGCGAACCTCACATGCTGCGCTAGCTCAGTTTGGCGCGGCCGCAGGCGTGCCGAACTCGATACACGAATCGGCATGCGCCAACCCCGGGATTCGATAGCGCGAAGATTCAAGGGGTCTGTTCGGTCTCAAATCCGGCATGCTGCTCCGGATCGGCGAGCCCTTCATTCTGCCGCTCGGCATCGGCTTTGCGTTTCGGGCAATCCTCGTAGTCATGTTCGCGCGAACCGCAATAAGAGCAGCATTTTGCCGGCGTGTCGGGGCGAAGCGTCATGGCCATGCACAAGAATGCACGAAAACTCATCCGGTTGCAGCAGCGTCTGCGACGTCTCGCATATTCGTCCTGCCTATATCAAAGTTAAATGCGGGCAGCTGTCGCGAGATGCTAGGGATCGCGCATGGGGGACTCTACAGGAGGAGTCCATGGACGTTCGAAATCTGATTGCCAAACTGTCGGCCACAGTGTTGCGCCGGCGCGCCGCATCTCCACAAATACTGTTCAGGCCGATCCGCAACTCGCTCGCCGACATCCCGTTGAAGTCGCAGTCGCGACCGCCCTACCGGCCACGCCAACCCATCCGGCCGGCAAGCAATATGTAGCCCGCCCAAGCCTGCAACCACTTCGCGGTTTCCCCGTTTATGGCGATCCCGTTTCCGGAGGCTATGCATGAAGTCGATATCAACAAACAATCCCATTCTCGTTCTGGGTGCAGCTGCCTTTCTGGCCGCGCCTTTCGCCGGGCTTTTGTGGCGGACGCGCGAATGGTTCGGATGGTGAATTTCTCATGAGCCGGTTTCTTCCCCTGACGATCAAATTCGTGGATTGCAGCACGATGACGGTGTCGTCGATCGCCGACGCCAAGAAGGCGCTGGGCGGGACGTGGAAAAACAAGGACGCTCAGGCCTACAAGGCGGCCGTCCGACTGGTGGATGACGCGCTGAACGGCATTTGCCGCCCGGCCATCGCCTTTGCCGCTTTCAAGAATGCTGCCGCCCAGCAGGGCTTGCTCAAGCCTGCGAAACCAAGCGCCGCCCTTGCCATGCTCGACGAATTGGCGTCGCTGAACGGGCATCATTCCAAGGCCAACTGACGGGTTGCAGGCCCCGGAACGCCGATGACCTATCTCGGCTCGCGGTTCATGCTGAGATAGGTCGGGTCGAACTCGGCGATTTCCACCAGCCGCTGCCAGTCAAGAATCGTCACCATGTGGTTGACCCAGCCAATGACGCCGACCCGGCGCAGCGCGCCGATGACGCGGTTCATGTGAACGACGGACAACCCTAGTACGTCGGCCAGTTCGGCTTGCGACAAAGGCAGACGGAAACTCATGCCATTGGTCTGCTTGACCACCTGAAGCCTGATGAACAACTCGCACACCAGATGCGCCAGATGCGAGGTCTTGGAGCGCCGGCCCATGGCCACGATCCATTCGCGGTGGATGGCGCCGTCGACGAGCGTGTCCAGCCACAACAACCGGGTCAGATGCGGCGCCTGTTCGGTGATGGCGCGCAGCCGGCTGTGGTCGGCGGCGATCACCCGGCATGGCGACAAGGCGATGATGCCATGATCCATGGTCTTGAGCAGAAAGGCGTGCAGGTCGACGAAATCGCCGGGCACCTGCAACGAGGTGAATTGCCGGCCGCCATCCTCGAGCACCTTGTAGCGTGCGGCCAGCCCTTCGATGATAAGCGTGCTGTAACCGGGTCTCGATCCCTCCGAGACAATGTCCTGGCCGGTGGCAAAATCCAGCTCGACGGTCATGGCGCCGGCGAGCAGCCCCTTCTCCTCTTCCGAGAGGGCGTCATGCTGGCCAAGGTTCAGATACAGCGATTCTAGCATTGAGGGGTTTCTTCCATCCGGGATCGGTTGCTGTGGCTCAACGCCGGAGATCGGGTGCGGTTGCACTCAGCCGGCATGGCGGGCGTTGGCGCCCGGCAGCAACGGCGAGAAATCTGTTTGAGAATCAGCCGGATGGAACCATGGCTGCGGACAGGGGTTTAGCGTTTCATACAGGATGCGTGCGCCATGGAACGGTTCTATTTCGATCTCTACAACACCGAAAACCAGATCGATGAAGAGGGGCAGTTGTTCCCAAGCCGCGAGCGTGCGGGCGCCGAGGCGCTGCGGATATTGCACGATGTCGCGCGCGACGAGATGCCGGAGGGCGAGCACCGGCAAATCACCGTCAAGATGCTGAACCAGAACAGGGAGCAGATCTTCGAAGCGTCGTTGACCATGGCGTCGCTGTGGAGTTGAACCTCGGCCGCCCTGTCGACGACGGCATGGAACCTCTTGCCTTCCCCTCTGTTTCCTATGGGAGGACCAACCGCAGAAGCGGCTGTCCGAGCTGATTTGACCGGAGGCACGAACCCATGTCCCTGCAAAAACTTCATCCCGAGCAAGTTGACGCGACGCGCCAGCAAGCCTACTCGACCTTTGGCCCCGTGCTGATCAGTTCGCTCACCCAGCGGCTGGCGCGCGGCCAAGGCGCCAAGGAACTGGGCGACGTGGAAAAGTCGCTGATCCGCCTGATCGAAGGTTTTGAGGTCGATGAACCGCAAGCCGAGGCGATGAAGGAGTTCGCCATCGAGCTGGTGGTGTCGACGATATCAGAAGCCCGCAATCACCCCGACTCCAAGAGCGATGTCGAGGCCGTTGGCGAGCGCCGCACCGAGGGTCGCTCCGAAAATCCCGATACGCTCGAGGAACAGCTGCAATCGGGCCTGGAAGACAGCTTTCCCGCCAGCGATCCGCCCGCCGTTGTCTCGACCTCGATTTCCGGCGGGTCGAAGAATCTCGTCGGCACCGACGAAGTGCTGCGCCGCAAGAAGGAGGCAGCACAACGCAAGCAGGAAAAGGCCGAGGCCGGCTGAGCTGAGGAACGCACCTCAACGGGCGGTTCGGTAACGGCTCGGCCGCGTCAGCCGAACCGCTTGCGCGGCGCCTCGGCGCTCGCCCTTGCGACGATCGCCTCCAGCGGCTCGGGCCGATGCAGCAGAAACCCCTGGCCATAGGCGACGCCCATGTTGCGCAGAATGTCGAGCGCGGCCTGCTCTTCGATCTTTTCGGCCACCACCGCGCAGCCGAGGCTTTTGGCGATGCCTGTTATGGCCGAGACGATCTCGCGGTCGAAGCGGCTTTGGGCGATGTTTTCGATGAACGAGCCGTCGATCTTGATCTGATCGACAGGAAAGCGCCTGAGATATTCGAACGAGCTCATGCCGGCGCCGAAATCGTCGAGGCTGACGCGGCATTGCCGCTCGCGCGCCTTGCGCACGAACTGTTCGGCGGCGTCGAAATTGGTGACGGCGGCGGTCTCGGTGATTTCGAAGCCGATGCCGGAATGCGGCGCCCCGGTCTCGGCGATGACGGCATCGACGAAATCCCACAGCAGCGGGTCGCTCAGCGTCTGCGCCGACAGGTTGAAGCCGAGCGTGATGGCGCCCGATTTCATGGCCGGACCATGCTGCGACAGTGCGGTCCTGATGATCCAGCGGTCGAGCCGCGAGGCTATGCCGAAGCGCTCGGCGACCGGAATGAATTCGCCCGGCGGGATCAGCTTGCCATTCTTGCCCACAAGCCGCGCCAGCACTTCGACATGACGGCTCTCGCGCCAGGGTTTGCCAAGCAGATGGATTTCCTGGCCGAACAGTTTCAACCGCCCGTCGTCCATGGCGTCGACCGTGTCGGCGGCGACGCGCGCGGCGTTGAGGCCGCCGGAACCCGACGCCGCGTCGGCCGAAAACACCGCGAAGCGGTTGCGCCCCGCGGCCTTGGCCGCGTAGCAGGCGTCGTCGGCGCAGGCCAGCGCATCGGCCACCGTCGTGGTGGTGTCGTCGACAAAGGCGATGCCGATGCTGGCCGCGAGCCTGCGCGACGTCACCGGCAGGCCGAGATCGGCGTCGCGCACGGCCGCAAGAATGGCGACGGCCAGCGCCTCGGCCTCGGCCGGTTCGCAACTGGGCACCAGCAGCGCGAACTCGTCGCCGCCGAGGCGCGCGGCGCGCGCCGAAGCCGGCAGGCAGTCCACTATGCCGGCGGCGACGCCCTTCAGCGCCAGGTCGCCGGCGGCGTGGCCGGCAAAGTCGTTGAGCGCCTTGAAGTAGTCGAGATCGACATAGAACACCGCCAGCGGCAGAACCCGCTCGGTGGCGATGTGTTCGGCCAGCAGCCGGTCGAAGGCGGCGCGGTTGAACAGGCCGGTCAGAGCATCGTGGTGGGCGGCGTAGGCGAGTTCGCGTTCGCGCTTCTTGTCCTCGGTGATGTCGCGCACGGTGCCGAGGATCTGGCCCGCAGAGTCTGGGGCTGCGATGAAGCGCACCAGGGATTCGACATGACGGATTTCGCCGTCTCGCCGGACGATGCGGTATTGCGAGGCGACGACTGCGTCGGTCGCAAGCGGCGCCAGATGGGCGCGCTCGGTGGCGTCCTTGTCGTCGGGGTGAAGATAGGTGTGCCAGAGGTCGGCGGTCACCTCGTCCGTGTCGGCGACGAGGCCGAAAATCTCCCTGGTGCGGGCGTCCCAAAAACTCTTGTTGGCGTCGATGTCGTGATGCCAGATGCCGGTCCCGCTGGCCGCCAGCGCCAGGCGGAAGCGCACATTGACCCGCTCCAGTTCGGCTTCGGCCTCTTTCTGCCGGCTGATGTCGGTCTGGACGCCCATCAGTCTGACCGGCTTGCCTGTCGCGTCACGCTCGACAATGCCGCCGCGGTCCAGCACCCAGATCCAGTGGCCGTCCTTGTGCTTCAGGCGCAGCTCGGTCTCGATCGACGTGGTCAGGCCGGCAATGTGGCGCTCGCCGCTGGCCAGCGCCCGCTCGCGGTCGTCGGGATGCGTCAGCTTCAGCCAGAGATCGCTGATGTTGGCAAGTTCGCCATCCTCGTAACCCAGCATGTGCGACCAGGTCGGCGAATAGAAGCAATCGCCGCTCAAAATATCCCAGTCCCATACGCCGAGATGAGCGCATTCGAGCGCCAGCGCCCAGAACTCGCCGTTGCGTTTTTTCTCTTCAGCCATGCCCTGGTTTCGTCCACCCCATCGGCGCCATTATACACGCAAGCAGACAAGAATCCGTTACCGGATGCGTGCGCGTACGAGGCGCAAGACCTGCAATGGTGCCGGATCATGCCGCGAGGCTTCATCATGCGATCGGGGTTCGTCATGCCATGGGCGCCCTGATTGGAGTTGCCCGGCCCGGCCCGGGTTCGACGATCCTTATGGCGCGGCGGCGCGCACTGTCCTCGAGCAGACCGCGCAGTTCCTCACGGCCACGCGCAATGCGCGACATCAGTGTGCCGGCCGGCACGCCGAGCGTTTCTGCGGCCTCGGCGTAGGAAAAGCCCTCGATGGCGACCATGGTCAAGGCGGCGCGGCGGTCAGGGCTGATCGCCTGCAGCGCGTCGATGATCTCGCGCGCGGCGACGTTCTCCAGCTGGTCGGCGGGAGAGGCCTGCACCTCGCCGGCTTCCAGCGGCAGCATCGAGGCTTCGCCACGCCGGTTCACCTTGCGCATCTGGTCGATGAACAGATGATGCATGATCGTGAACAGCCATTTTCGCGGGCTCTCTCCCGTCTGCCAGTTGTCCAGACGCAGCAGCGCCCGTTCCAGGCAGTCCTGGACGAGATCGTCGGCGGAATCGCGGTCGCGCAGCAGCGAGCGCGCATAGCGCCGCAGACGCGGGATCTCGTCGAGGATGGCTCTCTGCTTTTCGTCCATGACCGTATTGTCTTCGTTGTCGGCACGCCGCCGATGCGAAACCAAAACGTCCTCCGGTTCGGCCCGAGGGCAGCGTTGGCCAGCATGAAAATCGCTGCCCGCGCTCAGCGCGGCGCAGCGTCGATGGTGACCCTGTCGGGATAGAAGGCGCCGTGGTCGCGGATTGCCGCCATTTCGTCGAAAGGCTGCACGTAGGCCCACATGGCGTCGTTGCCGAATTCGGCCGCCGGCAGCACGTTCCAGTAGCTGGCGATGCCCTTGTAAGGACACTCGGTCGACAGGTCGGTCTTCTCCAGCTTGCGAAAATCGATGTCCTCGAACGGGATGTAGAAGCTGAAGGGATAAGGCGGCTCGGTCACGATCCTGGCTTTCGCCGACGAGGCGATGATGACGCCATTGGCAAACACGACGACACGCCCCCTGAAGGGATCGACGGTGATCACCTTGCCCGGATTGTGCCGAAAGCCCGGTGACGGGTTCGCATGCTGATCCATGGTCGTTCTCCTTGTCCGCAGTGGTTCGATGCCGATCGAAGGCGTCAGCTGCCGTTTTCGATTGGCCCTGACACAACAACCGCTGTGACGCAGGACAGCTTCTGGCGCTTTGCGAGGGTTGGCTTTTCATAGATCTTCTTCATCGTTCTTCCGTTTTCTTGACGTCTGGCAGTCGGTCGGCGCTGCTGCCGCCTGTGCGACCATGGCTCCAAGGGACAACAAGCGCATCTCCCGCACGGCCGATGTGCTGCCGCAGGAAACCGGGGCGAGCATGGCCAGAACGATTCGCATGTGTCTCCCGCGATCCGACGGCGGTGGATTTATCTCAGCCGGGACGGCGATGCTTGGGCTGGGCGGAACAGGGTTTTGGCGAATGCGGCCCTGGCAGCGCGATTGCCAGGCTTGGGCAGGTCGGAACAGCGTTTTGGGCTATGCGACCAGCGGGCGCCGACGGCGGTGGCCGCTTGGCGTCGGTATCCTCCGCGAAATAATCGACAATAAGAGACAACAAGTCAGACTCTATCAAATCAAGATGATTCAGCCTGCATTTTCGCCGTTTCAGCAAAATAGCTAAAATAAATTATCGACAACCGAATTTTCACTTTCAAAAAATGTCGATTTTACCCATCTTAACGAAATATTAACCAAAATTATCTGATACCTCCTTGAGGTTATTCATCTATGATATCCGAACCTAAGTTGTAATAATCATGGTGCAGCTCGCTTTTGACATTGCCTATATCGCTGATGTCTTTGCGAAGCTTGCAGCGGGAGGAGCTGCAGGGGTGAAATCCGGGTCAAGACTGTTTGCGAGGAACGATCTGCCCCGACGGAGGAACACAGGCATGAGATTGCTGAAATACGCACTGCTGCTGGGAGCGTCGCTGCTTCCAACCCTGCCCGCGATCGCCGCGACGGCGACCGGCAGCATGAATGTCCGCATCACCATTATCGACGAATGCAAGGTGCAGACGGCAAGCGATCTTGATTTCGGCTCGCACGGCGTCATCGATGCGAATGTCGACCAGACCAGCACCATCAACGTGCAATGCACGACCGGCAAATCCTACAATGTAGGTCTGAGCGCCGGAGCGGGCACGGGCGCAACGGTTGCGGTTCGCAAGATGACCGGGCCAGCGTCGGCGACGATCGACTACACCATCTACAGGGAAAGCACCCGGACGCAGCTTTGGGGCATCACGATCCCCACCGACACGGTCGGCGGAACCGGCAACGGCGCCATCCAGCCGCTGACCGTCTACGGGCGCGTTCCGCCACAGACGACACCGGCGGCGGGCCTCTACACCGACACCGTTTCGATCACCATAACGTACTGACCATCGATACCAACACGAGGACGATCATGCGATCCATGCTTTCATGCATCGGCGCCACGGCTGTTCTGTTGCTGTGCGCTGGGACGTCACACGCTGCCTCGCTGAGAGTGGCGCCGACAGGTCTCGAGCTGATCGCGCCCGACGCCTCGGCGGTTCTCAACCTCAGCAACGATGACACCAAGCGGCCGATCAATGTGCAGATCAGGGTCTTCGCATGGAGCCAGTCCGGCGGCATCGAGACGCTGACGCCAACCACGGACGTGGTCGCCAGCCCGCCATCGACTAAGCTCGGACCCAGTGCCCAATACGTGGTTCGCGTCGTGCGCGTCTCGAAGGCGCCGGTGCGGGCCGAGGAGAGCTACCGCGTCATCGTCGACGAACTGCCGGACCCATCTCGCAAGAGGGCCGGTACGGTTGCGCTTGCGCTGCGCTATTCGGTGCCGGTGTTCTTCCGCAACGCCGACGCAGCAGCGCCGGCGATCGCGTGGAGCCTTTCGCGCAATGGCGGCAGCCTGATGCTCACCGCCAGCAACAGCGGCGAGAGCCGCTTTCGCCTGTCCAACCTGACGCTGACCCAGGGCGCCAAGAAGCTCGGCAACCGCAACGGGCTTGTCGGCTATGTGCTGGGCGGCGCGACCATGCAGTGGCCGATCGGCAGCAGCAAATCACTGTCCGCGGGCTCCGTGCTTTTGAAGGCACAGAGCGATCTTGGACCCTTCGATGCCAAAGTTGCCGTCAAGGGCCGCTAGAACCGCGATTGTCGTCGCGCTCGCGACTTTCACACCTTGCCCGGCAGTGAACTCGCAAGAGCTGCCAGCCGTGACGAACCCTGAAGCGCCCGATCCTGTTCTGCCGGCCGGCCGCAGCCTCTATCTGGAGGTGTTCATCAACGACGTTTCGACCAAGCTGATCGGCAATTTCACCGAGATGGCGGATGGCGGCCTGGCGGCGACGCCGCAAGAGCTGAAGGACGTCGGGTTGAAGCCGCCGGAGGGTGCTGCCGACGCCGGCGGCCTGGTCAGGCTCGACCAGCTGGCCGACGTTTCGTTTCAGATCGATGAAGTGGCGCAGCGCCTCTACGTCACCGCCGCCAATGACAGCCGTGAGGCGCGCATCGTCGATCTCGGCTTGCGCTTGCAGGACCGGCCGGCGCCGCAATCGGGCTATGGCGCGGTGCTCAACTACTCGCTGTTTGCCAGCTCCAACACACTGTTCGACGGCGACAACGAACTGTTCCAGGGCGTCTCGGGCGGCTTCGACACGCGTGTGTTCAGCCCTTATGGAACGCTCAGCCAGTCGTTCATCGCCGGCTATTCCGACGGCAGGCTCGGCGGCTTCACAAGGCTCAACACGACGTGGAGCTATTCCGACCCCGACCGGCTGATGACCTACCGGGCCGGCGACTTCGTCTCCGGCGGACTGTCATGGACGCGGCCCGTCTTTCTCGGCGGTATCCAGGCGCAGCGCAATTTCAGCCTCCGCTCGGATCTGGTGACATTGCCCCTGCCCTCCTTCGGCGGCACGGCGGCGGTGCCGTCGACACTCGAAATCTATACGCAAAACGTGCGCACCTATTCCGGCGATATCCAGCCCGGACCGTTCCAGGTCACCAATCTGCCGGTGTTCACCGGCGCCGGGCAGGCGCAGGTGGTGCTGCGCGACAGCCTCGGGCGCGAGACCACCGCAACCTTGCCGTTCTATGCCTCCAGCATGCTGCTGCGGCAGGGCCTGCTCGACTTCTCCGTCGAGGCGGGCATGGCGCGGCGCAATTTCGGCATCTCCTCCGACGACTATGACGGGCGCGTCATGGGCGTCGCCACGGCGCGCTACGGACTGAGCGACAAGCTGACGCTGGAAGCCCATGCCGAGGGCGGTGCCGACCTGATCAATGGCGGCATTGGTGCGGCCTTCCTACTCGGGCCTTACGGTGCGGCGTCGATGGCTGTTGCGGGCAGCCATCATGACGGGCGCACAGGCTCGCTGGCCGATGCCAGTGTCGAATTCGGCTATGACGGCTGGGCGATCAAGGCGCACATGCAGCGGGCCTTCGGCGGCTATGAAGACATCGCCTCGGTGACGGCGCAGCCGGTTCTTGACCCTGACGACTTCACTCGTTTCAGCGCCGGCGTGCCGCGCGCGGTCGACCAGGTGACGCTCAGCGTGCCGATGCCGCTCGATTTCTCCAGCCTCAACCTCTCCTACACCCATTTGAAGAGCGCCGAGGGCGATACCAACCAGATCGTCGGCCTCTCCTACAGCCAGGCGCTCTTCAAGCGCAGCACGCTCTATGCCACGGCCTTTGCCGATCTCGACGACGACAGCAGCTATGGCGTGTTCGCCGGGATTTCGATCCCGTTCAACGACGACATCACAGCTTCGACAGGCGTCGAGCAAGGGCCTGACGGCCTCAATGTCTTTGCCGACCTCGCCAAGTCGGAACGGGCGGAGGACGGCAGCATCGGCTGGCAGTTGCGTACCTCGGAAGGTGAAACGCCCAACCGCTCGGCAGCCGTCAGCTATCACGCGCCGTTTGCGCGTTTCCAAGCCGGCGCCCAGCAATTCGACAAGGATTTTCGCGTGACCGGGCAGATGGACGGGGCCATCGCGGTGGCGGGCGGCGGCGTGTTCGCCACCAACCGCATCGACGATGCCTTTGCCGTCGTCGATGTCGGCACGCCTGACGTCGAGGTGCTGCATCAGAACAGGCCGGTCGGAAAGACCGACAGCAAAGGCCGCATCCTGGTCACCGGGCTCAACTCCTATGAACTGAACACGGTCTCGATCGACCCGAAGAACCTGCCCGTCGATGCCGATGTCCCGACAACCAAAGAGACGGTCGTCCCAGCCGACCGCAACGGCGTGGTGCTGAAGTTCGGCGTGTCGGAGGCGGCGCAGGCAGCCCTTGTGACGCTGGTCGATGCGAGCGGCACGCCGCTCGAAGCCGGACTGTCGGGGCGTGTCGACGGCGGCACCGAAGACTTCGTCGTCGGCTATGACGGGCAGGCCTACATCAAGGGCCTCGCCCGGCAGAATTCAGTGCTGGTCGATCGCGGCGACGGCAGTTCGTGCCGGGCGACGTTCCCGTTCGAGGCGGTGCGCGGCCGGCAAGTGACGATCAAGGACGTGGTGTGCCAATGACAATGCCGGGCCAAATGCTGCGCGTCGCAATCGTCGCTTTCCTGACGCTGCTGCCGTCGCTTGCCCTGGCGCAAACCTGCACCTTTACCGTCACCAATATGAATTTCGGCGCCGTCGACACGCTGCCGGGAACCGCGGCGACATCGACGGCCACGCTCAGCGTGACCTGCAGCGGCAGCTTGCCGTTGCTGCTGCCCATCCTGGTCTGTCCGCATCTCGCCGCCGGCACCGGCGGCGCAAGCTCGGCGGCGGCCAGGCAGATGCTGAGCGGCGCCAACAGCCTCGATTACCAGATCTATTCCGACCCGGCGATGAGCGTCGTCTGGGGCTCCTATGCCTGGGCCTATGCCTCGCGCCCGCCGCCGCTGACGCTGAGCCCCAGTCTGCTGGGCAACTCGTCCGGCACCTTGACGCTGTATGGCCGGGTTCCCGGTGGCCAGGCGACCGTTCCGCCCGGCACCTATCTTTCGACGTTTTCGACCGGGCCGGTCGAGTTCCGCTACCGGACAACCCTGTTGGGCAGCAGCTGCAACACCGGCGCGGGCACCCTGGCCACCTCTCCGACGTTCACCATCAACGCCACCGTTGCGGCCAATTGCCTGGTCACCACCCAGAACATCGATTTCGGCCCCAAGGGCGTGCTCGACGCCAATGTCGACGCCACCGGCCAGGTTTCGGTCACCTGCACCCCGTCGACCGCCTATACGGTGTCGCTCAACGGCGGCACGACAGGCGGCACGCCGACTAACCGCAAGATGTCGAAGGGCGCCGAGCGGGTGACGTACGGTCTCTACAAGGACAATGCGCGAACGCAGCCCTGGGGCGATGCGGGAACGCCAGGAAGCACGGTCGCCGGCACTGGAACCGGCGCCGCGCAGCCCCTCACCGTCTACGGCCGCGTGCCGCCGCAGACCACGCCCTCGGCCGGCGTCTATACTGACACGGTGGTGGTGACCATCACCTACTGATCGCGGCCGGCGCTGGCGGGCGCCAGCCACCGCGCGTAGATCTCGCCGACGATGCCGCGGCGAAAGACCAGCACGCAGATCATGAAGATCAGGCCGGTGGCGATGGTCACCGGGAAACCCGAGGTGGCGAGCGTGTTTTCCAGCCCGACGACGAGGCCGGCGCCGACGACGGGACCGACCATGGTGCCGATACCGCCGAGCAACGTCATCAGGATCACCTCGCCCGACATCTGCCAGGTGACGTCGGTGAGCGTGGCGAACTGGAAAACGATCGCCTTGGTGGCGCCGGCAAGCCCGGCGAGCGCTGCCGACATGACGAAGGCGGCGAGCTTGTAGCGGCCGACCGAATAGCCCAGCGAGATGGCGCGGGCCTCGTTCTCGCGGATCGAACGCAGGATCATGCCGAAGGGCGAATTGACGATGCGCCAGACGGCGAAGACGCCGATGAGGAAGACGGCGAGTACGACAAAATACATATTGAGGGTGACGTTGAGGTCGATGACGCCGAACAGCGTGCCGCGCGGTACGCCCTGGATGCCGTCCTCGCCTTCGGTGAACGGCGCCTGGACGCAGAAGAAGTAGAACATCTGCGCCAGCGCCAGCGTGATCATCGAGAAATAGATGCCTTGCCGGCGGATGGCGAGGAAGCCCATGACCAGTCCGAGCACGGCCGCACCGGCGGTGCCGAGCAGGATGCCGGCTTCCGGTGGCCAGCCCCAGTCCTTGACGGCGTAGGCGCAGAAATAGGCGGCCGCGCCGTAGAAGGTGGCATGGCCGAAGGACAACAGCCCGGTGTAGCCGAGCAAAAGATTGAAGGCGCAGGCAAACAGCGCAAAGCACAGCATCTTCATCAGGAAGATCGGGTAGACGAAGAAGGGCGCGGCGATGAGGGCCAGTATGGCCAATGCTATCAGCACCCGCTCAAGCCGAACGGAAGCGGCGGTGCGCTGCTCGTGAAGGGTCGCCTCGCTCATCTCAGGCATCCCTTCCGAACAGGCCAGCGGGGCGCAGCAGAAGCACGATCGCCATGATGACGAAGACGACGAGGTTCGATGCCTCGGGATAAAAGACCTTGGTCAGGCCTTCGGCGAGGCCGAGCATGTAGCCGGTGACGATGGCGCCGAGGATCGAGCCCATGCCGCCGACCACGACGACAGCGAAGACGACGATGATCAGGTCCGAGCCCATCAGCGGACTGACCTGGTAGACCGGTGCTGCGAGGATGCCGGCCAACCCCGCAAGGGCCGCGCCCAGCCCGTAGGTGAGCGTGAGCAGCAATGGCACGTTGACCCCAAAAGCCTGGACCAGCTCCGGATTCTCGGTCGCGGCGCGCAGGTAGGAGCCGAGCCTGGTCTTTTCGATCAAGAGCCAGGTGCCGATGCAGACGATGAGCGAAGCCACCACCACCCAGCCGCGATAGTTGGGCAGGAACATGAAGCCGAGATTGGTGCCGCCGGCGAGCTGCGGCGGCACGGCGTAGGGGTTGCCGGAGACACCGTAGTAGAAGCGGAACACGCCTTCGATGACCAGCGCCAGGCCGAAGGTGAAGAGCAGGCCGTAGAGCGGATCGAGCCGGTAGAGCCGCGACAGCGCCAGGCGCTCGACCGCCATGCCGAACACGCCGACGACGAGCGGCACCAGGACCAGTGCCGGCCAGTAGCCGATGCCGAGATGAACGAGCATCAGATAGCCGATGAAGGCGCCGAACATGTAGAGCGCGCCATGGGCGAAATTGATGATGCGCAGCAGGCCGAAGATGACGGCCAGCCCAAGGCTGAGCATGGCGTAGAAGGAGCCGTTGATCAGCCCGACCAGCATCTGGCCGAGAAGCGCCTGGACGGGGACGCCGAAGATCATCGTCATGGCGTCATACCCCAAGCACCTCGTGCAGCTGTTGCGTGTGAGCAGAAAGCTCGCTTACGGCAAATCCCTCCACCACCTTGCCGTGCTCCATCAGATAGAAGCGGTCGGCGATGCGGGCGGCGAAACGGAAATTCTGCTCGACGAGCAGGATGGTCATGCCGCGCCTTTTCAGGGTCGCCAGCAACTCGCCGATGCGCTGGACGATGACCGGCGCCAGGCCCTCGGTCGGTTCGTCGAGCAGCAGCATCTGCACGCCCGTGCGCAGGATGCGGGCGATGGCCAGCATCTGCTGTTCGCCGCCGGAGAGTTTCGTGCCGGGGCTGTTGCGGCGCTCCTTCAGATTGGGGAAGAGATCGAATATCTCCTCGACGCTCATGCCGTCCTTGGCCACCACCGGCGGCAGGATCAGGTTCTCGTCGACGGTCAGCGTGGCGAAGATGCCGCGTTCCTCCGGCACGAAGCCGATGCCGCAATGGGCGACGCGGTGCAGCGGCAGGCGCATCAGGTCGCCGCCGTCGAAAGTGACGCTGCCGCTGCGCTTGCGAACCAGCCCCATAATGGCGCGCAAGGTGGTGGTCTTGCCGACGCCGTTGCGGCCAAGCAGCGTTACCGTCTCACCGCGGACGACATCGAGGTTGACGCCGTGCAGCGCATGGCCCTCGCCATACCAGGCGTGGAGATCGCGCACGGCAAGCAGCGGCTCACTCATGCTCGGTCCCCATGTAAGCGATGCGGACACGCTCGTCCGTGCTCACCGTTGCGTAGTCGCCGGCGGCGAGCACCTGGCCGCGTTGCATGACGGTGATCCAGTCGCAAAGATCGGCGACGACGGTGAGGTTGTGCTCGACCATTAGCACGGCGCGGTCCCTGGCCAGCGAACGGATGATGCCGGAAATCGTGCCGACATCCTCGTGCCCCATGCCGGCCATCGGCTCGTCGAGCAAAAGCACCTTCGGATCGAGCGCCAGCGTGGTGGCGATCTCGAGCACGCGCTTTCTGCCATAGGAGAGATCGCCGGCCAGACGATGCGCGACATCGTCGAGGCCGACAATGGCGAGAAGTTCGCGCGCCCGCGGCGTCAACTGGTCGAGTGCGGCCAGCGAGCGCCAGAACTGGAAGCCCAGCCCGCTCGGTCGCTGCAGGGCGACGCGGACATTGTCGAGCACGCTCAGATGCGGAAAGATCGCCGATATCTGGAACGAGCGGACGAGGCCCATGCGCGCTACCCTGGCCGGAGGCGTGCGGGTGATGTCGCTGCCCAACAATTCGATCCGGCCGCTGGTCGGCTGCAGGAATTTGGTCAGCAGGTTGAAGATAGTCGTCTTGCCGGCGCCGTTCGGCCCGATCAGCGCATGGATCTGGCCGTGATGGACGTCGAGGTCGACATTGTTGACGGCGACGAAACCAGCGAAATCACGCCTGAGGCCGCGGGCGGAAAGCACCACCCGCGACGTGTCCTTTGTGCCGCCCGACTGGACAGCTACGGCTTCTACCGTCGTCACTTGGTGACGAGCGGGCAGCCGCTGTCTTCGGCCTTGATGAAGGCTTTGTCGCCCGGGATGGTCGCCAGATAGGTGTAGTAGTCCCAGTCCTTCTTCGACTCTTCAGGCTTCTTGACCTGGTAGAGATACATGTCGTGCACCATCGCGCCGTCGGCCTGCACCTTGCCGTTGGCGGTGAAGACGTCGTCGACCGGCAGTTCATGCAGCTGCTTGGCGACCGCCTCGGTCTCGTCGGTGCCGGCCTTGTCGATGGCCTTCAGGTATTGCAGCACCGCCGAATAGGTGCCGGCCTGGACCATGTTGGGCATGCGGTTGGTGCGCTTGAAGAAGCGGTCGGCAAATTCGCGGCTCTTGTCGTCGCGGTCCCAGTAAAAACCTTCGGTCAGCACCACGCCCTGTGCGGCCTGCAGGCCGAGCCCATGCACTTCGGCAAGGGTGAACAGAAGGGCCGCCAGCCGTTGGCCGCCGGCGACGATGCCGAACTCGGCCGCCTGCTTGATCGTATTGGAGGTGTCGAGACCGGCATTGGCGAGGCCAACGACCTTGGCGCCGGAGGACTGCGCCTGCAGCAGGAAGGAGGAATAGTCGGTCGAACCCAGGGGGTAACGCACCTCGCCCAGCACCTTGCCGCCGCTTGCTTCAACCACCTTTGAGGTCTGCTCCTTCAGCGAATAGCCGAAGGCATAATCGACAGTGATGAAATACCAGCTGTCGCCGCCCTGCTGCACCAGCGCACCGCCGGTGCCGACCGCCTGGGAGTGGGTGTCGTAGACCCAGTGGAAGCCATAGGGCGAGCACTGCTTGCCGGTCAGGTCGGCGGATGCGGCGCCGGTGACGATGTCGATCTTCTTCTTTTCCTTGGACAGCCCCTGGACGGCCAGCGCCACCGAGGATGTCGTCAGTTCCATGATCGCGTCCACCTGCTCCGTGTCGTACCACTGGCGGGCGATGTTGGAGGCGATGTCGGGCTTGTTCTGGTGGTCGGCGTTGACGATTTCGATCGGTGCCCCTTGCACCTTGCCGCCAAAGTCCTCGACGGCCATCTTGGCGGCCTCGACCGACCATTTGCCGCCGAAATCGGCATAGACGCCCGACTGGTCGTTGAGGATGCCGATCTTGACCTTGCCGTCGGAAATTTCGGCCGCTGCCGCGGGCATGGCGGTCGCCGCAAGAAGCGCGGCGGAGACGAGATAGGATGCTTTCACAGGTGGGTTCCTCCCTTGTGGCCGACGCCGGGAAACGCGGCAGCCTTGCAATGGTTCAACAGTTCCGTCCGGTTCTCGCTGAAAATCGGGCTGTCGCGCCCGCCACTCCTCCTGTTGCGCCCCTCCGCCCGGGTGCATCGCGAAGCCTAGCATCAGATTTCGCGTGGCGAGAATGCTATTTTCGTAGCATGGCGTGGGGGCCGAACGGGAAAGCCTGATCAGCCAATCACCACGGCAGCCTTTTGCCGTCGCGGAAGAAGCCGCCGGTCGGGCCGTCATCCGGCAAGGTGGCGGCCCAGACGATGCCGGCAGCCCCTTGCGCCACCGGACGTCCGCCGGGACCACCCATGTCGGTCGCCACCCAGCCGGGGCAGATGGCGTTGACCAGCACACCGGCGCCGCGCAATTCGGCGGCGAGAATGCAGGTCAGCGCGTTGAGCGTCGCCTTGCTGGTCGAGTAGGCCGGCGCGCCGGCGCCCATCGTGGCAAGCGATCCGCCCTCGGAGGAGACGTTGACCAGCCGGCCATGGCCGGAGGTGGCAAGCAGCGGCGCGCAGGCGGCAGCGACGCGCCAGGCGCCGAAGACATTGGTCTCGAAGGCCTCGCGGATCACCGTCCAGTCGGGTTTTAGCGCCCGCGCACGCGGGTCGTAATGGATGGCAGCGTTGTTGACGAGCACGTCCAGCCGGCCGAAGCGGCGCTCGATTTCGGCCGCTGCAAGGACCGCCGCGTCGGGTGCGGCGACATCCAGCGCGATGGCCTCCACCTCGCCGCCGAGCTGTCTTGCCGCCGCCTCGCCCTTGGCCAGGTCACGCGTGCCGAGCAGCACGGTGAAGCCGAGCGCCGCCAGCTGGCGGCCGGTCTCCAGGCCGATGCCACGATTGCCGCCGGTGACGAGCGCGACTTTGCCGGAATGGGGCGTGGGAGTGGTCATTGGCGGGGTCCTTGGTCCATATCGATCATTCCATCGAAGATGGCATGAGTGAGATCGAATGATTAGGCGTGGGGAGCGCAATCATCGTGCGGTGCGGTGCATGAATGGCAAGCAGTCGGTGAGAGAGGTCGAGTTCCGTCACACCCCCCTCTGTCCTGCCGGACATCTCCCCCTCAAGGGGGGAGATTGGCAGCTCCGCCGATGATGCCCTTCTCGCAACGGTTGTGATTGGCGAAAGCCATTGAGTGCTAATCTCCCCCCTTGAGGGGGAGATGGCCGGCAGGCCAGAGGGGGGTGCTCAAGCGCGAGCTTATCAAGGGGCGGGCGAGCCCCTCACCTCCTCTGCGGATAGATCGTCTCGCCGCGCTTCAGCATCTCGACAAAAGCCTCGATCTTCTTCTTGCGCCCCGCCTCGGTCTTCATATTGTGCGTTCGAAACGCCAGCGCGAAGCGGTTCTGGGCGGAGAGTTTTGCCAGCATCGCTTTCGCCTCAGGTTCGGCATCGATGGCGGCCTGCAGATCGTCGGGGATCTTCATGTCTTTGCCTGAGGCATAGGCGCGGTCCCAGCGGCCGTCGGCCTTGGCCGCCTCGACCTGTCGCAACCCGTGCTCGGTCATGCGCCCCTCCTCGATGAGACGAGCGACATTGTCGATGTTGATCTTGCTCCAGATGCTCTTCTTGCCGCGCGGCGTGTAGCGCTGCAGAAAGCTCTTGTCGTCGAGCGATTTGCGTATGGCGTCGATCCAGCCGAAGCACAGCACCACGTCGATGGCCTGTTTGGGCGTGATCGAGGCGAGGCCGGAGCCGACCTTGTGCACCTTGATCCAGACGTCGCTCTCCTCGGCGTGGTTCTCGCGCAGCCAGGCATAGAAACTTTCCGGATCGGGAAATTCGCGAACCTTTTGCGGATCGACCTTGAACGGCGCCATCATCACCTCGTTTGTTGCCGGACCGGCTCTATCGGCTGTCGATGCCAGTTTCTGTCAGCAGCGTCGATAACCCCCTAGCGTATTTCGGAGTTGGCTTGCGCCGCAGCCGACGCCCATGGCAGGTTCCCTGCTCGTCGCGCCAGGCAAGGCTGCAATTCGGGGGACACGCCATGCGATCGCTGTTGTTGAGCCTGGCGCTTTTGCTGCCGACCGCCGCGCTCGCCGAACCCATCGAAAGCCAGAAGATCATCACGGCGCTCACCGGCGACTTCAACGGCGATGGCGCCCCCGATCTGGCGATGATCGTCGAGACCGAGCCCGACAATGCCATGGACATGCATTTCTTCCTGCGGGACAAGGAGCACAATTTCCTCAAACCCGCCGGCATCGTGCATCAGCAGATCAACGGCGAATGGAACGACTACGACCAGCCGCACTATGAGGGCTCCAACATCGAGCCGGAGCTGAGCGCGCTGCCGAACGGCTCGATCAAGCTCACCATGCCGGGGCTGATCGGCGCCGGCGAACGGACCAACATGACGCTGACCATCGCCTGGCGCAACGATGCCTTCATCGTCGCCGGCGTGGCCTATGACTATTTCCAGTTCCAGACGGACAAGATCGCCAGCAGCTGCGCCTACGATGTGCTGACCGGCAAGGGCACAAGCGTGAAGACGCAGGACGACGGCAGCAAGGTGGAAAACACCGTGTCGGTGGAGGGCCGGGTTGTGCCTTTCGCGGAGTGGGATGCTGCGACGGCTTTCAGTGCATGTGGGGATTGAGGTGGCGGCGGCGCCTTCCCTTCTCCCCTTGTGGGAGAAGGTGGATCGGCGCGCAGCGCCGAGACGGATGAGGGGTGTTCCAGCGGAATGAGACGTCGGCGTTCCCTGGAACACCCCTCATCCGTCGCCTTCGGCGACACCTTCTCCCACAAGGGGAGAAGGGGGAGCCCTACTGCAAATGCGGCTTCTTCAAAAAGCTGTTGCGGTCGGCCGATTTCACCCTGAGCCAGGTTTCGCGGCCGTCGCGTACCACCCTGAGAGGGATCTCCGACCCAGCCGGGTTCTGCCATAGCTTGCGGTAGAAATCGGCGAGACCGTCGACCTCGCCGTCGCGCACGTCGGAGATGATGTCGCCCTGGCGCAGGCCCGCCTTGGCGGCGGGGCCGCCTTCGGCGACGCTCATCACAATCACGGCGCCGTTCGACTCCGCCGAGAAAGCACCGAGCCACGGACGTGGCGGCTTCGCCACCTGGCCGCGCGTCAGAAGATCGTCGAGGATCGGCGTCAGCAGGTTGATCGGCACGACCATGTTGATGTCGGCCACCTCGCCGTTGCGGCTCATCTGCAACAGCAGCGAGCCGATGCCGAGCAGGCTGCCGTCCTGGCCGAGCAGCGCAGCACCCCCCCAGGACGGGTGCGCCGGGGCGATGAAGATCGCCTCGTCGAGCAGATATTCCCAATAGCCGGCGAATTCCTGCTTGGTGACGATATGCGCCTTGACCGAGCGGCCGGTGCCGTCGGCAAACACCACGGGGTCGCCGACCTTGGCTTTCTCGGCATCACCCAAGGCAACAGCCGGCAGGCCGAGCGGCGCCAGCGCCTGCACCAGGCCAAAGCCGGTCTCCTGGTCGTAGGCCAGCGCATGCGCCGGCACGACGCGGCCGTCCTGGTCGGTCAGCCAGACTTCTTCCGCCTCGGTGATGAGATAGCCGATGGTCAGCACCAGCCCGTCACCGCGGATAACGACGCCGCTGCCTTCCCGGCGTGTGCCCAGAGCGTTCGCCGTAAAGGCGTCGTCGGGCACCGTGGCGCGCACGGCGACGACGGAGCGCAAAAGCGGGGACAGGGGATCTATGGGCATGCTTTCATCCTGGCGGGCGGGGATTACCCTCTATAGGTATGCCGCGCTGCACGAGACGCAAGGGGCGCTCTTCCCTTCTCTCCTTGTGCGAGAAGGTGGATCGGCGCGCAGCGTCGAGACGGATGAGAGGGGTGTTCCAGCGGAGTGAGGCGTCGGCGTTCCCTGGAACACCCCTCATCCGTCGCCTTCGGCGACACCTTCTCCCACAAGGGGAGAAGGGAAAACCGGCACCACCATTGATAATAGTTCAACGGAAGTTGAACCTTTCTGAATTGCACCTATCTCTGTCAGTATCTACGTTCCGCCGACTTTTCCGCCATCAGTCTCGCGCCGGTTGCGCAAGTCGTTTCCGCCCCGCCAAACCCAAGGAATTCCTCGCATGACCGAATACACCCCGCCGAAAGTCTGGAGCTGGAAGAAAGCCAATGGCGGCACGTTCGCCAGCATCAACCGGCCGATTGCGGGCCCGACGCATGACAAGGTGCTGCCGGTGGGCAAGCATCCGCTGCAGCTCTACTCGCTGGCGACGCCGAACGGGGTCAAGGTGACCGTCATGCTGGAGGAACTGCTGGCGCTCGGCCACAAGGGCGCCGAATACGACGCCTGGCTGATCAAGATCAACGATGGCGACCAGTTCGGCTCGGGCTTCGTCGACGTCAACCCCAACTCCAAGATCCCGGCGCTGCTGGACCGCGGCGGCAAGACGCCGGTTCGCGTGTTCGAATCCGGCTCGATCCTGCTTTATCTCGCGGAAAAGTTCGGCGAATTCCTGCCGACCGAACAGCCGGCGCGCGCGGAAACCTTGTCCTGGCTGTTCTGGCAGATGGGCTCGGCCCCCTATCTCGGCGGCGGTTTCGGCCATTTCTATGCCTATGCGCCGGAAAAATTCGAATACGCCATCGACCGCTTCGCCATGGAGACCAAGCGCCAGCTCGACGTTCTCGACCGGCGGCTGGCCGAGACCGAATATCTCGGCGGCGCGGGCTACTCGATCGCCGACATGGCGGTGTGGCCCTGGTATGGTGGGCTGGCGCTCGGCCGCATGTACAATGATTCAGCCGAGTTCCTGTCGGTGCAGGACTACAAGCATGTGCAGCGCTGGGCCAAGGCGATCGACGCCCGCCCGACGGTGCAGCGCGGCCGCATGGTCAACCGCGCCTTCGGCGACCCGGCAATGCAGCTGCACGAACGCCACGACGCCGGCGATTTCGAGACCAAGACGCAGGACAAGCTGGTGGCGGCGGAGTGAGGCTGCCAATCTCCCCCTCGAGGGCAGGGCAATCGCATATGGACTCTTTCGAGGAATCGAACGGCGAACAAATCGGAATCGCGTCGAGAACAAACGTCGCGAGATTCCATCTTTGTTCCGCATATGCGATTCCCCTGCCCTCGAGGGGGAG
>NZ_JBFUFA010000003.1:732221-890272 GCF_056403695.1 Mesorhizobium sp. P2_F7 | reverse complement strand
AATTACATCGACCGTTCCGTGTCGGCCGCGCTGAATGCGGGCATCCCGCTGAGCTCGATCGTACCCGTCTATCAGTCGTTCGGCGGTGGTGGCTGGGCGACCAATACAGGCGGCTCCTATGTGATGCCGACCACTGCGCAGATGCAGACCATGATGGATCACTGGGCAAAGCTGGTTCCGTCGCCCGCTTTTGACATGGCCTACAAATGGTCCTCGCAGAACGGCGAAACGTCGCTCGGCAACACGTCGTCAATGCAGGCTTTTTTCAAGGATCATAACGCCCACACCGGGACAACGACCCCGCCGCCAACCACGCCCCCGCCTACCACGCCTCCCCCTGTCGATCCTACTCCTCCGACCACGGACAAAGTCGTCGGCACCAGCGGCGCCGATGTTCTTCAGGCAGTCGGCGCCCACACCATGACCGGCTATGGCGGCAACGACACATATTATGTCGACAATGCTGGTGATCGGGTTATCGAGGCTGCCGGCGGCGGAACAGACAAGGTTCTCACCTCAGTGAGCTATGCGCTTTCGGCCGGCTCGGAAATCGAGCATCTCGGCACCACCAATGTGGCCGGCACAGCTGCAATCAGCCTGACGGGTAACGAATTCGGCCAGACGCTCGAGGGCAATGCCGGCAACAACATTTTCAATGGCGGCGGTGGGGCCGACACCATGATTGGCCACGCCGGGAACGACGATTACTGGGTAGACAATGCCTTCGACAAGGTGATCGAGACCGCTGGCCAGGGTCAGGACAGGGTATGGACCTCTGTAAGCTATGCGCTCTCGGCCGGCTCGTCGATTGAAGTCCTTGGCACCACGAGGGAGTCTGCCACCACGGCAATCAACCTCATGGGCAACGAATTCGCACAGACCATCCAGGGCAATGCCGGCGCCAACACCATCGGCGGCGGCGGCGGCGCCGATACGCTGACCGGGTTTGGCGGCAACGATGCCTTCTTCTTTAACTCTGCGCTTGGCGCCGGCAACGTCGACAGGATTACTGACTTCAACCCGTCGCAAGACAAGATCTACCTTGATGATGCGATATTCAAAGGGCTGAAGGCTGGAACGCTCGGCAGCGCTGATTTCTATAGCGGGACTGCAGCACACGACAGTACCGACCATATTGTCTACAACAGCACGACCGGAGCGCTCTATTTCGACAGTGACGGAGCTGGTGGCGCCGCTCAAACGCAATTCGCCACGCTTGCCCCACATCTCGCGATCACATCAAATTCATTCGTTGTGATCTGAGAACGTCAACGGCCCTCGCGCCGGCCTTCGTGATGAATGAAGCAAGCGCGAGGGCAATCGTGCTGCCGGCGTATGGCTCACGAGGAACCCACGCGCTGGGGACATTGTCTATGTAGGCAGAGGCCACGGCAGGCAGAGGCTACCGCGCTGACTATGCGGCGCCTACAAAGCCAACCATCGTCGGCGAAATCTCGAGATGGAACAACCTGTTACAGACTATGGCGCGCCGACTACCCAGTTCGGCCTTGCTGTTTGATCATGCCTCCACTTGCGAGATCGACGGATCTCGCCGAGCTGGCGCTCCAGGAGCGCGTACCAGTTTCGCGCTCACCAGAAGCAGCAACTAAGTCGCATTTGCGATCGGCGCACGACCGATATGTCCGCATCAGACTTGCCTCGTCCGGGCAGTCGAATCCACTGATGCAATCGCTCACAATTCCCCTCTGAGACTGAAGTCACATACGCCCGTCATCTTCCTGCGTTAATGGAAGGCATCTGCAGTTTGGGGCGTGACCATGCCTATAGCTAACGATCTGCTCGACGTGGCGCTCCAGTTTGAGTGCCCGGTCTGCAAACATCCAATCATTCGAAACGGCTCATGGTTCAAGTCGATTTCTCGCTTCACCTGTGACAGCTGCGGGGCTGGGCTTCGGCTAGGCTATTTCGACAAGCTGGCTTTGTTCGACAGACACAGGCATTTGGTCCCCTCGCGCTGGCGATCAGCGGGGTCGATGGAATAGTTGATTGTCAGATACGGCGAACGGGGTCAGAGGCGATGTCTGACGCCTTCTGTCCTTGGCACTCGAAACGGCCCAATTTGCGTTGCTCTTTACAGCAATGTTCTCGTCCAAACCTCAGATGTTGGGCCTGCGATTTTTTGCATCTGCCGGTCAAAGAAAGCAAGCTTGTCGCGATAGCCGATCCGAACCTTCGCGCCACATCCTTTGCACTTGAAGCTGGCAATAGCTTTGAACCAAGAGCCTTTATGGAGGATATGAACAGAGCAATAGGGGCATTCGAATTCCAGATTCACGTCATGCATTTTCATCTGGGATAGGCATTTGTGAACCCTACACTTCCCCAACTCAGCCAAAAAGTGATTGTAGCCCGTCTAAGGCCCAATGCGTGTGCGAGTCAGACTTCGGTCCCCTCTGCGAAGTGCGGGACGAAGAATGTCGGGGTGTTCTAAACGCCAAACACCAGCCAAATGGCAACAGCAAAGGCGACCGAGGCCTACTCAAGAGAGCGGCTCGGCAGCCGTGGCAGGAGTTGCCGAGCCTGACCGGCGTGGGGCTTAGGGGTGGCGCCGGCTGGGGGATACATGCGCTACAACTAATGCAAGTGAAATATGCAAACGAAGCATGCTGTTCAGCCCCATATGCGGCCAGTGCGTCTCCTGAAGCCTCGCTGTGGCCTGAGTTTCTGAAACCACTCGCGATGCTTCTCTGATGAGCGTCTCAGGCCGATAGCTGGGTCGGCAACAGAGGCCGACAAACTTCAAACGCGCAAACCGCAATCAAATTAGAGTGCACTTAATTAGTTCTGGAAAATTTTAACCAATCTTTGACCGCGCTGTCCCAAAATAGGACGGCGCGGTCAAATTCCCAACGGGCCGCGCAGGCGGCTCCGGCAACCTACCCCCGCCACAGTGTCGGAGCCGCTCCCTCACACTGTTTGAATACCAGCAATGGTTGAATCAACGGTTACTACAAGTGCACAGTGAGGAGATATTCAAATGGTCGTGCCGGGGTCCGGCAGCCGGTAATGGCCCGCGCAGGATGCGGGGCGTCGGCCTTTGGTTTCCTGCGCCAGTACAGCGAGAAGCACCGAGCAGTCGAGTTCCTCGTTGAACGAAACGGGCAGGTCCGCCTCCGGCAAAATTTGAGCCATGCGAAGCGATTTCAATCTAGCCGTCTTGGCTACGCGTTCAGCGCATTCATCCTCAATGACCGCTTTCGCGGACCGCGCATCTCGGCGATCTCCCAGCCAACACATTCCCGGAACCTCGGACACTCCCAATGCTGTTTCCCCCCATCGATTCCATACATTCGTGAACTATGTCCCCGTTCATTTTGATGAAGCAGTGCCAGCGAAGTCGTTTCGTCAGGCGGGTGAAGGCCGGGCCGAGATGGCGAAGCTAGCAGCGACGCGAACCGCCTGATGCGCCTCCGCGCACCAAGTGCCGATGTGTCTCGAAAATCCTAAGTTTCTCCGGGTAGCCGATGCGCACCCTGGCGTTGCAATTCTCGCATATAAAACTTGCGACAACCTTCAGCCACCTGCCTTTGCGTGTAATCGCATGAGCGCAGGAGGGGCACTCAAATGTCAAAATCCAGCTCTCGATCAGCTGCCCGACAAGTGTTTTATCAAGAAGGGTCTGGCCACGAGCCAATTGAACCGGAGACCGAAGTGACGGTCATCAACCCCGCCGGAACCAAGAAAGCCCGCTAGCCTGAGCCAGCGGGCAAAGTTTCTCATGGAGCGGACGAATGAATGAAGAACCTTTCAGCAGCGAAATTTCGGCGTCGGCGAAATGTTCCAGGCAACCACAGTTTTTTGCAGGCGAGCCGGTGAAGCGCTGCGCGGAGTGTCTTTTTTAATTGAAAGGGAGGTTTCCACGGACTTATAAAAATCGACGTTCCCATTGCTCTTGGAGGAGAATTGCGATGGATAGCGTAACGATATTCCTGAATGGCAAGGTCCGACCTTGCGTTGAAGTGGTGGAAGCCTGCGGTGAATGGTTTGTCCTCGTCGTCGAGGAAGACCAGGAACTTACCCGATCATTCGACCGAGAATGGTATGCCCTGGCCTTTGCGGAAAGTCAGCGTCTACGGCTAGGGCTTGCCGAGTTCACGCGGGTGTAATCGCTACAACGGAGCGTTTTGCCAAAAAACTCACTCTTCGCGCGAAGGATCAAGCGCTCGCACAAGCTAAGGACAGGGAACCTCTGCGAAGCCAGATCGCCGAGGCATATAAGAACCTTGCCGAGATGTCCGAACGGCTCAAGGCTGCTGATCTCGCGGACGGGCGCCTGAAAATGTACAAGCCGCACTATGCAGGCAATTTCTCTTGCCCAATCTGTTGGGTGGAACGCGGCACTATCAGGATGCTCCGTCCCGAACAGGAGCCGAACCATGCGTACCGCTGCAAAGCATGCGGTTTCGGCGAACTGAACGATCAATGATAGAAAAACTCGAGCGAGCAGTACCGCACGCTTTGTCGAGTTAAAAAAGCTCCGCTGCCGGACCTTGGGGGTTAGACGGCAGCGGGACTCCGATCGTCCACCGAGGATCGATTTACAGCGGGCGGCAAAGCCGTTCTACTCCACCGCATGAAGCCAACTACGCTGATCCTTCGGGCGTTCCGTCAGCACAATAAAATGCCCGCCGGCCGAAGCCAGCGGGCAAAGGCTGACGAGGGGTTTGAATTCTCGTCGTGGAGTAAATTAGCTGAAGCTCACATTGGGGGCAACTACACCTTACGGCCTATGCAAACGCGGGGCCTACAGGGTTACCGACTCTGCAGCCAGCGGTGGGATGGCCCGCGCCGACGGTCAAGGCTGCGCGGGCCGACCATGATGGAAGACATCTTGGTCCCCAGCACGCGCTGAGGGAGCACGGGCTGGATGAGCCACAACAATCTCGGTGGAAAGACGTTCCGGATCATAAAGCAAAAAGCCCGCCGGTGTGAGAGTCAGCGGGCAAGAGCAGCCGGGATCTATCCGGCTCCGCATCTCGAAAGCTTGTCTCGCCCTGGCGTCTCGTCGCGCCTTAAGAACGGAAAAACAGTCTATCGTTATCGTGCAAAGGGAATGCCCGAAATCCGCCTCCCCGGTCAGCCCGGCGATCCGGAGTTCGAGGCTGCCTACGAAAGGGCGACGCAAGGCCAAGGCCTTAAGGCAATTATTATCGACCTACCCGGTCGGGCGTTGCCAAAGACATTCGGTCATGCAGCGCGGCGACTTGAAGCGACGATGGAATGGCTGGACTTTGACAAAGCGACGCAGCGGAAGAATGCCAGGTTAATTGAACGCTTCCTTCGGATGCAGGTCGATCCTTCCTATCCTCTGACTTGGCGCGATACACCAGTAGAACATCTCGACGCCGACCATCTGCGTGCGATTGTCGAAGGCGCCTTTGCCGCCAACCGGACGGTTGCCAAGCACCTGCTGGTCGCGATCAAGAAGCTCCTGTGGGTCGGGATCGAAGTTGAGAAATGGATCAAACCGCGGAACGATCCCTCACCGTCGATCCGCGTCCGCATCCCTACATCGACCGCCAATCCTGCGTGGCCGGTCCCCATTCGTGAGAAGTTCGAGGCGCGCCATCCGATCGGCTCCCCGCCGCGCACCTGTTACGCGCTCGCTTTCTGGCTCGGCAACTGACGCGGCGACATCGCCTCGTTGGAATGGGGCGATTTGGTCTTCGAAGAGATCGAACTGTTCGATGGCTCTCTAGAGGTGATCGAGGCCTTCGATTTCCGGCAGAAGAAGAACCGCAACCGTCACGGCGGGCACGCGATGTTTATCCCAATCGTCGACAAGCCGGCGCAAGCGTTGGCGCCGCTCGATCGTTCGAAAGGCGGGACGGTGCTGAAGAATGCCTATGGGCGTCCATTCGCGGAAAAGAGCCTCACCGGCATGATGGCACATTGGAACAAGCAGACCGGCATTCCGGAGGGCTACACTCTGCACGGGCTACGCCGCACCTTCGGCACGTATCTCGCCGAATGCAACATCCAAGCGCGTGCCATCATGGAGGCGATGGGGCATTCTTCCATGACGGTGACGGACGAATATGTCCGAGAGGCCAACAAGAAGCGAATGGCTGTCGACATAGCCCGCGCCATCAACGAGCGTGAGGCCAAACGCGATGCGATGAAGCAGTGAGCGGCCCTGCGCGTGGTCAAATAGGTGCGACGAACCGACCATGCGCAGGGTGGCATATTGGCCGCCCTTTCCTTTAGGCCATAATGAGCCCAAAACGTTTTGGGCCGAGGCATATTTTTATCAATAAAGTCAATGGTTATGGTGGGCCCGGAGGACGTAACAAAAACATTGATTTCATTGGTTTTTTCGTGGGCCAAATTAGAAATCCTCCCGCATCGTTCCGTATCGTTTCGCACAGCCGCCATGAACTCGAACTCGATTGCCACCTTCCAAAAACGGCTACGCATTGAGCCGCTTGGTCCGTAACTCAGTAGGTTGTGGATACCGATGTCCCACTGCCTGCTCTTGGATGCCGAAGACGAGGGAAGCTACCACCCCAGCTTCGACGTCTCGCGGCTGCGCAGGTTCAAATCACGGGCGTGCAACACCGACACCGACATTCGCTGGCCGCCGCGAATTGAGAAAACTGGGCCGCATTCACGGCCCTCTTCCCGGCGCTGCATTTGTCGCTCCTGCTGTGAGACATGGCGCATCCTGCGCCATGTCTCAGCGTCAGATCGAGACTCAGAAAAACCCGAGTGCTTTGGTCGAGTAGCTGACCAGTAGATTTTTTGTCTGCTGATAGTGGTCGAGCATCATCTTGTGGTTTTCCCGCCCGAACCCGGAAGCTTTGTAACCGCCGAAGGCGGCGTGGGCGGGATAGGCATGGTAGCAGTTGGTCCACACGCGCCCGGCCTGGATGCTGCGCCCTACGCGGTAGGCGTCGTTGCCGTTGCGCGACCAGACGCCAGCGCCCAGACCGTAGATAGTATCATTGCCGATGCGGATCGCATCTTCGACGGTCTTGAACGTCGTGACCGACAGCACCGGACCGAAAATCTCCTCTTGAAATATCCGCATGCTGTTGTCGCCGCTGAACACGGTCGGCTTCAGGAAGTAACCCTTGTCCAGGTCGCCACCGAGAAGGGCGCGCTCGCCGCCAGTCAGGCATTTGGCGCCCTCCTGCTTGCCGATCTCGATATAGTCAAGGATCTTGGTCAATTGGTCTTCGGAAGCCTGCGCGCCCATCTGCGTCGAAGCATCGAGCGGATCACCGACCTTGATCTTGGCAACGCGGGCTACCGCGCGCTCCATGAACTTGTCGAAGATCGATTCCTGGACAAGCGCCCGCGAAGGGCAGGTGCAGACCTCGCCTTTGTTGAAAGCAAAAAGCGCGAAGCCTTCAAGCACCTTGTCGAAGAATTCGTCGTCGGCATCCATTACGTCGGCCATGAAGATGTTCGGCGACTTGCCGCCCAATTCCATGGTCTGCGGAATCAGGTGCTCTGCCGCATACCCCATGATCTGCTTCCCCGTCGTCGTCTCGCCGGTGAACGACACCTTGGAAATGCGTGGATTGGCGGCGATCGCCCGCCCGACCGACCCGCCCGGACCGGTGACGACGTTGAGCACGCCGGGCGGCAGGATGTCCGCGGTGAGATTGGCGAGGATCAACAGCGTCAGTGGCGTGTTGGAGGCCGGCTTGATCACCGTGCAATTGCCGGCGGCAAGCGCCGGGGCAATCTTCCAGGCCGCCATCAGCAACGGAAAGTTCCAGGGAATGATCTGGCCGACGACGCCCAGCGGCTCCTTGAAGTGATAGGCGATGGTGTCGTCATCAATTGTGGAAATGGAACCTTCGTCGGCTCGGATGCAACCCGCGAAGTACCGGAAATGATCGATGGCGAGCGGTATATCGGCGCCCCGCGTCTCGCGGATCGGCTTGCCGTTGTCCAGCGTCTCCGCCAACGCCAGCAGCTCGAGATTCTCCTCCATGCGGTCGGCCACCTTGTTGAGCAGCCGCGACCTTTCGGCAGGTGCCATGCGTGCCCAGCCGTCCTTGGCCTTGTAGGCTGCGTCGAGCGCCGCTTCCACGTCCGCAGGCGTCGACTTTGCGACCTCGACGAGGCGTTGGCCGTTGATTGGGCTGTAGTCGGTGAAATACTCCCCGTCCAATGGCGCGACCCATTTCCCACCGATGAAGTTGCCGTAGCGGGCCGGAATATCTCCCTTGGAGCGGACGAGTTCGAGGGCGTGCTGGGACATGGCAACTTCCTTGTCTTGAGGCCCGGGAACATCCCAAGGCTACGGAAACACCAGCTTTACGCCCTGCCCCGACACACACATTGATTTCGGTCAAAGCACCTTCCGCCCCGACGCCTAGTCTGTCTTCATCGACAAAGGAGTTGGATCATGGTCAAGACGATGAAGGCCGCCGTCGTGCGGGCATTCGGCAAGCCGCTTACGATCGAGGATGTGCCGGTGCCTGTACCGGGGCCAGGTGAACTGCTCGTCAAGGTTATCGCCTGCGGCGTTTGCCATACGGACCTGCATGCCGCCTCCGGCGACTGGCCGGTGAAGCCGGTGCCGCCCTTCATCCCCGGCCATGAAGTGGCGGGCGTCGTGGCTGCACTCGGGCCGGGTGTGACCGATTTCAAGGAGGGCGATCCGGTCGGCGTAGCCTGGCTGCACGACGCCTGCCTGAGCTGCGAATATTGCGAGACCGGTTGGGAGACGTTGTGCGAGCATCAGCACGACACCGGCTATAGCTGCGATGGCGGCTTCGCCGAATATGTCATCGCGTCGGCAGCCTTCACCGCACGACTTCCAGCTGGTGTCGATTTCGCACAGATGGCCCCGATCCTTTGCGCTGGCGTCACGACCTACAAGGGGTTGAAGGAGACCGAGGCACGTCCGGGCGAATGGGTGGCGATTTCAGGCATCGGCGGTCTCGGCCATGTGGCGATCCAGTATGCCAAGGCGATGGGCTTCAAGGTCGTGGCGCTCGACGTGACGCCGGACAAGCTTGCTCTGGCGCGTGCGACCGGAGCGGACGTGGCCATCGACGCCCGCTCCCCGAACGCAGTGGCCGATGTCCTCAAGGCGACGGGCGGCGGCGCCCACGGCATTCTGGTGACAGCCGTATCGCCACCAGCTTTCTCCCAGGCCGTGCACATGGTGCGCCGCAAGGGTACGGTCGCCCTTGTCGGTCTTCCGGCGGGAGAATTCCCGACCCCGATCTTCGACGTCGTGCTGAAGCGCATCACCTTGCGCGGATCCATCGTCGGCACGCGACGCGATCTCGATGAGGCCATTGCCTTCGCGGCAGATGGCAAGGTGCGGGCCGAGATCACCAAGGCGCCGTTGAGCGACATCAACGCGATCCTCGCGCGGCTCAAGGCGGGCAAGATCGACGGGCGCATGGTTCTGGACCTCACCGCGCCGATAGAGACTAGCGCGAGGAAGCCCGAAGCCGCATACGCCTGAGTCAGGTGGTTGCGCCTTTCGGTCACCTTTACCTGACGAGACTCACGGCGAGTGGAACTGCGCTACAAAGTGTTTTTCTTCTAGACTAAACGTCCGCGCCATGCCACCGGCGCGGACGATCTCGTCCTGGCCCCCGTTGGCCAAGGGAGGGGTACCATTGAGCAGGGTCCACAGAGCGGACGCCAATCCGGCTCCTTGATCGTGATCAAAGATCGCCTTGGCGAGTGGACTATGCTTCCCACCTGAAAGGGAGAACCACGATGCAGAACATCAAGGTCGATGAAGCACTATGGGCATCCAGTATGTTGCCCGAGGGCATTGTAGAGCGATGGTTCATCGCCAGCGGTGCCACGATCAAGGTTGGCGAGCGGATAGCCGAACTTCGAATTGAAGACGCGCTGCATGAGATCGTCGCGCCGGCTGGCGGGCGAGCAACGATTGTCGCGGCAGCCAACGCCGTCATCGAACCCGGTTCGGTGCTCGCAACATTGGATGACAGTCTGAGGCCTGGCTGACGACGCTCAACGCCCGCAGCGCGGGATGGTGCGCCCCACCCTTAAACAGCAGTGTCGACGCAGAACGCAGGAGATCGCACGATGCAAATCCGCACACTTTCTGCCCTGGAATGCACCAAGGTGCTGACGGCCAGTCGAGTGGCGCGCCTGGCGTGCGCCAAGGACGGGCAGCCGTATGTTGTTCCGGTGCACTATGCGTACGCCGACAGTCACCTCTACGCGTTTTCCATGCCGGGCAAGAAGATCGACTGGATGCGCGCCAACCCACTTGTGTCCGTCCATGTCGACGAACGCGGCGAAGGGCGCGGCTGGAGAAGCGTGGTTGTCGATGGCCGCTATGAGGAACTGCCTGACCGGATAGGCCACAAGCTCGAGCGCGACCATGCCTGGACGTTGCTGAGCAAGCACGCCGACTGGTGGGAGCCGGGCGCCCTCAAACCAGTTGCGCCTCCGGTGTCAGACAGCACGCCGCACGTATTCTTCCGGATCCTCGTCGAACAGGTGTCCGGCCGGGAAGCAAGTGAGTAAGCTGTCTTTCGGTGCCTCGATACATCGATCCTCAAAGAGCGACGGTCCGGGCCAATGCGGAAGTGCGGAAATCGCACAGATCAGGCACGATCGTTGGACGCCTCCCACCCGTCGATCCGGCCCTGCCAGTAGATCGTCTCCTTCCCGTCGATTTCCCAGGCGACCTCTCCCGCAAACGGAAGCCATATGTTGCCGTTACGACGATAGTCGGAGAAACGGCCGCGCCACGGAGTTGGCAGGATTGGTGCCGTGGCCGAACGCGGTCTATCGGGCGCAAAGGCACCGGCAATCCTTCCCTCGTTGTCGAGGCTGAGCATGACTTCGGCCGCTGTCTCTCCCACGCCGGCGCTCACGGATAGCCGGTCGGGACCGTCTTCACGCCATCGCAGCGTGGTGTTGAAGAGAATAGCGTCGGGCGCCCAGGCAAGTTCGGCAAGGTATCGCATCAGTTCGCCGCGCATCAGTGCCGACGAGCGCTCGGCGCGGGCGACCGGGATTACCCCGAGCGCCATGACATCCAACCGCCCCTGGCCGCCACCAGGGCGCCCCCACCGGCTAGATATTCTCGCCTGTTCATCCCTTGACCGATCCGTCCGACAAGTCGAAGTGATTATCCCGAGGCGGTGTTGGCGTTCGTTGCGTAGGATCAAAGCCAACTCCGATTATTGCAACTAGCTGTTGCGCGAGGTTTGAGGCTCAGAAAGTCGCCACATCATGGATTCTCTCATCGCCAGGCTCGGACTCGCCCTGGCAATAGGTCTCCTTGTCGGATTGGAGCGCGGCTGGCGAGAGCGGGACGCTCCCGATCGCAGCCGGACGGCTGGAATTCGAACCTTCGGCATATCTGGCCTGCTCGGCGGCCTTCTCGCGGCGTTAGCCATCGCGCTCGGCGCGGTATCCATCCTGGTCGGAGGGTTCATCGCATTTGCGGCAATATTCGCATGGTACAAGGCGCGTGAGGCGGCGCACGACGAGGATTTCAGCGTCACGAGTGTGATCGCAGGCCTTGCCGTTTTCGCGCTTGGCGCGCTGGCTGTCGCCGGCGATCATCGAGCCGCTTCCGCCGGAGGGGCAGCGCTGGCGGCCGTTCTTGCCAGTCGTGATATCCTGCACGGCCTCCTGAAGCGACTGACGTGGATTGAGCTTCGTTCGGCGTTGATCCTAGCGGTGATGACCGCGATCATCCTGCCCTTGTTGCCAAACCGGACGATTGACCCATGGGGCGGTTTCAATCCGTGGGAGGTCTGGTTCCTGACGGTGCTGATGGCATCGATTTCGTTCGCCGGATATGTGGCTGTCCGTATCCTGGGGAACACGCGTGGTCTGCTCGTCAGTTCACTCGCAGGTTCACTCGTCTCATCCACCGCAGTTACCTTGGCGCTGGCCCGCAATGGCTCATCCGCGAGCAATCCACTGCCGCTCGCAGGCGCGGCTTCGCTGGCAGCGATGGTTTCGGTGCTGCGCGTTTGCGCCGTGGTGCTGATCATCGAGCCAAGCGTGGTCGCTTCGGTCGGTATCCCCGCTATTGCCGCAGCGCTCGTCTTTGCGGCATGCGGCGCATTGTTGTTGGCCCGCAACAGCGGGGATGGCGAAGGCGGCACGATCGCACGTAATCCATTCGAACTGGGCCCTTTACTCCTCTTCGCCTTGTTCTTTGCGTTCGTTGCTACCGCGAGTGCGGGTCTGGCAACTCAATTCGGCGGGCGGGGCCTGCTGGCAAGTTCGATGCTGGCCGGTGCGTTCGATGTCGATGTCTCGGTGCTCAGCGCGTTGCGCCTCGTCAAGCATGCAGTCCCTGTCGATACAGTAGGACAGGCGGTGCTCGCTGCGCTGGCAGCAAACGCCATCGGCCGCGTATCGCTGGCAGTATTTGCCGGACCGATCAAGTTCTGGTTGCCGCTGGTTGCAGCAACCTTGATCGCCTTGATGGCTGGCTATGGGGCCATGCTGCTGCTGCCGAACTTCTGACCGGCCGAGACAACCACCGCGCAAGTAGCATCAGGTTCGGCGCTCAGGGTATGAGCGACGAAGCTTGACGGCGCACTGATAGCAGCTGGCTCCCCACGGCTCTCTCTTCATCGGTGGGGATCACAAGCACGTCGACGTCGGAACCAGCAAGGCTGATGACCTCGTCGCCTCGTCCATTCAGCTTGTGGTCGATATCAACCCCAAGCCAGCCGGCCACAGCCCCGATCCTCTCACGGATAGTTGGCGCGTTTTCGCCAATGCCTGCCGTGAACACCAGCGTGTCCAGTCCGCCTATCGCAGCGGCCAGCGACCCGATCTCGCGCCCGATACGATAGACGAAGAGATCGACCGCTTCGGCCGCACGGGGATCATCAGAGTCGATTAGCGTCCGCATATCTCCGGATATCCCCGACACTCCGAGCAGGCCGGATTGGTCGTACAGAAGCGTGACCAATTCGTCCGTCGGCAGCTTCCGGTCCTGCAGCAAATGGAGGATGACGCCCGGGTCGAGCGCGCCGCAACGCGTGCTCATGACGAGGCCGTCCAATGTCGAAAACCCCATCGTTGTGGCAACACTGGTTCCAGCATTCATGGCGCACAGACTGGCACCGCTGCCGAGATGGGCGACGATCACCTTGCCGCCAGCTGCGGATCCGTAGCGGGTCCGAAGCTGCGAAGCGATATGGCTATAGGAAAGCCCGTGAAACCCATAAGAAACGATGCCGGCATCGGTCATCGCACGCGGAAGGCCATAGATCTTGGCGATCCCAGGCCGATAGGAATGAAACGCAGTGTCGAAGCATCCGACCTGCGTGGCCTGCGGCAAGAGGCCAGCAGCCAGTGCCACAATCTCAAGATTAATCCGCTGATGAATCGGAGCCAGCGGCTCGAGCAGACGCAGTGCCGCGAGCGCACGACCGTCGAGCACCGTCGCTTCGGTGAAGTCGCGGCCACCATGAACGATCCTGTGTCCGACCATGACGATGCGGGGGAGAAGATCGCGATCCTTGAGCTCCGAGGCAATCGTCGCGAATGCCTTGCCGATGTCGATCGGGCAGTCGCCGAGGCTTCTGTCGACCTCGGCCCGACCGGCCGCAGCCCCGACGCGCAGTCGCGGATGTCCACTGAGCGAGGAGACGTTGCCGCGCAGCAGAAGCGGAAGTTCATCACGTCCCTCGAAGACAGCGAACTTCAGGCTGGACGAGCCACCGTTCAGAACGAGGATCAAATCGGTCATGGATCCGTCCGATTCTGTCTTCGCCATCCCCTTACGGACGGTATCGGCTCAACCAGAAAGACGCGTCGTAGCATCGGCATCGCCGCTCCACTTCCAGTCGAGTATCTCCGGCATGTCCTGGCCATGGGCGCGAATATAGGCTCTGTGTTCAAGCAGCTTGGCGTCCATCTTCTGACCCAGCCCGACGCGCACGCTCTTGAGCTGCGGGACCCAGTCAAGAACGCTTTGGACAATATGGAAACGATCTAGGCCGTTCAGCACCGTCATGTCGAAAGGCGTCGTCGTTGTTCCTTCCTCGTTGTAACCGCGCACATGTATGTTGTCGTGGTTGGTGCGCCGATATGTCAGGCGATGGATAGTCCAGGGATAGCCGTGATAGGCAAAGATGACCGGTTTGTCGGCGGTGAACAGCGTGTCGAAATCGCGATTCGACAGACCATGCGGGTGGTACTCCTTGGGCTGCAGCGTCATCAGGTCTACGACGTTGACCACCCTGATTTTGAGCTCCGGAACGTGATGCCTGAGAAACTGCACGGCTGCTAGCGTTTCGAGGGTTGGAACATCGCCGGCGCAAGCCATCACGACGTCCGGCTCGTCGCCGTTCTCGGTCGACGCCCAGTCCCAGATTCCGATGCCCGCCCTGCAGTGGACAATTGCCTTGTCCATCGACAGCCACTGCCACGATGGTGGCTTGCCGGCGACAATGACGTTGATGCGGTTCCAGGTCTGCAGCACATGGTCGGTCACGCACAGCAAGGTGTTGGCATCCGGCGGGAGATAGACGCGAACGATGTCGGCCTTCTTGTTGAGAGCGACGTCAATGAAGCCGGGATCCTGATGGCTGAAGCCGTTGTGTTCCTGATGCCAGACATGGCTCGACAACAGATAGTTCAGCGAGGCGATCGGCCGCCGCCAAGGAATGTCGCTACAGGCATCAAGCCATTTTGCATGCTGGTTGAACATGGAGTCCACGATGTGGATGAACGCCTCGTAGCAAGAGAACAGACCGTGCCGCCCCGTCAGCAGATAGCCTTCGAGCCAGCCTTGGCAGGTGTGCTCGGAGAGGATTTCCAGAACCCGGCCATCTTGGCCGAGGTGAACATCTTCCGGCAGGATCGTCTCCATCCAGGCACGTTCGGTGACTTCGAACACGTCCTGAAGCCGGTTCGAGGCGGTCTCGTCGGGGCCGACGATGCGGAAATTCTTCGCAGCCTCATTCAATGCCATCACGTCGCGCAGGAAATTGCCCATTGCCCGCGTCGCCTCGGCCTTCACCGCGCCAGGTTCAGCGACGGTCACGGCATGGTCGTGCAAGCCAGGCAGATCGAGGGACTTGCGCAGCAGGCCGCCATTGGCATGCGGATTGGCGCTCATGCGCCGCGCGGCTTGTGGAGCGGTGGCGCGGATCGCTGCGACAGGGGCGCCGGCGACGTCGAACAGTTCCTCGGGCCGATAGCTTTTCAACCACTCCTCAAGCAGCTTCAGATGCGCAGGGTTTTCCGCAAGGCCGGACAAGGGTACCTGGTGCGAACGCCAGAAGCCTTCTGTCTTCAGCCCGTCAACCTCTTTCGGTCCGGTCCAGCCCTTTGGGCTGCGTAGCACGATCATCGGCCATTTCGGTCGCGCCATCTGCTCGGAGGAATCAGCGCGCGCCGCATGCTGGATCGCGCGGATGCGATCGAGCGCATCGTCGAGCACATTGGCCATTCGTTGATGCATCAGCACCGGCTCATGGCCCTCGACGAACAGCGGTTCATAACCGTAGCCAACGAAAAGCGCGCGCAGTTCGTCTTCGGGAATGCGGGCCAGGATCGTCGGATTGGCGATCTTGTAGCCATTCAGATGCAAGATCGGCAGCACCGCGCCGTCGCGCGCCGGGTTGAGGAATTTGTTGGAATGCCAGGCCGCGGAAAGAGGCCCGGTTTCGGCCTCGCCGTCACCGACCACGCAGGCCACGACAAGGTCGGGATTGTCGAAGGCGGCACCATAGGCATGGGAGAGCGAATAACCAAGCTCTCCGCCCTCGTGGATGGAGCCGGGCACGTCGGGTGCGGCATGGCTTGGAATGCCGCCCGGAAAAGAGAACTGCCGGAACAGCTTGCGCATGCCCTGCTCATCCATCGATATGTCCGGATTGAGCTCGCTGTATGTGCCTTCGAGATAGGTGTTCGCCACCATTGCCGGGCCACCATGGCCTGGGCCGCAAACGTAGATCATATCTGCGTCCCTGAGCCGGATCGCGCGATTGAGATGAGCGTAGATGAAACTCAGGCCCGGCGATGTTCCCCAGTGGCCGAGCAGCCGCGGCTTGACATGCTCAAGCCGCAGCGGCTCGCGAAGCAGCGGATTGTCGAGCAGGTAAATCTGCCCGATCGTCAGATAATTCGCGGCGCGCCAGTATGCATCGATGTCGCGCAACTGGCGCTCTGAAAGCCGGTCGCCGGGGACTGGTATTGTAATGTGTTCGGTCATGCTTGGCTCCCTTTGCGTGTCCGCGAACGCCGCGACGGCTGCGTATGCCGGTCTTTGTCGACGTGCGGTGAATGGACACCAACGCGTTCGCGCACCGTTCGGTCCGTCATTGCTCGAAGGATTTTCTAGGTGCTCGACCGCTCGCGGAAAGTGATCCCGGTTTTCCCGAAATGAACGGCTGCGCCTTTCGCCATCCTTGCCGCCGGTACACCAACGCGCGTACAGATTTGGGACCCCAATGGTTTCCCAGGAGGCATCCGGATTGCAACTCCCTGATGCCCGAAGAGCGGTTCGGATTGGGTGCATCTGCGGCTGTGCCGCACATGCGGCCATATCGGCTACTGCGGCGGCTCTAGATCTACAGGCTATTCGCACATCAAGCGCAGCGTTTCAGGCCTGCGGATTTCGAGGATACGAAGCCCGTGGAACTTGAGCACACCCTTGTCGCGCAGTCTCGATAGCACGCGCGATACAGTCTCGATGGTGAGACCGAGGTAGTCGCCGATGTCCTGCCGGGACATCGGCAGTTCGATCTGGGCGAGATCTCCCTGTCGTGCGGCCATGTCGACCAGGAAAGCGGCGATACGTTCGATCGCCGTCTGCCGGCCGACAACCAGCAAATGTTCCTGAGCCCGCACCATGCAACGAAGGGCAAGCGGCAAAAGTTCGCGCGATCTGTCCAGGCCAGCCACCGGCCGGAATGTCCGCAGTCCCGTCGTGACGATGGCCTCGGCAAAGAAATGATGGACAAGGTCCGCTTCAAACCCGAACGTCTCTCCCGCCAGATGGAAAGCCGTGATCTGCCTGCGACCATCGGCAAGCAGCCGGTAGATGCGGACCGCGCCGAACTCTATCTGGTAGTGGGAAGCGACCTTTTCGCCCTGTGCGTAGATTTCCCAACCTGCGTTGAAGAACGAGAGCGGCACCGGCCGGCCATCATTCGGCACGTCCAGTTGCGGGGCCAGGGCGGTGAGGATCTCGAAGGGCACCCGAGTGTCGGCGATCGCATTCATGGCTGTTCCCCTTGATTTCGGTAGGATAGCCATCGCGCGGAATGCCAGTCTGCGAAATTGGGTTATGTCCTAAGGGATTCTACTTAGTCAGCAAGGTGGCTGGCTTGGTCAGCCCGGACGGGGCGGGCCGAAAAGGCCTGCACCATGTCTATCAGGTCACTCCCCTCGACTGGTTTGGTGAGGACCGCAAACCCATCGGGGCCAGCGGTTGGATCAACGTCTTCGACAAGCAGAATCACCCGCCCGGCGAAACGGGCGAGCGGCTTGCGCCCGGCAGGGCTGAGCCGGATCGCACTTTCATCGACGATGACGCAGGCCGCGGCATTTGCCGCAGGCGAAGCCTCAACTGTCGAAAGCAACGCATGCGATTCGACCGCGAAGCCTTCCACTTCGAGCGCGAACTCGAGCGAACGCCTGAGCCCAGGGTCGGGCGCCACGACTAGGATGGTTTTGGCGGCGGGCAAGGTTCGCGGCTTCCGGATTTGCCAGCGAGGTCATCCCGCCAGTCATTTCACAGCAAACGGCAATCTGGCGATTCACGCCTTGCGCCAGATCAATCCTGTGAATCGGGCTGAGCGAGATTCAGGCTGGACCGAAACCAGCGGCCAAAGCCATCCGCACAAGCTGCGGCAGGCTTTTTGCCTGCATCTTGGCCATGACGTTGGCGCGGTGCACCTCGACGGTGCGTGGGCTGATGTTCAGATCATAGGCAATCGACTTGTTCGGCAATCCAGCCACCACGCCTGAGAGGACCTGGCGTTCGCGGTCGCTCAACCCCCCAAGCCTTGTTTGGATCGAAACGACATCGTCGAGCTCTGACGGTTTGTCGACAAGTTGTTCGGCTGCGCGCTGGATGGCTTCGATCAGGACGACGTCCTCGAACGGCTTCTCGATGAAATCCGTTGCGCCGGCCTTCATCGCTTCGACCGCCATGGGAACGTCGGCGTGACCGGTGATGACAACGGCCGGAAGCGAGGCGTTTGCGCTCACGAGATTTCGCAAAAGCTCCACTCCGGTCATGTCAGGCATGCGCAGGTCGGTCACCAGAACGCCATTTCTGATGCTTGAAGCCGCAGCCAGAAAGTCGGTTGCGCTCTCGTGCATCTTGACCGCGAATCCCGACATGGTGAGCAGAAAAGCCAACGACTTCCTGACCGGTTCCTCGTCATCGACGATGTGAACGATATAGTCACCCGTCTCCATGTCCGTCCTCTTCCGTAAATGCGGGGAGCGTGAACCTGAACGTCGCCCCACCAGCGGCGTTCTGGCTCACCGTCATCGTTCCGCCATGCGCCTCGACGATCCGCTTGGAGATCGACAGTCCAACCCCCATGCCGCCAGGCTTTGTCGTCACGAAGGGTTTGAAAAGCTGGGCCGAAATCTCCTCGGAAATCCCTGGCCCGGTGTCTTCGACGACAACGGCGATTTCGCCATCCTGCGCGGCATAGGTGCGCACGACAAGCTCGCGGCGCGCGCTGTCGTGCATGGCGTCCATGGCATTGCGCATCAAATTGGTCAGCACCTGTTGAATCTGTATGCGGTCGACCATCACGGTTGCCGGTCCAGGCGCGAAGTCGAACACTGTCCGCACCCCGCGCTCGCGCGATCCCACCAATGCCAGGGCTCCCGCCTCTTCCACCAGGCTGCGAATGTTCTCCGGTGCTTTGTCGGTGGCGCCTTTGGTGACGAATTCGCGAAGATGGCGAATGATCTGCCCCGCACGCAGCGACTGCCTTGCTGTTTCTTCCAGTGCGGCCCTCATCCTTGTTGCCACGGCGTCGTCCATGTCGCGCAGCAGGCGGGCGCAGCCTTGAACGTAATTGGCAATCGCCGAAAGTGGTTGGTTCAGCTCGTGAGCGAGCGTCGAGGCCATTTCGCCAAGTTCGTTGAGGCGTGCCAACCTTGCCAGTTCGCCCTGGATTTCATGCAGACGTGCCGCCGATTCTTCCCGTTCCGTAAGGTCCCGGATGAAGCCGGTAAAAAAGGTCTTGCCGCCCGACTTCATCTCGCCGACTGCCAATTTCATCGGAAATGTCGAGCCGTCCTTGCGTCGACCGGCAACAACGCGATCGATGCCTATGATCCGCTTTTCGCCGGTGGCCAGGTATCGGTGCATATAGCCGTCATGTTCGTGGCGATAAGGCTCCGGCATCAGGAGGCGCACATTCTCTCCGACGACCTCGGCCTCGGCGTAGCCGAACTGCCGCACCGCGGCGGCATTGAACGAAACGATCGTGCCGTCCTTCTCGATGACGACGGTCGCGTCGATCACCGTGTCAAGAATGGAGCGAAGATGGGCCTCCCGCGCGTCGAGCGCGCTTTCGGCCCGATCGATTGCCTTGCTGGCGCGGTGCAGGAGTTCGCCCATCCAGGCAATCGCCAGGCCGACAAGGGCGAAGACGACGAGTTCAACCGGATTTTGCGCACGATCGGACTGAAGATTGTCCAGCCAGAACGCTCCGCCCAGCGAAAGCGCCACGGACAACAGCCCAGGCCAGATGCCACCGGCGATCGAGGCAACGAGGATGGCAGGCGTAAAGAGGGTAAAAGTCGCCCGGTCTTCGAGCACTCCTTGCAGCAGAATTCGGATAAGAACAGCGGCTGCGACCATGACAATCGCCAGCAAATAGCCATCGCGTCCTTCGAAACGGCGAGACAGCACCGCTTGCAGGAAGCGCCCTTTGATACCGGTAATGTCCCGCGCTGGCATGAAATTCGTTACCGCTGAGCTGAAAGGCTGCCGCCAAGCTGAGCCAACCTAGCTGAACGTTCGTCACTTAGCGCACTTTTTCCGTTCGTTCCCGAACAGAATGGGAAGGAGCGCGGGCTGCGCGAGGCAAGCAGGCTGCCAGAGGTCCTCACGGGCGCCGGATCGCCACGTCATATCCAGATATTTCGTGTGCCGGTTTGCGCCAGCGCAAACCGCAGCGCCATCCCGCGGCGTAGAAGGCCGCAACGGTTGATGCCGTGATGAAACTTAGGAAAGGACTATCCCATGAAATTGCCCCTGATCGCCGCGGCCATCGCGTTGTTCGCCCTGGCCGGCGCAGCAAGCGCTGAAGAACACGTCGTGCAGATGCTCAACAAGGGCGAGAAGGGTTCGATGGTCTTCCAGCCCGCCTACGTAAAAGCGGCGCCCGGCGACACGATCAAGTTCGTGCCCACCGACAAGTCCCACAACGCCGAAACCGTCAAGGGAATGCTGCCGGACGGCGCTGAAGCGTTCAAGGGAAAGGCGAACACGGAGATTACCGTGACCCTAACCAAGGAAGGCGTCTACGGCGTGAAATGCGCGCCCCACTACGGTATGGGCATGGTGGCGTTGATCGTCGTTGGCAACCCTGTGAACCTCGACGCGGCGGAAGCCGTCAAGCAGACCGGCAAGGCCAAGACGGTATTTGCTGAGCTGTTCGGCGAGGCCACCAAGGCCGCCTCCAACTGACATCTCGATGACAGATACCCTCGGTTGGCGATAGCCGGGGGAAAGGGCCGGACGGACCACAGGGGGAGGTCCAGTCCGGCCTATTTCATATGGATCGATGAGCGCTTCGGAACACAATCCTCTCCGCACCCGCAAACCCAACAATCGCATTGGAAATGAACTTGGTTTGCGCCAGCGCAAAGACGGTCCCCGCAAGCAGGCTATTCTTGGGGCATCAAGTGGTTGACGCACAAGGAGATTGAAATGCTTACGCGACGTGAAGCTCTGTTGGGATCTGTCCTTACCGCCGCCGCCGCGGCAACGATGGTCGCAATGCCGGCTGCGGCGAGCGCCAAGGAAGTGGCCGGACTGCCGCGCGAAAAGGTCACCCTCGTCGCGCCACCCTTCGTCCACGCGCACGACCAGGTGGCCAAGGACGGCCCGAAAGTCGTCGAGTTCACGATGACGATCGAGGAAAAGTCCGTCGTCATCGACGCCGATGGGACGCAGCTCAACGCGATGACCTACAATGGCTCGATCCCCGGTCCCTTGATGGTCGTCCATGAAGGCGACTATGTCGAACTCACCCTCATCAATCCCGACACCAATACGCTCGCGCACAACATCGACTTCCACGCTGCCACCGGCGCGCTCGGCGGTGGCGGGCTGACACTGGTCAACCCCGGCGAGCAGGTGACGCTGCGCTTCAAGGCAACGCGCACGGGGACGTTCGTCTACCACTGCGCGCCCGGCGGACCGATGATCCCGTGGCACGTCGTGTCGGGCATGAGCGGTGCGGTGATGGTGCTGCCGCGTGACGGCCTAAGGGACGACAAGGGCAAATCCATCCTCTACGACCGCATCTATTATATCGGCGAAAACGACTTCTACGTCCCTCGCGACGAGCAGGGGAAATTCAAGAAATACGAAACGGCCGGCGACAATTTCGATGACACGATGAAGGTCATGCGCGGATTGATTCCGACGCACGTCGTGTTCAATGGCAAGGCGGGATCGCTGACCGGCGAGAATGCCATGAAGGCGAAGGTTGGCGAGACTGTTCTGATCGTCCATTCGCAAGCCAATCGCGATACGCGGCCGCATCTGATCGGCGGCCACGGCGATTACGTCTGGGAGCAAGGCAAGTTCGCCAACCCTCCCGCAAAGGACCTGGAGACCTGGTTCATTCGCGGCGGTTCCGCCGGCTCGGCCCTCTATACATTCCAGCAGCCGGGCATCTATGCCTACGTGAACCACAATCTGATCGAGGCAGTGGAACTCGGCGCAACCGCACATTTTACGGTCGATGGAACCTGGGATGACGACCTGATGACGCAGGTCGAAGCCCCAAGGGCCATTACGGCGTGAGCATCGGCACGACCTTGCGCCAATCTGCGCAAGGTCGCGTGCGCTTTGGATGAAATGCCATGTCGTTCAACCCAATCGTAGCCATCGGAAGTATCGCGGCTGCCGCGCTGATCGTCATGGGCGCGACCAGTGCGCTCGATCGATTGGCCGGTTTACCCGTGGCAGGTCCCGAACTTGTGACCCTCGCGCCGGGATCCTTCGACCACCCTCAGTCAGGCGAATTCCTGGAGGAAGGCCATCCCGTCGCGGCGCCGCGGATGCTGGCAACGGTCAATGTTCCGCTGAAGATCATGAAATACCAGGTGAGCGCAGCCGAATACGGACGGTGCGTGACATCAGGCAGTTGCAAGGCGGCCGACACCCTGGATATCGGCAATGTCCCGGTCACCGGCGTAAGTCATATCGACGCCGAAGCCTATGCGGCCTGGCTCTCGGCCCAGACCGGCGCGACATGGCGGCTGCCGACAGATACAGAATGGGCCTACGCCGCCGGCGAACGGTTCCGCGGTGATATCGAGGGCGGCGCCGGCGACCCTAACAATCCCGCGCAGCGCTGGCTCGCCCAGTATCGCACCGAGGCTTCGCTCGGACGGAAATCCGATCCCGAGCCACGGGCGCAAGGGGCCTTTGGCGTCAACTCAAAGGGGTTGGCGGACGTTGCGGGCAATGTCTGGGAGTGGACATCGACCTGCTACCTCCACGCCACGATAGCCGCCGACGGCGTCAGCATCGTGAGCTCGATCGACAATTGCGGGGTGCACGTAGTGGAAGGCTTCCACCGCACCTATATGTCGAACTTCATCCGGGATGGGAAAAGCGGCGGCTGCGCGGTCGGCACACCGCCAGACAATCTGGGTTTCCGCCTTGTCCGCGAACGCCTCAACGTCATACGAGCCGCCATGCGGCGCCTTGGATATTCTTGACCCGTGAGTGCCGCGTTTCGAGGCCAGGGAATTATGAAGGCACAATCGCCGAAAGGATCACTATGAACTCATCCGCGATCGATCAGGCGCGTCCGGCTGCCGAGCGGCCGTTGGCCGATCCGGGAGTTGACCGGGCGAGCATCGGCGCACTGGTCCGCGCGTTCTATTCCAGACTGCGGGAAAGCCAACGGCTCGGGCCGATCTTTGCGCGTGAGATTACCGGCGACTGGGAGCCGCATCTCGAGAAAATGACCGACTTCTGGTGTTCCGTCATTCTCAAGACGGGCGACTATCAAGGACGCCCGGTTCCTGCCCATCTGAAACTCAAGGATGTGACCCAGGCCGATTTCGACATCTGGCTGGGCTTGTTTGGCGAGATCGCGGCGGCGCAGTTTGCCCCGCGGACGGCCGCGGTCTTTGTCGATCGAGCCGAACGCATTGCGAAAAGCCTGAAGCTGGCGATGTTCTTTCGCCTTCCGCTTGCCGGCTCACCGGCGGGCAACACTGCTGAAGCCAAGGGCAGCTGAGCCGGAGCTCGCCCGTCGCTCCCGTCGGGCCGGCCGCCTGAAAGCGGCACTCTCTTTCCGGGTGCAATCAGCTTCGTTTTTGCGCCAGATCAAATTACCTGCCGCGCAGCCATGCGAAACCCGAGGGACGATTTCGCCCTGACGGGCATCTGAGGTGGCCGCATATGCTCGCTCAACTGACATCCGGCGAACGCCAACTTTCCATCGTGGTGCTGACCCTGATGACCATAGTCGGACTGGCCATGGCGGCAGCTGGGCGAGGCGACCCGATCGGCGTGCATGGGTTTATTGTCGTTGTTGCAAGCCTGGCGATGCTCTTCGTCATGCTTTCGGCGCTCTACGCCCCCGAACCCTCCGCTGAACGTCTGGATCACTATTATGACGACCCGAGCAAGGTGGGCGTCATCCTCACCATGATCTGGGCCATGGTCGGCATGTTCTTCGGCGTCTGGGTGGCGAGCCTGCTGGCCTGGCCCGATCTGACCTTCGACGCGGCCTGGGCAAGTTTTGGCCGCTTGCGGCCAGTTCATACAAGCGGAGTGATCTTCGGCTTCGGTGGCAACGCGCTGATCGCCACGTCTTTCCATGTGCTGCAGCGAACTTCGCGCGCCCGATTGCCCGATCAGTTCAGCCCCTGGTTCGTCCTGCTCGGCTACAATTTGTTCTGCGTCCTGGCGGCGACCGGCTATTTCATGGGTGTCACGCAATCGAAGGAATATGCGGAACCGGAATGGTACGCCGATATCTGGCTGGTCATTGTCTGGGTGGTGTATTTCGCGATCTACATTCGCACGCTGGCTCGCCGCAAGGAGCCGCACATCTATGTCGCCAACTGGTACTACATGGCCTTCATCCTGGTCGTGGCGATCCTCCATATCGTCAACAATCTGGCCGTGCCGGTGTCGTTCGGCCATGCCAAAAGCTATTCGGCCTTCTCTGGTGTTCAGGACGCGATGACGCAGTGGTGGTACGGCCACAACGCCGTCGCGTTCTTCCTCACCTCCGGCTTTCTCGGGATGATGTACTACTACCTGCCCAAGCGAGCCGGTCGGCCGATCTATTCCTACCGGCTGTCGATCATCAGCTTCTGGGGCATCACCTTCATGTATATGTGGGCGGGGTCACACCACCTGCATTACACCGCCTTGCCCGAATGGGTGCAAACGCTGGGCATGACGTTCTCGCTGGTCCTCCTGGTGCCATCGTGGGCCTCGGCAGGAAACGCGCTCGCCACCCTCAATGGAGCCTGGCACAAGGTGCGCGACGACGCCACGCTGCGTTTCATGATGGCGGCGGCGGTCTTCTACGGCCTGACCACGTTTGAAGGGTCGTTCATGGCGATCCGTCCGGTCAACGCGCTCTCCCACTATACCGACTGGACCATCGGTCACGTCCATGCCGGCGCCCTGGGTTGGGTGGCGCTAATCACCTTCGGCTCGATCTACTGTCTGGTCCCGACCTTATGGAAGCGTGAACGGATGTACTCGGCCAAACTGGTCGAAGTGCACTTCTGGTTGGCGATCTCGGGAACGGTTATCTACGTCTTCGCCATGTGGAATTCCGGCATCCTGCAAGGCTTGATGTGGCGGACCTACAACGAGAACGGAACGCTCACCTATTCCTTCATTGAATCCATGGTGGCGATGCATCCCTATTACATCGCGCGCGCCTTCGGTGGGCTGCTGTTCCTGCTCGGTGCCATCACCGGCTCCTACAACATCTGGATGACGATCCGCGGCCACTCGCAAGTCGCGCTGCAACCGGGCGACGACACGCCGCAGCGCCATTTGGCGCCTATCGCCCAGCCGGCGGAGTGAGAGGATCATGCGCGAATTTCATCGCAAAATCGAACGCAGCGCCATCGGCTTCGTCCTTGCCATCGTCGTGGTCTCCAGCATCGGCGGCTTCGTGGAGATCGCTCCGCTGTTCACCATCGACAACACGGTCGAGAACGCGCCGGACATGCGGGTCTACACCCCGCTGGAGCAGGCCGGGCGCAACATCTACATGCGCGAAGGCTGCTACGCCTGCCATTCGCAAATGATCCGGACATTGCGCGACGAAGTCGAACGCTACGGCCCTTATTCGCTCGCCGTTGAATCGAAATACGATCATCCGATGTTGTGGGGATCAAAGCGCACGGGGCCGGATCTGGCGCGCATCGGCGGCAAATATTCCGACGCCTGGCAGGTCGCCCATTTGATCAACCCGCGCGCGGTGGTTCCGGAATCGATCATGCCCAAATTCGGCTGGCTGCGCGACAACCCGCTGCGCATCGACGATCTAGGCGAGCATCTCACCGCCCTCAGGGACGTCGGCGTTCCCTACACCGACGACATGATCGCCAATGCCCCCCACGACGCGCTCGGCCAGACCGCGCCGGAGGGCGATTTCGCCGCAGGCGTTACCAAGCGCTACGGCCAGGCAACACAGGTCAGGGCCTTTGACGGCAATCCGGCAACCGTCACCGAAATGGATGCGCTGGTCGCCTATCTGCAGATCCTTGGCCACCTGACCGGCGCCGCCCAGGCGGAGGTTGCCGCGCAGCCGGAGGCCGCGCAATGAGCTGGGAACACGAAGTCGTCGTCGCCTTTTCCAAAAGCTGGGGCCTTTTCTACCTGATCGCGATGGCCGTAGGCGTCCTCGTCTACACGTTCTGGCCGTCGAACAAGAAGCGGTTCGAAAGGGCGAAAGACAGCATTCTCGACGGAGATGACAAGCCATGGAAATAGGCGAGCGCGATCCCGTCACGGGACAGATCACGACCGGTCATGAGTGGAATGGCATCAAGGAGCTGTACACGCCAATTCCGCGCATTGTGTTCTTCTTCCTGGCCACCACCATCCTTTTTGCCGTGTGCTACTGGGTCCTCATGCCGGCCTGGCCATTGGGCAAGACCTACACCAAGGGCCTGCTTGGAATGGACCAGAAGACCAGTGTCGAACGCCTGGTAAAGGATGCCACGCTGGAGCGTGCCGCCTGGACCCAAAAGATCGATCAAATGGATTTTGCGGCAATTCAGGCCGATCCTTCGATGATGACGATCGTCGAAGAAACCGGCCACACGCTGTTTGGCGACAATTGCGCGGCTTGCCACGGCACCAAAGCCATGGGCGGTCCCGGATTTCCCAACCTCACCGCCGGCATCTGGCTCTGGGGCGGTGATCCCGAAACGATCTTTGAAACGCTGCGAGTCGGCATCAACTCGACGCACCCCGATACGCGGACCTCGCAGATGCTGGCCTTTGGCCGCGATGGCGTGATCGAGAGCAAGCAACTGGCTGACGTCGTCGCCTATGTGCGGTCTCTCGGCGGTACCACAGACGGCCTCGATGCCGATCCGCAAAGCATTGCCGCCGGACAGGACGTGTTCAAACAGAATTGCATCGCCTGTCATGGCGACGATGCCAAGGGCAAGCACGACGTCGGCGCGCCTGACCTGACCGACAGCAACTGGATCTATGGTGGCGACCTCCAGTCCGTCAACGAGACAGTCTATGGCGGCCGGCAAGGCACCATGCCTAGTTGGGAACAGCGCTTCTCTCCGACCCAGCGCAAAATACTCGCCCTCTATGTGCTCTCCCTCCGGAAGGAGCCTGAGTGATGCTGGATCCCGCCATGCCGTCGGGGCCGCGATCGCGCTCGCGGACTGTCGCGCTCGTCCTGGTCACGGCGGGACTGGCGCTGGTCGCCGCTGCCAATTTCCATCTGGTCTACGTGTCCTTCGCCTCGCAATCCGACTGCGTGCCGCATTTGAAGGAACCCGGCGACCCCGCGAAGAACAGCTACGCTGCGGCCAGTTCGTCGTGCTGACGCTGAAGCTGCGCGACCCGGCGAAACGACAGGAAGGATCATGGAAATGAGTGATCTCCATATGGCCAATGACGAGGAATTCGTCCGCGTCGCATCGCGCAACCGCGGTCTCCCGGCCAGTGCCGCGTTTGGCTGGCTGCGCGCCGGCTGGCAGGACCTGACGGCAACGCCGGCCCCCAGTCTCGCCTATGGGCTGGCGGTCTTTGCCGTGTCCGCGATGATCGTCGGCGGGCTTTTCCTATTTCGGCTCGACTACATCCTGTTTCCCGCCACCGCGGCCTTCATGGTTGTCGGCCCGCTCATCGCCGTCGGGCTCTATGAAAAAAGCCGATCGCTGGAACAGGGCAGAGCCATCTCTCTTGCCAGGATGATCTTCGTCAGGCCGGCCTCCGGCGCCCAGATTCTCTTCGTCGGCTTCATCATGCTCGGCCTGGCGCTGCTGTGGATGCGTGCTGCGGTCATCATCTACGCGCTGTTCTTCGGCTGGCGGCCGTTTCCCGGCCTCGATCACCTTGCCCCGATGCTTTTCACCACCACCATCGGCTGGGCAATGTTGGCCGTCGGCACGGTGGTTGGCGGGGTGTTCGCCGCATTCTCCTTCGCCATCAGCGCCTTTTCGGTTCCCATGCTCCTCGACCAGCGAACGGATGCGTTTACCGCGATGGGCACCAGCATTTCGCTGGTCTGGAACAACCGGCCGGTGATGATAGCCTGGGGTGCGATGGTGCTGCTGCTGACCCTTCTTGGCCTTGGCACCGGGCTGGTCGGATTGATCGTCACCTTTCCTCTGCTCGGGCATGCCACATGGCATGCCTACAGGACCATATCGGCTGAGCCGGGGCTGAAGGAGTAGCGCTTATGAGCTGCTGCGCACCCGGGGCCGAAGCTGCCCTGGAGATCGGCCCGGCGGGTCGGGTTTCCAGTCCGCGTGAGGAGCTTGTCCTTGTCAGCCGCGACCTCGGCGGCGGCCTTTTTCAAACCGATCTGTCGGTGCCCGAAATCCATTGCGCATCCTGCATGGCCACGGTCGAGCGCGCTCTGTCGCGCTTGCCCGGCGTCGAATATGCGCGGGCCAACCTTTCGATGAAACGGACCATCGTGAAATGGCGCCCGCGCGTCGACAAGGCACCAGATCTCATTGGCGCGCTGAGAGCGGCGGGCTACGCGTCACATGTCTTCACTGCGGAAACCGACCAGCGCAGTCCCGAATATTCCCGGTTGATCAAGGCGCTCGCCGTCGCCGGCTTCTGCGCCATGAATATCATGCTGCTGTCGGTTTCGGTCTGGTCCGGAGCCGAGGGCGGAACCCGTCAGGCGTTCCACTGGATTTCCGCGGGGCTCGCCTTGCCGGCAATCGTCTATTCGGGACGGATATTCTTTTCCTCGGCATGGGTTGCCTTGCGCAACGGCCGGACCAACATGGACGTGCCGATTTCAATCGGCGTTTTGATGGCGTTCGGGCTCAGTCTCTACGACACCATTCACAGTGGGCCACATGCCTATTTCGACGCGGCGACATCGCTTTTGTTCTTCCTGCTCATCGGCCGCACGCTCGACCATGTGATGCGGGAAAAGGCGCGCTCGGCCGTGGCTGGGCTTGCGAACCTGGCGCCGCGAGGAGCGATCGTGGTGGACGCCGACGGCCGGCACTATGTCCCGGTCGCGGAGATCAGGCTGGGAACCTCCATCCTCATTGCCGCCGGCGACAGGGTCCCTGTCGACGGGATCGTCCTGGAAGGCGCTTCGGAGCTCGATTGTTCGGTCGTCACCGGAGAGACGGCACCCAGGCCCGCCATTCCGGGCACCCTGGTCCAGGCCGGGCTTCTCAATCTGACGGGGCCACTCACGATAAGGGCCGCAGCCGAGGCAAAGGATTCGTTCCTGGCGGAAATGATCAGAATGATGGAAGCAGCCGAGGGCGGTAGGGCGCACTATCGAAGACTGGCGGATCGTGCCTCGGCGCTCTATTCGCCAGTCGTGCATGCCATCGCCTTGCTGTCCTTTCTGGGGTGGCTCTCCATGACAAGGGATTGGCACGCATCGGTTTCGATCGCCATCGCCGTGTTGATCATAACCTGCCCGTGCGCACTCGGTCTTGCCGTTCCGATCGTGCAGGTCGTTGCCGCCCGGCGCCTCTTCGAAAAAGGCGTGATGGTCAGGGACGGCTCCGCTCTCGAGCGCCTCGCCGAAGTCAACACTGTGCTGTTCGACAAGACCGGCACACTGACGCTCGGCCGTCCCCATCTCGTCAACAAGGCTGATGTTGATCCCGGTGCATTGGTGCTTGCCGCCAAAATGGCGTCGGGCTCTCGGCATCCGATGTCCCTCGCAATTCTGGCTGCCGCATCGCAAGGCTCCGTTGCAACCTCTCCTATGAACAATCTCACCGAGTACCCCGGCCGCGGTCTCAAAGCCAGGATGGGAACCACGTTCTACCGCCTGGGCCGACCGGACTGGGCGCTCGGCCGAAAAATGCCGGAAGGTGCGGACGACTGGTTTTCGGTGTCGCTGTTGGTCCAGAACGGGCAGCAACTGGCGCGGCTTGTGTTTGAAGACACCATGCGAGGCGGCGCGCGCGCGACGATCGATCGATTGCGCCACCAGGGCCTCGGTGTCGGCATTCTATCCGGTGACCGTAGATCTGCCGTGGCCGCTCTGGCTTCGAAACTCGGCATCGATGATTTCACGCCGGAAATGCTTCCATCCGACAAGGTTGAGCGGATCGCGGCTCTCACCGCTGCCCACTCCAAGGTGTTGATGGTGGGAGACGGACTTAACGACGCGCCGGCCCTCGCCGCCGCACATGTCTCCATGGCTCCTGCGACGGCGGCCGACGTCGGCCGCAATGCAGCCGACTTCGTGTTCTTGAAAGAAAGCCTTGCGAGCGTCGCCGACGCCTACGAGATTTCGCGCAATGCCGGAAAGCTGATCCGGCAGAATTTCGCCCTGGCAGTCGGCTACAACGCCGTTGCGGTGCCATTTGCAGTATGCGGATACATCACCCCGCTCGTGGCTGCAGCGGCAATGTCGCTGTCGTCCGTCTTGGTGGTGGCCAATGCCTTACGTCTGGGTTCCCGAATGCCTTTCAGGCGCAGGGTGTCAGGCCTGCTTTCCGCCCAGATATTGAACACGACAACATGAGCTATTTGGCTTTCCTTGTGCCTGTCGCAATCCTGCTCGGGCTACTCGGCCTTGTGGCATTCATGTGGACCTTGCGAAATGAGCAGTACGAAGACCTGGACGGGGCCGCGGTACGTATCCTGATGGACGACGATCAGGACGAGCCCAAATAGTCGCCTTCGACAACTGTTGGTCTAGGCGATACACTTGCGAACCTGGGAGTCCGGGATGCGAAGCGCCTCACAGACGTTCAGGTTCAAATGCGTCTTCAGGACAGAGAGTGGCATTTCGCGTCAGCTAGCTGTCGCGGCATTCTCGGCGCCAGAATTTCTGGACTAGGTGTAGTGGGTGCCTTGAATGAGAAGGAGAGTTCTGGCGCAAAGGCCCGAAACATTTTCTTTCGAACGCCACGAGTTTAGCCGAGATAATGAATTCACTCACGAAGGCTTTCAGGTAAACCTTTGATATTTTTTTAATCTGGTGAGCCCGGAGGACGTATCAAGAACGTTGATTTCATGGGCTTTTTCGCGGGCCAGAACCAGAAATCTTCCCGTATCGTTCCATATGGTTCCGCCACAGTCGAATATAGCGCCCCTACGCCTCCTTCGCGCCAAGACCGGTCTTGAGCTCACATTGACGCTTGAGCTGCACAACAAAACGCGTCGTCACCTCGGGCGCAACAACTGCTGCGCGATAAACCAAGCTTGTTCGACATGATGTCGAGCGGCGGCCTCAGCTTTATCAGGGTCGCGCAACTTGATTGCGTCCATGATTTCGGTCATTTCGGCGATCGCCGGCTCGCGGCGGTTGTCCGAGGCAATGGTCATCGAACGCAGCTGGTTGATGCGGACATTCAGCCCGGTGACGATTTCCCAGGCAATACGCTTGTCGGCCGCTTCGAACAGCGCCTCGTAGAATTTGGTCGTCGCCCGCATCACCGCGACCGGCACGCCCGAAGCCCAGGCTTCGAACAGGTTGGTCAAAGCGCCATCGAGCAAGGCAATCTGCTCGCTCGTGGCCGACATGGCGCAAGCTCGCGCCGCGATGCCCTCCAGCAGCGCTCGCAATTCATAGATCTCGTCGGTGCGGCCGAGATCCGGCTTGGCCACGGCCGGTCCATGGCCCGGTATCATCTGCACCAGGCCTTCGGCCTCCAATTGCCGCAAAACCTCGCGCACGACCGAACGGCTGACCCCGAGCTGATCGCAAAGCCGCCGCTCGACCAGTCTCTCGCCGGGTTGGAAGTGGAAATCCATGATCGCCTCGCGCATGCGCTCCAGCGCCAGCGTCCGCAACGTCTTGGCGGAGCGGTCGATCCGCAGCGCATCTTCTGACATTTTTTCTCGCCTCCCTGGTACGGCCACAAAACAGATTCCGTGGCCAATTGACAAGGTTCTTGGCGCTCCATAGCATGGTATACCATAAGACGCGATAGACATGACGGCGCTGAACCGCGCTATCCGACCGAGGATTTTGATGAAGCCGGCCATTCGAAAGATCGTCACCTATATCGAGAACACGCTGATCGAAGGCGGAAAGGCAGCACCCCAGCCGCTGAGACTGGTCGGTGTAGCGGCTGTGCTGACGAACCCTTGGGCTGGCCGTGGTTTCATCGAGGATCTTTCTCCCGAGATCCGCGCCATCGCTCCCATCCTTGGCGAAATGCTGACCCGCGAGATCATCGCCGTCGCCGGTTCGGGCGAGGCGATCGAAGGCTACGGCAAGGCCGCCATCTGCGGCACCTCGGGCGAAATAGAGCACGCTTCGGCGCTGATCCACACGCTACATTTCGGCAATCACTATCGCCGCGCCGTCGGCGCCAAGACCTACCTCGCCTTTACCAATCTGCGCGGCGGGCCGAACACGCCAATCATGATTCCGCTGATGGACAAGAACGACGAAGGCCGTCGCTCCCATTATCTAACTGTGCATTTCCAGATCGGCGATGCGCCGGCGCCCGACGAACTGGTGGTGGCGCTTGGCGCCTCCATTGGCGGGCGCCCGCACCACCGCATCGGCGACCGCTATCAGGATCTCAAGGAGGTCGGGGACCTGCATGGCTGACGTCGCCGCCTCCGCATGGGTCCGGGACACGGCTCCGGACGGAACCGGCTTCATCCGTGCCGGCTCCGGCGCGCCGGTTCTGCTCATCCACGGCGTCGGCATGAATGCCGCGATCTGGCAGGATCAGATCGCTTCGATGAAAGGCCGCCACGACCTGATCGCCATTGATATGCTCGGCCACGGCAACTCGCCGCTGCCGCCCGAAAATGCCGCACTGTCCGACTTTGCCGATCAGGCGCTTCGCCTGATCGATCACCTCGGTCTCGCCTCCGTATCGATCGTCGGCCATTCCATGGGGGCGTTGGTGGCCCTCGAAATCGCCCATCGCGCACCGTCGCGGGTCAGCTCCATCGTCTGTCTCAATGGCGTGTTCCGTCGTCCTGAGGCATTGGCGCAGGCTGTGCGCGAACGGGCGGCAGCACTCGGCAGTCATGGCGACCCCTCCGCCATCGCCGCAACGCTAGCCCGCTGGTTCGGCGATCCACTGCCAACCAATTTGGCCGGCGCGGCCGCGACGGCCCGCATCGCGCTTGAAGGTGTCAGCGCCGAGGGCTACGCGCGCACCTATCGCCTCTTTGCTCACGCCGATACCCAGCATGCCGATCGCTTAGCCGAGCTTGCGGCGCCAGCGCTGTTTATGACCGGATCCGAGGACAGGAATTCGACGCCGGCCATGTCAGCGGCCATGGCGCGGCTTGCACCGCGCGGCCAATGCCTCGTGTTGAGCGGCGAAAGGCACATGATGACAATCGCTTCGCCCGAAAAAGTGACTCAACACATCATGGCTTTTCTCGATGCCGAGAAAGACGCCGCCGCCAAGCCGGAGGCTCCTGCATTTGACCCCGGCGAATTCAGGCGGGCGCTAGGTTCGTTTCTGACCGGCGTCACCATCGTCACCACGGTCAGTGCGGAAGGCGAACCGCGCGGCTTCACCGCCAATTCCTTCACCTCGGTCTCGCTCGATCCGCCGCTGGTGCTTGTGTGCATCGCCAAGAAGGCGTTGGGGCACAGCGCGTTTTCGACCTCAAGAGGTTTCGCGATCAACATCCTCTCGGAGAGTCAGAAGGCCGAATCCGGCATTTTCGCCTCCAAAGCAGCTGACAAATTCGCTTCCGTTGCCTGGCAATCCGGACACACCGGCAATCCGCTGATCGACGGTTCCGTCGCCGTGTTCGATTGCGCCATGGAGCAACTGGTCGATGCCGGCGACCATTCGATCCTCATCGGTCGCGTTCGCGACTTCACCCACAATGGTGCGCAGCCGCTCGGCTATTGCCGCGGCACCTATGTCACACCAGGCCTCAGCCAGGAGGCGCTGGCGGCAGCACCTTCGGGAACCGAAGTTGGCGCCATCCTCGAAAATGAAGGTCGCGTGCTGTTCTTCGAAACCCCGGACGGTTTCCACGAGTTGCCGGCGGGTCGCGGGCTGGGCTCGCCCAGGGATGCCCGCAGCCTCAAGGGATGCCTCGCCGCCAAGGTGGTCGACGCACAGCTCGGCTTCCTGTTTGCAGTGTGGGACGACGCGGCCGATCCGTCGCGCTCGCACGTCTACTACCGGGGGACGGTCACCGCCCCCGCCTCCAGCGATCGCCAGGTCAGGCTTGTCGACATCGACCATATCGCCGATCTCAAGGTCGCCGATCCGGCGGTTCGTTCCATGCTGACCCGCTATGTCCGTGAACGTACGGAAGATGCATTCGGCGTCTATGTCGGCAACGCGGTCGAAGGCGAGGTCCGGCCACTCGCCAAGCCCGCGCCTTCGCAAGCTCTTCATTCCGGTCGCAGGTGAACCCGATGAAATTTTCGCTTTTCGTTCACATGGAACGCTCGGATCTGGCGAAACCGCATTCCGAGCTCGTCGCCGAACTGGAAGAGCTTGTGCTGCTGGCCGAGCATGCCGGCTTCGAGACGGCCTGGATCGGCGAGCATCACGGGATGGAATTCACCATCTCGCCCAACCCGTTCATCAACATCGCCTATCTCGGCGCAAAGACGACGCGCATCCGGCTCGGCACCGGAACCATCGTCGCGCCATTCTGGCACCCGATCAAGCTCGCCGGCGAAGCAGCAATGGCCGACGTCATTACCGGCGGCCGGCTCGATATCGGCATTGCGCGCGGCGCCTACAGCTATGAGTACCAGCGGCTTTTCCCCGGGCTCGAAGCCTGGGGCGCGGGTCAGCGCATGCGCGAGATGGTGCCGGCGATCCGTGGCCTGTGGGATGGCGACTTCGAACTGTCCGGCGAATTCTGGTCGTTTCCGTCGACCACCTCATCGCCCAAGCCGCTGCAAAAGCCCTATCCGCCGATCTGGGTGGCGGCGCGTGACCCTAACTCGCACGACTTTGCCGTGGCCAACAAATGCAACGTACAGGTGACGCCGCTTGCCTCAGGCGACGGCGAAGTGGCGAGCCTGATGGGGCGCTTCAACACGGCCTGTGCCGCCCATCCCGAAATACCGCGGCCGGAGATCATGCTCCTGATGCATACGTTCGTCGCCGAGGACGCGGCCGATGCCGATCGCCTGACGCAGGACCTGTCGCAATTCTACTGCCAGTTCGGCGCCTGGTTCCAGAACAAGAAGCCGGTGCGCCAGGGCGTTCTGGAAGAACTGACCGAGGCTGAGATTGCGGCCATGCCGCAATATGCGCCGGACAAGATCAGACAGAATCTGGTGATCGGCGAAGCCGACGAGGTGATCGCCCGGCTCAAGGCGTACGAAGCGCTCGGCTATGACCAGTATTCGATCTGGATCGACAGCGGCCTTTCGCACGAGCGCAAGAAGAAATCGCTGCAGTTGTTCATCGACAAAGTGATGCCGGCCTTCCAGGGACCGCGCGCGTGACGAGCACCGGCGAATTCAGGAACTACATAGACGGCCAGTTCGTGGAGGCCGCCTCGACCTTCGACAGCATCAACCCGTCGACCGGCGCAACATGGGCAAAAATGCCCGCTGCTTCAGCCGCCGATGTCGACCGCGCCGTCGAGGCCGCACATCGGGCACTGCGCTCCGGCCCATGGGCAGCGATGACCGCAACGGCGCGCGGCAAGCTTCTGGTGCGGCTCGGCGATCTCGTCGTCGCCAATGCCGATCGGCTGGCTGAACTCGAGACGCGCGACACCGGCAAGATCATCCGCGAGACCCGCGCCCAGATCGGCTATGTCGGCGATTACTACCGCTACTATGGTGGTCTCGCCGACAAGCACGAAGGCTCGTTTGTTCCTATCGACAAGGCGGATATGGAGGTGACGATCCGGCCGGAGCCGATCGGCGTCGTTGCCGCCGTCGTGCCGTGGAATTCGCAGCTCTTCCTGTCGGCCGTCAAGCTCGGGCCGGCGCTGGCAGCTGGCTGCACGATCGTCCTCAAGGCGTCCGAGGATGGCCCTGCACCGCTGCTCGCCTTTGCCGAACTCGTCCACGAAGCCGGATTTCCCGAAGGCAGTGTCAGCATCCTGACCGGCTTCGGCCATGATTGCGGACACCGCCTGACCAGCCATCCGCTGGTCGCCCGCGTTGCCTTCACCGGCGGTCCTGGGACGGCGCGGCAGATCGTCAGGAACACGGCGGAAAATCTCGCCTACACCACGCTCGAACTCGGCGGCAAAAGCCCGGTCGTGGTGTTTGCCGATGCAGATCTGGACAGCGCCGCCAACGCTATCGTCGCCGGCATCTTTGCCGCCACCGGCCAGAGCTGCGTCGCCGGCTCGCGGCTGTTGGTCGAGCGCTCGGTGAAGGACGAATTTCTCGCCCGGCTCAAGCGCAAGGCCGAGGCGATCCGGATCGGCGACCCGCAGGATCCGACCACCGAAATGGGGCCGCTCGCCACGGCACGCCAGCGCGAGTGGATCGAAAAGACCGTCGCCGAAAGCCTCACCAGTGGCGGCCGGCTGGTCACCGGCGGCAAGCGCCCCGAGGGCAAGGCGGACGGCTTCTACTATGCACCGACGATCATCGAGGCGCCTGATCAAAACCTCGCCTGCGTGCGCGAAGAGCTTTTCGGCCCGGTGCTCAGCGCGCTCGCCTTCGACACCGAGGCCGAGGCGCTGTCGCTCGCCAACGATACGAAGTTCGGCCTAGCTTCCGGCGTCTTCACCACCAATCTTGCCAAGGCCCACCGCATGGCGCGCGGCATCCACGCCGGCGTGGTCTGGATCAACACCTACCGCGCCGTCTCGCCGCTGGTTCCGTTTGGCGGCTACGGCCAGTCCGGCCTCGGCCGCGAAGGCGGCATGGACGCGATCCGCGACTACACGCGTTCGAAATCGGTCTGGATACGCACCTCGGACGACCCAATTCCCGATCCTTTTGTCATGCGGTAGCGCCGCGGACGGGGATTCGCGATCAAGGCGAAAACGCCGACCGCGAACAGCCAACAACGAAAACAAACAGAGGAGAACGATATGAAACTGATCTTCACCGGCATCCTTGCCGGACTGCTCGCAACGACGGCCGCCGAGGCCGACGAAATGGTCTTCACCAGCTGGGGCGGAACGACCCAGGAAGCGCAGACCAAGTCCTGGGCCGAGCCCTTCACCGCCGCATCCGGCATCAAGGTCCTGCAGGACGGGCCGACCGACTACGGCAAACTGAAGGCCATGGTCGACGCCGGCAGCGTCAACTGGGATGTCGTCGATGTCGAGATGGATTTCGCCATCAAGGCGGCCAAGGACGGGCTGCTGGAGCCGATCGACTTCAAAGCGGTGCCGCAGGCCGATCTCGATCCGCGCTTCACCACCGACCATGCCGTCGGCAGCTTTTACTATTCCTTCGTGCTCGCCTGGAACAAGGGCGCCGTTTCGGGCGAACCTGCCGGCTGGGCCGACATGTTCGACACCAAGAAATTCCCGGGCAAGCGCACCTTCTACAAATGGTCGGCGCCCGGCGTCATCGAGATCGCCTTGCTCGCCGATGGCGTTCCCGCCGACAAGCTCTATCCGCTCGATCTCGACCGCGCTTTCAAGAAGCTCGACACGATCAAGTCGGACATCGTCTGGTGGGGTGGCGGCGCGGAATCGCAGCAGCTGATCGCTTCCGGCGAAGCAGCGTTCGGCCAGCTCTGGAACGGCCGCGTCTTTGCGCTTCAGCATGACGAGGCAGATGTCGGCGTGTCCTGGGCCCAGAACCTGACGGCGGCCGACGTTCTGGTGGTGCCGAAGGGCGCCAAGAACAAGGATGCCGCAATGAAGTTCCTGGCTGCGGCGAGCAGCCCGGCCGGCCAGGCAAAATTTGCCGAGGCAAGCGGTTACGCGCCGATCAACACCAAGGCTAAGGCCGAGATGCCCGCCGACGTCGTGAAGTCGTTGCCGGACGCTCATGTCGAGGGGCAGATCAACCTCGACATGAACTACTGGGCTGAGAACCGCGATGCCATCGCGACGCGCTGGTACGCCTGGCAAGCGAAGTAACACCGCAACAGAACGGGACGAGACGGCGCAGGCTGTCTCGTCCACAATCAGGTTCCCGCCATGTCGGTCGAAACGCGTCAGAGCTTCGGAACATTAAAGATGCCGGCAGGCTTCGGTGGCCTGCTGCCGGCACTGATCCTGATCGCGCTTTTCTTCGTTGTCCCGGTGCTGGCCCTGCTGTTGCGCAGCATCACCGAGCCCGCACCCGGCCTGCAGAACTACGCGACGCTGCTGGGTGACGGCACCTATGCCAGGGTGTTCTTCAACACCTTCCTGGTCGCGGCGGTGGTCACGGCAGTCACTGTCCTCGTCGCCTTTCCGGTCGCCTGGATGCTGGCGATTATGCCGACCGCGCTTGCCTCGATCGTCTTCGGCGTCATCATCCTGTCGATGTGGACCAATTTGCTCACCCGCACCTATGCCTGGATGGTGCTGCTGCAGCGTACCGGTGTCATCAATCGGGCGCTGATCGCCATTGGTGTCATCGACCAGCCGCTGCCGCTCATCAACAATCTTACCGGCGTCACCATCGGCATGGTCTACATTATGCTGCCGTTCATGATCCTGCCGCTGGTCGGCACCTTGCGGGCGATCGATCCGATGACGCTGCGTGCCGCGGCACTGTGCGGCGCCAGTCCCTTCCAGGCCTTCCGTCGCATCCTCTTGCCGCTGTCGTTGCCCGGCATCGCCGCCGGCGGCCTGATGGTGTTCGTCATGTCGCTCGGCTATTTCGTCACGCCGGCACTGCTCGGCGGCACGTCGAACATGATGTTGGCCGAAATGATCGCGCAGATGATCCAGTCGCTGCTCAATTGGGGGCTCGGCAGCGCCGCCGCCTTCATCCTCCTTGTCGTCACCATGGCCCTCTACGCATTGCAGCTGCGCCTTGTCGGCGCCAGGCGCGTGACGGGAGGCGTCTGAGATGCTGCTCGACTACGGCCGCATGGGATGGCTGAAAATTGCGCTGCTCGGCTTCACCGTGCTCGTCGCCGCCTTCCTCCTCTTGCCGGTAGTTTTCATCGTTCTGCTGTCGTTCGGCTCGTCACGCTGGCTGGCCTTTCCGCCACCTGGCTGGACGCTGAAATGGTACCAGGAGCTGTTCGCCGACCCGTCCTGGCTGGAGGCGGCACTGACCAGCGCCCGCATCGCCGCCATGACGACGATACTTGCCGTGGCGATCGGCCTGCTCGCCTCCTTTGCCCTGGTTCGCGGCCAGTTCCGCGGCCGCGAGATCCTGCGCGGCCTGCTGCTAACGCCGATGGTCCTGCCGGTCGTGGTCTTCGCCATCGCCATCTACGCCTTCTTCCTGCGCCTCGGTCTCGGCGGTACGACGATCGGCTTCGTCATCGCCCACACAGTGCTTGCCCTGCCCTTCGCGATCATCCCGATCGCCACGGCGCTCGAAGGCTTCGACAAATCGATCGAGGATGCAGCCATCGTCTGCGGTGCCAGCCCGCTCGAGGCCAAGCTCAGGATCACCTTGCCGTCGATTAGGATCGGCATCTTTTCCGCCGCGATCTTCGCCTTCCTCGCCTCCTGGGATGAAGTCGTCGTCGCGATCTTCATGGCGAGCCCCACCTTGCAGACCTTGCCGGTCAAGATCTGGGGCAGCTTGCGCTCGGATCTGAGCCCGGTCATCGCCGCCGCCTCCAGCCTGCTCGTCGGTCTGACGCTTGCCCTGATGGTAGTGGCGGCACTCCTGCGCCGAAAGTTCCAGACATGACCCAGCCCTTCCTTTCCATCCGCAATCTGCGCAAGGCGTTCGGCGCGATCACCGCAGTGCATGACGTCACGCTGGACATTCCAAAGGGTCAGTTCCTGACCTTTCTCGGGCCGTCGGGTTCGGGAAAATCAACGACGCTCTATGCCATCGCCGGCTTCCAGGATCCGAGCTCCGGCGATGTCCAGCTGGAAGGCAAATCCTTGCTGGCGATACCCTCGCACAAGCGCAACATCGGCATGGTCTTCCAGCGCTACACGCTGTTTCCGCATCTGACGGTCGCCGAAAACATTGCCTTTCCGCTTCGGGTCCGGCGCCGGCCGGAAGCCGAGGTGAAGAAGAAGGTCGGCGACATGCTGGCCCTGGTACGGCTGGAAAGCTTTGCCGCGAGACTGCCTGGCGCGCTGTCAGGCGGCCAGCAGCAGCGCGTCGCGCTGGCCCGGGCGCTGGCCTACGATCCGCCGATCCTTTTGATGGACGAGCCGCTGTCGGCGCTGGACAAGAAACTGCGCGAGGAGATCCAGGCCGAGATCCGCCGCATCCACCGCGAGACCGGCGTTACTATCCTCTATGTCACGCATGACCAGGAGGAAGCGCTGCACCTCTCGGATCGGATCGCGCTCTTCAGGGACGGCCGCATCGAGCAGATCGGCACCGGCGAGGACCTATATCTCCGGCCAGCGACCGATTTCGTCGCAGGCTTCATCGGCAATTCGAATTTTTTGGCTGCGGAACATCTGGAAACCGTTGGCGGTGCCGCCACCATCCGCCTCGCCGACGGCTCGCTGGTCTCGGGTATCAACGCAAATGGCAGCCTCGCACCGGGGCAAAAAACCAGATTGATGATCAGACCGGAGGCCCTTCGTCTGGACCGAGGACCGAAAAGTGTGGAGCTGGTCGTAGATATCATCGACGTTGCCTTCTATGGCGAACGGCGGCGCATCGTTGCGCGTACCAGCACTGGACAGGAGATCGACATCAGGCCGACATTCTCCGCCACAGCTTCGCATGATGTGGCGCCGAGCCAACGTCAGGTCTTTTTCGACCCGAGCGCAGCGTTCCTGTTTCCCGTCTGACTCACCACACCGGATGGAGGTCAGCCAGCAGTTCGACGAGTTGTCGCTGGCTGGGGCAAGACGGAAGACGGCAAGGTTGCGCCGGCCCGCGTGTCGCCCACCATGCAGATCATCGGCCTACCGCCGGGCGTCCAGGACATCGTCGTCATCTTCGTGCTCGCGCTGGCCGGACGCCAAGCCCTAACACCGCGAGCGCCGCCCGAACCGCCAGCCGACGATGCTAATCCCGCCATGCAGCCAGGCGATTGGCAGGCATGACACGGCAATGAAGGCTCTGGTCAAACCTGAAGGTTGTGGTAGAGTGATCATACCAGTCAATAACATGACGATAGGCGCGGCCATCGTTGGAAATCGGGAGCAAGCATAGATGACGACGATTGCGCTGTTCGGAGCCGGCGGGAAAATGGGTTACCGCCTGTCGACCAATTTTCGTGGATCGCCGTATACGATACGCCATGTCGAGGTCAGCGATGCCGGCCGCGAGCGGCTGAAATCCGGGCTGGGCTTTGATGCCGTCAGTGCCGATGAAGCGCTCAACGGCGCCGATGTGGTGATCCTGGCTGTACCCGATACGCATATCGGCAAGGTGGCGGCCAGCATAGAGAGCAAGCTTGCATCGGGCACGATGGTCGTCGTGCTCGACGCAGCCGCGCCGTTCGCCGGCCATTTGCCGAAGCGGCCGGACCTGACCTATTTCGTCACCCATCCTTGCCATCCGCCCATCTTCAACGACGAGACCGACATGGCGGCCAAGAAGGACTACTTCGGCGGCGTCAAGGCCAAGCAGCATATGGTCAGCGCGCTGATGCAAGGATCGGAAGAGGATTTTGCCAAGGGTGAGGCGATCGCCAAGATCATCTGGGCGCCGGTGATGCGCTCGCACCGTGTCACTGTCGATCAGATGGCGTTGCTGGAGCCCGGCCTTTCGGAAACCGTATGCGCCTCGCTGCTCGTCGTCATGAAGGAAGCCGTCGACGAGGTCGTGGCGCGCGGCGTCGACAAGCAAGCTGCGCTCGATTTCCTGCTCGGCCATATGAATGTTCTTGGCGCCGTGATCTTCGGCGAAACCAAGGGTGTGTTCTCCGACGCCTGCAACAAGGCGATCGAGTTCGGCAAGCCGGTGCTGATGCGCGACGACTGGAAGCGGGTGTTCGAGCCGGAAGAGATCGCCGCGAGCATTCAGCGCATCACCTGAGAGAGGCCAAGTCAAGTGCTCGCCGGAGCGTCTCGATGCCTCTGCGCATCGCCGCCGACGCTCAACCTCGGTCGTATCAGGTACATATCATCTGAATTTGTGATTGACTCATCATACCAGTTGGCTTAGCTGTTGTTGACTCGGATCGATAAGGTTTCGCAGGGAGTTCGAAGCCTGGACGAGTGGAGGACGGCCGGGGAGCAACGATCCGTCAGTGGAAGCCGGCAAACGGCTTTTGAGCCTGAACCGATCAGCGGCCCGCGCTGCGTAACGAATTCGAATGCAGACAGTGGCCTTGGTTGATCAAGGCCGTTTTTCAAACGGGAGGACATCATGAAAATCACACGCAGAATGACACTTGCGGCTTTTGCCGGGATGCTGGCGCTTGGCACCGCGGCACCCGCCTATGCGGCGGACCTCATTGCAATCATCACGCCTTCGCATGACAATCCGTTCTTCAAGGCGGAAGCCGTCGGTGCCGAAGCCAAGGCCAAGGAACTCGGCTACGAAGCGCTGGTGCTCGTCCATAACGACGATGCCAACAAGCAGTCCGAACTGATCGACACTGCGATCGGTCGCGGCGCCAAGGCGATCATCCTCGACAATGCCGGCGCCGACGCCACCGTCGCCGCCGTGCAGAAGGCCAAGGATGCGGGCGTTCCTTCGTTCCTGATCGACCGCGAGATCAACGCCACCGGAGTCGCCGTCGCGCAGATCGTCTCCAACAACTACCAGGGCGCCCAGCTAGGCGCGCAGGAGTTCGTCAAGCTGATGGGCGAGAAGGGCAATTTCGTCGAACTGGTCGGCAAGGAATCCGACACCAATGCCGGCATCCGCTCGAAGGGCTATCACGACGTCATCGACGACTATCCGGACCTGAAGATGGTCACCCAGCAGTCGGCCAACTGGAGCCAGACCGAGGCCTACGCCAAGATGGAATCGATCCTGCAGGCCAACCCTGACATCAAGGGCGTCATCTCCGGCAACGACACGATGGCGATGGGCGCCTATGCGGCGCTGGTCGCTGCAAACCGCAAGGACGTCATCGTCGTCGGCTTCGACGGATCGAACGACGTGCGCGACTCGATCACCGCGGGCGGCATCAAGGCAACCGTCCTGCAGCCGGCTTACGCGCAGGCGCAGATGGCGGTCGAACAGGCCAACGACCTCATCAAGAACAAGAAGTCGCCCGAGAAGGAGAAGCAGCTGATGGACTGCCTTCTGGTCAATGGCGACAATGCTCCCAAGCTGGAAACGTTTGCGCTGACCAACTGAGCCGGCGTGACATGAATAGCGAGGGGCGACCCAAGGGGTCGTCCCTCGCCGCCATTTTCTGTGGGTGCCGACCACCATGAACAACAGGCCGCCATGCTGAACAACAAGCCGACCTGGCCGATCCTTGCCGTGACAGTCGGCATCAGCCTGACCGCCTGCAAGATTCTGCCGACGCCTTCGGGGGATAGCGGCAATGCCGCAGCGTTCAATCCGGACAAGACGGTAGAGGAGATCTGGGCGGCGAAGGTCGCGCCCTATCTCCAGCGGAAGGCCGGACCGTTTGCCGAGGTTCACGCGCTGGCGAACACCGATCCCGCTTCTGCTGGCGCCAAATATGGCAATCCAAACAAGCAGGCGAATTCGCCATGGACCTTCGCGGTTCGCGTCGAGGGCAAGATCATCGCCGCCAACACGGCGTCGCGCGCGGCGACGATGGATATCGATGTCGATGGCGACGGCAAGGCCGATGCGCGGGTGCAGATCGGACCCGCGATGCGGGGAACCGCGCTGCGCGACAGCCTCGATTTCATCCAGTTCAACGATTTTACCAATCAGATCGACTTCGCCCAGTTCGGCAAGGCGTTCAACGCCTATGCCGACAAGACCGTGCTTTCCAAACTGCCGCGCGACGCGCTGGAAGGCCGGACCGCCAAGGTTCTCGGCGCCTATACGCTCGAAAGCGGCCAGGACCTGCCGCTGGTGACGCCGGCGGAGGCAGAAATCGGGCCGAAACCATGAGTGCCGCCTCCGCTCACGATGTCATCCTGAAGCTGGAAGACGTCTCCAAGGTCTATTCCGGCACCGTTGCGGTCAAGCGCGCGAATTTCGAGGTGCGCAAGGGCGCGGTTAATGTGCTGGTCGGCGAAAACGGCGCCGGCAAATCGACGCTGATGAAGATCATCGCCGGTGTCGAACAACCGACGCTCGGCCGGATCCTTCTGGAAGGGGAGGAGGTTTCCTTCTCGTCATCGGGAGACGCAGTGAACCGCGGCATCGGCATGGTGTTCCAGGAGCTGAACCTGTTCGGCAATATGACGGTGGCCGAAAACATTTTCGCCACGCGCGAGATCACAAACAGGTTCCGCAAGATCGACCGCAAGGAGCAGGAACGCCGCGCGGCGCAATTTCTCGAACGGCTGCAAGCTGGCATAAGGCCCGACATGCTGGTCGAGGATCTGCGCATCGGCCAGCAGCAACTGGTCGAGATCGCCAAGGCGGTTTCGCTCGATGCGCGCATCCTGATCATGGACGAGCCGACCTCGGCGCTGAGTGCGGCGGAGGTCGAGATCCTCTTCAAGGTGATTGCCGACCTCAAAGCGCGCGGCGTGGCCATCGTCTACATCTCGCACCGGCTGGAAGAGCTGATCCGCATCGGCGACTACATCACCGTGCTGCGCGATGGACACATCACCGGCCAGGAGGAGATGAAAAACGTCGACACGCGATGGATCGTGCGGCAGATGATCGGCTCCGACGCCAAGGATTTCGCCAAGGCCGACGGCCATGTTCCAGGCGATGAGATATTTCGCGCCGAGGACATCTGTCTGCCGCGCGCGACCGGCGGGCTTGCGGTCGACCACGTCTCGCTGTCGTTGCGCGCCGGCGAGATCCTCGGCATCTACGGCCTGATGGGCGCCGGGCGCAGCGAGCTGTTCGACTGCATCATGGGCCGTCATGGCCAGGCCACCGGTGCGATCTTCATCGCCGGCAAAAAGGTCAAGGAGCGCGACACGACGCGGCGCATCCGGCGCGGACTGGCGCTGATCCCCGAAGACCGCCAGCGCGAAGGACTGGTGTCGATCCTCTCGGTGGCCAGCAACCTGACGCTTGCCAGCCTGTCGCGGTTTGTCCGCCTGTTCCACATCCGTGGCGGTCCCGAAAGGCAGGCTGTGACGCAGATGGTGCGGGAACTGGCGATCAAGGTCGCCGACCCGGCGCAGGAGGTCTCATCGCTGTCCGGCGGCAACCAGCAAAAGGTGGTGATCGGCAAGGCGCTGCTCACCGGCCCGAAGGTGCTGCTGATGGATGAGCCGAGCCGCGGCATCGATGTCGGCGCCAAAGCCGACGTCTTCCGCACCATGCGCAAACTGTCGCGCGACGGATTGGGCATTCTCTTCGCCACCTCCGATCTCGACGAGGTGATGGCACTGTCCGACCGCATTGCGGTGATGAGCAATGGAAAACTGACCGGCATGTTCGATCGCGCCGAGGCGACGGAAGCAGCCCTGGTAGCCGCCTCGGCACTTGGCCACGGACCGGCCCCGCACACGGAGAGCCCATGACTGATATCCCGGCCAAGGCGGCCTCCTCCTCCGTCTCGAGCGGCTCGCTGCTGCTGACGTTGATGAAGGCGAGAACCTTCATCGCGCTGATCGCCGTGCTGATCTTCTTTTCGATTGCGGCGCCGAACTTCCTGTCGACCGCCAATCTGATCCTGATGTCGAAGCATGTGGCGCTGAACGCGTTCCTGGCGATGGGCATGACCTTCGTCATCATCACCGGCGGCATCGACCTGTCGGTCGGCTCGATCGTCGGCCTGTGCGGCATGGTCGCCGGCTATCTCGTGCTCAACGGCATCGACCTGCAGATCGGCTACACCATCTACTTCAACGTGGTCGAGATCGCGCTGATCACGCTGGCGGTCGGCATTCTGATCGGCGCCGTCAACGGATTGCTGATCACCAGGCTGAATGTCGCGCCGTTCATCGCCACGCTTGGCGTGCTCTATGTCGCGCGCGGCCTGGCGCTGCTGTCGTCGGATGGCCGCACCTTCCCGAACCTGGTCGGCAAGCCTGAGCTCGGCACCACCGGCTTCGGCTTCCTCGGCGCCGGGCGGTTGCTCGGCCTGCCGGTGGCGATCTGGATCCTGATCGTCGTTGCGCTGGCGGCGGCCTATCTCGCCAAATACACGCCGCTCGGCCGCCACATCTTCGCTGTCGGCGGCAATGAGCGGGCGTCGCGAATTTCCGGCGTCCGTGTCAACATGGTGAAAATGTTCGTCTACATGTTCTCCGGTTTTTGCGCGGCGATCGTCGGCCTGATCATCTCGTCTGAGCTGATGGCATCGCATCCGGCGACTGGCGAGAGCTTCGAATTGAATGCGATCGCGGCAGCGGTGCTCGGCGGCACCTCGATGTCTGGCGGTCGCGGCACTATCGGCGGCACCATTGTCGGCGCCTTCGTCATCGGTATTCTTTCGGACGGGTTGGTGATGATGGGCGTGAGTTCGTTCTGGCAGATGGTGATCAAGGGCCTGGTCATCATCGTCGCGGTCGTCGTCGACCAGGCGCAGCGGCGGCTGCAGAGCCGGGTGACGCTGATGCAGATGGCAAAGGCAGGCTGAGCATGGCGGAGTTGCGCGGAGCGCTGATCGGCTGCGGCTTCTTTGCCGTCAACCAGATGCATGCCTGGCGCGACATTGATGGCGCCGCGATCATCGCCATCTGCGACCGCGATCCCGACCGGCTGCGAATCGTCGGCGACCAGTTCGGCATCGCAAAGCGCTACATCGATGCGGCAGAACTTTTTGCCGGCGAGAGCCTGGATTTTGTCGATATCGCCACCACGGCACCCAGCCATCGGCCGCTGGTCGAGATGGCGGCGCGGCACCGCGTGCCGGTGATCTGCCAAAAGCCGTTCGCACCGACACTTGCCGACGCCAAGGCCATGGTCAAAGCCTGTGCCGACGCTGGCATACCGCTGATGGTACACGAGAATTTTCGCTGGCAGTCGGCCATCCAGGCAGTGCGTGTCGTGCTCGACAGTGGCGAGATCGGCACGCCGTTCTTCGGACGGATCTCCTTCCGCTCAGCCTACGACGTGTTTTCCGGCCAACCCTATCTCGCCAAGGGAAAGCGCTTCATCATCGAGGATCTCGGCATCCATAGTCTCGACATCGCCCGCTTCCTGCTCGGCGACGTGTCGACGATCACGACGCGAACCGCCCGCATCAACCCCGACATCGCGGGCGAGGACGTCGCGACGATGCTGATGGACCACCAGAACGGCGCCACCTCTGTCGTCGACTGCAGCTACGCGACGAAGCTTGCCGTCGAGCCGTTTCCCGAAACGCTGATCGAGATCGACGGCAGCGACGGCACAATCCGGCTGGCGCAGGGCTACCGGCTCACCGTCACCGGCAGGAACGGCGCACGGGTCACCGACGTCTCGCCGCCGCTGTTGCCCTGGGCATCGCGCCCATGGCACAACATCCAGGAGAGCGTCGTTGCCATCCAGCGGCACTGGGTCGACTGCCTGGCTAAGGGGATAGAACCGGCGACCTCGGGCGCCGACAATCTCAAGACATTCGCGTTGGTCGAGGCCGCCTATACGGGTGCGGCGAGCCGGGAGCCGGTGCAGCTCGACGCTTTGCTGAAATGACCGCCGACGCTTTCCTCCTCTATGGCACGCATGTGGTCGAAGCCGCGCCGGTCAGGCTCAGCGCCGGCGCGCTCAGCGCGGACTTCGTCAATGGCAATCTGCGCACCATCCGTCTTGGCGGCATCGAAGTGCTGCGTGCCATCGCCTACATCGTGCGCGATCGCGACTGGGGCACTTACGAGCTTGAACTGACGGACCTTGTCATCAACCAGGGCACCGACACTTTCTCGGTCAGCTACACGGCAAATTGCACCGGGCCGGACGCAAGCCGGCTCGCCTTTCGCGCCACCATCAAAGGCTCTGATGGCCATCTGGCCTTCGACGTGAGTGCCCTGCCCGAGAGCGACTTCGAGACCAATCGCTGCGGCTTCTGCGTCCTGCATCCGATCGCAGGCCTCGCCGGCAGTCCGGTCACGGTCGAGCACACTGACGGCAGCGCGGTGGCCACGAAGCTGCCGCTGTTGATTGATCCTTGGCAGCCTTTCAAGGATCTGCGCGCGATCACCCATGAGGTGCGGCCCGGTGTCACTGCCGAGTGCCGGATGGAAGGCGATACCTTTGAGATGGAGGACCAGCGCAACTGGTCGGACGCCTCCTACAAGACCTATGTGCGACCGCTGGCGCTGCCATGGCCCTATGTGTTGCCTGCTGGCCAACCCGTCAGGCAGACGATCAGCCTGCGCATCATCGGCGAGGGGAAAATACCGGCTGTCGCGACAAGCACCGAACCGGTGCGCATCGAACTCGGCGAGGCCGGGCAGAGGTTGCCGGATATTGGCGTGATCATCTATCCGGATGAGGTGGAGGCAGCGCTCGCTAACCTTCCGACATTGGCCGCGCTCGGCCCACAGCAACTGATCCTCCACTACGATCCGACGCGCGGCCACGGGCTGGACGCGTTGCAGTCCTTTGCAAAACTTGCCGCCGCCTATCCAGTGCAGACGACGCTGGAATGCGTCGTTGCCTGCGCGGGCGATCTCGACGCCGAGCTTTCAGGTGTCGCCGCCATGGTGCGGCAAGCGGGACTGAAACTATCAGCAATTGCCGTCTCGCCTTCAGTCGACCGCCAGTCGACGCCGCCGGGCAGCGCGTGGCCGGACTGTCCGCCGCTCGAAGACGTCTATGCCGCGGCGCGGCGCGCCTTTCCGGACATCAGGCTTGGCGGTGGCATGTTCAGCTATTTCACCGAACTCAACCGCAAGCGCGTGCCGGCCGGCTTGCTCGATTTCGTGACACATTGCACCTGCCCGATCGTGCATGCCGCCGACGATCTCAGCGTCATGCAATCGCTGGAGGCGCTGCCCTTCATCACCGCGTCGGCGCGGGCGATTTTCGGGGAAAACCATTACCGGATCGGTCCTTCGACGATTGCCATGCGCCAAAACCCCTATGGCGGCGCGACCAAACCCAATCCCGGGGGACAGCGCGTTGCTATGGCGGATCGCGACCCCCGTCAGGCCGGCCTGTTCGCAGCCGCATGGACGATCGGCTATGCCGCGCGCGTCGCGCCGGCCGGGCTGGAGCTGCTCACGCTCTCCGGCTTCACCGCACCATTCGGCGTGCTGGCGTCATCCGACGAACCCGTCGCGGAAGGAACGCCCCGGCCGATCTTCGATGCCATTAGGGGGATTTGCGAAATGGCCGGCCTTGCGCATGTGGCGGCAAAGACGAGCGATGAGACCAAGGTGCTGGCGCTCGCCGGGCGCTCCGTGTCGGGCAAGACTGTCGTGTGGCTGGCGAACCTGACAGCAGACGATGTACCGGTAGACATCTCAGCGTTTGGCCGAGGCCATCTCGTGATGGCCCCCTACGCGATTGCCCGGTTCGGCTGAACTACTTTTCGGAGTTCATCACATAAAGCGCGCGCGAGCGCTCGAGATGCTTGATCATCGCCTTCTCGGCGCCGTCGGCATCCTTCTTCTCGATGCGGCCGATGATCTCTTCATGCTCGGTCAGCGTGAACTTTTCCTTGCCGGTCCAGATCAGCATCTCGGTGTGATATTCCTTCAGCCAACCGAGCATCGCTTCGCTGACGGCGACATAGATCGGGTTGCCTGAAATCGCCGCGATCTGGGTGTGAAACTTCATGTCGGCGGAGATGAAGGCTTCGGAGTCGCCGCGAAAGCCGCGCTGTTCGGCAACGGTGGCCCGCAGTTGCTCAACGTTCTCCGCAGTGGCGTTTTCGGCGGCTTCCCTGACCATGCCGCGCTCAAAGAATATGCGCGCGGTTTTCAGGTGCTCCAGCGTGTCCTTCGACGACGACAGGATGATCTTGGCGGCGCCATCGACCTGCTTGATGATCGACTTGGCTGTGAGTTGCAGCACCTTGGCGCGCTCGCCATGAGAGATGGCGACGAGGCCCATATTGCTAAGCGCCTGCATGGCCTCGCGGATGGCGGGACGGCCGACCTCGAAGCGCTCCATCAGCTCGCGCTCCGACGGCATGTCGTCGCCGGGCGTCAATTCTCCGCTGGTGATCAGGCGCTTCAGCCGCAAAAACACTTCGTCGGAAAGTTTGCGCCGGACGATCGGCTCCGAACGGTTCATCGTCGCGAATCACTCCCTGGACCTGTGTCTATCTAGCACTGCCACAGCTATTTCCGGAACGGCTGTCGCCCCGATCGCTCCTGGCCTCAAGACAGGATAGTGCTTGCAAAGCTTATGTACTCATTATACCAGATTTCGACGATCAAGGAACTCTTTTCGAACCTCCTGCGGCCTCAGACAACGAACCATGATCACGCTCACCTACCGCATCGAGACATCATGCAGCATCGACGCGCTGGCAGCCAAGATCGCCAGCGACCAGTCGACCGGAACCTTCGTTGCGCTGCCCGGCGAGACCGAGGAGCTCAAGGCCCGGGTGGCGGCGCGCGTCCTGGCGATACGGCATTTGCCCGACGCCCTTCGGCCCTCCATTCCTGAGGCTGGTAACGGGCCTTTCAAGCGTGCGGATGTCGATATCGCCTTTCCGTTCGATGCCATCGGCACCGACCTATCGGCGCTGATGACCATTGCCATTGGCGGCGCCTATTCGATCAAGGGCCTGTCCGGCATTCGCGTCGTCGACTTGAAGCTGCCAGAGCAATTTCGCGGCGCGCATCCGGGTCCGCAGTTCGGCGTCGCCGGCAGCCGCAGGCTGACCGGCGTCACGGATCGGCCGATCATCGGCACCATCGTCAAGCCGGCGCTGGGGCTGCGACCTCATGAGACGGCCGCAATGGTGGGCGAACTGATCGCCGCCGGCGTCGATTTCATCAAAGACGACGAGAAGCTGATGAGCCCGGCCTATTCGCCCTTGGCGGAGCGGGTGAAGGCGATCATGCCGCTCATCCTCGACCACGAGCAGAAGACCGGCAAGAAGGTGATGTATGCCTTCGGCATCTCGCATGCCGACCCGGACGAGATGATGCGCAACCACGATCTGGTGGCGAAGGCCGGTGGCAATTGCGCGGTGGTAAACATCAACTCCGTCGGCTTCGGCGGCATGGCCTTTCTCAGGAAGCGCTCAAGCCTGGTGCTGCACGCCCACCGCAACGGCTGGGACATCCTCACCCGCCATCCCGGCCTCGGCATGGCCTTCAAGGTCTGGCAGCAATTCTGGCGGCTGCTCGGCGTCGACCAGTTCCAGATCAACGGCATCCAATCGAAATACTGGGAGCCGGACGCGTCTTTCGTCGAATCCTTCAAGGCGGTAACGACGCCGATCTTTGCGCCTGATGATTGCGCTCTGCCGGTTGCCGGCTCCGGCCAGTGGGGCGGGCAGGCGCCCGAGACCTATGCACGAACCGGCCGCACCGTCGATCTTCTCTATCTCTGCGGCGGCGGCATCGTCAGCCATCCGGATGGACCGGGCGCCGGCGTGCGCGCCGTGCAGCAGGCCTGGCAAGCGGCGGTCGACGGCATTCCGCTGGCAGAGTTCGCCCTGAAGCATCCCGAACTGGCGCGGTCGATCGAGAAATTCGGCGACGGCAAGGCAGCCTGAAGCGATGCAAGACCTGCTGCTCAGCTATTATGGCGACGATCTCACCGGTTCGACCGACGTCATGGAGGCGCTCGAACTCGGCGGCGTGCCGACCGTGCTGTTCATGCGTCAGCCGGACACGGCCATGCTTGCGCAGTTCGCACATTGCCGAGCCATTGGCCTGGCCGGCACCAGCCGCAGCGAGACACCGCAATGGATGGACACGCATCTCAAGGACGCCTTCACCTGGCTGAAGACGCTGAACGCCGCGATCTGCCACTACAAGGTCTGCTCGACCTTCGATTCCAGCCCGACGATCGGCAGCATCGGCAGGGCGATCGAGATCGGCCGTTCGGTCTTCGCGCAGGGCGGCGTGCCACTGCTGGTCGGGGCGCCCCAGCTCAAGCGTTACACCGCCTTTGGCCATCTGTTCGCGGCCTACCGTGAAAAGTATTTCCGCATCGACCGCCATCCGGTGATGAGCCGCCACCCGACGACGCCGATGGATGAATCCGACATGCTGATCCATCTGTCGCGGCAAACGGAACTGACGTCGGGGCTGATCGACCTCGCGACACTGCAGTCGGCGTCGCGCTCGGTAACCTTCGATCGCTTGTTCGCCGACGGCACCGATATCGTGCTTGTCGATGTCGATAGCCGGGAGACGCAGGTGCTTGCGGGCAAGGAGATATGGCGCGTCCGCAAGCCGGGCGGTTCTTTCGTCGTCGGCTCGTCCGGGATCGAGTATGCGCTGCTGGCCGAATGGGCATCGAACGGGACAGTCACTGCTGAACCAAAATTTTCGCCGCCGGGTGCTGCCGACCGGATCGCGGTTGTGTCGGGCAGTTGTTCGCCGACGACCGAACGACAGATCCGGCACGCTTTGACCGACGGCTTCGACGGCATCGAGGTTGATCCCGTCGAACTTGTCTCCGAAGCTTCCGGCGATGCGATCGCACGCGCAGCGGCAGCCGGTCGCGCCAGCCTGGAAGCCGGGCGCAGCGTCATCCTCTACACCGCGCTCGGACCCACGGCCGATCGCGGCGTCGAGATCGACCGCCGGGAAGGCGCTCGTCACAAGCTCGGCCGCAGCCTCGGTACGCTGCTGCGGCAACTGACCGAGGAGCAGGAATTGCGGCGCGTGATCATCGCAGGCGGCGACACGTCGAGCCATGCGCTGGGCCAGATGGGCGTCGATGCCCTGACGGTCAGGATGCCGCTGCCGGCATCGCCCGGCTCCCCGCTATGCGTCGCCCATTCGCGCGTCAAGGCGATCGACGGGCTGGAAGTGGCGCTGAAGGGTGGGCAGGTCGGAACCGACCGCTATTTCTCAGCCATCCGCGACGGCGTTGGCGGTTAGCAGCGCCCTGCCCCGAAACATATCAAGGCGAAAGAAGCAGCCAAGGCTTGCGGGCGGGCGGCGCAAAACTTGCCGCATGAAACGTTTCCTGCCGGATGGAAATCACGATAACACTCGGTAGTATTTGCGCGATACCGAGATCGGGAGGATGCGGTGCAGACCAAGAAGATCATCAACGACGGCAACCGCGCTGTCGACGAGATGCTGGAAGGTATTCTCGCCGCGCATCCCCGCTATCTCAAGAGCGTGGACGGCAGCCCGCGCTCCATCATCGCCCGCGACGGACCGCGCCAAGGCAAGGTCGGCCTCGTCATCGGCGGCGGCTCGGGCCACGAGCCGAGCTTTCTCGGCTTTGTCGGCAAGGGCCTGGCCGACGCGGCGGCGATCGGCAACGTCTTTGCCTCCCCTCCTCCCGATCCTATCCTCGAATGCGCCAAGGCGGTGAGCGGCGGCGCCGGGGTGCTGTTCATGTATGGCAACTATGCCGGCGACGTCATGAATTTCGACATGGCGGCCGAAATGGCAGCGATCGACGACATCGAAGTGCGCACGGTTTTGAGCACCGATGACGTCGCGTCCGCGCCGCGCGGCGAACGGCACAAGCGTCGTGGCGTCGCTGGCAATTTCTTCATCTTCAAGGCGGCCGGTGCCGCTTGCGACCGTATGCTGTCCTTCGACGAGTGCGAGCGCATCGCCACGAAGGCAAACGATCACACCTTCACCATGGGCGTCGCGCTTTCGCCATGCTCGCTGCCGCAGACAAGGCGGCCGAATTTCGAGATCGGCGACGACGAGATGGAGATCGGCATGGGCATCCATGGCGAGCCCGGCGTCGCGCGCGGGCCGTTGAAAAGCGCCGACGAGGTCACCGACGAGATGCTCGACCATATTTTGCAGGAAATGGCGCCGTCGCGCGGCGACCGCGTCGCCATTCTCGTCAATTCGCTCGGCTCGACACCGCTGATGGAACTCTACATCATGAACCGGCGGCTGTCGCAAAGGCTGGCCGACATCGGCGTCGGCGTCCACGCAACCTGGGTCGGCAATTACTGCACCTCGCTGGAGATGGCCGGCGCCTCGATCACCTTGCATCAGCTTGACGGCGAGTTGCAGACGATGCTGGACCACCCTTGCGACTGCGCCATGTTTCGCGCCGGGTAAACTTGGCCAAAGGCAAGGAACAAGAGATGACGACAATTGACAGCGCCCGCCTCGCCGGGATGTTCGCGGCCATCGCCGATGCCATGTCAGCCGACAGGGACCGTCTGTGCGCGCTTGACGGCGTGATCGGCGATGCTGACCACGGCATTGCGATGGAGCTTGGCTTCTCCGCGGCACGCGATGCGGTGGCCGCACTGGACGCCGCCACCACCGATCCGACCGCCTTGTTGAACACGGCGGCAAAGTCGTTCCTCAACGCCGTCGGCGCATCCTCGGGTCCGCTCTACGCCACCGCGTTCATGCGCGGCGCTGCAGCCGTGAAGGGCAAGACGACGCTCGACGAAGCCGACACCGTTGCCGTGTTCCAGGCGATGGCCAAAGGCATACAGGATCGCGGCAAGGCTGAAACAGGCGAAAAGACGATGATGGATGCCTGGGCGCCGGCCGCGACAGCGGCGGGCGAGGCGCTGGCCGCCGGCAAGGGTCTGGCTGGCAGTCTTGCGGCTGCGGTCGAGGCCGCAAGGGCCGGCGCGGAAGCGACCAAGGCGATGATCGCCACCAAGGGTCGGGCCTCCCGCCTTGGCGAACGCTCGCTTGGCCATATGGATCCAGGCGCTGCGTCCGCCGTAACGGTGATCGAGGCGATGCGGGCCGCCTTGACCGGCTAGACCATATCCCTTCCGGGAAAGGTCATTTTCAAACAACAGGATAGAGGCTCAACTTGACTCTATCCGGAAAGACCCGTCTTCAGCGCTTGGCATCGAGCTTGTCGATGGCATCCACGTTCCCGGCAGAGGGGCCGTTCGGATCGAACTCCGAGGCCAGCCACGCATCGGCGATCGACTTCGCCAGTTCGGGGCCGATGACGCGGGCGCCCATGGTGATGATCTGGGCGTTGTTCGACTTCGCGGCGCGTTCCGCCGAATAGGTGTCGTGGGTCAACGCGGCGCGAATGCCCGGGACCTTGTTGGCCGAAATGCTGACGCCGATGCCTGTGCCGCAGAACAGAATGGCGCGGTCGTAATTGCCGTCGATAATTTCGTGGCCAACTGCGGCGGCGATATCGGCGTAGTAGCCGGCCTGGCTGAGATCGACGACCTGCAGTTCTGGCTTGGTGGCGAGATGCTTGGCGATGACATCGAGCAGCGGCTTGCCGGCGCTGTCGGCTCCAAGTGCGATCTTCATGGCGATGAACTCCTTTTGCCTCGTGGTCAGCGCGCGATGGCGGCCGACGCCTTTTTCAGAATGTCGATATAGCCTTCCGCTTGCCATGCCGAGCGGCCGATGAACAGGCCGTCTATATGCGGCTGGCCGACAAGTTCGGCCGCGTTGCCGGGATTGACGCTGCCGCCGTAGAGCACAAGCGGGGTGTCCGGCAACCGGCTGGCGGCGACATGTTTGATCAGCGCCTGCTGCTTGTCGGCATAGTCGGCGCTTGCCGGGATGCCCTTCTCGCCGATCGCCCATACCGGCTCGTAGGCAAACAGGATTTCTGCCGACAATTCATTGTCCGCGAGGCCTTGCAGCGCGCCAAGCACCTGCGCGGTCAGGATTTCATCGGCGCGGCCACCTTCGCGCTCGGCCAGCGTCTCGCCGACGCAGATCAATGGCACCAAGCCGTGCCTGACTGCCGCCGCCGTTTTCAATCCCACGGTCTTGTCCGTTTCTCCGAAATGCTCGCGGCGCTCGCTGTGGCCGAGCTCGATCAGGTCCAGCGCGCAATCCCTGAGCATCACCGGTGAAATCTCGCCCGTCCACGCGCCGGCATCGACCCAGTGCATATTCTGCGCGCCAACCTTGACGCGGGTGTTGGCGAGTGCCGCCTTGACCTCGCGCACTGCAGTGAACGGCGGAATGACAAAGGGCTGTATCGCCGGATCGAAGTCGGGCACGAAGGCCGTCAATGCCTCGGCGAACTGCAACGCCTCCGCCAGCGTCTTGTTCATCTTCCAGCTGGTGCCGACCCAATATGGGGTCATTCTTTTCTCCTTCGATCCGAAATTCGGATGATGCGTATTCCGGACCAGCGCGCCGACGTTTTGCGTTAGGCGCGAGGCTTGAGACTGTCGCGGCCGCTGTCGATGTAAGGCGCCCAGAAATCCACCGACTCGCGGATCATTGCAATAACCTGATGATCGACCGGTTCCCTCTCCCGGAAGGACAGTTCAAGGCAGATCTCATTGTCGGTTCCGCCACCAGCCCGCACCGTGTCGAGCAGCTTCTGCGGGATGATGCGACCGTCCTTGTTGTAGGCGGCGGTGAACGGCCAGTGGCCGCCCTTGTTCATCGAGGACTGCTTGATGTGAATGATCGGCGATTGCAGTGGAAAGGCTTTCGCCCACGCATAGGGATCGGTGTCGTCAGGATTGGGCGAGGTCACGTCGCCATGGTCAATGTCGACCATCATCTGCATCGGGATCGGCAGCTTGGCCGCATCGATGGCGCCTTGCAATTCGACGCAGCTTTCAATCGTGTGACCAAACTCCCGGCCCACCGACATTGGTTCCCAGAACAGATAGGTCAGGCCCGCCGCCTTGGCGTGTTCGGCCACTTCGCGCCAGCATTCGAGCGCTATGTCGAGAAGGGCCGCGCGCCGTTGCGGATCGTCAAAATCCTTGTAGGTGAATATGGCGAACTGCGTGCCCATGCCCGACGCGCCAAGCTCGGCGGAAATGTCGGCAAAAGTCTTGAACCAGTCGACATAGTAGCGGCGCACATCGGCATCCGGATGACCGAAATGATTGAGCCGGCCATAAGGCCCGGTCATCCCCGAGGTGATACGCACGCCGGTCCGCGTCAGGGCGCTGTTGAACCGGCGCAGGAATTTGGCAATCGTTGCCGCCGGCCAGCCCGGATTGACGAATTCATGCGTCAGCTGCACGTCGCGGATGCCGATGCCATAGGCGATGGCGTCGATCAGATCGTCCGGATCGGCGAAGCGATTGACCAGCGGGTTGGTATTGAGGGAGAGCGTGAAGGCCATCAGTTTGCCGCCGCCATGCTGTTAGCGCACCAGTCTTCGAACGTTTGGCGCTCGGCCGCATCGATATGCAGCCCGTGTTTGGTCCGGCGTTCGAGGACGTCGGCGGCGGTCATCGCCCATTCGGTGTCGAACAGGAAAACCGCTTCCCGCTCGTAGAAATCCGGACCGAAACGGCGGCCGAGATCGGCTTCATTCTTGACCCCTTTCAGCAAGGCGCGCGTGCGCGTGCCGTAGCTTCGCGCATAGTGCTTCACCAGCGACGGGCTGAGCCACGAAAACTCGGCGTGCAGATCGCCGAGAAACTGTTCGAAATCTGCGTTCGGCAAGTCGCCTCCCGGCAGCGGAATTTTGGCCGTCCAGGCTTTCTTCATCGTCGGAAAGAACGGCTGGATTTTCTCCAGCGCATGCTCGGACAGCTTGCGGAAGGTGGTGATCTTGCCGCCGAACACCGAAAGCAGCGGCGCACCGCCATTCGGCGCGTCGAGTTCGAAGATATAATCGCGCGTCACCGCGCTCGGATTGTCAGCATTGTCGTCATAGAGCGGCCGCACGCCTGAGAAACTGTAGACCACGTCCTGCGCGGTCAGCTGGCGCTTGAAGTAGCGATTGACCACCTTGATCAGGTAACCGATCTCGCTGGCCTCGGCCGCCACTTCCTCGGGCCGGCCTTCATAGGAAATGTCGGTGGTGCCGATCAGCGCCAGATCGTTTTCATACGGATTGACGAAGATCACCCGCTTGTCGTTGTTCTGGATGAGATAGGCCTGCCGTCCCTCCCAGAATTTCGGCACGACGATATGGCTGCCTTTCACCAGGCGAACGTTGCGGGTGGAATTCTGCCCGGCAACGCGGCTGACGATGTCGTTGACCCACGGCCCCGCCGCGTTGACCAGCCCGCGCGCGCGGATCTTAGTGACAGCACCGGTGCGGCCATCCTGCATGTCGATCGACCACAGGCCGCCTTCGCGCCGGGCAGCAATACAGGCGGTGCGGGTGAAGACTTTTGCACCGCGCTGACTGGCGTCGAGCACATTGAGCAGCACCAGCCGCGCATCATCGACCCAGCAGTCGGAATATTCAAAGCCGCGCTTGAATTCGTCCTTGATCGGCGCCCCTTCCGGCGCGGTCCTCAGGTTCAGCGTCCGCGTCCCCGGCAGCCGCTTGCGGCCGCCAAGATGGTCGTAGAGAAACAGCCCGAGCCGGACCAGCCATGCCGGCCGGTCTTCGGGGCTGTGCGGCAGCACGAAGCGCATCGGCCAGATGATGTGCGGCGCTGCCTCCAGCAGCACCTCGCGTTCGATCAGCGCTTCGCGCACCAGCCGGAACTCGTAATATTCGAGATAGCGCAGGCCGCCATGCACCAGCTTGCCGGAGCGCGAGCTGGTGCCTTGCGCCAGATCGTCCTTCTCGCACAGGATGACGGACAGCCCGCGACCGGCAGCATCGCGCGCTATGCCGGCGCCGTTGACGCCGCCGCCAATGACGAAGAGATCGACTACATCAGACGTATCGCTCAAGACTTTGCTCCTGTGCGGTGCGCCATGCCCTTCCACACCGGCCGCAGCGCCTGGCGCGCCGCGACGAAGGATGGAAACAGCGCATCGTAGGTGTGGGAAAGCGCCTCGTCATAGGCATCGCACTCACCCAGAAGCGGCGTCACCCATTCGGCGCAACAATCATCCATGGAGCGATAGACGCCGAGCCCGACCGCGGCCATCATCGCCGCACCCGCAGCACCGGCCTCCTGGCGGCTGCTGGTTCTGACTTTGGCGCGGGTCGCTGCGGCGATGATGCGGCGCAGCGACGGACTGCGCGCCGCTCCGCCCGATAGGCGGATCTCGCCCGGCATGCTGCCCATCGCCTGGTAGCAATCGCGTGCGGCGAAGGCCAGTCCCTCAAGAACGGCACGCGCCAGATCGCCAAAGCCGTGCTTGACGGAAAGGCCGATAAAGCCCGCGCGTGCGTCTGGATCGACGAACGGGCCGCGTTCGCCGGCGAGCGATATATAGGGCTGGTAGACCAGCGATCCGGGCTCCGATCCTTCGACCCAGGCATCGAGCGCTTTCAGCAGTTCGTCGCGCGAAGGTTTTGCGCCGCTGGCGGTCAGCACGTCGCGCGCCAGGCCAAGCAGCCAGTCGATGTTGAGCGTCGCCGCCATATTGGATTGCAGTTGCGCATAGGCGCCCGGCACCGGCATGGCGATCGTGTAGCCGGACGCGTTGTCGTTGAGGACGACATCGTCAGGGGTGCGCGCCAGGCGTGTGTGAATGCCGGTGGAACCGATGACCGTGCAGCCGACAGTGCCGCTCGGATCATAGAGGCCGGCGCCAAGTGCGGTGCTGACCATATCGACGTAGCCGAGAACCACCGGTGTGCCTGCAAGCAGGCCGGTCTCGCTGGCTGCCGACGCAGAGAGCGGATGATGGTCGGTCGTGCCTTCGAGCATGGGCGGCAACAGACGCCGATGCGTCGTCAGATCGAGAATGTCGAGCACCTCGTCGGAATAGCTGCGTGAGCGAAAATCGCCGAAGGTGAAGGTGCCTTCTGACGGATCGGTGGCGCGCTCGCCGGTCATCTTGAAATGGAGCCAGTCCTTGCAGTGAAAGGCCGTGGCCGCGCGCTCCAGAATTTCCGGGCTGTTCTTCTTCAGCCAACCGAGCTGAGCGCCTTGCTGACAGGCGTTGAGCCCGGTGCCGGTAATCTCGAACCGCGTGCGATCCCTGGCATCGGCGCGCATCTCGTCCACCAGATGCCCGGCGCGGGCGTCGAGCCAGAGCCAGGCGCGCCCGACCGGCAAGCCGTCAGCATCGATCAGCCAGGTGCCATCGCCCTGCCCGGTGATCGCCACCGCCGCGGTGCGTCGCGCCAGATCGGGAATTTTCGTCGCCAGCTCGCGAACGGTCTGCACCATGTCGCGCCAGGTCTGATCGAGATCCTGCTCGGCGCCGCCGCCTTCCAGCGTGACGAAGCTGTTGCTCACCGACGCCACGGCAAGCTGCCGCCCCGAAAGATCGAAAGCGACCGATTTGATCACGGACGTTCCCGCGTCGATCCCGATCAGCAGGTCTTTCATGCGGCAAGTTCCGGATGGTTATGAAGGCAATTCAAAGGAGCAGTCTTTGTTGTCTGGAAGCCGTAGAAGAGGCAGGGAGTGTCCTCAAGGACACCCCCTGTGCACGTTTACTCCGAGAGCACGAAGGGTGCGGTGTACTTGTCCACATTGTCCTTGGTGATGAGCAGGCAATCGAACAGCTGCTTCTCGCTGGTAGCGCCGGTAGCGCCCGACTTGATGAACGAGTCGGCCTGCTGCACGGCCTTGGCCGAGAAGATGGCGACCGGCTGAAGCACGGTGTACTGCAGTTCGCCGGACTTGATGGCCGCAACCGCATCCGGCGAGCCGTCGAAGCCGCCGACCTTGATGCCTGCCAGCTTGCCGGCTTCCTTCAGCGCGGCAACCGCACCAAGCGCCATTTCGTCATTGCCGCTGATCACGGCGATGATGTCGGGATTGGCCTGCAGCATGCTCTGCATCTTGTCGTGGCCCTGGGTACGATCCCAGTTGGCGACCTGCGAAGCAGCCTTTTCGAGATCCGGGTACTGGCTCAGCACGGTCGCGTAGCCGTTCGACCGCGTGGCGGCGTTGTTGTCCGACGGGGCGCCGAGCAGTTCGACATACTTGCCCTTTTCACCGACCGCCTGCACCCACTGCTGGGCACCGAGAGCTGCACCCTGCGCGTTGTTGGAGACGAGCTGCCCCTTGGCGAGGCCTTCCTGGTTGATCTCGGCATTGACGAGGAAAACCGGGATGTTGGCGGCGATCGCCTTCTTCACCGCGCCGACCGAACCGTCGGCATTGGCCGGGTCGAGGATGATCGCCACGGACTTGTTGGTGATAGCGGTATCGATCAGATTGCTTTCCGTGTTGGTGTCGCCCTTGTGGGCGGCGACGTTCGCCGTGTAGCCAAGCTTCTCGGCTTCGGCCTTGGCGACGTTGCCCTCGGTCAGCCAGTACGGGTTGGCCGGATCGTTGACGATGATCGAGATCAGGCCGGCGGCCGATGCGGCTGCGCTAAATCCAACCACCATTGCGGCAGCAAGCAAACTTCTAAGCACGATTTTCATGTACATTCCTCCAATGATTTACGCGGTGTTGCTCCAGTCACCTGGCACTCTTCCCTTGGGCAGGATTGGCCGGTTCGGCCTTCCCCCGTTTCTGAGAAGTCGGTTGGCCGCCCGTCGAAGCCGGAAGCTTGCTACGGCGGCGATACTGAACGGCATTGAGGAGCACGGCGAGCACGATGACGGCGCCGGTGAACACTGTCTGCCAGTAGGATGAGATGCCGATGATCACCAGACCGTCGGACAGGAAGCCGATGACGAAGGCTCCGAGCAGTGTGCCGCGGATGTTGCCGCGGCCGCCGGTCAGCGCCGCGCCGCCGATGACGACGGCAGCGATGGCCGTCAATTCGTAAGTGGTGCCCGCGGTCGGTCCGGCCGAGGTCAGCTGCGAGGACAGGATCAGGCCGGCAATCGCGGCGCAGATGCCCGAAAGCACATAGACGGAAATCTGCACGCCCTTGACCGGAACGCCGGAGAGTTCGGCGGCGCGCTCATTGCCGCCCGAGGCGTACAGCCAGCGCCCGAAGGCGGTGCGGTTCAGGACGATGCTGCCGATCAGCGCGATGACCGCCAGCACCACGACGCCGGTCGGCACGCCGAACAGGCGGTTGAAGCCGAGCGCGTCAAAACCGGTGTTGCCCAGTTCCGGCTTGCCGCCGAGATTGTTGTAGGTCAGGCCGCTGGTCATCAGCAGCGCCAGGCCGCGCGCCATGTACATGACGCCGAGCGTGGCGACGAAGGCCGGAACCTTGAAGCGTGCGATCAGCACGCCGTTGATCAGCCCGACAGCAGCACCCAGCATGCAGGCCAGCACCGCGACCACCCAGACCGGCGGATAGAGAACGACGCCCAGCCAGGTCAGCGTCACGCCCTGCATCAGAAATCCGGCGACGACGCCGGCAAGCCCGAGCGTCGATCCGACCGACAGGTCGATGCCGCCATTGAGGATGACGAGCAGCATGCCGACGGCGAGAATCCCGAAGATGGCGACATGCGAGGCCATGGTCAGGAAATTCGCCACCGAAAGGTAGTAGGGCGACAGGATCGAGAAGACGACGATGATGACGATCAGGGCAAAGAAGGCCCGGCCTTCGAGCAGCAGCTTGGCCACGTCGAAGCCCTCGCCGCCGCTACTCGGGCTGGACTGTTTGCTGGCCTGGCTGACATCGGTCATGTTGGGGCTCCGAAATTCTGTGATCAGGCGACCACGGCTTCGCCGGAGGCGGCCATGATCTGCTCTTTGGTGGCGTTCGCGCCGAATTCGGCTGAAATCTTGCCGCGCCGCATGACGACGATGCGGTGGGCGATGCTGAGGCACTCATTGACCTCCGAGGTCGAGAAGACCACCGCCAGGCCTTGCGCGGCGCGCTCGCTGAGCAAGCGGAAGACTTCGGCCTTGGCGCCGACATCGATGCCGCGGCTCGGCTCGTCGAGAAGGATGACCTTGGGATTTGTCGTCAGCATCTTGCCGATGACGACCTTCTGCTGGTTGCCACCCGACAGCGACCCGATCATGGCGTTGCCGCCCGCGGTCTTGATGGTCACCTTGCGGATCGAATCGTCGATCAGTGCGCGTTCCCTGGGCCGGGACAGGAACAGGCCCTTGGCGAACGCCTCGATGCTGGCCAGCGACAGATTGCGGCCGACGGACATGGTTTGGACCAAACCATCGCGCTGGCGGTCCTCGGGCACCAGCACAAGGCCTCTGGCGATGCGCTGGGCAATGGTCAGCCCCGAGACGTCCTCGCCTTCCAGCAGCGCCCGCCCGCCCGCCATCGGCACGCGTCCGGCGACAGCCTCCAGCAATTCCGTGCGTCCCGCCCCCATCAGCCCATAGATGCAGACGATCTCGCCTGCCCTGACATCCAGCGACAAATGATCGACGACATAGCCTGAGCCCGAGGCGTCGGTGACGCTGACATTCTCGATCGACAGCGCGACCTCACCGAACGCATGGCCGGTCGGCGGCGAGCCAAGGTCGAAATTCTCGCCCACCATGTTGCGGACGATCCATTCGAGATCGATGTCCTTGGCTTCGGCCGTCGCCGTGATCGCCCCGTCGCGCAACACCACGGCATAGTCAGTGATCTGCAGCGCTTCTTCGAGGTGATGCGATATGTAGACGATGGAAACGCCGCGGCTGGTCAGGTCGCGGATCACCTTGAACAGCACCTCCACCTCTGTGGCGCTGAGCGCGGAGGTCGGCTCGTCCATGATCAGGATGCGGGAATCAACCGACAGTGCGCGTGCGATCTCGACGATCTGCTGCTGCCCCAGCCGCAGATCCTCGACCAGGGTCATCGGATCGATGTCTTCCTCGAGGTCGGCCATCAGCGCCCGCGCCTGACGCGACTCCTCGGCGAAGTCGAGGCCGGTCCTGGTGCGCAGTTCGCGGCCCATGAAGATGTTGTCGCGAACGCTGAGATTCGGCGCCAGGCTGAGCTCCTGGTGGATGATCGAAATGCCGCGATCGCGCGCGTCCGAGGACGAGGAAAAGCTGACGAGATTGCCGTCAAGCACGATGTCGCCGGATGTCGGCGTCACCACGCCGGACAGGATCTTCATCAGCGTCGACTTGCCGGCGCCGTTCTCTCCGAACAGGGTCGTGACCTTGCCGCGATGGATGTCGAAGTTCACGCCTTTGAGCGCGTGGACGCCGCCATACGACATGACGACATTGCGCGCCGAGAGCACGGCGTCGCCATTGGCGGGCTCTGTGCCGGAAGCCGAATTCATTTGACCTCCAGCCTCACCGGCGTGACCAGCCAGCTCTTCGGATTGACCAGCTTGAAGGCGCCGACCACGGCTATGGTCTTGCCGGTCAAGGCGCTGGTATCGACTTTCGCCAGCACCTCCTTCTTCATCTCGTTGTTCAGCGCCGAGCCGGCGTCCTGATACTCGATCTGGTTGGTGAACTGACCGAAGGTAATCTTGCCGGTGGCGTCGCGAAGCTCGGTTCCGTTGATCGCCGGCCCTGTCTGCACGCGGACCGTCAGCGTGTCCGGCAAACCGTCGACGGCGACCTTGTAGATGCCCGATTTGCCCTCGCCGACGACGCCGCTGAACTTGACCGAGATGACCGGCCCGACACCCGCAGGCACGCCATATTCCTTTTCGGCGGTCGCCCTGTCCTTGGCGATCGCCGTCGCCACCGTCGCGGCGTCGGCGGCACGAGCCTCGACATCGGCCTGCACCTTGGGAAATTCCGACTTGCCATAGTCGGCGGCGGAAAAGACGGCGTTGCGGACGTCGCCGGCGGATCCAATCGTCACCACCTTGGTGTCGAGCGCCATGGCGCCTAGCAGAACCAGAACCGCGGCACCGGCTAGTGCGCGGCGCAAGCCCGGCGACGCCTGCCGGGCGGGTGCGGAGGCAGCCTTCGCGGTCATGATGCAACCACCAGCGATGCGGATTTTCCGTTGTCACGCATTCGTCGATCCTCCGTTGACGCGGGGCTTCGTGGCACCGGCTGCATCGTCGAGCTCGACAAGCGCGCGGGCCGTGCATTCGTCGGTAATCAGGCCGCTGAGATACCGGCTTTCGAGCACCGACTTGATAGCCCGCACCTTCACCTTGCCGCCGGCGACGGCGACAATCCTGCGGCCCTTCAACTGGTCGCGGGGAAGCGCCAGTATTCTTTCCGACAGCGCGGTTTCCACCGGGCGCCCCTTGTCGTCGAAGAAATGCGCCAGCAATTCACCGACGCCGCCGTCACGCTTGACCTCGTCGATTTCGGACGGCTCGATCATCCCTGTCGCGACCAGCGAGGCTTCCCGCTCGGCCGTGCCTATTCCGACGAACATCAGGTCGGATCGGCTGGCAAGAGCGAAGACATCGCTGATGCCGCGCTGGCCGAGCAGCACCTCACGGTCCTCGGCAGTGTTCGCGACAAAAGGCACCGGCATGACAAACGCCTGCGCGCCGGTCCGCTCGGCCAGGCGATGCATGACGTCGTGCGGGTTGGCGGCGAATTTGCGCGTCACGCCACCGAGCAGCGAAACGAAACGGATGTGGGCAGCAGTGGTGCGCGTTAGATACTCGACGCTGGCCGCAAGCGTGCGGCCATGGCCGACGCCGATCAGCATGTCTTCGCCGCGATCGATTTCGCGCTTGAGGAACTGGGCGCCGGCAATGCCGAGCCCCTTCAACGGCAGCTCGTCCTGATCGAGATCGGGAACCACCTCGCAATAGCCGAGCCCATAGGCGGCTGTCAGGCGCTGTTCGAGATCGACGCATTCGGCGACATCGCCGTCGATGAACACCCTGACCAGGCCTTCCTGGTTGGCCTTGGTGATCAGCCGGTGCGCCTTCAGGCTGGTCAGGCCAAGCCGCTTGGCCACCTGGGCCTGCGTCAGGCCGCCAGCATAGTGAAGCCAGGCGGCGCGCGTGGCGAGGCTGGACTCATGGTCGCGGTTCGCGGTTCCGCCGGATTTCAAGCCATCCCCTCCCCAGGGTGATAATATTATCTTTATGTGCAAAAATTTTCATACCTTTGCATCGCTGTCAATCCCTCGGCGGATGGTGGCCTCAGCCGACGGATCGGCAGGCCAACGCAGGCCTATTAGGAGGTCAGCATATTAGGGATCATACGGTGGTGTTATTTTAACGTCAATCTATGTTACCTCGTCTCGATAAGAACAGGAATGTACAGGCTGCAGCAGCCTGAATTGTCCATAAGTGTCTGTTTTTGCTTAGGTATATTCGGAAATGGAAAAATCCCAATCTGGCTGTGAGATGGGAGTCCTGCGCACAAGGAGCGACAGGGGCAAACCGATTGGGTTGCCTCAGGAAAAGCTATCGGCATCGGCGATCGCGCGATCAGTCCAGCCGCATCAAGTTCCTGCCCTCGAGCTCGACAACAGCGGCTTCGACTTCCCGCGCGAGGCGCTCGGGGCTCCATGCCAACGCCCGCCCGGCGATCGCGGCAATCTCCTGTAAATCGTGGCTCGTCACGGAACCGCCGATCGCCAGCGTGCTGCGGCGCATGACGATGTCGGCCAGATGCTCGACGAATTCGTTGCGGACGATGTAGTCGATTTCCGCCTTGCCGTAGCCGTCGGAGTCCGGCAGGCGACCCTCATCGTTCGACCCCCACTTGGCGATCTGCGCGGCTCGGGTCCCGTAGCGCGACAGCAATTGGTCAAGACGCCCTTCCCCGGCGCCCGTTGCCTGCTGTGCCTCAGCCAGCCAGTTTGGGCGCGCCGCGGCATTGGCCGGAAAATCCCTCCCGCCGCCGATCGGCATCAACTGTGTCGACACCTTGCGACTGCGCTGCAGGCGGTTGAGAATAGTGTCGGCGACTTCCTCGGCAAAACCGCGGAACGTCGTCCACTTGCCACCGACCAGCGAAATGACTGCAAAGGGCCTGTTGCCATCCGCCTCAGCCACCGGCGCCGAATGATCGCGACTGATCAGTCCTGGCGTCGATGCCTCGGACGTCGGCAAGGGTCGGATACCGCTATAGGCATAGACGATCTGGTCGCGCTCGAATGCCATGCCCGGCAGCAGCGTGCGCACGCTCTCGAGCAGATACTCGACTTCTTCGGGTTCGCAACGCACCGCGTCCGGATTGTCGGCCTTGATGTCGGTCGAGCCGACCAGCGCCAGGCCGAGATAGTCGTAGACAAGGCAGATGCGGCCGTCATCGGCCTCGAAATAAAGCATGCGCCCGGCCAGGCTTTTGACCAGTTCGTCATGCTTCAGCAGGATATGCGAGCCCTTGGTGCCGCCGATCATGTTCGACGGCGTGCCAAGCAGCGCGTTGACGTCGTCGATCCACGGACCGGCGGCGTTCACCACCAGCTTTGGCCGCACCGAGAATGCATCGCCGTTTTCCGGCCGGAAGGTGAGCACGCCATTGGCTGAAGTCTCGAGTGCTGTGTAGTTGGCGCTGGCGGAGGCCGTATTTGCTTGCAGCCCATCGAGGATCAGTTCCAGCACCAGCCGTTCCGGGTGGCTTATCTTGGCGTCGTAATAAGTGCCGGTGGCAACGATCGCCGGATTGAGCGCCGGCATCTCGCCAAGCGCCTGCCGGCGCCCGACCATGCGGTGGCGCGGCATGACCTGATTTCGCGAACCGTAGAAATCATAGATCATCAAGCCGATCTTGATCAGGATGGCGCCGCGGCTGCGCGGCGCGCTGGTCGAGCCGAACAGCGTTCGCAACGCCGCCAGCATGCCCTTGCCCCAGGAGAAGATCGGGATGACGGTCGGCAGCGGGCTGACGTAATGCGGTGCGTTTTGCAGAAGCAGATTGCGTTCGAGCGTCGACTGCGCCACCAGCCCGAATTCGCCGGTTTCGAGATATTTCAGGCCGCCATGGATGAGCCGCGACGGTGCGGCACTGGTGCCCGAGCCGAAATCCGCCTTGTCGACGATCAGGCAGCTGACGCCTTGCGCGCACAGGTCGCGAAACAACCCCGCCCCGTTGATGCCGGCGCCAAGGATGACGACGTCGACCTCGCCGGTCGCAGCCATGGCGGCGAGACGCCCGGCGGGGTTGTCCGCACCTGCTCCGTCCGTTGGGCTCATGGCGCTTTCGTCTTGACGATGCGCAGCTTCACGCCCGCCCGTTCGAGGCTCTGCGCCTGCGCGTCGCCCAGGCCCTCGGTCACCAGCACGGCGTCGAAACTGGTCAGATCGTCGAAGACATGCAGCGCGATCCGGTCGAACTTTGCATGGTCGACCAAGAGGATGCGCTTGACGGATGCGGCCATCATCGCCTGCTTCACCCGCACGACATTCGGATCCTGGATGAAGGCGGTCGTTCCGGTGATCGCCGAAGCCGAACAGATCAGCACATTGGCACGCAGCTGCGCCACGGCGTTCTCGCAGACGATGCCGATATAGGCATTGTAGGTGCTGTGATACTGGCCGCCGAGACAGATGAAATCGATGTCGTCGACATTGATCATCAGCGCAGCCGTCGACACGCTGTTGGTGACGACCGTCAGCGGCTTGACGTCGAGCAGCAGGGTCGCGACCGCGTTTGCCGTCGATGAATCGTCGAGCATGACAACCTGGCCGGCTTCGACATAATCCAGTGCTGCCCGCGCCAGCGCATCCTTCTCGGCCCGGTTGACCGTCACCCGGTAGCGGAAGGCGCTTTCGTAGAGACCCGAGGGCTGGACCGTCACCGCGCCATGCAGCTTGCGCAGCACGCCCTGCTGGGCAAGCCGGTCGATGTGCCGGTGGATGGTCATGCGCGACACGCCGAAATGCTCGACCAGATCGTCGATGCGCACCTGCCCCAGCTTGATCACATAATCGGCGATCTCTTCGCGTCGTTCGTCGGCCTTGATCATGCGTTTTCCCCCGGCCGTGCCAGCCTTTCGATTTCCGGCCAATGCGACTTCAGCTGCTCGGCGATGCGGCAGTAGAGCGAAAACCGCTCATTGAACACAGCACTAGAGGCGGGCGCTGGCTGATATGTCCGCTCCGTCATGCCGACCTGCCTTGCACCCTCTTGTGGCGTCTTGAACAAGCCGACCGCAGCACCTGCGCAAAGCGCGGCACCCAAAGCGGCGGCCTCATCCGTCGAGGTGACGGTGACCGGGGCGTTCAGCACGTCGGCAAACATCTGCACGAAGACGGGGTTGCGCGAACTGCCGCCGGTCAGGCGGATCTCGCTGACAGCAAAGCCATCGCGCAACGCTTCGACATGGGTGCGGTGATTGAAGGCGATGCCTTCCAGAACCGCCTTCAGCATGTCGCCGCGATTGTGCCAGCCATGCAAACCGACAAAGCTGCCGCTGGCGACCTCGCCAAAGGGGGAGCCGAACAGATAGGGATGAAACAGGATGGTCGAAGGCCTTTTCAGCGCCGCGTCGATCTCTGCTGCCAGCAGTTCGTGGATGGAGCCGCCATCCGTCCTGTCCTGCTCCGCGCGGCAGAACGTGTCGAGAAACCAGTCATAGTTGGCGGTCGAGGCCGGCGAGATCGCCATGTTGTTCCAGCGGCCGACGTCCAAGGCGTTGCGGCAGAACCAGCGCCGGTCGACGCGCGGCTCTGACGAAACGACTTCGTTGATGGAATAGGTGCCGGCGACGATGGCGAGCGTGCCCTCCTCATGGCCGCCCATGCCAAGTGCGGAGGCGGTCACGTCGTGCAGGCCGCAAGCGACGGGTGTGCCCTTGGGCAGGCCAGTCATGTCGGCGGCCTCGGCGGTAACCTGTCCGACGATGTCGGCCGAATGCGCCACTGGTGGCAGCGCCTCGAACAGGTCGTCCAGTCCGAAGATGCGCATCGCTTCCGGCGCAAACGCTTGCGTGCGGAAATCCGTGAAAGAGGTGCTGGCCTCGGTCCGGTCGGTGCCGATCGTGCCGGTCAGGCAAAAGCGCAGCCAGTCTTTGCAGGCCAGCACATGGCCGATGCGGCCATAGCGGTCAGGATCGTTCTGTTTGAGCCATGCCAGCAGCGCCGACGGCGCCGACACATGCGGCGCCTGGCCGGTCAGCGCCAGCGCTTCGTCGAAAACCGAACCTTGAGACCATTTTTCGACGATCTCGCCCGCACGACTGTCGAGCGACAGGATGCCGGGGCCTAGCGGCCGGCGGTCCTTGTCGAGCAGATAGACCCCGTCACCATGCGCGGTCGCCGCCACCGCCCTGATGTCGCTGGCCGGGCGGCCCCACAGTGCGATCGCCTCGCTGATGGCCTCGGCAGTGGCTTGCCAGAGGCCGGCCATGTCGCGCTCCACCCAGCGCGCATGCGGCATCGATTGCGGCACCCGCCGCCGCGCCACCGACAGCTGCGTGCCGTCGGCATCGAAGATCACTGCCTTGGTGACGGTGAGGCCGTTGTCGATTCCGAGCAGGCAGGGCATGCTTACCGCCTCATTCAGCAACTGGCGATGCGCACTGCAGGCGTTCCCTGTAGGCTGAGGCAAGGGCGACAGGCGTAGCGACAATCAATGGAGCAAAGCGACATTAAAGCGGCAGGTACCTTGCGGGTCAAAATCAACCATATTCCGTTGTTAATTTAACGTCAATAATTGAGATCGGTGTACACAAGTCCTTAGATTTTGGCGACCCCAAGAGGTAAAATATCGTAAAACGGCTGATTTTTTGCCTTTTTTGACAACAAAATATACCATTGTGCTCGTTCTATTTTTCAGAAAACGCGCGCTTGGCAGGCTGATTGGCCATGGCGGTCGATCTGTCGTCATCACTCCAGTCGCATCGCACCGACCAACCGCTATTCGGCTCGCAAAGCGGCGAGCGGTGACACGAACGCTGATTTCACTGTTTTTTCGTGGACCAAAATCAAGAAGTTTCCTGTATCGTTCCGCGTCCCAGTGAATGGGCTGCCAAGTAGACGACCGAGTGTGGTGGGCGAGCTTTCGGATTGCTAGTCTAGAACCGCAAAAGGCACAAACACTGGCTCAGCAAACCGATCGTGGTTCGCCAGAGCTGTCGGCGTCCAACGCCTGGAGCGCATTACAAAACGGCCGCAGAAACGGACGTTCGACCAATAAGTGCTTGGGTAGGAATAGGGGGGTCGAGTCCACGTCGTGGGCCCCTTCAGAAAATGGCATAAAAATCCGCAACTTACGCGGTCGTTTTGGTGGGCCCGGAGGGTCACCGTTTTCTACAGGAAATCAATATGTTAGCGGATGGTTCGCCAAGCCATATTCTTCGTATTCTCTCGTATGGTCTGGCGAACCTAAGGACGATGAACGCGACTAACTACGGGCTTCGAGATATCGCCGATTTAGCCGCAGGTAGAAATCCCTTGTAGTGAATGACCGAAAAGGGCCGTAAGCAGACGGACAGGTTCTAGCGTCAAAGCTGTCAGAGCGGACATTCATGTCACACCGGTCACAGCGCATTGACGACTGGCAGATTTGGTCCCCAAGCAGCCGAGGTCCTTAGAGCTTTAAGTTGGTAATAGCGAATGTTTCTGCGGATACTCCGGCACCATCATTCAGGGCATGGCTGTCCGGCGGCTCCCCATTCCGCAAGGTCTTTAACATGGTCTTCGAAGGTTCCTGGCGGAACGCTGCGGCCTGCCCCTGGCTCCCACCCTCTGGGAATGAACCCGCCAAGTGACGCATCGTGCCGAAGATGATCAAGCAAGCCGACGACATCGCGACCACCGTTACGGGCCGGGTCCCTCAGTTGTTTGCAAATCTCGGCACCGCTCTGACCGTACCAAAGGAACTCAACGGGAGCGAGTTGCCAAGGAATGCCGGCTCGGGGCGGCGCAGGAGCGGGGTCATTCGGCAGAGTGGACGTCATATGGCAGGTAGAACAGGCGATCGCTTCGGCGCCAATCCGGCTCAAGCCCGCATGTATGCTCATGCCGTGAGCACGGGAACCCGTTTCACCGGCAGGCGTCCAGATCGGAATTCCACGGGTGTCGACATGGCAATTGGCACAGCGCGGATGTGTGACCACCGCCTCGATCCTTTGCCATGCCTCCAGCCCGGCCGCCCGGCTGACGCTTCCTGGCGGCAGTGCATCCTTAGAGCGCTCGCCTTCCGCGTAAACCATCACCGTGAGGGGCGCTAGCGTCGAGCCAGCAACTGTGAGCGCAATCAGAAGTCTCTGCATAGGCCGCCCCCCCTCAAACGAAGTCGATGAACTTGTTGAACGGCATTTCGCGGATACGCTTGCCTGTCGCAGCGAAGATGGCGTTCGCGAGCGCCGGCGCTGCAGGCGGGACTGGCGGCTCACCTATACCCCTGACCGTGTAGTCGTTTTCCAGGCCACGCACCTCGATCACCGGACACTGATACATGCGCATGGCTTCGTGGTGATTGTAATTGGTCTGTTGCACCGCTCCGTTGGAGTATGTGAGCTCGCAGTTCATGGCATGACCGAGCCCCCAGACGACGCCGCCTTGGACTTGGTTCTCGAAATTGACGGGATCAATGATCTTGCCGACATCGGCTGCCACCCAGACTTTGTCGATCTTGACGCCAGCGTCGGTCATGTTGACTTCGACGATTTCGGCCACCGCCGTGCCAAATGCCTCGACGAAGGCGACGCCTCGGCCCTTTCCGTTACCGAGTGGGCCCTTCCAGTCGGCCATCTCGCCGACCGTCTCCAGAATCTTGCGGTAGATCGGGATCTTGCACATGTCGATGCGCGCCTGGAGCGGATCGAGCCCGGCCGCATGGATCAGCTCGTCGATGAAGCTTTCTGTGAAGAAGCCGTTGGCCGACGCGCCGACCGACCGCCAAGTGGTGGATGGCGACACGCCCTGCACCTCGAAGCTGCTCGCACGATAGTTGGGGATGTCGTAGTACATGTTCCATATACCCACGGCCAATTGGCCATCGGGGGCTTTCGGCGGCATGCCCATGCGCCCCAGCAGCTCCTTGAACGGAGGCGTGGCCGCCACCTGAACATCGGCCGCGACGATTTTGCCGTCCTTGACGCTGCCCCGATACCTGCCCATCGCGATCTGCCGCGGGATATCCTGCAGGAAGTCCTGTTCCCGCGAGAAGACGATCTTCACCGGCGTTCCGCGCAGCTGGTTCGCGATCTCGGCGAGCGCCCTGACGTTCTCGAATTCCAGGCGGTGGCCGAAGCTTCCACCCGACCACTCATTATGGAAGGTGACCTGTTCGGGCTTCATGCCGATCGCATTGGCCGCAATGAACTGCACCGATTGCGGCGTCTGGTGGCCGACCCAGATTTCCATCCCGTCGTCAGTCACGATACCTATTCCGTTAAGAGGCTCCAGCGGTTGGTGGCCTACATAGGGTGCTCGGTACTCAGCCTCGACAAGGGTGCCTTCGTTCATTACGGCATCAACATCCCCGTCGTTGCGCCACTGTTTTGCAAGGAATTCCGGGACGAAGGAGGATTCCACGACGGCCCAGTGTCCGGCCTGTTCAGCCGGGTATTTGGACGGCTCCCATATGCAATCGACGCTTTCTGCCGCCTGCATGGCATACCAGCTGTTCGTCGCGATTACGGCGACGCCGTTGGATACTTTGAGGACCTTCTGGACCCCGGGCATCGACTGGGCTTTGCCGGCGTCGAACGACTTGATGGGCTGACCCTTGTTGGGGTTAAGCTTGACAGCCGCATAGACCATGCCGTCCATCTTTCGATCGATGCCGAAGATCATTTCGCCGGTGACCTTGGCGCGGATGTCGAGCCGCACCATCGGCTTGCCGATCAAGCGCCACTGTGACGGGTCACGCAGCTTGACGTCGGTGACCGGCTGTATCTTCGCTGCCTCTGCTGAAAGCGCGACGTAGGGGATTTTGGTCCCGTCCGGCAGGATCACATTGCCCGCCGCGGTGCGAATCTCTGAGACAGCAACGGCGCTGCGCTTGGCAGCGGCAGCCTTCAGCGTTTCCCGTGCAACGGCGCCGGCCACGCGAAGCTTCTGATAGGTGTCGGGGATTGCGCTGGAGCCTCCGGTCATCTGCAGGCCGGACTGCCGCAGCCATTCCAGCGCAGCCGCGCGACCCTTCTCGGCCTCGGGGCTCTGGTCCGCCGCCATAAACGGGGCGATTTCGTGCGCGAAGCCTGTGTTGAAATAGGCGGGGCTGGGACCGGCGAAGCGGACCTCGAACTGGCCGAGTTCCAGGTCCAGTTCCTCCGCGATCATCACCGGCTGAATAGAACCAATGCCCTGTCCTATGTCGGCATGCTGTGCAATCAGCGTGATCCTGTCCGAGCTGATCTCGACCCACGGATTGAATGCGACCGAGTCCGGACCGAGGTCCGCCGCCAGTGGGTTCGTCGTGTCGGGAGAAGCGTGCGTCTCCTCGGCCCGGCCATACGACCCGAAGGCGACCCCTCCAGCGATGGTAGCAGAGCCGAATACGAAGGCGCGGCGGGAAAGACCTGGCCTAGCGCCCATCTCATTGCCCTCCCATCTTTTCCGCCGCCGCGTGGATCGCGACCCGGATGCGTTCATATGTGCCGCAGCGGCAGAGATTGCCCGACATGACCTCGTTGATATCCTCGTCGGTCGGTTTGGGGTTTGATTCCAGCAGCGAGATCGCCTGGATGATCTGGCCGGCCTGGCAGTAGCCGCACTGTGGTACCTGATGCTCGATCCAGGCCTCCTGCACCGGGTGCAGCCTGCCTTTGCCAACGGCTTCGATCGTGGTGATCTCTTTGCCCGCGACATCAACCATACGCGCCTGACAGGAGCGGACGGCTGTTCCATCGACTTGCACAGTACAGGCGCCGCATTGGGCTATTCCGCAGCCATACTTCGGACTTGTAATGCCAAGCTCATCGCGCAGAACCCAGAGCAAAGGCATCTCGGGTACCACATCGATTTGATGACTGATGCCATTGACCGTAATATCAAACATTGCCAGCCTTCCCTAGTTCGCCGGTACTTGGCTACGGCTGAAACGTTACGAGCAGCTTCTAAAGCTGCAAAGGGATGCCCGGCCAGAATTTACCTCTTTTTACCGGTTGTCGCGCGGCTGCTTGCAGCGAATGCCGCGATCGCCGCCTCGGCTACCGAAATATCCTGTTCGACCGTTCCGGCGCTCGCGCCAACCGCGCCAATGATCTCTCCGTCGATCCGCACCGGAACGCCGCCGCCGAAGATGATGACCCGCCCGCCATTGCTTTGATCGATGCCAAAGAGCGGCGCGCCGGGCTGCGCCAGCTCGCTCAGGTAGGCGGTAGTCTTATCGAACAAGCGGGCCGTCACAGCCTTGCCAATGGCCAGATCGATGCTGCCCATCAGGGCGCCGTCCTGACGCACAAACGCCACGAGCGCGCCACCGCCATCAACGACGGCGATGTTGTAGGCGATTCCCAGGCTGACAGCCCTGGCTTCGCCCGCCTCCAGCATCCGCTTTGCATCGGACAGTATGAGGGTGGTTAGGGAACGGGGCATCGTCGCAATCCTCTCAGCTCGCTTTGTCGGTGGTCAGATTTTGGCGCAAGTTCATTGCGAGCCTGCCAAACTCTATTCGTGAACACCGCCTATCGGTTACTGACCGGCCTGCGCCGGTTGTCGCAAATGTCCTGCGCCGCCCGGTCTCGCGAGAGCCGCAAGGCGATCTCGTTTGCAATGCACATTACGACCGGACGACCCCATCCCGCGGTAAAAATAGGTAAATCCGGGCCGGTTATGGAAATTGCGCCTCCCCATGATGGTGAGGGCGACCCGGCGTGTTCTGGCGTTGGGTGTAAAAAGAGGTTAAATTTGCCAGCACGTTAAAGCTGGCCAGCTTCATGCGACGTTACGTTTGGAAAGGCAGGCGCAGCTGGGAAGGGGATGCATTCAGGTCGGAGAAGCAGAGAGGCATGGAACGATCTGGAAGGGCAGACGGCAAAACATATTGTTTCGGCGACTATCGCTTCATCCCGGACCGTCAACTGTTGATGCTCGCCGACAAGCCGGTGCGCGTGGGGGCGCGCGCGCTCGATCTCCTGCACTTGCTGGTGAAACGGGCAGGAGAGGTTGTGGGCAAGGATCAGCTTATAAGCTTTGCCTGGCCGGACACGTTCGTCCATGAAGCCAACCTGAAGGTCAACATCGCCGCCTTGCGCCGTGCCCTTCCGCGAACGTCGTCAGGACTGTCCTGCATTGCCACGGTAAGCGGGCGCGGCTACCGCTTCGTCGCGCCGTTGCGCGTCTACGGAGGAGATGGGGCATCGGCATCCGATCCGGTCCATTTTCCCGTCGGGCAATTGCCTAACTCCGGTCAAGTCATTGGCCGCGACGACGTCATTGCCGATCTCGCCGCTAAGCTTCCTGGGGGCCGGTTCCTGACCATCGTTGGACCGGCTGGGGTTGGCAAGACGACCGTCGCCACAGCCTTGGCAAAACAACTTCTTGGTCACTACCGAGACGGCGTTTGTTTCGTTGACCTTGCGGTTACGGGCGACCCCCAGCTTGTGGACTCGACCATAGCGGCAGCTGTGGGTGTCGGGGGCAAATGGACAAATAAACTCGCCGGAATTGTCGACGCATTGCGCGGCCGGGAGCTGCTGTTTGTGCTCGACAACTGCGAGCATGTTCTCAGCACCGCCTCGGCGATCGCAGACCACATGACCCTGGCGCTTCCGGGCGTTCACATCCTTGCGACGAGCCGGGAACCGCTACGCTCTCGTTCGGAGCATGTCTATCGCCTGTCCCCGCTCCAGTATCCGCAAGAGCACGACCGTATCGACCGACAGACGGCCATGGCTTTTGCCTCCGTGGAGCTCTTCGTTAGGCGGGCACACGAGGCCTGCGGGTACCAATTCAACGATATGGACGCGCCTTCCGTGGCTGCTATATGCCGACGCCTCGACGGCATCGCTCTGGCGATCGAGCTCGCAGCGTCGAGCCTGACCGCTTCGGATCCGGCAAGCCTGCGCCAGCTTCTCGAACAAAGCTTCGAGCCGCTAAGGTCCAGTTCCCGAGCAACCCCGCCGCGACACCAGACCCTGTATGCGACCCTGGCCTGGAGCTACCAGCTCCTTTCCAGGGATGAGGCTCGCCTGCTGCGCCTGCTGTCCGTCTTTTCAGGAGGCTTCCTTCTCGCCGATGTCATCGGGGTCGCTGACAGCATGGGCAGTAGCATCGAAGAGCTCGCTGCGTGCACGGAGAGCCTCGCGGCGAAATCATTGCTGTCGGTTACTTTCATTGGCGGCGCCCCTCGCTATCGCCTGCTCGACAGCACGCGCAGCTTTGCGGCCGAGCGCCTGGACAGCAGTGGAGAAGCTGCCGACGCGCGATCCAGCCATGCCCGCTATCTTCTCCGGCTTTTCGAGCAGGCGGAAGCGCAGTGGCAATGGCAACCGAGGAGCGAATGGACCGCCTCTTACGAACCGCGAACAAACGATCTGCGCAAGGCAATCGACTGGACCCTGGGCGATGGCGGCGACCCCGAGATCGGCGTGCGTCTCACCAGCGCCGCAATTCCCCTTTGGGATGAATTGTCGACTGTCGCCGAAGGCCGCCGGAGCGTGGAGCGAGCGCTGCGCTCGGTCGATGCGCTGTCGCGGTGCGATCCCGCCGTGGGGATGAAGCTCATTGCCTCCTTCGCTTCGGGCCTCAACTTCTCCGACCATTTCGGTCCCGAAGCCGATGCGGCGTGGTCGGAAGCGAACCGCCTGGCGTGCGAGATCGGCAATACCGATTACCAGCTCCGAACCCTGTGGGGATTGGGCATATTGCAGAGCTTCACAGGACGGCACCGGCAGGCCATCGCGACGCTCGGGCAGTTCGCCAGGCTCGCCGATCAGGAAAACGAAAGGGCGGCAGCGGCGGAGGGAGAGCGCGTCAGGCTGACGGCAGTCTTCTACTGCGGCGACGTTCGCAGCGCTTGTGATGACCTCAAAAGGCTTGCGCGCGAGCACGCCCCCGCTGCAAAGCGATCGGGCGTCGCCCGCTTCCAGATGGATCGGTTCGTGTCCATCCGGGTCGCGTTGGCGACGGCGGCCTGGGTAGCCGGGGAGCGCGGCGAGGCAACGACAGCGCTCCGCGATGCAATTGGCCACAGCCTCGCGCTAGATCACGTCGTGTCCCATTCCAACACCCTTGCTCAGGCGGCCCTGCCTCTCGCCATTTGGGCCGGCGAGACCGAAACCGCACGCCGGCACGTTGCGACGCTGGCCCACAATCTTGCCTCCCGGGATATCGCCCTCTGGCAGCCTGTCTGCCATTTCTACGAAGGCGTGGTGAGGAGCATGGACGGCGAGGCCGACGGCATTGAGGCCATGCGCCTAGCCGTAGGGCAACTCATCGATAACAATTTCCTCGTCCGGGTGCCCATCTATCTCGCAATGCTTGCGGAAGGCGCATTGCGCCATAAACGGATAGCGCTCGCCCGAGACAGCCTGAGCGCCGCGTTCGATCGTACCAAGCGTCAGGGAGAATACTGGTCGCAGCCGGAACTGCTGCGCGTGCGCGGGCTGCTGCAGTGGCTGGACGGCGACTTGGCGGGCGCCTCGGAGACGTTCATGGTGGCCATGGAGACCGCACGCGAAAGCGGCGCGCTTTTCTTCCGTCTTCGGGCCGCGACGGCCTTGGCGGAACTCTGGGCACAAATCGACCGGCACGGCGACGCAGAGGAACTGCTGTCTCCGGTCTGCGCCGCATTCGATGACGGACCGCCGTGCGCGAACGTCACGAAAGCGCGCCACCTGCTCGGGATCCTCAGGCGGCAGGAGGCGGCCCGGTGCGGTGACGCATCCTAGGCCGGGCTAGCCATTCTTGTTGGCGACCAGGGCAGGCTCGAGGACAAAAGCGTTTCGTTCGGCGAGGTCATTGATTTTCGAAAGGTAGTTCTTGTAATGCGGCGTCTCCCGGTGTGCCGCCACCGCCGCGTTGTCGACATAGAGTTCGTCCAGCGCATAGCGATCTGCTTTGGCCTGGTCCCGCCAGACGTCCCATCGCAGATTTCCGATCTCTGCCCTGCAGTCGGGTGCCATGCTGAAAAGCAGAGCCTCAAGCTCGTCAGCCTTGCCAGGCCGCGCCAGGAATGTGGCCATGATCTTAATGTGGCTCATGATCGTTCTCTTGGTCTGCTATTTAGCGCTGGCCGCCGTTTCTATAAAGGCGGCGACCTCCTGCGGATGGGAGAGCATGACGGCGTGGCTGCTGTCGATCTCCAGGGTTGTAGCGCTGGCCCGCTTCGCGAAGCCTCGCTGAAATGTCGGCGGGATCATCTTGTCCTTTTTTGTGACCATGAAATGGGTCGGCTTGGACTTCCACGCGACTTTGGTAATCTTTGTCTGCACCGCCTCCAGGCCCCACGGCACCTGCGCAACCGCCATGAAGCGCGTAATGGAGGTATCGACATCGGCCGCGAAAGCAGTGGGAAATTTTGAAGGGTCTACGAGCAGGTAACCATCACTGGGCGGCAGCAAAGGGGCGCCCGATTCTCCAGGCGGCGTTGGCTCTTCCGCGAGCGATGCGACGGACTCCCCGGCGTCAGGCGCGAAGGCCGCCAGATAGACCAGCGCTCTGACCTTGGGATCGTCGCCTGCCTCCGTGATCACCATCCCGCCGTAGGAATGGCCAACGAGGATCACCGGATGCCTTGCCGCGGCGATCACCTTCCGGGTGGCAGCAACGTCCCCATCGAGGCTTATCGTCGGGTTTTGGACGATGAGCACCTCGTATCCCTCCCCCGTCAGTATGTCGAATACGGATTTCCAGCCCGAGCCGTCGACGAACGCGCCATGCACCAGGACGATCGAGACGGGCTTCTCACCGGACTGGGCTAGCACGGCTGCGGGAGCAATCAACGACAGGAGGAGGACCAAGGCGATGCGCATCATGAAACTGGCTCCAATTTGATTTCGAGTGGGTGGACTGCGGGGCGCTCCCGTTCAGGCTCTTCAGCGCGTCGCAGTGGCGCGATCAAGGGCTTCGATGAGTTTTGCCGCGATCGGATGATCGGAGCGCGGATTCTGGCCGGTGATGAGTTCGCGATCGACGACAACATGGGGCTCGAAGTCGGGGCCGACCGTCGTCTTGGCACCCGCCAGGTCCAATGTTTCAGGCATAGAAAAATAAAGCTTGCCGTGCAGGATGTTGTCCTCGATCGGTTTCTCCTCGCTCGCCGAATAGACCGTCATCGCGTAGCCGGCATATTGCCATCCCTTCGCGATCTCGGTCGCCTTGGCGCGGTTACCCTGGATCATCGATGCGCGAAATTCCTTCGCCCTAGGCATCGCGGAGATCGAGGCGATCGGGCCGTGGCAGAGCAAGGCGGTGGGTTTTCCTGCCGCATGGAAATGCCGAAGGATTTCTCCGGCGTCAGGGTCTTGCATCAGATCGACGACCGGCCCTTGGCCTCCCGGCACGAACACGGCGGCATAATTTTCCAGCCCTTCCTCGATCACAGATCGCAAGGTATGACCTGCGTTCGTCGAGGGGTCATTTGCGAAAAAATCCTTGGCGCGCCGATAGGCCTTCTCATCGCCGTCGACGTGCTGCACCGCATCCGATGCAGGATCGATGTAAGGCTTGGCGCCCGTTGGAGTGGCGAGCACAACTTCGTAGCCGGCACTGATAAGCGCCAGCATCGGCACAACGGTCTCATTTAGGTATTGCCCCGTTGGGCCTGTGCCGCCTCCCTGTATTTCGATACGAGTGGCGTTCGAGCCCATTACAACCACTTTTCCCTTGCTCATGAAGCCTCCTGATCTTCGCAGCGGATAGCGAGATCCAAGCTAGCCATCCAAGAATTTAGGATGACGATACCGCTGGAACCGCAGGATGGCTGGTTAAAAGATGTAAAAACCGAAGTGGCTCGTGATGACAGGGATAGGCTTGGCGGCGTTACGCCAATGCCTTGATTTTCCGGATCGGGTAAGGCCCCAGAAAAAGAACTGTTGCCGCGCCTCCGATCAGCAGAAGCGCACAGGCTTTGAGGATTCCCGAATAGGTGCCCGTGCTGTCGAACGCGTAACCGAACAGGCTAGGGCCAACGAAAGCGCCCACTACGAAGATCCCGTACAGAGTCGCGTAGGTCGTGGCGTAGCTCCGCATCCCGAGATAGCGCGCAACCAGATAGGCCATCAGGTCGAATTCCACTCCGGAGGTGAGGCCGAGCAATACAATGGCAATGCAGGCCGTGGAGAAGCTCACATGGTCCAGCGAAAGGATGAGGCAGGCGGCCGCGCCCAAAGCCAATATGACCGTGCCCACCGCAGGCGCCCAGAAGCGATCGACCAGAACACCACCAAGCAGTCGGCCGGCTACGGCCGCTATTCCCACGAGCGAGGCGAGCTGGACGACTTCGCCAGCTGATAGACGCAGCGAGCGAAGTATGTTTTCAATGTTAGGCAGTGGCGCGGCGATGGCCAGCGACATCGGGACAAAGACAATAGCCAAGAGCCAAAAATAGCGGGAGTGGAAAGCTTCACGAGCGGTCATGCCTTCCGAAGCGTCGCTTATCGCCGGCCCCTCGCCAACATTTTTGCTTCGCAGCCCCGCAAAGCCCCAGAGAACCGTCGGGCACGCGATGACCACCGGCATAGCGCCCACCACGAGTATTGCGACGCGCCATCCGCCCGTCTCGATCAACAACTGGGCCAGAGGTTTTACGACGAAGGCGAACAGGCCCGCGCCGGACAATACGATGCCAAGGGCAAGACCTCGCCGCTCCTCGAACGCGCTGTTGATCACCCGCGTGAAGACGACTGGGGTCGATCCCAACCCGAAGATCGCGATAGCGACCCACGAGAGATAATATTGTCCGATCGACCCGTTCGATGCCGCGAGCGTCATGTAGCTCAGGCCCATGCACGGGAGGGAGACCGATGCCACCAGGCGCGCGCCGAATCTGTCGATCAATGTCGCGAAAAATGGCCCGACGCTCAGCACTGAACCGGCCAACAACGACAAACCGCCAAAAATAGTCGCGAACGACCAGCCGAATTCCTCCGCGAAGATCGGCGCAAAGATGCCGATTGTGTAGAAAGGGATAGCAGGCAAGCCTAAAGCCGTTCCGATCAGGCCGGCCAATATCAGCCGCCAGTCGTTCCTAAACTCGGCGAACTCCCTTCCTCTCAGTGGGGCATTTCCTTTTGCTGGACGCAGTTCGGCAATACCGTTGTGCAATGCACCATCCGCAACGTATCGGAGTCTGCAGCTGACGCAAGCTCGAAGACAATCGCAACGGTTTCGTCGGAGCTTGTCGAAAGATGCTGCCTCGCAACGTCTGCTTTCAGGATGCGATTGCTTTTGGGTCAATGACCAGGCGCATTGCGGTCCGGCAGCTCTTGGCCGGAAGCTGACCGTCCGCAATCAGGCCGAAATTGTCAGGAAGCGGCCATTCCGCTGGCGACCCAATTTTGGTCGTATAGGGTGTCATAACGCCGCCGAAATACGTACAGACGTCAAATAGCCCTCATCCAACTACCGCGGCTGGCATCCAGACAGCCTTTAAGCCGGTCGCGCGGACCTGACAAGCTCGTCCGAGGGTCTCTCGACTCAGGTCTTGTTATCTCGCGAACCTGTAGAACTCAGATCCGCCAGGCGCACACATCACCAGCGCGTGCATCGTCTCAGACATCGCGCGCGACTCCCCCGCTTTGCTCAATCGCGTCGATTAGACGATGCAGTGTGACAGCGTCTCCAAACGTTGGCCCCTGCCGAGTGCCGGAAGTCATGTCGGAAGCGAAGAACTCGTAGAGTTTTCTCACGTTGCCCGTCAGGACGTTTTCGCCGGCGGCGAATTCACCCGTTGCGGGGATTTGATGAAGGGACTCGCCTGCTTGTGCCCCCATAAGCTTGAATCCCCCCAGGCCCACGTAGCCGACAGGACTCGTCAGCAACAGGTCACCCCTGCTACCGTTGATCTCCACATGGAAATTTGTAGCTCGTGACAGTCCGCCGCGGAAATGGCACGTGACTAGGCCGCCTGACGTGAGCTTGCCACTGAAGGCGATCTGGTCGGCGACGTCGAGCGGAACGATTTCCTGGCTCTCCGTCATCCTAATCGTGGTGCGACGGTTGGCCAGTGTCCCCGACAGGCTGTGGAAGTTGTCGTCCAATGCGAACAGTAAGGCGTCGATAGTGTGGGCAAACGGCACGTGCAGCATGCTCGCGCCCTTCGACGGGTCCAAGGTATATCGGAAGGCTTCTTCCAACTCTTCCCCCCAAGTGATCCCCGAGCCAATGATCGAGCAAGAGAGCACCTCGCCTAGATAGCCCTGCCTGATGAGCTCACGCATTTGCCGGACGGTCGGATTCGCGCGGGTCTGAAGGCCGATCATTGTCGAGACGCGTTTTTCGACGGCGAGCGAGTTCATCGTCTCCGCATCACGCAAGTTCATTCCAAGTGGCCATTCGGAAAACACCGACTTTCCCGCTTCCAGCGCCGCAGTTACCACTCGAAGGTGTTCCGGAACCCTAACCGTGACGACCACCAGATCGACATCAGGGTGATTCACAAGCTCCTCCGTCGACGAGACCGCGCGCTGGAAACCGAACTTCTCGGCTGACGCCCGCGCAGTTTCAATTCTATGATGGCTCACGACAGAAAGGCTGAACTGCGGCAAATCCCTCAGCGCAGGCACATGGGCGGTCGACGCCCAGCCGCGGTCGGGGTGCACGCCGATGATGCCAACTCTCATCGGTGCATGGGTTGGCATGGCAATCTCCTTTGTCCCATTGAGAGATCCGATCGGGTGAACCGAACGTCACTCTGTGATCTTGACGAAGCCCTTCTGCACGAGCTGGATCGTGCGTGCCATGGCGTCGAGATTGATCTTGATGCGGGGGAGAAGATCGGCGTTTCCCCAGCCGTTAACCTTCGCGGTCGCACCGCAAAGTTCGACCTTGACCCCCTTGTCGATGAGGTCGGCAACCAGCTTCTTGTATGGGTTGCCGGTGGCAATGTTGCGCGACGCATTATAGGCCGCGTCACTGAGCGTGACGTGACCCGCATTGGTGTGGAAGACCACGATCACGTCCGATGTCGCCTTCCAGTTCGCGATGTCCGTGGTGATCAGTTGAAGATGGAACAGCGCGGCTGGCAGGTCGCCTTCGAACTCAAGGCCCCCGATGCTGTGAACAGACTTAACTTCCTTTAGTTCGACCGGGATATCGATGAAAAGAGCACTTTTTGCTTGCAACATGGCTGTCTCCTAGGGTTCGGAATTTGATCGAAGGTTCAGTTCGGGGGACGCCCCCAAGGGCGTCCCGACGGCGTGTGGGTTGGGAGGAAGCGCCAGGAGAGATCGGAAGATTGACGAAGGCTCGTACTAGACGCCCTCGTAGACCAGCCGCGTGAAGAAGCCTGGATCGATGACGAAATTCCCCCACTTGGCATCGAACGACGCCGTGGGCTTGGCGGCGACTGTCTCGTCTCTCGATCGCCCTTGGTGCTTGAGCGCCGCGACCTTCTCGCGCACGGCGACAAGCATGTCGCGGAATTCCTGGAGCTCCGCTCGATTGCTCACGGGGTTTCCGTGGCCTGGGATGATGATCGTCTTGGCGGTCGATGTAGCCAAGTTCGCATCCGAAGCCGCGATCATCCCGTCGATGCCGCCTCCGGTCGAATAGTCGATGAAGGGATAGATCCCGTTCCAGTAGGTGTCGCCGACATGGAGGACGTCCGCCTCGCCGAACATGACCGAGATGTCGCCGTCGGTGTGCGCCGGGCCATAATATTTCATGGCTACCGACTGTCCGTTCAGCTTGAGCGAATGCTCCTTTGAGAAGACGTGCTTAGGAACCCCACTCTGCTCCACCGGCAGGAAATTGTAGTCCCAGTCCTCGACCCGTTGAACCTGCGACAGGTACCTGCGAGTGTTTTCGTGTGCGATGATCTTGGCGCCGCCAGAACCGATCCAGGGGTTGCCGTCCGCGTGATCGAAATGCCAGTGGGTGTTTATCAGATGGGTCACGGGTTCGGCGGAGATGGCTGCGAGCGCCTTCGTCATCTGGGCGCGCGACACGCTGATGCCTGCGTCAACCATGACGAGCCCGTCCTTGCCGCCCAGGACCGCGACATTGCCGCCAGAGCCTTCGAGAATGGTGATGTTGTTCCTCAGCTTGTGAGTGGCAATGTCTGCCTTGGCGGCGCTGTCCTTGATGAGGCTCACCAGCCCGCGCGCCTCGGCATAGGCCGCGCGTGGGCTCATCCAACCACCGGTCGCCGCGAAGGTGGCAGCACCTATGCAGCAAAGGCAAAATCCACGCCGGGAAAGCATGTGTTCGGTCATCATGACATACCTTTCCGCAGCCGACCTCAGGTGGGCCGACAGCTTTTGAATTTGGCTTGAGTAGATCGAGGGCAGGCCTAGGCGGTCACGCCTTGATAAAGGCGAGCAGGTCCGCGTTGATCACAGCGGCATGCGTTGTGAACATTCCATGCGGGTACCCGGCGTAGACCTTGAGTGCTCCGTTCTTGAGCAGCTTGACAGAGAGTTCGGCAGAGTCGGCGATGGGCACGACCTGGTCGTCGCTTCCATGCATTATCAGGACCGGAACGTCGATTATCTGCAGGTCCTCGGTGAAATCGGTTTCCGAGAACACCTTGATGCACTCGTAGTGCGCGTTCGCTCCGCCCATCATCCCTTGGCGCCACCAGTTACGAATCGTGCCTTCCGAGATAACGGCGCCTGGGCGGTTGAAGCCGTAGAATGGTCCGCTAGCGATATCGAGATAGAGTTGCGCTCGATTTGACGCCAAGGCGGCGCGGTAGCCGTCGAAGACCTCGATCGGGAGTCCACCAGGATTCTTGGCCGACTTGACCATCACGGGAGGAATCGCAGAGATGAGCACTGCTTTGGCGACCCTGCCTTTGCCGTGCCGGGCGACGTACCTGGTGACCTCGCCGCCGCCGGTCGAATGGCCAACATGGATCGCATCGCGAAGGTCGAGCGCCTCGGCGAGTGCGGCGACGTCGGCGGCGTAAGTATCCATGTCATTGCCGTCGGAGGTCTGGCTTGAGCGACCGTGGCCCCTCCGGTCGTGGGCGATGACGCGGAAGCCCTTGTCGAGGAAGAACAGCATCTGGTTATCCCAATCGTCGCCGCTCAGCGGCCACCCGTGGTGGAACACGATCGGCTGACCTGTTCCCCAGTCCTTGTAGAAAATCTGCGCGCCGTCTTTCACCTTGATGCTGTTCATAATCTCACTCCCATCTTCAATGGTTGGATTGGTTGAGTTCGCAGACGCCATAGCCGCCAAAGGCAGCGTCGTGGCGAGAGCGATGGCTCCGGTCCCGATAAGGACTTCCCGTCTTGTCGCCGTGGGCGTTTTCGTGGAAGTACTCGTATCCATTGCTCTTCCCTTCGCGGGCTGGACACGGCTTCACAAACGGCTCGGGACGTATGCTGCCCGGATGCTCTCGTTCGGCCGTGTAGAGGTTGAAAGGGTCAGCCGAGAACTGGCGCTGCCGCGGCCCACTCTTTCCGGGTGGTAGGCGTGCCGTCGATCATTTCGACGACCTCTTTGGATTTCGAAAGAGTCGTCATTAACGACTTGGGTCCTTCAAACGGCCTGCCGCCGATGTGCCAGCCGTCGGTATGGAGTTCCTCGATAAGGACCCATACCACCTCGCGGAAAGCCTCCGATCCCTCGAACTTTACCATGACGTCGGTCAGGGCCTTCGCCATGGCATGTTTCTCTTCCGGCGTGAACACGCCGTCGACCAGTTTCACATTAACGAATGGCATGACGCGTTTCCTTTGATAGAGCTTGAAGGGGTCGCTTTAGTGGGTGACGTCGATCACGATCTTGCCGTTGGCAGTTCGGTTTTCGATTTCGGCATATGCTTCCGCAATGGTCTCGAAACTGAAGCGGCGGGGATCGACGAGAGGTGTGATCTTTCCTGCTTCCGCGAGCCGCTTCGCCTCTCGCAGGATTTGCCCGTGATGGGCGCGGCCTTCCCCGGTCAGGATCGGCAGGAGCGTGAAGACGCCAGAGTAGCTTGCGGCTCGGAACGAGAGTGGACCGAGCGAATGGGTGCCCCATCCCAGGCAGCTTACGACATGGCCGAAGCGGGTCACAGCGTTGAACGCGGCGTCGATACCGGCTCCGCCCACAGTGTCGTAGACGATATCGAAGCCACGCCCGCCCGTATGGTCTTTGACGTATTCGTCGACCGTCGTCTGATGGCGGTCGATTGCGGTGGCACATAGCTCTTCTATCTCGCGTTGCTTGGCAGCCTTGTCCACGGCGAAGACCTCGGCTCCGAAAGCGCGTGCGATCTGGATTGCAATGTGGCCGACGCCGCCGGCACCGAGTACCAACACCCTCTGCCGGGCATGGACCTCGGCGCGATCCACCAGACCTTCCCAAGCGGTGATGAACACCAACGGTAATGCCGCCGCTTCGCGCATAGTCATGTTGGCAGGCTTGGGGCCAAGCAAATCAGCGTCAACGGTGACGAAAGTCGCGAGCGAGCCCTGGAGACCGCCTACGCCGCCCGTCATGCCGAAGACCTCGTCCTGCGCCTTGAACGCGGTCACCCCGGGGCCGACAGCCTCGACAACTCCGGCCACATCCATACCGAGAATAGCGGGCAGTGGATGCCGCGCATGCGGAGCTTGGCCGCTTTTGATCTTGAGATCGAGCGGGTTGACGCTGCTCGCCTTGACGCGGACAAGGACCTCGCCCGCCGCGGGCGCTGGGCAGTCCACGCTGGTGCGGACAAAGTCGGAGTTCGTCTCATTTAGGACGAGGGCCTCCATTTTTGTCGGGATAGTCATCTGTCTGCCTCACTGCGGTGTCGACGGCTATCCGGCGACCAACAGAGGATGGCAGAGCCGCGTGATTTCAAGCCAGTGAATCGTCGTGAAATCTTGTGGCGAGAGCACTGACGCGCGGAACGCGCTGGAAGACTAGGAGATCTCGGTCAAAAGATCCTTTGCCGCCACCATGTCGGCGGTTTCAAAGCCCTCAGTGAATCGATCGTAGACCGCAGCCAATCGTGTACGCGCCCGATCGGTCTCTCCCCGGTCACGCGCCAACTTCGTCAAACTCATGGTCGTCCGAAGCTCCCAGGACAGGGCGTCCTGCCTACCCGCTACATCGAGCGAATGGAGATAGCATTGTTGTACGGACTTGAGGTCGTCGCCGCCGCGCCAAAGGACGTCCCCCTCCAGGCGATAGAGTTCGGCGACACACCAGAGCTCCTCCTTCTCCTCGCTAGCCCTGATGGCCGCCTCCACCAGAGAACGCGCTTCGGCGTGCTGTCCCAGAGAAGACAGGCCCTCGGCCAGAAAGCCGAGAAATCTGACGGTGTAAAGGTTGAAGAGTTTTACCTGACGAAGGTCAGCCATCCCCTTGCGGAGAAGGGGGACGCCACTCTCAGGAAGTCCTCGCTGAATCAGAAGCGCCGCCTTCCAGCACCGACCGAACACCTCCCATGGTCCGAGCGCGTTCGTTTTTGCCAAATCGAGTAGCTCCGTGATAGCTGAATCTGCGGCCGGTAAGTTGCCGACATGAACAAAGACCGGACAGGACCAGCGAGCCAAGGCTTCACACAACGAGATCGCGTGGCCCGATTCCCGCGCGGCGGCGACGGCGGCATGGACCGCTTTGACGGCCTGATCAGGAAGGCCTTGCATCCATAGGAGCTGGGCCGGCTGAATTCGTGCCGAAACCGACTGGCCAAACCTAAAACGAACTGAGTTCGCGGAGGCGGTGTCCGCAGAGACATCGTGGGCCAACATCATATCGGCGTGGCGGCGGGCACCACGGAAGTCACCCATGCAAAACAAGGTCATACTGAGCATCCGGTCACCGATGAACCGATCGAGTCCGCTTTGGGCGAGCGCCATGAACCGTTCGGCGTTCCCCAGCGAGGCCTTGTACTCACCCATGCCCACTTGTGCGACCCACAAGCCCCAAAGAGCCTCCGCTTGAGCGTCGACGTCGGCCAGTTCCTCAGATATTTCCAGCGCCTTGGCGAACGCGGCCGGTGCTTGTGGCGCGAATCCGATTTTGAATGCTTGAGAGAGCCCCAGCGCTCTGTAGAGCTGCATGATCTGACGAGCGTACTCGTTTCTTCGCCTTCCCGGACCGATGCCTGTCAGCGCGCGCTGGACGCTGGTCAGGCATTCGTCGACCAGAGAAAGCTGGTACCACATCGGAATGGCGGCGACGGTAACCGCTAGTCCGACTTCCAGATCGCCATGATCCGAGTACGCCCAGTCCAGAGCGAATCGAATGTTGTTGATGTGGGAACCATATCTCGACAGCCACTCTTCGCTCGACAGGGTTTCCACTTCCTCCTGCGAATGTCGAAGGACATCGCACAGATAGGTCGCCAGTTGCCTAATGACGGCGTCGAGCTCCCCTTCCTCGCGAATTTTTTCCAAAACGAATGCCCGCGTTGTGTCGAGCAGACGGTATCGCGCGACCTTGCGTTGTGCATCGACGGCTACCAGGGATTTGGCGACGAGGTTGGCAAGATAACCTGGTACGTCGCGGTCGGGGGAGGTCACGTCGGTTGCGATGGCAACAGCAGCTTCCCGTCCGAAGTCGCCTGCGAAGATGGCGAGCCGACGCAGGACCTTTCGCTCCTCTTTTGAAAGCGCTCCGTAGCTCCAGTCGATCATTGCTGCCAAAGTCTGATGGCGAGGTAAAGCGGTGCGCCGTCCCCCTGTCAGCAACCTAAGACGATCGTTGAGAAGTTCCGCGATCCCGCGTGTGCCAAATGCCTCCACCCGCGCTGCGGCAAGCTCGATCGCAAGGGCGATTCCATCGAGCTGGCGGCATATCTGTGTGACTACGGGCGCTTCATCGTCGTCGAACGTATACCCGCTTCCGGACGAGGTCGCCCGCTCGACGAACAAACGGATAGCGGGAAACTCCAGCGCGTCGGCAGCAGTCAGACCAGCCGCCGACGGCGGTGTATCGAGAGGGGGGAGCCTGTAGACGCTTTCACCCTCCACTCGCAAGGCTTCGCGGCTGGTGGCAAGGATGGTGATCTCCGGCACTTCGCGGAGCAACGTCTCCGCCAGACGGGCGGCGGCTTCGAGAACGAGCTCGCAACTGTCGAACACGAGTAATAAACGTTTGCCGCGAAGGTGCCCGATGAGGCTCGCGGTTGGATCACCCGATGTGTCGGGAAGGCGAAGCTGTGACGCCAGGACTGAGGGGACGATTTGGGAGTTCGTTATGGGGGCAAGGTCGACGAAGCAATGGCCATGCTCATGCGATGACAACAATTGTTCTGCCACGCGAAGTCCGACGGTTGTCTTCCCTATGCCACCTGGGCCGACAATGGTGACCAGCCGAAACCTTTGAAACCGTCCTTCGACGATCTTGATGGCTTCTTCACGTCCGATAGGTTGCGTCAGCCGTTTTGGGAGGTTGTTCGGGGCCGTTGTCTTCTCGGGCTCGTGCTCAACATGAGAGCGGGTGAAAGGAGCAATGAACCGATAGCCTCTTGATGGAACGGCGACGATGTATCGCGGAGCGGCTTGATCCTCACCGAGCACCCTGCGGAGCAATGCGATCTGCGCTCGAAGGTTCGACTCCTCCACTCTGGCGTTGGGCCAAGCGCGAGCGGTCAATTCGTCCTTCGTTACCAGTTCCCCTGGTCGCTCGGCCAACGCGATCAGGAGTTCGAGCGCTCGGGACCCGATCGTGACAGGTTCATCATTTTTGAGCAGAAGATGTCGCCTCGGATAGAGCAGGAATGGGCCAAAGGCGATCACCGAAGCTGCGGCGGTTGCATTTGGGGAAGCTTGCAATTGCATAGCTGTCCTTCCCTGGAACGAAGCGTTGTCAGCCGGAGTATAGATTGATGTTGCGAAGGAGATCGAGTCTCCCGAGTCAAATTAACGACGACCGTGCGATCGATTGACCTTTGCGGTAATGGACGATCTTCACTCAAGGGCTTCAGTTCGTTTCATCGGGCTTGATGCCTGACTGTCTTTTCGCGCAAACCTGCCCCAAGGTGGGTCAAGTGATGCCTTAGGTTCTTGCGATGTCTAACCCAGTCAACCTTGCGCTCACGCGCCACAACCTCTCAGCCATCTCGGGGTCGATGGCATACGGGCGCACTCCATATCCCTCACTGGGCTCTATGCGTGCGACGTCACAATTCTCGCAATAGACCCCGCCTATCGAGTCCAACACAGGAGCGGTAGCGGCCCAGACTGTCGTCGCCGCGCCTTGTTTCACGGTTTTCAAATCCCTTGCGGGATCGATTATAGGGGACCCATCTGAAGCGACAGCACCAACTGCATCGAATTCGGACCGGGTCAGATGACGTATCCCGGGCGTCATTATCATTCCGGGGTGCACGGAGAAAGCGCTGACCCCGTGACGGCGTCCACGCGTGTCGAGCGCCACTGCTAAGAGCGCGTTAGCAGTTTTTGATTGGCCATAGGCGGTCCATTTATCATAGGGACGCCGTACAAAATCGAGATCGTCGAGATTGACATCGGACAGCTGATGGGCTCGGGACGAAAGAACAACCACTCGAGATTTTCCCGCCGCAAGTAAAGCTGGCCACAGTAGCGCCGTCAGCCGAAAGTGTCCGAGGAAGTTTGTGGCGAAGTTACCCTCGCGACCTTCTCCGTCGCGAAACAGCGGCCTCGCCATCACGCCCGCATTCAAGACCAGAAGGTCAAGCCGGCTGTGTCGCTCGAGAAAGTCCGCGGCGAAGGTCTTGATAGAGATTTGATTGATTAGGTTTAAAGGCCATACCTCCACCCCGCCAATTCCCATTAAAGCGGCGTGGGCGGCTATAGGGTCAATCGCGGTTACGCTGATGCTAGCGCCGCATGCTGCAAGCACTCTGACAGTCTCCAAGCCCAGCCCGGAAGAACCACCTGTTACCACTGCAACCTGCCCGGTAAGGTCCACGCCCCGAGCCACTTCCTCCGCCGTCACCGAAGGCCCAAACGGGGTACAGAGCGGAGTCTGCCAGTCGCGCATTTTGTTCCCCAGCTTCCCGTAAGAATGCTTGGCACACAACCCACTAGTAGTTTTCTTAGGATCTGTCGTCAAAGCACGCTTAGACCGTCACCAGGGTACAACAGGTCCGACTGGGATGTGATAAGTCTAGGGGGCTTCCGACATCCTATGGTTCGTTATCCGACCGTCGCTGCCACTCCAGAACTGCCAACTGCGGTCACCGACTGGCCGATTTGGGCCAGCCAATCGCGCCGGTCAGGAAATAGAGCAGACAAGAGACGAGATACGTCCGCTTTCAGGAAGAGCTCAAGCCTGCTTGACCGTCCGAAATGAGGCGCAAAGCAGCCACGGAACCTCTTCCAGCACGGGGCGGGCCGGAAGCAAACATCGGTGGGTTCGAACCGGCGTCTTGGCGGTCTGTGCCTCGATCGCACCTCAACTGTGAGATTACCGCTTGCGAGAACAGCGAAACACCGCCGGGCCAACGCCGCTACGCAGGAGGCAGGTGCGATTTTTTCCGGCGCGCGCAACCCCTGGACTTGCGACGCGGACCCTCGTCATAAAAGGTAGACCCGCCGTCGCGTCGGAAAACGCATGAGGGTAACGCCATAGTAGAATATCTGCTGGGCGTCGTGGCTCGCGATCGTTCACGCAACCTACCACGGAGCAGGGTGAACGGTTGTCGGAGAGCCGTCCACTGCACAAGCAGACATTGACACCAGTGCCACGAAACTTCCGTGATCGTGTACGCAAGACGGATATTGTCGCCAGTCCGATTAGGCCAATTGATCCAACAGAGTTTTGGCCCGTTCCACTCTTGATGCGGAGAAGCCCTCAGTAAGCCGATTGTACACCGGAGAGAGCGCCGCGCGCGCCTCCGCGTCTCTGTGCTGGCTTCGCAAAAGGCTGGCAAGGCTGGTTGTTGCGGACAGCTCCCAATAAACTGCTTGCTGCGCTGCTGCTTGCCTCATCGACTGGCGGAACAAATCTTCGATCGACGCCTGGTCGCTCGAGCTCCGCAGCGCCAGCAGTTCGCCCCTGATCCGCAACATTTCCGGAACATACCATCGATAGCCGGTGTCTACCGCGAAGCGCAGCGCGTCGTCGATTTCTCCGAGGCTGTCGTCGAAACGTCCCATCGCGCCGAGTGCCGCGGCAAGTTCCGTCCGAAAAAATGGATAAAACAGCAGGTATCTCGCCTCCTGCATCGCGGCAAGGCCGGAACGAAGTGGACCCACTCCGGCTTCGGGCTCGCCAGATTTTGCCGCAAGAGTGCCTCTTATGCAAAGACCGGCAGCGTGAAAGGGGCGCAATGCGTGCTCGTAGGCAATGGCGACAAGCTCTTCGCCGCATTCGTTGGCCTGTCCCCACTCGCCGAGACTTAGCGAGATGAAGCCGGCAGCCCATGCAAGGGCGACGCATAACAATGTTGGCTGGTTCGTTCCCCGCGCTTCGACGACCGCCTTCTTCGATTCGTCCGATGCCACATCCAAAAATCCTTGCGACAGCAAGTTGACCGTGCGGTGGGCAAGGGACGAAGAACGCGGATCACCGCCGAGTCTGATCATGTCGAGGCGCCGGCTTGCCACGGGGTAGTGATCGGTCGCCCACTGCAACCGCTCGCCAGCCTGGACATGGTCGGCCAAATACGTCTGCGGCACGCCGACCAGCCAAGCGGCGGTTGCCTGGGATTTGAGGTCACGGCCTCGGGCGACCTCTTCGTATTCGCGAGCAAAAGCAAATGCGTCGTTCAAGGCCATCGAGCGTGCGGAGAATAGCCACAGTCCGCAAGTTGCGCGCTGCTGATAATCAAAATCATCAAATTGCCGCGCCAATTCGCGCGCACGCAGCAGTACCTCGCGAGCGCGAGGGCTCATCCCTTGCGTATAGATCAGGGCGATTCCGAGACTGCATTGCAGCACCATCTCGCTGCGTGTGCCAGCTACGGCGGATTGCAGCAGCGCTTTTTCGGCCCATTCGCAACACTCGGTGGCAAGCGATAAGGCGATCCAGAAATCCGTTGCCGCCGCGGCGAGCTCAACCCCCAACGCAGGGTCGCCATCTGACGACAACGCCCAGCTTAAAGCTGCTCGAAGATTGTCGACTTCGCGGCCATAATGGCCGAGATCGTCGATGGCTGCCTGGAGCTCAGCCTCCTTTGCGAAGGGTGCGAACAAAAGCAGACAAAATTCCGCAAGACGGCTTACGACCTTGTCACGCTCGCCTCTTTCGACCAGCTTCTCGAACGAGTAGGCGCGCACAGTTTCCAGCAGCCGCCAGCGCCTGCTCGCCTCCGATCCATCCAAGGTGACTAGCGACTTCGAGACGAGGCTCGATATGCCGAGCGCGACATTGGCTTCGGTATCGCGGGCAACTGCCCTGGCGGCTTCCAGCGTGAAACCTGCCGGGAAGATCGCCAGAAGCCGCAGCAAGCGTCTTTCCGTATCAGGCAGTAGATCGTAACTCCAGTCCAGCGCTGCCCGCAGCGTCTGGTGCCGCGGCAGCGCCGTTCGCCGCCCGCCGGTAAGCAACGCGAAGCGGTCATCCAGATGTTCCGCGACCTGTTGGATGCCGAGCGACGCAGCTCGCGTCGCCGCAAACTCGATGGCTAGCGGAATGCCGTCGAGGCGCCGGCAGATCGCGACGATGATCGCGAGCTTGTCATCCTCCGCTAGGGACTCCCCCCGGAGCGCGCGCGCCCTTGCGACGAATAGCTGTACGGCGCTGTGTTCGAGAACGTCGCCAGATTCTGGGGTACGCTCCGCGGGCACCTTTAGCGCGGGCACGCGGTAGACGCACTCGCCCTCGATGCGCAGCACCTCTTGGCTCGTAGCAAGCACCGTCGTGTGCGGGCAGAGACGCAAGAGGGTTTCCGCCATCGTCGCTGCGGCGTCGATGACGTGCTCGCAATTGTCTAGAACCAACAGGACCCTCTTGCTGCCGATCGCCCGCGCTACCGTCTCCGGCGACACCTCATCACCGTGCAGTTGCAGGTGGAGGACCTGAGCGACCTTCGACGCCACCAGATCTGGATCGATCAGCGAAACCAGCTCGACAAACAGGACATCGCCGTCGAATGTCGGAAACATCCTGCGGGCAACTTCGGAGGCCAGTACTGTCTTGCCGATGCCGCCCGGCCCCGTCAGGGTGACCACCCGGTAGGCGGAGAGAAGATCCCGTAGCTGCTGGACTGCCGTTTCCCGGCCGACCAGCGCGGAGGCCGCCACCGGCACGTTGGTCAGGAAGGGATGGGCGGCCGTTCGCGCCCGGTCGGGAACATCCGGCTGTGCTGGCAAAATCTCTTTTTGGGTCGTCCAGTCGCCCAAGAGCCGGTAACCACGGCCGGAGATCGTCATCAGCATGCTGCGGTCAGTACCGAATGCCTTGCGAATCGCCGCGATATGGACCTGGACGGTGTTGTCCTCGACGACGAGGCCGGGCCAGACGCGCCTCATCAGATCGTCCTTGCTCACCAGACCGCCCGCAGACTCCACGAGCGTCTCGATAATCTCGAATGCACGGCTGCCGATAGGAACAGCCGCGCCATGCGCGCGCAGCTCGCGCTTCGCGACATCAACCTCCCATCCGCGGGACTCAAACACACGTGGTTCGAACTGTCCCAAAATCCTGATCTCGGTTGGCCAAGGTCACCATTGTCTCGTGAAGGACCCGAACAGGCAAGGGCATGGGCGGTCCTCACCGTTTGTGGACGTTATCAGGCACTCGGATTGCTTCAGAAAATTTCAGATTTCCTCATGGAGCTTAATTGGCCCTCGAATTCGGCAGCGCCTACGTTCTCCTCGTCGGGCAACACCTGCCTGCAGAAGTACAACCGGCACCGCCTCCGAAAAGGCGGCTGGACTTAGGAGGAAATTATGTCTGCAATATCGCTTTCACGGCGCGAACTGCTGGCAACGACGGTCGCGGTGGCGGCGGCCACCCTGCTTCCCCGTACGCTCTTCGCAGCTGCCGGTTCCGAGTTGATCCGCCCCTTCGCGGTTAGTATCCCGCAGGACGAGATCGATGAGCTTCGCCGGCGCATCGCCGCGACGCGCTGGCCTGACCAAGAGACGGTGGCTGATCAATCGCAGGGTATCAAGCTCGCGAAACTCAAGCCCCTCGTCGAATATTGGGGTGCGGTTTACGATTGGCGGAAAGCCGAGGCCAAGCTTAACGCCCTGCCTCAATTCATGACAACGATCGACGGCGTTGACATTCACTTCGTCCACGTGCGCTCGCGTCATCCGAACGCCATGCCGCTGATAATGACGCATGGCTGGCCCGGCTCCGTGTTTGAACTGCTCAAGACGGTCGGCCCGCTCACCGATCCGACTGCGCATGGGAGACACGCAGAAGACGCCTTTGACCTCATCATGCCTTCAATGCCGGGCTACGGTTTTTCTGGCAAGCCCAGGGACGCGGGTTGGGGGCCCGACCGGATCGCACGAGTGTGGGCTATTCTGATGACCCGGCTTGGCTACACAAGTTACGTCGCCCAGGGCGGCGACTGGGGCTCTCCCGTCTCCAACGCGATGGCGCGGCAGGCGCCGGCTGGACTGCTTGGCATCCATATCAATTTGCCGGCGGTCATCCCGCCTGAGATTGCTTCCCTACTGGCTGCCGGGGGACCGGCGCCGGCGGGCCTTTCCGAGAAGGAACACGCGGCATTTGACGCGCTCAGCGCGGCTGCCAAAATGGGCAGCAGGTCCTACGCGGTTATGATGGGCACCCGGCCGCAGACGATCGGCTACTCACTTTCCGACTCGCCGTCCGGCCTTGCAGCGTGGATGCTCGGGCATCCGGGGTTCTCGCATTGGACGTACAGCAGTAGCGATCCAGAAAAATCAGTCGACGAGGTGCTCGATGACGTCACGCTGTACTGGCTGACCAACAGCGCGGCCTCGGCAGGACGGATTTACTGGGAGTATGGCGGACGCAGTCCGGTGCTTGCGGCCCCGGAGATGACCGACCAGATCTCGCTTCCAGTGGCGATTACGGTCTTTCCGCTGGAAACCTTTCTCGCGCCGGAGACCTGGGCCAGACGCGCCTATCGCAACCTGGTCTACTTCCACGAAGTCGATAAAGGCGGGCATTTCGCTGCCTGGGAGCAGCCGGAGCTGTTCTCTGACGAACTCCGGGCAGCCTTCCGTCCGCTGCGGCAATCGATCTGAAGCTGAACGGGGCGGCTAACCGCCCCGTTTTTCCTACCAATGCGGGCCGGCATGAAGCCGCTCCGCTGCTGAGCAAACGTGCCTTCAACCTACACAAATCGAAACAGGAGAACGACCATGACGACTTCCTCGAAAGGTATCGCAGTGATAACCGGTGCTTCCGCCGGTATCGGAGCGATCTATGCCGACCGCTTGGCCCGCCGCGGCTACGACCTCATCCTCGTGGCACGCAGCCAGAACAAGCTGGACGACGTGGCCAAGCGCGTCGCAAGTGCGACGAACCGCAGAGTCGGCACCATTGCTGCTGACCTCAACGACAAGGCCGATCTCGAGCGCATCGAGACACTGCTCGCCACCGATGCCGGCATCACCATGCTGGTCAATAACGCCGGCTCCGGGGCGTTGGTATCGCTACTCGAGTCGAACGTTGACGACATGGAGCGCATGATTAAGTTGAACGTGACCGCGCTCACGCGGCTCACCTACGCCGTGATCCCGGCATTCGTGACGCGCGGCGGCGGTACGATCATCAACCTTTCCTCGGCCGTCGGCGTCGCGCCGGAAATTCTGAACGGCGTCTATGGCGCTACCAAAGCCTTCGTGCTGGCCCTGAGCCTGTCGCTCGACAAAGAGCTTGCCGACAGAAACGTGCGCGTCCAAGCCGTCCTGCCCGGTGCCGTCGCTACGAATTTCTGGGACGCCGCGGGCGGCTCGATCGAGCAGCTGCCGAGCGAGATGGTCATGCAATCGGACGACCTCGTCGACGCGGCGTTGGCCGGCTTTGACCAGGGCGAGCTCGTGACGATCCCCTCGCTGCCGAACCGCGAGGACTGGGATGTTTACGAAGCTGCGCGGCAAAAGCTCATCCCGAACCTATCGCTCAGCGCAATGCCGGCGCGCTACCGGCTCGCGGTCGCGGCGTGACGAAGCGGACAGTGTTGCAATTCAACCGATCCATAACACCAAGGAGATTGACATGAACATGATTCAGCAGAGCAAAACTGGCGTTGAAGCCGTCGCATTGCAGACAGTCGACATGAAACTGGAAGTTGTCGTCATCCCGGTCTCGAATGTCGATCGTGCCAAAGGCTTCTACAGCGGTCTGGGATGGCGGCTCGACGGGGACTTCGTCGTCGGCGACACTTTCCGGGGGGTACAGTTTACCCCTCCAGGCTCCTCGGCCTCGATCCATTTCGGCAATGGCATCACGACTGCCGAGCCGGGTTCGGCAAGTGGCCTCTATCTCATCGTATCGGACATCAAGGCGGCCCGCACCGAGCTCGTCGCTCGCGGAGTGGCGGTGAGCGAAGTATTTCACCGTGCCGGTCCAGGTAAGCCGCCGGTCAGCGGCCGGAATCCGGAGCAGCGCAGCTATTCCTCGTTCGCCACGTTCAGCGATCCCGACGGCAACAGCTGGTTGCTTCAGGAAGTGACCGCGCGATTGCCGGGACGAGTGGACACTGACGTCACGACGTTCACCTCGGCGAACGAATTCGCTGCCACGCTGCGACGTGCGGCTGCCGCCCATGGCGAGCACGAAAAGCGCACCGGCGGCCAACGCGACGAGAACTGGCCGGACTGGTATGCGGAGTACATGGTGGCAGAGCAGACTGGAAAAGCCCTGCCGATATGAGGAGCGGCGCGCCGTCGTCATCATCGACGACGGCGCGTCTACGCCCGTCTCCAAGTTCGGACAAAAGGCAGCTGAACTCCGGCAAGTATGAGAGCACCGTCTGGTCAACGGTGACGTTGGGCGCACTGTCCGAGCAAACTCCGCGAACCTGTGATCGGCATCGATGCCAACCACTGGGGTGAGCGCCTGTTGCTCGTCGTTGGCCAACGTGCCGCGGATATCGGCACGGTCAGCTTTCTGGTGGACATTCAAAATCTCGTACAGGCCGCCTCGGGTTAGTTGGCACACTACGGCGATCTCATTTGTATGTCCGCTCTCAAGCGATGGGAACCTATATGCTGGCGTCCGAACTGAGGCGCATTGCAGCCCGGCAGCATTTGGCGGTTAACGGTCCGGCAGCATTCAGGATGGCTGGCAAGAAAGCCGACCGTTGCGTCCAGCGTAGTGCGGACCGCTTTGCGCCAAAAGCGCCCATTGATGTTGGTTCCGCGCCAAAGGCGGACGAGCTCGTAACCGATTGAAGCAACCGGAGTCAGTTATTTGCACGAGTATGCGCAGTGACTCCGGTGGGCTTGGACGCCCGCCACGGATCGCCGTAGTCATCGAACGGGCTACCGCGGTAGCTTTCACTGCGGAGTGACAACTGACGGTCGGCGTCATCAGAAAAAGGCGGACTCTGGCACGGTTCTGGTCTATGCCGACGCTCGTTGCCGGTCCGCCGGCCTTTTGCAACTGGTCCATGAATGAAGCGCCAGCCCACGACGTCGAGCCTGTTACGCCGACTCAATCGTTCGGCCGTGGTGGATTTGATCCGCACCGAAGGAGTGGCATCACCTTCGAGCCTCGCCGAGCGACTGAACATCAGCATCCCGACGGTGATGCGGGTGATCGAGGATCTGATTGCCGAGGATTTGGTGGCGTATGACGGGTTTGACGAGGCCAATGTCCGGGGCCGTCCCCGGGCACGCATCAAGTTCCGCGGCGCGGCGCATGCGATCATCGGCATCGAGGCCGGCAAGGGCGAGTTCTATGGCGCCGTGGCCAATCTCGAGGGCGTCGTGCAGACCGAAATGCACGAGACCGCCGACGATGATGGCGAGCGCAATTTCGAGAAGCTGGTCAGCCTGATCCGCCGGCTCATGGCGGCCCCCCACCCGCGCGGCCAGACCATTCGCGGCATCGGCATTGGCCTGCCCTCGATTGTCAGGCAGCCGGAGGGCGAAGTGGTGCTGACGCTCGGGCTCGGCTGGCGCGACATGCCGTTGCGAGCGCGGCTCAGCCAGCATTTTCAGATGCCCATCGTCGTCGAGAACGGGCGCAACCTCGCCGCCGTGGGCGAATGGGGATTCGGGGCCGGGCGTGGCGCCGACAGTGTCGTGAGCCTCTCGATCGGGCCCGGTGCCGGCGCGGGCGTCGTGATCGACGGCAAGCTCTATGGCGGGCACTCGCATGCGGCGGGCGAGCTCGGCTGGTATCTCGATGACCCCCTCCTCACCGGGCGGCCGTTCGAACATCTGGGCGACAAGCAATCGCTCCGCTTTTTCGGCATCCCCGAACAGGCGACCAAGATGCTCGCAGAGGCCAACATCCAGTATGCGGCGGGAAAGCTCACCCTGGCTGCCCTCACCGACCGGCAGGCGGACCAAATCGCACCAGTCGTGACCGAACTGCTCGACTATGCGACGATGGCGGTGGGCAGTGTTGCTGCCTTCATGAATCCCGAAATCATCGTACTGGCGGGCCGGATCGTCGGCGGCGGTGATCTGGTGCTCGATGTGCTGCGGCACCGCCTCAAGGGCAATGTGTACGACCCGCCGCGCCTCGTGATAGGCGCGCTGGGGCACCGCGACATCGTGCTTGGAGCGGTGCGCCTGGTGCTCGATGCGACGACCCTCAACCCTGCCGACAGCCTCGTGATGGCCGACTGAAGATCAATCGATCGCAATTGACAGCAACTGTCTGTAGGCATTAAGTTTCTAACTGAAAGAAAAACCGCGCCCTGCGTCTTGTGGGAGCGTATCTTTCGTGGGAGGACTTCAATGACGAAGATTTTCAATCCGCTTGGGCGGATGATGCAGCGTCGTGACTTCTTGAAAGTTGCGGGTGCGAGCGTTGCGGTAGCGGGTCTGCCTGCGGCAGTTCGCGCTGCCGAGCCCGTCAAGGTGCTTGTATGGTCGTGGGTGCCGAATCTCCAGCTTGAGGTAGACATGTTCAACGCCGCGCATCCGGGCATCCAGATCGAACTCGTGAATCCCGGCCAGGGGGACCCGTTGTATAACGCGCTCCGCGCGGGCGTGCAGGCGGGCAGCGGCCTGCCGGACGTCGCCCAGATCGAATACCAGCACCTCGAGAGCTTCCGCCAGGTCGACGCCCTCGCAGACATCGGCCAGTACGCCAATGCCCATAAGGGCGAGTTCCCCGAAGGCCTATGGGCGCAGGTCGCCATGGGCGATGTGGTCAACGCCACGCCGCAGGATTACGGTCCGATGGCGATGCTCTATCGCAAGGACATCTTCGACAAGCATGGGATCACGCCGCCCACCACCTGGGCCGAGTTTGCCGATGCGGGCAAGAAGATCCATGCGGCCGATCCGACTGTGTTCATGACCGACGCGCCGTTCGGTGCCAACGCCGACTGGGTCTTGGGTCTGTTGTGGCCGATGGGCTGGAAGCCGGTTAGCCGCGATGGCGACAAGCTCGTGATCAGGATCAACGACAAGATTGCTAAGGACTTCGCCGCCTATTGGCAGGACCTTATCACCGCGGGTGTTATCGAGACCAAGCCGGGCTTCAACAATGAGTGGTACACCGGCCTCGACTCGGGTCGCTATGCCACCTGGCTCGCTGCGGGCTGGGGTCCGCTGTTCCTGACCTCGGTCGCCAAGACCAGCGTGGGCAAATGGCGTGCCGCCGATCTGCCGCAGTGGGACGCGAGCAAGTTCGTGACTGGCGCTTGGGGTGGCTCATCGCTGGCCGTGATGAAAGCGACCCAGCATCTGCCCGAGGCCGCCGAAGTCGCGATCTGGTTGAACACGAATCCCGAAGCCACAAAGCTGTACACCACCAAGCAAAACTTCTTCCCCTGCACCAACGCGCTGCTGTCAAGCCCGGAATGGGCGAGCGCCAAGCCGGAATTCTTCGGCGGCCAAGAGGTGAACAAAGTGTTTGCCAAATCGGCGAGTGCCGTGGCGCCGTTTGAATGGAGCCCGTTCCAGGGCTTCCTCTACCAGTCGATGTCCGATGAATTCGGCGCCTCGATCAGCGGCAAGGGCACGCTGTCGGATGCGTTCGACCGCGTCCAGGACGCCGTGGTTACCTACGCGAAGGACCAAGGCTTCACCGTGGCCTAACTCCTCCCGGGCACCGGCCGGGCGCGCCTTGATCGGCGCGCCCGATCTCTTCATCTTGCCGGACGGGGGACCCATGGCAATGTCGAATTCGCCAACCGCACCGACGCGCCCAGCGCGATTGGGCGGTTTTACGTCACGAACGCTCGCGCCCTATCTGTTCCTGGCGCCCTTCATGCTGCTGTTTATCGCCTTCATCGTCGCGCCGCTGGTCTATGCGTTCTACATGAGCCTCTACCGCGACACGCTGGTGGGCGGACGGCAGTTCGCGGGTGCAGCCAGCTACATCAAGGTCGCGGACGACGCCAAATTCTGGGGCGGCGTGTGGAACCTCGTTCTGTTCGGCATCGTGCAGGTGCCGATCATGCTGGCCCTGGCGTTGTTGTTCGCCATCGTGCTCGATCGTGGTCAGGTCTATGCCAAGGGAGTCTTCCGGCTCGGCTTCTTCCTCCCCTACGCTGTGCCGAGCGTGATCGCGACGATCATCTGGGGTTATCTCTACGGCCCCACCTTCGGCCCGTTCACGCAGATGGCCAAGGCGTTCAACCTGCCGCCGCCGGACTTCCTATCGCCGGGCGCGATGATCTTCTCATTGGCCAATATCGTGACGTGGGAATATGTCGGCTACAATATGGTGATCTACTACGCCGCGCTGAAGGCGATCCCGTCGGACCTTGCCGAGGCCGCGCGGATGGACGGCGCCTCGCCCTGGCAATTTGCCCGGCTGATCCAGCTGCCGCTGCTGTGGCCGGCGATCCTGCTCACCATTATCTTTTCGATCAACGGCACACTGCAGCTGTTCAATGAGCCGTACTTGATGCGCGCGCTCGCCAGTAACACCATCAATTCGAGCTACACGCCGAACCTCTATGCCTATTCTCTTGCGACTAAGAACCAGCAGTATGGCTATGCGGCCGCCGTTTCGTTCGTGCTTGGCATCGTGATCGCCGGTGCCTCCTACATCTTCACCCTGATCGCCAACCGCCGTCGGCCGGAGCAATGATGACTGCGACCACCGACATCGCCACTTTCGAAGCTGCCAGGCGCCGGCCCGGCGAAAGGCGGCGCTCGCGGATCATGCTCACGCTGCTGCTGTCACTGTTCCTTCTCTACAGCTTCATACCGCTGGTCTATCTGGTCCTATCGGCAACGAAGACGAATGGCGACCTGTTCACCACGTTCGGCTTCGGCTTCGGCACCGAGTTCAACCTCTGGCAGAATCTGAGCGATCTTCTGGCGCGCGACAACGGCGTCTTCATGCGCTGGATGTTCAACAGCCTACTCTATTCGACCGTCGCCGGGCTCGGTGCCGCGATCTTGGCTACCGCGGCAGGCTATGCGTTAGCCAAATTCAAATTCGTCGGCCGCAATCTGCTGTTTGCGCTGGTCTTGGGCGCTGTGATGATCCCGCAGACGGCTCTCGTCGTGCCGACTTTCCTGCTGCTGGCGCTTTCGGGACTCAGCGACAATCCGCTGGGCGTGATCCTGCCCTCGATGATCTCGCCGGTCGGCGTCTATCTGATGCGCGTCTATATCGAGCAGGGCGTCGACGACGAACTGCTCGACGCAGCGCGTCTCGATGGCGCCGGCGAGTTCGTGATCTTCCGCGCCATTGTGCTGCGGCTGGTGGCGCCGGGTATGGTGACCGTGGCGCTGCTCTCGTTCGTCGGGACTTGGAACAATTACTTCCTGCCGCTGATCGTGCTGCGCTCGCCGGAGTATCAGCCGATCACGGTGGGCCTGGCGACCTGGTATCAGCTAGCGCAGCAAGGCGGTGGCGGAGGACAGGTGCTGTTCTCGATCATCATCACCGGCGCTCTGGTCAGCATCATCCCGGTCATCGTGGTATTCCTGCTGCTCCAGCGGTTCTGGCAGGGCGGCCTCACCGCCGGCGCCATCAAGTAGACTATCGCCTGGAGTTTTCCGACTATGACGACTGCCTCGAAATCCGCCCCGCTCTCTGTCTGGCGGCCGATCGCGACCGACACTTTCCTCGTCGGTACCCCGCATTACCCGGAGCATGTCGATGAGAGCTATTGGCAACGCGACGCCGACCGCATGGCAGCCGCGGGCTTCAACGCGGTGCGACTTGCGGAATTCGCCTGGCATATCTTCGAGCCGCATGAGGGGACGTTCGACTTCGATTTGTTCGACCGCGCCATACATGGGCTGGGCAAGGCTGGCATCAAGACCATCATGTGCACGCCGACGGCGACGCCGCCGCGCTGGCTGACGGCGCGTTATCCCGAAGTGTTGCGCGTCGATGCCAATGGCCGCGCCATGTGCCATGGCTCGCGCCAGCATGCCAATCTTGCGAGCGGCGTGTTCCGCGAGCATTCAAAGCGCATCACTCAAGCGATGGCCGAGCATTATCGCGGCAATTCGCACATCATCGGCTGGCAGACGGACAATGAGTTCAATACCTCTGGATCGCTGTCCTACGGTCCGGTGACTCTGGCCGAGTTCCAGGCCTTCCTCAAGGACAAGTACAAGACCATCGCCGCGCTCAACGATGCGTGGGGCGGGCATTTCTGGGCCACCGCCTACGACGCTTTCGATCAAGTGGTGCTGCCCCTCGACTACGCTCCTGCCCCGGTCGGGCCGACCCATGTGGTCGACTATCACCGCTTCCTCGCCTTCGTCACGGCGCGGTTCCAGCACGATCAGGTGCTGATCCTGCGCGCCACCAATCCAGACTGGTTCGTCTTCCACAATTTGGGGCGGATCGACGACATTGACTTCCGCGGCGAGTTCTCGACCGATCTCGATTTTCTCGGCTTCGACATCTACCCGCATCTCGATGACGAGATGCAGCGGGTCGGAAGCGTCGGCGAGGCGCAGGCGCTGCGTCTCGATCTCTGCCGCGGCTTCACCGGCAATTTCATCGTGCCCGAGCAGCAATCGGGCTTCGGTGCGCAGCCGAACTTCTCGACGCTGACGCCCGAACCCGGCGAGATGCGCCGCATGGCCTATACGTCAGTGGCGCGCGGCGCCGATGGCGTGATGTTCTTCCGCTGGCGGCCGGCGCATTTCGGCGCCGAGATCTATTGGATGGGCATCATCGATCACGACGATATCCCTCGGCGGCGCTATGACGAGGCCAAGCAGTTTGCGGGTGAGGTTACGGCGCTCAAGGACAAGATCCTCGGCACGCATGTGCGCATGGATTTAGGCATCGCCGGATCAGATTTCGACAATCAGGAGATGCACCGCTCCTGCCCAATCGGCATGCCGAGCCCCCAGGACGATGCGACGCTGCTGCACCGCTATTGCTACCGCCACAACATCGCCTGCGGCTTCATCCATCCCGAGGATGATCTCAGCAAGCTCAAGGCGCTATACGTGCCGCATTGGCTGAAATGGACCGATGCGTGGACGGCGCGGATCGAGGCCTTCGCCAAGGCGGGTGGAACGGTAATCCTGGGAGGCCGCACCGGATCACGCGACGTTAACAACCACGTCATCCGCGACACCTCGCCGGGCAAGACGCTCTCGGCGCTGGCCGGGATCACGGTCGAGGAGTTCGGGTTGCTGACGCCGATCGGCGGCGAGGGCCTGTTCGAGCATGGCGGCCGCTTCGGCGCCAACACGGTGCGCAAGAAGCTGCCAGCGACGTCGGCGAGCCGCCAATACGAGCTCAAGATCGGGAATGCGCAGGTGACGGCGGCGCATCTTTATGAGCTGCTTAACGTCGTGCCCGGCACGGAGGTTATCGGCAGCTGGGCCAGCCGCTTCGCCGAGGGCCAGGCCGCGATGACTTCGCGCAAAGTCGGCAAGGGCAATGTGATCTACCTCGGCACGTACCTCAGCGACGCTCTGGTCGAGCTGCTGGCCGATCAAGTACTGGCGCCCGCCGGTATCGTGCCGCTCATCGCCGACATGCCGGCCGGCGTCGAAGCGACCATCCGCGAGAGCAAGGACCGCCGCCTGCTGTTCATCCTCAACACACTGGGCGAGCCGGCAAGCATCGGCAATGTCCCCGCGGGCAAGGATCTGCTCGGCGATGGCAAAGTGCGCGGCGGTAGGCTGTCGCTCCCGGCCTATGGCTGCAGCATCATCGAACTCGACTAATGCTGTCGCGAGGCTCTAAGAAACGCTCGATCGTGCGGGCTGCCTAAAGGGTTGTGTGATGCGCTGCCTTGGCGTCGGCGGCTGACGATTTCCTTGGTGCTTGATCCTGCTTCGTTTCTGCTACCAGCAGACGAAACCGCCATCGACTATGAGATCGATGCCCGTGACGAAGGACGCAGCGCGGCTGGCCAGGAACACTGCCGGGCCCACCAACTCCTCGGGCATCGCGAGGCGGCCCATCGGCGTATCGCGCTCGAAGTTCTTCACTTGCTCGGTCACTTCGGGCCTCCGGTTCATCGGAGTTAGTGTATAGCCGGGGCTGAGCACGTTGAGCCGAAGTCCGCGGTCCGACCACTCCATCGCGAGGCTCTTCGTCATGTGAATGACCGCAGCCTTGGACGAGTTGTAGTGCGTCTGGAGGAGGCCGCGGTTGACGATCGAGCCTGACATGGAGGCCACGTTGATGATCGATCCCTTGCGGCGCGGCAGCATCACGCGAGCCTCGGCCTGGCAGGACAGGAACACACCACCAACGTTGATGCCGTAAAGCTCTTCCCACGTTGCCAGCGGCAAAGTCTCGGCCGCATGCGCGCCGCCAATACCCGCGTTGTTGACAGCAACCGTAAGCGCGCCGAGCTCGTTTTCGATACGTTCGACAGCGGCGGCGAGATCGGCTTCCGACGTCACCGAGCCGGTTATGGCCAGTGCCTTGCGGCCGAGCGCGTTGATCCTTGCCGCCGTCTCCTCGAGTCCACCTCTCGAAGGGTGACCGAAGCAGGCGACGTTGGCACCGGCCTCAGCAAAGCCCACCGCTATGGCCTGACCGATGCCACTGCCGGCGCCGGTGACCAATGCGACGTCGCCATCCAGTTTGAACAGGTCCATTGCGTTCTTCCTTCCAGTTCCTTTGATCGCAAAGGTAGGTGAGCCAATACGCCACGATTCAATTACTGAACGGCGTTATGGCGATCCGCATTCTGATCAACAGCCGAGAGAAACTTTGCGAGAAACGGCGACTGTTCACGACGCTGCTGCGGCACCCAGTGGAGAAAGCCGCCGATACGCCGTTGGACCTTGATCAGATGACCGGCAGCGATATCGCTCAGCCGGTGGTCGAGAAAGGGGTTGTCGAACCGTTCAAGCGTGGTCGCCACGTATGCTGTCGCTTCCTGCTCCATTCCCGCGCTTTGAAGCCGGGAATGACTTCGGAACCATAAATCTCTGTCAGCAAGTCTCGATACCTGTCGAGTTCCAGAATTTCGCGCACCGTCAGGTCGGGTCTCAGCCGATCGTCCATCCAGCATTGTGCAAGCACTGTGTGGCCGAGGTTCAGGATGTATAGCTTCAGCCTCTCGATGCGTTCGAGGTCCTCGACAAGCGCGATAGCGGGGTGACGGCAAGGAAGCCTCAGCCCAGCTTGCTTTTCAATCGCCCACAATGCGTATGGCTCGGCGATTGCGCCAACTGGCTCGATCGCCGACGAGACAATGCGGTCGACAAGCGAATTGGCAAATACGCAATCGTCGGCGATGAAAGACAAAAGCGCGTCGGAAGCGCGGCTTCGCTTGGCCAGCGCGACCAAGTTGCGCTGAACCAGTTCGGTCGGAAGCACCACGACGGGCCTTGCGGAAACGCCAAATCGTTGCGCAAGCAGAGCGAGCAACTTTGCCGGATACCCTGGGGGCGCCACGTCTGGCCGGCGCGTGAGATCGATGGCCAGATCGGATTGAACGGTGAGGCCTGCTTCTGCCGTATTCGAGACCACGAAGTCCGCCTGTTCGGCGAAGAGTGTGACCAGCGATGGCCAGTCAACTTCGGCGTCGAGCGCGCGCCGTATGCTCTTCACACGGATTTCTCGCTCGACACGCTGGCCCGCCTCCAGGCCGCGGATGACAACAGGATAACCTTCATCGCGGGCAATCGCCTGCAGCCGGGCCCGGCCGGCCGCCGATCCGCTAATGGCGACCACCGTGATCGGGCCTGACGCATCGCCCGTAGCTTGCGCTTCGTGGACGAAAAGAGCCGCATGCGCCTGCAGAAAGCGGCTCGTGCCGAATTGGAAAATGGGCGTGACAATTTCGTTGGTCAACGGACCTCCTCGCTGCTTGCTGCCTTCGTTGCACAATCCGCCAACCCTGAGATGATTGTGTCTGCCAGAGTCAGCCAGATTCCGCCACATCGATGACGGCCTTGATCAGGCCGGATTTCTGCCGCGCCCAGATCGCGATATCGCGTGGGCCGTTGCGCAGGGTCGTGCGGTGGGTGACGAGTTGGTCTACTGGTATTTTTCCATCGCGGATCGAGGCAATGACGTGCTGAAAGTCGGCCTGCGTCGCGTTGCGACTGCCGATCAGCATCATCTCCCGCTTGTGAAACTCCGGATCGGAGAAGGTTATGTCGTCCGGCACGACGCTGACCATCACCATGACGCCGCCATGGGCAACATAGGCAAAGGCAGACTGCATCGAACGGCTGTTTCCGGTTGCGTCGAAGACGACATCGAAACCTGATTTGGCGGTTCGCTCCGCTATCGTCTCAACGATCGATCCTTTCGAACCGTCGATTACCAGGAAGCCCTGCTTTGCTGCAAAAGCCAGCCGCTTGGCATCGACGTCCATGACGGTCACGCTCTGTCGCGCTATGCGGGCAAAAAGGGCGACGCCAAGGCCGATCGGGCCGGCGCCGATGACCAAGGTTCGACTGGCCGGACCACCCATGGATCTGCGAACCGCGTGAGCACCGATGGCCAGAAATTCGACCGTCGCCGCCTCGATCAGTGACAGGCCGGTTGCTGGAATCAAGTTCTGTGCCGGCACGAGAATCTGCTCAGTCATGGAACCGTCACGGTGCACGCCTAGCACCTCGATCGCGACGCAGCAGTTCGGCTTGCCCTGGCAGCAGGCCACGCATTTGGCGCATGCAAGGTAGGGATTGACGAGCACTTTCTCTCCGGCCGCGATTTTCCCTGGCGCATTGATTGCCGCGACTGTTCCCGAAATTTCGTGGCCCATGACACGTGGATAAGCGAGGTACGGATGTTTACCCTCGAAGATGTGGTAGTCGGTGCCGCAGATGCCGACATGGCTGATGTTGATCAGCGCCCAACCAGGGCCCGGCGAGCCGGGCGCCGGACGATCTTCCAAGCTCAATTCGCCGGGCTTTCGGCACACGAGCGCTTTCATGCGGACCATCTTCCTGAAATGTTTCAAAAAGAGCCCGGCGGCTGAGATGACCGCCGGGCCCAGGTGTGGGAGCCTATTCGAAGTCCTTGACGTTCTTCAGCGTCACGAGGCCGGCGCCAGTATCGACATTGGCCTCCACGGCTTCCCCACGGATCGCCTTGACGACAGTGTCGATGCCCAACTCCCCCATTTTTGCCGGAAATTGTGCGACGCTGGCATCTTCGGCGCCCGACTTGATCGCTTCGATCTCACCGCAGCAGGCGTCGAAGCCAACCAGGATGATCTTGTCGTTGGCAATGCCCGCATTGCTGATCGATTTGACCGCACCCGGGATTGGCGGGCCGCAGGCCGAGTAGATCGCCTTGAGATCGGGATTGGCGGTCAGGATGTCTTCGGTCACCGATGTGCCAAGTTCGAGCGTGCAATTGGTTGCACCCTTGCCGACAACCTCGACCTTGACGTCGCCAAGGCCCTCCATCATGCCGGTGACCCGGTCGTCCAGCGCCGGCACTCCGGGAACACCTTGCAGGATGCCGATCTTGTCGCCGCTCTTGAGCACGGTTTTCAAATATTCGCCGGCGATCTTGCCGCCGTTTAGATTGTTGGTCGAAACCAGTGCTGTCTGACCTTTCCAGTCAGGAATGCTGTTGTCGACGAGAACCACCTTGATGCCGGCAGCGACGGCCTTGTCGAGCGCCGGTGCAACGGTCGGATCGACCGGCGTGATCGCCAGACCCTTTACGCCTTGCGTGATCATGGATTCGATCAGTGCGATCTGGCCCTCGATGTCGGTAGCAGCCTGGCCCTGGCCGGTGACCAGTTCGATCTCGGGATGAGCGGCCGCGTATTTCTTGGCGGCATCCTCCATGGTCGAGTAGAACGGCACCGGGAATTTCGTAATCAGGCCGACCTTGATCTTGTCGGCGGCCCAAGCCGGCATCGCAAACGCAACGGCGATCGCCAGCCCAGCGAACAGTTTTGAGTTCATTGGCATTCCATTCCTCCCTTGGAATTGAGGCGCCTTCCCACGGAAGCCGCTTCACGCATTTGCGGACCGGAACGGCCCCCAAATTTCGAACAGATCAGGCTCCAACGATCATGGAAACCAGCTCCTGCTTGTTGTCCCTGGTCGGCACAAGTTCACCAACCTTGCGGCCCTGGCGAAGCACCACGGCGCGATCGGCAAGCTCGACGACATGTTCCATATTGTGGGTGATCAGGATGACGGCGTTGCCCTGGTCGCGGAGCGCTGCGACCAGGTTGAGCACCTGGCGCGATTCGCGCAGGCCAAGTGCCGCGGTCGGTTCGTCCAGGATCACGACGTTGCGGGCAAAAACGGTCGACCGCGCCACCGCGATGGCTTGCCTTTGACCGCCCGACATCATGGCGACAACGGCGTCCAGCCGCGGCAACGTTACCTTGAGGTTTGCCAACAGAACGCGGGTCTCGGCGTCCATCTTGCGCTGTTGAAGAAATCGCAGGCCGCGCGGAAGCCATTGCGGCCAGGCCAGTTCGCGACCGGCAAAGAAGTTCTGTCCAGGCGTCAGATTGTCGAACAGCGCCAGGTCCTGGTAGACGGTCTCGATGCCGGCGAAGCGCGCATCCGCGGGCGAGCGTATCTGCGTTTGCACACCGTCGAGAACGATGGCCCCGGTATCGAGCTGATGGACGCCACTGATGCACTTGGTCAACGTCGACTTGCCGGCACCGTTGTCGCCGAGAAGGCCGAGGATCTCGCCACGCCGGACCTCGATGCTGACATCGTCCAGCGCCACAACCGAGCCGAAACGCTTGGTGGCACCATGCACCGCCAGCACAGGATGGTCGGCGATGGCTGCATGATCGACAGTGGATGCAACCGCGCTCATGACTGCCTCCGGGCCTGCATGACGCGAACGCGCCCTTCGAGATAGTTGCGCAGCACGTCGGACTCGACCGCTATGACGATGACCACGCCGATGACGATGAGCTGGAAGAAGACGTTGACGTTGAGCAGGTTGAGCGCATTGCGGATGACACCGATCATGATGGCACCGATCAAGGCATGGCCCAGATGGCCGCGGCCGCCGAGAAAGCTGGCACCACCGATGATCACCGCCGCGATCGTATCCAGTTCCAGCAGATTGCCGAACAAGGGCGAGCCGGCGTCGGTGCGGCCGGCAAGGATGACCGCGCCGATGCCGGCGCACAGCCCTGAGATCACATAGACCGAAACCAGGACCCAGGAGACGGGAATGCCCATGCGCACCGCAGCGTCGGGCCGGCCGCCGACGGCATAGATCCAGCGCCCCCATACCATCGTTTTGGCCATGACGAAAAGAACCGCGGCAACGCCCGCAACCACAAAAACCGATCCAGGCAGACCCCACACAGCCTCGCGGCCAAGCGCATCGATGGCGGGCGGCATTCCCGGGATGGCCCGCCCGTCGGCCAGTTGCAGCGCCAACCCCTTGGCGATGCTCAACGTCGCCAGCGTGATGATGAAAGGATGCGGCAACCGGCCGAAGACGTAGAAAAGCCCGTTGATGGCGCCGACCGCCGCACCGCAGCCAACCATCACCGCGATCACCACGAAGGCGGGCGCGCCGGCATGAAAGCTCAGAGCGCCGACCACGGAAGCCAGTGCAACGTTCGAGCCGACGGAAAGATCGATCCCGCGTGTCAGGATGACCAGATGCTGGCCCATCGCTACGACCGAGATCACGGCGGTCTGGGCGAGGATGTTGCTGAGGTTGCGGCCTGTCAGGAAATAGGGTGACAGAAAACTGAGCACGACGATCAACAGCACCAGGATGACGACCGGACCCGCGCTCAGTAGAGCCAGACCAAGCGCAAGGCCTGGAACGGCTTCCTGCTTCCTGGGCTCCGCCAACGCGGCCTCGCCGGCAGTGGTGCCGGTGTTTCCCGATTCAGGCAAAGTTTCCCTCCCCGCCGAAAGCTTATGCGAGCCCTCGTCGTCAAAACTTTTGCTGTATTTCAGCTTCTTCTTATCGATAAAAAACAACCGCCATCACTTGGTCAAGTTGTTTTTTATGGATAAAGTTCATGCTAGAAAGGACAAGGTGTTGCTCTAGGGAAAATGCAATGCGAACCGACACTGTGTACAAGAAGGCCTTCAACCGCGCCGCCACCATGCTGCGGGATGGACAATTGACCGGGGAGCTCCCTTCCGAAAATGAGCTGAGACGGCGGATAGGTGTGAGCCGCACGACCGTTCGAAAGGTTCTGGGAGAACTTGCCAACCGCGAACTCGTCGCCGAGCACGGCGGCGTCCGGACGGCAGGCCGCGCGGTCAAGGATAGCGACTACTATCCCGACGCCGAAACCACGTCGCGGGCGAACCATGTCGAACAGCAGTTCATGGAGTGGATGCTGCGGGGTGACACTAGGCCTGGAACCAGCATCAACGAGCTCGAACTCGCGCGGCAATTCGGTGTTGCGACCAACGGAATTCGCGAGTTCCTGATCCGGTTCAGCCGCTTTGGGCTGCTCGAGAAAAGGCCGAATACAGGCTGGCTTTTCAAGGGCTTCACGGAGGACTTTGCACTCGAACTGTTCGAGATTCGGGTGATGTTCGAACTGCGCTCCGCGCATCTCTTTTCACGGCAACCCGACACGTCTCCCCTTTGGGACAAGCTCGCCGCGCTCAAGGTTGCACATACCGAATTGCTGAAGCGGATTGAAACCCGCTATCATGACTTTTCCGGCCTCGACAACCGCTTTCATCGGCTCATAAACGAGGCTTCACCGAACCGCTTCATCGACGATTTCTACGATATCATCAGCTTCATTTTTCACTACCACTACCAGTGGAACAAGCAGGATGAAAAGCAGCGCAACCAGGCGGCGATTCTGGAGCATCTGGCCTATATCGATGCACTCGAAAGTCGCGATGCCGAGCGCATCAAACGGGCCTGCCAGGCGCATCTCGCTTCGGCAAAAGCAACGCTGATGCGCTCGCTGGTCTGAACTTTGTGGATGGCGGAAGCGCCGCTGAGGAACCGACGCATCCCGTCAGGAATGCGCCGGCACAAACGGTTCAAGGATGGCGGATTTCCGTTCCCAGCACCTTGAGGCATTCACGGATGAACGCGGCCATCGCAGTCCAGCCTTTGGCCGAAACCATCGTCCCGTCCACATAGGCGTCGGTGGGAGACAGATCGATGTAAGTCCCGCCAGCAAGCGTCACCTCCGGCTCGCAAGCCGCGAGCGCCGCCACCTTCTTGCCACGGACGACGCCGTCGACCGCAATCAGAATCTGGACGCCATGGCAGATCGTGAAGATCGGCTTTTTGGTTTCGTGAAAATGACGCACCATCGCCTGCACGCGCTTGTCGGTGCGGATGTATTCAGGGCCACGACCGCCGGCGCAGTAGACAGCGTCGTACTGGCTGAGCTGCTTCTCGGCGTCGGCAAAGGTCTTGTTGATCAGCGCGTTGTGACCGGGCTTTTCGGTATAGGTCTGGTCGCCCTCAAAATCGTGCAGCGACGTCTTGATCGTGTCTCCGGCGCTTTTGTCGGGGCACACGACATGAACGGTGTGCCCCACCGCTTCCATCGCCTGCTGATAGACAAAGATTTCATATTCCTCTGTGAACTCACCGGTCAGCATCAGGATTTTTTTGGCTGGCATGTCTTTTCCTCTCGGCTTGTTTCAGGGGCGAGGTGCACCTCGCGCCTCGCTTCCCGGGATCGAAATCGGCTCAGAACGGGGGATAGCATTCGTAGGCGGCAGGCTGGGCGAACAGCGGCGCGCCGCGCTTGAGGGTACCTCGGACAAGCAACATCGCCAGGGCTACTCGAACGCAGGCAGGAGCCTGTCTCGCGAATTTTCGATGTGCGCACGCATGGCTTTTTCGGCGGCGTCCGGATCGCCCGCGGAGAAGGCTGCGAGAATGGCCTCGTGTTCGTCGAGCGCCTCTTCGGTTACCCGCGAATGATACATCAAGCGGAAGATATGGAAGTGGGTGTGCTGGTGGTTCAGCGTTTCGCGAATGAGCTCGTTTTGGGCGAACTCGACGATCTTGTCGTGGAAGATCGCATCCTGACGGGCGAAGTTCGAATAGCGTAGGCGTTCGTCTTTCCCCACCCGCCGGACCATGACGCCAGCCGCCTCCTGCAACACGGCGAGGCGCTCGTCGTCCAGTCTGGCCGTGGCCTTGGCCGCGGCAGCAGGCTCAAGCAGAAGGCGCAGTTCATAAAGCTCGTCAAAGCGCCGACGGGTGATTTGCGGCGCGGCGCGATAGCCGATCAGGTGGGTCTTCAACACCAGGCCCTCACCCTCCAGCCGGCCAAGCGCTTCGCGGATGGGCGTATGCGATACGTTGAATTCCTTGACGAGATTGTCGACTGTGATGCGCGATCCCGGAGCAATTCTCAAAGACATCAGTTGCGCGAAGATTGCCTCGTAAACGTCGCCAGCAAGGCTGTTGGCGCGCTGGATGCGGCCGGGCGCGCGGGCTTCATCGTCAACCGTCAGGTCCGTGTTCTGCATTGTTTTGCCCCTTGACAGAAGCACCCACTAACACGATACTCCGACCAATTCAATCCTATATCCTATACGATTTCATAGAGGATACCGCATGATAATGACCCGGGGCGTCGCGGCCGGTCTTCGGAACGAAGCCACTTGCCTTGGCTCTCAATCCGTCTTCGAAGGATCCTGTGCATGAGCTTGTTTGCAGCGGCGCGCCTGCCGCGCGAGATCCTGTTCGGCAAAGGCCAGCGCCATGTGCTGCCTACCGTTGCCGCCAAATATGGGCAGCGCGCATTCGTCTGCACCGACGAGCGTTTCGCGGCGACGTCGCAGTTCGCCGAGATTCTTGCTGGCTTGCGCAACGCGGCGATCGACATGCTGGTCTACGACCGAACGCTGCCGGATGTGCCCCGCGACAGCGTCGCCGCCTGCATTGCGCAGGCGAAGGATTTCAAGCCGGACATGGTGATCGGGATCGGCGGCGGCAGCTGCCTCGACATGGCCAAATGCGCAGCACTTCTGCTCAGCTATGGCGGTAGACTCGAAGACTACTATGGCGAGTTCAAGGTACCCGGTCCTATCCTTCCCGTGATCGCAGTGCCGACGACGGCCGGGACAGGCTCCGAGGTGACCCCTGTCGCCGTGATCTCCGACCCGGATCGGACGCTGAAAGTGGGTATCGCTAGCCCTCATCTCATCGCCGCCGTAGCGCTTTGCGACCCGGATCTGACGGTGACCTGTCCACCGTCCCTGACGGCGATCGCCGGCGCCGACGCGCTGACGCACGCCATCGAGGCCTTCACAGCGGGCAAACGCGGCGCCGCCCCTTATTTGCCGCAGCAGCACGTCTTCATCGGCAAGAGCGCTCTGACCGACCATTTCGCGCTTCTGGCAATCAGGCTGCTGGGCCGCAGTCTCGAAAAGGCATATCGCGCCGGATCGGACGAGGATGCGCGCGCCGACGTGATGATGGGAGCGCTGGCCGCCGGTTGCGCCTTCGGTACGGCGGGAACGGCCGCCGCCCATGCGGTGCAGTATCCCGTTGGCGCGCTTACCCACACCCCGCATGGCCTGGGCGTGGCCACCATGCTGCCCTATGTGATGACCTACAACCTTGCCGCCGCAGCCACGGAGATTGCGGAAGTCGGCACTGCTCTGGGCCTTTCCCATCAGGGCGACGACGCCGATGCGTTGGCGCATGCCACCATCCGGGAGGTGAGCCGGCTGTTTGGCGCCATCGGCATCACACCGACATTGGCCGAATTGGGTCTTCCCGAGGACAAGATCGACTGGACCGCCGAGCAGGCGCTCGGCATCGACCGGCTGATCAAGAACAATCCCCGTCCCTTCGACCTCGCTCAGATGCGACGGCTGGTCAGGGCTGCTTATGACGGCGAAATGTCCGCCACCATGATGTGATCGACCAGGAGCTCATCCCATGAACATCGCCGCAGGCATATCCGACGAGGATCAAGATATGTTCGACTACGCCACAGTCTCGCACGGTCTCTACATTGGCGGACGCTGGCGGCCCTCATCGGAGGGCCGTGTGATCGAAGTGGTCGATCCCTCGACCGAAGCCGTCATCGCGGCGGTTCCCGATGCCACGCTCACTGATGCCGCCGCCGCCGTCGACGCGGCCGCGAAGGCCGCGGCCGGCTGGCGCGAGACTCCGCCACGCAGGCGATCGGAAATCCTGCGGCGCTGCTTCGACCTGATGACCGAACGGGCGGAGACGTTGGCTGCGCTGATCTCGTTGGAGAACGGCAAGGCGCTGCGCGATGCGCGCGGCGAAGTCGCCTATGCCGCGGAGTTTTTTCGCTGGAACGCCGAGGAGGCGGTCCGCATCAGCGGCGAGTTCGGCCTTGCGCCCTCGGGCGCGAACCGGATCATTGTCGACTACCAGCCCATCGGTATTTGCGTGCTCATCACGCCGTGGAATTTCCCTGCCGCCATGGCGACACGCAAGATCGCCCCGGCGCTCGCAGCCGGCTGCACGGTGATCCTGAAGCCCGCCAGCGAGACGCCGCTGACGGCCTATGCGCTTGCGGCGCTCTACGAGGAGGCCGGCGTGCCGCCCGGCGTCGTCAACGTCCTGACGACCTCGACCCCCGGGCCGGTGACGGCGGCCATGCTCGCCGATCCACGCGTGCGAAAACTGTCTTTCACCGGCTCGACCGGCGTCGGCCGCGCGCTCCTTGCCGAAGCCGCAAAACACGTCATCTCCTGTTCCATGGAGCTTGGCGGCAACGCACCGTTCATCGTCTTCGACGACGCCGACCTGGAGGCAGCCCTCGACGGTGTGATGGTTGCCAAGATGCGCAACGCCGGCGAAGCCTGCACGGCCGCCAACCGGCTTTACGTCCAAGCCGGCATCCATGATGCCTTCACGGATGGCCTGAGCAAACGCATGGCGGCACTCACCATCGGCCCGGGCACAGACTCAGAAACCGAATGCGGGCCGATGATCACCAGGAAGGCTGTGCACAACATCGACCGACTTGTGCGGGACGCCGTTGCCCGCGGCGCCAAAATTCTGTGTGGCGGCGGCGTATCCGAAGGCAGAGGCTTTTTCTATCCGCCAACGGTTCTCGCGGACGTGCCGGCCGACGCTGCCATGGCTCATGAGGAGATATTCGGCCCGGTGGCACCGGTCAGTCGCTTCGACGACGAGGCGGAGGTCATCGCAAAGGCAAACGACACCGAATACGGTCTCGCGGCCTACATCTACACGCGCGATCTGGCCCGAGGGATGCGTGTGGCATCGAAGATCGAGTCCGGCATGATCGCGCTCAACCGCGGCCTGATGTCGGATCCGGCGGCGCCTTTCGGCGGGGTCAAGCAGAGCGGGCTGGGCCGCGAAGGCGGTCAGAAGCACGGCGTTGCCGAGTTCATGGAGGCGAAGTACATCGCCGTGACCCTGTGAGCCGACATCACCCCAAAGATCCGTTTCGCATTCGCGACCATGTAGTCGAGTTCGACGACATCGTCGCCGACATCGTACGCAGAAGCGAGGCTACCAGAGCGAATGTTCCGATGGTCGCCGATGTCGCCTACGGGCCCGACGCCACCGAGACCATCGATCTGTTCTTTCCCGAGGGTAAACGGGACCGCCTGCTGGTGCACATGTTCATCCACGGCGGCTACTGGCGCATGTTCTCCAAGCGTGATTATTCCTATGTCGCCGAGACCGTTACGAACGCAGGTGCGATCGCGGTCATTGTCGACTATACGCTGATGCCTGCCGTCAGGATGGCCAGGATCGTCGAGCAGGTGCGCCGCGCCAAGCGATGGGTGTTTGACCATATCGCAGACCACGGCGGCAATCCCGACCTCCTGACCGTCAGCGGTCATTCCGCCGGTGCGCATCTGGCGACGATGCTTTTCGACGACGACAGCCAGCCTTCAGGCATCAAAGCTGCGCTGCTGCTCGGCGGCCTTTACGACCTGAAGCCATTGCAGACCTCATTCCTTGCCGCCGAGATCGCGATCACCGACGAAGACGTCCACAGGTTCTCACCGATCGACCACAGCTTCGATCCATCCGTGACCGTTGAGATCGCGGTCGGCGCCGATGAAACACCACCCTTCCACAGCCAGGCCGCAGCCTTCGCGAACCAGCTCGAAAACCAGGGATTGAATGTCTCAAGCACCACCCTTGCGGCGGCCAACCATATGAGCAGCGTCCGCGACCTTGGCTTGGCAGGCACCGATGCCGCCTCTCTATTGGCCCGCCTCGTCGCCGCCTGAGACCTGGTCAGAAGCGCTGCTGGGCGCGATCGTTCTTCAAAGTGGCGTCACAGCATCGAGGTGCCTACAGCGGTGGCGTCGATCCGCGATTTGGCGCATCCGGCAACGGCTTGATCACCACAATGCAATGCCTTTTTTCTTGAACGCGTCGCAGACTTTCGTCAGCTCGGCCCAGGTGGTCGGCGGCTTCTCGGGGTCGAGCCCGGCTGCCTTGTATGCCTCTTTGTTGTAGTAAACGACATGCCCCTGCAGTGTCGTCGGGATAAAGTAGAGCTTGCCGTCAGCGCCGGTGAAAGCCGATTTTCCGACGAGTTTCGAAATCATGTCGGGCAGTTTGTCGTCGAGTGGGATCAGCCCGCCGACCAGGGCCTTGGCCTGGGCACCGCCGTTGGCCCAGATAACGTCAGGACCGGCTTTGGCGGACAGGGCCGTGCCAAGCAAGGTGTAGTACTCGGCATCCGGCTGTGACAGGAGCGTCAGCTTGGCTCCCGGATGCGCGGCCTCGAATGCGGCCTTCGCATGATCGTAGTACGTGGCATGCGCCGTATCGTCCACATTGACATCCCATACCGTGATCTCCTGGGCCAGCGCAGGCGAGGCCGCCAGCATGGCCGCAACGGCGGCCGCCATCTTGATTTTCTGCACGTCATTCCTCCCGTTTTTTGCCTACCAGTTATTCACTTCGTCCGGCGCTCGCTGCGAGCCTGGGACCCCGGGCAACCCGAGGGTTGATTGGGGGCTCCCCCAGCATTTCGGGCGGCAGGATCTCGGGACGCGCCCAATCCCGGCGCGCGGTCTCCGACAGCACGAGTCCATGGCCGGGCCGATCGGGCGCATGGATCCAGCCGTCATGGATTTCGATGGTTTGATCGACCAGATGGTCGAAGTTCTGGAACGAGTATTCCAGCCATTCGACCTCGGGCAGGGCACAGGCCATGTGCACTCCGACCTCCAGGAAGGTATTTCCCAGTGAAACCGGGATGCCGAGTTCGGCCGCCAGCCAACCGATCCGCATGACGTCGGTGACCTGGCCGTGTACGTTGAGTATATCGGTGCCGCCCGCCAGCATGAGTTGGCGCTTGCCGGCGGCATCGAGATACTCACCGGAGTTGATCAGGGTCCACGGGGCGCACTGCCTGAGAAGGCGCAGGCCATCGAAATCGTTGCGAAGGATTGGATCTTCGACCCACAGCAAGTCGAAGCCCGCCCTGTGGATGGCCTCGAGCTTGACGACCGCTTCCTTGCTGCCCCAGGCCTCGTTGGCGTCGATCATGAACTGGGCTCCCGGTCGAACCGCCTTGGTGACCAGGCTCAGTCGGTGCAGGTCCCGATCGAAATCGGGGTGCCCGACTTTGATCTTGAACGCCCGGTAACCCAAGGCATCGGCGTTGCGGAAGAACTCGACGAACTCGTCATCGCTCAGGTGGAAGTCCAGGCCCGACGCATAGGCGCGAACCTTGTCCCGTCGTGAGCCCAGCAGCCTGTGCAGCGGCATGTCGAGTTGCTTGGCCGCGAGATCCCAAACCGCGACCTGAACCGCTTCGTGGAACGGCAGCGTGAAGGAACGCTGGTTGCCCCCGCGGGGACGGCCGACCCGATGAGCAACCGAGAGTGGATGCTGGCCCTCAAGGCCCGGCCAGACCTCGGCCTTGAAAACCCGAGTGATTTCATTCCCGGCCGGCAAGGCGTTAAAAAGAACCTGGACAAAGCCGAGGCCGCGATTTCCATCCTCGTCAATCAGCTCAAGCGCAGCGATATTGGCTTCGTCGGCGCGAACCTGGCTGTCGCCGATGACGCGATCCCGGGCGAACTGAAAGCGGGTGAGTTCGAAAGACGTAACACGCACGTTGATCTATCAATCTGTTACACTGATATATGACTGTGTGCAGTTTATAGACCAATCTCTTGGGAAGGAAAAGAGGGTGTCAAATAAGAATCCGCGCAAGGTGGCAGTGGCCTTTGGAGAGGGGAGCCGCCTCAGCGACGTGGCTTACGGGCGCATCTTCGAGATCTTGTACGATCGCAGGTTGGCCGCGGGCGCCTTTGTATCGCAAGCCCAACTGGTCGAACTAACCGGTGTGCCGGTCGGGCCGCTGCGCGACGCATTGCGAGCGCTCCAGGCCGAGGGGGTCGTCACCATCCATCCGCATGCCGGCATCCAGTTCGTGAAGCCAGGGATGGAGTTGACACGGTCGACCTACCAGTTCCGCGTCATCATCGAAGCCGCCGCAGTTGCCATCTTTGCCGAGACCGCACCTGACGTCGAAATAGCCGAGTTGGCGCTGCGGCACATCGACGTCACTGACGCGCTGCAACGCGATGGACTTACGCCTGAAAATTTGCGTGTTTTCGAGAAACTCGAAGAACTGCTGCACGGCTCCATCGTCGCCAGCCTGAACAACCCTCTCATCGACACGAGCTACCGACGCATCAGGAACTATCTGAGACTGCTGCGCCTCGATCGAAAGATATCGGCTCCGCTCGCGTTGCGTTCGTTGCGCGAGCACCAGGAGATCATCGAAGCGTGCCGGAAGCGCAATGCAACTGGCGCGGTCGCGGCCATTCAGACCCACTTCGCCGCGGCGCTTCAGCGCAATCTCGGATTGTACTAACGTTCCAAAGGGCAGCGGCAGCTATTTGAGCCAATGTTTGACGTCATCGATCTCCAAAAGGACCGTGAATTCGCCCGCGCAGGTTACCTCCAGCGCGATTCACGAGCGCTGTGACTGACATAAACTGATTTGGCGTAGTCATCGACCGCCTTCGTGTCCCGCGGCGATTGCCGGGTACGAGACGGACGTGCCGTTTGCGCGAGCGATCTCCACCGCGGCTGCTTTGACATCCGTTGGTGGACCGTCGCTCAACTCGGCGAATGCGTTGGCGATGCTGTTTCCAATGCTTTCCATAACCCGCGAACCGATCCTGACGACCGGTCGTTTCGGAGTCAGCCCTTGCGCTCCTGAAGGCTGTTGCCGCCGTCGACCACCAGCAGGGCGCCGTTGACGTAGCTGGCGCCTTCCGATGCCAGGAACACCACCGCGGCGGCAACCTCGTCCGGTCGCCCGGCCCGCGCGGGTGGCGTGTGCAGGGCAGCTTGCCGCTCCATTGCGCTCGACGAGCCCGTTTCGATCCAGCCGGGGGCCACGGCATTGGCCGTGATGCCGCTCTTTGCCACCTCAAGCGCCAGCGTGCGCGTCAGGCCGACCATGCCGGCCTTGGCGGCGGAATAGGCAGCGGTGCCTTGGAAAGACACCAGTGGCCCGGTAACCGACGCCACGTTGACGATGCGCCCATAGCCTGGCTCTACCATCGCTGGCAAAAACGCGCGGGTGACCAGGAACGCGGTCTTCAGACTGACGTCTATCCCTTGGTCCCAGTCGGCCTCGGTCATGGCGAGAAACGCCCTGTCGACCGAGGGCGATGCCAGCGAGCCCATGCCGGCATTGTTGACCAGGATGTCGACAGCGCCGACATCAGCCCGCAGCCGCGCGACTTCGGCTGCGATGGTGAGATCGGCGACCACTGCTTTGGCATTGATGCCTTCGGCGCAAAGCTCGGCGGCGCGATCGAGTACGCGCGCGCTGGCACCGTTCAGGAAAACGGCATGACCGGCCAGGCCGAGCTGCCGCGCAATGGCAAAGCCGATGCCGTCGGCAGCACCCGCCCCGGTGATCAGCGCACGCTTGGTGGCAGTAGAAGACATTGTCAAATCAGACTCCGCTGGTTGCGCCGTCGCGGTCTTACCACGCACATTCGTCGACGGTGCTGCGAAGAATTGCTCTGCAACATTCCGCGCCGCGAACCTTTCTGCTCAGATTCATCCGACCAGGATGAGACCCCGACCTTTGTTCCTCCTCCAACGCCTGTGTAGCGTTCTAAATGCCGATTGCGCAGCCGTCCTTGCGTGGATCTGAACCGCCCTGCAGCGTTCCATTCATCCAGTCGATCATGACCGCTTGGGCGCCCCCGATCGGCTCTTCCGCCGGGACGATGCGGAATCCGCGAGCGGCCAGTTCCTCCTGAACCGCGACTGGAAGCGTGCTCTCGACCTCCACGTCCATCGTGCCCGGAATTGGAAAGACGCGGGGCAGATCAATGGCTTGCTGAAGGTCGAGGCCAAAATCAAGAACCTTTGACAGTAAGTGCGCGTGACCCATGGCCTGATACGCGCCACCCATGACACCGAAAGGCATGACTGCGCGCCCATCCTTCACCAGCATGCCCGGAATGATGGTGTGTAGCGGGCGCTTGCCTGGGTCGATGACGTTGGGGTGGTTGGGATCCAGCGAAAAACTTATACCGCGATTGTTGAGTACCACGCCCGAGCGCGGGGCGACGATGCCCGAGCCAAAACCATAGTAGATCGAGTTGATAAAACTGACGGCGTTGCGATCCTTGTCGACGACGGAAATATAGACAGTGTCGCGATGCACCGGCATATCGAATGAAGGAAGATCCGCGCGCGCGCGGCCAAGATCGATCATCCCCGCCAGACGATCCGCCGTCGCGCTTGAAAGCAACTGCTCGACCGGCACCGCCACCTTCGCCGGGTCGGCGAGCAAAGCATCGCGCGCTGCATAAGCAAGTCGCGTCGCCTCGATCTCGATGTGCAGCCGGTCGGCGGATTGAGGGTCACCCTTGGCCTCGAAGCGCGACAGGATATTGAGGATCATGAGCGCTATGACGCCTTGGCCATTTGGCGGACATTCGTAGACGTCGTGGCCGCGAAAACCTGTCTTTATCGGCGTCACATATTCGCCCCTGGCGCCCTTGAAATCATCCGGTGTGTGCAAACCGCCGAGGGTTCGCAGGCGCGAAACCATGTCCTCCGCGACCTCCCCCATGTAGAAGGCGTTGCGTCCATCCATCGCGATCTTGCGCAATGTTGCGGCAAGCTCGGGTTGCCGGTGAACCTCGCCGATCCTCGGGACCCGCCCCCCAGGGAGAAAGATGCGTTTTGCCGCAGGATCGGCGGAAAGCAGCGCCGCCTCCCGGTCCCAGTCGAAATGCACGCGTGGGGAGATGGCGTAGCCGCTTTCGGCGAACTCTATCGCAGGAGCGAAAAGCTTGGCCAGCGGCAGTTTTCCATGATCGGCGTTGAGCTGTGTCCAGGCGTCAACCGCACCGGGAACCGTTACCGCATGCGGTGAGTGACGCTCGATTTCCGTGATGCCCTGAGACGCATACCAATCGGCTGTCGCGGCCGCAGGGGCACGGCCGGATCCGTTGTAGGCGATGATCTCGCTGGACCCTTCTTTCGACATCAGGACGAAACAATCCCCGCCAATACCAGTCGATCCCGGTTCGATCACGCACTGGACGGCGCTGGCGGCGATGGCCGCATCGAGTGCGTTGCCGCCCGCCTCCAGAATCCGAACGGCCGCAAGCGTGGCCGACGGATGGGACGTCGCGGCCATGCCATGCAGTGCGACCACAACCGACCGGTTTGGCTTCTCGAAATCTCTCATACGCAAAAAAGCTCCCTAAGAACGATTGCAGTGAGGGCCAGCCGATCACGCTGGACTGGTCGCAAGGCCCGATGCAGGGCGCAGATGCCGTGACAGATTGTATTCGAGCCGGCCCAGCGTGCGGGTGATGATGAAATTCAGGATCAGGTAGATAGCGCCGGCGCAGACGAAAACTTCCATGGCCCGGTAGGTTTGCGAGATGATGCCCTGGGCGATGCCGGTGATTTCCATCAGCGTAACGATGGATGCAAGTGAGGTTCCCTTGACCATCAAAATGATTTCGTTGCCATAGCTTGGCAAAGCCTGGCGCAGTGCGATCGGCAGGACGATGCGGCGCAGCGTCATCAGTCGCGTCATACCAAAGGCCTGCGCCGCCTCAATCTGGCCGGACGGCACCGACTGCATGGCGCCGCGCAGGATTTCACTTCCATAGGCCGCGGTGTTGAGGGTCAGCGCCAGGATGGCGCACCAATAAGGTTCGCGGAACAGGCCCCACAGGCCGAGTTCCTGCAATGTCGGCCGAAACTGGCCAAGGCCGTAGTAAATCAGGAATATCTGGACCAACAGGGGCGTGCCGCGAAACACCGCGACGAAACCCTTGATCGGCCAGTCAATCAAAGGCTGACGGAGGCGCTGGGCCAGCGCCAAAGCCAAAGCAAGGATCGCGCCGAGCAGGATGGACGTGCCGGCAAGCTCAAGCGTCAGCGGCAGGCCGGCAAGCAGCTTTGGCAGTATTTCAGCGAAAAAGGCGAAATCCATCACACCCTCCGAATGCCCCGAAGGGCGCGGCGTTCAGCGCGCTTGAACAGCAGTCCCGTCGCTGAGGCGATGGCCAGGTAGAGCGCGGCGGCAGCCGTGTAGAAGAGAAACGGCTCGCGAGTCGATCCGGCCCCGATCTGTGCCTGACGCATCAGTTCGACAAGCCCGATTACCGAAATCAGCGCCGAATCCTTGAGCACCAGTTGCCACACATTCCCTAGCCCCGGGATGGCGTGACGCATAAGCTGGGGCACGATCACCCGGCGCAACATGAGTGCAGGCGGCATGCCATAGGCGCGCGCCGCTTCGATCTGGCCGCGGTCGATGGCGATGTAGGCACCGCGGAATACTTCCGCCTGATAGGCACCCGAAATTATGCCGATTGCCGTTGTGCCGGTGGCGAAAGCCGGTAATCCGAGGAAGCCCTGGGCGCCAAACCAATGGCCAATCGCAGTCAGCGCCATGCTACCGCCGAAATACAGGAGATAGATGGTCAAGAGATCGGGAACACCCCTGAATACCGTGGAATATGTATCGGCGAGCAGGCCGAGGGATCGCGACCCGCTGACCCGGGCCGCAGCTGCCAAGGCGCCGATCACCGAGCCGACCACAAATCCTGCGACCGAAAGCAGCAGCGTTACGAGGGCAGCGCTGAGCAGCGCCACCGCCCAGCCGCCGTCGCCAAACCCTAGCAGACGAACGCTATCCAGCATCGGCTAGTTCGCGCTCCGGGAAGGGTATCTCACTTGGGCGGCGTGACGTCGGCCTTCAGCCATTTCAACGAAAGCTTTTTGATGGTGCCGTCGGCAATGGCTTCGTCGATCGCCTTGTTGAGCATCGCCTTGAGCACCGTATCCTGCTTGCGCAGCCCTGCCCCGGTGCCCCGTCCGAAAACCCCGCCGAGAAAGCCGGGACCGGCGACGGTGTAGCCTGAGAATTCCGGCTTGGCCAATGTTGCCGCCAAAGCGGTCTGCTGCGCAAACAGGGCATCCACACGGCCGGCCGCGAGATCGAGGTCGTGCTGTTCCGTGGTTTTGTACTCGCGGATTTCGACGGTGCCGTCGAAGTACTTTTTCAAGAACTCGAGGTTCGCCGTCGCGGCCTGGACGCCGACGATCTTGCCGGAGATCAGCGGCTTGATCTTGTCGATCGCCGCCTTGGCAGGTGCCTCGTCTTCCAATTTTATCTTCTCGGTCGAACCGGCCATCGCAGCGAGCGGACTGTCCTTCGCCACGGCGAATCCGGAAGGATCGATGGCATAGGGTTGAGTGAAATCGATGACTTCAAGTCGTTTGTCGGTGATGAACATGCTTGCCATGATGACGTCGAATTTGCCAACCGTCAGCGCCGGGATGAGCCCATCCCAGTCCTGCGTGATGATGGTGCATTCAACTTTCATACGCTCACAGAGATTGCGCGCGAGCTCGACCTCCATGCCATCAGGCTTTCCATCAGCAGTGGTAAAGTTCCAGGGCGCATAGGCGCCCTCCGTCGCTATGGTGATTTTCTTTGGCGCATCCTCGGCCGAAGCCGACAAAGCGGCAGCTAAGCTCAATGCGGCCGCAAGACATGCAATGGGTAATAGTTTCATGGTTCTGTTCCCCTTTTTTTCGGCCCTGCGAGGGCACTTTGTAGAAATCGAATATCCCTCCAGCCCGACTGCCTCAACGTCGGCTCGGGCTCGCGAACTCGGCCAGCAGTGGTGCCGTGTCGAGAATGTGGTTGCGCATCACGGCTTCGGCGGCTCCGGCATCGCCGCCGCGTAGCGAATCGATCACTGCCAAATGCTCCTCGGCGGCGCTGAGCGGTTTTTCGACATAGTCGAACCAGATGCGCAGATAGGGTTCGATGGTCACATGCAATGATGCGATTTGCCGAATAAGCTTCGGGCGGCCGCTGAGATTGCAGATGTAGCCGTGAAATTCCTGGTGCCTTGTCACCCAATCGGCTCCGCCGGCAGCGCCACTGCGCTCCATACGGGCCAACAAGCGCTCAAGTTCGGCAATGGTTTCGGCGTTCATCCGGGGCATTGCCAGGCGAACGGCAAGCCCTTCCAGCACCGAGCGAATCTCGAACGTCTCGTAGATCTCGTCCAGCGTTAGACCAGCGACGATACAGCCACGATTTGGGCGGATCACAACCAGCCCTTCGAGTGCCAGCCGCTGGAAGGCCTCCCGCACGGGCATCCGGCTCATACCGATCTCGGCCGCGATCTCTTCCGGGATGAGCCGGTCGCCGGCACGGTAACGCCCGAGGCGTATTGCGGATTGCAGATGTAGAAAGGCTTCCTGCTCCGCAGTGGCCGGCGTCTGGGCGTAGGGAACTGCTGAATGGCTCATCTAGGGATCTTTTTTGCTGAAGGTTCTGATTAACGCAAAATTGGATTTTTGTATCCACAAATACAATAGAGTTCTCTCGCGCAGTCAAGGCAAATCGGCAAGAGCCCGTAGAGGCCGGGCGCCGTCCGAGAGAGCCGAGATCGGTGGCAGGCGCGCTTGCCTTGAAGCGCGTCTGCAATCCTGATGCCGCCTCGTAGCGCGCGCTGCACGTCCGCGTCGCCGACCTTGGAGATGCGGTCCTGAACATCAATCGGGGTGCCGGGACTGCCATTGCCGCGGCGTCAGCTCGAAGTAGGCCGCATATCGCGCGAGCGGCCGCTACGGCACTTGGTGACCAGTTCAGTTCCAACAACGCCGAAAATTGACACTCTACGAGCGCGTCAGCGGTAGCGCCGGGTGCGGTGCCCATTGTAGCGCAATTGGCTCTGCAAACGTTCCATATGGTGCCGTTGCTCGATTGCCAGCGTCCTGAAACGCACCGACGACAACATTCTCGATCTGATGTGTCTCATGGTGGAGACTCGGGACGTTCGCGCCATCTCCGAGGGCACCACGGCGGCTGACGCAATTTAGAGATGTTGCCTTGACCCCGCACTAGCGTCTACTGGATCTGCCAGCGGGAGCGTCACAAATGGCGAGAAAGTCTGTCCGACGCAAGTCAACGATTTACGATATCGCGGTGGCGGCCAATTCGTCCCCGACCGCGGTCAGTCTCGTCCTCAATGGCTCGTGGCAACAGCACCGGATCAAGGCGGAAACCGCGGCGACCATCCTCGACTGGGCTGAGCGGCTCGGCTATGCCGTCAACCTCAAGGCACGAGGTTTGCGGCTTTCCCGATCCGGGCTCGCTGGGATGATCTTGCCACACTATCGCAATCGCTTCTTCGCCGGATTGGCCGAAGCCTTTGAAGCGGAGTCGCGCGTCCGCCATTTGTGTCCGATCGTCGTCAGCACGCATCGCAATCCCGACAACGAGTTGAGCGTGACGGAAACCCTGTTGGCTCAGCAGGTCGAGTTTCTCTTCCTTGCGGGCGTTCGTGACCCCGATCCGCTGAATGATCTGTGCCGGGCAGCGGGCGTCCGGTGCATCAACATCGATCTGCCTGGCCGCCGCGCTCCCTCAGTTGTTTCCGACAATTACGGAGGCGCCAGGGCGCTCACCGAGATCATTGTTCAGAAACTGCAAGAACGAGGGGTCTCGACCGAAGATCTCTTCTTCTTTGGCGGAGTTGCCGATGATGACGCAACACGTAGCCGTTTGCTGGGTTTTCACGATGCCTTGGCAGCCCATGGGATTGTTGCGGGCCCAGGTACGATTGACTGCTGCGGATATGCACCGACCAACGCTGCCCGGTCTCTCGCTGCACGATACGCTCAGCTTGGGCACCTGCCCTCGGGTATGTTCGTCAACGGCGTCACGGCTCTTGAAGGAACATTGCGGTTCACTTCGACACTGGCCTCAAGTGAGCTTGCGCGAGTTGTTGTCGGAAGCTTCGACTGGGATCCATTCGCGGCGCATTTGCCCTTCGATGTGACCATGGTCCGGCAGAATGTCGAGGTGATGATTGCTGAAGGATTTTCGCTGCTGGAGAATTATTCGATAGACCACTTTCCGCTGGTGACCGTACCGACCAGCTTTGGGCGAACCGGAGAGCATGATGGCGCCCAGGAAGATTGGGATTCGGGGTCCAAATCGAGCATCGACCACTAGCAATTTTGTCACAAGACATCGTTGCAGAAGTTCAGCTCAGTTCATCAGCATTTGGGATTTGGGTAGAACCGCCTCCACCGAAGGCTCGCGGGGGATCGCAGGTCGTTTCTGCGGGTGCAGCCTGAGTGCGAAAGGGCGGATCGTTTACATCAATCGAGAAATGTTTTTAGACACCGGTGGCCTGATGCGCCCGTGCTAAATCTATTTAGCACCTTGACCGGCCGGCATTCAGAGTCTTTTATGGTGCGTTCTGGGAGGAATGCGGCGCCGAGTGCATCAATGCGGTCGGGCACAAAGGCGTGAGCCCAACTAAGCCGACATGGGCAATAGGCAGCCCAAAAACTCGTCAATCAGGGAGGAACTAAATGTTAGCAAAAACTATACTTGTGGCAGCGTTCGGCGCAGCCCTTTCGGTCGTCGCAATGGATGCTGCGCTGGCAAAGGACGTCAAGGTTGGAGTCGTCGTGAAGATCGGCGGCATTCCTTGGTTTAATGCTATGGAAACGGGAATAAAGGAAAAGTCGAAAGAGCTTGGCGACGACGGCTTCATGGTCGGGCCGACCAGCGCCGACCCGGCACTTCAGGTCCGCGCCATCGAAGACCTGATAGCTCAGGGCGTCAACGTAATCGGCGTCGTGCCGAATGATGCAAACGTCCTCGAGCCAGTTCTAAAAAAGGCGCGCGACGCGGGCATCAAGGTCATAACTCATGAATCGCCAGACCAGGTGAACGCTGATTGGGATTTCGAGATGGTCTCGTCCGTTGGCTTCGGTGAGGCTCATGCCAAGCTGTTTGCCGAGAAAATGGGCGGCAAAGGCAAGTACGTCGTGTACGTAGGTTCTCTTACTGTACCCGCACACAATGCCTGGGCCGATGCTGCAATCGCCTATCTGAAGAAGAACTTTCCCGACATGCAGATGGTTGGCGACAGATACGGCGTCGCCGAAAGCGCCGATGATAGCCGCAAGACAGCTCTGGATGTGCTTGCCGCCAATCCTGATCTCGGCGGGTTCCTGACGTTCGGCAGTCAGGGACCGATCGGCGCCGGACGCGCGATCGAGGAGCAGAAGCTTGGTGACAAGGTGGTTCTTGTCGGTTCGTTCTCCCCCAGCCAAGGCAGCGCCATGCTCAAGTCCGGCATTATCGACGGCGGCTTTATGTGGAATCCCCTGGAAGCCGGCAAAGTATTCGTCACGATGGCTGATTTTCTGGCGGGCGGCGGCAAAATCACCGACGGCATGACGGTCGAGGGTCTGGGTGTCGTTCACCCTGACTTCAAAACCGGCACCATCATCGTGGACGCCGTGCAGCCTATCACAGTCGAAACGGTGGATGGTCTTGCGGCCCTAGGGCTTTAGATGGCGGACCATGGCTGGCGTGCCGGGGTGGCAGATCTATCCCGGCACGCCCCATCCTAGTCATTTCAGAAGGGCCTGCCGTGAGCCTTGTCGCATCTACGACGCAGGACCTCCCATCGGTTCTGTCGTTTAGCAACATAAGCGTTACATTTGGTGGCGTTAGAGCCCTGCAGGATGTCGCCTTCGAGGTTCTCCCGGGCGAAGTGCAATGCATCGCCGGCGAGAACGGCAGCGGCAAGAGCACCCTGATCAAGGTAATCACCGGCGTTTGTCAGCCGCTAGCCGGCGCGCAAATGTCGATCGCCGGAAAGTCCGTCGACATCATGTCGCCGGCTGCGGCGCGCAGCGCTGGGGTAGAAGTCATCTGGCAGGACCTCGCACTGTTTCCTGAAATGACCGTCGCTGAAAATATCGGGATCAGAACTGTGCTCGGCAACGTGCCTCGGCTCGTCGATCATTCGCGCATTCGTGAAGTGGCGCGAGGGCTGTTGGCGCGTCTTGGGGCCGACCTCAATGTCGACGCGCCTCTGCGTAGCTTCGCCATTGCCCAACGTCAGATCGTCGCCATCGCCCGGACGCTGGCCGGCGATGCGAAGGTCATTTTCATGGACGAGCCCACATCGTCGCTTACTCAATCGGAAACAGACCGGCTGCTCGCCATCGTTCGAACACTCTCGCACGAAGGCATGGCCATCGTCTTCGTCAGCCACCGCCTTGCAGAAGTTCTGGAGATTTCGAGTCGCGTCACCGTTCTGCGCGACGGAAAGGTCGTCGGGGTGTTTCCGACCGCCGGAATGACCCAGTCACGCCTCACTGAACTCATGACCGGCAAGACGTTCGACCAAACTGTGAGCACAAGAAACCTGAGCGGTTCACCGGTTGTATTGAAGATCGATCGATTGACCCGCGCAGGCGACTATGACGACGTTTCGTTGACAATACGGCGCGGTGAAACGCTCGGCCTGACCGGGCTACTCGGCGCCGGTCGCACAGAACTCGCGCTTTCGATTTTCGGCATGCTGCGCCCGGATCGCGGCAGCATCTCACTCAACGGAACGGTTCTTCATCTGAACTCCAACCGCGACGCAATCCGCGCAGGTATTGGCTACCTCTCCGAAGACCGCCTGTCCCTTGGTCTCATACAACCGCAGTCGATCGCCGATAACGCCGTTATCCCGGTGCTCGACAAGATCCTTGATCGCGGGCTGATCTCCTCAGAGAAGAAGGATGCGCTCGTCAATCACTGGATCGAGGAACTGGCGATAAAAGTCGGGCGGCAGACCGATGCGATTTCCACGCTCTCGGGCGGCAATCAGCAACGGGTGGCCATCGCCAAATGGCTGGCGGTCGGCCTGAAGCTGATCATCCTTGATTCGCCAACCGTGGGGGTGGACGTTGGCGCGCGTGCCGGCATCTTCGAGATTGTCGCCAAGCTCGCTGCCGAGGGCTTGGCTATTCTGCTGATATCCGATGAAGTGCCGGAGGTCTATTTCAACGCCGATCGTATCCTTCATATGGCCGCGGGCAAGATAGTCGCCGAATACGATCCGCACGCCATCTCGCTCGGCGACCTGGAAGCTGCCGTCTATGCATGACCGCGGCAAGCTCTTCCGGGCTCATCCCACCGAGGCATGGCTCATTGTGGTTCTTTTCATCATGAGCGTAGGTCTCTCCCTTGCGAGCGACAAATTCTTCACCATTGCCAATCTCTTCAACCTGCTCAACACAAGCTCGACAAATCTGATCTTCGCGGTTGGGCTGCTGGTGGTGTTGATCGCGGGGGGCATCGACATTTCCTTCGCTGTGGCCGCGTCAGTGGTTCAATACGTCGTGGCGCTGGCTCTTGCTCAAATAGGGGGTGGCGATTGGTTCATCGGCCTCACCTTGGCGGCAATAGTCGGGATCGCCCTGGGTGCTGTGAACGCCGGCCTCATCTACTATTTCCAGATCATTTCCATCGTTGTCACCATCGCTACTTTCAATATTTTTTTCGGCCTGCTGATGTTCTTTACGCATGGTGTATCGATCTACAATCTGCCTGCCTGGTGGACGCATCGCACTGTGCTTTTCGAGTTCCAACAGGCGAATGGCAATTGGGCCGAACTAACGCTGCCGGTTGCGATCATGGCGGTCTGCGTCGCCGCCACCTGGGGGCTTATCCGATATACGACCACCGGACGGCAGCTATACGCCTTTGGCGATAACCCGGAGGGCGCCCGTCGCCTCGGTATAAACATCGCGGCAATGCACTTCATTGCCTTCGGCTGGCTTGGTTTGATGGCGGGGATCGCGGGGCTTGTGCAGGTGCACTATTCTCAGGAGGTCGTGCCCAACGCATTGGTGGGGCGCGAACTGGACGTGCTCGCAGCTGTAGTCCTCGGCGGTGCCAGACTGGGTGGCGGGCGCGGCACCGTGCTCGGTTGCATCCTTGGGGTATTTCTTGTGTCGGTGACGCAAAACGGACTGAACCTCCTTGGCATCTCACCCTATGCTTTCAAGATGATCGTCGGGGCGATCATTCTGATCGCAATCACGCTGTCCAATGCGCCGCTCGGGCACATTCTGGCCAGCTTGCGTCAGAGAATGGGCACATGACCGTGCTCGAAACTGGAGCGCTACGGCATGGATTCTTGCGCCGTCTTGCCAGCAAGCTGGGCGCCGAGAATATCGGACTTTTGCTGGCATTGATTTTGGTGATTGGCTTCTTCGGGTCTCTCTCGCCGCGGTTCCTGTCCAAAGCTACTTTTGAATCGGTAGCCTTCCAGTTGCCTGAACTTGGACTGCTTACGCTCGCTATGTTGATGCCAATCATTTCGGGCGGCATCAATCTCGCCGTGACGTTCACGGCCAATCTCTGTGGCCTCACGCTCGCCTGGGTTCTTCAAGCCAACGGAGGACCTGACGCAAGCATCTATGCGTTTCTGCTCGGTTCGGTGCTTGCAGTCGGTGTTGGCACCGCAAGCGGTTTGGTCATGGGTCCGGTGATCGCATATACGGGCGCGCACCCCATCCTCGTTTCGCTCTCGGTGATGATTTTCCTGCGCGGCCTTGGCGAGTTCCTGACCCGCGGCGCAGATATTTCGGGCTTTCCCGAATTCATCCAGCCGCTCGGCCACGGCAGCGTCGTCGGCATTCCTGTCCCGCTGCTAATACTGCTCGGCGCAGTCGTCGTCTGGCATATCTTGATGACCCGAACCAAGCTTGGTTTTTCAAACTACATGGTCGGCTCCAACATCGAAGCGACGCGCTATTCCGGCATCTCGACGCGACGCGTCATCATTCTGATCTACGCGCTGTCTGGCGCCATGTGTGCGTTGGCCGGAATTATCATGATGGCACGATTCAATTCAGTCCGAGTCGGCCATGGCGAGTCCTATGTGCTGATCACTGTGCTTGCCTGCTTCTTGGGCGGGGTGAATCCGTTCGGCGGCTTCGGCAAGGTCGTTTCGGTCTTCCTTGCCCTCATCGTTTTGCAGTTGCTTTCTTCGGGACTGAATCTCTTGGGCGCCAGCCAGCACCTGGCCACAGCCATTTGGGGCATCATGCTGATCGGCGTCATGATCTTGCGGTGGGCTGCCGGGCAGCTCAATTTCATGAGGATAACACGATGAAGGGTTTTGGCGTTCATACGAGCATGTGGACGAGTGGTTGGTCCGTAGAGGGCGCCGAGCACACTGTAGCGGCGGTCAAGAAATACGATCTGGATTTCATTGAAATTTCGCTGGCCGATCCGTTTTCTTGCGATGCTGATCACACCCGCAAGCTGCTGGCCGCAAATGGCATGCAGGCGGTGTGCTCGCTTGGGCTGCCCGAATATGCGTGGGCGTCGCGCCACCCGCAGGAAGCGATGGACTTCCTCAAGGTGGCTATCGACAAGACGGCCGATATCGGGGCGCAGGCGCTATGCGGGGTAATCTATGGCGGCATCGGCGAGCGCACCGGAGTGCCACCAACGCAAGACGAACTGGATAACATCGCGAAAGCGATGACGTTCGCGGCCGCGCACGCCGGGTCTCGAGGGATCGAACTCGGTGTCGAAGCCGTGAACCGATATGAGAACCACGTCATCAATACTGCGGCGCAGGCGGTGGCTCTAATCGAACGAGTGGGCGCCGACAATATGTTCGTGCACCTTGATACGTACCATATGAACATCGAGGAAAAGGGTATGGGCAACGGTATTATCGTCGCTCGCGATTATCTCAAATATATCCATCTCTCCGAGTCTGATCGCGGTACCCCGGGCGAGGGCAATTGCAATTGGGATGAAACGTTCGCGACACTGGCGGCGATCGGCTTCAAGGGAGGGCTCGCGATGGAGAGCTTCATCAACATGGATCCGCTTCTGGCGTTTGGCCTCAGCGTGTGGCGTCCAGTGGCCGAGAGCGAAGCGGTGGTTATGGGCAATGGTCTGCCGTTCCTGCGGAACAAAGCACGGCAGTACGGACTAATCGCATAAGCTACTTATTCGCGAATGTTCGCCGTGGGGCGATCCGGTGGCGCTCGCGCTTCGGCCGCTGGGTTGGCCAGTTCTGCTGAACGGCTGACTGCAGCGCAAAGCTGCCAATGGGTGTAAGATAAATGCGGTCAGCGAGTGGCCGGATCAGCTTCTTGATTCAATTTGGGCTAACCGCTTCGTAACAAGGATTTAGCGGCCGGTTCGCCAACCCATATCCGTCGTATGTTCCCGTATGGTCTGGCGAACCCATAAACCAAGAGGAGGAATGAACCCTCCTCTCAGAGGCAATACGGCTCGCGCGCGTTGAACGGCAACCCCCGCATTTTGAACGAACCCGGCGACGGCCCGTTAGGCTTGACGCGAGACCAGGCCGCGCTCGGCGAGAAAATCCCGCCTCCGCCGCGTCTCGCGCGAGCGCCCGAATGGAACTCGTTGAGCTTTGCCATAACTGCCGGTCAAGCCAGCGTGCATTCGACCGGCATGGGTTCGCTGGACCTAGCGCTCTCCTGCTTTGGGTCGATGACTGCCAGTTCCTCTCCTAATGCTGCGATTAAAGACGACACCCGACCTCGCACTCGCGGATGGAGATGCACAAGCCTTTCAATCAGGCGTCGACCTTCCGCGCTGGCAATAAAATTGATGCGTTCGTCGACCGGCAGCGGAGGAGGATCACGATCGGTCTCATTGCCCGGCAGGCCTTCGAAGAAGCGGCCACCGGGACACCTAGTGAACTAGCGATCTCGTAGAGCTTGGAAGCGCTCACGCGGTTTCTCGCGTTCTCATATTTCTGGAGCTGCTGGAAGCTGATACCGATGGATCGGGCAAGCTGTGCCTGCGAGACGTCCGACTGCACGCGAACCGCGGCGATCTGCCTGCCGACATGTTGATCAGCAGGGTGCGGGCCACTCTCGAATCCATGGTTTGCCGGTGCGTCGAAGACGCTGCGACGTCCTGACTCCGCAAATGCCTTTCGGACTGCATCGGTCGCTCCATGTGTAGATAGTTTGTCTCGGTAAGCCCCGCGAAAATCACCAAATCGACGAATGATGGCGATTCCGGTACCCTTAATGCCGAAGTTCAGCTTGAGACTTTCTGCTCTCTAATCCGAGCTATGTCGTCTAAGGCCGAGCGGATTTGTGGCCACGGGGGCTCACTGTCATGTAGCGAATACTCCCCTTCCCTAAGCGCTGCATTTAGCTTGGCGGCTATACCGGCGAGCGACGTTGCAGGAACTTGGGATAAGGCTTCGAGTAATTCCTTCGCCCGCTCGCCAGCTTCGCGCTCAGCAAGTAAGGCTGTCGAATAACCAATCTCCCTAGCGGCGGCATGCCAGCGCGCCTGATTGGCTACGATTTCAGCTTCAGCTTGGATGCGGGCCACTGTGTTAACCGGACGAACACCGAGCAATTCCTGGAGGGCTTCAACGGAGTGAACTGTCACGCTCTCTCCGTCGGACAAGGCAACTGTCGTGCAAGGGAAGCCAACGGTCTCGATAAGTACTCTCTCCAGCCGCTGTTGCTGATTGCAAAGCCGTTCAGCCTCTTCCCAAGCCGCCTGCCATCGTTTCCACACCGCCACCGCAGGGTCAATGGCGTCATCACCCTCCAAGTCGATGCCAGCAAACGATGTAGCCTGCGTCGCCGCCATTGCGGTTGCTGTTCCCGCAAGCACCTTCCTGCGGGTGACGAAAGCCAAAGTCGTGTTATTGTCGGAATCAGCCATGATCCGAGCTCCGCAAAGCGTGGGCGTGGTTAGACTGTTGGAAGCAGGGAACCGCTTCTAACGACCGTTACCTAAAACAAGCATATTTGCACTTTTTGTGCAAAAGGGCATTTAAACAATGAAGGTAAGTGCGGCCCAAGTTCGCGCGGCCCGTGGGCTTCTCGACATTTCTCAACAGGAACTGGCGGATCTATCCAAGGTAAGTTTGAGGACGATCGTGCAGTTCGAACGTGGTTCGAAACCAGCATCTGAATCAATCCTGCAAGCGCTGAAGCTATCGCTCGAAGCAGCCGGAATAGAATTCATTCCAGAGAATGGCGGTGGCCCTGGTGTGCGCTTGTCACGCGGTACCGCGAACACTTAGACGAAGGCGGCATCTAAAGGCGCCTTTAGGATTATCTGTTTCTCAATCATGTCAGCAATGCGCCGCGTTCCGGTCATTCCGAACCGACGTTCGATCTCCTAGTCTAAAAAGCGGACGTTGCCATGAGATTTCTGGCTTCGATCACCGAATGTCCCCTTGCGACGAGAGCCTGGAATTCGTCCCGCATACGGATATGACGGCCCGGGTCCCTGCGAAGTGCTTTCGGTACTTCATTCCCATGACGGAATGCCGTCTGGGTGGCGCCGCCATCTGCATTGCGCCACTCAAGATGAGGGTCGGGAATGAACTCAAACCTGTTCGGCGCAGGCACTAGCTGCGGCGTCAGACAGATCCATTGATTTCCAATCATGGCGACCGAGTGGAGGATCAGGTCTTCACCATGAGGCAACCATCCAGTGACCTGTCTGCTGTTGCCATCCGGGTCATTGGCAGCTTGCTCACCGCAATTTCGGTGACAGTCATAATGCACGAAGCCAGTCGCCAAAAGTTCTTCCGCGGGCGGCCGAGAAACAACTACGCGCGGTAGCGCGCTCACCTCCTCATAGGTAGCCGCCTCTATTTCCGATAGCGGGAAGGCCATCGACTCCACGTTTTGTCGAATCAGATCCGCAAGTTCGATGTTCGCGGCGGTTCTCGCTGCCACAGTAGTTGCCTCCTGTTTCTTAAAGGGGACCCAATTCAGTTTCGGGCGACAGACTTGATCGTTCGACGCCCTACCTGCTGCTACTGCTACTTCAAAAATCTGACGTTGAGCGGTCATCCGGTGCATCGCGGATGGCGGCTTCGAACTTCACGATACACCGTTCGTGCTGGCTGACTTCGGGTGGGAAGCGGTCAGTCCGGTATCGAGGTGGTAACGACCGCCTCGCGCCAATTGCGGACGTTAGCCGCCCCATCGCCCGCGTTCCGCATCATCCCGCGCTCTCGATCGGCCCTGCGACGAAACCTTCGCCACTGGTGGTTCCACGGTTGTATCGCGCATCTTGTTCGCCCATAGCAAATTGTCGGCAAGTCGTGTAGCCATATTCTGCCGACGTTGCTTTGTTTGGCAAATGCAGTTGTTTTGCGTGGGGGGAATATGCGGATATGTGGTGTTCAGATTTCTGGAAGTACGGCCAATCTTGCGGTCGTGTCGTCGAGCGACGCGGGCGGAGTTACATATCATCAGTGTCACACCAAGAAGATCACGCTGGAGGACGAGAAGTCTGGCGACTCCTTGAGGGCCTTTCTCAAGGCGATAACGGCGTTCGCTCATGAGAACCAAGTCGAAGGCTTCTCTATAAAGCAGCGTGCATCGGGTGGTCAACGCGGCGCTGGAGGGCCTTCCTTCAAGGTTGAGGCACTGGTGCAACTGGTGCCTGATATTCCTACCTATTTTGCAAATCCGGTCGCACTCTCGAAATTCGCAAAGACTAACGTCGCGGGGCTGCCAAATGGTCTGCAGAATTATCTGGCAGACTCTTATCGCTCCGGCGCTTTCCAGCTGAAGAAGCTCGGAGCGATCTAGTGCCTTACGATATCGCGGCCTTGCCGGCCAACTTCCAGCCGACGGCGGCTCGGTTGGGCGAGAGTATCACCTTCAGCGACAGCATCGAAAAGGGAGCAAACGGTCACGTCCTAATCGGCCACCACAGGCTTCTCAACCGTATGGTAGTGGTCAAATTCTACTATTGGGGTGACGGCGTCCATATCGAACCAGCAATGCTGGCTCAGCTTGAGTCAGCCCATGTACTTAAGGTCGATCACGCCGAGGCGATAGACGAGGACAATGCCTTCTTCATCACGCGTTACTGTTCTGCGGGCGACCTGGATGACGAGTTAGCTACCCGAGCTTTCGGGCCCGTCGAGGCAATCGACGCACTCCTTCAGTTCGGTGCAGGGGTGAGTTATCTGCACGGTGAGGGTTACGTTCACCGCGATCTCAAGCCGTCCAATTTGTTCGTGACCGACGACGGCAGCAGGGTGGTCGGCGACTTTGGGTCGGTGGTGCAGATTGGCGAAGAGGATTTCGCCAACAGCCTCTCCAAGCACTCTATCATCTATCGCCCTCCCGAGGATTTCTTGGGGAACCGGTTCTACCGGCAAGGAGATATCTACCAACTCGGGATAGTACTCTATCAACTGCTGGGAGGTGCGCTCCCCTATGAAATCGAGAACTGGCTAACGCCACAGCAGATCGCTGATGGAACGACTTTGGACGAGTTCGACAGGCAGGCCTTCTACAACTCAGTGATTGAGGCCCGCATCCGCAGAGGTAAGGTCCTGAAGCTCGACAGTCTTCAAGACTATGTTCCCGATACATTGAAGCGGGTCATCCGAAAGGCATGCCATTTGGACAAGGATAGTCGCTATCCGACAGCGGCTGACTTCCTTGCGACCCTCAACAACATCAGGCGGCGTGTTTTCGACTGGCGGGTTGACGACGGCGTTCTGACAGTGCGCGACCGCAATCGCACATACCGTATTGTACCCTTTGGTGGCTGCTTTCATGTTGAGAAGCAGGTCGCGGCAGGGTGGCGCCGTCAACACGAGCTGACTTCCGACACAAGGGCGGATGCGATTGCCGGTGTCGAGAGGACTATTGGTTAGAAGGTACAAAGGGTTTGAGCAGGGGCTGCAGCTTAGTTGCGCTTCTGCATTCGCCCTCTACGGCAAAGTCTCAGTCGCTCGCCTCGACCTCGTCTCCAGTTGCCGCAAACGCACCCCCGGCTGCAAAGGATTGCCCTCCCAGCCGGGCTCCGGCGGCACCCGCAGCCGCGGATCGTCGTCCGGCGTCACCGCGTAGCCGAACCGCCTCAGGTGGATGTCGTTCAGCACCCGGAGGTGCAGCGCTCGTCGAGGTTCGGTGTCTAGTCATCAGCCACAATGGCTAGTCGATCCGCATCACCACGCTAGCCACGCCCGACCCTAAGCAGCACATGGACGTCCGCGTCGGGAAAGTCGTCATCGTCGCCATGGAGAGCGAATGGCCGCAATGGGGTCGGCTGAAGAACCGCAGCGTCTCGCAACTTACCACCGAAACCGGACGGTCTTGAAACGGCCTCTTCCCAGTCGTTGAACTTGCATCACAGAGGACTGTTCAACGATGGGCGCAACCTGCCACTCCACCGCCACTAGTCTAGTCGCTGTTTTTTCTTGATTCATTGGTGTGCCATACGACAGGATCGGCGACCCACCGATTGATCTCCGACTCCCTCCATCCCGCACCGTTTAAGCTGATCTTGACCTGGGCCGGGAACGTGCCTTCGCCGATTTTTCGGTACATCGTCGAGCGGGACAAGCCGGTCCTCGCGAGGACGGTCTTAAGGCGAATGATACGATCCAGTTCAGGCATGGCTGACTTGTCTTTCGCTGAGAGCATTTGACACCTGCTGGAACCAGACAGGACAACCCAAGGTCGCCGCGCAATCAGATTTGTCATCGCGTCGATCTGGGGCGTGGGAACGGCGGCGAATCGGAGGGTTTAGATACCTATGCCACGCCCCCTGCCAATGCCGTGGTTGAACCCGAGTTCCACACCCAGGCGCCGGCCGGATTCGATCTGGATGCCAAGCGCCTTTTTGTGATTGGCGAGCATCGCTTCCAGTTGCGGATCGCGTTCGAGGCTCTTGGCCATATCGGACATGGCCGACCGCGTTGACTTGTAGCCTGACATGTCGCCGGCCTGGTATTGCAGCTCGCTTGTCAGGTGGAGCTTCTGCCAGCGTTCCACGAACCGGTCGGCCCGGCCGCCCAGATCGTTGTCCAGTCCGGTGCGAATTTCCGTTTCAAGCCGGAGAGCAAGCACGATGTGGCTGACGCGGCCGGCCCCCGCCTCGCGGACAAGTTCGGGATTTTTCACATAAGCCGCTTCGGCATCGCGCCAGCCATACGGCCGCACCTTCTCGAAAGCGTTGCGGGCATCCATCAATTCGCCCATCTGCTCGGGACTGCCTTGCCCGTCCGCATTTGCGTTGTGCGACATCGCGTCGATAGCGCGCGCGTGACGCACAAGCGCCTTCGTGCGAGCACTACGCAACGCCGCTTGCGCGTCCACCGGCACAGTCGTGTCGCGCGACACTCCAGGGGCGACATTTTCTCTGCCGGGCGTAGGGCCTGCATCTCCGATCCGCACACCAACACTCTCCCTTCCCGGCCCAGGTCCACGTTCCTGCATGGGCTCGCTGTCTCCGGGCGAGCGCAACCCGTCCAGCAATCCGCCGATCCTGTCGCGCAGCGTCTCCGGAACGATCCGGCGCACGATCTCGACCACACGCTGTCGGAAGGTGATCCCGCGCCGCTCGGCATAGCTCTGCGCCGGGTCGAGATGATCGTAATCCGACGCCATGTCCTTGGCGCGGTCGCGTGACAGCGTCCGGACGAGCCGTTCGCGGGTCGCGAAGTCCTCTCCGCCGTAATGCAGGTCCATCCCGTCTCGATGCCGCGAAAGTGCCACGTAGCTGCCATGTGCATCCATACCCGGCGTGGCGAGCACATGGGTCCGGTCGACGGTCATGCCCTGCGCCTTGTGAATAGTCGCGGCATAGCCGTGGTCGATGTGCGCGTAGTCTTTCAGGTCAAAACGCACAGATCTGCTGTCGTTGGTTTGAACCGTCATGCTCTGTGTGCTGAGCTCTTCGATCACGCCAAGCGTGCCGTTCTTGACGCCAAGTCCGCGCTCATTGCGCAGGAACATGATGCGGTCGCCGCTGGCGAAGTTTCTTGGGCCGCGTTCGACAATCACTTGCACTTCGTCGCCGAGATCGCCGGCAGCGCGCAGCCGCTCGCGTGCAGCGTTGTTGAGTGCACGTACCTCGTCGTTTGTGTGGGTGAGGATGATCCGGCTTGTCTCTGGATGCGCCTGCCTGTCGCGATCCCAGCGCTCGACGAGTTCACCTCGCGCTTCGTCGCGCGTTGCAGCCTGATGCACCATGCCTTGCGCGTCGTAGGCGTTGATCGCGGCGCCGATCCTGCCGGTTGCCAGATCGCGCGTGGCATCGCGCTGCCAGTCCTCGCGCTGCCGACGCACCTGACCGATCTCGACGCCGCCATGACGCTCGTGGATCGAACGGAATGCAGCACCCGCTTCGATCGCCTGCAACTGCTGCGGATCACCGACAAGCACGACCTTTGCGCCAACGTTGGCCGCATGGGAAAGCACGCGCTCCAACTGGCGCGTGCCGACCATGCCGGCCTCGTCGATCACCAGGACATCGCGCGTGGTGAGTAGGTCCCTACCCTGTCCCCAACTGTGCTCCATACTGGCGATGGTGCGTGACGCGATGCCTGATCCGCCTTCCAGAGTCTCGGCGGCAATGCCGGAGAGCGCGGCGCCTCGAACCTCGTAGCCCGCCGCTGCCCATGCCTGGCGCGCAACGCCCAGCATGGCGCTCTTGCCCGTTCCGGCAAAGCCGACAACGACACCAAGACCACGACCATCGGTGATGTGCGCAAGCGCATCGGACTGTTCGCCTGACAGGACGAGTCCGCGTTGCGCAGCCCGCGCCAGTGCTGCCTCGCGATGTGCGTCACTCATCGCGTGGCGCTCGTCCAAATCCATACGCTCCGCAGCGTGTTGAAGGCGCTGTTCGATCTCGATCATCTGCCTTGTGGTGAAACGGTCTTCGCCGCGCCTGTCCTTGCCGAGTTCGACCAGATCGGGTGCGCTGCTGATGGTCGCCATGACCGCGTTGAACTGCTCCATCCCGTCGCTGTGCCGATGCGAGAATTTTGCAATGTCTTTTCGGGTGAAGGTCGATTGCTGATGCGTGATGGCATCGAGGGCCACGGATGGATCGGCAATGATGCGCGCACCATTGTCGCGCGCGATCTCACGATGCAGTTCGGCACGATCTGCTTCAATGTCACCGGCAGCAACGCCACTGCCCTCGATGCGTTGAGCCGGAGCACCAATCTGGGTCTGCGGCTCCAGGACAATACCCTGCGCCTCCAGACTGCGATGATCGATGCGGGCGTCGATGTCGAGTTCGGCCAGGCGTTCATTGGCCAGCTCCGCCCACCGCTCGCGCCAGCGCTCGACCAGTTCGGTGCGGTTCCAGTCGCGAACCTTGGCACCGAAACCGTTCTCATCGACCGACCGCATGGTGAGCATGACATGAGCATGCGGCTTGGGACTGCCATCCTCCGCCCTGTCCCAATGCACATTGAGATCGGCGACCATGCCCTTGCTGACGAACTCCGCCTGCACAAAGTCGCGCGCCAGTTCGATGCCTTGCGCCTGGCTGAGTTCACGCGGCAGCGCAAACTCGACCTCGCGGGCAAGCTGCGCATCCTTGCGGACCTCGAACGCCTCGACATCGTTCCATAGCTGTTCGCGGTCGCGCCAGGCCTCCGGTGCATCCTCAGGCAGCATCACCTCGGAATGGACAACGCCCCGCTTGGCCGAGAAGTCATGCGTGCGTTCGATGCGCTCGTCGCGTAACCGCGAGGCCGAGCGGTAGGCGGCGGATGCCACAGCACTCGAGCCTGCCTTGCGGCCAATGACCTTGACGTGAAGATGATAGATCGCCATCGCGATCAGATCATTTGCACGTCAAAGCGAACGTCGGCACGACGTATAAGCGCGCCCTCCCTCGAAAAAATCTCGGGATGGACCAGCCCGTCCCGGGCAGTCTCGGCAACCCTGGAGCCTTCCGGGGTGCGCTCAACTATCATCCAGAGATCGACAATCAATGGAGACAGCCATGCGCAAACCACGGGACTTCGACGGCGAACTGAAGGCACTGGAAGACAAGGCGCGAGAACTCAAGACGCGAAAGGTACAGCAGCTTGGCGAGCTGGTGATCGCCACCGGCGCCGATCAGCTCAGCACCGAAGAACTGGCCGGCGCACTGGTCGCACTCGCTGAGACGAAAGACACGGCAAAGCGTGAGGCATGGGCCAAGCGTGGAGTGATGTTTTTCGAGAGCCGGTCCCGGCGAACTGCTCCGGCATCTCAGCGCAACCCGCGCAGCACTCAAGCACAACCGGGCAGCCCGCAATCGCCGGCAGGCGGCTCTGGCTCGTAATGACATGAACACGTGGCAGGTCGAGCGTCGCAAGCGCACACGGCAACTCATCGAACTTGGCGGTCTCGTCGTCAAGGCAGGCATTGTCGAGCTCACCAATGACGATCGCACCATCATCTACGGCGCGATGCTCTGGATCGCCGCCAGGCTGCAAAGCCATGAAGGCGAGCAAGCACAACGATTATGGACTGCGAAGGGTCGGCAGGCGTTCGATGCTGAACGGCGTGAAGAGCGGATGGGACGGCGAACTTAGCCACAGTTGGAGCGAGCAGCGGCCGGCACGAAGCCCGAACAGCAGACTTCCGCCGGTGCGTAAGCGCCGACGCAGCAGTCAAGCGCTTGCGCAGGAGGGTTTCGCGATCTTCGTCGCTCCCGACAATCCTCCCTCGCCGAGGCTTTGATCCTGATGATGAAGGGCGCAAGGCTTGAGTTGGCGAAGCTCGTCAAAGCAGGCGCTGCCCTATGAGCAAACTTGAAACGCCAGATCGTGTTCCCCTCGAAACCTTCCCGCCCCCAGGTTGCGATCATGCACCGTGCGTTGATAGAAACTCTATAGCGAGGGTGCGAGCCAGCGGCACTGCTGTGCACAGCTGGGACGGGCGGAAAAGTGAAGGAAGCTCCTCGCTTTAGGTGAGATCGGCAAAAGCATCCCAGCCGGAGGACAGAAGCGAAACTTAGTCATGTTGCGCACGAGGCATGGATTTTACGAAGAAACGTACTATTTGCGTCGTGGGCAAAACACAAAAATCAAACGTCGCTCAATTCATCCGATACAAAAAGGGAAATCATATGACCACTGCTCTCGAGCAAGGCAACAAACTGGATACCGTGTCGATAACGGCTGACATTGTCGCGGCCTATGTATCGAACAATCCAGTACCGGTTGGCGAGTTGCCGAAACTAATCGGCGACATCCATGCCGCCCTGAATGGCATCGGCACGCCGGCGGTAGAACTTGTGGTAAAACAGGAGCCGGCAGTTTCGATCAAGAAATCGGTAACGCCCGACTTCATCATCTGTCTGGAAGACGGAAAGAAATTCAAATCGCTCAAGCGGCATCTTCAGCACTTTAACCTGAGCCCCGACCAATACCGGCAGAAGTGGAACCTGCCAGCGGACTATCCGATGGTCGCGCCTAACTATGCGGCGACCCGGTCGGCCCTGGCGAAATCAATTGGACTCGGGCGCAAAACGCCGCACACGTCTGCCGCGGCAGAAGAACGCAAACCGGCCGTGCGTGCGGCGGCAGCGAGAACCACTGCTGCTGCAATCAAGTCGCCGGTGAAGAAGCCGCGCAAGACGACTGCCAAGGCTTAGCTGGCACGTCTGACGAGCGGTCTGGCGCCGGCAGACCCGAACATGACGCAGCCCCGCCTTGCGGGGGAGGCTTCGTGCTTTGTGGGATCAACGTGGTGAGATCGCGATGCTGAATCACTCGCTGTCGCCGCCGATCCCGCCGTCCTCCTTCTCCCTGACAAACTCCGATACACGCCTGCCCACCGCCAGAATGTGATGCTCGACGGCTTTGCCAAGCGCGCCCGGCCGCGGAGACCTTATCGTCTCTACGATTTCCAGATGTTCCTGGAATGCCAGCTTGGTATGGCCGACCCGCCGGCCAAAGAAATTCATCACCCGTCGCAACTGCGTTTCGAGCCTGGACAGTTGCGCGATCATCAGCGGGTTGCCGCAGCGACCGATGAACAGTTGGTGAAATTCGAAGTCGGCGTCGTTGAACGGCTGCACGTTGTTCTCGTCCAGCTGTGCCGCGATATAGTCGAATCTGGAAGTCACCCGTTCGACCTCCATGCGCGAGATCAACCCTTCGGACTTATCCGCCGCATGCTTCTCGAGAACGCAGCGCAATTCATAGAGCTGCAGGACCTTGCCGGCTGTAATCGGCGCCACCCGTCGACGCCCTTCCACGGTCTCGATGAAACCCTCCTCTTCAAGCCGCCTGACGGCCTCGCGCAGCGGCGAACGGCTGATACCCAGCCGGCGCGCGATGTCCGCCTCGACAAAGGGGAGTCCAGGCTGGAGCTGGCAATTGATGATAAGCTGCCGGATATTCTCATAGGTCTGTTCCGATATCAGCTCGGGACGCTCTATGCGCTGGATCGAGTTCTCGTTCATCAATCGCGGACTGTTGCCAGTTTTCATTCTCATAAACCCGTAGTCGCCGCGAAGTTTTCGCTGTGAGCCCGCCCTCTAGATGTCTAGCGCACTTTGATAGCCGGTCCGACCGTTTTCTCGCGTGCCGGGCTTGGGATCCTGGCGAACCGGCGGAATTGAGCGAAATCACACACGCCACCTAACAAATTACCATATCGGTCAAAACCTGTCGACAGCCGACTGACTTCACCGTTTCGAGGTGCGGATGCCAGTGCGGAAAAAAATATCCTTTTAAATCATGCAGTTAATTACGTGGTCAGATGTCTGATAGATTCGCCGCATGCACATGCATCGGTCTGTTTGTGCCGAGAACAAAAAACTATTGCATGGTTGTCGACAGGCGACACTCGTGCAATAAGTTACCCGTTGGGTCTGTTGAGCTGAGAAGTCGACTGCATGTCAACGAACGCTAAGGCAGACGTCCTCCAAGCGGTTGCCGCCATTCCTTTCGACACCGATCTCCTGGATCGGCTGATGGATGAGGCGGGCATCGACGTGCTCCTGGCGACATCGAAGCACGCCGTGCAGTACCTGCTGGGCGGACACCGCTTCTTCTTCTTCGACTATATGGATGCCATCGGAACCGATCGGTATCTGCCGATCGTCGCTTACTTCAAGGGTCATCCAGAGACGACGGCGTATGTCGGCAACGAGATGGAGAACTACGTAAACGAAATCAGCCCTTTCTGGCCTGGTGAGTTGAAGCTCAAGGCCTGGGGCGTGAACGATGCCGTCGCGCTTGCGGCGGCCCATATCAATAACAGCGGCCTGCCCGCGGCGCGCATAGGGGTCGAGACCTCCTTCATGCCCGGCTCCGGCTTCACCGCGCTTCAGGAACAGTTGCCTGGCGCCACGATTGTCGATGCCCTGCTCATCCTTGAGCGGCTGCGCGCCCGTAAGAGCAACTCTGAACTCGCCGATCTCAGAGTTGCCTCTAGCAAGGTGGTGGACGCCATGCTGTCTGTCCTGCCCCAACTGCGCGAGGGTTCCAGCAAGAACGAAATCACTCAGCTTATCAAGGAGGCCGAGGTCTCGCGCGGGCTGAATTTCGAATATTGCCTGATAGCCATGGGATCGTCGCTGAACCGGTCCCCATCACCACAGTCTTGGCGCAGGGGCGAACCTTTGTCGCTGGATTCGGGAGGCAATTTCTGCGGCTACATCGGCGATGTCGCGCGCATGGCGGTGCTTGGCGATCCGGACGCCGAACTAGTCGACCTGCTCGGCGAGATCGAAGCGATCCAGCAAAAGGCTCGCTCCGTCGTCGCGCCGGGCACGATCGGCAAGGCAATCTACGATGCGGTCGATAGCGAGTTGAAGAATTCGCCCAACAGCAAGCATCTCCGCTTCTGCGCCCACGGCATGGGTCTCATCACGCACGAGGCGCCGCGCCTCACCAGCACCGGGCCGGTCCCCTACGAGGCGACGGATGCGTTGCTGCCGCTGGAAACAGGTATGGTCATCTCCATCGAGACAACCTTGCTCCACCCCAGACGCGGCTTCATCAAGCTGGAAGACACGATTGCGGTGATGCCGGACGGATACGAAGCATTCGGCGATCAAGGGCGGGGCTGGAACGTTGTCGCCTAAATACCGTCAGGAGAGCAGAGGAATTGGCATTCGAGCCAGTGACCGACGAGAAAATCCATGAACACAACGCAGATCACCGAAAACACTCTCGAAGGCCTCGCGCGGTTCGACACCGCAGCGCAGCGCAACGCTCTTGAGATCCTTCGGCCGTCCTATCGCGACAAGGGCTATACTAGACGTCCGCTGGTAGCCGCGAGACCGGGTCTCGCCCCGGTCGTCGGCATCGCCCGGGGCGGTAGTATCCATGCGGAGGCGCCGTCGCAGGAGCCGGGACGTTGCCGAGGCGGTCGCCCTGGATTATTCGCCGATTGGACACAGGTTCGTCGACTCTAATATAGTTGTAGGATGATATATATCACCCTATAGCCAGACATCATTTACGGCCGCTGATGACCATGCATACCCTTTCGCCAGACGTTCTCATCGGCCTGCAAGAAGCGGTCGGGCCTAACGGCATCACCAGAGATGCCGTCGGCATGGTGAAATATCTCGGCGACTGGTCGGGCGATCACCATGGCGCACCCCTTCGCGTGCTCGTCTCGCGGCGCGAGGAGCTGATCCATGACGCCTGCTGTGACAAATCTTTCACCATTGAAACGTTGCGGGCCGAGATGGCCGGGAGGAAAGACATACACTCTCATTCGCTACCTCCTTCGGACGCCGCTCGACATGAGCCCGCATGGCGAGCCTTGACACGCTAGAGGTCGTGAAGACATGCAGACAATGCCGACAGGATCTTTGAGCATCAGAGTGCCAGGAACCGGGCCGGGTGTCGTCACACGTGGTGGCCAAACAGAGACCGGTGAAACCCTGTCTTTCGGCCCCTTTCGCTTGATGAGGCCAGCGCGGGTGCTCATGCGGGATGGCAAACCTGTCACCATCGGCGGCCGCGCTCTCGACGTTCTGATTGCCTTGACCGGCCGGCCGGGCGAGGTCGTGAGCGGGCGAGAACTGATCGATCTCGTTTGGCCGGGTGTCTTCGTCGAGGAAGCCAATCTTCGCGTACACATCGCCGCCCTTCGCAAAGCGCTGGGGGACGGCAAGGATGGCGTCCGATACATCGTCAATGTTCCCGGCCGGGGCTACACCTTCGTTGCACCGGTCCGGCACTCCGGCGCGGGCGGCACTGCCCCGATTGCTCCTGCAAGCCCCGCGCGATCCCGGAATTTCCCCACACCGTTGCAGCTGCTGGTCGGCCGCACCGAGACCGTCGCCACACTGTCCTCGCTGCTCTTGTCGCGGCGCTTCGTTAGTGTGGTCGGACCAGGTGGAATAGGCAAGACGAGCGTCGCCGTGGCGGTCGCTAATGCGCTGCGTCAGGAATTCGGCGACGATGCGGTTTGCTTTGTCGACCTTGGTTCACTCACCAACCCGGCAGACGTTCCGAGTGCCATCGCCGCGGCACTCGGTTGCTTTGTCCAAGGCCCGGATCACGAGCCGTACATACGAGCCTTCCTGGCTGACAAGCGGATTCTCGTCGTTTTCGACAATTGCGAGCATGTGATCGAGACGGCCGCGCAGCTCTGCGCACGCCTCATTCACGCGGCGCCATCTTTGCACATTTTGGCGACCAGTCGCGAGGCGTTGCGTGTTGAGGGCGAGCATGTGCAGGTGCTGATGCCTCTCCACAGTCCGCCTGACGAAACGCCATCTGCTGTTCAAGCGCTCGCCTCGCCCGCGGTACAGCTCTTCATGGAGCGGGCGGCAGCGAGCGGGCACCATGCCCAACTCACCGACACCGATGCTCCAATTGTTGGGAGTATCTGCCGTCGGCTAGACGGGATCGCTTTGGCAATAGAGCTTGTCGCCAGCCGTGTGGGTACCCACGGCATTCGAGGAACTGCCGGGCTCTTGGACAGCGGAGCTGGGCTGCTCCTGCCAGGGCGGCGTAGTGCATTGCCTCGGCATCAAACGTTGCAAGCCATGCTCGACTGGAGTTTTAGGCTGTTGCCGACGGACGAGCAGGAAGTTTTCTGCAGGCTGTCCGTGTTCGTTGGCAGTTTCACGCTGGCGGCGGCGCATGCGGTCGCCGGGGGTGAGTCACAGGCGGTGTCCTCCGCGATCGCCAACCTGGTCGACAAATCACTCGTGCGGGTCGTGCCGACGAGCGGACTTACTCAGTACCGATTACTGGATACGACACGCGCTTATGCTGCGGCCAAGCTCGCCGAAGACGGGCAAGCGGTAGCTGCCGAACGACGTCACGCAGGCTTCTTCACCGACCTTCTCAGGCAGGGCATGGCCAAAGGCTCGGCTTTTGATGGCCACAGCATTGCCGTTCATGCTCCCCACATTGATAACGTTCGCAAAGCTCTCGCCTGGAGCTATTCCAGCTCGGGTGACCGGTCGCTCGCCATTGAACTGGCTGCCCTTGCAGCCCCGCTGTTTCTGGGTCTTTCACTGCTGGATGAGTGTCAGCAATGGTGCCGGCGAGCCTTGTGCGCGTTGCGGGAAGCGGATCACGGGACACGTTGGGAACTGGAACTCCAGGGGGGACTGGCGATGTCATCCATGTACTCCCGTGGCAACAGCCTCGAAGTCAGGGCCGGGATCGAGCGCGGCCTAGAACTCTCCGAGATTTTGCAGGATGGAAGGCATCAACTCCAGCTGCTTTCTGGACTCTACATTTTTCTCATGCGTCAGGGCGACTTCAGTGGCGCGTTGACGGCCGCCAAACGGAACGCTGCCGTTGCCAAGGCCAGCGGAGGCCCGATCGAAAACGCAATGACGGAATGGATGTTGGGTGGATCATATCACCTGAACGGCAATCAGGCGGCAGCGCTACGGCACTGCAAGGACGGCTCGAAGCTGGCGTCGGATTTCAGGCTGGGGAGGGTGAGCTTCTTTGGCCACGACCACCATGTCTCGGGGCTCGCGACGCTCGCCAGGTCCTTGTGGCTGTGCGGCTTCGCGGATCAGGGTTGCAAAGTCGCACGTCAGGGAATCCAAACGGCGCAGAGCCACGATCACCCAGTCTCAAGTTGCATTGCTCTCATCTATCTCGTCCCTGTTTTCCAGTGGAGCGGCGACGTTAGAGCAGCGCAGGAGTATACTGAAATCGTAATCGAGCAGGCTACCAAATACTCGCTTGCGCCCTATCACGCAGTCGGCCTCGCCCTGAAAGGTGAACTTATGGTCGCGCGCGGCGAAGCGTCGTCCGGCGTCGAGACCTTGCGGGCGGCGCTGAAGGCGATGGATGCCGATCAGTACCGCATCGTGACACTGCCGACGCGGCGTGCCTTGGCCGAAGGACTGGCCCTTTCCGGACGGTCGGACGAAGCTTTGGCAACAATAGGCGGGGCTGTGGCACGTGCCGAGCAGGTCGGCGAGATATTGTGGTTGCCCGACTTGCTGCGGGCCCAAGGCGAAATCCTGCTGAGGCGGCCGCGACCTGACCTTCCAGCGGCTGAGCGTGCACTGCTTCGCTCAATCGATTGCGCCCACAAGCAATCGGCCTTGAGCTGGCAGCTGAGAGCCGCAATCCCCCTGGCGCGCATGTGGGGTGAGCACGGCCGGGACAAGGACGCCCGCTCCATGCTCGAAGACATCTATCGGCGATTTACAGAAGGATTTGGAACGCGAGACCTCGTTAGCGCGCGCCGACTTCTCGAAGAGCTGAGTTCGACCAGCTGAGCTCGGCAAACCAGTCGCGGTTAGCCTTCAATCCCATGGCTCTTTCACGCCTACCGCTAGGCATTTGGCGCGATCCTCCACGCAAGGGCTTATTCACTGTCTGTCTTGGACGCGAATATTTACAGCTATTTGCAACGCTAAACTCGCATCACAGCTCATAGGGCGGATAATCCACGGCATGAAAATTCCAGGCAATCGGCACGCCGGAGGGGGCATGATGTGGGACATTCGCATGGCTTCATCGCACCAAACACTCCGAAGATTTCCTACCGGCAGAGGAATAGTCTCGTCACACCGATTCGCAAGGTCAGGCTGATTGATCTTCTGCAGCCCGTACCGCCCACGATCAAATCTCACCCCCTTGCCGTAGGAGCCCGTACCTCATGTATGGCACCCAATCGACAACAATAAGTGAGCGCGCAGTGTGCATCGCGCACGAAGTGAACCAACCGCTTACCGCTATTCTGACCAACGCGGAAACCGCGTTGCTTTGGCTGACGAGAGATCCAATGAATCTCGATGAGGCGAAACAGGCCATCGAACGGATCATCGGCAACACTCTTCGCGCCGCCGATGCCGTCAGAGGTGTTCGGAATCTGGTCCGAAAATCCCCTCCCCCAGCGACTAACCTCGACATCAACGACTTGATCAAGGACCTGCTCAATCTCGTCAGCCTCGATCTGCGCCTTCACCGCATCGCGGTCGAGGTCGATCTCGCTGAGAACCTGGAGCCGATCAGGGGCGATCATGGCCAATTGGGACGGGTCGTCGCCAACCTGGTCGCGAACGGCATCGAGGCGATGAGCACCGTGCAGGATCGGCAACGAAAGTTGCGGATCAGCACCCGGCCCGACAACAATGGGAATGTGCTGGTCGCTGTCGAGGACACGGGCATGGGGCTCGATCCGGCACTTATCGACCGCATTTTCGATCCACTGTTCACGACCAAGTGCGAGGGCATGGGTTTGGGACTGTGGATATGCCGCTCTATCGTCACGGCCCACGGCGGTAGGCTGTGGGCCACGCCTAATCTTCCGCACGGCAGCATTTTCCGGTTCGTCGTCCCAAGCACGGTTGGGCCAAGCAAGATTGGGTCAAAAACAGTTGCGTCAAGCCGATGCCGGCAGATGCGAACGAACCGCCAGGTGGAAAGGTTTGTTGGCGCCGCCGCATGTTCATGATCTCGGTCGGCGGCATGAGAAAGCGAGCATGCCTGGTTGAGGAATACTCCAGGTAGCCAGGGCTTCCTTTAGGCGGCTGTCTCTGCGCCTGAGGCATGCGCGCGGACTTCATGCTGCAGACCCCGCCGTTCGTGAGAGACGGCGGGGGCTGCGGCGAGACGGTAAGGCCTTCTCATTCACCCATGAATTGCTGGAGGATGTTCCTGCCCGCAGTCGGGTGGGCCTTGAACGAGTTGATGCCGTCAAACCATCCATTCTGCGAGAAGTCGCCGTATTCGCTGCTGCCACGCTCACCGTTACGGCCGTGATCGCCGTCGTGGCCGCCGTGCGACGAGGCGGCAAAGGCCCCGGTCAGCGGGATGGCAACGATCATTGCGGCAAGCGCCGCCTTCAGGGGGATAGAACGCATGATTAATTCTCCTTTTCGTTGAGGAAGGCGGCTGTTTGTCAACCGCATTCCGACTACAGGCGCTCGGGATGCTTCGGGTTTCGATATTCGGCTCGCCTCTGCTGTTCTCGGCCTGCATCGACTATCTAGCAACGATCAGAAGTAATTCGTAGTATATCAACGTATCATGCGCGTATAAAGTAGTATGCTTCATGTGCTCATCCCGCGTATCGCGCCAAGGCCTCGATTCTCATGCTGAGCGAAGTGAAATTGAACCAGGCTGAACGGAACTAGGGTGTTCCGCCAGCTGCAGGACTGATCTGCACCTTGCTGCCCTCGGCAAGTTCGACCGGCGGATTTAGGATCACGAGGTCGCCCTGTTTGACGCCGTCACGGACCTCGACCTCCTTTCCAAGATCACGCGCCACCGATATTTTTCGGATGTGCGCAACGCCGTCCTCGACCACGGCAACCTGCAACCCGTCTGCATTGAAGATGATCGCATCTGCCGACACGGAGAAGCTGGGCGTCTTGCGCGGGATCTGGAGTTCGACCGTGCAATAGGTGCCGGGCGTGAGGACACCGTCAGGGTTAGAAATGTCGATTTCGGTCAGCAAGGTCCGCGTGCCCGGTGCCAGCGCATCGGCAATCCGCGTCACCGTGCCCGGGAAGGTTCGGCCGGGGATTTCGGGGACCTGGAGGACAGCCTTGACCCCCGGGGTCAGTCCAAAGGCCTGGTCCTGGGGGACGTAGACTTGGGCACGGATCACATCCCCCTGCATGATGGCGAACAGGAAAGTGCTGTTGGTCATATCGGCCTGCACCAGGCTGCCGATATCGACGTTCCGTTGAGTGATGATGCCGTCGAACGGAGCGACGACCTGCTGGTAGGCCTGTTGCTGGTCGAGCACGCGCAGTTGGTCCTGCTGCGCATTCACATTGGCCTGGGCAACGCCGACAGCCGCCTCCTGTGCCTTTAGGCTTTGGACGTCGATCGTACCCTGCTGTCCGGTGATCCAGCCCTGCTCCACCAGGGGTTTGTCTCTTTGCCACGTCACCTTGGCGAGATCGAGATTGGCTTGTGCCTGTTGCAGCGCCGCCTGCAGCTGTCCCAGGGTTGCCTGGGCCTGCAAAATCTGGTCATCGAGTTCCGGCACGGCAATCTTGGCCAGCAACTGTCCCTTCTTGACCTTGTCCCCAATATCGACCTCACGAGTCTCGAGATAGCCACTGGCTCGAGCGAAGATGTCAGCTACGTCGTAGGCAGTTGTCGTGGCGGGCAGACTGACTTGGACGATGTGGTCGCTCGGCTTTACCGCCGCAACCCGCACCTGCGGGATAAAGTCACGAGCCTGTTCGGCGGCCGCCGCGAGCTCTCGGTTGCGCGAATAGTACCCCTGGACGCCATAGGCCAATCCCGCTGTAAGCAGGGTCAGTGCGCCCAATCCAATCAGCCAGCCTCCGCCTCGGCGCCGCGGCCGCTCCGTAGCGCCATCCATCACCGTGTTGTCGGGCTGATCCAGATCGTCCCTCGGTTTCATGCGACTTCCTCGTCGAAGACGCCGTGAGCCGTCTTGCCGTCTTGTCCGCTGCGCAGCATCGCGAACAGGTACGGCACGACAAGGAGCGTCGTGGGCGTTGCAAACAACAGTCCTCCGATGACCGCGCGCGCCAGCGCGGCATTCTGCTCTTCGCCCGCTCCGCCAATCGCCATGGGGACCATGCCGACGATCATCGCGGCCGCGGTCATGAGCACGGGCCTGATCCGGGTATGACCAGCTTCCATCGCTGCGTCGAACGCTGACTTGCCGGCCAACTGCTGGTCCCGGGCGAAGGTCACGAGCAAGATGGAATTGGCCGAAGCGACCCCGACCGCCATGATCGCTCCCATCAGTGAAGGCACGTTGAGCGTCGTGCCCGTGATGAACAGCATAGTGACGATGCCGCAAAAGGTCGCCGGCAATGCAAGGATGACGACGAAGGGGTCGCCAAAGTTCTGATAATTCACGACCATCAGCAAGTAGACGAACACGGCAGCGAACAGGATGCCGATGCCGAGGTCCGAGAAGGCATCGTTCATGCTCTGGATCTGGCCTATGATTTGAATGCTGTTTCCAGGCGAAAGCTGTTTCTGCAGGTCGGCAACGACCGCGCTGATCTGGTGCGAAATACTCCCCAGATCGCGACCCTGAACGCTTGCGTAGACTTCGTAGACCGGCTGCACGTTCGCCTGGTTTGCGTTGGTCGGGAGACTGTCGCGCTTGAACGTTGCGACGTTGCTGAGCTGCCCGGGAACCTGTGCACCGGCGGTGTTGATCGCTGACGAAACGGGCGTGTTGCCGAGATCATTCAGTGACGCGATCTTGTTTTCGGGCGTCTGAACGGCGAGATAGTAGGGAATGCCAGTGGTCGGGTCGGTCCAAAAGTTCGGCGACACCTGCTCGGAGGAACTCAGGCTCACATTGATGTTGTTGGCGATCGTGCTGGCGTTGAGTCCGAGTTGCGCCGCCCGCGTACGATCGATATCGGCATAGAACGCCGGCGCGTCGACTTCCTGCTGCAGGTGTGCGTCGACCACACCGGGAATGGCGGCGATCCGGCGCCGCAGTTCCATCGCGACCCGCAGATTGGTAGCGCGGTCATAGCCGACGGTACGGACGTCGATCTGCGCCGGCAGCCCGAAATTGAGGATCTGCGTGACGATATCGGCCGACTGGAAGTAGAACAGAACGTCTGGAAAGGCGCTGGACAACGCCGCGCGCAACTTGCGCACATAGTCGGCAGTCGGCGCGTGGCCGTCTTTCAATGCGACCAGGATCACACCGTCATTCACGCCGATGGTCGATCCATCCGTGAACGCCAAATTGTAGGCACGCGCCGGCAGGCCGATATTGTCAACGACAAGCTGAAGGTCGCGATCGGGAACGATCTCGCGGATCTTGTCCTCGACAGCCTGGAAGATCTTCTCCGTCTCCTCGATCCGGGTTCCCGCGGGGGCCCGTACATGGAGTTGGATCTGGCCGCCGTCTATCGCGGGAAAGAAATCCCGACCGACGAGCGTCGTCAGCACAGCGCCCAACGCGAGCACCAGGGTTGCAATGACGGGAACGATGAACCGACGCCTGAGGAGTACGGTCAGCAACTCGGCATAGTGCAGGCGCATGGTCTCGAAACCACGTTCGAACCTGGCATGAAACCTACCGAACCAGCCCGTCGAGGCGCCATGGTGCTCCCTTTTGAGCAGCAGCCCGATGGTGATTGGGGTGAGCGTCCGCGAAAGTCCATAGGATGCGAGCATCGCGAACACGACGGCAAGACCGAGCGGCGTGAACAGATATTTTGCCGGACCTTCCAGAAAGACCACCGATGTGAACACGCAGCTAATAGCCAGCGTCGACACAAGGGTCGGCACGGCGATACCGGCGGCGCCATGCAGCGTAGCCTGCGGCAGCGTCTGTCTTTCCTCGGTAAGCAGGCGATGGGTGTTCTCGAGCGTCACCGTCGAATCGTCGACGAGGATGCCAACCGCCAGCGCCAGGCCCCCCAGCGTCATCGTATTGAGCGTTTCGCCCAGGAAATACAGCGCCACGACCGACGACAGGATCGCAAGCGGGATCGAGATCATGACGACCAGCGTCGATCGCCACGAGCCGAGAAACAGCAGGATCATCAGGGCGGTGAGCGCGGCCGCGATCACTCCCTCGCGCAACACGCCGGCGATCGATTGCTTAACGAACACCGACTGGTCGAAGAGCTCTCTGATTTCCATGCCGGGAGGCGCCGCAGCACGCGCCGTCTTCAAGGCATCCCGAACGGCATCGACCACCTCTAGCGTCGAGGCATTGCCGTTCTTGATGATACTGAGCAGAACCGAATGCCGGCCATTCTCGCGAACGATGTTCTGCTGAACAAGCCATCCATCATGGACCTGGCCGACATCCTTGACGAACACCGTGGCGCCATTCACGACCTTGACCGGAATATTGTTGAGCTCGTCAATGGTTGCCGGCGTGGCGTTGGTGCGCACGACATACTGCGTGTTGCCAATCTTGGCGGTGCCCGACGGCAAGGTCAGGTTCTGGGCGTTGACCGCGCTGACGACGTCGAGCGGCGTGAGGCCCTTGGCCAGGAGCTTCGACGGGTCGAGGTCGACCATGATCTGGCGATATTTCCCGCCCGCGGGTGTTGGCAGAGTAACCCCTGGGATCGGGGCTAGTTGCTGGCGGATCCGATAGATGCCGTAGTCGTAGAGCTGCTGTTCGTTGAGGGTGTCGGAGCTCAGGCTGATCTGCAGGACCGGCACGCTCGAGGCGTTGAACTGCACCACGAGCGGTGCCTGGATTCCCGGCGGCAGGAGGGCGCGAATGGCGTTTGTCGCCGAAACGATCTGCGCGATCGCGAGATCGAGATTTACATCCTGCTGAAAATAGATCTTCTGGACCGACAGTCCTCCTAAGGTCTGTGCCTCGATGTTTTTGATGCCATTGACGTTGGAGCTGATAGCATACTGGCTGTACGTGGTTACGCGTTGTTCCATCTCTGGCGTGCTGAGGCCGCTATAGCTCCAGATTACAGTCACTACCGGAATGTTGATTTCAGGAAAGACGTCCAACCGCATCTCGCGACTGGCAACAGCGCCGAGAAAGAGAATCAGGGCAGCGAGCACATAGAACGTGTGGGGAAATCTAAGCGCGAACCGGACGATGCCCATCTGTCAGCCGACGACCTTCCAGGCGACGTTGATTGGAACGGCTCGATGGCGGGGCGCAGTCCAGCGCGCAGCGGGCTGGTCGCCGGAACAGCCCGCCCAGGCCGTCAGGCCCGTCCGCACGCTTCGCTGGGGCGGATTTAAGTCAATTGTCATCGGCCAGCTGCAGCCAGAATGAGGTCAGCGACCTCCTTAGGATGGGAAACCAGCGACAGGTGACCCGCATCTATCTCCACCGTTGTCGCGTGCATGCGTTTCGCGAGAAATCGTTCGAGGTCAGGATTGATCGTCTTGTCCTGCTTCGACACCGCATAGAACGATGGCTTGGAATGCCATGCAGCTTCGCTGGTTCGTCCGCCGAAGATCGTCGCTGCGGTGGGTTCCTGAACCGCATACAAGATCTTCGCTTGCCTGGGCGCTACACCGTTCGCGAAATATTTCAGGAATGACTCTTCAGACAATCTGGAGAAACCATCATTCACTAGGATGCCGGCCCGGACGGGTCCTGCAGGAAATTCTGCGGAGAGAGCGACGAAATCCTCACCGGCATCCGGTGCGCGCGCAGCGACATAGACCAGCGATGTGACCTTGGGATCAGTCCCCGCTTCGCTGATAACGGTGCCGCCCCATGAATGCGCCACGAGCACGGTTGGCCCATCCTGCAGTGCCAGCGCCCGGCGCGTCTCCGCGACCGAGTCTGCCAGCGACGTCAGTGGATTCTGCACTGCGGTTACGCTCAGGCCGGCTGCCTGGAGGAGTGGGATCACCTCGGCCCAGCTCGAACCGTCCGCCCACGCTCCGTGCACGAGCACGACGTTGCGCGCCACGGTATGCGCGGGCTTGGGGCTTTCGGCAGCGTCCGCAGCGGTTGCTCCCGACAAGCCTATAGTGATGGCAATCGCGATGGCATTGATAATCTCGCGCACGGTCTCTTCCTTCTTCTTTGGCAGACAATCGAACGCACCGATGACCGATATGAGGGCCAGCGAAGCGGTGGCAAATTCTGTGGTCGGCTCCGCCGTCAGGCGTTGCGGAGGCAGTCGTTGCGACAATCGCGATTTCGCTGTTCGGCGTCTTTCAGAAACGCCCCTGCCTTTTTCGCCGCGCACGCACAGGTCCGGTGGCGAACGTGATGGGGCGCCATCCATCCGTGGCGTCCAAAACCACGAAAAAAAGGGCGGTGGGTCGCTGATGCGACCCGCTGATGCGACCC
>NZ_JBFUFA010000003.1:0-732193 GCF_056403695.1 Mesorhizobium sp. P2_F7 | reverse complement strand
GTCGCTGATGCGACCCACCGCCAGTTCGGGCGCCCGCGGGAGGAGCGGACGGGCGCCTCAGGATTTCGGCAGAATGGCGCGTGCGCGGCGTGCGTTGGAGCTTCGCCTCCAACGCAACGCTTCGCCGCGCGCACGAGGTGCGGCGGCAAACATTGGATGAGGGGCAAAGAACAGGGCGATGAGAAGTCGCGTGGCGGAAAGCTCGTCGCCGGCGGTTGGCAGCGCCAGCATGGCACACTCCCAAATCTGCCCATCGAATGCCCAGATCGCGTGTCGCGCTTGCGGCAATTGCTCCGCAGCGGCCCGCACACACAGGCGGCGGAGCTGCCCACGGCTGGGCTGAGGGAGCGCGGACAGCCTATGACGGCTACGGTCCCCACCACAAAGCGCGCCTAGCGCCGCGCCCCATTTCGCAAACACGAAGTCTACTCCCCGTTCCAGCACGATTGCTTCGGCCATATATGGTTCCAAAAACCCAAACTGCGCCAGCTCGACACTGTCGCTGGCGCCGTCGCTGTCGCGCCCGAACCCATCCAGCCACTTTGCTGCGACCCAGCGCGATGCGGCTCCAAGATCGCCACGGCGGAGCCTCCTGGAGGCAGATTGGTATTGGTCCAAGGGACTCATGTTCGCCACTTCGGTTTCCTTTTCTAAGCAAATTTCGAAGACTTCAGTGAGCGCTCAACACCTCGAACATTATTTCCACTCTGCCCATTTCTCCTTCGGAACGTTTGCCCAAGAGATGCCCACGATCTCGAAGCGGCAGAGGAGACCTTCATCGTCAGAAGCGAACTGGCGCTCGATTTTCGCATATGATCAACTCGCCTCGGTACGCGAGTGTGAAATGCGTACCGGAATTGCTTTGTAAGAGGGCGTGAAGCTCGTCGGATCGTGCGAATAGAGCGGTACAAGAGGATTTGCCTCGGGATAGTAAGCCGCACAGCTGCCATTCGGGAACGAATACGGGACGATCCGAAAATTTGACAGGCGGCGTTCTACGCCGTCGGTGGACACAGTGGTCAAGTCGACGCGGTCGTCGGCCTGGAAGCCACGCCTTTCCATCTCCTGTTCATTGAGGAAGACCACGTCGCGCTGACCGAACACACCGCGATATCGATCGGACATTGAATATATCGTGGTGTTGTACTGGTCATGACTGCGCACCGTCGTCAGCCATAGCACATCCAGGCTGTCCTGGGGCGGATCCTCGCCGAGGCCATCGAAGACTAGGAAATTCGCCTTACCGGAAGCTGTCGTCCAGACACGTTCGCGCGCGTTTGACGTCAGATGGAAACCGCCGGGTATGCGAATGCGGGCATTGTAGCTCTGGAAGATCGGGAGCACGTCTTCAATCGCGTCGCGAATAATGTTATAGTCGGCCGTAAAGCATTCCCAATCGACGACGGACCGTGCACCCATTGTTGCCTTCGCAATGCCGGCGACGATTGCAGGTTCGCTCATCAGGTGCTCTGACGCCGGAACATTACGGCCCGCCGACGCGTGAACCATCGACATCGAATCCTCGACCGTGATCGACTGCGGCCCGGTGGCCTGGACGTCGATTTCGGTGCGTCCGAGGCAAGGCAGGATCAGCGCGTCGCGTCCATGTATGAGATGGCTGCGATTGAGCTTGGTCGACACTTGGACCGTCAGATCGAGCTTGCGCCAGGCAGCGCGTGTCACCTCCCAGTCAGGAATCGCGGACACGAAGTTGCCGCCCATTGCGAAGAACACTTTCACCTTGCCCTCTTTCATGGCCTCCAGCGCGGTCACGACGTTGTGGCCGTGCTGGGACGGCGGCTTGAAGCCGAAGCGGCGCTCAAGCCGATCGAGAAATTCCTTTGTCGGCGTTTCGGTGATACCGACCGTGCGATCGCCCTGGACGTTGGAATGGCCGCGTACGGGGCAAAGTCCGGCGCCCTCACGGCCGATATGACCGCGCAGCAGCGCGAGATTCGCCAGCTGCTGCACGCTTTGTGCGCCCCGCCGGTGCTGCGTGATGCCCATTCCATAGACAATGATCGCTCGTTCGGCGCGCATATAGGCGCGAGCGGCGTATTCGATGTCGTCGCGAGTGAGCCCTGACTGGGACACGATGTCTTCCCATCGCGTCGCCCGCAGGTCGACGGTGAGAGCTTCGATACCCGTCGTGTGGCCGTTGATGAAATCCCAGTCTAGGATCGCCGGCAGTTCGCTAGCGCGCCCGGCATCGTCTGCCTCCGTGAGAACTTTCATGAGTCCCTTCACGACCGCAACGTCGCCGCCGACACGCACCTGATAAAGCTTGGCGCTGATCGGCGTCGACGTAAGCGTTGCCATTTCGATCGGGCTCTGGGGCGACTGAAATCGCTCCAGAGCGCGCTCGCGGAACGGATTGAAGGACATGATGGTTGCTCCGCGCCGCGAGGCGTTGCGCAGGCTCGTCATCATGCGAGGGCTGTTCGTGCCAGGGTTCTGTCCGAAGATGAAGATGCAGTCCGTCTTGTCGAAATCGGAAAGCAGGCAGGTACCCTTACCGACGCCGAGCGAGTGCGGCAGGCCGACGCTGGTGGCCTCGTGGCACATGTTCGAACAATCAGGGAAATTGTTGGTGCCGAACTCGCGCACGAAGAGCTGGTAGAGGAAAGCTGCCTCGTTCGAGGTGCGGCCGGATGTGTAGAATTCGGCCATGTTTGGATCTGTCAATCCGTTGAGGTGGCGGGCAACGGTTGCAAAGGCTTCGTCCCAATCGACCGGCAGGTAGTGATCAGATGCGGCGTCGTAGGCCATCGGATGGGTCAGTCTCCCAACCATCTCGAGATCGAAATCGCTCCAGCTCGAAAGCTCGGCAACGGTATGGGCGGCGAAAAACTCCGGCGTGCAGCGTTTCGCGGTGGCTTCCCAGGCAACAGCCTTGCCGCCGTTCTCGCAAAACTCGAAGGATGATGTGTGTTTGGGGTCGGGCCAAGCGCAGCCGGGGCAGTCAAATCCCTCCGGCTGGTTCATGCGCCCCAGCGTGGCTGCCCCTTTGATCGGAATCCCTTGCTCGATGAGGTGTCCGCCCAGCGACTTGAGCGCTCCCCATCCGCCAGCCGGTGCATTGTTAGAACGGATATCTTTGGCCATCGGCGAACCTGTGGGGAGAGCTGAAGAAATCCTTCCTCGGCAAGGAGCATTCCACCAAGCGACATCCTTGCATCGCGGTGTTGCCAGCGATGTAGACTATGTTGCGCTGGCAGCGCTGCGGGAGCGCAATCCTCCCAGTGGGGAGAGTTTCATGTGTTGCTTATCCGAGCCACGAGGCGGGTAGCGCAAGACGGTGGGAGCGCTGTCGCAGGGGCGAGCTGCTACCTCCGTGCGATTGCAGCAACGCCAGCGATAGGGTGTCTCGCCAACGAAACGTTTGAAGACGGTGGTGAAATGGGCTTGGTTCTGAAAGCCCACGCTTAGCGCCACATCGACCAGGGTCATCTCGGTCTCGCTGAGCATCTGCTTGGCGCGGTCAATCCGCCGCCACCGCAGGAATTCATGCGGGCGAATGCCAGTGGCCGTCCGGAACTGAGCGGCGAAATACATTCGGCTGAGCCCCGCCACTGCGGCCATATCGGCGAGCGCAATCTTCTCATCGAGATGTGAATCGACGTATTCGACGACCCGCTTCCACCGCCATCTCGGCAGGGCGGCCGTAGCGCGCGCCCTCGGGTCTGGCTCTGGATTTGAACGCAGGGTGAGCAATCGGGTTACGATAGCAAGGCGGACTGCGTCGGCATAGAGATCGCCAAATCCATCATGACTGCCTTCGGCCGCCTCAAGCGCGCGGGAAAGACGCTCGACGACCGGATCAGAGGAATGCCTTTGCGGGACCAGTTCGGCAAGGCCGAGATCCCGGGGGGTGTCCAAGATACCCAGCCCGTCCATCGCGTTTCGGTCTGCTTCTGCGCATTGTGCCAAAGCCCCTCTGCGCACGGCCGCGGCATCAGCTTCTGCCGCTGCATTTGCATGCATCAACAGACCACCGCGACGCGGTCGCTGCATCGCTGCGGCGGAAACCGAGAGAACGACATTCATATGAGTGAGGGGGATCGAAATCACACCGGAATCTGGCGCCATCGGGTAACCGTCTCGCCCTGCGTCGACCAATGACGAGCCGAGTTCGGGCCTTCGGCGCTGACCGTCGGCTTGCATCGCTTGCGCTATGCCCTTGCGTCGAGGGAGGACGGGTTGATCCTCTCCCGGCCGCCGATCGTCATGTTCGGATTCAGACAATGAGTCGAACTGCATTGGACCATGCTCCTCTGCCTTCAGAGTTTTCCTCTGCTTGCCAGGCCAAGGTACACGGGTGGGAAAACTGCTCCATTAGATGGCAGTCTGAATGGATCATATCATCAGCTATGCGACGCATACGATGGTATTGGCGGTGGCGCCTTCGGCGCTCTGACGATCACAGCAATCTTGGGCAGGGAGGCAGATCGGCTTTGATCCCCGCGCCATGATCCGGCCGATAACCGTCGCGATGAACTGGTAACGCGAAAGCACGCTGGAACGCCTTCCTCGAGGTCATCCAAGCTCAAGTCGCTAAGGTTCCAAATCGGCACTTGCGTTCGTTCCGGGAAGATTATCGCAAACCTATGCGGTTGAACTCCAGCTGGGTTTCGGTGATCCCCCACGTCTTGCCCCGGCGGGTCTCGTTGCCAAACTAATATGCTAAGATGGTGCTGCAATTCCGCAGCGGGAATCGTGAGAGGCGTATTGCTATCGTGACAGCAGGTTCCAATCCAGGCCCCTCCGCGTCGACGACTTTTGCGTCGATCGTCTATGTCATTGATGATGATGACGCTGTGCGGGATGCCCTGAGAGGCCTCTTCAGATCTGTGGGGCTGCATGTCGAGTTGTTTGCCTCGGCCAGCCAATTCCTACAGCGCAAACTGCCGGAAACGCCCAGCTGCCTCGTGCTCGATATCCGGTTGCCCGGCGTTAGCGGGCTGGAATTCCAGGCTCATCTTGCAAAGTCGAACATTCAGATGCCCATTGTCTTCATTACAGGACATGGCGATGTTCCGATGTCGGTGCGGGCGATGAAGGCCGGAGCCATCGATTTTCTGACCAAGCCTTTCCGGGAACAGGACATGCTTGATGCGGTCTTCGGCGCACTCGAGAACGACCGCATAAGGTGGCAAACCGACCAGGAAGCGGCGACGCTATCAGCACTGTACAAAACGCTGACTTCTCGCGAAAAGGAGGTCATGTTCTTGGTGACCAAGGGCTTGATGAACAAGCAGATCGCAAGCGAGATGGGCCTTAGCGAAATTACGGTCAAGATTCATCGCGGACATCTCATGCGCAAGATGGCGGTCCGAACCTTGCCCGACCTGGTGCGGATTGCAGAACGGTTAGGCGTCAAGGCCTAAACCACCAGAGATGTCAAAGTCGCCATCCGGTATAGAGTGCGGCCACGCGCTGGCTCCGCTTGCTCGCCGGATATGACCTTGACGGCACGCCTGCTTGGAAGGTGTGCCTTGGGCTCGTTTTGAAAACGGTGCGGATTTAATCTTTCCTCACCCTGGTCGTCTCGCCCGAGGAACACCTTCGAGGATTGATCGCAGCTCCTCCCTGCCTCTGGCGATCCGCGACGTCAGCGTGCCCGCTGGAATGCCCAGCGCCTTCCCGGCATCGTCGTAGGAGAGGCCTTCGACCGCAACAAGCACGAGTGCTGCACGCCGTTCGGGGTTGATCTGCTGAAGCGCCGAGAATACATCGACCGACACCAGCCTGTCGGCCTGTGGCGATGCCGCGATCATATCTATCGTGTCTGACATCGTGGCCATTGCCCGGGCATTGCGTCTGGCGCGCCGCAACTGGTCGATGAACAGGTTGTGCATGATCGTGAACAGCCAACGGCGCGGCGTATCGCCAGCCGTCCAACTTGCCATCCTTGACAGCGCCCGTTCGAGGCAGTCCTGTACAAGATCATCGGCGGCATCGCGGTCCCATACCAGCGCGCGCGCGTAGCAGCGGAGCCGTGGAATCTCCTCGACGATGGCTCGCCTGCGTTCGTCGACGATTTCGGCCTCTACGAGACTTGCCGCGTCAACCGAGCGGAAATGCAGCTGAAGCGAAAGACCGGGCGAAAGTTCGAGGTGGCTCGTGTTCATTGCTATCAGGCAGTTTGCAATGGCGGCGACTGCAACTCGCCAACCGGGCTGAAGTCGATCGAACACGAACCTGACAGCCACAACCATCCGTTGGTTCGACACTGCATGTCTGGTCTCCAATACATTGCGCCTGCCTCTCCTGGGTTTTGCCGAATCCAATCGATACTGTCTGCTGGGATGCCGCTATCATGGCGGAGCGGACAGAGGGCTTCTTCTCGAAACGACTACATTCTTTCGCGATGCAATGTGGGTAGCTCAATGTTGAGGGACGGAGGTGTTCGCGGGAGGTGCCAGGCAGATCACTCGGCCGGGCCAAAAGACATCCTGGCCGCGGGAGCAGGCGTGCCTTCCGCGCCGCCCTTCAGATAAGTCCAGTAGAGGGGGAGCCCCGTGAACAAGAATCCCCCGGCAATGTTGCCCAAGGTCACGGGTATCTGGTTCCAGTACCACCAGTCTGCGATGCTGATCTTGGCCCCTAGCATTATCCCCATAGGAATAACGAACATGTTGACGACGCAGTGCTCGAAACCGAGCGCGAAGAAGGCGAATATTGGTAGCCAGCATCCGACGATCCTGCCGACGACGGACCTTGAACTCGCTCCCATGACGACACCGAGGCAGACCATCCAGTTGCAGAGCATGGCCTTGACGAAACCGGTCACCAGTCCATCATAACCATACGGTTCATAGGCGATCGTCTTCGCTTCAGCGAGAGAGCGCAGATGATCTCCGAGCGCACCCGCCCCGACATTGCTGACATCGGTCAGGACGACATAGAGCAGCCCGGCAAAAGCGAGGGAGCCGAGCATGTTGCCAACAAAAACCCAGAACCAGTTCGCCAACATTCGGCCGACTGTCGTGCGGCGAGCCAGGACTGCCAGTGGTACCAGTCCAAAATTCCCGGTCAGGAGCTCGAGGCCGAGGATGACGATGATGGCAAATCCCACCGGGAAGATAAGAGCGCCGACAAGCGCGACATTTGTCTGAAGCGCACCCTGCAGGGCCAGGCTCGTCGCGAAGGCCAGGAGCGCGCCAGAAAGCATGCCACGGATCACAAGATCGGGAATGCTGTGACCGGCTTTGGCGGCGCCAACATCCACCATTGCCTGCGCGATTTCGCGCGGTGAGAGGCTGTCATTCATGATCGCTGTCCTTCCGGTCAGGCACGTCTCCCGTGCGTCGATAACCAGGACTTTATAGCCGTCGGCATTTCGCGGCGACATACTACGCTGGGCAGGGAGATTAAGCGCTTGATCTAGGTTTAGACATTCTTTGGTATGCCTTGTCGGCAGCGATCCGGTCGGGGTCCCGTCCGAAAAACTGAGTCTTTAAGATCTCATCAGTGTCAGGGAGCAACCACCGTATTGGCGACATCGACCTTCAAGCGGATCGCATTGAACAGGTGCAGATGGCATTGGCCGGAACAGCAGTTGGTCGCCTGATCGACGCTGGTGACGCCTAACGGTAGCGCTAAGCGGGAGCCGGACTGACGCGCCACCCGCAGCAGCACATTCTTCAAACACGCGCCGTGGCACCAGTGACGAGCTGCTGCGGTTTGGTGGCTCAGCCCTGCCGCCCGTTCCTTCCGAGGCGATGTGGTTCCGCAATCGTCACACGGGCGGTGCCGCGTGCCGCGACGCCAAAGCGCGCCGGGCTCGCCTTGCGCCATCGACGAGGATGTACAGCGAAGCGTTGACAATATCGATGTCGAGGCCGTGGGGGTCAAGGCGGTGGCCGCGCCAGCATGGCGAAGACCATCTTGCATCCTCTGCGCCGAGTCGCGGCTGAACAGTGGCTCGACATAGATGTTCGACGGTGCCGCGCAATCGAAATTGACCCGGGTGCCCAGCACATCGCCGCGCGGCATCTTGTCACTCGTTGCCGCGCAGTGCAGATCCTTGCTCCGAATGCCGCCGCCTCGATACGACAGGCGAGGCCTCGGCGACGGGGCAAATGTAGGGGTTGCCTATCGATCCGCAAACCGTCACCTAAGCGCAACATGCGGGGTCAGCTCGATGACGGAGCGCGAAAGCAGCTCAAGACGGGGGTGACCCGCCCAGAGCTGATCTTGCCGCCTAAACAGGTCAAGGTGCTAGGTCCAGCACCATGCCCGACTGCTTATATGCAGGGCCTTCACTACCGCAGGATCGATCCCGGCGAACCGGGCGGGAGAATATCGGCCTGCTTCTGGTTGTCGCCTCGTGGCAGACCCGGTCGCCGGGATGGATCACGGCTCAGCAGCTTCGTCGCTTTACGGTGGGGAGCGGTCTGCCTTTGACGTAACGGGCGGCGGCCAGGTTCTATTCGCTCGATTTTCAGTCAGTCCGTAGCGCAAGCTTGTCGGAATGGCCCCCTCGATCAGGCATTCATAGACGAACCTCTTGCGCGGGTACGAACGCCGCCGCGCCTTCGCGCGCGGCGGCTTTCGGTTTGCCAATTCGGTCGCCTCGCCGGTTTTGGGGGCGGCCTTTTCGATTAGGGCGCCAACGTCCACGGCTTCGTCGCACCGAGTGGTTGACACCCCGCACGACGATGAAGGGATGCAGTGGCGCTCACATGGTGGAAGCTCTCGATGTGAGGGGCGATGATCTAGTCGCTGCCGGCGGCCCTTTCACAACATCGCTTGGTCTTGCAAGCCGCGGCGGTAGCTGTTGCGCGTGGATGAATGGGCCTTAGTTATGGCCACCGAGCGTATTCACATTCGCGCAGAAGGCAGTGTACGGCTGCGTCATGCCTGCGCACTCGTTCTTCATCGCTTCTTGCTTTTCGGCAGGCATAGCCATGAAGACTTTCTTGAATTCCTTCATCGGCTTCATGGTTTTCATGCTGGCATCCGTAAAGAACGGTTTCATAGTTTCCGGCTCGCCCAGCGTGCCGGCAAATGCAATGCCGCCAGACAGGAAAAGCGCTATTGCGGTACCGAGGCAGATAGCTCTGATGCTCATGGGGTATGGTCCTTCCCTGGTTCAAGTGGTACCAACGGCAAACTGCGTTGATGGATAGACGAATAGCCCCCACCCTGACTTATGTATTTCCTCTAACCACTACGCTTTTGTCTGAAAGACTGTTGCTGACTGGCCGTGCCATGACGAATTCTCTTTAACCTTCCTCGATGAAGTCCCGCAGAATGGATGGCGCAGATCTTGGGTTGTCGGGCCGGTGCCCAGACGCCAATCAAACCTGGCTTCACCATCCGCTGCATCGCTGGCCGCTCCATGGCTCCCTAGCGCCAACGCAGCGTGCTCTTGACATGCGGCGGAGTCGAAGGTCCGGCATGGAATGCCGCTTACTCTCCGCCGAGATCCATCGTTGCTTTCGAGTCGGCACCGATCGGTCGGCTATTTCTGACCACCTATGGGCGCGTTGCATCGGGCGATATTGAAATCGCTGCGGCGTTCTTAAAAGACCTGTTGCTCTGCTTTGGCGAGTATCGCGGCGCCGCAGGCAGCGGCGCTCCTTGCGCCGGTCAATACCCGCTCCGTGCAACAGAACACCGACGAAAGGCAATATTGAATGGAGGGGCAAGGTCGCGTGACGGTGTTTGATGCCGATCCTAGCGAAAACGGTCGACGTCAACCCGACAATGTTAAGCGCTGCCAAGGACATTGCATCGATGACATCAGACGACCTAACGGCGTCCGGTCGCAGTATTCAAGGTGCCATGAGGAGGTCACCATCCGACTTGCTCGCCGATACGCCCCGCAACAGGTTTCGCCGCACCTGAACATTAATCCGACGGTACTCGCGAGATTTCCAAGCGACGGGCCAGATATCATTCCGGAGTGATCTGGAAGAGTTGCGAAGGCGATGTCGCACGCCCTCTCTTCTTCGTTACCGCGACACCATGCGTTCCACCGAGGATTTTCCATGCCGACCTATCTAGTCAACCACCTGCGAATCCCTGGCGATGTACCCAACGATGAAGGTCTGTCCTATCTTGAGCAGGTGGAGGCTACGGTTGCACCGTATGGCGGTAGGTGGCTGGCGCAAGGCTCAGTCGACGTGCTCGAGGGGGCTTGGCCGGGCTCGGTCGTGCTGATGGAGTTCCCAAGCCGCGATGCTGCGAGCGCCTGGTACAATTCAGCCGCATATCAGGCGATCGCGCCTTTGCGTGTCCGCAACGCCATCTCCGACCTCGTCCTGATAGACTCGCTGCCTGATGGCTTCACAATCAAGGAATTTGCCAAAGACGTCCGTCGGGCGCTCAAAGGAGCCTGACGTTTGCTTGTCTCGATTGGTCCGAGCGACGTGGTGGCGCCATCTCCGTGTCCGGAATCGTGCGCGTTGTCGACATTAACTCTGACGTTCGAGGCGATACGCAGCCTGCTCAGATCCCGCAGATTTCGATGAATCGTGTCGCATCCTGGTGTTGGCTCGTGCAGTGCACACGCGATTCGGGGAAAACTTGGCACGAGAAAAACCCCGGCGAGTCAATGCCCGTGGCAAGTGGCTTCGCCCGTCCGTCCTAGCTGCGCTGCTTCGCCCTGTTTGCACCGCCCCACAGCGAACCGGGGTTTGCATGATCCGGATACAGCGCCAGCATCGCGTCATAGAGTTCTCGTGCGTTGGACGTGACCGCGTCGAGGCGATTGAAATCTTCCAGATATTGTTGCGTCTCTGTGACGACGCTTGGGTCGTCCCTGTTTGCCGGGACCTTGTGGCCCGCGATCACCGCCTTCGGCTTCAGGGCCGCCAGCTTCGTCAGCGTGGCAATCCACTCGAGCCTGCTTTCGGTATTGGTCTCGCCGAGATACGGGTGGATGCCGTTGTAGACCACATCGCCCCCAACAATCAGGCCGATCGACGGCACGTGCAGGACGGTGGAATGGGCGGTGTCCGTGCGGCCGGTGTCAACAACATCCAGGTTGTGGCCTTCCAGTTCCATCGTGCCGCTCTCAAGCGGATCGGCGACGCGCAGATGCTCCGGGATTTGGTTGGGGAAGAGGCGGCGCCAGAAGTCTCTCTGCCACGCGTCGGTCAACTGGCTGCGCATCGCCTCAACCACCTCTGGCGCCGCGACGGCGCGTGCATCCGGGAAGCGTCCAAGCAACCCCGCCAAGCCAAAAAAGTGGTCCCCGTGACCATGCGTCACATAAATGGTGATGAGCTTTTTGCCGCTGGCAATAACCCAGTCTACAAGCGCGCGTGACTGCTCTACTGTCAGGAACGTATCCACCAGCACCGCGTCGCGAGCGCCGTAGATCAACGTTGAAGAGTTTGCCACCCACGCCAGGTCTTCTTTGCCCGGCGGCGAATCCCGGGTAAGCCCCGGCCTGGTGACCGTTAGCACATCCCATTGGAGGCCGCTGAGGTGAGGTGTGCTCGATGTCATAGTCGAGGTCCCATTTATACTTTACTGCATGCGCTTGTACCGCCGGCGTTCGATGCCGGACGCAGGGGCGGCCGGGCCGACGGTGTCGGCCGGCTCGCTCCGTGCATCGGCCGTGACTATTTTGCGCTTGCGGCATCCCTGATCACTGAAGCGACCTGTTTTGGATGGGATATCATGACAACATGGGAAGCGCCGTCGATGGCCACCGTGTCCCGCGACTTGGCCCTGTCGGCCATGAACTTCATCGCGGCCGGCGGGATGTTTCGGTCAGCCGTGCCGTAAATCCAGTATGAGGGCACCGTCTTCCAAGCAGCATCACCCGAGGGCTCCGTCAGAGCTGCTTGCGCCACCGGTCGCTGGGTGGCAGCCATCAACCGTGCCTGCCCCACCGGTACGTCGGCGGCGAATTGCTGTGGGAACTTGGACTGGTCGATATAAAGATCTGTCATGCCATTGCTCAAGGCCACCGGCGGAGCGAGCGTGTCGCCAAGAGTACTGCCCGGAAACTTGCCCGTCAGGCCGAGACTCGTCTCGCCCGTATCAGGCGCGAACGCCGACACATAGACAAGGGCCTTCACATTCGCGTTGCCGTTCGCAGCCTCGGTGATCACTGCGCCACCATATGAGTGACCGACCAGGATCACAGGGCCGTTGACGGACTTGACCACGGCTGACACGGCGACGCCGTCGCTTGCTACGCCACGCAGTGGATTGGCGGCAGCTATGACGTGGAAGCGATCTTTTTCCAACTCTTCGATTACGCCGTTCCAACTGGACGACCCTGCGAAAGCTCCGTGTACCAGGACGACCGTTGGCTTCAGTTCTTCAGCGCTGTGCGCGGCTCCTGCGCCCGAAAGGCCGAAAGCAGCTGCGAGTGCCAGGCTATTGATGATTTTGCGCATAATGTTCATCCTTGATTGGAACGGATGCGGATGGGGAGAAAGTGACGTATGCGAATAGCCAGTCGGTCATACGCACGTACGATGCAGGCTGCGCACCGGTGGACTTCCGTCAACGAGACAGCTTCAAATCACTGAGCAGCTCAGATATGCCGGCAGCGTAATACTCATAGCCTCGCAATGACAATCCATACGAAAGTATATAATATCTGTACGATTATCTAATACGATTGGTTCCAAGGCATGTGGTCTATTTTCAATAATAATGTGATTTTCTAGCGTTATTCAAAGAACACTTGCACTGCTCAGCGGAACGAAGCTCTGCCGGGCTTCGCCGGAATGATGAAACCATGATTGAGGACGACGTCCATCGCTGCAGTTGGCGACTGGGCTCGCTATGATACAATGCTGGACAGAATTGACTTCACCGTACCCTCGCAGCACGACGTTGATATTTCGGCTGGCGCATCCGGCCCAAGCCGCTTCGTTGGTCTGCTTTCGTTGGCCACGGCGCTTCCACCGTATGTAGTCGGGCAGGAAGAAGCAGCCGCGATGGCACAACTCCTTTTCACGGATCTTTTCAAGCGCTCACCGAGTATGGCGAGCGTCTTCGCAAACACTGGCATACGTAAGCGGCACGTCGCGCGCCCAGTTGCCTGGTATCTCGAACCGCAGGGTTGGCCTGAGCGCACTGCTGTGTACGTGGAAGAAGGTAGCCGTTTGTTCGTCGAGGCCGCAACCAAGGCGCTCGACGCCGCAGGATGCGTGGCAAATGACGTGGATGTCGTTGTCTTCATTTCTTCCACGGGGATCGCGACGCCAAGCCTGGACGCGGTAGTGCACCGGCAGATGGGCTTCCGGCCCGATATCGAACGCGTTCCGGTATTCGGCCTTGGTTGTGCGGGCGGCGTGAGCGGCCTGGCCATCGCTTCGCGCATGGCAGCGGCTCGGCCGGGGTCGACAGTTCTTATGGTTTCTCTTGAACTGTGCTCGCTGGCCTTTCGCTCAGACGTTCTCGACAAGACCAACGTGATTTCCACGGCGCTGTTCGGTGACGGCGCCGCAGCGTGTGTCCTGCGCTCTGGCGAGCCAGGCATCGCAATGATCGACGGCGCAGGCGAATATCTATGGCCGGATACTCTCGGCATTATGGGATGGAACATGGATCCCGTGGGTTTTGGTGTCCTTCTTGCACCGGACCTGCCGGCCTTCGCCGCGACCAACCTAGGCCCCGCGGTGGAAGGTGTGTTGGCACGCTTAGGCCTTCGCACGCGCGACGTCGGACGCTTCATCTGCCATCCCGGGGGGGCGAAGGTGGTAACTGCAATTGAGCGCTCGCTGAAACTAAATCAAGGATCACTTGATCACGAGAGAACGGTGCTGAGCGACTTCGGAAACATGTCGGCACCAACAGTCCTGTTCGTTCTTGCGAGAGCAGTTGCCGAGGGACTGCCGAAGCGGACTGCACTTTTGGCCATGGGACCGGGCTTCAGTGCATCATGTGTGTCTCTCGTGCGGGCGGCATGACGATGGAAGCGGTTCTTGTCCTTGCATTGGTAAGTCTCCAAAGGCTTGGAGAGCTGATGCTGTCCAACCACAATACAAAGAGGCTTCTTGACAGAGGCGCTTGGGAAGCGGCGCCTGGTCATTACCCGTTTCTGGTTATGCTTCACGCAAGTTGGCTCGGGGGATTGTGGTGGCTGGCGCCAGGCCGTTCCATCGACGTGGAGTTGCTGCTCGCCTATCTCGCCGTCCAACCCCTCCGGATTTGGATCTTGGCGACGTTGGGACGACGCTGGACAACGCGCATCATCATATTGCCGAACTCGCCTTTGGTTATACGCGGACCGTACGCAGTGATTTCTCATCCCAACTATTTGGTGGTCGTAGCAGAGATCGCACTACTGCCGATGGCTTTCCATCTAGGCTGGTATGCGCTGATATTCTCAGCTCTGAATGCGGTTATCATGCTCGTACGCATTTCGGCTGAGAACATTGCTCTCGGCATTGCGCGTCCGAAGCCAGTCGGTCGCGCGTTATGACAACCGACCAACCGGTGCGGGTTCAATTCGCAACATGGGTAGGCTTCGCTGCGATGTGCCTCGGCATGTTCATGGCCGTGCTGGACGTACAGATTGTAGCGACTGCGCTCCCAGCAATCCGCTCTGCTCTCGGCATCGGCGACGATCGGATGAGTTGGGTGCAGACCGCCTATCTAATCAGCGAGGTGATCGCGATCCCGCTGACCGGATTTCTGACACGCGCCTTGGGGGTGCGCATCCTGTTTTCGGCGAGCGTTGGCGTCTTTACAGTTGCCTCCATCGGCTGTGCGGTAAGCCATGGATTCGAGACCTTGATCGCCTGGCGGATATTGCAGGGCTTTTCCGGCGGAATGCTTATCCCGCTCGTATTCTCCGCCGTTTTCCTGCTGTTTCCCATAAATCTCCAGGGGATTGCGACAATGATCGCTGGAATGCTGGCGGTCCTCGCGCCGAGCGTCGGCCCGGTAGCTGGCGGTTGGATTGCAGAGACGACCTCTTGGCATTGGCTGTTTCTGGTCAATGTGCCTCCCGGCATCATCGCCTGTGCGTTTGGCGTGACGATGCTGGCGAAGAAAAAATTAGACCAACCGCTGCTACGCACTCTGGATGTCGTGGGTCTGGCTCTTATGGCAACCTGCTTGGCCTCCTTGGAGATCGGGCTGAAGGAGGCGCCTACCTTCGGCTGGCTCCAAGGACCTACTCCGTTCCTGCTGGTCCTCAGTCTAGGAGCAGGCGTTGCCTTGGGAGCCCGCATGCTGAGACAGCGATCGCCAGTCCTGAACCTGCACCTCTTCGGCGAGCGGAGCTTTTCCCTCGGATGCGCACTGAGCTTCATCTTTGGCATGGGACTATACGGCTCGGTCTATCTGATGCCGGTCTTTCTGTCTTTCGTACGCGATCACGGCTCGCTCACTATCGGGCTCATCATGCTCGTCACTGGCGTCACGCAAATGGCGACATCGCCTGTCGCTGTCTGGTTGGAGCCGCGCACCTCCGCGAAAGTGCTATCCATGTTTGGGTTCGCGGTTTTCGGCTCTGGCCTGGCGATGAGTGCTTTCTCTACAATTGGGACAGACTTCGATGGCATGTTTTGGCCACAGGTCATCCGTGGATCCGCCATCATGCTATGCCTGTTGCCTCCTACCCGGCTGGCGCTTGGCGACATTTCACCAGAAAATCTCCCTGACGCCAGCGCCTTATTCAATCTCATGCGCAATCTTGGCGGAGCCATCGGCCTGGCGTTGATCGACACGGTCATTTGGGGACGATCTCCAACGATTGCGAAAAACCTTAGCGAGGATCTTCTGGCAGGCGACAGCAAGATTGCGACGCTCATCGGTCTGCCACCCGGCTTCGTTACTGGCCCCGTTTCAGAGCATGTCGACCCCGCCGTCGAAGCCATCTTGCAACCACTTATTCAAAAGGCGGCGCTCACCCAAGCCGTTAATGAGGTGTGGGCCATGCTGGCTTGTGCCATGATCATAGCGTTTACCCTTGCCTTACTTGTGCCGGCGACACGGCGGCCGACACAAGTTCAGGCGGCGACGGCGTAACAAGAAGCGATTGGCAATCGCGGCGGAAGAACGTGTTCCGCACAGGGGAGCAGGATGAACAATGCGGATGGTCAGCTTCACGAAAACGTGGACCGCTGCGCGGGACTTAGCAGCCGTGTCGAAGTTGAATTTCCTGGTCGTTTTCGCTCGCCGGCAATCAGTCAGCTTCCGTGTAGGTATCAATCTGCTCGACAAGCAGCGTGTATTCACTGCACCTCTTGTCGCAGCGCCTCTCGATTTAAGACGACGGCGCTTGGGCTGCTTCGACGCCGCCCTGCTGCAGATAGACCTTGGACATATACTCGCGCGCCAGCGTGTACTTCGGCGGCTCTGCTTGACGCGTCGGCTTAGGTTCTAAAGGCGGCGTCGCCACCACCGCCGGCTCGAAGGCCGGGGATTCGTGCTGCACCGAAGCGGTCTATTTTGCGCGCTTCGCGCCGCCAGGCGAACTCCTGCTGTGGGCCTAATTAAGACCGACGCCGGGCGACTTCGGAGATGATTGCGTTCGGCTCCAGTGTCTCTGCGACGATCCACGTCTTGTCATCCATCGACCAGCGACGCCGTCCACCGTTGATCACGTCGAGCCGACTGGCCTTGGCCCAAACGCAAGGGCAGGTCCAAACAGTAACCTATCTCCGATGCAATACAGGATCAAAGATCGCGTCAGGAACCACCGCTTACAGTTACCGCAAATTCTCGGCAAGCAAAGACAACCATACGGAAACGCGCAGCCTGGGTGTCCCCGCGGAACGCGACGGGGCCCGGTTTGGGCTGCACGCAGCGCCTCGCATGATGGCTTAGGCCCGCTCGCTGATGCTAAAAGCTGATCAAGCTACGCACGCCTACCAGGAACGCATCGTTGACAGCTTGCGTTCCCGATTTATCAGGGACATTTCCGCCGGGATGAACAATATACTGAATGTCGGGTTGAATTGACCACCACGGCGAGACCGCGACGAAGTAGTTCAGCTCAAAAATTGTCTCGGCGTCCCTAATCGGATAGCCCGCTGAATCAGCGGATATATCTCTGTCCAAGCCGGTCGCCATGGTGCTAATGCGAGAATGGCTTACAGCCATGGTCAGTGTATCGTCTTTCCGATTTTCGAAGAGACCCTTGATAGCGATACCGGCATCCAACCCCCATGCTACAAGGTTGCGGTCGGAAGGTGCCACCTGCCCGCGCAGGAACGCACTCACACTCATCTGTCTGGAAGTGAACACCGTATTGTCCACTAGGCCATATAGTCCCCAATCGCCTCGGTGCGTAAGAGGTTCAACCGCGCTAGGGTTTGCCAACGATACGACGTTGCCGACACCGTCGCGGCCGAACCGCTCGTCGGCAAATGTTCCCGTATGATACCAACCACCTATCTTAAGGGCGCTGGCGGGACCGCTGACCCCGTCTTCCTGGTTGACCTCATAGGCTAACTCCCCCATCAGCAGCACACCGCCGCTAGTGCTGAACGTGGTTCCATGCCGGTTACAAACCTGAGGGTCGTCCCGGCAATCATTCCCAGCTGGATCCCCGCTGAATAACCCGGCACGAAGAACGACATCCGGCTGCAAATGGAGCACCGCCAGCGCACCTGGCGTAGCGAGTGGATATGCGGGGCCGCCGCTTGTCATATCTACTCCGTTTAGAACCGGCCAGCCAAAAGCGCCATTCAGCAAGTTGCCTGCTGACTTCATTACCGAAAAGTCTTCATCGGCCGACAATTGGCCTATCCGAAGCGAGTTATTGTTGGGGAACTCCTGCTGAACCCAGGCCGTAAATAGGCGTGTGGTGGGCAACGCGTCGATGTTGCTAGGGTCGCCAAGGCTTCCAACGCTGTCAGCCGCGTTCCTTTGGTTTACATCGTGGATCTGATAGACCGTCACATGCGCTGACCCGCCTCGCCAGTGCGTAAGCTTGTCTAAATCGAAGTCCGCCGAAGCTTCTAGACGGCCTTCGTAAGTAGTCTGGCGATCGAGACCGCCTCGCAAATTCACGATCACTTCGCTTACATAATCCAGTGTAAGCGTGATCCCGCGATCGCTTAGGGCTGTTCGTGCACCGGACCAGTCCCCGGTCAAATTGCCCCACTCCCAAATGGAATGCGGCGTTGCATCCGCAGCGAGTGTTGGAAATGTCAGCATCGCCAAAGCTGCGATTCCGCAAATGCCGCTCCAACATTGAGGCTTAAGTCGAGCCACGCGCCTCGGCCTATTGGTTCTCATGCGGGTTTGTTGCCATTCCGAAAACGACTAAGTCCCCGAAACGAGATCATGCACCTGCGATTCAGCACTGCAATTGACTCATTATCCCGATGCAGCCGGATCAATCGCTGATGCGTCCACAGCCCTTGAGCCCGCACTACTAAATTACCGACAAAGTCCTGTCGTATGCAAGAGGTGCATACTTATGCTTCAGGCGACGGCCAAAGTTAAACGATCGCAGCGCTTGAACTTGCCCTCGTTGACCCGCTACGTGCGGATCGGCTCAAGGGCCTCCCAGAGCTTTTTCTAGCAACTGATGTGGTGACCGCCTAATTTAGTGCCGGCACCGCTTTGCATGGTGATCCGCTTTGTGGGATTTTGCCCGCAACGACTGAACCCGCAGCGCGCATGCCGGGGCAGATCGATCCTGGGATGCCCAGGATCGATCAATCCCTAAACAAAAAGTGGCCAAATGGAGAGGCAGGAAGAAACCTGTGGAGAACGTTATCCAGCATGAGCATGTCCACACCGATCGGAAACTAGGGGCGCTTGAGCACTTATTCTGGCTGATCGATAGGCACCGGCCACTGCACTTCACATTGACCGGTCACGTCGCCGGCAAGACCGAAGTGGGGGCTTGGCGAACCGCTCTCGAAACCGTGCAACGCCGTAACGCCTTGATGTCGGTGGCGATCGAAGCTGCAGAAGACGGGCCGTTTTTTCGCCAGCGCAAAGATGCCAGGATCCCATTGAGGATCGTTGAGGGCGACCCTGCCCGCAGGTGGCAGGCTGAGGTCGCCGCCGAACTCGGAATCCCATTCTCCAAAGAGGATTCGCCCCTCATCAGAGCCGTCCTCGTCCACACTGACGGGGCCGCGGCGATCACTCTCGCGGCCCATCACTCGATCGCAGACGGGTTTTCGCTGGCATACGCAATACGAGATATCCTATCAACATTGGCGGGGAATCCTCCCCCAAGCCTACCACAGACTCCATCTGAGGATGAACTCTTCAATGCGGGTCCACCGGAGCCGATCCCCGCGCCGCCTGTTCCGGCTGCTGACGATTCTCCTCCAAAGCCAAAGGGCTATCGTCTCCGGGACGGGTCCCATCCTTTCATAAGCAGCCTTTCTCTATCGCAGCAGTTGACCGCTGAGTTGCGCGCCCGGGCGCGGGCCGAAGCCACTACGGTCCATTGTGCATTGGCGACCGCATTGACCTTCGCAGCACGCAAGCTGTCCACCGCCTGGAGCACAATCCCAGTTCGGGTCTGGTCGCCGGTCAATATGCGAGCAGCCCTCAATGCCGGACAACACTGCGGCAACTATCTCGGCTCAGCTTCGAGCTGTCTAGGATCGGAAACTGACGCGTTTTGGGACTCAGCTCGATGGATCGGAGCTGAGATTGCCCCTGCCAAGACACGCTCGGGTCTCTATCCAGCCCTGTCTGCTGTACAGGACTTCATCAGCGGGCGGCCGGATGTGGCCAGCGCGGCAGACTTCGCGTCCGTAGCTTTTGCCCATGAGGCTGTGCTGACAAATCTTGGTGACCTTCCATTCCCAGTATCGTATGGACCGCTGCGCCTTGAGCGTGTGTGGGGACCATGCATTCTGCCTGATTTCGAAGATATGCAGTCTGTCGGTGTGACAACGATCAACGGCGAAGCGTGCCTAACGCATTCGAGTTACAGCCCTATTTTGGGGCTGCTTGAGGAGATGCAGATCAAATTGCTTCTCGCGACCGCCGGGTAGGGAGGCGTATTTCAGCTCCGGCAAGGCCTCCAAAGATAGGATAATTGCTCGGTGGGTCTCGTATACTGTCGCGTCGATTGACAGTGCCCTTGACGCGCATGAACTGCTGCTACTCGGTCTGCCCGGCTCGGCGCTAAATCACCTCGTCGGACAGCTGGTCTACGCAACAAGACAGCTTCGATCGAAAAGGCGGTCGGCATGAACTGCGAACCTGGCCGCGCCGCAAAGACGCTTTATCCAAGCCTCTTAGCCAGGAGGAGAGAGGACGGACTTGCAAATTCGCAGAGCCGAAGGCGTCTGGCGACTGCGCCCTACGGTCTCATCCAATGGCTTCAGCCATTCAATGGCGGCGCTGTGGCTGACGCCAAACCGAGCCGCCGCCGCCCCACGGCAAAGCCCTTCAACCTTGACTGAGATAACCCGATCGCGAAGGTCAATCCAGTAGAAAGCCATCGAGACTGGTCTACTCCCAGCAGCGATGTTGGATCAGATCAGCCCTGCTTTGGGAACCCCACGACTCCTACAGATATTCTCCTGCTCTAGATCGAGCCGCGCTGTTCTTGACGCAGCATGCGGGCAGCATTGTAGCTCGAGCCCGGCGCCAACTTGGTATCTTTGCGCTCGGGTTCATACGAGCAGCATCTTTCCCTAGACCGTTGTCCATTGCCGTGTGGCTGACGAAGAAAAGCATGCGTCGACGATCTGCATAATCTCGTAACCATCACCAAAGGTCGGCCAGGCCGGCTTGCCGATCGCAACCGAACGAATAACTTCCGAGACCTCGATCGCCTTGTATTCATTGTAACCGAGGCCGAAATTGGCAACTGGCAACAGGGATGCGAAGTTCTTGTTTTCCGGCCCTACGTCGATAAGGCGGTAGCCTTGGCGGTTGGGCGCGTCAGCCATTGAAAAGAAGCGCAGGCGATTCACCTCATCGTAGTTGAACTCGATGCCGCCCTTCGTTCCGTAGACCTCGTATTTCTGGAGAAACCGCCGACCAGAGGCCACGCGGCTGACGTCGATAACGCCGCGTCCGCCGTTGGCGAATTTGCACATCAGGTTGACCATGTCCGAATTGGTCACCGAGCGCTTTACCCCCCCTTCTTGCGCTTTGCCTTGAGCGCCATAGCCAAAACCCTCGCTATAGGTGCGCTCCGGCGTAACCGTGGCGACGTCCGCAATAAGTTCATCGATCTGGCCGACGAGCCGGTGGATGAACGAGAACAGGTGTGAGGCCACATCGCCGACGACGCCGGTTGGGGCCAGATTGCCGTCACACCGCCACATGAAGGGCGTGCGCGGATCCGCCAAAACGTCAACATGCATCGAGGCCCGGAAGAGAACGATCTCGCCGATCTCGCCATTGTCGATGATTTCCTTTGTCAGGTCGTGCACCGGATTTTTGGGAAAGTTATGGCCGACCCGGGTAACCAATCCCTTCGCGCGGGCGATGTCAGCCAGTTCTCGCGCCTCCTCGGCGGTCGCCGTGAAAGGCTTCTCGCAATAGACATTCTTGCCGGCCAGCAGAGCGGCCTTCGACGCTGCAAAATGCAGGTGATCGGGCAGGCAGATGTCGACCAGATTGACGTYGGGATCGCTCAGAACGTCCTGCCAGTTGTTTGACGTCTTGACGTCGCCATAAGCCCATTTGATCTTCGCGAGCCGCTCGACCGCTTCGTCCACCAGCCAAGCGATCCTCGGAATGGATCCTAACTCTGGAAACATCAACGGAGCATTTCTATAGCCCATGGAATGGCATTTCCCCATCCACCCGCAGGCGCCGAGAATGGCTACATTAACTGGCTTCATTGACAATACTCCGGTTGCGGCTGGCGCTCGGTGGCGACACCAAACCATTGAACATTCCGTGGCTCCGTCAGGCCCTGATGCGCTCTTCGGTGGTCGCGTCGAAAAAATGCAGTTCGCTCTGATCGGCGCTGACGGACACGATCTGTCCGACTCTCAATCTGACACGCCCGGGCACCCTAGCCTTCAACACGTCGCCACCAGCATCGAGCAGAACCACGGCCTCGTTGCCGGTGGACTCTATCAGCGTGACGGTCGCCGGATTACCGGTCTGGCCCTCTGCCCCGACGATCAAATGCTCAGGGCGCATACCGAATACGATCTGCGTGCCGGGCTTCAAGGAGGCTTTCGGATCGACGGGCCACTTGAACTGGCGGGACCGGATGCTTGGACAACCGTCACCGCCCTCGACCGTCCCACTCAGAATGTTCATGGCGGGGCTACCGATGAAAGTGGCAACGAACACACTGCCGGGACGCTCGTAGAGATTCTCAGCGGTGTCGGCCTGCATTAGCCGGCCGTCCTTGAGGACGGCAATCCGGGAGCCCATGGTCAGAGCTTCCACCTGGTCATGAGTGACGTAGACGGTCGTTGAGCGGATCCGCTGATGGAGCTTGATGATCTCGCTGCGCATGCTCACTCGAAGTTGCGCGTCGAGATTTGAAAGAGGTTCGTCCATGAGGAAGACGCCAGCCTCGCGCACGATCGCGCGGCCCAGGGCTACGCGCTGGCGCTGGCCGCCCGACAGATTGCGTGGCCGGCGCTCCAACAGATGGCCGATCTCCAGCATGCTGGAGACATTCTTGACGCGCTTGTCGATTTCGGCGGTCGCCACGCCTCGGTTCCTCAGTCCAAAACCAATATTTTCCTTCACCGACATGTGCGGATAGAGCGCGTAGGATTGGAACACCATCGCGATGTCCCGCTCTCGAGGCTCGGCGTAGGTGACATTGCGGTCTCCGATATGAATGTCGCCTCTCGTGACATCCTCCAGTCCCGCAAGCATACGCAAAGTGGTCGACTTGCCGCAGCCCGAGGGCCCGACCAGGACCAAGAACTCGCCTTCCTCGACGGCCAAGTTGAGATCCCGCACCACCTCGACGCTGGCGTAGCTTTTCCAGACATGATCAAAAAGGACGCGCGACATCAGCCTTCAACCTTTCACGGAGCCGGCCGACAGGCCGCGCACCAACCATTTTTGGGCGTACAATCCGAGCACGACCATTGGAATGATCCCGATCAGACCAAGCGCCGACATGATCCACCAGTAGGCGCCTAGTTCATTGGCCTGACCCGAAATCAACACGGGCAGCGTTTGCGATCGACGGAATGTGAGGATCAAGGCAAACAGGAACTCGTTCCAGGCGAAGATGATCGAGACGAAGAATGCCGTCACCAAGCCAGGGAACGCGATAGGCAGCGATATCTTGAAGAAGACGCCGAGCCGGGTGCAGCCGTCCACCAGGCCGCTCTCCTCGACCTCGGCAGGGACGGCGCGGAAGGCGTCACGAGTGATCCAGATCGCCAGAGGCAGATTGAACAGCGCGTAAGCGATGCCGAGCGACCATGCCCGATCGAGTACGCCAGCGTAACGATACATCAGCAAGAACGGAAACACGACGGCAACCGGGGGCATCATCCGCTGTGAAATGAAGAAGAACGCCATGTTGTCGTTCTTCCAGCCGAACTGGCGGTAGTCGAAGCGAGCCAGGCCGTATCCTGCCAGCGCCCCCGCGAAGGTAGCGACAAACGCGCCGACCAAGGAGGCGATGGCCGAGTTCGCCAGTGCGTTGAAGAGTTGCGACCGATATTGGCCAAACACCGTTCGGAATGCCGAAAGCGTTGGCTCAAAATCAACCCACGGGAGAAAGGTCGGAAGCGGAAATACGTCGGCTCGTTCCTTGAAGGCCGTGATCGTCATCCAGTAGAGCGGGAAGACGACGACAATAAACCAGACAACCTGCAGCGTTATGCGCCAGACCGGAATCTTGCGTCTAATTCTCGTCATGTCAGACGCTCCACGAGACGGCGCGTCGCGGCCAGGATGACCGTCGCGACAACAGTGGCGACGATGGCCAGCGAAAAGGCCAGCGTAGCGGCATAGCCGAGATCGAAATTAACGACGCCGACCCGATAGGCGTAGAGCGTCAGCGACTCGGTCGCGATGCCGGGCCCACCGTTCGTCAGGACGACAATGACGTCGGCGATCTTCAGCATCTCAATCGAGCGGATGAGAATCGCGGTGACCGACCACGGCAAAAGCATGGGAAATGTCACGCGCCAGAATGCTTGGATGTCCGATGTGGTGTCTAGGCGTGCGGCATCCTCGACTTCGTTGGGGAGGGCCGAAAGCCCGGCCAGCAGCACGAGCATGAAGAAGGGCACCCACTGCCAGGTATCGACGATAAGCACGGTGACGAAAGCGCCGATGCTGTTCGTCAACCAGGGGACCGTCGGCAGTCCCGCCGCCATCAATCCCGCATTAACGGGGCCGACGGCTTCGTTGAACATGACGCGGCCGACGACAAAGGCGACGACGACTGGACTGAGCATCATGGGGATAAGAAAAATGATTCTGAGCCAGTTCTGCTGCCGCTGGGCGCGGTCCAGCGAACGCGCCAGTCCGAGGCCGATGAAGAACTGTATAGGTATGCCGACCACGAAATACAGCAGAGTGGTCAACATCACGTAGTGAAAATGCGTGTCGGAGAACAGCCGCGCCCAGTGGCTCAGTCCCGCCCAGCGAACCGGCGCCATGCGGTTTCCGAAGTCCCAGTTAAGGAATGACAGGGCGAGCGACGACAGGAGTGGAATCACGGTCAGCACGATGACCAGCAACAGCGCGGGCGCCACGAACAGCACCGGCACGAGGCTGCGTTTCTTCCCCTGACGGTCCACTTGAATTCCTCCCGCAGATCAGGGCGCCGTGGTCTGACCGCGGCGCCCCAATTATCAACCGGCCAGCGCGGCCTTGTACAGTTTCGACTGGTTGTCGCGTCCCAGCCGGTCCGTGGTCTGGTTCCAGGCATCGCTGGCATTCTTCATCGCCTGTTCGGCGCTGACTTCGCCCGCCATGAAGCGCGATGCCTCGACATCCAGCGAGTTGTAGTACTCGCCGCTGCCTGGGATCGAGAGATCGAGCACGGCATTGGGATGGCCGACCGCCTTGCCGATCGCTTCGAGGTACTGCTTGGCATCGGCTGGATCCATGCCGGCGTCGATCAGCGGCTGCGGGTCCTGGATCGTCTTGGCACGCGACGGCTGAATGCCGCTGTCCGGGAAGGCGACGAGCTTGGTCGACGCTTCAGGGTTGCAGAAGAAGGCCGCGAGATCCCAAGCCGCTTCCTTGTTTTCGGCGGTGACCGGGACGCCGAATAGCCAGGCGGTGACGCCGAGGTAAGGTGCATGGTTCGAACTACCTTCAGGCTTAATCCAGTCTTTGGCGGTACGGTCATAGACCTTGCTGGCGCCGGGTGTCAGCGCGGTTCCGGTCTTGCCCTTGACCTTCGACCCTTCCGAGTATGAAAGCGTGCCGATATCGCCCCAGTCGGTGATCATCGCCGACTGACCGCTGACGAATGTCGGGCGCGATTCGGAGAAGCCGTACTGCGCAAGTCCGGGCGGGCCTGCCTCGAGATCCTTTTTCCAGTCCTCCAGCGCCTGGATCCAGCCTGGTTCAGTGATGCGTGGCGACATGTCATCTGGATTGAAGAAGACGTACGGGTCGCCGGCCTTTTTCGAGTAGCTGACGCCGCGGCCAACAAGGAAGTAGACGCCGCCGGTGCCGCGTCCCATGGGCTCGACGAAGCCGTAGCTCTTGCCTGTGCCGGACCAGTCGAAGGACGAGAAGAACATGGCGACGTCGTAGAACTGCTCCCAGGTATCCGGAGGCGCCAGCTCGTAGCCATGCTGGTCGGCGAACTTCTTCTTGTAGTCCGCGTTTTCGAAGAGATCGCGGCGGTAGAATAGGTTGTGGGCATTGCCGTCATAGGCGATGCCGTATGTCTTCCCGTCGAAGCTCATCGCCTTGCGGAAGATTGGGTAGATGTCGTCAGCCTGGATGAGCTTCAGCACATCCTCGGGGACCTCTTCCATCAGACCCCCGCCCATGAAGTCTCCGCCCCAAGTGGTCTGATAGTTGATCAGATCGGACGTGTAGGCTCCCGAACTCAACTCTGTCCGCAGCTTTTCGAACATCTGGCCGAACGGATAGGTGACCAGTTCGATGGTTGCGCCGGTGGCCTTTTCCCAGATCGGACCAAATATCTGGATCGGACCGCTGATCACAGGCCCGGATTGGCTTTCAACGATGACCTTGGCACCTTCGAACCTTTTATTCGAGATGACCGGCAACGTTATATTGACACTCTGCGCGAACGCGCCGCGCGAACCGGCCACCGCAAAGGCAGCCATTGTTACCATTCCGTGCATGATCTGACGGCGTGTCAGATCGTCTAGCTTTCTGATAGTCATGTCTTCCTCCCTGGTTGTGTGAGACGATTAAAGTGAACGGAATTTGATCGGTTCGCGTCGGGCGCTCTGCCACGATCGGATCATAGAGTCGGCGATCTCGACGGCGCGGTAGCCGTCCTCGAAGGTGGCCGCCAGCGGCGAGATCTCGCGGTTGCCGAGGACCGCCTCGACAAAATGGTTCATCTGCTGGACGAAACATTCGACCCAGCCGATCGGGTGACTGCCCTGGACGCCACCCTCCCACCAGAAGTCGGAGAGGGGATGCTCTTCCTTGATGACCTGGACGGTGCGGAAGCCGCATGCCAGCCCGTCGGCGATCTCGATCTCGTTGAGGCGTGCTACATCGTAGCGAAGGGAGCCCTTCGTGCCGTCGACCTGGATGGCCGACGTATGGCCGTGGCCGCCCGCGACCCGGGATGCCTGGATGACGCCGATCGGCCCGTTTTCGAACTGCAGGATCGAGACGAACGCGTCATCGACCTCAACCTTCTTGCCGGCGACCTGCGGCACAACCGTGCGGCCGATGGCGGCGACCTCGCTGATTTCGCCGACGAGAAAACGGGCCAGATCGATGTGGTGGGCGCCCAGATCGCCGAACGTGCCGGTCCCGGCGATCTTCTTGTCCAGCCGCCAGCTGAAACCCAGGCTCGGCTGCAGGTAGTTCGACATCAGGTATTCGGAGCGGAAATGGGTTACCTCGCCGATGGCGCCCGCCTGGATCAATTCGCGGGCGTAACGAAGCGCCGGCACGAAGCGGTAGACGAAGGCTGCCTGGTGGATAGCCTTGGCGTCGGCGGCTGCCTTCCACATCTCGAAGGCTTCGGCCGCGTCCATGGCCAGAGGCTTCTCGCAAAATACGGCCTTGCCGGATTTCAACGCGGCGATCGTGGGTTCGGCGTGCAGGACGTTCGGCCCGGCATTGACGAAGATGTCGATGTCGGCATCGAGCACCGCGCGCCAGTCATCCACGCCCTTTTCCCAGCCAAAACGCTTGACCAGCGTGTCGCGGGCCTTCTGGTCGCGATCAGCGACGACCTTGAGCTGGAGGGTCGCCTTCGGCGGCTCCTTGATCAGCTCCTGCAGGCGGAGCGCATAGGAATGGAAGGTGCCGATGAACCCGGCTCCCAGAATTCCAATGTTAAGTGCCTTCATGTGACCTCCCTTGGTGCGTTCGTGAGCGCTGCGTTGCGACATTCCCGTGCCACCAACCGGGGCTGCGCCGCGCAACGACAAGAAACCACGCTTCGAAGGCGACTAATGAAATCCACTGCACAAGTCCTTTTGGAGCGAGGGATCAAGGTCCGTTCAAAAGATAACGGCACCGTCGGGCGGAAGACATTTTGCTCGCGTAAATCCGTATTGGATTTTACGGTGGCAAGCCCTATTTCAGGTTGCCGCATTGGAGATGCTCCTGTGGCAGTTGGGACTCACCGCCCGCCCAAACTCGGCATGCTCTTCTCGAAACGCGCTAAAATCGATTTCGACATGAAGAAAATACGGAGACTGCGCTGCGGTAGCCTTGCGCGCTGGAGACAGTCATTGCCGAGAGAACCGGATAAGCGAATGACAAAGAACGGCAAATCTCCTCGGACACGCTTCAGTGGAAAATGTCCTGCACTCCGGCATTGAATGCCCCACTTCCACCCATTTCGACAGCGATCGGTTACTATGTTGTTCCACGCGCTGACGCGGAGAAAACGCGAGAATAAAGGAAGCATGTGCGAGTCTCCATTCACAGCCTGGTAGAGATACGTATCCGGCCGGCGGGTTGGTCTACTACTTAGGTCTATCCAGAATATTCGCGAGACTGGGTATGGGAGCAGGCGCAGAGCGCATCAGTTCGGCCATCCTGACCAAGTCTGCCAAGGACTGCGCGCCCATCCTTTTCATGACTTGAGCACGATGAATCTTAACTGTGGATTCTACCACGCCAATCCTTCCGGCAACCTGCTTGTTCATCAATCCTGCCGTCACGAGATCCATAACCTCGCGTTCGCGCTCGCTTAGCGTCTGAAATCGGGCGAATGTCTCAATCGCCTGTCGTCTGCGATCGAGGCGCATGCAGTCCAACTCGATGGCTCTGATGACGGCATCCAGCATTTCCTGTTCGCGAAACGGCTTCGTCAGAAATTCGACCGCACCTGCCTTCATGGCGCTCACCGCCATCGGAACGTCGGCGTGGCCGGTCATGAATATGATTGGAATACGGACGCCGGCTGCGACAAGGCGGGCCTGAAAGTCGAGACCGCTGATGCCGGGCATTCGAATGTCCAGAACGAAGCAGCTGGGAAGGTCCGGTAATTCCATGTTGAACAACTCGGTCGGAGACGAAAATGCCTTGCTTTGCAGCCCGACTGATTCCAGCAAATCGACCAGCCCTTCGCGCATCGACACATCGTCGTCGACGATGAAGACGAACGCATTTTGGGTGGTCCGACCGCAGATGGGGGCCTCGACCGACCGCTGCCGCAGCCGTTCATATTTTGGGATCACCAGGTCACTCGTCATCACTATTTCCCTTGGGATGAGGCCAAAACAGCCAGGGCGACTGCCGCAAGCAGTGCTGAAGCATCGAAGGGCTTTCTAAAGAAACCATGATGACTTTCAGCAGCGGCGCGCCGGTGGTCTGCGGGTTCATGGCGAGCCGTAATGAAAATGACGGGCAAGTCGGGGCGCACACTTCGCGCTCGCCGACGGAGCTCGAAGCCATCGATAACTGGCATGCCGATATCAGCAATCAGGCAATCTATTTTACTCGATACGTCGCGTTCCAGAAAAGACTGGGGGGATGAGAACAAACGAACCGCGTGCCCCGCCGACTCCAGGAGGTCTTCGATCGCCTCGAGAACCCGAAGGTCGTCATCGACAACCGCGATCGTTGATTTCCGTGCTGCTTTCATTTCGAAATGGTTCCCGCGCGCCGAGTATGGGTTACTGGCACTTGCAGCCTTTCAGCGGTCCTCACGAGATCGGCCAGCGATGCTGCCTGCATCTTATGCATGATCTTGCTTCGGTGGATTTGCAGCGTCACTTCACTGATCCCAAGCTCCGCAGCCGCCTGCTTGTTGAGCAGACCGCTGACGACCAGCGGCAGAACTTGGCGTTCGCGAGAGGTCAGCAAGGAAAAGCGGCGCCGCAGCGTGACAAGCTCGGCTCGCTCCCGGCGAGCGTCACAATCCCGATCAATCGCCGTTTGGATGGACTTCATCAACTCGGTTTCGCTGAGAGGTTTGGTGAGGAAGTCGACGGCGCCTCGCTGGATGGCACGCACAGACGATGGAATGTCACCGTGTCCGGTGATGAACACGATAGGCGGATGTTGCTCGCTTTCGGTTTGCTTCTGAAATTCCAACCCGCCGACATCCGGAAGTTGTACATCGAGGATCAGGCAACCGGGCAGATCTGGCCGGGGAAAAGCCAGATAGTCGGCAATCGCGTTGAAGGCGACGGAAGCCAAGCCTCTTGCCGCGAGAAGCTCGCATAGTGCCTCGCATATGGGTTGGTCATCATCGACGATGAACACGATACAGTCGTCTTGAGTCATGCCGCGTCACCCGTTTCGATTGGCAGCGTAAACGAGAACACGGTTCCCCTTGGCTCGATGCTCTCTGCCCAAAGCCGGCCGTCGTGCGATTCCAAAATGGAGCGGCTGATCGCCAGTCCCATACCCATCCCACCCTGCTTCGTCGTGAAGAACGGGTCGAAAACTCGTTCCGTCTCGGCAAGTCCTTCCCCATTGTCGCGGATTTCCACCAGGATCGCATTCTCTCCATGTCTGCGTGATCGAAGCTTCAGTGATCTCGACACGTCGGTTGTCGACTTCATTGCGTCGATTCCGTTGCGGACCAGATTGACCAGCACCTGCTGCATCTGCACGCGGTCCGCGAGAACTGGCGGCAGGCCCGCATCGAGATTCGCCTCAACAAAAATGCTCTGCGATATTATTTCGTCGAACATCAGCTGACGCACCTCGCCGATCACCTCGTTGAGATTGATTAAAGTTCTGGACGAAGCAGTTTGTTTAAAGAGTGCTCGTATTCGGCTAACTACGTCGGCCGCTGCCAGGGAATCGCGAACCATCCGCTCAGCGGTAATGCGTGCCCGCTGTAGGTTTGGAGGATCCGCAGACAGCCAGCGCAGGCAGGCATGACTGTTCGTGATGACTGCCGCCAAAGGCTGATTGACCTCGTGCGCGATCGATGCCGACAGTTCGGCGAGGCTCGCAAGCTGCGAAGCGCGCGAAAGCTTGTCCTGCGTCGCTCGGACGGCGTCGTGTGCGCTCATCTCATCGTCTATGTCGATAATGACGCCATACCATTTCACGATGCGGCCATCGCCGTCCCGTAGGGGCTGCGCGCGATTATCAACCCAACGATAGACGCCATCGCCTCGGCGATTGCGGTACCGCATGGCGAAATGCTCCCCGGTTTTCAAAGACTGCATCAGTTTTCCTTTGACGGCTTCCACGTCATCGGGATGCATAAGCCGTCCAAGTGCCCCGTCTAGCTTGGAGCCTTCCTTGGGTTGGCTGTGGTCGATCTTGCGGCCGTAGTAGGTTTCAAGCTGCTTGTTGATGTAGGCTGGTTCACCTTCGGGCGTTACCGACCAGACCAGGGTCGGTATGGTGTCGACAAGCTGCTGGAGTTCATGCTGTCTGGCTCGCAACGCCTCTTCGACCCGTTTGCGGTCGTCGATGTCGGTGTTGCTCCCAAACCAATGGATCACAATGCCGGAGTCATCGCGCACTGGTTCGACCTGAAAAAGGAACCATCGGTAGTGGCCATCGAAGCGGCGCAGCCGTGCTTCGATCTCGCCCGGCGCAGCAGCCGATAGAAGAGATTGCCAGTATCCGACCAGCCCGCCTCGATCGTCCGGATGTATGACGGCAGTCCAGTTCCAATCGGTTGCCTGCTCCTGCGAAAGCCCGGTATACTCGAGCCATCTTCGGTTCAGGAATTCGGCGGACCCGTCTGGACGGGCGGACCAGACCAGTGTCGGAAGAGCGTCAATCAGCCGCTGGAGCCGAAACTCTTTGATTTCCGACGCCCGCTCCACTCTCTTCAAGTCGTCGATGTCGGTGTTGGCGTAGTCTTGATTGCCTTCAGGATCAGTGGTTATGATCTTCGCCGGGATGGTGTCGAGTATCGACAGGACATGGTGCTCACTCGCGCGCAGGGACTCCTCCGCGACCATCTGGTCATCGATATCGAGCAAGATTCCATGCCACCCAATGAACTTGCCGTTCCGATCGCGCCTGGGGCAAGCAGCGACACGGAACCACCGATAGGTGCCATCGTGGCGACGAAGTCGGCACGCGCTATGAAATTCCTGCCCATTCTCAAGGCATTGCGACATGGGGCCTTCAGTTCGGGCGAAGTCCTCCGGATGAATAACTTGCCGGCAATGGAGATTGCTGGTGTCGACTGTGCCGAGGTAATCCCGAGAGCTTGTGTTCACCTTTGCCAACCGGCCTTCCGCGTCGACGATCCATGCCAGCCCGGGAATGCCCTCCAAGAACTCGGTGGCATCATATCCGATAGAACCCGGCGCGCGCCGCCATTGCGGCCCTCGAATGAAAAACCCCATAAAGATCGCAGTCGAGGCGAGAGCCAAGCAAACATAAACACTCGCGCCGGCGGTCGGTGCTAAGTCTCTGGACAGCCAAAAAACCAACAAGCCAGCGCCGGAAATGGCTAATGTCGAGCCATACTTCCGCAGCGGCGGCATTGCTCTCATTTCGGGCACCTCCCGACGCGGCTACTGCCGCCGCGCCAAACGAGATCAGGGCCTCGCCCTGCATGCAATCAACGCACTGGGCCCTCCCCGATAGGCCGGCCTCCAAGCACACTATATCAGAACAGAACGCCGCCCGGCCATAATGGAAAGATGTGATAGACAGCCGGTCATCTGCCGCTGACGCGGAACCATGAACTTGGCGGACCGCATCAGATGCGCTCAGGTACGTGGATCCCGGCGCACAGGACGAGCAGACGTCGGTCTTCCGATACGACAGGCTCCGATTTTGGACACCCAGCACCCACCGATGGGTACACTTGCATCAAAGGGTTTAACCGCAAGAACGCGCCAGGAGCCGCAAAGCAGACAAAGCCGGCCCACAAATCAGCCGGTAGGCTGCTGTCGAACATGATGGAAGGCGGCCGGTTTGAAAACGGTCCGAAAGTGGCAAGCATCAAACTTCGTTCGGGGATAGAGCGCTGGAGGCAGCGAACCTGCAAAGTCGATCACGCTGTGAAGGTTTAAGACCGACGGCCTCGATACTCGAAGCCACCGTTTTCAGCGGCAATTGCTACGCCGAGAGGAGCCTATAAATGGATTGCAATCGAGCGCTCCAGATTTCACCCATTGGCACCTGCGTTTTCACGTCGATCTGTCTTGCCGGTTCCCTAGCGACCGCCGCAGCCAATAACCAGGACACTGTGGCTGCCGTCGTTGCCGACCAAGTTCGAAGCCAAGGTTTCCCTTGCAGAAATCCGAGTTCTGCGGATCGCATTCAGGCTGAGTCCGCCCCAAACCAGACCGCCTATCTGCTCAAGTGCGAAGGAGCGACCTACCGGGTTCTCTTGATTCCAGATCAGGCAGCTGAAGTCGCCAGGGTTGACTAAAGCCCTGATGCGGGTTCCAGCGAGGCGACACTTTCAAATCGAAATGTTCAATCTTTCTCGAAAGAAACTGCGTTGTCCCGCGAATGACTGCCAGTCTTGCAAACAAATGCAACCCAGAGGCAACCAGTATCAACCTACCCAAATCGGCGCGATCGGAAGTTCATCCGCGAGGCACGCACGTCCGATCAGCCATACGCCGGATAGACGGTTCCCAAGAGGAACACGCCACGGCGCCAGGACCAAAGCCTCGCTCGGATCGCGATATGTCAATTGTAAACTTCCTGCGCAGGCACCGCGCGGTGCTGCTCTACTCCACCGGCTTGGTAGCAACCGGGGTCGCTCTAAGTTCGAGTTTGGCCGATACACAAGTCAACTCGTCCACGGTCGCCTCCGCGATAGGCACTTCGGCTGCCTCCTATGCTCCGATCGTGGCGGCCGACAAGCCGGCGGTGGTGACGATCACGTCGATCATGAAGACTTCATCGGGGCCCGATGACCAAACTCAGCCTTCAGACGGCGGGTTGCCTTCCGGTGAGCCGTTGCCGAAATTCTTTAGCAATCGACGAATCCCGATGCCCAAGGCTCCCCAACAACAAGGGACGCAACTGGCAGAGGCGCTTGGTTCCGGCTTCATCATCAGTTCAGACGGCACCATCGTAACCAACAACCATGTCGTCGAGGGAGCTTCGGATATCATGGTGACGCTTGACAATGGAACCGAACTACCGGCGGCCCTTGTCGGCCAAGACGCGAAATCGGACCTTGCGGTCCTGAAGGTAAAGGCTGGGAAGCCCCTCCCATTTGTTGCCTGGGGTAATTCCGACGGGCTCAGGGCAGGCGATGCAATTCTGGCGATTGGCAATCCTTTCGGCATCGGAACCACCGTCACTGCGGGGATCGTTTCCGCTCGCGGGCGAGACCTCAACAGCGGTCCTTACGATGATTTCCTCCAGATCGACGCGCCGATCAATCACGGCAATTCAGGTGGGCCTCTTATCGACATCAGCGGGGCCGTCGTGGGTATCAATACCGCGATCTACTCACCCAATGGCGGCAGCGTCGGCGTCGGATTTGCGATTCCTTCCAATGAGGCCAAACAGATCGTCGCCAAGCTTGTAAAGAACGGTTCGATTGAACATGGGCACCTCGGCATAGAGATGCAGCCGGTTACAACGGACCTCGCCGACGCCCTCGGTCTGCCGACGCCTGTCGGTGCTTTGGTCGCTTCTGTCGGCGATGGATCGCCCGCGGCACATGCGGGCATCGAAACCGGCGACGTCATCACCGAATTTGCTGGTCAAAGCATCAAGGAGCCCAAGACGTTGTCTCGAGCCGTGGCAGATCTCTTGCCGGGGAACGAGGAGACGATGTCCATTTGGCGCAATGGGAAGACAATTGCGTTATCGGTGGTCGTCGGGGGCAATGACGACAGCGTCAAACAGGTGGCCGTAATCAACTCCTCCCATTCGTTGCATTCCAGTTTTCCAACACTGGGCCTCGCGCTTGGTGACCTCGATCAAACCGTCCGGCAGGCCCTGAATGTGCCTTCGAAGGTGCGCGGCGCTGTGGTCGAGGGTGTCGATCAGGACCAGCCGGCAGCCACCTCGGGCATTGAATTGGGCGATATCATCGTGTCGGTCAATCGCGTGCCGGTACAGACTGCTGAGGAGACAAGCCAGGCCATCAGCGCCGCGGCAAAATCCAGCAAGAAGTCGGTTCTGCTGCTGATCAAGCGTGGTGAACAGCAGACTTTCATCGCCGTGCCCTATGGCAATGGCTGACATGGAACATGCGGATGCCCAACCTCGTAAGGGGGACCTCAGATTGCCGCGTTAACGTTCTCTTGGCTTTAGCGACGAAGGAGAAACAGCGGAATGGACGCGCGTTGCACCCGCCAATCGCGCAGAACGAGATCTCAGGTCAAGCCAGAGCAGGTAAGAGCCAGCGCAAAGTCTCGATCGAAGACCGCTGGCTTCACAGCAGACGAGTTTGATGAGAAGCGAGATTCGCAGCCCGACCAGCCGGCCAGGGTCTATCCGAAGCTCCGCCGATAGGCACTCGGCGTCAAGCCGGTCGCCTTGCGAAAAGCGGCCGTGAATGAACTGGTTTCGCTGTATCCGACAGTCAATCCGATGCCCGTCACCGAATGAGCGCGCGTCGCAAGGAGGCCTTTGGCATGCTCGATTCGACGGCTGGTGAGGTATTGGTGCGGGGGCACTCCAAAAGACAGCTTGAAGGCACGGCAAAAATAACATGAGCTCAACCTGGCAAGCTTCGCGAGAGTGGCGAGAGGTACCGGTTCGCCCAAATGCGCCTCGATGTGCGCCGTGACTATCCGCTGCTGCCAAGCTGCAAGCCCACCTCGAAGCTGAGGTTCGGCTCTTGGCGTCCCCTCTTGGGATCGGATCAATTCATGGGCTAGGACGATGCCCAGTGCTTCCAGATAGGACTGACTCTTTGGGGCTGGACTTTCGAGCGATCTCATGAGTTTGAGGGCAGTGCCCAAAAGCGTCGCGTCCTGGAAGAAAAGCTTAGCCGCGAAAGCCACATCTGTCGTGCCGGCGTTGAAAGGAACTTGGAGCTTGGCAGGTTCAAGATAGACAAACATGAGGCGCGCAAACGTGCGCGGCGCATGCCATTCAAGATATTCGCAACCGGCGGGCACCAAGGTGAGCCGGCGACCAAAGTCCCGAAGTTTCGATCGAGGCAAACCTTCGACGAAGGTATCACCGTCTCGCCGCGTACCCTGCTCGTAGACCACCAGCAAGTGCATGGGCGCGCGAAACCGGAATTCGAATCTGTCATGGCCGACGGCCTGGACCACCTCGGCAAAGATCCCATCCGAAATCGCCGTGCGACTAATCACTGCTTCGGTTGAAGATATCTCGACACGGTGGTCGGCTCCATTGGCGCCCCGGCGCCGCAACTGTACGTGCGCCACGGAGTTGGCACGTTGTGCCTTTTCGCGATTGAACGGACTACGCCAGTCCGCCGACGGCAATGGTCCCGGTTGCTCGGGCCTCGGAACATTGTCCGCGAAGGCAGAAATCGCGCGTGTAACGATGTCGCTGGGAGCAGGATTCATCAACATGGCTTGGCGTACATCCTTCGGGTTATCCCATCTGATGTCAGCCTAAGGCGCCAGCGGTGATTTATCCCATCCTACATCCGTCGGCGATAATAGAGTATTGGTTTGGAATACCCATACCTTGGTTTGTGATTGGACGTCGTATTTGATAGCAATTGCATTTGTGCTGTGGGAACCAGTTGGCCGGTTCTTCAATCACGGCCGATCCCAGAGGATTGGTCGATTGGCCATGCTGGACCTCGCGTCTTGATGACCTTGAACAAGGATCCCTATATGGCCTGGACTTTTGACGTTCACGCGAAATCCGCAAGCTGGATGCAAAGTCGACAAGAACGACGAAGCACCCGAGCAAGAGGGGCACTATATTGTACGTCGTCGCTGATCGATGGTTTGATCTCCCTTCCATCCACCCATCGTTGCAGCGCTCCAACTCGTGCGAGATTGATCCTGCGGGCCCCCTCCCTCGCTCGCTGATTAATGTGACGGCGCCCTCTTCCCCCCGGGAGCGTCTCTCACCGCTCGGGTTCTTGGGCCGATGCCATGCGGTCATCGGCCCATTTTTTCTCCTGTCTCCCGAGCCGAACGATTCACTGTCGGTCAGAGCATTTCGGGCGTCGGCACCTTCTGCAATGCGACTTGCTTGCGACACGATATGTCGTGCGAGCTCGAAGACAAGTATCCAATGACGCCGCAGGGGCTCGACCGCCTCATGGCGTCGTTCTAGATGGACGGCGCTGTCGGCTTTTTCGGCAAACTCTGCCACAGATGAGGCCATGCCATCTCAAGTTGACGGCGTGGTCAAGGCAGCTTCAGCCGCAATCACAAACTCGCGTTAGCATTCGCATCAAACCCATTTATGATGCCTGAAAAGGCCGGAATCGGCCGAGGGATACTTGTCCCCGTCGTAATGGAGAGGCGATACGGGCTTCTTGGCGCATCTGATTCTCTGTTCTTGGACGGGCCTCGGCAACGATGAGTGGTGCTGTTCGTTTCGTGCGACATGATTGAACTTCACCTGCGTGCCTGAAGGCGAACCTGCTGCTGGTGGCCCAAGCGGTCGACAGTGCCGAGAATGCAACAGCGATTGGAAGAGAGCTCATGTGTTTCACCCGTTGTTCTGTTGGGCAGCCGGCGAAACTACTCGAATTGACCAGAGAGTTGTTGCTCATGTCGGTGACGTTTCTGTACGTTTTGAAACACCTCTCGAGCCAGTGTGCGAGAGACATCCAACGTGGCTTTAACAGTTTATCTTTAAAATCTTGTAGTATAACTCTATCAAGAAGAAGAGATGCAGAGCACCAGGGCTCCCCTCGTCATCCGCTTGGGCCTCGCATTGCAGTCGTTGAGAATCCTGGTTGTTCATACACAACTCGGCGCGCGATCAGTCGAAGATCGGTTTTCCGATTGCGTTCGGAAAAATGTTGCCGAGATAGAAGTGGAGCTGTGCACGCACGCCGATGTCGCGGCCCGAACTCTCATTGATCGGAATGATCGCTTCCACCCCGAGTTGGGCGTACTCGCCCACCCAGATGACGCCAGGATTGATCGTGCCCGTGGTCTCTCCGACCGACGGTCCGTTCAGCGGCGTCTGCATCGCAAATTCCACCAGCGGCACCAAACCCTCGGCGAAGCGATGAGCATCCCCCTTGTCTGCGGAATGCGAATTGGTGAGTAGGCTGTATTCTAGGGCAAAGCCCCATTGCAGGATGTCAGGGTTGTCGATCGCGGTGGTGCCGGTCACCGTGGTGGATTCGGTTGGCAGTGCGACTCCGAGGGTCGCGGTGACATTGACCGGACGCAGCCACGCCATAGAATCCGACAGATCGCCGAAGCCCTTGCCCACGTAAACGGTGGGCGTCAGGACGGAGAACGACTTGGCCCCGATGTCGGACGACCCGGTGCCGCCCAGTGCCAGCGTGCCGCCTGCCGAGAGCACGAACTCATGCTCGGCACTGGAATAGAGTTCGTACTGTGTGCCGAGCACCAGGTCGTCGAAGCCCACCCGTGTGCTCCCCTCCCGATCGATCATGCGGTAGTTCGCGGTGAACGAGATCGACCAATCGGGGGTGATGAGCTTGCTGTAGGAGAAGGGAAAATCGACTTCGCGCGAGGCGGTGTCAGGCAACTGCGTCAACTGGGGAAAATTGACGAAATCAGCCGGGGTGGGAACGACGGTCGCCAGGGTCGAGGGAAAGAAGCGGTCCCCAACGTAGGACGCCGACGCTTCCGAACTTGCAACGAGAGACAATAAGACGCTGGGCACCGTCAGGTGCCAGACCCGGTTAGCCATCCCACTCTCCTACAACCATCAGGCGCTCACAATCGGGCGACGGTGACCCACGATTTGGCCTCGATCGCCTCGAAGCGCCCGATGCCGAGCGCTTCGTCGTCCATCGGTTTCGCCTGCATCCACTGGCTGCAGACCCTTCACGCATCGAACCGTCCACCCAGAGCGCGGATGAGACAGAGGCGGTTCATTCTTGGCATCGTCCTTCTCTACAAACCAAAGCAACGTGATCAACGCATCCGAATAGATGGCAAGGCAAAGCAAAAACAATCCGGCACCGGCGTCCGTGGTCCAGCCCGCGAGCATGGCAAAAATAAAGGGCGGTGCCATCACGGCGAATAGTTCGAAATTGCGCGACTTACCAAGATGCTCGCGCCATAGCATCGTGTCGACCATCGGCGAGTCGAGCCGGCCTGTGCCGGCAGGAGGCACGGAGCCAGGGACCGAACCATGCTGACCGCAACCCAGCGGCAAGAAATACCCGAACCCCACAGCGCCCATTGCTATGCCCTGCTCCGTGAAGGCCAGGCCGGTCGCCCGCAGCACGCCCCGACCTCCGGCAGAGGACTTGTAGGGCCGCATCGAGTTCCTGGGCGCCATGCGTTGAACTCCTCGTGATCGAGCGTCGAGTGTTGCGCTCAAGCAAAGACATATCTTTCGCAAACGCCGCCAAGGTTCCTGTTTCGCCCGTTGACTTCTTCAAATGGCATCAATGCAAAGCCGACGTGTCGAACGCTGATGCGCGCGCGGCCCTGACAGTGCTTGCCGTTCTTGCCAATAGCCTCAGCCGACACCTGCTCGATAAGGCCTCATGATTAACCACTCACCAATTGGCTTGCGCAGCTATACCAATGGATAATTCAATCGTATGACAAAGCCAATGTATGCTTCCAATATAATATAAGGAGCAAAAGAATGAAATGCCTAAGCTGCGCTAGCGAGGTGAAACTACCTCACCAGTACTACTTTTGCTCTCTGGAATGTTTCGACGAGACAACCCACAGCACCGCATGGAGGATGCTGAGCGATGGACTTCCGCCTACTGGTTTTCCTGCTGGCGGCCGGCCCCGCACTGGCCCAGGACCACACCTCCCACGCCCCGGCTGGTCCACCCGAGGGCAACTACGGCCAGGGGCACGAGAAGTGGCACGACATGTACAGGGGGATGCATGACACGCTGGGTGGCTCATGCTGAAACGGCAGCCATTGTCTGCCGACGGTCGCCAACTTCCAAGGGGGCATGTGGTGGGAAAACTCAATGGAGTATGGACGCCGAGCGAGCCGCCCAAAACTGTACCTGAACACCCCTACTCATCGAACGAAACCGCCGACATTTGCGCGGCTGGGAACACCGTCTACTGCTTTGTGCCACCTGACAATGGATCTGACCCTCCCGCCTAGCCGCCTGGGTGGGTCGTCTCGGAGAAGAGCTCGCCTTGCTCGGATTCCACAGGCGGTGTTCTTGCGCCTCGCAGGCCGCCTAAGAATTTACCGAGCCGCTCAAGATACAGGTAGACCACCGGCGTCGTGTAGAGCGTGAGAATTTGCGATAGCACCAAGCCACCCACGATCGTGTAGCCGAGCGGCTGGCGGATTTCGGATCCGGCACCGGAGCCCAACATTATCGGCACGCCGCCTAGCATCGCCGCCATGGAGGTCATTAAGATTGGCCTGAACCGTATCGTGCAAGCTCGGTAGATCGCCTCCCGTGGACTGAGACCTTCGCTCCGCTCGACCTGTAGCGCAAAGTCGACAAGCATGATGCCGTTCTTCTTGACGATGCCGATCAGCAGGATAACGCCGATCATGGCGATAACGCTGAAGTCCATTTGGACCGCCATCAGCAACAACAAGGCACCGATGGCGGCTGAAGGCAGCGTTGACAGAATGGTAATCGGATGGATTATGCTTTCGTAGAGCACCCCAAGGATGATGTAGATCACCACCAGCGCCACTCCGATCAGAATTGGTGTGCCTGAGAGCGCCGACTGAAAGGCCTGCGCATTACCCTGGAAGCTGGTTGTAAGCGAAGCGGGCGTTCCGGCATCGCGTTCGAACTGCTGGATAGCGGCAACCGCATCTCCGAGCGACGCCCCGGGTTTCAGGTTGAAGGAGATCGTGACCGCCGGGAACATGCTTTGATGGTTGATGACGATCGGCGCGGCCTTGGTCACGCTGGTCACCAGGGCGCTTAACGGCACCTGCTGGCCTGTCGAAGAATTCAGATAGATATCCTTGAGCCCTTCTGGACCGTACTGGAATTCCGGGCTGACCTCGAGAACGACGTGATACTGATTGAGCTGAGTAAACATCGTCGAGACGATGCGCTGGCCAAAGGCATCATCGAGCGTGTTGTCGATGGTCGATGGAAGGATCCCGAAACTCGACGCGACTTCGCGATTGACGGTCACATCGAGGAGCGGGCCGGCATTCTCCTGATCGGTGGCGACGTCGACAATTCCCGGCAAGCCCTTAAGCTTGTTGAGGAAGATCGGCGCCCAATGGTTGAGCTCGTTGGAATCGGCATCGGCCAGAGTGTATTGATATTGCGTCTTCGAAACGCGACCGCCGATAGTGATATCCTGCGCGGCTTGCATGTAGAGCGTTATGCCTTGGGTCTTGGCGAGTTGGGATGACAGCCGGCTGATCACCTGATCGGCGCTGGCTTCACGTTGTTTGTTGGGCTTAAGGGCGATGTACATCGTCCCTCGATTGAGCGTGCTCCCGCCAATCGCTCCTATCGAGGCTGCGACCGATGCTACGGCCGGATCCTTCTGCACGATGTCGATGATCGCCTGCTGGCGCTCGGCCATTGCCGGGAACGAGATGTCCTGATCGGCCTCGGTGAGGCCGATAATCAAGCCGGTGTCTTGTTGCGGGAAAAAACCCTTTGGGATGACAAGGTAGAGATAGCCGGTGATGGCAATCGTTCCCAGCATGACGAGCAGCGTGGCGAAACTATGCCGCAGGACTATCCGCAAGCCTCGTTCATACACTCCAAGCAGCGCGTCGAAGCCCCTTTCGCAAACATCATAGAGCCGCCCGTGCCTGATGCCGGGCTCGTGCCTGAGTAGGTGCGCGCACATCATTGGCGTCAGCGTGAGCGAGATCACCAGCGACAGGATCAGTGAAACGCTCACCGTCACGGCGAACTCCTGGAAGAGCTCGCCGACATAGCCGCCCATCAGAAATAGTGGAATGAACACCGCGATTAGCGACAGGGTGATTGAAACGATTGTGAAGCCGATTTCACCCGAGCCCTTTAGCGCAGCCTGCATCGGGGTGAGGCCCTCTTCGACGTGGCGGACGATGTTCTCGATCACCACGACCGCATCGTCGACCACGAAGCCGACGGCGATCGACAAGGCCATGAGCGACAAATTGTCGAGACTGTAACCAAACGCATAGAGCACGGCAAAGGTGCCGACCAGTGAAAGGGGCACGGTTACCGCGGGAATGACTGTTGCCCAGAAATTGCGCAGGAACAGGAATATCACCATCACCACCAGCGCGATGGTCAGCATCAGGGTGAACTGCACGTCCTCGACTGACGCGCGGATGGTTTGTGTGCGGTCAGAAACCACCGATACCTTGATACTGGGCGGGATTGAGGCTTGAAGTTGGGGCAACAGGGCCTGGATGCGGCCAACGGTCTCGATCACATTGGCACCGGGAAGACGCCGGATAGCCAGTAAGATGGCGGGCTTCTTTCCGAACCAGGCGGCCACAAACCTGTTCTCCGGCCCGTCGATCGCGGTGCCGATGTCGCGGATGCGCACAGGCGAGCCATTGCGATAAGCAACGATAACATCATTGTAGAGGTCAGGCTTGAGCAACTGGTCGTTGGTGTTGAGCGTGAAGGTTTGACGCGGGCCGTTGAGCGTGCCCTTCGCAATGTCGACATTGGCCTCGCCGAGCACGTTGCGAACATCTTCAAGCCCAATGCCGCGAGCCGCGGCCGCCTGTGGATTGATCTGCACACGGATCGCCGGCTTCTGCTGGCCGCCGATGCCCACAAGACCCACGCCGGAGATTTGCGAGATCTTCGGCAGCAGGATGTTTTCCGCATAGGCATCGACCGTCGTCAGCGGCAAGGTATCGGATGTCAGTGCGAGCACCAGGATCGGCGTATCCGCCGGATTAACCTTCCGGATGGTTGGCGGATAGGGGATGCCCTGCGGCAGGAAGGGGCTGGCGGCATTGATCGCCGACAGCACGTCAACCGCCGCGCTGTCGACGCTGCGGCTGAGGTCGAACTGAATGGTGAGCTGTGTGCTGCCGAGCGCGCTGGCCGAAGTCAGCTGGGTCACCCCAGGGAGTTGGCTTATCTGTTGCTCAAGCGGGGTGGCCACGGACGACGCCATGGTTTCAGGATCGGCGCCGGGCAGCTGCGCTGATACCTGAAGTGTTGGAAAGTTGACGTTCGGCAGCGATGCGACGGGTAGAAGCTGGTAGGTGGCGAGCCCACACAGCAGCAGACCCACCATTAGCAGGCTTGTCGCGATCGGCCGATGAATGAAAGGGGCCGAGATGTTCACGGGATCGCTTGCTGCACTGCGCTTTGCAGGGCGGCTTCATCAGCGGCTTTACCCTCCAACACCTGAACGCGGCTGCCCTGGACGAGCCTGTACTGTCCGTCGACGACAACCGTTTCGCTCGCCTTGAGTCCCGAATCGATGAGGGCTTGTCCCCCGCTCAACTGTGCAACAGTGACAGTCCGTATTTGCGCGGTTCCATCAGGTGCGATCACGTAAACATAGGAGCCGTTCGGACCTTGCTGCACTGCCGAACTGGAGATCGTCAGTCCCCCACTGCGGGTATCGAGAAGCAAACGCGCATTCACGAGCGCTCCGGGCCAGAGTTGGTTCCGGGCGTTCGGAAATGTGGCCCGGAGGCGGATCGTACCTGTTGTCTGGACGATCTGGTTGTCGACAAGCAGGAGTTTGCCTTCGTCGAGCTTGGTCTTGTCGTCCTGGCTGTACGCAAAGACCGTAAGCGGCCCTTTGGCCATCTGCTGCTGGATTTTGGGGAGGGTGTCCTCGGGCAGTGTGAAGATCAATGAGATCGGTTGGACCTGTGCAACATCGACCAGGCCAAAAGTATCGGTCGGATGAATGATGTTGCCTTCGTCGATCTGCCGGATACCCGTCACACCGTCGATGGGTGAGGTCAGACGGGAGTAGCTCAGATTGACCTGAGCGGCTTGCAAAAGAGCCTCGTCAGCTTTGATTGTCGCCTGGAGCTGGATGACCTGCGCCTTCTGGGTGGCCACCAGCTGGGTGGTGGCAAAGCCTTTCGCCAGCAGTGGCGTGTAGCGGTCCAGATTTGCCTGCGCGTTGACGAGTTGCGCCTGGTCGCGATCGCGGGTCGCGGTAATCTGATCGATTTGCGCCTGATAGGGATCCGGGTCGATCTGGGCCAGCAGATCGCCCTTTTTCACTGTCTGACCTTGCGTGAATGCGATCTTCGTAATCGGTCCTGAAATCAGGCTATGCACCACCACGTTGTTGTAGGCGATCACCGTTCCCACTCCACGCAGGTAGATCGGCACGTCGTGACTGGCTACTTTTCCGGCAACGACCGGAACGGCCGGCGGGGGAACAGAGGCCGCCGCAGGTTCGGAAGGGTCGTAGACATGCTTGGCTGCAAACCCAACGCCGCCGATCAGAATCAGCAGCGCGGCAACAATGACGGGTCGCTTGCGCATTGAAGGCTCCTACAAAGACGGAATAGCTTTTTTCAGCAGCCGGACGCCAACAGCGTGCTTGTGCCTGTCTCACCCGTGCTGCCGCAGGTTGGAATCGTTACCAGTGGACTCGTCACCGGATCAGCCAGCTCGGGTGTTGGAATGCCAATTATCGGGCTCACTCCCAAATTGCTGAGTTCCGAAGACCCCAGCGGGATCCCTACCGAGGTCCCAAGACCCGTGGACGATGTCCCAGACGGTGTGCCGGTGGTGGTGGACAGTATCGATGTGGTGCCAGAAGGCGACGCCGTCGTGCCGCAGGTGCCCAATGCTGTTGTCGGCATCGGATCCACAGACGACGTCCCATTCATGGCGGTGGTTCCGCCAACGCCTCCGCCATCGAAAGTGGAGAGGGCGAAGGTCGTTCCGGCGAATTCGGAAGGTGACGCCAGAACACCAGGCGCCAGGGCACTGGTGCACCCGGAATTGGATGTGATTACCGAGCCAGGCGTCGTCAGGCCACCAGGATTGAGTTCGACCGCGCCCAGGGGAATGCCACCCGGATTGAGGGGCGAACCAACGCCAGAGAGGGGCGAGGTCATTCCTATTGGGGGCGTTATCGTGCTGACTTGCGCAAGGCACGGTCCGCCGAACAAGAGAGCGATCGCAATGGCGATCGGCAAGTTTGGCATCGCAACGTCATTGTTATTTCGCATTGGAGCTACCGTCGTTTCGTGTGTGCAGGTGAGGCATGCGTAAAGGAACGTCGTTGGGCCGTTCCAACGCATTTCGCCCGATCAGATCGGAGATGATGGCAGATGGAGGGGAAGTGCGCTTCCGTAAAGGCGGCTAGATTTCTCGATTTGCACGCCGATCCCAAGCGTTTGACGGCTCGTCGTCTCGACTACAAACCAATGTATGAGCCACTCAGACTTCAACCTCATTCTCGTACACCTTTGCGGGATGGATCGCATGGTCGCCGGCACTTAAATTCGACTGAAGGCGAGACAGCCAATTGCCCCAACAACGTGTTGATCGTCAGCTTCGGCGAAGCGAACTGATGACCGCAGGGGCCAGCATGGCAACCTGGGTTGCGCCGAGGGTTTGAGCGCTCCTGCAAACGGATAGGGGTCGCGACAAGCGAAATCCAAGACTTCGGGAAACGTCTGAGGTCAGTTCGCATGAGAGAGGCGCCCGATGTCCCAGACCGCCAGGATCAGGTTACCCCGCCAAGCCAGTGGCGGGTCCAAGATGCGGGCGGCGAGCACCCCTATCGGTGAGACATTTGCGATCGCTCGCGTTCCCAACTCCCCTATCCTCATAACTGCCGACAGCCGCCCTGTTGAAGACGATCATGGTCATCAAACCCCTGGAGGCTCGCTGCTCGCGCACGAGCAGCCCGAGGCGACGGTCGCAAGCGATCAGGTGCTCGGACAAGGCGGTTCAGATACCGGACACCGAAACCGTCGGCCAGCCGTCTTCATTATCGGTTTCATTGTCCTGGCTGCACTTGTCCTCGGCGGAACCTATTACTGGTACGCCAACCGCAACTTGCTGAGCACGGATGACGCATATGTCGATGGACGGGTTGTGACCGTCGCGCCGCAGGTTTCGGGCCTCGTCGTGTCGCTGGACGTGACAGACAACCAATTTGTACACAGGGGTGATCCGCTGATCCATATCGATCCGCGCTCCTACATGAGCGAGCGGAACCGGGCGCAGGGGACTCTGGACAGCGCCCAAGCTCAGGCTGCCGGCGAACGGCTGGCGACCGAGATCGCTCGCAAGAATTTCCCCGCTCTGTTCCAACAGGCCCAAGCTCAATTACTCACTGCAAAAGCCAATTTGGCAAAGTCCCAGGCCGACTATGACAGGCAGAGCGCTCTGCCGAAGGCCGCGACAACACAACAGGAGGTCGATGCCGCATTGGCGGCGCTGCGCCAAAGCAAAGCGCAAGTCACGCAAGCCGAAGCCCAGGTTCAGCTGAGTTCACCGGTTGAGCAGCACATCGGCCAGAGCGATGCGCAGGTCGGACAGTTGAACGGTAAAGTCGAGCAGGCTCGGGCGCAGCTCGATCAAGCCGAACTCAACCTCTCCTGGACGGTTGTGACGGCGCCGCAGGATGGCTGGATAACTCGGCGCAACGTGGAAATGGGCAACTACGTCACGCCTGGCCAGCAGATTGTCGCGATCGTTCCGCCGGACATGTGGGTCACGGCCAACTTCAAGGAAAACCAGCTTGATGGTCTGCGGCCCGGCCAGAGCGTAAAGATTGACGTGGATGCCTATCCTCGGCTCGACCTGCATGGCCATGTCGACAGTGTCCAGATGGGGTCCGGCTCGAAATTCACCGCCTTCCCACCCGAAAACGCCACCGGCAATTTCGTCAAGATCGTCCAACGCGTACCAGTCAAGATCGTCATCGACAGCGGGCTCGATCCTAAGCGTCCGCTGCCGCTCGGGATCTCGGTGGTTCCGACGGTTTCGGTTCGATGAGCAGCGCTCCAGCCGAAGCCACCTGGAAGCCCCGCTACAACCCCTGGCTCATCGCGGTTTCGGTGACACTTGCCGCCTTCATGGAGGTCCTCGACACGACGATCGTCAATGTTGCCTTGCCGCATATCGCCGGCAGTCTATCGGCGAGCAGCGACGAGGCGACCTGGGCGCTCACCTCTTACCTGGTGGCAAATGGGATCGTGCTGACCATCTCTGGCTGGTTGAGCGATCTCCTCGGGCGCAAACGTTATTTCCTGATCTGCATCACCATGTTCACGGTCTTTTCGTTCTTGTGCGGGACGGCGACCAGTCTGGGCGAACTGATCGTCTTCCGGCTGCTGCAGGGCTTTTTTGGCGGCGGCCTGCAACCGAACCAGCAGTCGATCATCCTGGACACGTTCCCACCGGCCAGGCGCGCGGCCGCATTCGGCGTGACGGCGATCGCAACCGTCGTCGCCCCCGTCCTTGGCCCTACGCTAGGCGGCATTATCACTGATCAATCGACGTGGCGCTGGATCTTCTTCATCAACATACCCGTAGGCATCCTCGCGGTTTTCTTGAATTCGATCGTCGTCGAAGATCCCCCTTGGGTGAAGCAACGGAAGAGCCGGGGGCTCGACTACATTGGCCTGTCGCTCATCACGGTTGGTCTCGGATGCCTGCAGATCATGATGGATCGCGGCTCGGACGACGATTGGTTCGGTTCGCCGTTCATCGTGTTGATGGCGCTGCTCGCTTTCCTGGGAATCGCGGGCGCGATCGGCTGGCTGCTAATTGCCAAGAAACCGATCGTCAATCTCGACGTGTTCAAGGACAGGAATTTTACCGCCGGCTGCGCAATGATCGCGGCGATGGGCAGTATCCTTTACGCGAGCGCCGTCGTCATCCCACAGCTCGCACAACAGGTTCTTGGCTATACCGCAACCTGGGCGGGGCTCATTCTTTCTCCGGGCGGCATCATTGTCATCGTCCTCATTCCATTGGTTGGACGCCTGATGACAATCATCCAGACACGGTTCGTCGTGGCTGCGGGTTTTTTGGTGATGGGAGGTGCGCTGTTGTTCTCGAGTCATCTGGCACCGAATATCGATTTCCCGACACTCGTGCTGATGCGCAGCTTGCAGGCGGCCGCACTGGCGTTTTTGTTCGTGCCCATCAGTACGACCACTTACATCAGCTTGCCACGCGAACTGAGCGGTGACGGGGCCGCCCTCTTTTCGATGGTCCRCAACGTGTCCGGTTCGATAGGGATTTCCGTCGCAACCTCGCTCGTCACCGAGCGGAGCCAGATCCGGCAGTCCTACCTGTCGGAATGGGCCTCGCCGTTCCATCAACCCTACAACGCATTGGTTGACCAATATGAACGTGCGTTGACGGCAACGGGGCATGCCGCTGGATCAGTCCATGGGATCGCGGTTGGAAAGGTCTACCAAGTCTTCCAGACGCAAGTTTCCGTCCTCGCCTATTCGGACGTCTTTCTATTCTTTTCCTTTGTCGCCTTCCTCGCCGTTCCATTTTGCCTCCTGCTTTCCGGCAAGAAGGCTGCCGACGGCGAGAGCGCCAGCCACTCGGGTTGATCATGGGCAAAAATTTGCGCGCTGTTGCGGCAGTTCCAGTGATTTTCGCGCTGGCAGGTTGCACTGTCGGACCGGATTTCGTTCGGCCTGATCCGGGCTTGCCGAAACGCTGGTTTACGAATGGCGCGGCAGCTGCGCTGGAAAACTCCCGGGGATCCAGTGCGATGGTTCTCGAGCCCGTCGACCCTGCCTGGTGGCAGGCCTTTCAAGACCCGGCGCTTACCTCGCTCATGCAGCGCGTCGCCGACGCCAACCTCGATGTGAAGACCGCGACAATCCGGCTCGCAGAAAGCCGTTTTCAGCGCGCAGCCGTAGCCTCCGCTCAACTGCCTGGCCTGAATGGCAGCGCCAGATACCAACATCAAAGTCTTGACGACGTGAGTGCCAAAGGCAGCCTGATCGGCGCTCTGCTTGGTTCACCGGGCAGCACGATTTCTTCCGCAAAGCCAGCCGACCTGTTTGCCAGCGGCTTCGACGCATCTTGGGAACTCGACCTTTGGGGGCATGTCCGCCGCCAGGTCGAAGTTGCGGATGCGCAGGTCCAGTCTTCAGAGGAACGGCGGCGTGACGCGCTTGTCTCGAGCCTCGCTGAAACCGCACGCGACTACATCCAGCTGCGCGGCACGCAGACCCTGATCAGGATCGCCAACGACCATCTAAAGATCCAGCGTGACATTTTGCAGCTGACGCAAACGCGTCAGATGCAGGGTTTGACAACCAGTCTGGATGTCGAGAACGCCGCCGCGCAGGTCGAAGCCATCCGTGCCCAGCTGCCCAGCCTGCAGCAACAGGAGGCGCAGCAGATCAACGCCGTGAGCTTCCTGCTCGACTTGCCGCCCGATGCGCTGCGCGGCGAACTCGCCACCGGGAAGCAGGTGGTGCCGATGCCTTCCCGGGTTCCGGCCGGCATTCCTTCCGATCTCGCGCGGCGGCGCCCGGACATTCGCGCCGCGGAAGCCCAGCTTCACGCGGCCACCGCAGACATCGGAGTGGCAGTGGCCGAATTCTATCCCTCCATCCAGCTGAATGGATCAGTGGGCTTCGACGCCCTCAAGGTGGGGAGCTTGTTGACGGCCAGGGCTATCACAACCAATCTCGGTCCGAGCATTTCGATACCGATTTTCCAGGGTGGCCGGCTAAAGGCGACACTGGAGCTTCGCAAGGCCCAGCAGGTCGAGGCGGCCATCGCCTACCACAGGGCGGTGCTGCGCGCCTGGCACGAAGTTGTCGATGCTCTCATCGACTACCGCACCGAACGACAGCGGCGCTCCCGACTTGCCAGGCAAGTCGAGCATCTGCGTCAGGCCTTGTCGCTGGCCCGTGACCGCTACAATGACGGAGTCACCGAGTTCGAGACCGTGCTCGATACCGCACGCACATTGCTGCAAGCCGAACAGGATCACGCACAGAGCACGACCAACATCTCGATCGACCTCGTTCAATTGTACAAAGCGCTCGGTGGCGGGTGGGAATTGAGGTATCCGGACGTAGCGCCGAACCCGCCGATCAATGCCGAACGAACTTCGAAAGCGGGAAAGCCGGCATGACCTCGACAGCAAGAAGGGCTCGACGTCGACCTTGGGCAAGCTGGTTCTGAAATCGGTCAACTTGCTGATTTGAGCGGAAACAGGTCCGCTTCAATTCAAACCACTCCCGTTGGCGGGCTTGGGTCACAGGCAAGAGTGCCAGTTTCCATTGGATCCATAGTAACTCGAATTCACGGCATCAAACGAGCAGTAAGCCGTGTCGGTGTCGTCGTTCAACCAGGACCGGCTGTCATTCTGCAGATCGCGAAGTTTCCGATCGTCAAAAAAGTTCTTGTCGTGCTGGCGGTTACCAAAGGCACCGCTACCAGACTGTACGGCATGACCGACGCTGTCGCCGCTGCGCGCCATTGAAACCGTTCCCGTCGCGGTCGCCATCATCACGGCCAACACGATCTTTGCAAATCTTGTTGCTGATTTTCCCACGATACGCTCCTGTAGATTGCATATTCCAAGACGGTTGATGGAAGAATTGGTTATTATTTCTGTGATCAATTCTTGGAATAGGCTCTAGATTTGGTGAATATATATAATACTCTTGGGTGACATCGGCCGTGAGATGAGAATCTGTCAGGCCGCGGTTCGGTTGACATGCAAGGCAGATCTTTCGGCGTCGAATCCGGTCCCCACTCTCACTGTGGAGCCCGGATTCGAAGACGGGGATCACGGACAATATGGGTACCCGAGATAGCCGTAGTATGGATACGGGTAACCACAGTAGCCGTCGTCATAGAAGTCGCTGCCGAAACCGCGATCCCTTCTGAACCTATGACCGTCGCCGATATAGACCCCGTGGTAATGGCCGCCATCACCCGGGCTTGCGGTACGACCGTCGCTGCCAGGGTTCATGCCATGGCCTCCAAAGCCTTCGCCGCGGCCACCGTCAAAGCCTCCGGCATGGCCCCCACCGCCCATACTGATGCCATGACCGCTGCCAAAATTGCCGCCGCCGACAAAGCCGCCGCCGTGCCCGCCGCCACCACCGTGCGCCATCGAGGCCGTCGCTGAGCCAGCTGCCAGCATTGCGCCCAAGGTGATCGTCGCCAAGACTGTTTTTGCCGTTTTCATAATACGCTCCTGTTTTTAAGCTTTCTTAGTCGCTGAAAGCCATCCACATATAGATACAGGATTCGAACTTCGGCATAATACGGTGGTTTGACGCAAATATATCTTAAAATTACGTATACTACTTGATGAGTCCTGAGGTGCCGGCGAATGTGGCCACGACACAGGTGCGCAGCGCGCCCTCCGGCCATTGGTGGGAAGATACACCGGTCTGACCAGAACGGAACGGTCGTCCCGTCGGATGTGGCTGGTAGCCTATGGGCTGCCCCAAGACGCGCCGGGGTCAGGATGTGGAATGGACGCAACTCCAAGGTCATGCGTTCGCCGACGCATGGCGTCCCGTTTCGCATAGACGACCTTCACTGCATTTTGCAATTTTTCGAAGGCGCGCACCTCAATTTGACGCACACGCTCGCGCGAAACGCCAAATTCGCTGGAGAGATCCGCCAGGCTCCTCGGGTTATCCGCAAGCCGACGCGCCTCAAGGACGCGCTGTTCGCGTTCGTTGAGCACGCCGAGCGAGTCGACCAGCGCTCTATGCCGGTTGGAAGCCTCCTCGATCTGAACGAGCTTGTGCTCCTGGTCGTCCTCGCCTTCAACCAGCAAATCCTGCCATTCGCCCTCGGCTCGACCTCGCAGGGGCGCGTTGAGCGACGTATCTCCACTCATGCGGCTGTTCATGTAGACGACTTCCTGTTCCGTCACCCCAAGTTTATTTGCGATGAATTCCACCTGATCCGCATGCAGATCATAATCTTCGAGCGCTGCGAGGCGAGCCTTAAGCCGCCGCAAATTGAAGAACAGTTTTCTTTGATTGGGCGTCGTGCCCATCTTCACCAGCGACCAGGATCGCAGAACATATTCCTGAATGGCCGCCTTTATCCACCAGACGGCATAAGTGGCCAACCGAAAGCCGCGCTCCGGTTCGAAGCGATTGACTGCCTTGACCAGGCCGATGCTGCCCTCTGATATTATCTCCGACATCGGTAGTCCGTAGCCGCGGTAACGCATGGCAACCTTAGCAACCAAGCGAAGATGCGACACCACCAGCCGGTGAGCAGCCTCCAGATCGTTGTGCTCGCGCCAGCATTTCGCCATCGATTGTTCCTGCTCTTGCGTCAGCATGGGTAGATGTTTGATCGCGTCGAGATAGCGACGAAGCCCGATTTCGCTCGAAAGATTTGTTGTTGATGGGCGCGGCATGAAGCTCTCCTTACCTACGTCGCGGGGATACACTTTCAATGTTGGGTGCTTCTGTTCGAAGCTTCCGCAGCTGGCCGCGTTCTTCGCTCACAGGGCCAAGGTGCACCCACGTGCCGTTAGCGCCTGGCATGAAGTACTGAATCGATACAGTTGATCATGGCTTGGCTATCCAAGGGCTTGCGGAAGAAGCCGATGGCGCCCGTTTCCCGAGCGCGTTTACGGATGCGCTCCTCCGGAAAGGCAGTGATCAAGATGGTTGGTATGCGATAGCCATGCTCGATCAAATGATCCTGCAGCTCTATTCCTGTCATTCCGGGCATCTGGATATCGCAGATCAAGCACGACGTATCTTCCAGATTGGATGACTTCAGGAAGTCCTCGGCCGATTCGAACGCTGATGCGATGAAGCCCAATGATCTAACGAGGCTTGCGGCCGCAAGTCGAACGGACTCATCGTCGTCGATGATCGAAATCATCGCTGTACGGGTCAATTCAGAACTCCTCTGCGCTTTCCGATGGCCTAGGTATTACTGCTTAAGCGAATGTTTCTCAACGGACGTTGCGCCTACAATCGTGAAAGCGGAAGTTATACAGAGGTGTAACGGATTTACTTCCCGGGAGCGTCTATCCCCAAAGCGCTGGCCATCTTCACCAGGTCGGCTAGAGTTCTGGCACCCATTTTTTTCATCAGCCGACCGCGGTGGATTTTCACGGTAATCTCACTGAGTTGCATCTCGCCAGCGATTTGCTTGTTCATTAATCCAGTCGCGACGAACGCCATTACCTCCCGCTCCCTGGGGGTCAGGGTGCTCAGCAGGCTTTGCAGTTCCGACTGCGCGCGGGCTCGCTCTCTTCGCTGCCTATCGCGCTCCAGTGCGCCGGCGACTGCATCCAGAATATCCTGATCTCGGAAGGGCTTGGTGAGGAAATCTACGGCGCCGGCCTTCATGGCGCGCACAGACATGGGAATGTCGCCGTGACCGGTCATGAAAATGATCGGCAGATGAACGCCTGCATTGGTCAACTGCGTTTGAAAATCAAGTCCGCTGACCTCCGGCAGCCTGACATCGAGCACAAGGCAGCTCGGACCGTCGGGAAGACGACTGTTCAGCAGTTCGGGAGCAGAACCGAACAGCTCGACGCGCGTACCGACAGATCGGAAGAGGCTGCTCAAAGCTTCGCGTAAGGACGGATCGTCGTCCACGACCAGAACGGTAGGGGGCACGGCGCCGATGTTGCCTGGTGATTGGAAGGGAGAGACAGGGGGCCGGATCATCGTCCGGATTCCTTTTCGACGCCTGGCAGAGAGAACTGGAATATCGCGCCGCCACCGGGATTGGGCACGATCCACACATGGCCTCCGTGTGATTCAATGATCGATCGGCAGATCGACAGCCCCATGCCTATTCCATCCGCCTTGGTTGTGTAAAAAGCATTGAACAATTGACGGGCACTTTCAGGATCGATGCCCGGTCCAGTATCTCGGACCCTTACATTTGCCTGGTTGGATCCATCGATCGACGTCGTCACGAGAATTTCCCGTAAGTCGCTCTTACAAGACGCCATTGCCTGAATCCCGTTGATCAACAAATTGATCAGGACCTGTTGAAGCTGGATACGGTCGCCAAGTGAGGGCAGCGGCCTGTGGGCCAGATCCAGTTTCAGAGTGATGCGATTTGCAACGAGCTCGTGCCGCACCAACACGATAGCCTCGTTGACGATCTCGTTCACATCGACAAGGATCATCTGGACGTCGCCTTTCTTGGACAATGCCCGGATTCGATGGACGATATCGCTGGCGCGTTGGGCGTCAGCGATGCTCCGCCTGACCGCGCTGCGTATCTCATCCAGATCGGGCTTGTCGCGATCGACCCATCGTAGGCAAGCCTCGCCGTTCATAACGATGCCGGCAAGCGGCTGATTTACTTCGTGCGCGATCGAGGCCGTCAATTCACCCAAGGTGGTAAGGCGCGTCACATGGGCGAGTTCGGCCTGAGCCTTCAGCACCTCGGTTTCGGCGCGCCTGCGCCGCGATATATCCGTATTCGTTTCGAGAACCGCCAACGGATTGCCATCGGCATCCCTCTTCAGCGACCATCGACTGGAAACGACAACGAGGGATCCGTCCCGCTTCGTTTGCCAGAGCTCACCTTCCCAGCGGTCGGCATTGAGAAGTTCCCGATTGATCTCGTTCAGCCTGGCTGGAAAGACAGTCTGCAAGAACCGATGGCTGGACTTTCCCGCCGCGTGTTCGGCGGACCAGCCGTAAATGGCCTCGGCGCCACGATTCCAATAAGTGATCAGATCGCCCATGCTGCGTACAAAAATTGCATCATGCGTCAAATCGAGCAGCTGGGCCTTTTCAGAAAGGTCGGTTGAGGTCGACTGGTTTTTAAGGACAAGAAGGCTGGTAATGGCAACGGCCGAGATGCTCATGAGACACCGGCTGAGGGCGCCTCCACTGGCTTCGTCTCCGTGAACAATCCAGAAGCTCAACAATGTGAGCGCTGCACAGCCGAACGAACACAGGACAATGCCACGCCCACGGAAGGCGGCGCCTGCCAGCAGAATAACGACCACATAGAGAACCGCTACCGCTCCAGAAAATGGATCAATCGTATCGACAACGAATATCCCGGCCGCCAGAAGGATGGCCAGAGGGGCCACCAGCCGCGAATTGCCGGATGCTGGCGGAGATAGTCTGTGCCGCATAAGGTCTCTGCTCGGTTCCTGGTCGACGCTTGCGCTGCTGATCGACTCTCCGTGGCGCGCAGTCCAACCTAGGCGACTGAATCCTTTCTGCTTGTTCGAAATTGCTGTCGGCGGTGCCTAATTGCACCTTTGTCACTGCAACACCTCGCCGCAAATCCCTAGAGACCGACTGGCCCATCAACGACACAGGCTTGGAAGTGAGCCCAAGATCTGGCTGAAAACCCGCAAATCAGAGCCGGCTAAGGCAACAACGAGCAAGTCCTGGCAGCGACTAGAGCGGTATCACGAAACAGCATTATGTCCGGTTTAACGCCCCTGGGCGGGATCCACCCCTCGCCGTCTGCATCTCCATCCGGCGGCGTTTCTCGACTGAACTGAAGGAGGAACTCATGGCACATGCGATCGACCGGTCCCGCAATCTCGGCTCAACCTTCCCGGAGTTGCGTGCAAAATGCTACCTTTTTATAATGCTTGGCATAGCGCTGCTGAGCCTGGGCTTTCTGGGATACGCGAACTTGTTCGCCGCTACGGTGCTATCCGTCTACTATATTGGCGTGTTGATGTCGGCCGCCGGCATCGCGCAGGTCGTGCACGCTTTCAATATTCAGGGATGGAGATCGTTTGCATTCTGGCTACTGAGCGGCTTCGCCTATGCAATCGCCGGCATCGCCGCATTCCACAATCCACTGCTTGCGGCCTCGGGAGGCACGCTCGTGCTGGCAATCACACTCATTGCGGCAGGCATGCTGCGGTTCTGGGTAGGCCTACAGTCCAGGCGCTATCTGGCTTGGGGCTGGGTTGCGTTTTCAGGGGTAGTCACGCTTCTTGCGGGCCTTGTCATCCTCTTTTGGCGGCCACTCAATACTCTGGCGGCGCCAGGCGCGATTCTGGCAGTCGACCTGACCATGCAAGGCGCGACGCTCTTAGCATTCGGTTTTGGACTGAAGAGCAGCGCGCTTTCGTGGATGCAAAGATAGAAACTGGCTAGCGGGATAGCTTGAGCGTCCATTTGCCGAAAGCGCCCTAAGACGATCGCGAGCAGCGTTCCTCCGTACCGCTTTACTTCTGACCGCCACGATCATCGTGCGATTCAGCTATTGCGTACCACAACAAGAAAGACCTGGTCAGCGCCAGATCGATACCGTGTGTCTTGCGCGACAGGCGGACACTTATGCCCGTGTCCCGACCAATTGGCGCCGTCGAAAAGCCCCTGTAGCAAGGAATAAAACAAAATGAGCATAGCCGCCGATAGGATGTCCCGTCGAACTCTGCTGGCTGCGACAGCAGTTGGCGGCTTGTTCACGACGGCAACACTGGCCCAGGCGCAGAAAAGCGAGCCGATAGCCAACGGTCGCGGCGGCACCAACCCTGGTCCGATGAATCCGTCCCGAACAGCCCAGAATCCGGATCTATTGGTCCCGCCGAGCACGGATTCGGGTGAACTTCCGAATCTGCGCTTCTCGTTCGACGATGCCCATATCCGACTGTCTGGCGGTGGCTGGACACGGCAGGTGACTGCGCGCGAACTCGGCGTCTCCAAGGACATTGCCGGCGTGATCATGCGCCTGAATGCCGGCGGTGTGCGCGAGTTGCATTGGCACAAGGCCGCCGAGTGGGCCTATGTACTGTACGGGAGAGCACGCATCACCGCGGTCGATGCCGATGGCCGAAATTTCGTCGACGACGTCGGCACGGGCGACCTGTGGTATTTCCCGTCGGGCATTCCTCACTCGATCCAGGGCCTTGATCCGGACGGGACGGAATTCTTGTTGGTGTTTGATGACGGCGACTTCGACGAGGACAACACCTTCCTCTTAAGCGACTTTCTGAAACACACGCCTCCCGAGGTGCTCGCCAAGAATTTCGGCATTCCGGCATCGAGCCTTGCGAACGTCCCCGATCCGAGCGACCTTTACATGTTTCCCGCTCCGGTTCCGGGGCCGCTGAGCGCAGACAAGATCGCGGGCGCGGTTGAGGTCCCGCACAGCTTCAGCCATCGCATGATGGCACAGCCTCCGATCAAGATGAAACATGGCACTGCGCGGATTACCGACAGTAACGTGTTCCCGGCTTCCAGAACAATCGCGGCGGCCCTGGTCGAGGTTGAGCCGGGAGCGATGCGCGAGTTGCATTGGCATCCGAATACGAACGAATGGCAGTACTACATTCAGGGTCAGGCTCGCATGGGGGTGTTTGCGGCCTCGGGCGCCGCCCGCACATTCGACTTCCAAGCCAACGACGTCGGCTACGTACCCTTTGCCATGGGCCACTACATCGAGAACACAGGCAACACGACACTGCGGTATCTGGAGGTATTCAAGAGCGACCACTTCGCCGATGTGTCACTGAACCAGTGGCTTGCTCTCACACCGCCGGAGCTAGTTCGCGCCAGCCTGCGTGTGGACTCGCAGTTTCTGCACGCGTTGCGCAAGGAGAAGTCGCCCGTCGTGCCGACTTAGCATCGCGCAGCCGGGTGCGCGAGCCGGTGACGCTGCCCTCGCTTCCCTTGCAGTTCTTGTTGTCGTTTCGGACCGCGCTCGGACGCGAAGCACAGTCCAGGATGCTCACGACGGCGTGAGGGAGCTCAGTGATGCCCGCTAGGTCGGATGGACTGCCGGACCGCGAACGGCATTTGCCGTGTAGTCGCTCGACGAGCGCCATGGTCGCGGCATGCACCGTCTTCCTGGCGCCGATCGTTTTGACGGCATGCCAGCCAGCGGTTCTCGATCCGCAAGGGACAGTCGGGATTGCTGAGAAAACGATCCTCATAGATTCGCTCGCCATCATGCTCGCCATCGTGGTGCCGACGATCGTCGCCACCTTTATCGTCGCTTGGTGGTTTCGAGCCACCAACACACGAGCGACCTACACGCCAAATTGGGAGTATTCGGGCCGCGTCGAGCTCATCGTCTGGTCCATTCCTCTACTTGTGATCATGCTTCTAGGCGGAGTGGCCTGGATCGGATCCCATGAACTCGATCCCGCGAAACCGTTGACATCAAACACGCGCCCGCTGGAGGTCCAGGTGGTCGCATTGGATTGGAAGTGGCTCTTTATCTACCCAGTCCAGCGTATAGCGAGCGTGAACCATCTTGTCATTCCTGCCGACACTCCCATTCATTTCTCGCTGACGTCCGCGAGCGTGATGAATGCGTTCTTCGTACCGCGGCTCGGTAGCATGATCTACACGATGAACGGCATGACAACGCAGTTGAACCTGCGCGCGGACGCTCCTGGCACGTTCCAGGGCCTTTCGAGCCACTATAGTGGCGACGGTTTCTCGGACATGCATTTCGAGGTGCAGGCGGTGTCTGCGCAGCGGTTCGCTGCCTGGATTGATGCCACGCGCGGCATGGGGCCAAGCCTCGATGCCAAGAGCTACGCTGCCTTGGCCAGGCAAAGCGTGAACACCATTCCTTTCACCTTCCGTGCGGCCGATCCTGACCTCTTCCAGCAGATCGTCACACAGCAACTGCCGCCTGGACCTGGCCCGCAGACCGGCCGGCCCAATCCGAGCGTATCCCCACAGACGGAGGACTAGCATGTTGGGCAAACTCAGCTGGGCAGCTATTCCCCTCGACCAGCCGATCCCATTGTTCACGGCTGCCCTGGTGGGCGTGGTGACTTTCGGCGTCCTCGCATGGGTCACGCTGAAAGGCTGGCTTCCGTACCTTTGGCGCGAGTGGATCACCAGCGTGGACCACAAGATGATCGGAATCATGTACATCCTGCTCGCGATGGTGATGCTGCTGCGCGGCTTCGCCGACGCGATCATGATGCGGTCGCAACAGGCGCTGGCTTTCCGCTCCGAGGGCTTTTTGCCACCCGAGCACTACGACCAGATCTTCTCCGCCCACGGTACGCTGATGATCTTCTTTGTCGCAATGCCCTTCGTGATCGGGCTGATGAACTTCGTCATGCCACTGCAGCTTGGGGTCCGCGACGTGGCGTTCCCGACCCTCAACTCGGTCAGTTTTTGGCTCACCGCCACCGGCGCGTTCCTGGTCAACATTTCGCTGGTCGTGGGCGAGTTCGCGCGCACCGGGTGGCTGCCGTATCCTCCCCTGTCGGAGGTAGCCTACTCGCCCGGGGTCGGCGTCGACTATTATCTTTGGTCGCTCCAGATATCCGGTGTGGGAACCTTGCTCACCGGCGTCAACTTCGTCACCACGGTCTTGAAGATTCGTGCACCTGGCATGACCTTGATGCGAATGCCGATGTTCTGCTGGACGACGCTCGCCTCCAACCTGCTGATCGTCGCGGCATTTCCCATCCTAACGGCGACTTTGGCGATGCTGCTGCTGGATCGCTACGTCGGTTTTCACTTCTTCACCATTGAAGCCGGCGGCAACGTGATGATGTTCATGAACCTGATCTGGGCGTGGGGACATCCTGAAGTTTACATCCTGATCCTGCCCGCTTTCGGAATTTTTTCGGAGGTGATCTCGACCTTTTCCCGCAAGCCGCTGTTCGGCTATCGGTCTATGGTCATGGCGACGATGGCCATATGCGTACTTTCATTCACCGTGTGGTTGCACCACTTCTTCACCATGGGGGCCGGCGCCGACGTCAACGCGATTTTCGGTGTCGCTTCGATGATTATCGCGGTGCCCACGGGCGTAAAGGTCTTCAACTGGCTCTTCACCATGTATGGTGGCCGGGTCGTCTATTCCCAACCGATATTGTGGTCTATCGCCTTCATGGTCACATTCGTCATCGGTGGGATGACTGGCGTCCTGCTGGCGGTGCCCCCGGTGGACTTCGTCCTGCACAACAGCCTTTTCCTTGTGGCCCATTTCCACAACGTCATCATCGGAGGCGTGCTCTTCGGTGCCTTCGCCGGCTACACCTACTGGTTTCCTAAAGCCTTCGGCTTCCGGCTGCACGAAGGGCTTGGCAAAGCATCGTTCTGGTGCTGGGTCGTGGGCTTCTACGTCGCCTTCATGCCGCTTTATGTCGTAGGCCTGATGGGTATGACGCRTCGCATGCAGCACTACGATGTCCCCGAATGGCGTCCCTGGCTGCTGATCGCGGCCGGCGGCGCGGCCATCATCCTGGTCGGAATAATCCTGCAGATCGCGCAACTCGCCATAAGCATTCGCCGGCGTAAGGAACTTCGCGACGAGACCGGCGACCCCTGGAATGGGCGCTCGCTCGAGTGGGCGACACCCTCTCCGCCACCTTCCTTCAATTTCGCGGTGCTTCCAAGCGTAGAGGGCGGCGAGGCCTACTGGGGCATGAAGCAGCGCGCGCGCCAGCAGGCCATGCTGGGCGAAGAACCTCCCTATGCGGACATCGAGATGCCCAGGAACAGTCCCACGGGCTTCATCTGCGCCTTCTTCGCCACCTTCATGGGTTTCGCACTGATCTGGCATATCTGGTGGATAGTGATCCTGGCTGCCGTGGGTGCGTTCGCAACCTTTGTTGTCTTCGCCTGGCGGGATGAAGTCGAGTATGTAATTCCTGCTGAGGTGGTCGCAAGCGTCGACCGGGCCAACCGCACCGCGCGCGGCGAGACACTAGCCCTATCGGGGACGCCCTCGTGAGCGCGTTCGACCCGGCCGTCGGCCGGGACGGGCCGAACCAGGTCGAGCGCGCCCAGGGCTCGCTGGATATCCAGCACAGCACGAAGCATGCGGCTTGTGTGGCGGCGTCGAAGCGTATCATCGCAGGCTACGGCTTCTGGATTTTCCTGCTAAGCGACATCGTCATGTTCTCTGCATTCTTCGCGAGCTACGCCGTGCTGGTTGACGCGACGGCCGGCGGACCGAGTGGACGCGGTCTGTTCGACCTCGGCAATGTCGGCATCGAGACGGCCTGCCTTCTCCTGTCAAGCTTCACTTGCGGCCTCGCCGCCATCGGCGCCCGGAAGCGCAACGGATTCTGGTTCTATGGCGCGATGGCCGCAACCTTCATACTGGGGGCTGCATTCCTTAGCATTGAGTTCCGCGAGTTCATGAGCATGATTGCGCTCGGGGCAGGCCCAACGCGGAGCGCATTCCTGTCGGCCTTTTTTACGCTGGTTGGCTGCCATGGCCTGCATGTGGCTATAGGCTTGTTATGGCTTCTTACGATGATGGCGCAGGTGTTCGCCAAGGGCTACCGGGCTGACATTCTGCGGCGACTGCTTTGCTTCAGCCTGTTCTGGCATGCCCTCGATATCATCTGGGTCGGATTGTTCACAATGGTGTATCTGATGGGAGTCACGCAATGAGACACGGCGAGCAGGACGAAGACTCACACTACGTCGACACCGCGCCTGGTGACGATAGCCTCGACGGAGACGAGGCGGCCGAAGAAATCAGGACTTACCTGATCGGGCTAGGGCTCGCGACGCTGCTCACCTTGGCGTCTTTCTCAATAGCTCGCACCGAGCTGGTTTGGGAACCGAGCATTCCTGTCGCACTGGCCGTCCTCGCGATCGCCCAGATGGGCGTTCACCTCGTCTTTTTCCTGCACATCACCACTGGCCCCGACAACGTCAACAACGTCTTGGCGCTTGCCTTTGGTGTGTTGATCGTTCTCCTAGTCATCGTCGGATCACTCTGGATTATGGCACATATGAACCACAATATGCTGCCCATCGATCAGATCATGCAGATGCAGAGTTGACCCAAGGCGAGGCGGACGCGATCTATCGCGGCAGAGGTGCCTGTGCGCGTAGTTTCAAAGCTCAGCCAATGCGTAGCACATTTCCTTTGTTTCGTGGCGCAACCAGTGGAGCAGATTCGCTTTCACAATAGCCGGCGTTGCCGCGTCCACAATCCACAGCTTGCAGCCTCGGCTGCCACGCATGGTTCTTACTCAGGTCAGATGCCTCATGATGATGGCCGGGTCGAGCGCCTCAACGTTGCAACGAAGTTCGAATTCGACGTCAGGCGATTCAACGCGGTCCCCACCATCACCGTCCTCGGCATGATATCACGGGTTCGGACTGCCGTGACTGAGCTCGTGTTACGCCATCTTTTCTCCGCCCACTCAAATCTGGTGCCGTCAACCCAAAGGCAGTGGGGCAGAACGGCGATCTTGCGCGCGACCGCCACTTTCGCTTCCTCATGCCGATCCGCGCTGACGATCAATCGCATGGTCTCTTCGCTGCTACGCAGGGTTTGCCCGGCCGCTTTCTGTTCTCTGAGCTAAAGTTCCCTATCCCTTTGGATTGTCAGAGCTGATCCAGAAGTTGACATGCTGCGATAAGATCTCGCGTTCCAAATCCTTCAGTAAATCGCTGGTAAACACTTCCTAGCAGCGATCTGGCCTCCTGATTTCTACCCAACTCCCTCCAAATTTTGGCAAGAGGAATTGCTGCCTTTAGTTCCCAACTGAAGGCGGATTGCTCTCGCGCGCAAGAAATTGAACTTAGAAGAAATTGCTCGGCAGAATCAAAGTCTGGCTTCGGCATCATCAACTCGATCTCGCCTTGAGTTCGAAGCAACTCTGGACGCCAGCATTGTTCGTTAACCAAATCGGCGCGTGACATAGCTACTTCAAGCACTTGCCACGCTTCTTCGCCTCGTGCTGAGGTTGCCAACGCCTTTGCTAATACGCAGGACGTTGAAGAAGCTATGATGCTATAGCGGCTGGAAAGCATGGTTGAGTACCCTTGCTGGAGCATCTCCAACCCCGTCGAATCGTTCCCATTTACAAGCAGGAGTTCGCCCTTCTGTGTACGGGCGATGGCCTGAAAGGCAGGGAGAGAATACTTGGATGCATGCGATAGCGCGCTCTCAATCGGCTCGGACGCCATCCTATATGCGCCGCACCAAAAGAAGACGGGGATCGTCCAGACTAAGGCAAAGCAGTAGGACGCATGATGGCTGTAGGCGCGCATGTGTTCTATTGTCTCATGGGCGGATTCGAGAGCTTGATCGGGAAAACCTCGCAGCCACAGGGATCGCGTAATGGCAAACCGCGCACGCGCTTCGCTGGCTAGGTCCAATTTCAAAGACGAGGCGGGAAACGCTTGTAACCGGAAACCATTCTTGCAATGATGGAGCGCAGCGGCCTGATTGCCAGTCGCGTGATACGAGGCGCCAAGCAACCACTCTGAAAGAATTTTTTCAGCCGGATCGCCCGTTCGCTGAGCGATTTCGGCGCCTTCCTTCGCTGTAGCAATCGCGCCTTCGAAATCACCATTGCGAACGAGATAGACATTAAAATCGGCGAGCAGATCGAATTGACGACGTTCGTCGCGTAGAATACTTGACAGATGCAATGCTCGTTTGAACGCGTCTTTGACCTCGTTGACGCTTCCAGGAGCGTAGAGCGCCGATCGCGCCAGTGCGTAATACAATTGTAGCTCTAGTAAGGTCCCACGATCGCTTTCAGGTAGCCCAGATATAGCTTGACGGCACCATCTCTGGCATTCTGCAAATTGGGAAATTTCAAGTAATATTAACACGGCATTGGCGGCGAGTCCGCGTCCGATGGCCGGATTGCCCCGATCAGAAAAACTCCACTCAAGCGCCTTACGGATATTGCCGAGATGAGGGGTGTATTTTGCCGCCTCCCTGCCATCAAAACCTTGTCCTAGAAACCTCAATTTGAGGAAATTGTCGAAGTAGAGAGCGTGGCGCTCGGATATTGCCCTTTCCTCGTTGCCAACCTTGAGCTTGGCAGAGGAGTATGCGCGCGTCGTATCCAGAAGTCGGTAGTAAACAAAGCCGCCAACCGACGAGATTGAAATAAGAGATTTGTCGGCTAAGCTTGCAACGGTGGTCGCTAGTTTCTGTCTGTCGTTGCCTACAACACCCGCAACCGCATAGGCTGCCTCGAGCGGGAATTGACCGATAAAAATCGAGAGTATGCAGAGCGTCTCTTGCTCGCTTATTGACAAGAGGTTGAAACTCCAGTCAAGCATCGCCTGCATCGTTTGGTGCCTCGATGTGGCGCTGCGCCGACCTTGCAATTGTAATGGAACCGCCTCATTGAGGAGACCGGCTACTCCTCTGAGGCCATACGTTCCTGCTCGGCTTGCAGCGATCTCAATCGCCAGCGGAATCCCATCAAGCCGTCGGCAGATGTCAGCTACAATGGGGGCATCGCCGTCCTGAAGGCCGTTCAAATGCCCGCCGGCAGCAGCCTTTTCCATGAAAAGTTGCACCGCCGGCGAAGCGAGAGCAGAAGCCGCAGACGGCGAAGCGTCAAGCGGCCAAGCAAGCGACGGGAGCAAGTGTACGTTCTCCAACTCGACGCGAAGTGCCTCTCTGCTCGTAGTCAAAATGTGAATGGACGGCCCCCCAGCGACTATACGTTTTGTCAGCGGCGCAATTGTGTCGATAACATGCTCGCAACTGTCCAGAATGAGCATGCCGCGCTTGTCCGCTAGAAACGCCGGTATCGCGTGATCTGGTACAAAGCCTTGCACAGAACATCCAACAGCGGCGGCAACCGCGCTCGCAGCGTCGGCTTCGTCGGCCAGGGAACCAAGATCGACAAAGAAAACATTTTCATTTCCAAAGTCAGACGCAAGCGCGTGCGCAACAGCTATCGCGACAGTGGTCTTCCCGATGCCGCCCGGGCCTACAACACTTACCAGGCGGTTTGTCTGCACCTGCGCGATCAACTCTGTCAACGTTTCGGCGCGGCCAGCAATTGATTGCAACGGTGCAGGCAAGTTCTTTGGTTGCTGCAATCCGGATTCACTATAGATAGAGCTGGTGCCGCTATGGGGTGAGCGCAGCAACGGTGCAACGAACGCGTATCCGCGACCGGGAACGGTAATAAGGTACCGATGTTCGTCTCTACCATCACCGAGGACTCCACGAAGGGCGGCGATGTGGACGCGCAGATTGGCCTCTTCGACCGTCACATCCGGCCAAACAATTTCCATCAATTTGCGCCCGCTCACGATCTCCGTGGGCCGATCGGTTAATGCGATCAGAATGTCAAGCGCTCGGCCACCAATTGGGATTGGCTCGCCATCTCTCGTAAGCAATCGTTTGATTGGTGTCAGCACGAAGCGGCCGAAGGCAATTGATGAGGTGCCAGGTTCGCTGTTGTTTCCCATGATCGAAGCCCTTGGCCTAGCCGGAGCTTGTCCTGTGCTTATCCCAATTCGCTATAAGATCGATCGACGGTAAGTCAAGGCGTTCGGGTGCGGTGGCAGACTGCCTTGTTCACTATTGATCGGCGCTTGTGCCGTCCAGCTTGGTGTTGCCAAAACAATATTGTCCGCTCGCGACGAAAGGAGCGACCTGGCTTTCAAACGTGTTGTCAGGCCGCGCCTTGAAGGACGGAGGTTCAAGCTTCACCATCACCGATTACGTGTGAGCAGTTCATCCTACACGGCCCAGTCGACTAGCGACCGTCAGGAGCCATCGCGGCCGACAGCAACGGGCAACGATCAAAGATCTGCCTAACCGCGGGGAGAATCGCCGGGACGCAGAATTTGAACAGGCGCTTGCCGTCCTGTCGCTCTGCCAGCTTGGTCGAGATGCCGGCCACGCCCTCGGATGAACTGTGTGGACGCACTGACTCCTTCGTTACAGCGCCGTCAAGCCGGGCGGCACATTCCACCTTCGACCGAGAGGTCGCGACGGGAGGGGTTCCGCAGGTGTTCTAACTGGGCCTTACGACCGCATCGGTTCTGCACCGGTTCGGGGAAATTCCGTTGAGTCCCCTGAACCATATCTGCCTCGCCTTCCAGCTCGGACTTAACCTTTGCAAATTGTTGCAAGCTCACTAGGCGGCTGCGGTTCACTCGGCAACTTCTGGAGAGACATGCAGGCCGGGCGGGATGCCGGGAACTACCTGTTCGGGCGTCGCTCCCTGCGGCTCGGTCCGAACAGGCAGTGCCTCGTAGTCCGCAGCCTGGCTCGTCACGACAGGCAGGCAACCCGGCCGTGAAGGCGGTGGGCCGTAGAAGAGGCTCAAGATACTATCGACGACGTTCGCATAGCCACGCTCAAATAGCGACGAGCGGCTCTCGTCGCTACCTTGCTTTATCGTCACCGTGGCTGTCATGCCCGACACGAGCGGAACCCCGCTCGGCACCTCCTCGATAGCAATGCGGACCGGAACCCTTTGCGCCAGGCGGACCCAGGTATAGATCGGATCGACGTTCGGCAGGCCTTGCGCGCCGGCTGCGGCGTTCGACACGCTGATCCCACGCGTCACAGTCTCGACGCGTCCCACGATGGGCGCCGAATAACCCATCAATTGCGCCTCAACGCGGTCGTTGACGCAGACCCTGGCCAATTTTGTTTCCTCGAAATAGCCATCGATCCAGAAGCTTTGGGAGTCGATCACGGTGACGTTGCTGTTCCCCGCAAGAGCGAAATCGCCGACCCGCAGGAGTAGATTGGTCACAAAGCCCGTGACTGGACTGGTGATCTTGGTGCGTTTCAGGTCCAGTTCGGCCTTGATTTGCTGCTGCTGCGCGGCTTCGACGGTAGCGTTGGCCACTGCGGCGGCGGCGGCGAAGGTCTGCTGTTCCTCTACCGTTGTGCTTAGATTGGTTAGGGCCTGCCGGCGCTTCGATTTAGTCGCCTTCAGCTTGAGGTCGGCAGCGGCCTCAGCCAAGTGCGCTTTGCTGACCTCCAAGGCGACCTGGTAGTCGACCGGATCGATGACGTAGAGAACATCGCCCTGCCGCACATATTGGTTGTCGTCCACATGCAGCTCGACGATCTGACCGGAGACCTGGGGAGCGACGTTCGCGACCTGGACGCGGACGTTGCCGTTGCGTGTCCACGGCCCGAGCACGTAGGTCTGCCACGTGACGATTGCGACCAGGACTGCAATCATGGCAATCACCAGCGTGGCCAGACGCTTGCCAGCCGCAGCCAGGAATCGCAGCAGGGTTTGCGATGGCGTGGCAGATGGCAGGCCTAGCGCAAAGCGATCGTCGCCACGGTCTTCGGGCTCTGAGCTCTCCAACAGCGTCGGCCCGGCAATGTCCCTTGGTGCTTGCGGCGGGACGACATCGCCGCCTGCCCTGGAGGAGTATTCTTCTGGCAACGGCAGTTTCACGTGCGTATCGTGCATCGACTCCTCCCTAGTAAAACAGCGTCAGAAGACCAAAGACGGCGACATACAGACTGAGCTCAGCGACCTGTGGGCGAATGAAGTACTTCGAGAACCCGATCAGATGCAGGAGAGGACGGAGCAGCAGGACAAGCAAGAGCGCGACGATCGCATCCGAGACGATCGGAGCAACCAGGACGCCGCCAAGGACCAGTTCATCGAACACATGGGTCATGTCTGTTGCTCCCCCGCCGAGGAAGGCGTTGCATGAAAGGCCATCGCCGCCACGACCAAAGCTGCGCATGCCGCAGGCGGTGGAACGCCATAGACCTCAGCGCCAGCGTGCAGGCGATAGGCTGCGTCGATCAGCAATTCGGCGTCCCGCCGGAACAGCGCATGGCGTGCCAAGCGCGCTGTTTCGACGAGCGCAGCGTGCTCCAGCCGCTCCAGTTCGTCGGTACAGCGGCGAAGTGCGGCGGCCTGGTCGAAGCTGCACATGGCCTCATCCAGCACCGCCGGATTGCCCCCCGCAAGGCCTGCGATCTGTCCGACCCGAAGCGCGGCATAAAAGGCGGCCTCTTCCGAAGCCAAGTCTTTGCGCCATTGCGATTGCGGCCGCTCGAGATCCGTGCGCGCCTCTGCCAGCAGCTGCCGGACCTGTCGCGCGGTTGACATCGGAGGCACGACCAGCTGCAAAGCGAACAGCAGGCCGGTCGCGACGCATACGAATATACAGGCGACCAGGAAGGTCTCGGGGTTGTAGTTCTGCGGATTGCTTGGCGAAACGAGCGCGATGATGAACACCATGCTCAAGCGACCGATGCTCGACAGGATGGGGTTTGTCAGCGTTATCAGCAGCGCGCAACCGATGATGAAAGGCGCCATGCCGATCGCCAACATCGGAAACCCGGTCGCGCCGTCCAGAACGGCGAATTGCAGGATTCCGGCCAGTACGCAGGCGAACGGAGCAAGCAGAACCGCCAGCTTGGTGAAGGCCACCTGGTCAGGCGCGGTTGCACCGAGGCCAATCAGGAGCGCCACGAATGCGAGCGCTGCGGCGACCGATGGCCAATCGACCATCTGGAACAGGGTCGATGCCAACACGAAGTAGGTAGCCGCCTTGAAGCCCCCCTCCAAGGCGATGCGACGCGATCGATAGAGTGGCGTTCGCCAGGGCTGCTCCGGAAATCTCCCCGCCTGGAGCCCGTCGAGGTCGCTGCGAGACGCCGCATCCCTTTGGTGGAACTCGGTGGCCAGCAACTCGCGCGCCATCGCGAACAGGACGTCGAGTTGTCGCGGGCGGCCCGTGTCAGCGAGTGGCCGGAGAGTGGCCTCGGCATGCCCTACCGAATTCGGGATGCGACAAGGCAGAGTTGCTAGGGCACGGGCCGCGGAAAATGCCGCGACCAGTTCGACCACAGCCGCCCTGGCCGACGCCGCCCGCGCCTCGCCGCTGCTCGATTCGCTCGCCAGGCTTGCGATGTCGGACCGCAGCTCGGTGACCTCGCGCAGCAGAACCGCCGCGGCCGCCGCGGGCATTGCCTGCCCGCGCAACGCGTTCCAGCCGCTGTCCATGACCCGGTCCTGAAGCGACTTCAATTTGGCGAAAACCTTGGGATGGTGGTCGGGCGCGCCTAGAATGTCGTTGATGAAGGTGATCGCCAGAACGCCGATAACGATTGCCGAGCCGCGCGCGATTCCTGCGTCAAACACTTGTTGCGGAGCATCGATCTGCTCGATCGCGACAATCGCGACAGTCGTAACCCCGAGCGATGCGGCATAGGCACGGTTCCCGTCCAGGGTTCCGACCACGAAGACGCACAGTCCGATCCAAGCGGCGAACACCCAAAGCATGATGACACCGCTTTGCGCAAAAACGCCGACGATGACGAACGATGCGGCCACACCGAGCCCGGTAGCAAGAAGACGGAAGACCGCCTTGTTTAGCCCTTGGCCGCGGGTTGGCAGCGCCAAGATCGCCACCGTGATTGCAGCCGAGGATGGGGCGTCCAACTCAAGCCAGAAGCTGACATAAAGCGCGAGGATGACCGCGAGCCAGATCCGGATTGCGTATGCCCAGGACGGTCCGGGAAATCCCGCAAAAGTGAACGGCCGCAGAGTAGCTGCGATGCTTGGCGTATCCTCCTCCGTCATTGCAAGCCTTCGCGGAGGTTGGTCCTCGGAACCGGAAGGTTCGGCCCGGAACAAGGCATCCCGAACAGGACCTCCCCGCCAACCCAAGAGGACGCGATCGGGTGCATGCCATCGCCCTGCACATCACGGTTCTCCGGTGCCACCGAACGTGGCGTCAACTGGAAAGTCATCTGTAGTATAATGGGAACCGAGTGGTTCTTGAGCATCGTCATGTTTCTCCGCGAATAGGACTCAGGACCACTTCCAATCCTTCGTGTTCACGATCGGCCCGACCTACGGTAGCTGCGAGGCCGTCAGCGCGGATCGTTGCGGGCGGCGCAGTGAGCAATCCATGCCTGCACACCCTGCAATGTTTGGAAGTCGTCCAAGGATCGCGCCGGGATGTCAGGATAGTCGGCCGCGGCCATTCGACTCAAAGCAGTACCAGGACCTAGCTCAAGAAATGCGTTTGCTCCGCTTTCGACACATGCCTGAAGGCAATCGGCCCAACGGACGGTGTGGGATATCTGCGCCGCCAGTTTGCCGAGGCCCTGATAGAAATCGATAACCGGCGTGCCATCGATGCCACTGAGCAGCCGTACATGCGGGGGAGATGCGGCCGCCGGGGTAACGCGAATAAGCTTTTCGCAAAAAACGGCAGAGGCCTTCGCAAGGCGTGGTGTATGGGACGCAACCTCGACTGGCAGAACGATCACGCGCAAGGCGTTCATCGCCCGCGCCTCGATCGCCATGGCGTGTAGTGCGTTGTGGCTTCCGCCCAGCATAAAGGCGTCGGCCGGATTGATAATGGCAATCGCGGCCTCGTACCGTTCGCACAACCCGTCGATCGCTTTACGCGACAGACCGCGAACGAACAGAAGCCCGTCGCCGGGCTGCGATACGGCATCCATCGCCTCGGCCCGGAAAGCGGCGAGGCCCAGTGTTTGGATCGCATCTAACCGGCCGGCGACACCCCAGGCGGCCAGTTCGCCGACGCTGTAGCCTGCGACGACGATCCGATCCGGTATTGCGCCGTTTAGCACGGCCGCGGCCGCCAATGGCTGCAGCGTGCAGAGGATCTGACCGACGCGGTCGTGATGAAACGCCTCCGCGCCATCGGTTCGCACGATCTCGCGGGGATCACGACCACCCAGCAGAGCCGTCGCTTGTTGGAACAAAGCGCCAGCCCGAGGTGCATCGCCCGTCAACGCGAACATACCTGAATGCTGTCTGCCTTGACCCGAACAAAGGATAGCTAGGCTCATGAACGCCACTCAGGCCGGAAACAGCAAGGCGATGGCGGTTGCCATGGTCACGACGCTGAGGATCGTGCTGGCAGTCACCATTGATCCCGCTGCGCCGGGGTCCATGCGGTAGTTCACTGCGAACAGGATCCCGAAGAAACCCGACGGCAACGCCGCCAGCAGAACCGCAATCCTGGCTGTCTCGGCGGGTATCGGCAAGCTGAAGGTGATCGCCGCCGCCAGTAGCGGCCTGGCGATGTCAGCAACCGCAGTGGCGCCGACGATCTTCCAGTCCAGCCGGAACGTCTGCGACGAGAGAATAAGGCCGGTCAGAAATAGGGCGACGCCCGGCGCGGCGTGTCCGATCAGCAGCAGGCAGGCATCGATCACGGCACCAGTTTTCAACCCCGACAGCGACACCAGGATGCCCAACGCAGGCGCGAGGACCACGGGCTTGGTAAGCGCATGCCGGATGGAGCGCAGGACACGTTTAGTCGCCGTCTCTGCTCCGTCCGCTTTCAGGCCGAGGCTCATCTCGACGATGATGAGCGAAAGCGGGCTGACAAGGATCGAGCCACTTGCCAGCGCTATGGCGAGCGGCACAGCGCCGCTTGGCCCGACGACAGCGGACAGGATGGGGAGCCCGACGCCTGCGAGATTCGGGAAGGCTAGCGTCAGCGCCTGAAGGGACGCGTCGGCGGGACTATCCTTCAAGATGATCTTCGCACCAAAATACCAGGCGAAAAACACGCCGAGCATTACGGCGCCGAGAATGACGAATAGTGGCGCTTGAGCCACCATCTCGCTGCGCGAGGCGGAGGCGGTCGCAGCGAACAGCGATGCCGGCAGGGCAAAGTTCATGATCAGAGCGTTGAGGCTGTCGACCTTGTGATTGTCAACAATCCGGTGCCGCCCGGCGCCATAGCCGAGCAGCAGGACGAAGAAGATGGGAGAAAGCGCCAGTAGGATCGCGTTCGACATCACGTTCGTTCCGCTTCGCAGGCGCTGACGAAAAGGCTCATGGCGAGGATATCCGCCGAGCCGCCGGGACTCAGCCGACGGGCGACGAAGCCTTCATGCACGGCGCACGCTCGGGCGCGCCAATCGGGCTTGGCAACACCACCGCGGCGAATGAATTGCCGGGCTTTGTGGCGGGCGAACCGAAGACCGTCCGTTCCTCCGCGGTGCAGGAGATTGGTGTCCTCGAGGGAAGCGATCAGGGCGAAGCAAGCCTCGACCCTCTGGGCCTCTTCGTCATCGGGCGCCGCGAGTGCTCCCTTGCGCAGTGCCGGCAGCCCAATTTCATAGAGACTTGGAAAGCCAAGCGATGCCTCCATCCGCGCCCCACCCGAACCGTAGCGGCGACGCGCCCGCTCGCCGTGGCTGTGAAGCAGGACAGGGCCGTTGACGATGTCACGCCCCCATCGCGACGCAACGACCGCGCCAAGTGAAAGAGCTCCGTCCGCTAGTCCGACAGTTCTTGCGCCGAAAGCCGCGCATAGGAGGCCAAGCCCGAATATGGCACCACGATGCGTGTTGATCCCCGACGTCGCATCCATCATAGCTGCCTCGGCATCGAGGCCGATGATCCTTAGGCGATCCATATCCCATGCCTCTGCCCCAGCATTCGCCAGGGAAGCAAAATATGGCTCGATCGCCCGTGCACTGGCGCGGAACATGTCGGCGTCCATATCGTCGTGGCTGCCGCTGTCGATGTGGCTGACCAAGCCCGGCTTGGGCCAAGTTTCCAGCTCCAGCACCAAGCTGCGCGCGGCGAGTGCGGCGATGACCTCGCCATTGTGCAGGACTATCTGCTGCGGGCGCAGACCATCGAACTTGGGAGCCGAAAGCGCGGTCGCGGTCCTCATGTAGGAATCCTCCCGGAAATGAACTGGTCCGCGCTGAATAGGGTGATCCCGACAATGGTCTTGACCAGCACGTCCCGCCCGCCGGCGTGAAGCTCCCGCCAATTGACGGCGGAGCCGCCACGGATCAACTCACCGTCAAGCCGCATCGGCGCGCTGGCTTCGATGCGCTCCACGGCTTCTGTAAGGCGGCACAGCTGCGTATCGCGGCGGACATACATCGCGAAATCGAGATCCGAGCTATCTGTCAGATAGTCCAGGCCGGTGATCACCTGCCACGCTAGGCTGCCAAAGACCCTGGCTTCAACCCCCTGTCCCGATGCGAGCTGGCCAAGACGCAGCAGCGTTGTTCGCCACGACGGTGGCGCCGCACGGAGGGTGAAGGCCAGGTTCGGCGACGGCGCCACTGCGACGACATCTGCGGGTCTTACCACGACTGCGAGCCGCTTCTTGCCGGCGAAAGGCGGAAGCGGCAGGCCAAGTGGCACACCACGCCCTTCTCCTGCGTTGGCACGACGCCCGACCATTGGCCACCCCCGATCGACCCAGCTCGCAACGATGGGATCTGTGGCCAGTTCTACGCGCGTCCCTACCAAGGCTTTCCATGCGAGCGGGCTAACGTAGACGAGATCGTGGCGGTTCATCGCAGTTCACCGAGATTGGAGGCCGAGGCCGCGGACGCGCTCGGCGATCTCGTAGGCTTTCGGCCGCCCGCCACGCTGCTTGCCAAGCAGACCTCGGCCGTCGTCGATATCAGGTAAACTTGCCAGGAGGGTTTCCAGTTGGTCTACGAGCGGAACCCCAGCGTCCCAGATGACGTGGACCGCGCCGGTCTGAGCGAGATTCTCCAAGCCGGGGGCAAAGACAGGCGTCGACTTGGCCTTCTCTTCCAGTACCTCAAGTGAAAGCTTCGTGACCTTGGACATCGACGGCAGGTCCATCACCACGGGCGTGGCACCGGGCAGTCCGACCAACACCCGAGTGGCAAGCGCCGTTGAAAGAAATGCTCCAGCGGCGGTGTGACCATAGAGAAGGCCGATCGTAGGCCGGCCGTGACTGTCGGCGTAGATGAGGCACTTGCCTAGATGGGCCAGAAATTCGTTCAGGCCCAAAAGCTCGTCGCGCTTGCTCATGCGCTGGCTATCGCTGTCTACGACGACGAGAATAGGCCCGCTGTCACGCGCGATCGAACGCAGGACGTGGGCGGACAGAATGATGGCATCATCGACCCCAAGGGGTAGCCGGTCGGCGACACCCACCACCAATGCAAGCCCGCCAGAGCGCAGGGAGCCTGATCCGTACACCACCCCCTCGTCGTTCTTCACGTCATGACCTGCTGGAAACATCGAGGCAAGAATCTCATCGAGTGTCATGGCTGATCCTCCGAACATGGTCGGCGACAGCAATGAATTGATTGACCGGCAAGGCAGGGACGGCTCCGGCGTCGGCAACACCTTCCGCGGTCCAGATATCGACAGCGTCGGCGCAACTGCCAAAGTCCCGCAGCCGTGCCTCGAGCCGGACCTGCTCGTTCGTGAGCGTATTGAGTTCAAAGCCACCCACCTGCTCCAGTAGCACCAGCGCTGCATCGCGAAATGCCTGAATGGTATCGTCGACGAAGGCATCGGCGGCACCGAGCAGGCGGCGGTGCTTTCCACCCATCGTGCGCCAAACAAGTGCCCGATCGCGCGAATCGAATTCCTCGACGCCGCGATTGGTTTCGATGACCTCCGGACCCGATACCGCGATGCGGCCCTGCTCGGACACGGCCAACGCGGAACAGCAGCCGGCGATCAATCCGCCACCCCCATAGCAGCCGGCGCGGCCGCCGATCAGCCCGATCACCTTTGCGCCAGCGCTACGCGCTTCAATGACAGCACGCATGATCTCGGCAATGGCGAGTTCGCCGGCGTTGGCTTCCTGCAACCTCACCCCGCCTGTATCGAACAGGATCAGCACCGGCATAGAGGCAATGTCGCGCGCGGCGCGCAGCAAACCAGTCAGTTTGGCGCCATGCACCTCGCCAAAGGCTCCGCCCATGAAGCTGCCCTCCTGCGCGGCGATCAGCACGCTGGAGCCGCCAAGGCTACCGTGTCCGACCAGGATGCCATCGTCGAACTGTTCAGGCAGATCGAAAACCTTCAGGTGCGGGCTCACTTCTCGCTTCTCCGGACCGACGAACTCCATGAAGCTTTCTGGATCGAGCAGTAGGCGGACTCGTGTCCGGGCCGAAGCTTCGTACCAGCTGGTAAGGGCGGCGGGCGCTATCGCGGCCTGCATTGAGGTGATGCTCATTGCTCTACCTCCATCAGGCGAACTGCCTGGGCTAGGCGAAGGGACACCGTGTCTGGTCGCGCGCCGCCATCATTGATCGAAAACTTGAGACCGCCGGGCGAATAGCGATCGACGAAATCCGCGACAACGGCGTTCCAGACAGCGCCAAATCCTTCGGCGGTCGTACGGATCTCGACGAGGCATTCGCGCTCGGGCACAACGCGCTCCACCAGCACTTCGAGATTGCCCGAAGCCACCACGCCTATAATCGCCATTTTCCTCGCGCCCCCGGCAGGCTGGCGGGCGTCATGACGTAAGCTGAAATCTTCCATCGGGATGCTCCAGTCACCAGTTGCGAAATTTCGAAGGCGGTGCGTAGAGGCCGCCCGACCAGTGCACGATATCCTTGATGGATCGGGCCGCGAGGATGCTCCGGTCGGCGTCGAGCGGATTGATGCCGAGATCTTCCGGTCTGCGAATGACGCCGCGCTCGCGTAGACGCTGGACCTGCCCGAGGTCGCGGCCTCGTCCGACATCGGTATAGCCAGCGATCCCGCGTATTGCTTGCTCGCGCTCGTCCGAACTGCGGCAGAGCAGCAGATTGGCAATACCTTCTTCGGTAACGATATGGGTGACGTCGTCGCCGTAGATCATCACCGGCGCCAGATCGAGATTCAGCTTTTCTGCCAGTTCAAGTGCGTCGAGCTTCTCGACGAACAGCGGCACGTTCTTGTCGCCGAACGTCTCTCCGATCTGCACAACCAGCTTGCGACCACGCCGCAATAGCACGTGCCCATCAGGATCTGCTTCTTGTCCTGCCATTAGCCAGGGTTCGCTCGGATGCCGGCGACCTCGTGCATCCGCCCCCATATTCGGCGCGCCGCCAAAGCCGGCGATGCGCGACGTGGTGACGGTCGAGGAGTTTCCCTGCAGGTCAATCTGCAGCGTCGAGCCGATGAACATGTCGCAGGCGTACAGACCAGCAGTCTGGCAGTAGGCGCGGTTCGAGCGAAGAGAGCCGTCCGCGCCGGTAAAATAGATGTCAGAACGGGCTCGGATATAGTTTTCCATGCCCACTTCGGAACCGAAGGAGTGGATTTGCTTGACCCAGCCGGATTCTATCGCCGGAATCAGCGCCGGATGAGGGTTCAGAGCGAAGTGGGTTGCCACCTTGCCCTTTAGGCCAAGCTTCTCGCCATAAGTCGGCAGCAGTAGTTCGATCGCGGCAGTGCTGAAGCCGATTCCGTGGTTTAGGCGCTGGACGCCGTAGGGTCCATAAATCCCCTTGATCGCCAGCATGGCGGTCAGGATTTGCCCTTCGGTGATGGCGGCGGGGTCGCGCGTGAACAGCGGTTCGACAAAGAAGCGCTTGTCAGCCTCAACGATGAAATGCACCCGATCGGCCGGGATGTCGACGCGTGGAACTTTGTCGACGATCTGATTGACCTGGGCGACGACAACGCCGTCCTTGAACGCTGTAGCCTCGACGACGGTCGGCGTGTCCTCGGTATTAGGTCCGGTATAGAGATTGCCGTCCCGGTCCGCACTGACCGCGGCGACCAGGGCAACGTTCGGCGTCAAGTCGATGAAATAGCGCGCGAAGAGCTCGAGATAGGTATGTACTGCTCCAAGCTCGATCTTGCCGCCGAACAGCATCGTCGCGATGCGCGCCGACTGTGGACCGGAATAGGCGAAGTCCAGCTTCTTCGCCACGCCACGCTCGAATACATCGAGATGCTCAGGAAGAACGACCCCCGACTGCACCATATGCAGATTATTCACTTTCGCGACGTCGACTGACAGCAGGGCTGCCGACAGCAGGTCGGCCTGCTTCTGGTTATCACCCTCTAGGCAGACCCGGTCGCCTGGCCGAACGATTGCTTCAAGAAGCCGTGTCGCGTCACGAGCTTCGACAATCTTTCCTTTTGCCACCGCCGAACCGGCTTGAACGCGCGCGTCGCGCGCTTCTCTTTCAAGTTGCCAAGTCGCCATAACCTTCTCCCGAATTTCGTTGGAGCGCATCGGCCGCGGATGGATCAATGGTGCTGGTCAACGCGCTCTGGTCTGATCTGGACTGGACGGCCGCAGAAGTCGCTGAAGGCCAAGGGCTGTCCGTCGCGCATACCGAAACCCCGTCGTCTGATTAATGCGAAGGAGCGTCGCCGAGCCGCTGATTGCTACGCCCTGCTCCATCAGCACTTGGCCATCGCGCGCAGCCCTAGCCTCCTGCCGCGGCGTGGTAGGCTGGATCGTCTTCCTGGATGCCATGGAAAGGTGACCACCTTTTGGAGCAAAGAGCCCGAGAGTTGCACTCAAACGAAGGAGGGTCTTTCCAAAACGCCGCGCCGATTCAAGCTTTACCCGTCTTCAAGCTTGCTTAGGCATAGCTACCGGCTTTGCGCGCTGCTGGACGGTGCCAAGGCCGCTGCAGATATTCAAGAGGCTTCCGATTCGGCCGGAGGGACCTCCGGCGTTCATCGCAGAGGTCGTTTGGCGGGCCACCAATTCCAAGCGATCTTGGGCGACATTTACGCTACTGAGCGTCGCCGATAGCAGAAGAGTGCTTCTTCGATAGTGGGTCTGGGGATGTAGCGGTCTCCCGACTCGAACCCCTGAACTCACACAACCATCCTATTTATACGCCCTGACCGCGATTTAACGCACGGCTTGATCGGCTCCCTTCCGGCGGAGGTTGATACAATCTAGCATGATCTCTGAACGGAATTCCCTGCACCAGGGCGGACAAATGCCGGTGGCAGATCATGAAAAGCGACAGCCTCTCCTACCCTCCTCGGGGTCTCTCACGCGAAGAAGCCGCCCGATATGTTGGCGTAGGTATAACCAAATTCGACCAGATGGTTTCTGACCGCCGCATGCCTAAGCCGAAGAAAGTTGACGGCCGGGTGATTTGGGACCGGCTCAAACTCGAAGCAGCGTTTGCCGAACTACCTGGAGACGATGATGAGAATATCGTCGACTTCCTGTTGCAAGGGAATCATCGCAGGGGATAGATTCATTCTGCTATGACTGACAAATATCCTGGCCTCTCCTCCTACACCGATCGCCACGGAAAACTCCGGTGGCGCTATCGGACAAAGGAGCGTGTGGTCAGCTTGCCGGCCCCCAATCAGCCGGGGTTCAAGGACGCATACCAGGCAGCGGTCGAGGGCCGGAAAGTCCCCAGGGCTCCGGTCGTCCGCATGCCTGGAGCCGCCCTGCCCTGCACGTTTGGAGCGGCCTTTCAACGGCTGAAGATCTCAGTCAAGTGGCTGGCCCTTGACGGAGCCAGCAAGCGCAAGAACATGCGGTTGATTGAAGAATTTCTGGAACTGCGGGTGGTCGCAGATTACCCACTTATCTGGCGCGACGTACCGGTCAAGAACCTTAGACGTATCCATGTCGAAGAGCTTCTTGGACGCTTCATTGCCACGCCCCATAAGGCCAAGCATCTGTTGGTGGGCATACGCAAGCTCGTCTATGTCGCTCTTCGGCAAGACTGGATCGAAATCGATCCCACAGCGGCGGTCGAGTGGCGACCCGCTTATGCCGGTTGGAAGGCCTGGTCGCGCGAAGCGATGGCACAATTCGAGAATCGTTGGCCGCTCGGCACTGCGGCGCGCACGTGCTACGGGCTGGCACTTTGGCTCGGCAACCGCCGCAGCGACGTCGCCGGACTGCGCTGGGATCAGAGGGTCACTCGTTGTGTGTTCATTGATGGCGTCGAGAGTCACTTCGATGGCTTTGATATCGTTCAGGCCAAGAACAAGGGACGAACCGGCGGCAAACGGCTTTTTGTGCCGATTACACCGATGCTGTCTGAGATTTTAGATGCGGCCGACAGGCGCGGCGAGACGGTCCTGGTCAACGGCTATGGTGGGCCGTTCTCCGCAAAATCGCTGACTGGAATGATGGCGCATTGGTGTAAGCTTGCCGGTCTGCCGAAGGGGCTGACACTGCATGGGCTAAGGAAGTCGCTCGGCGTTTATCTGGCGGAGGCTGAGGCCTCGACCAGACAGCTGATGGACGTGCTTGGGCACGACGATATTGATCATGCCGAACTCTATTCGCGCGAGGCATCGCAGGTTCGCCTGGCGGTGCAAGGGATGGATCGCGTCGTACGCCTCGTGACCCGCAAGCCGATGCTTGGCGAACCTGTTGGCGAACCTTGTGGCGAACCGGCCAATAAGCAATTGATAAATAACGATAATGGTGGGCCCGGAGGGACTCGAACCCCCAACCAAGCGGTTATGAGCCGCCGGCTCTAACCATTGAGCTACAGGCCCCACGAGCGCTGGATTAGTGTTTTTCCTTGCGCCGCACAAGGCTTTCCGGACGGGCTGGCCGAGATCGCCCAAATCAGCCCATATTCGCATCCTAGTCGACAGGCGCGACTGGATCGCAGACTGAGGAGATTTTCATGACCAGACATCTTTTGCCGCTCGCACTTGCCGGCGCAATCGCTTTTCCGGCGATTGCCACCGCCGCCGATTCGCCGCCCCCGCCCCGCATCATCGTGTCGGGTGAAGGCCAGTCGACCGTGGCGCCCGACCTGGCGCTGCTGACGCTCAGCGTCATGCGTGAGGCCAAGACGGCGCGCGCCGCACTCGACGCCAACAACGACGCCATGGCCGCCGTGATCGCGGCGATGAAATCGGCAGGCATCAAGGACCGCGACCTGCAGACCGCCGGCATCCAGATCAATCCGCGCTACAACTACACCAACAAGCCCGACGGCAGCCAGGAAGCCGAGTTGGTCGCCTACCAGGTGACCAACACGCTGTCCGTGCGCATCCGCGACATCGACAAGACAGGCGAGATTCTCGACAAGGCGGTATCGCTCGGCGTCAACCAGGGCGGCGGCATCTCGTTCTCCAATGAGGACCCGAAGGCAGCCGTCACCGAGGCCCGCAAGAAGGCCGTTGCCGACGCCATGGCCAAGGCCAAGACGCTGGCCGAGGCTGCCGGCGTCAGCATCGGCCGGGTGCTGGAAATCACCGACCAGAACATCGCGCCGGCGCCGATGCCGATCAACGCCAAGGCCTTCGATGCGGCGGGTGCTGCGGTTCCGGTGCAGGCTGGCGAGAATGCCTATGCCGTGCAGGTCACCGTCACCTTTGAGCTCAAGTAGCAGGCGGCCGCTGGCCGGATGCGGCCGGCTGATGGGCTGAGCTGGTCGCCAATTGTTTGCAGACATGAAAAACCTCGGAGGACTTGGTCCTCCGGGGTTTTTTTCGAGCCGCACCCTTCCGCTGAGGGAAAGGGGCTCCTGGCTGACCCTCGAAGAAGGTCGCCGCTACCGATCTTCGCTTAGCGATAAATAACCGGGCAACCGCGCTCATTGGCGAACACGACCACTACGCGATCGCCATACTGGCGGCCGGCGACTTTTACCACGCGGCGGTTGATGTCGACGAGGCGGACGCGGTGCAGGCCCATGCGCTCGGCCTTGTCGAGGGCGCGCTCCGGCGAACAGCGGCGCCAATTGCGCTCGCGGCGAAAGCCGTCATCGTCGTCGCCGGTATAGACGCCGACGCGGCGGTCGTGGTTGTTGCCGAAGCCGAGATAGATCGAGTCCGCATGGGCGGGGACTGCGGCAAGCGTGCCGAGGGCTACGAGACCCGAAAGGGCTGCCGTTTTGATCGTGTTGAACATTGTCTTCTCTCCTTGTTGAGGGCTGGCGCCCGACTTCGTGGAACCGATGGGGGGAGAATGCGCCTTGCAGTCTGAACTCTTTGCGAACCGGCCGTTCATTTTCGGTTAATCTGCCGGACAGGTCGCAAGCAACCGCCCCTTCCGCCACTGCAAACGATCCGGACCGTCAAAAACGTCCGATGGCCCAGAACGGCTGGCGGCCCTGTCCGTTCCAAACCATCAAGGCTCGTCGTCGAGCATATAGTCGAAATAGTCGTCCGGTTCGGCAAGGTCGGTCTCGCTGGCGCGAACCCGGCCGCGAATGGAAATGCCGGCCTCATGCACGGTCTCGGCACTTCCCGACACCAGCCTGTGCCACCAGTAGAGATCGTGTCCCTCGGCAACCAGCCGGTAGGCGCAGGTTTTCGGCAGCCAGCTGATGGTGCGCACATTCTGCGGCGTCAGCCCGACGCAGTCCGGCACCCGCGCCAGCCGGTTGGCATAGTCCGAACAGCGGCAGGTCTGCCCATCGAACAGCCGGCAGCCGACCGATGTCCAGTAGATCTCGCCGGTATCCTCGTCCTCGAGTTTCGACAGGCAGCATTTGCCGCAGCCGTCGCAGAGCGATTCCCACTCGGCCGGCGTCATCGCTTCCAGCGACTTGGTTTTCCAGAACGGGGTTTCCATTATGGGGTGAGATGTGGCCCTCGCTGGCGGTGAGGTCAAGCTGTACCGCCGCCGCAAATGCCGCCTGCACCATACGAAAAACATGAAGTTGCCTTCAAAAGGCCGGTCAATCGTCCTTGGTTGCGGGTAATGCCTGCAAACCGGAACCAATCCGGTCATGGACAGTTTGGGCAGGGATGGGACCCCATAAGGAGAATTTCTGATGAAACGCCAACCACGGATTCTGGCAGGCACTGCTATATGCCTGTTGATGGCATCCGCGCCGTTGGGCGCGTTCCCGCTTCAGGGAAGTGCCGTGTTCGGCCCCTTGCAGCACAATGGCACACCGCTGATCCTGGCCCAGGACGACCCTGCTGCAGATGGTCAGCAGACCGACCAGGAACTGCCACGCAAGAAGAAGCACAAGCAGGCCGAACAGGCGCCGGTAGAGCAGCAGGCCGCACCCGCGGCCGAGCAACCCGCGCCAGCCGTCGAGGAACAGCAGCCCCGCAAGAAGAAGCACGAACAGCAGCAGACCGAGCAGGCTCCCGCTGAACAGGCCGCCCCGGTTGAAGAGCAGCAGCCGCGCAGGAAAAAGCGCAATCAACAGCAGCAGATCGAGGCAGCGCCGGCGGAGCAGGCAGCTCCTGCTGCCGAGCAGGCAGCACCCGCGGTTGATGAACAGCAGCCCAAGCCGCGCAAGAAGAAGCGTGACCAGCAGCAGCAGATCGAGGCTGCACCAGCGGATCAACCGGCCGAACAGGCCGCGCCCGCAACCGACGAACAGCCGCTGAAGCCACGCAAGAAGAAGCGCGACCAGCAGCAGCAGATCGAAGCGGCGCCTGCTGAACAGCCGGCCCAGCAGCCTGCAGAGCAAGCAGCGCCCACCGAACAGGTGGCGCCGGCAAACGACAACAATGCGCGCAAGAAAAAGCGCAAGCAGGATCAGCAGATCGAGGCCGCCCCCGCCGAACAGGCGCCAGCCACCAAGGTTGCCCCTGCCGGAGAACCCGTACCGCAGGCGGAGCCGGTCCAGCCCCCGGCCGATCAGCAAGCCGCTCCCGCCGAGGGCGAACAGCCCAAGGATCAGGCCAAGAAGAATGGCAAGAAACCTGTTGGCGAACAGCCGGTGACAGGCGAACAGCAACCCGCGACTGGCGAACAACAGCCTGCGACCGGTGAACAACCCGCCACCGCCGAGCAGCCAGCGCAGGGCGAGGCCACGACCAATCCCGACGAAGCACCCATTCTGGACAGCCAGAAGGACGCCAGGCGCAAGCACCGCAAGGACCAGGGCGGCCAGGACGCCGATGGCCAGAATGCAGGCGGCCAGACGGGCGAGCAGCCCGCGCAGGACGGCACCCAGGCGCAGAACCCGAAGCCGGCTCCTGTCGATCAGGGACCACCGCCCACCGACGACAAGGCTGCGCAGCAGGAGATCAAGCCTGAAAAGATCGTTCCGGTGACGGAGGAACAGGGCACGCGTGTCGAGCGCGCTCCCGACGAGAATGTTCGCGACCGCCGGCGTCCCAAGGGCGCGGACGTGCTGAAGGAGATCGGCGACCGCGTCATCATCCAGTTCAACAACCAGACGATCGTCGAAAGCAATGACGGCCCGCGTATGAATCGCGGTGCCAAGGATGTCTACTACGAGGATCTCCCGCGCGGCCGCACCCGCGAAACCGTGGTGCGCGCCAACGGCGTCCAGATCGTCACCATCCGCAACCGCAACGGCGACGTCATCCAACGCTCGCGCATCACGCCGGATGGCCGCGAATATGTGCTGAGCTATGTCGACGAGCGGCACTATGACGACGATAATGACTGGCGCGATCCCGGCGACGACCTGCCCCCGATGCGGCTGACCATCCCGCGGCGGGAGTACATCCTCGATTCCGAGGATGTCGAGAGCGATGACGATTACTACGACTTCCTCGAGCAGCCGCCGGTGGAAAAGGTCCAACGCCTCTACTCGGTCGACGAGGTCAAGCGTTCGGCCCGCGTGCGCGACATTGCCCGTCGTGTCGACCTCGACACGCTGAACTTCGAATTTGGCTCGGCTTCGGTCTCCGACACCGAGGTGCAGAAACTGGAAGGCGTCGCCAGCGCCATGGAGAAGCTGTTGAAGAAGAACCCGGCCGAAACCTTCCTCATCGAAGGCCATACCGACGCCGTCGGCACACCGGAAGCGAACCTTGCTTTGTCCGACCGGCGCGCCGAGGCGGTTGCCGAAGCGTTGACCAATGCCTTCGGCATCCCGCCGGAAAACCTGACCACGCAGGGCTATGGCGAGGAGTATCTGAAGGTCAACACGTCGGCGCCCAACCGTGAGAACCGCCGCGTCGCAATCCGCCGCATCACCTCTCTGGTGGCGCCGGTAGCCAGCAACAATTGATCTGATTTTTCAATATCTTGAATGGCTTTCTGGAATCAGATCGGCAAGAAAGACCCATCCCGGCAGACCGGGATGGGTGGACGTACGAACCACAAGCCCAGTCAACAAGAATTGTACAAGCATTAGAGCCGGCTCATTGAATCACGAGGCGGCAAACCCCAGATTCGGGGGTGGGCGTTCCCTGCCCCGTCCCGACTCCAGCGGGACGCATTGAGCCCCGCCGGGCCTCCCGGCGGGGTTTTTTTGCGTCGCAGCGAACGCGACGCGCTTTGGCCTTGCAAACCGCGGCAAGCTGACCGAAATACCCCATTCGACCGAGAAAGCTTGACCGGAACCGCTGCATGAAACGTCTCGAACTCGCCATCGAATCGATCATTCTCGCCTCCCGCTGGCTGCTGGTCGTTTTCTACATCGGGCTGGCGCTGGCGCTGGCCGTCTATGCGCTGTCGTTCGGCAAGAAGCTCTACGAATTCATCACGGTGGCCTTCACGCTCGACGACACCGACACCATCCTGAAAATGCTCGGCCTCATCGACGCGGCGCTGGTCGCCTCGCTGGTGGTGATGGTCATCATCTCCGGCTATGAGAATTTCGTCAGTCGCTTTGACGAGAATGACGGCGAGGTCCATTGGCTGGGCACGATCGATGTCGGCTCGCTGAAGGTCAAGGTCGCCTCGACCATTGTCGCCATTTCCTCGATCCACCTGCTGCAGGTGTTCCTCAACTCGGCCTCCTACACGACCGAGCAACTGATGTGGCTGACCATCATCCACCTCGCCTTCGTCGTCTCTGCATTCATGCTGGCCTATATCGACCGGCTGATGGGCCTGGCCAAGGGCAAGAAGTCCGAGGAATGATCTAGCCCTTCTCCCCGTCACGATACGGGGAGCTGAGGGGGTGGTCCGCGCAGCGGACGAAAAGCCAATTGCTTGGCTTTTCGAACGATGAACGCCGGCAGGCGGATGAGGGACAGCGCCGACGCGGGATTGTCGCTAGTAGATGCTTTTGACGTTCGTCGTCGAATTGGCAAACACCTCGTCCGGCACAAAAAAGTCGCCGGCCAGCGGACCGGTCGCGCCCGGCGCGTAGGCCGTGAAATCCGTCACGCCTTCGGCGCGCAGCACCTCTTCGTCGATGTAGAAATTGCCTGACGTCTCGCGCGACGGCCGCAGGAAGATGGCATGCGCGGCATCGGCCATGATGTCGGGCAAACGGCTCATCGCCGCCACCGTCGCGCCGCCGAGCAGATTGCGCACAGCCGCCGTGTCGATGGTCGAGATCGGCCACAGCGAATTGACCGCAATGCCGTCCTTGGCGAACTCGGCGCTCATCCCCAGCGTGCACATCGACATGCCGAACTTGGCCATGGTGTAGGCGACGTGGTTCTTGAACCATTTTGCCTTCATGTCGAGCGGCGGCGCCAGATTCAGAATGTGAGGATTCTTAGCCAACTTCAGGTGCGGAATGCACATTTTGGAGACCAGAAAGGTGCCACGCGTGTTGATCTGGTGCATCAGATCGTAGCGCTTCATGTCGGTCTCCAGAGTGCCGGTAAGCTGGATGGCGCTGGCATTGTTGACGCAGATGTCAATGCCGCCGAACTTTTCCACGGTCTTTGCAACCGCCTCGGCCACCTGCGCCTCCTCGCGGATATCGCACAGCACAGGCAGCGCCTTGCCGCCCGCCTGCTCGATCTCTTCGGCAGCCGAATAGATCGTGCCCGGCAGCTTCGGGTGCGGCTCCGCAGTCTTGGCCGCGATCGTCACATTGGCGCCGTCACGCGCCGCCCTGAGCGCAATCGCCAGCCCGATGCCGCGCGACCCGCCGGAAATGAACAGCGTCTTACCCTTGAGCGACATTTTTTCCTCCGCGTGCTTTGTCTCGTTGCGCGATCCTTGCCTGTGGCGGCCTAGGACACAAGAGGCTGTGGCGGCAAGCGATGGTGACGCAACGGAGGGCTCACAGAACCTGGGTTCCTCGCCCCCACGGATGTGGGGGAGAGGTGGCTCGGCGAAGCCGAGACGGAGAGGGGGATTACGTGAAAAACGTGACGTGGACCGTCTGGGCGCGCACAAGGCAGAAGCTAATTTCGTTCGCTGGCGCTGCCCCCTCTCCGTCCGCTACGCGGCCATCTCTCCCCCGCTCTTTGCGGGGGCGAGGAACCCAAGCTTTCCTAAACCAGCACCAGCCCCTGCCGCATGGCAATCGCGATAGCATCAGTGCGGTTAGCCGCACCCAGCTTGATCAGAATCGCGGCGACGTGGAACTTCGCCGTGTGCACGGAGATGTTCAGCCGCCGCGCGATCACCTTGTTGGGTGCGCCTTCGGCGAGCAGCGCCAGCACTTCGGCCTCACGCGGCGACAGTGCCGGTCGGGGGGCGTGCTCGTCGGCGAGGTCTTCCTCGGACGGCTCGCCATCACCGGCATGAAAATCCCCGTGGCGCCCGCCGTCGCCTGAGACCCGGTAGCCCGCCGCCGCCAGCCGCACCGCTGCGGCGATCAGCAGATCGTCCGCGCCCGCTTGCATGATAGCGAACACCTCGCCCGCCGGCTGCTCGCCGCCGGCGCGTCCAGTCAGCAGCACCCGTGGCATGGCGGCCGGCACCGCGCCGCCACTCCTGTCGTCAACAATGGCAACATCGGCTCTGCCGTCGCCGGCTGCGACAGGCAACAGATCGTCGCTGGCTGCAAGGGAGGCAGCCAGACGCTCGGCGCGGCCTGCGTCGCCAAGCGCGATCAGCACCACCAGCCGCCGCGAGGCGGGGCCGTCAGCCATGATCCGATCGTTGGCGAACGTGTCCATCAACCCTCTCAGCTCAGCGGCTTCTCACCGATGGTTATGGCGACATCGCGCTGCTCGCCGCCGCGCACCACGCCGAGCGTCACCGCGGCACCCGCGCTATCCGGCCCAAGCTTGCGGATCAGTTCGCGCGGCCCATGCACGGCATCGCCGTTCCACGCCACGATGATGTCGCCCAGCGCAAGGCCGGCGGCCTTGGCCGGGCCATTGTCGTCGAGGCTCATCACCATCGCGCCGCGCGCCGCGCCGTCACGGATCGGGTGCAGGCCGGCGCCGAGATAGCCGCGGGCGACATGACCCTTTTCACGCAGCGTCGCCACCGCCCGCTCGATCGTCTCGTAAGGCATGACCAAGGCGCGGCCACGCGGCCCGAACAGCAGCATGCCGATCAGCGCGCCCTTGGCGTCGAGCACCGGACCGCCCTCGAAACGGCCGCCGGCATTGACGGCAAGATTGATGCGCCGGTCGATGGTGCCGCCGCGCATGGAGCGCCAGGCCGGACCGACCTCACCGACCGAGCCGGACACCGCGAGCGCCGAGCCCTGGCTGCTGCCAATGGCGATGGCGACGTTGCCCGGCCGCACCGCATCCGCCTTGGAGAGCGGCGCGGCACCGACCGCACCTGCCGGCTTCAGAAGCGCGACGCCGGTCGAGGGATCGCGACCAACCAGTTCGGCCTTGACCGTCTCGCCCGAAGCCAATGCAAGTTCGATCTCCTCGCCGGCCTCGACGGCTTCCTCGGCGGTGACGAAATAGCCATCCCGCCAGTGGAAGGCGCTGGCCGTGCGATGGTGATGGGTGGCGAAACTTGCCGTAGCGGGTGCTGCCGCAGCCGCGACATCGGCGATGGCCTCGGAAAAGGCGCTGAGATTGAAGTCGCTCATTTTGGTCTCCTGGGTTTCCTTGCATGCCCCAGATATCGCTCGGCAGCCGGCTCGCAGATACTCGCCTGACGGCTAGTTCAAGGTTTCACTGGCCATCTGGTCAGGTCGCGGCACTTCCAGCCGCTTCGCACATATAGTGCGTGTCGCCCAAAAGTGCTCAGCGGTTTTGGGATGAGACACGCACAGGAAAAAATCACGAACACGCCTGAAAACACGGAGCCCAGCCATGGCCCTCGCCGCCGCCAAATTCCAACCGGACGACACACTGCTCGACGCCTATTCGACGACAGTGGCAGACGCGGTCGACCGCATCGGCCCCGCCGTCTGCCGCATCGAGCGCGTCGGCGGCCAGGGCGGCCATGGCTCCGGCTTCGTCATCGCGCAGGACGGGCTGGTCGTCACCAATTTCCACGTCGTCGGCGACGCCAGGACGGTGCGTGTCTCGATGCCCGACGGCGCCTCCAGCGAGGGCCGCGTGCTTGGCCGCGATCCCGACACCGACATCGCGCTGGTGCGTGCCGACGGCAGCTTTGCCGATGTCGCGCCGCTGGGCGATTCCAAGCGGCTGCGGCGCGGCCAGATCGCGATTGCGATCGGCAATCCGCTCGGCTTCGAATGGACCGTCACCTCAGGCGTCGTCTCGGCGCTCGGCCGCTCGATGCGCGCCTCGACCGGGCGGCTGATCGACGACGTCATCCAGACCGATGCGGCGCTCAACCCCGGCAACTCGGGCGGGCCGCTGGTGTCGTCGGCCGGCGAGGTCATCGGCGTCAACACGGCCATGATCCATGGCGCGCAAGGCATCGCCTTCGCGGTCGCCTCCAACACCGCGAACTTCGTCATTTCGGAGATCATCCGCTTCGGTCGCGTGCGCCGCGCCTTCATCGGCATCTCCGCCGACACCACCAATTTGCCGCGTCGCGCAGCGCTTCTGTCACAGGTGTCGACCAACACCGCGGTGCGGCTGCGCAGCGTCGAGAAGAACGGCCCGGCGGCAAAGGCTGGCCTCAAGGAGGGCGACATCATCGCCGCAATAGACGGCCGCCCGGTCACCGGGGTCGACGACCTCGTGCGCATGCTCGACGCCGAACGCATCGGCCGCGAGACGCTGTGCACCGTGGTGCGCCGCACCGGCGTCAGCCAGGTAACGGTGACGCCGGTGGCGAGGGCGGGCTGAGTCTCATCGCTGCTTGAGCACCCGGCCGAGCAGCGACACCAACAGCCGTGCGAGGTCGCCATTCGGGTCGAGGTCGGGATCGTAGATCGTCATGTCCATGCCGATGCAGCGCTGATCCGCCGCCAGCGCCGACAGGATGGCGACGAGATCGTCGGGATCGATGCCGGGACTGCCGGGCGAATCCACCGCCGGCATGATCGTCTGGTCGAGCACGTCGACATCGAGATGCAGCCAGTACGGACAATCGGCGCGCGCCAGCGTCGCTCTCGTCGCCTCCAGCACTTTTTCGGCGCCGAGTTCCCGCGCGGCAAAGACATCGATGCGCGTGATCGCTGTCGAATTGATGTCGGGCCAGGCAAAATCGGCATCACGGCTCTCGCGTTCGCCGATCTGCACCACCGCCTCGTCGGCCACGAGCGGGCCGGCAATGCCGGGCCACTCGGTCAACAAGGACTCGCCGCGTCCGGTGGCGAGCGCCAGATCCATGCCGGCGGCCGAGCCGAGCGAGGCGTCGACATCGTAATTGCCCGGATGGCGGAAGTCGCTGTGGCCATCGACATGGATAAGCGCGACCGCGCCTGCGCGTCGCGCCGCCGCCAGGGCGCCCAGCAGGATCGAACAATCGCCGCCGATGACTACGGGGAACTCGCCTTGCCCAAGCGCACCGGCGACGATCTCGGCAAGTTCGAGGTTGAAGCGGCGGATCGCCGGACCGTTGCGCAGGCCGGTGCCCGGTTGCGGCTCGGTGCTGTAAGCGGGCCTTTCGAGATCGACCACCCGCCCCGGCGCCAGCACGTCGACCAGACCAGCCTCACTCAGCGCCTGCGGCGCCCGCCAGGTGCCGGGCACATGGCCGGGGTGCAGCGGTCGGAGACCAAGATTGGAGGGCGCACGAACAAGGCAGATGTCACGCATGCGGCAGGACCAGCTTCAACGTCGTCCACCATAAGCCGCGTCGCGTGATCCCGGCCACAGCAGCTGGAGCCGCTGCGGACACTTGCTGCCATCAATCAGGTGCCCGCCGCGCCCTCCGCGAATTGCGCCTGAAACTCAGGGCTGAGCGGGATCGGCTTGATGACGTCGATCAGCACGCCATTGGGATCCCTGGTGATGAAGTGGCGCTGACCGAAGGGTTCGTCGCGCAGCGGGCACAGGATCGGCAAGCCGGCCGCAACGACCCGTTCATAGACTGCGTCCGGATTGCGAACCTCGAAATTGATCAACAGCCCCGATGTGCGGCCGCGCCCCTCCTCGGGGATCGTCTCGTGGTCGCCTTGGACGATGCCGAGATTGACGCGCTTGTCCTCGACCGACTGCAGATGCACATACCAGTCGCTCTCAAACAGCGGCCTGAAACGAAAGTGCTTGATATAGAAGGCTTTAGTGCCTTCCACATCGCCCGTCATCAGCACTGGATAATAGCTCGTCGTCTTCATCTTTCTTTCTCCTGCCAATTAACATACAGTCTGCATGTAAGTTGAAATAACATACAGGCTGCATGTATGCAACGAGAAACTGCCCGCCGTTCCAATCGTGATCGCACCGAAGCGACGCGCGCCGACCTGATCGCCGCGGCGCGCAAACTGTTCATCGAAAAATCCTATGCCGAGACCGGCACGCCGGAGATTGTTGCGGCCGCCGGCGTCACCCGCGGCGCGCTCTATCACCACTTTGCCGACAAGCAGGCGCTGTTTGCCGCCGTGGTCGAGCAGGAGGCGGCAGTGGTGGCGCAAGAGATCGATCGCGCCTCGCCGCCTTCGCTGTTTGCCCGCGATGCGCTGATCGCCGGCTCGGACGCCTATCTCGCCGCCATGCGCATCCCCGGCCGCACGCGGCTTCTGCTGCTCGACGGACCGGCCGTACTCGGCCGCGCCGCCATGGACGCAATAGACGACCGCCACGGCAACCGTTCGCTGCGCGAGGGCTTGGTCGCGGCGATGCGCGAGCAATCGATGATGAGACTGCCGCTGGATGCACTCACCGCCCTACTTGCTTCCGCCTTCGACCGCGCGGCGCTCGCCATCGAGGCCGGTGCGTCAGCCGAAGACTATCGCGTCGTGCTCATGGCGCTGATCGACGGACTGGCTCCGGCTCGTCCACAGGCACCTGGCCCGGTTCGAACTCGTTGAAACAGCCGAGCTGGCTTTTGAACTGGTCGATCAGCCAGGCCGCCGCCGGTTTCGGACTGCGGTCGACGCGGTGCATGGCATAGAGCGGCCCCTTCGCCTCCTTGAACGGTTCGAGGTCAAGCTCGACCAGCGTGCCGCTCGCCAGGTCGTCGGCGATCAGCCAGCGCGGCAACCCGCCCCAGCCCAGTCCGGCGCGCATCAGCACATGCTTGGTGCGCATATCCGTCATCCGCCAGGTGCGGTAGGCAAAGACGCCGTAGTCGCGTCCCTTGGTGCGCTCGGACTGGTCGGAGACGACCAGCTGGATGTGCTCGCGCACATCCTCGAGCGCCACCGGCTTCGGCAGCAGCGCCAGCGGGTGGTTGGCTGCCGCGGCCGGCACCATCGACATGAAGCCGATATTCACCAGATGCACGTCGACCTCGCCCAGCAGCCCGCCAATGCCGAGGTCGGCCTGTCCGCTGAGGACAAGGTCGGGGACCAGACCGAGCGTGCCGGCGTGCAGGCGCAGCATCACCGTTGGAAACTGCGCTTCGAACGCCTTCAGCACCCGCACCAGCACCGGCGCCGGCAGCGCCACGTCGAGCGCCAGCGCGAGCTCCGCCTCCAACCCCTGGTGGTGGCCGTCGACGCGCGAGCGGATGCGCTGCAGCACGCCCACCATGCGCCGCGCATCCTCCAGCATCGCCCTGCCGATCTCGGTCAGCTGCGGCTCGCGCGTGCCTTCACGCTCGAACAGCTTTAGGCCCAGTTGCGCTTCGAGATTGGCGATGCCGTAGCTGATGACGGACTGCGCCCGGTTGAGCTTGCGCCCGGCGGCCGAAAAACTGCCGGTGTCGGCCACCGCCACCAGGATCTGCAATTGGTCGAGGGTCGGATTGGGTTGCATGATATATCTATTTTATGGATGGATAACATAGAAAATATAACAGTTTTTTGAATGGATCGATAGGCCCATATCAAGCGGGACAATTCAATTCCCAACTGGAGAGAACCGTTATGTCCATCCTTCTTGTCACCTCGAGCCCGCGTGGCTCTGCTTCGCACTCGACCCGCATCGCCACCGAATTCGCGCAGAAGCTTGTCGCCGCCGATCCGTCGGCCGAGCTCGTCGTACGTGATCTCGTCGCCACCCCCCTGCCGCACATCGACGCCGATTATTCCACCGGCATCTACACGCCCGTTGAAGCTCGCACCCCGCGCCAGGCCGAGGTCGTTGGTGTTTCCGATGTCGCGCTCGACGAGCTGTTCGCGGCCGACACCGTGATCGTGGCCACCGGCTTCATCAACTTCAACATCTCCTCGACGCTGAAGTCGTGGGTCGACCACATCGCCCGGTCCGGCAGGAGCTTCTCCTATGGTGAGGGCGGCCCCAAGGGGCTCGTCACTGGCAAGAAGGTCTACATCGTGCTCGCCTCCGGCGGCATCTACTCGGAAGGCGCTGCCGTGCAGATGGACCACGCTGTCCCCTACTTGCGCTCGGTGCTCGGCTTTCTCGGCATGACCGATGTCGAAGTCATCCGCATCGAAGGCGTCGGCATGGGCGCCGATGCCGTGACGGCAGCGCTTGCCAAGGCAACTGCCAAGGTCGACGCCGTGGTGGCCGCAACCGCCAGCCAGCAGATCGCAGCGGCGGCGTAAAGCGCCGACGTTCATCCACCTAAAATAGAAAAGGCAGGCGCCTCGGCGCCTGCCTTTTTCGTACTGCTCAGCAAATTGTCCCTAGCAATTGCTTTAAAAACAACGGGTTAGAGAAATTTTATCGATTCAACCTTTGACCCGCCCTACCCAAAAATCTTCTCGCCCTGCTCGTCGACGAGCTGGATGCCCTTCTTGATTGAGATGTCGACGGCATCATCGAGCCCGGCGAAACGGTCGGCGCGGATAAAGCGGTGCTCCTTCATCACGCCGCCGACTTCCTTCGAAACCACGCCGCAGGTCTGGTACTGGCCGTCCGCCTTGTAGGGCGTGGCGCTGACTAGGAATCCCTTGTGCTCGATCTGTTTTGCCGGAGCGGCGTTCTTTGGTTCGCCGGCGTCACCGCCACCACCACTGCCGAAAAGACGTTTCAGAAAAGACATGGGGGATCCTCCAACGGCAATCATCCCGCACCGATAGAAGGTGCAGGATGATTTTCAGTACCGTTCCTCAGTCGAACGGGCAAGGGTCGTATACCACTCCCCCGCCAGAGGTCAGCCGCGCGACAGCGCCTCAAGAGCTTCGGCGGCGCCTTCCAGTATGGCGATCGCTTCGGCCTGCTTTTCGGCCGGTGCATCGACGATCTCGCCGAGCGCTGCGCGCAGCCGGTGGCGGACAGTGCGGAACTCGTCGCGGGCTTCCGAACGGCCGCCGCGGCCACGCCGTCCGCCCTCCTCGCTGTCGTCGTTCCAGCCGAACCACTCGCGCGCCTTGGCCATCTTGCGACCGAAGCGCTCGAGATGCTCGAGCACGCCGTCGATCATTTCGCGGTTTTCGTTGAGGTGCGCCTGCCCCGCCTCGGTGATCGAAAATACCTTCTTGTTGCCGTCCGCGGCCGAGGCGGCATAGCCGGCCTCTTCCAGGAAGGTCAGCGTCGGATAAACGACGCCCGGGCTCGGGCTGTAGATGCCGCTGGTGCGCTCTTCCAGCGCCTTGATGATGTCGTAGCCGTGGCGCGGCGCCTCGGCCAGCAGCGACAGCGTGATCAGCTTGAGATCGCCGTCGGCCAGCATGCGCCCGGCGCGAAACATGTCGCCCGGGCCGCCGCGTCCGCCGCCACGTCCGCCGTGACCGAATGGGCCGAAGCCGCCGCCCCCTCTGCCACCAAATTTGCCGCCGAACTTGCCGGCCATATGCAGGAATGCGCGCTCGGCGCGCTCGCCAAAGGGATGATGTCTGTGCATGAATTGCTCCTTGAGTTATATCTTACGATACATCTTAAGTAGGCTCGCGCCATCGACGAGTCAAGATATATCTTACGATGTATCTAAAGGCAGTGCCAGATGGTTGATTTCACCGACGCCGACAGCTAGAAGGCACGTGAGGGGCCCGACCTCTCCGTAAGCGTCTGACGTCAAGCAACGCATCCAACCCCGGTCTTTCCGGGCAATTTCGCCGGAAACCCGGCGCAATGGATGCCAAATGCGACGGACCGGATACTTCAGGAAAATCCAAAAATGACCACGACCCGTAAGCGCGGCAAGCTGCCGGCGCGCTATGCTGCCATCGTCAGCCCACTGGTGCTGTCGCTGCTGATGACCTTCATCGTCTCGTTCATCTCGACGCTGAAAAGCCTTGGCCCTCAGCCCAACCTGCCCTCTGTCTGGCTCACCGCCTGGGGCTTGTCCTGGCTGGTGGCGTTTCCGACGCTGCTGCTTGTGTTGCCGGCCGTGCGACGCATCGTCGGCTGGCTATGCGAGCTGCCGGCCCGGTAACGCTCACGACGGCAGGCCCGAAAAAAATTTCGGGCTTGCCTCTTTACCAGCGGCCTTTGCGCCGGTTCCAGGCATAGAGAAGGTCAGCAAAGCGATCATAGGCGAACCGGGTCAACGGCAGTGCGATCGGATTGCCGAACAGCGCAGCCAGCCAGCCCTCGCCCGGCGTCACCCTCCAGACGGCAACCGCGACGTCGGCGCCGACCAAGAGTTTGCCCTCGGTATCGGTGGCATGCAGCCGGCGGCGGATGTCCTCTAGCGAGGCGCCGTAGCCGGCTAGAGCCGCCGGTTCGAGGTTGATGTCACGAAACGCGATGCGGCCGGCCTTGATCGCCTCGATCAGCCGCCGTTTCTGCCTGGTGATGCCGCCATCGCAGACCGGACAGCGCGTGTTGTACCAGACAGTCAGCAGAGCGCCCGCCATTAGCCGTGGTCGTGCCGGTGGTGCAGATCGGGATAGTGCGCGTGCGTATGGCGCATCGGCGTATGCCGATGCCGGTGCGAGTGCGGTTCCGTCACCATCCCATCATGATCGTGCTGGTGGTGCTCGTCATGCACATGACTATGCTCATGCTCAAGAGCCTGGTGATCATGCTCATGATCGTGGCGCTCGGACAGATGCAGCCACAGGCCGACGCCCATCAAAAGTCCGGCAATCACCAGCTTCAACGTCAGGGGCTCACCGAGGACAGACACGGCAAGCAGAGCGCCTATGAACGGCGCCAGCGAATAGTAGGCCCCTGTGCGTGCCGTGCCGAGATGGCGCAGCGCCAGGATGAACATAACCAGGCTGATGCCGATGGCGAAGAAACCGGCTGTCGCTGCCGCGGCGACGATGGACATAGCGGGAAATGATGCGCCGGCAATCAAGCCGAGCCCGACATTGACGATGCCTGCCACCAGCCCCTTCAGCATGGCGATCACCACCGGGTCGGTAGCGGAGATTTTCCGGGTGAAATTGTTGTCCAGGCCCCATGCCAGGCAAGCTCCGGCAACCAGCAACGCGCCAAGGTTGAAGGCAACACCCTGGCCTTGCCATGACAACAGAACCGCACCGGCAAGGATGGCGAAGGCACCAAAAAGCAGTCGACGGTCGACATTCTCGCGGTAGATCAGCCAGGCTATCGCCATGGTAGCCAGCCCTTCGAGGTTGAGCAACAAGGCGGAGCTGGATGCGGTATTCAGTGTAAGGCCGAACATCAGAAGCACGGGGGCGACGATGCCACCCATACCGATCGCCAGCGCCAGCCATGGCATGTCCTTGCGGGCCAGTTGTGCTTCGCCGGTGGCTGCCTGCACGCCTCGAAGCAGGCGAAACACAGCCAGCCCTATACCCGCGCCGAGATAGAGCAGGCCCGCCAGCATGAAGGGATTGACAGTATCAAGGAGCAGCTTGGAGAGCGGCGGCGCCGCGCCAAACAAGGCGGCAGAGCCAAGCGCAAGCGGCACACCGGGCCATAGATGCGAATGTGAGAGAGGTTCAGACATGACCCGCATTCTACCACGGCGCCGCGTCCCGTCTTCCCCTTGCGCGCGGCAAATCAGAAATCGTAGCCGAAGCGTTCGAAGTCTCTGACATAGAGCCGCCGTACGATCGCTTTCGCCTCGTCGTCGTACACCGCGCGATAGTCGACCGGCGGGCTGACATTCGATCGGGGAAGCTCGCCGGGAAGGCCGAGCCGCTCGGCCAGGACATTGAACTGCTCGGCTAGCGTTTCGAAGCGCAGGACCTCGTCGATAATCAGCTTTCCATCCCTGTCTGAAATCCAGCTCGTCTGATCCACCCGCGCCAGCCGGTTCTTGCGTTCGAGATAGCGCAGGAACGCCTTGAAGTCCCAGCGTTGCGCCTGGCGATGCCGGCGCCGCGAGGTTTTCCGGCGCAAATGCTGGTAGTTGGAAACCACCAGCGCAAAAGGGTTACGCACCACGGCGAATTTGTAGGCGCCGTCATAGAGCTGGGGCGGCAATTTGCGCCGCAGCCAGGCGGCTCTGTCATGCTGGTTGAAATTGGCCTTCTCCGGCGCCTCTGGCACCGGCAGGCGCGACAGCAGACGCCGCCACGGCGTCGGCGTCGGCTTCAGGCACCATGGCCGCAGCGCACGGGTGATCGAAGTCCCGGCCGTCTTCGGGATGTGGATGAAAATGAAGTTCTTCTCGAGCGAGAGGAGCATTTCCCCTCAATATCGGCAGCTCAGGCGCCGTCAAGCGGCACCCCGCATTGATCTCCCGGAAATGCTTCTGACCTCGTTACTTCACGTTGCCGGTAACTACCCGAGCGAGGTGACGATCTCGCGATAGGCAAATTCCGGGAAAGCCTTGAGCGTTCGCGTCCGGACGCTGCCGCCCGCCCCCAGCATCAGCGCAAAACGCGCCAGCACCGCGTCGTCGGGTGCTTCGACCACGGCCACCATGTCGCATTCGCCCATGGTGAGGTAAAACGCCTTGAACGATCCGCCCATGTCGGCCAGCTGCTTCTTGGCGGCATCGAGCCGTTTTGGTGACTCGCGCACGTTCCTGGCGCCCTGTTCGGTCCAGTTCATCAGCAGGATGTAGGTTGTCATCGCACACCTCCCTCCGGCGCCACGGAGCACGGCTCAGGTCCTGGACCTGCGCCGGGGCGAACATCCGGTTTATCACCCAGAACACGCATCCGACGGGGAAGTATCCGCCCGCAGCGAGCTTCGTGCAAGGACCGCCGCGCCAGCCCGTTGATGCGTGAAGGCGATTTTCTCCCAGGCGCCAGGGCGGCGGCATGGCGACGACCGCAAAACTGTCGGCGCCGACCAGGGAAAGCCGGTTTAAAAATCCGCCTGACTACGGCAATCTCCATAGTGGCCATCGACCTGGCGGAAATCCGCCGCCGATCCAGCCATTGGAGAGCTTCATGCGCGAGACCACCATCGACCTGCCGCCGGGACAGATCGAAATTCCTGCCGCATGGACTGGCGCGGAAATGGCGAAGCATCCCGAAAATTGGCTGGTCGAATTGGACAGGCAGGATGTCGCGGAACTGGAATTGGCGGCAACCGGCTTTCTCGCCCGCTCGCAAGATATCGGCGAGCTGAGCAAGGCCGATTTCCCCTTGCCCCGGCTTGCCGGCCACCTCGCCGCCCTTCGTGAAAAACTCATCACAGGCATTGGGTTCGAGGTGCTTCGCGGCCTCCCGGTCGAGAACTATTCGGCGCAACTGGCGGCAACGATCTTCTGCGGGCTTGGCGCGCACCTTGGCAGCGCACGGTCGCAGAATGCCCAGGGCCACATTCTCGGCCATGTCCGCGACACAGGCGCCGACGCCAGGGATGCCACGACGCGCATATACCAGACGGCGGAGCGCCAGACATTTCACACCGACTCCGCCGACGTCGTCGGTCTGCTCTGCCTTAGAGATGCCATGCAAGGCGGCGAGTCCCTGCTGGTCAGCACGGTGACGATCTACAACGAGATGCGCAAACGACGGCCCGATCTGGTCCGCCTGCTGTTTGATCCGATTGCCACGGACCGGCGCGGCGAGGTGCCGGAAGGCGAAAAGCCCTACTTCGAAATCCCGGTCCTCAACTGGCACGAGGGATTGCTGACCGGCATTTATCAGCGCCAGTATATCGACAGCGCCCAGCGCTTCCCGGATGCCATGCGGCTAAGCCCTGCACATGTCCAAGCGCTGGACCTGTTCGACAGCCTTGCCAATGACCCGGAATTGAACCTGTCGATGCGGCTGCGGCCCGGCGACATGCAGTTTGTCTACAATCATTCGCTGCTTCACGACCGCATGGGTTTTCGGGATTGGCCGGATCCGGACAGGCGGCGCCATATGCTGCGCCTGTGGCTGTCTGTACCCGGCGACCGTCCGCTGCCCGAGTGCTTCAGGCAGCGTTATGGCTCGATCGAGATAGGCGACCGCGGCGGCATCATCGTCAAGGGGACGCGGCTGAACGTGCCGTTGTAGGGCAAGTCAAAGAAACCACGGGAACGAGAAAGGGCGCCTCGATGGGCGCCCTTGATCTCTTTGCAATCGGTAAGTGTCAGCTGTCGAGGAAACTGCGCAGCTTGCGCGACCTGCTCGGGTGCTTGAGCTTGCGCAGGGCCTTGGCTTCGATCTGGCGGATACGCTCGCGGGTGACCGAGAACTGCTGGCCAACTTCTTCGAGCGTGTGGTCGGTGTTCATGCCGATGCCGAAGCGCATGCGCAGCACACGCTCTTCGCGCGGCGTCAGCGAGGCCAGCACGCGCGTGGTGGTTTCGCGCAGATTGGCCTGGATCGCCGCGTCGATCGGCAGGATCGCCATCTTGTCCTCAATGAAATCGCCCAGATGCGAATCCTCCTCGTCGCCGACCGGCGTTTCGAGCGAGATCGGCTCCTTGGCGATCTTCAGCACCTTGCGCACTTTTTCGAGCGGCATTGCGAGCTTTTCGGCCAGTTCCTCCGGCGTCGGCTCGCGGCCGATCTCGTGCAGCATCTGGCGCGACGTCCGCACGATCTTGTTGATCGTTTCGATCATGTGCACCGGGATGCGGATGGTGCGCGCCTGGTCGGCGATCGAACGCGTGATCGCCTGCCGGATCCACCATGTCGCGTAGGTCGAGAACTTGTAACCGCGGCGGTATTCGAATTTGTCGACCGCCTTCATCAGGCCGATATTGCCTTCCTGGATCAGGTCGAGGAACTGCAGGCCGCGATTGGTGTATTTTTTGGCGATGGAGATGACGAGGCGCAGATTGGCCTCGACCATTTCCTTCTTGGCGATCGCGGCTTCGCGCTCGCCCTTCTGCACCTGGTTGACGATCTTGCGGAATTCCAGGATCGAGATCGCCGTCTCGGTGGCGAGGTTCTGGATCTCCGAACGCAGATCCTTGATCGCGTCCTTCTCGTTCTTGGTGAATTCCTTCCAGCCGCGCGAGGTCAGGTTGCCGATCGAGCGCGTCCAGTTCGGGTCGAGCTCGGAGCCCTGATATTCCTTCAGGAACTCCTCGCGGCGCACGCCATAGCTTTCGGCCAGGCGCAGCAGCTTGCCTTCGTTCTGCACCAGACGCTTGTTGATGTCGTAAAGCTGCTCGACCAGCGCCTCGATGCGCGCGGTGTTGAGCGACAGCGACTTCACAGCCTTGATCAGCTGGTCCTTCAGCTCCTTCAGGCGGCGGTCCTGGCTGGGCGACAGCGTGCCGGCCGCGGCCAGGCGGTTCTCGACCTGCTGGTCCTGCAGCTTGCGAAGCTTCTTGTAGGTGTCGGCGATGACGTCGAGCGTCTCCATCACCTGCGGGCGCAGTTCGGCTTCCATCGCCGCCAGCGACAGGCTGGCCTCGTCCTCGTCTTCCTCGTCGTCATCGACCAGGCCGCGCGTGTCGGTGCCGACATTGGTGATGTCGTCCTCGTCGTCACGGCCGCCGCGGCGCGGCTTTTCCTCGGGCTTCGGGGTTTCCTCGATGCGCTCTACCACCGGCGCCTGCTTGGCCTCGGGGCCGGCATAGGTGGCTTCGAGGTCGATGATCTCGCGCAGCAGGATCTTGGATTCGTTGAGCTCGTCGCGCCAGATGATGATGGCTTGGAAGGTCAGCGGGCTTTCGCACAGGCCCGCGATCATCGTCTCGCGGCCGGCCTCGATGCGCTTGGCAATCGCAATTTCGCCCTCGCGCGACAGAAGCTCGACCGAGCCCATTTCGCGCAGATACATGCGCACCGGATCGTCGGTGCGGTCGGTCGGCTCTTTCTTGGTGGTCGTGGCGGCGACGGCGGTGCCGGTCTGCTCGGCCAGTTCGTTGGCGTCTTCCTCGGCGTCGGCAGTGCTGTCGGCGGCCTCGGGCTCCTCGCCCTGGTCGTCATCCTCGACCACGTTGATGCCCATGTCGGACAGCATCGCATTGATGTCCTCAATGCGATCCGGATCGGTCTCTTCCGAAGGCAGCACCGCATTCAGCTCGTCGAGGGTCACATAGCCGCGCTTCTTGGCGGCCTTGATCATCTTCTTGACAGCATCATCGGAAAGGTCGAGCAGAGGCCCATCGGTGGCGCCTTCACGTTCGGTCTCGACCTCTTCCTTTTCCTTTGTCGCCATAGTCTTTATCTTCTCCTAGCGGCCGAACAGCGAAGCCGCGTAAGCTGCCGCACCGGTCAAATTATGCGCTCGTAACGAAACGCGCTTCACCGGGCCGGTAACCGCATCAACTCTTTTGTTTGGTTCATATCGTACCCCAAAACCGGTTTTCACTTTTGGGCGACATGCATTAAGTCCAGATTAACCCTGATATCTGTGGCAGGCTAACAGCCTGTCCAGTGATCAGCACCTCGCATCGCTGCATTTTCCATCGACGCTGGCACGGGTTAACGTTTCGAATCGTCCTGATTCCGTCATTCTGCCAGAAGGTCAAGCGCCTCTCGCATGATTCGCATCAAAAAAGCGAATCAATTACCCGACTTAGAGGCGTCGATTCGACGCGCAGCACATTACATCATTCATTCTTGCGCAGGTTTCGACCTACACACGCCCAGCCTTGCCCGAGGACACGCCGAACCCTTCGATCAGCGCTTCCGTTGCCTGCACATCACGAAATTGCGCCTGAATCTCGACGAGATGCCGGTAGTTTTCGTCTGTGGGATCACTGGCGAGCGCTGCTTCCGCCTGTTTCAGCTCCTTATGTAAGGTGCGCGCGCTGCGCTGCAAGTGCAGCGCCTGGTTGAAGGCGTCGCGGGCATCGTCAAGGGCGGCGGTTTCCAGCGCCGGCCACTGCCTCGCCCGCTGGATCAGCGCCACCGCGCGCCCCCAGATCTCTGCGCAGCCGGCACGCTCGATCGTGCTGACCACCGCACCGCGGTCATTGGCCATGTCATGCGCCATGGCGTCGAGTATGGCGGCGTGCAGCCGCTGCAGATCGCTGTTGGCGAGATCGAGGAACTCGACATGGGCGAAATTCTCGTCGATCAGCGCGGGGTGATTGACGAGGGCGACGATGATCGTCGCCTCGCGCACCGACATCATCTCGCCGCCGCGCTTGACCATGGCGGAACGGCCGAGACTTTCGGTGATCGCGGCGCGCGCGCCGACTCCGCTGCCTTTCGCGAACTGCCCGCCGGGTGCCGGCGTTTTGCCCTGCCCCGGCTTCCAGTCCTGGCGCGGTTGCCGAACAAAGCGCTGGGCGCTGAAGAAGGTTTGCTCCCGCTCGCGCATCCACTGCTGGTAGTGATAGCGCTGGCTCTCATCGCGGATGCGGCTGGTCAGTTCGCGCAGCGTCTTTGTCAGCCCTGCCCGCCGCTCGGGCGTGTCGAAGACGCCACCGGATGTCTCGCGCATCCACAACAACTCAGCGAGCGGCCGCGCTTCCGCCAGAACATTACGAAAAGCGTCCGGTCCCTCGGCCTTGACCAGATCGTCGGGATCCTTGCCCTCGGGCAACAGTGCAAAGTGCACCGAACGTCCCGACTGCACCGACGGCAGCGCAAGATCAGCGGCCCGCCATGCCGCCTTCAGCCCGGCCTGGTCGCCGTCGAAGCACAGCATCGGCTCGGGCGCCATGCGCCACAACAATTCGAGCTGGTTTTCGGTCAGCGCGGTGCCGAGCGGCGCCACGGCATTTTCGAAGCCGGCCTGCGCCAACGCGATGACGTCCATATAGCCTTCGACGGCAATCACCGTGCCGCCCTTGGCCAAGGCTTTGCGGGCGCGGGCGAAATTGTAGAGCACATTGCCCTTGTGGAAGAGCTCGGTGTCGGGCGAGTTCATGTATTTGGCCAGCGCATCGGGCGCCAGCGCGCGGCCGCCAAAGGCGATGATCTTGCCCCTGGAATCCGGGATCGGGAACATGATGCGGTCACGGAACCAGTCATAGGAGACCGGGATATCGTCGCCATGGCGCACCAGCCCGCAGGCCTCGATGTCGGCCTTGGGCACACCCTTGGCAGCAAGATGCTCTTTCAGCGCATTGCGGCTGTCCGGTGCGAAACCCAGCCGGAACGATTGCTGCGTCGCCGGCGTCAGCCCGCGGTCTCTGAGGTAGGCGCGCGCCTTGGCGCCTTCCGGCCCCTGCAGCCGTTCCTGGAAGAAGACAGTCGCCATCTCCATGACGTCGGTCAGGCTGGCGCGCTCCTTCTCGCGCTGTTCCTCCCGTTCATCGCGCACCGGCATCGGCACGCCGGCCATCTCGGCGATCTTCTCGACCGCCTCAGGAAAGCTCATTCCGTCAAGTTCGGTCAGGAACTTGAAATGATCGCCGGACACCGAACAGCCGAAACAGTGGTAACGGCCCTTCTTGTCCTCGCAGTGAAAGGACGGGCTCTTCTCGCCATGGAACGGACAGCATGCCCAGTAATCGCCGCGCGAAGCGTTGGTCTTCCTCCTGTCCCATGCGACGCGCTGGCCGATAACCGATGAAATCGGCACACGGTCGCGTATCTCGTCGAGAAAGGCGGGCGGAAAGCGCATCGGGAAACTCGTTTCCCCACCATATAATCATGCCGGCGAAATCCGACGACCCCGAATACCGGCCATACCCGGTTTCCACAGGCAAAAAGAAAGGCGGCCGTATCGGGCCGCCTCCCTTTCAGGTCCAACAGTGCGGCCTACTGCGCGGCAATGGCGCCGAAGATGATGCCGGACAGGACGCTGACCAGCACATAGTCATTGCCGACGCGGATCCACTCCTGGCCTCGGCCGGGACGATGCAGGCCATAACGGCCATAGTCGCGTATCGGCTGGTGCTGTCTCCAGCTCGAATATTTCTGGCCATTGCGCCAGTTGTTGCGCTTCACGACCAACTTCCTTTCGAAACGCTTGTGGATCACGCGCTTCTGGATCACGCGCTTCTTGAAATCCCTGTTGGTGGGCTTCTGCCAGTCGACATTGGTGTAGTTCGACTGCGGTGCGACCGGCGCGTTCACCGGTGCGGCCTGGCCGGTCAGCGAAGTAGCAGTCAGCATCGAGAAAGCGAGGGCGGAAAGAACAATGCGTTTCATAACGGGGCTCCTTGGTTGTCGATGCCAGAGGAGTAGCGTTCGAAGGATGAACTGAAACTGAACACCAGCATTACAATTATGTAATGAAATCCTCCATTTAACGAAGATATTTCAACATCATCGCGAAATGTGGGGCCGACACACAAGCGAACCCGTCTCGACGCAGTCGCACAGCGTAAGCGCTCAAAATTCCCGCATTTCCGACACCCGTTGTCGTGCGCCGACGCGCCCTTGAAATCGACAATATTTTATTACCCGGCTAAACTAATCGAGCTATTATCAACTGCAGCCATGATCATGATTCGCACCTCCACGTTCACTGCTGTTCGCGTTGCTGCTTCTCTTCGCATGCAGGCGTCGACATGAGCGGTTCCGTCGTCCTCCTGCATCTGGCCGGCGCCGTGGCGCTGATGCTGTTTGCCACCCGCATGGTGAAAACAGGCGTGGAACGTGCCTATGGCGACGTGCTGCGACACAAACTGCGCGCCACCATGCGCAATCCGATCATGGCGGTGCTGGCCGGCTGCGGCCTGTCGATCGCGCTGCAGAGCTCCACCGCCGTCACGCTTCTGGTCGGCTCCTTCGCCGGCGCCGGCATCGTGTCCGGCATATCGGGCCAGCTTGCGGTGCGCGGCGCCGAGATCGGCTCGGCGCTGGTGGTCAAGCTCTTGACCTTCGATCTCACGCTGCTGGTGCCGATCTGCCTTGTCGCCGGCACCGTCATGTTCATGGCCACCGAGCGGCGCGACTGGCGCCAGTCCGGCCGCATCCTGGTCGGCATCGGCCTCCTGCTTCTGTCGCTGGAGATGATCGGCCAGGCATCGGAGCCGCTGCGCCAGAGCACGCTGATGCCGCTCATCGTCAACTATTTCTCCGGCGATTTCGTCACCGCCTATCTGCTTGCAGCCCTGATCACCTGGCTGTTCCATTCCTCGATCGCCGCGGTATTGCTCCTGGTCACGCTCGCCGGCCGCGGCTTCATACCGCCGGAACTCGGCATCGTGCTGGTGCTCGGCGTCAATCTCGGCTCCTCGATCATCGCGCCGCTGCTCACCCGCAGCGCCGAGCCCGGCGTGCGCGTCGTGCCGATCGGCAATCTGTTGATGCGCGGCATGGGCTCGCTGGTCATGCTGATCCTGTTCATGACGCTGAAGCCGCCGGTCGCCTTCCTCGGCACCACCGTGCCCGACCAGATCGTCAACGCCCACATCCTGTTCAACGTGCTGATCCTGCTTGCTGGCCTGCCACTTGCCAGCCTGGTCTATCGCGCTTCGGAGAAGATCGTGGCGATGGGCACCAAACCGGTGCCGGCCGCAGCACTCGACGTGGTCGAGCTGTCCGCGCTCAACGACAGCGCGCTCGACGTGCCGAGCCAGGCACTGGCCAACGCCACCCGCGAGGTGGTGCGGGTGTGCGAGACCGTTGAGATCATGCTCAAGCGCATCATCGAGCTCTATGAAAGCGCCGACGGCGACAAGATCAAGGCGCTGGCCGCCCTCGACGACCGCGTCGACAGGAAGCACGCGGCGATCAAGCTCTATCTGGCCAAACTGACCAGGAACTCGCTCACAGAGGACGAGGCCCTGCGCTGCCAGGAATTGATCGGCGCCTGCGTCAAGCTCGAGCAGGTCGGCGACATCATCGTGCGCAACATGCTGGTGCATGTGAAGAAGAAGCTCGAGCGCGGGCTGGAGTTCACGCCCGAGGGCTGGAGCGAGTTGCTCGCCTTCCATACTTCGGTGCTGGCCAATGCCAGGCTTGCCTTCAACGTGCTGGTCTCGCGCGATCCGGAAACCGCGCGCCAGCTGGTGCTGGAGAAGGACCGGTTGCGCGACCGCGAGAAGGAAACCAGCGCCAGCCATTTCGTGCGCCTGCGCGACGGCACCGCCAAGAGCGTCGAGACCAGCTCCATCCACCTCGACACCATCCGCGACCTGAAGCAGATCAACTCGCTGCTGGCGTCGATGGCCTACCCGGTGCTGGAAGAGCGCGGCCTGCTCGGCGGGTCGAGATTGAAGGCGAGCTAGGCCCGAACCAGCGCCGGCAAAATTAGTCTTTGCGCCTCCAGCCATCCGTCGGCTAAGCATCGGCCAGGCCACCGGGAGGAAAATCGATGGACACTCATTCGCGCAGCTTTGCCAAGGCGCTGTCGTGGCGCGCCACAGGCACCATCGACACGATGATCATCTCACTTGTCATCACCGGCAGCATCAAGCTTGCCGCAGCCATCGGCGCCACCGAGGTCGTCACCAAATCCCTGCTGTATTACCTTCATGAGCGGGCGTGGCTGAAAATCCCCTACGGCAGAAAGAATGCCGCTTAGGCTTGGCGGCCGACCGCCCGATCGGAATGAGCCCGATCAAGAAAAGCTAAAGCGGCGTCGACAATTTCTGCATTGCCGGCAAGCACCATCCATGATTTGAGGCGACCTCATTCAAGGATCGCTTCCGCGCCATGCTTCCGCTCATTGCCCTGTTCATTGCCGCCTTCGCCTTCGGCACCACCGAATTCGTCATCGCCGGTGTATTGCCGCAAGTGGCCGATGGTCTCGGTGTGTCGATCCCGACCTCCGGCTATCTCGTCTCCGGCTATGCCGGCGGCATCGCGGTCGGCGGACCACTGCTGGCGCTCGCCACCAAGCGCATTTCCCGCAAAACCCTGCTGCTTGGCCTCACCGTCGCCTTCACCATCGGCCAGGCCGCCTGCGCGCTGGCGCCCGACTTTACCTCGATGCTGCTGCTGCGCATTGCCGTTGCCGTCGCGCATGGCGCCTATTTCGGCGTCGCCATGGTGGTGGCTGTCAGCCTTGTCCCCGAGGACAAGCGCGGCATGGCGGTCGCCGTCATTCTCTCCGGCCTCACCGTCTCCAATGTCATCGGCGTGCCGGCCGGCACCGCGATTGGCAATCTCTGGGGCTGGCGCGCCACCTTCTGGGTGATGTGCGCGCTGGGTGTGGTGTCGTTTGCCGCCATGGCCGCGCTGCTGCCGCGCAAAACGGGCGCATCGAGCCCGTCCACCAGCCTTGGCAGCGAGGTTCGTGTGCTGGCGCGTCAGCAGGTCTGGACCTCGCTCATCCTGATGCTGATGCTGATGATCGGCCAGTTCGGCCTGTTCACCTACATCACCCCGACACTGCTCGAGGTCACCCACCTCGACGAGAGCCTGATTCCCTGGGTACTGCTGCTCAACGGCGTCGGCGCCACGATCGGCGTCTTCCTCGGTGGCAAACTGTCGGACTGGAAGCTGATGCCGTCGCTGATCACCATGCTTGCCCTGCAGGCGGTGATGCTTTGCGTGATCTATGTGGTCAGCCCCTACCCCGTGCCGATGGTCGTTGCGATTTTCCTCTGGGGTGGCCTCAACTTCGCCATCGGCACGCCGATCCAGACCCGCATCCTGGCCTGGACGGCGGACGCCTCCAACCTCGCCTCATCGCTCATCCCCTCGGGCTTCAATGTCGGCATCGCGCTCGCGGCATCGCTGGGCGCTGCCATGCTCAATGCCGGTTACGGCTATCGCAGCCTGCCGGTGGTCGGCGCCGCGGCCATGCTGGTCGCGGTGGCGGTGGCGCTGGCCTCCTACATCTGGGAAGGGCGCAGCCGGGCAGCCCCGCCGCTGCCTGCCGCGGCGGAGTAGCAGCACCGATCGCCGTTGGCTGCATCAGACCGGAGCGGGCGCGTGTCCGGGGCTGCCCGCAAGGATCGACACGAGGCTACGCAAGCCCTGTTCGAGCCTTTCGCGGCTAGCCGCCGCGCCGAGTGCCAGGCGCACGCCTTTGGCTGGATCAGGCGCGACGGAAAACTCCTCCGCCGGACTGAGCGCCAATCCCCGGCGCCGTGCGAGATCGGCGAGTTCCAAAGAACCCAACCGCCCGTCGAGCGGATACCAAAGATGCAGGCTGGATGGCGCTGAGGCGAACCCTCGGGGCAGGATCATGCGCGCCACCTCCAGTCTCGCTTGCGCTTCGACGCGCACCGCGGTGGTGATCTCGACGGCAAGGCCATTGCGTATCCATTCGCAGGCAAGGCCAGTCATCAGCGGCGGGGCCATCATCGTGGTCCCGCGGATTGCTTCGGCTATCGGCTCGATGGTCTCGGCGCCCGGCCCCACCAAAAACGCGGTGCGCAGGAACGGGGAGACGCATTTCGCCATCGTCGCGATATGGATGGTGCGCTCGGGCGCCAGGCTGAGGAAGGACGGCGGAGGCGCTGCAACCAGGGGGCTGTACGGATCGTCCTCGATGATGGTCAGACCCAGCCTGCCTGCCACCCGCGCCAGATCGCGGCGTCGACCCTCAGGCATGACCAGCGCCGACGGATTGTGCATCGTCGGATTGAGATAGAGGACACGGGCGCCGTGCCGCCGCACCGCGTCCTCGAGATAGTCCGGCCGCATGCCTTGATCGTCACGTCCCACACCGGCCAGTTCGCGCTTCGTCGTCCTGGCAAGCGCTTTCAGGCCTGGATAGGTCAGCGCATCGGTGACGATGGTGTCGCCCTCGCGGGTTTGCGACAGAAGAACGGCTGCCAGCAAAGCCTGCGCGCCTGAACCGACAACCACACGACCGACCGGCAGCCTGTCGCCGGATGCAGAGAGCCACGCGGAACCGGCGGCACGCTCGGCGGGCGAGCCTGGCCCGGGATGGTAGGCCAGAAGCGCCTCCGCGCTCGAACGGCGCAGCAGTCCGTCTATGCCGCTGCGGATCAATGCCGGCAGGCTGAGGCCCGCAGGCGCAGGCGGGATGTTCATGCTCAGATCCAGGATCGGTTCCTCGGCTTCCCCCGGCGTGACGAACGTGCCGCGCCCCGCGGCGGCGTCGATGAGATTGCGGCGGCGCGCCTCGGTGAACGCTCTCGTGACGGTGGTCAGATCGACCCCCAGCAACCGGGCCAGTTCACGCTGCGCAGGCAATCTGTCCCCTGGCTGCAGGCGACCGGTCGAGCGGGCGTCGGCAAGCGCGTCGACGATCCTGAGATAGATCGGCCCCGAGCCATCTCCCAACCCGGAAAACCATCCGAACTCGCCGTCACCAGTCATCCTGCTACCGCATTCATTTCTCGGATCCATACATTTTGTCGCATTGTATGCATACAATCATGATACTAGTATGTATCACGGACCTCAAGGCCGGATGAGAGTGCCCTTGATGAGGTCGGTTGGAGTGACCATCATGCACGATCACGCGCACTATCCCCCGCTTGTGCCATGGCAAGTCGGAATTCGCGGCCGTTGCCCCCGCTGCGGAGAAGGCAGGCTGTTCAACGGGTTTCTGACGCTTGCGCCAAAATGCGAGGTTTGCGGGCTCGACTACTCTTTTGCAGATCCGGCCGACGGCCCTGCCTTCTTCGTGATCTGCTTCGCCTGCGTGCCTTCCGTGCTGTTCGCCGTCTGGGCGCAAGTGACCTTTGAACCCTCCATGTGGTTCCATGTCTTCGTTTCTTTGCCCATAGTTTTTGCCACATGCATTCCACCCCTGCGGCCGCTCAAGGGTTGGCTGGTGGCAAGTCAGTTTTACCACAAGGCGGAAGAGGGTAGGCTGGCCAAGCCCGGCGAATAGCGCCTGACCCGCGCGCTACAGATCGATCCGGAACAACAAGCTCTCGGCGCCGCCATACACGGCGTCCTTGGTGAACGGCCCAACTAACCGGCCCCCATTGGCCAGCACCACCTTCTGCGAGGCCGGATTGTCGAGGTCGGTGGTGAGCTCTACATAGGCGAGGCCGACTGCCCTCGCCTCGGGAAGCATCAGCCGCAGCGCTTCAGTGGCATAGCCGCGTCCTCGCTTCCAGGGCACCACGGCATAGCCGATATGGCCGAGCACATGCGACGGCAGCGCAGCCGTACCGGGCTGCCAGCGAAAGCCGATCGAGCCGGCGGCCTCGCCGTCCCAGATCCACCGCCGGAAGCCAGGCAGCCGCGGCACTGTCGTGCCGTCGGGCAGAGCGATCGGCGGCCCCTTGGCTTCGGGATCGTCGAGGCTTGCGAGGAATGCCACCGGATCCTCTTCGATCGCCACAAGCTGCTCGCGCGTTGCCTCTTCGAGCCGCACATTATCCGGCGACCAGCCGCGCTCGAGCGCGGCCTTGTAGGATGGCAGATGTTCGAGCGCGGGTTTGACGATTTCGATCATGACGACAGACGGCTTGGCGTCCGGCCCGCAGGCCGGACGTAGCGAGAGACAATACCTACTGCAGCAGGCCTTTGACGATGCCGCTCGCCTTGCCGAAATCCATCTGGCCGGCATATTTCTGCTTCAGCGCGGCGATCACCTTGCCCATGTCCTTCTGGCTCGCCGCACCAGTGGCTGCGATCGCCTCGCGGGCCGCCGCCGTCACTGCGGCGTCGTCCAGCTGCGTCGGCAGGAAGCCGCGGATGATCTCCATCTCGCCGCGCTCCTGCGCCGCCAGTTCCGGCCGCTTGCCGTCCTCGAAGGCCTTGGCCGATTCCTCGCGCTGCTTCACCATCTTGGCCAGGATCTGCAGGATCTCCTCGTCGCTGGCCGGCTCCTTGCCCGAACCGCGATTGGCGATGTCGCGGTCGTGGATGGCGGCCTGGATCAGCCGCAGCGTCGGCAGCCGGTGCTTGTCCTGCGCCTTCATCGCGGTCTTCAGGGATTCGGCGATTTTTGCGCGCATGATGCTTTCTCCTTCAAACGGCGCGGACAATAACCGTGGCGAACCTGTAAAGCAAACCCGCCAAGCCTATGATATCGTTCGACGAAACAAATGTCCGCCGTTTTGGCCCGGCATCATTGACCGCTCTGGCGCCTTCCCCTATGTACTCGGCCTTGCATAAGACAATGAATTTACGCGCGCAGGCTCGAGAAATCGGCCGCGCCGTTTGCTGCGCCGATGGCCCGCCATCGAAGCGCGCAACCTGACAGGAGCGCCGCCATGGCCGAGATAACGCCCGGACTGACCCCGCCTTGGGCAACCGAAAAGCCGACCGCCCTTCTGGTGCTGGCCGACGGCACGGTCATCGAGGGCCGCGGCCTTGGCGCCACCGGTTCCGCCGTTGCCGAAGTCTGCTTCAACACCGCGCTCACCGGTTACCAGGAAATCCTCACCGACCCGTCCTATGCCGGCCAGATCGTCACCTTCACCTTCCCGCATATCGGCAACATCGGCACCAATGACGAGGACATCGAAGACTTGAACCCGGTCGCCCGCGCCGGCGCCGTCGGCGCGGTGTTCAAGGCCGATGTCACCAACCCGTCCAACTACCGCGCCGGCACCGGGCTCGACCAATGGCTGAAGAAGCGCGGCATCGTCGCGCTCTCCGGCATCGACACCCGCGCACTGACCGCGCTGATCCGCGAAAAAGGCATGCCCAATGCCGTCATCGCGCATGCACCCGACGGCGTCTTTGACCTTGATGATCTCAAGCGCCGCGCGGCCGCATGGTCCGGCCTGATCGGGCTCGACCTCGCCAAGGAAGTCACCTCGGGCCAGTCCTCGGTCTGGCGCGAAACGCCCTGGGTCTGGAATGAAGGCTTTGGCGAACAGGCCGAGCCGTCGATGCACGTCGTCGCCATCGACTACGGCGTTAAGCGCAACATACTGCGCCTGCTTTCCGGCCTCGGCGCCAAGGTCACCGTGGTGCCTGCCAACACCGGTTCGGAAGAGATCCTGGCCATGCAGCCGGACGGCATTTTCCTCTCCAATGGCCCCGGTGATCCCGAAGCCACCGGCGACTACGCCGTGCCGGTGATCCAGGACCTGCTCAAGACCGACATCCCGGTGTTCGGCATCTGCCTCGGTCACCAGATGCTGGCGCTGGCGCTGGGCGGCAAGACCGCCAAGATGCATCAGGGCCACCACGGCGCCAACCACCCGGTCAAGGATCACACCACCGGCAAGGTCGAGATCGTCTCGATGAACCACGGCTTTGCCGTCGATGCCGACTCGCTGCCCGAAGGTGTCGAGGAAACCCATGTCTCGCTGTTCGACGGTTCGAACTGCGGCATTGCGCTCACCGGCCGCCCGGTGTTCTCGGTCCAGCACCACCCCGAAGCTTCACCCGGCCCGCAGGACTCGCACTATCTGTTCCGCCGCTTCGTCAACCTGATCCGTGAAAAGCGCGGCGAGGAATTGCTGGCCGAGCGGGCCTGAGCCTACGCCACCGGCCGGCCTTCGCTCGCCTCCAGAATGGCGAACCATTGCTGGCGGTCGAGGGTAATCTCCAGCGCTTTGACCATGGCCGCCAGCCGTTCCGGCTTCATCGTGCCGAGCACCGGCACCAGCCGCGCCGGGTGGCGCAGCAGCCAGGCGATGGCAACCGCCGCGAGATCGCCCACGCCGGTTTCAGCTGCCACTGCCGCGATTGCTGCCCTGACCCGCGCCTCGCGGCCTTCCTTGCCGGTAAACAGCGAGCCGCCGCCGAGCGGCGACCAGATCATCGGCGCATAGCCAAGGCGCTGCGCATGATCCAGGCTGCCATCGGTCAGCGCATTGGTTTTCAGCACCGACATCTCGATCTGATTGGTGGCCAATGCAAACGGCAGCTGCGAGGCCAACAGGTCGAACTGCGACGGGGTGAAATTGGAAACGCCAACCGCCCTCACCTTGCCCGACTTGACCAGGCCGGCAAGGGCCGCCGCCGTCTCGTCGGCATCCATCAGCGGGTCCGGCCGGTGCAGCAGCAACAGGTCGAGATAGTCGGTGCCGAGGTTGCTGAGCGAGCGGTCGACCGAAGCCGTTATGTGACCGGCACTGGTGTCGTAATGCTTCAGTCGGTTTTGCGGCCGGTTGTCGGAGGCCAGCATGATGTCGCACTTCGAGATTAGCTCGATGCTGTCGCGCCTGCCCTTCCAGCGCGACAGTCCGGCGCCGAAGGCGGCTTCGACCTCGTAATTGCCGTAGATATCGGCATGGTCGAAGCTGGTCAGGCCAAGGTCGACTGCGTTGCCGATCAACCGGGCGACCTGATCGGCATCCGGGCGGGCGGCACTGTCGAGCAGGCGCCAAGCGCCGAACACCAGGCGCGATAGCGACACCCCATCCTTGGTCAGCTTTATGCGGCTGTCATGGCTCATACCTGCGCTCCATCTTCAGCTACGCCGGTGGCGGCGCTTCTCACCGCCGTCGGCCGCGCCACTTTCGTCACAAAGACGATAACTGCAAGCGTGAGGAAACACGCGCCGAGCAGATAGGGCGCGCCACCGAAGACGACCGGCGCATTCGGCCCGGTGAACCAGGAAAAGATCGCGGTATAAAGCAGCGGCGTGATGATCGAGGTGATCGAGAAGATCGAGGTCATCGCGCCCTGCAATTCGCCCTGCGCCGAAGGCGGCACCTTGGCGGCGGCAAGGCTCCTCAGCGGCGGATCGGCCAGCGCTTCCAGGCAGCCGACGACGATCACCGCATAGATCATCCAGCCTTGCGAGGCGAAGGCGTAACCGAAGGCGCTGGCCGCCGTGAATGTCAGGCCGATGACCGCCGTCCTCCATTCGCCAAGTTTGGGAATCACGCGCGGCAGCACCGTCGCCATGACGATCGCACCGCACAGGCCGAAGGCGCCAAGCGAGAAGCCGATCTGCTGCTCGCTCCAGCCATAGCGATAGTTGGAAACGAACGACCACACCGCCGGATACATCATATGGCCGAGCGTCATCAGGAAGAAGGTCAGCCCGATCCAACCTATGCCTTTGTATTGGCGCATCTGCAGCAGCGTGCCGACCGGGTTGGCGCGTTTCCATTCGAAGCGGCGGCGGTGCTTTTGCTCCAGTGTTTCCGGCAGGAAGAACAGCGCGATCAAAAAATTCACGAAGGCAAGCCCAGCGGCGAAATAGAACGGCACGCGCGGCCCGAACGTGCCGAGCAGCCCGCCCAGCACCGGCCCGATGACGAAGCCGACGCCGAAGGCTATTCCGAGCAGGCCGAAATTCTTGGCCCGGTTGTCGTCGTTGGAGATATCGGCGATGAAGGCCGACGTCGTCGAATAGCTGGCGCCAGAAATCCCGGCCAGCACACGGCCGATGAACAGCATCGGATAGGACCAGGCGATGGCGCAAATCAGATTGTCGATCGAGAAGGTGAGCACGGAAGCAAGCAGGATCGGCCGCCGCCCGAAGCGATCGCTCAAGCCGCCCATGATCGGCGCGAAGAAGAACTGCATCGCGGCATAGACGAAGAACAGCCAGCCGCCCTCGATCGCCGCTTCGCTGATGCCGACGCCGCTCAATTCCCTGAGAAAGGCGGGCAGCACCGGCATGATCATGCCGAAGCCGATAATGTCGAGCAGCAGCGTGGTGAAGACGAGCGCAAGGCCCCGCCTGGCGGTTTTGGGGTCGATCATGATGGCGTCTGCTCCCTGGGACCGCCCTTGGGCGGGCGCTCGTTATAAGCGAGGCGTCACTTTGGAACAATAGGAGAACGCCTTAGGCGTTCTCCTCCTGACATCTGTTGCCGGTGATGAATCGGCCGTCGACGGATGCGCTTTCAACCCTGGCGACTGAAGCGTGCGAGCGCCTCAGATTGGACCTGTCAGCGTGTTGCAATCCGACAGCTTGCCGCTCTTGTAGCCGCGCGCCAGCCAGGTCTGCCGCTGCTGCGAGGTACCGTGGTTGAAGCTTTCCGGCACGACATAGCCCTGCATCTTCTTCTGCAGCGTGTCGTCGCCGATCTGCTTGGCGGCGTTCAGCGCCTCTTCGATGTCGCCTTGTTCCAGAATGCCCTTCTGCGCGGTGAAGTGTGCCCACACGCCGGCGAAGCAGTCTGCCTGTAGCTCGATGCGCACCGACATCTGGTTGGCCTCGGCCTCGCCCATGGACTGCCGCATCTGGTTGAACTTGGGCAGGATGCCGGTGAGGTTCTGCACATGGTGACCGACCTCATGCGCGATCACATAGGCCTGGGCGAAATCGCCCGAGGCGCCGAACTGCTGGTCGAGCTGCTGGAAGAAGGTGGTGTCGAGATAGACCTTGTGGTCGCCGGGACAATAGAACGGACCGGCGGCCGTCGAGGCGGAGCCGCAGGCCGAGCGGATTTGCCCGCTGAACAGCACCAGCTTCGGGTCCTCGTACTTCAGGCCCTGTGACTGGAAGATGCCGGTCCAGGTCTCTTCGGTCTCGGCCAGCACCGTCGCCACGAACTGCTTCATCTCGTCGGAAGCAGGCGTACCGGCACCCTCGTCCTGGCCGCCGCTGTTGTCGGTGATCTGGCCGCCGCCGCCCGGTAGTACGCCGCCGCTGTCGCCTGTGCCCAGGATCTGCGATGGATCGAAGCCGAAATACCATCCGGCCAGCACCACGAGGATGACGAGCAGGATGCTGCCACCGCCACCGGTGCGGCCGCCGATCGGGACGCGGAACTGGCCAGGGCTGCCGCCGCCGAAACCACCGCCGCCGCTGTCGCTGCGCTCGTCCTCGACATTGTCACTCTGACGGCGGCCCTTCCAGAGCATGGCAACTCCCCGTGATGCAAAATTCCCGGCAGACCCGGCCGATGGTATGGCCCGGTCCGACCCAACAAACGAATATCCCAATGGTTGCATCAAGTCACAGTATTTTTCGCGGCAGCGGCATCGCGGCTTCGCCTCTGGCCGAGGCGGCCTGCGCACTGTAGCATCCGGTTCGAAAGGGGGTGTCGGGGGCTTGCGGACGATCAGCCGATTTCTGTTGCTGGCGGTGCTGTTGTGCCTCGGCTCATGGCCGGTTTGCTCCGTCACGCTCGATTCCAGCGTCGCCGTCACCGATCCCGACACGCTGCAGGCGCTCGAGCGTGGCGGCCTGTCGATCAGCCGCCTGCTCGGCCCGGCGCTCGGCCTGACGCGTGAGGTCGACAATCGCGGCCTGTTTTCGGTGCGTGCGCTGACCCCGGTGCGCAACGCCGTAAAGCAGGAGATCGCCGACGAACCGGCCGGCAGTCCCGACCCCTATGTCGCCGCGATGGCGAAGTCGAAGGACCCCAGCCAGAAATTCAACCCGAAATACATCGACGATGACGGCTCGACGCTGGACCTGACCGGCGTCGTCAACCGCATGGACCGCGGCTATCTCGGCCACACCGAATGCGGAGAGATCAGGCTGATCTATCGTTTCCATTATTCGGTGGCGGAGAAGCCGGCGAAGGGAAAGCCAATCGGGGGAAAGACTGCCCAGCGCATTTCATCGCGCCTGCCGCTGACCATGAGCCTGGTCTTCAATGCCAAGCCTGGTGAGGCCCGCGCCCGCGCTTCGAGAGACCGTCCAAGCGCTACCGCCGCGTCGTGTGCGGACGTCGCCGAGCGCTGGCTGGCCGCCGGCCAGAAAGATCTTGCGCCCGATCAGCTGGCGGCGTGGCTGCGCTCCGATGAAGGTCCGCTGTCCAACGCCATGTTGAATTCCTCGCAGATCATGCGGCTTGAACTCAACATGCAGGTTCTGCGGCTGTCGGCGTCGAGCCGGCGCGATTTCGGCGGCCATGCCGAATATCTCCTGAAAATTTTCAAATGGGATCCGGCGAGCTCGACTTTCCAGGAATCAAAGATGGAGAACCAGATCGACAGGAAGATCGTGCTGGCCGATCGGCCGGCCTTCGCCAAATGGCTGCTCACCGACCGCAACATCTATGATCTCGATCGCGGCCGGCTGGTGATCGACGACAAATTCCTGGCGACCAGCGCCGTCTCGGTCGCGCCCGGCGGCATGGCCAGATCGCAAAACAACATCGCCTATGGGCTGCTCGACGATGCGGCAATAGAGAAGGCGCTGAAGGACTACGTCGCCAGGGGCAACGAACTGCGCAGTGTGAAATCGGTGGCTGGCTTCAATCTTCGCCTGAACGAGATGACCTGCACCGGCTGCCACCAGACGCATGGCATTGCTGGCTTCCACTATACCGGCGCCGATCCGGCCAGCGAGCCGCGCCGCAACGCCGTCTTCGTGCCGGGGTCGGCTGTGTTCTTCGCCGACCTGCCGCGCCGCCGCGCAATCGTCGAGGACTTCGCCGCCGGCGGTCATCCTGATTTCACCAGAGGTTTCGCCGCCCGCCCGGATGCCAAATATGCCGAGGCGCTGAAAGGCACCGACCTCTACAATGGCTGGGGCTCGATCTGCTATCGCGGCGAGGATGCGAGCTTCAAGGACTGGAGCTGCGGCGCCGGCCTGCGCTGCGCCGGTGTCCATGAAAGCGCCATCCATCCGGGCTTCGGCACCTGCGTCAGCGAAAAGGGCACCGCCGTCGGCGACCCCGTCGAGTTCGGCGAGATCAAGATGTCGACATGGGGCAGCGACCAGTATTGCCGCCTCTCGCCCGCTACGGCAAAGGCCTGTGCCATCGATCCGGCGCGCGACAAGAAACCGGTGATCAAGCTCGCCGGCTACGGCGCGGCGCGCCAGCGCTACGACAATCCCGAGCAGAAGACCGGCGGCTTTCCCGGCGGCATGCTGCGCAAGGCGAGCTGCGACAAGCTTCCCGAGGAGGCGACATGCGGCCGCCTCGCCAAGACCGGCTTCAACGATTGCATCGCATCGGGCAAGGATCACAAATCCTGCACCAGCGAATTCACCAAGACCGCCGGCCTGCGCGCCTGCGACAAGGCGCACCCGTGCCGCGAGGACTATATCTGCACCGCCGGCTACGACGATCTGGCCGAAGCCAAGCCCGGCAAGGGCACCTGCATCCCGCCCTACTTCATCTTCCAGTTCCGCGTCGACGGCCATCCGCGCAGTTGGGTGCAGGATGTGAGCGAAGAATAGGCTGCGCGCTTGCGACGGGAATTCAGCTCTTCTGCTTGGCGCCGGCGCTCTTGCCGTCCGAACTCCTGGAGCGTTCCTCGAAACGCGCGGCGCCCTTCTTCAGTGGCCGGCCAGTTTCGGCTTCGGTCTTGCGCTCGTCCTTTGCGGCAGCCTGTTTCAATCCCTTGGCAGCCTGTTTGCCCTTCGCGGTCGGTGCCTGTTCGACGCCCATGATTTCCTCCTTGTCGCGTGACGCGATCTCAGGAGCAACGTGCGTCGAATGCGGAGGTTCCGGTGGACTTTGGTCCGGGGTCGGCGAGCCTTAGCGCGGCGCGGTCATCGCTTTGCGGAAGGCTTCGAGCGTCTCGGCGCTGACATGATGCTCAATGCCTTCGGCATCGATGCGCGCCGTCTCGGCGCTGACGCCCAGCGAGCGCAAAAAGGCCTCCACCGTCTGGTGGCGAATGCGGCTTTCCTCCGCCACCTTGCGGCCGGCATCGGTCAGGAACACGCCGCGATAGGGTTTTCTGGAGACAAGCCCGTCAGCGCACAGCCTGGTCAGCATCTTGGCCACCGTCGGCTGGGCGACGCCCAGCCTTGCCGCGATATCAACCTGGCGCGCCTCGTTGCCGTCCTCGATGAGATCGGCGATCAGCTCGACATAATCCTCTACCAGCGCGCTGCGGCGCGCTTCGCGCGTATGCCGGAAGCCTTCGGAATGGACATCGGCGTCCGGAAGCGGCTCCTCGCGTCGAACCGGTTTATGCTTCAGCGCCAATACCTGTTCCCTCTTTGGCTTTCGACAAATCAATCGCCCTTTGCCATTCATAGCACGGGCTTAACTGTTCCAGCCGTTTATTTGCATTCCAGGGCAGGCGCAACCGGCGTTTGCGATCACCCCCAGCGCGTCCATCGGCTGCCCTTATAGGAAGCACATACAATGAAATATAGCCTATTGCATAATGTTGAGCCCTGGCATAGATAGGATGACATCAACCAATCCATCCAGTGGAAAGCCCTCCATGTCCGAAGCCGACGCAACCGTGGGATCAGCCTGGCGATTTGACAGGCCGGAGGACAATCCGCCGAGCCTGCGCGAGGTGAATTCCACGATCGCGGTGCCGCAGACCGGCGTCTGGTTCCGCCGCCTGTTCGCCTTCATGGGACCGGGCTACATGGTTTCGGTCGGCTATATGGATCCGGGCAACTGGGCGACCGACCTCGCCGGCGGCGCGCAGTTCGGTTACACGCTTTTGTTCATCATCATGCTGTCCAACCTGATGGCGATCCTGCTGCAGGCGCTTGCCGCCCGGCTTGGCATCGCCACCGGCCGTGACCTCGCCCAGGCCTGCCGCGCCTACTATCCCCGCCCGGTCAGTTTCGTGCTGTGGATCGCCTGCGAGCTCGCCATCATCGCCTGCGACCTCGCCGAAGTCATCGGCACGGCGATTGCGCTGCAGCTTCTGTTCGGCATTCCGCTCATCGGCGGCGCCATGCTGACGGCGCTCGACGCCTTCATAGTGCTTTTGTTGATGAACAAGGGTTTCCGCTATCTCGAAGCCTTCGTCATCGCGCTTTTGATCATCATCTTCGGCTGCTTCGCCATCCAGATCTTCGCCGCCGCCCCGCCGGTCGGCTCGATCCTGCATTCGATGTTCGTGCCGTCGACGGAGATCGTCACCAACCCGGCGATGCTCTACATCGCCATCGGCATCATCGGCGCCACCGTCATGCCGCACAATCTCTATCTGCATTCCTCGATCGTGCAGACGCGTGCATATGAACGGACCGAAAAAGGCAAGCGCGATGCCATCAAATGGGCGACGACGGACTCGACCATCGCGCTTGTCCTGGCGCTGTTCGTCAACGCCTCCATCCTGATCGTCTCGGCTGTCGCCTTCCACGGCACCGGCCACCAGGATGTCGCCGAAATCGGCCAGGCCTTCGAGCTACTGTCGCCACTGCTGGGCCTCGGCATCGCCTCGATCCTGTTTGCGGTGGCGTTGCTCGCCTCCGGCCTCAACTCGACCGTCACCGCAACGCTTGCCGGCCAGATCGTCATGGAAGGCTTTCTGCGCCTGCGCATCCCGCAATGGGCGCGCCGGCTGCTGACGCGCGGTATTGCCATCGTCCCGGTGGTGGTCGTCACCGCGCTCTACGGCGAAAAGGGCACCGGCCAGTTGCTGGTCTTCAGCCAGGTGATCCTGTCGATGCAGCTTCCCTTCGCGGTCATCCCGCTGGTGCAGTTCGTCTCCGACAAGAAGAAGATGGGCAACCTTGCCATTCCGCGCGGCGTCGCCGCGCTTGCCTGGGTGGTCGCGGCGATCATCCTGGTGCTCAACTTCAAGCTGCTCTACGACACCATCTTCGGCGTCGGTTGATTTTTCTGCTTCTTCCGAGCGAGACAAACCGGCGCTTCGCGCTATTTTGTAGCGCATCATGACAAGTGTCGAAGACGCAAGAAAATTCTATGCGCAGCTGATGGCGGCCAGTGCCGGCTCGGTCGATCCGCGCCTCGAAGAGGCTTTCGCCGCAGTGCCGCGCGAGGCCTTTCTCGGTCCCGGCCCGTGGACGGTGGTCGCCGGCAGGGCGCTCATCACCGGCACCGGCAAGATCATGACGCCGAGCGCCGATCCGGTTCACATCTATCAGGATGTGCTGGTGGCGCTCGATGCCGACAAAGGCATCAACAATGGCGAACCCTCGCTGCACGCCATGTGGATCGGCAGGATCGCCCCCAGACCAGGCGAGGCCGTCACCCATGTCGGCGCCGGCACCGGCTACTACACCGCCTTGCTGGCCCGGCTGGTTTCACCGGGCCGGGTGACCGCCTTCGAACTGGAGGCCGACCTTGCCGCCAAAGCGACAAAGAACCTCGAAACCTATCGCAACGTGAGCGTCGTCCGTGCCGATGCGGTCACGAGCGATCTGCCGCCATCCGACATCATCTATGTCAACGCTGGCGTCGTCGCCCCACCGGTTAGATGGCTGCGGGCGCTGAAGCCCGGCGGCCGTATGATCTTCCCCTGGCGCCCGGCCCAGAGCGTCGGCCTTGCGGTGATGGTGACCCGCACCGACAAGGGCTTTGCCTGCGACCCGTTCATGCGCTCATGGTTCATCCCCTGCGTAGGCGCCTCGGTCGCCGGCTCAGCGGCTAAAATCCCCGACCTCCAGCAAGCGGCGCGAAGCCGCTCCATCTGGCTGACATCGGACAGGGCGCCGGACCGGACCGCCACTGCTGTCATCGGCGACGTCTGGTTTTCGTCGCAGGCGCTTGGCGGCAGGCGACAGCGGCAATAGGTGTCGTTTTTTGCCGTTACCTGTCGGATGGCCGCTGACTTGTGCGTCCTTGGATCGAAGTCCGGCCCTGACGGCGCGGACCAAAGAGAAGGAAAAATCCAATGCGAAAGATCATCGCCGCCACCTTCGTCAGCCTGGACGGCGTCATGCAAGCGCCAGGTGGTCCCGAGGAAGATCCGGTCGGCGGCTTCAAGTTCGGCGGTTGGACCTTCCACTACTTTGACGAGGTGGCCGGCGTCGCCATGGAAGAACTGTTCTCCAAACCTTTCGCCCTGCTGCTCGGCCGCAGAACCTACGACATCTTCGCCGCATACTGGCCTTACCAGAACGATCCGATCGGAGATGCCTTCAATCCTGCGACCAAATATGTGGCGACGCATCGGCCTGACACACTCACCTGGGAGAACACGCAATGGCTTGGCGACGATATCGTCGCGGCGTTGCGCCGCCTCAAAAAGGAGGATGGACCTGACCTGCTCATCCAGGGTTCGGGCGAGCTGATCCAGACCTTGCTCGCCAACGGGCTGATCGACGAGATCCGGCTGATGATCTTCCCGCTGCTGCTGGGCAAGGGCAAGCGGCTGTTCGATGGTGGCGCGATGCCGGGCCGCCTTCAAGCTCGTCAAGTCGCAGGCCACGACCACCGGCGTCATCATGGCGACCTACGAACGCGGCGGCGAGATCAAGGTCGGGTCGTTTGTCACGCAGGAGCCGTCCGACGCTGAACTCGAGCGACGCAAGAACTGGAAGTAGCTTTACAGGACTTGGGTTCCTCGCCCCGCAAAGCGGGGGAGAGGTGGCCGCGAAGCGGCCGGAGCGGGGGCTTCGTAGGGCGGATACCTTGTGAAAACTTGGCACCGCAGCGCCAATCCCCCTCTCCGTCTCGGCTTCGCCGAGCCACCTCTCCCCCACAWTCGTGGGGGCGAGGAACTAGTGGCCTGGCCTATGCCGCCACCGCCCGCCGCGCCAGTCCATCCCGGATATACCGCGCAAACTCCTGCGCCGCCGGGGCCGCGCCAAATCTTGGCAGATGCAGGTTGATCGAGAAATTCGGCAGCGGCGGTAGCCCGGCATCGAAGGGCAGAATGTCGAGATCGGCAGGCACGGTGGAGGCGAGCCAGGCGGTGACCGCGAGGTCGGAGCGCACCGTCGCCGTCGTCGCGTCGATGTTGCCGTTTTCGAACACGGTGCGCCATTCCAAACCATGCTCGTTCAGCGCCGACAACACCACCGGGCGGAAGGCACAGGTGTCGGCGACGATCGACACCGGCAGCGGCCGTTTGGCGCGGGCAACGCCGCCCTTGGCCCCGACCCAGACCAGCCGGTCGATGGCGAGGCACTCGCCGGCCGTCGGGCCAACCCGTTCCTCAATGACGGCAAGATCGATCGTGCCGGCCGCAAGGGCAGCGGTAAGGTCCGGCGAGGCAGCGCAGAGCAGCGAGATTTCGACCCGTGGATAGGCTTCCGAATAGGCCTTCAGCACCGGCGCCAGCAAGGTGCCGACGAGGTCGTAGGGCACGCCGAGCCGCACCTGGCCGGCAACCTCCGTGCCCGCCATCTCGGCCCAGATCTCGTCATTGAGGCCGAGCAGCCGCTTTGCCTTGCCGAACAGCCGCTCGCCAGGCCGCGTCAGCCGCAAGCCGCGCCGGTCGCGCTCGAACAGGCTGCAGCCGAGCGCCTCTTCAAGCCGCTTGACCTGCTGGCTGACGGCGCCTTGCGTCAAATGCAGCGCATTCGCCGCCGCCGTCATGCTGGCCTTGTCGGCGACGGTGACGAAGGTGCGGATCAGCGCCGTGTCGAGGTTTCGGATCATGGCTTGCATTATACCTGCTAATGCTGGGCATCGCAAACATTGCATTTACTGAAGTAGCTGCGCGGCTACGATGGCAGCCCACCGAGGATATCAGTATGTTCGAGCCCATCATTCCCCTTGTCGTTTTCGCAATCATTGCAACCGGCACGCCTGGCATTGCGACCACGCTGTCGACGGCCTCCGGTGCGCAATTCGGCTTCCGCCGTTCCGTCCCGCTGATGACGGGCAGCGCCACCGGTCTTGCCACGGTAACGGGAGCCGCGGCCGCCGGGCTCGCCGGACTGCTGCTCGCCGTGCCATCGCTACAGCTGGCGATGAAACTTGTCGGCTCGCTCTATCTCGTCTGGCTGGCGATCAAGATCGGCCGCGCCGGGCCGCCCAATCTCGATGTCACGATGGCCAAGCCCACCAGTTTCCTCAGCGGCGCCGGCATCCAATGGCTGAATCCCAAGGGTTGGGCGATGGGCCTGGGCGCCGCGGCTTCGTTCGCAGCCCTTGCCGACGGACCGGGACAACTCGCACTGCTGCTCGGCTCGACCTTTGGCCTGGCGGCCGCCGTGATGTTGTCCATCTGGTGCGTCGCCGGCATGGTGCTGGCACGGCTGCTCAAGACCGAATGGCAATGGCGCGCGCTCAACATCGTGCTGGCGCTGGTGCTGGCGGCGTCGATCATTCCGATGTGGCGGGGGGCTTAGCGCTAGTTCCTCGCCCCCATGAAATGGGGGAGAGGTGGCTCGGCGAAGCCGAGACGGAGAGGGGGCTGGCGCAACGATGGTAGCGAGACTCCGCAAGGCATCAGCCCTACGAAGCCCCCTCTCCGGCCGCTTCGCGGCCACCTCTCCCCGCTTTGCGGGGCGAGGAACCCAAGTCCTGTCAGCTCAAGCCGCGTAGCGCGCAGCCGGCTTGTCGGCGTGCAGGTTGCCGTAGAAGGCCTGCCTTGCGCCAAGGAAGGTGTCGAGCTTGGCCGCATCGGCAAGCGCCGGCACGGTGACGGCTTCACCCCGGGACAGACCAACGAGCGCGGCATCGACCATGTCGTCGGCGCTCATGATGATTTCCTTCGGCAGCTGGTCGATATCGCTGCCGGCAAGCTCCCAGAAATCGGTGCGGGTCGCACCCGGCAGCACTGCCTGCACCTTCACATTGGTGCCCGCGACCTCGCGGTGCAGTCCCTCGGTGAAGTTGACGACATAGGCCTTGGTGCCGCTGTAGATGCCGCCGAACGAGGTCTCATAGGCGAGCACCGAGGCGATGTTGACGATGGCGCCGCGGTTGCGCGCCAAAAGCCCCGGCAGCACGGCGCGGGTCAGGCGGGTCAAGGCAATGACATTGACCTTAATCATGCGCTCGGCCTCGTCTGCGTCGGCCGTTGCCACCACGGCCTGGCCGCCGATGCCGGCATTGTTGACCAGAAGCGTCACGCTGTCGTCGGCCGCGATCGCCTGTTCGACGCGGCGCATATCATTGTCGTCGGCGAGATCGGCGGCAATCACGCTGACCTTGCGCTGGTAGGCATAACGAAGCTTTTCAGCCAGTTCCTCGAGCCGGTCGGCGCGCCGCGCCACCAGCACCAGATCGTAGCCGTGCCCTGCCAGCCGGTCGGCATAGACCGCGCCGATGCCCGCCGATGCGCCGGTGATGACTGCCGTGCCCTTGTTGTCCTGTCCACTCATTGTCCTGTTCCTTTTGGTGCTGCCCGGCGAGACGGAAATCTCTCATCCCGCCGCCTGATTTCTAATTAGTGGCATATACAACTATCAACGAAATAGGTATATGCCACTATCTTGTCAACGGCGGCGACAGAAACTATTTCTGCGGCATGCCGGCAGACGCTTTGCCGGCCAAGGAGCCGTGATGACCAAGACTGCGATGCCGGGATTCAGCCCTTGCAACAACGCCACGCTGCGGCGCGCCGCGCGCAAGCTCAGCCGCTTTTATGACGATGTGATCGCGCCTTCGGGCCTGAAGGGCACGCAATACGGCCTGCTCTACCAGATCTATGTCGGCAGCGAGCCGGCGATGGGCACCATAGCCGAAGAGATGGTCATGGATCTGTCGGCGCTCGGCCACACACTGAAGCCGCTGATCCGCGACGGCTATATCGAGACCTTCGCCGACAAGGACGATCGCCGCATCAAGCGTGTGCGCCTGACAAGCCAGGGCCTCGCCAAGCTCGAAGAGGCGACGAAATTGTGGAGCCTTGCCCAGCAGCGTTTTGAGGACATGGTCGGCAAGGACCGGGCGGCAGAGCTGCGCGCCATGCTGGATGAAGTCGCGGCGCTGGATTACGAAATGCCGGCGGCCGCCCTTCAGGACTGAAAGAGCGGCCGTCAGTAAGGTTCTACAAGCAGGTTACTCCGCCGGCACGGCGACCGGGCGGGCCGCCCAGCGGCCAGCCAGCACCACGCCAAGCCCGATCAGCGGGAAGATTGCGGCGATGAGGCCGAGATCGGCCGGCACGCCGTAGCGCAGCACGGCACCGCCGACCACCGCGCCCAGCGCAACGCCGAGATAGAGCGCCGACGCGTTGAGCGACAGCACGATCGGTGCTGCGTCGGGCGCCAGCTTGATGATGCGGCTAGCCTGCGCCGGCGGGAACGCCCAGCCGACCATGCCCCACGGCACCATCATGGCCATCAGCACCGGCCCGGCGATGTGCTGCGGCAGGAAGGTCGGCACGACCGAGAGCATGACCAGCATCGCGGCACTCAGCGCCAGCGACCAGCCGACGGTGCGCGTCGCACCGAACCGGTCGGCCGCCTGACCGCCGGCAATGTTGCCGATGACGGCGCCGACACCGAAGGCGAGCAGCATGCCGGGCAGCGCCAGCGGGCTCAAACCGCCGCTCTGGATGGCCAGCGGTGCGATGTAGGAAAAGACCGAGAAAGCGCCGATCAGGGCGAGAGCCGTGGTCAACAGGATCGGCATGACGCCGGGGCGCAGCGCCGCGGCCAGCCGGCGCCGCAGCGGCAGCCTGGTGCCGACAATGCCGCGCGGCAGCCGATACCACAGGATGGCGCCGACCAGCGCGCCAAGCCCGGCGATGGCAAAGAAGGTACCGCGCCAGCCGGCAATCGTCGCGACCAGCGCACCGAGCGGGGCGCCAAGCGCCACCGCCACGGTGGTGCCGCCGACAACCACGGCAATGGCTCGCGCCCGGTGATGGTCATCGACCAGCGCCACCGCCGTGCCTTGCGCGGTCGCCGCGAACAGGCCCGACGACAGCGCCATGATGATACGGGCAATGAGCAGCAGTTCGAAGGAGGAGCTTAGTGCTGCCACCAGATTGCCGATGACAAAGAACACCAGCGTCCACAGGATGACGCGGCGCCGGTCCCATTCGCCGGTCAGCGTCGCCAGGATCGGCGTGCCGATGGCGTAGGCGAGCGCGAAAGCGGTGATCAGCGTGCCGGCCAGCGGAATCGAAATGCCCGCGTCGCCAGCGATATCGGGCAGCAGACTGGAAATCACGAAGCCTTCGGTCGAGATCGTGAACGATCCGAGCGCAAGCCAGAAGAGGCGCTTGTCCATTGGGGGTGTCCTTAGTTCAAAAGTTATTGAACAATTGGACATAACAGGGCATGATGTCAATGAAGCCAGGCGAAAATAGCTGAAGCCTGCTGACAGCCCTGTGTCAGGACAGCCATTGGGCCAATAGCGAAACGGAGAAACAGTATGTACGGGCACAGAAAGAGCCACGCGTTGAAATCGCCACCGACTGTGCTTAGTTTCGGGCCATGACCTTGCCGCACCCCAACACAGACCAGATCAGCCTGCCGATCGTGCTCGCCGTGCTTGGCGACCCGACCCGGCTCGCCATCGTGCGCTATCTCGCCAGCAAGGAAGGCGTGGCGCTGAACTGCAGCCAGTTCCTCGACTTCGGCTCGAAGACCAACCTCAGCTATCACCTGGCCAAACTGCGCGAAGCCGGCGTCACCCGCGCCGAAGTGGTCGGCACCAACCGCATGATCACGCTGCGCCGCACCGATCTCGACGCCCGCTTCCCCGGCCTGCTCGACAGCGTCATCGCCGCGGCTGGCGACGACCCTGCTTTGCCCGCGGTCGGCGGCCACGACATCGAACTGCCGGCCTAGCCGGTTTCGAAGTCAAGTTCTCCTAGCGCTGCCAAAACCCGATATGCGGGGCGAGGAGTTCCTCGTCCATCTCGGGGAAGGGACCGTGGACCTCGACCGGCTTCTGCCCGGAGGCGAGGACCGTGCGCGACGAGAGGTTCATCGTCGGATTCTCGGCATGGTCGCCAGTCAGCGCGAGAAGCTTGGTTTCCTCATAGCCGTAAACCAGCCGGCCGATATTGGCCCAGTAGAGCGTTCCAGTGCACATCGCACAGGGCTCGCCAGTGGTGACCAGCGTGCAGGACCAGAGGAATTCCGGCGGATAGGCGTCCGCGGCACGCCGGGCGAGTTCGGTTTCGGCGTGGCGCACGGTGTTGATGTTGCCTTGCCGCATCAGGATGCGATCGTCGGGACCGACGAGCACACAGCCGAAAGGATGATGCCCGTGCGCGGCAGTCTCGCGCGCGACCTCATTGGCGGCGCGCAGGTGGGCAACCATCTGGTCGCGGGTCATCGCCTGGTCCCTCCAAGGCTGTCTTGAGCAGATCTCCCCCAGATGAACTCTGGAACGGTGTGGACGCTAACAGATGGCGTGCTTCGACGAAAGCCAAGGGGCTTCCGGCTGAGGCAGGGGCTTGATAACGAAGACGGGCCGCAAATACTCCAGTGCGGCTGCACCAGGGAGCCCGCCGCATGCGCATAGCCGTTCTCGCCGACATCCACGGCAATGTGCTGGCACTGGATGCCGTGCTCGCCGATCTCGAGCGGCGTGGCGGCGCCGATCTCACCATCAATCTCGGCGATTGCGTCTCCGGCCCGCTGTGGCCGCGTGAGACGTTCGAGCGGCTCGAAGCGCTCGACCTGCCGACCGTGCGCGGCAACCACGACCGCCGCGTCGCCGTCGACCCCGCCGACGAGACGATGTGGGCTTCCGACCGCTACGCGCAGGAACGGCTGACATCGGCGCAGCGCGAGGCGCTGTTTGCTTTGCCTTTCATGTTGGAGATCATTCCCGGCGTGGTCGCGTTCCATGCCCGGCCCGACCATGACGAACAATATCTGCTCGACGCGATCGTCGATGGCCAACTGGTGCGCGCGCCGCTTGCAGCTATCGAGCGGCGGCTGAAGGGGCTCGCCTGCCGCATTGTGCTGTGCGGACACAGCCACCGCCCGGAGCTGATCCGCATCCCCGGCGGCCCCGTGATCTTCAACCCCGGCAGTGTCGGCGCCCCCGCCTATGACGACGACACCCCGCCGGCGCATGTTTCGGAGCAAGGCAGTCCGCATGCGCGCTACGGCATCGTGACCCTGGATGGTGGCGGACCCGACCGTTTCGAGACCATCGCCGTCGACTATGACCACGAGGCGGCAGCCATTCAGGCCGAACAGGCGGGGCGGCCGGAATGGGCGCATGCGCTGAGAACCGGCTTCATGCCCAAATCCTCTGGGCAAGGCTCCGTGTGACTGCACCGCCCCCTTGCCTGCGCCTCCCGGCACCAAACATCGGACGCATTTTGGACTTACATGGCGCCGCATCGTCCCTTATAAAACCGCCCGGGCATGTGGCAGGACCTGCCGCGGCTAGAGCAATTCCAGGAAAAGTGTGAAGCGGTTTTCCGTCCGGAATTGCGAAGGGCAAAGGTACAGAGTATCAGTGCACGGCCAATGATGAGGCGCATCCTTACGCTCCGAACTAGTTTGCATGCGCTGATTGCCGCTCCGCTGCTGACGGCGGCATGGCTGGCTATTGTCCCGGCCCACGCCGAAGAGGCGCCCTTCATCTCCTTCGTCACCGGGCTTGCTCCCGACGATCTGCTCAACATCCGCGCCAAGCCATCTCCGATCGGCAAGACCGAGGCGCGGGTGGCTGCCGGTGCGAGCGTGCGCAACCTCGGCTGCAACGACATTGACGGACATCCCTGGTGCAAGGTTGTTTCAGACAATCCCAGCGCCACCGGCTGGGCGCCGGCGCGCTATCTCGTCCCGGTCAATCCGGCGACCGTGCCCGAATCTGACCAGCCGGCGGATGCGCCCACAGTCGCCACGGCCACCGATGCCAACCCGGACGCCACGACGCCTCCCCCACCGCCCGCACCTGCGCCGCCGCCTGACCTGACGCAGCGTCTCGGCGGCTCGGATCCAGACGCGCCAAAGTCCGCCGCCGAGATCGGCAGGATCGCGATGGACGATGCCTATGGCATGGCATTCGCGGCGATCGAACCCTCCCCTGCTCCGCCCGCGCTCGGCATCCCCTGCGCGCGCCATGTCGGCGAGCCGATGACCCAGTGCCAAATAAGCGTCGCCCATACCGGCGGCGACAGCGCCGTGACCGTGACCTGGCCGGACGGCGGCGCGCGCATCATCAACTTCCATGGTGGCTTGCCAGCCGGCTCCGACTCTGCCGACGAATTCCGCTTCACCCGCGAAGGCAGCCTGAACATGATCCGCATCGGCGTGGCCGAACGGTTCGAGATTACCGATACGCTGGCGTTCGGCGACTAGGGGAATAAGGCAGTAGGGCAGTAAGGCAGTATGTGAAAGGCCGAGAGGCCGCTGCCCTACTGCCCTACTGCCCTACTGCCCTACTGCCCTACTGCCCTACTGCCCTACTGCCCTACTGCCCCCACAATCCCGCATTTTCGGGGTTACATCCGCCAAAACTCTTCCCTATAAGGCCCTCCTAGCCTGATACCAGAATCGCAAGCACAACCGGCCGGGTCTTCCCGTCCCGGTTTTTCGTGCAAGCCGCTCGCCGAACGGAACTCATAACGATGCCAAGACGCACTGACATCAAGTCGATCCTGATCATCGGGGCCGGCCCCATCGTCATCGGCCAGGCCTGCGAGTTCGACTATTCCGGCACCCAGGCCTGCAAGGCGCTGAAGGAGGAAGGTTTCAGGGTCATCCTGGTCAATTCCAACCCGGCCACGATCATGACCGACCCGGAACTGGCCGACGCCACCTATATCGAGCCGATCACGCCGGAAGTGGTCGCCAAGATCATCGCCAAGGAGCGGCCGGATGCGCTGCTGCCGACCATGGGCGGCCAGACCGCGCTCAACACCGCTTTGTCGTTGCGCCGCATGGGCGTGCTGGAGCGGTACAATGTCGAGATGATCGGCGCCGATGCCACGGCCATCGACAAGGCCGAGGACCGCGCGCTGTTTCGCGAGGCGATGAAGAAGATCGGCCTGGAAACGCCGAAGTCGATGCTGGCCAACGCCACCGACGTCAAGAACACCGACCGCAAGATGCATGAGGCCGAGCGCGCCGCCGTCAAGGCCGAGGCCCCTGCCGATCTCGATGCCGCGCTCGATGCGCTTGAAACCCGCTGGAACCTCGGCGAAGGCGACCGCAAGCAGCGCTACATCAGCCACGGCATGGCGATTGCCGCCCAGGCGCTCGACCATGTCGGCCTGCCCGCCATCATCCGCCCGTCCTTCACCATGGGCGGCACCGGTGGCGGCATCGCCTACAACCGCGCCGAATTCTACGACATCGTCCAGTCCGGCCTCGACGCTTCGCCGACCACCGAAGTGCTGATCGAGGAAAGCGTCCTCGGCTGGAAGGAGTATGAGATGGAAGTCGTCCGCGACAAGGCGGACAATTGCATCATCGTCTGCTCGATCGAGAATATCGACCCGATGGGCGTGCATACGGGCGATTCCATCACCGTCGCCCCTGCCCTGACGCTCACCGACAAAGAATACCAGATGATGCGCAACGCCTCGATCGCGGTGCTGCGCGAGATCGGCGTCGAGACCGGCGGCTCCAACGTGCAGTTCGCCGTCAACCCGGCCGATGGCCGCCTCGTCGTCATCGAGATGAACCCGCGCGTCTCGCGCTCGTCCGCTTTGGCCTCCAAGGCGACCGGCTTCCCCATCGCCAAGATCGCGGCAAAGCTCGCCGTCGGCTACACGCTGGACGAGCTGGAGAACGACATCACCGGCGGCGCGACGCCGGCCTCGTTCGAGCCGAGCATCGACTACGTCGTGACAAAGATCCCGCGCTTTGCCTTCGAGAAATTCCCCGGCGCCGAACCGGTGCTGACCACCGCCATGAAGTCGGTCGGCGAAGTCATGGCCATCGGCCGCACCTTCCAGGAGTCCTTGCAGAAGGCGATGCGTGGTCTTGAGACAGGCCTCACCGGCCTCGACGAGATCGAGATCCCCGGCCTTGGTCATGGCACTGCGCCCGCCAGCCACGTTGACGACCGCAACGCCATCCGCGCCGCTTTGGGCACGCCGACGCCCGACCGGCTGCGCATGGTGGCGCAGGCGATCCGCATGGGCACCTCGCTCGAAGACGTGCACGCCATGTGCAAGATCGACCCGTGGTTCCTCGAACAGATCGCCGGCATCCTCGCCATGGAAGCCCGCATCCGTGAGCACGGCATTCCCCAGGACGCCGTCAACCTGCGCATGCTGAAGGCCATGGGCTTCTCCGACGCCCGCCTCGCGTCGCTGACGAAGACCGACGCCGAAGTGATTCAGAAGATTCGCGAAAAGCTCGACGTTCATCCGGTTTATAAGCGCATCGACACCTGCGCCGCCGAGTTCGCTTCGCCCACCGCCTATATGTACTCGACCTACGAAGTGCCCTTCGCCGGCGCGCTTGCCAACGAAGCGCAGGTCTCATCGCGCAAGAAGGTTGTCATTCTCGGCGGCGGTCCCAACCGCATCGGCCAGGGCATCGAATTCGACTATTGCTGCTGCCATGCCGCCTTCGCCCTGCGCGACGCCGGCTACGAAGCGATCATGATCAACTGCAACCCCGAGACCGTGTCGACCGACTACGACACCTCCGACCGGCTCTACTTCGAGCCGCTGACGGCGGAGGACGTGCTGGAGATCCTGCGCGCCGAACAGGCGTCGGGCGAACTGGTCGGCGTCATCGTCCAGTTCGGCGGCCAGACGCCGCTGAAGCTCGCCGACGCGCTGGAGAAGGCCGGCATCCCGATCCTCGGGACGTCGCCCGACATGATCGATCTCGCCGAAGACCGCGACCGCTTCCAGAAGCTGCTGCACAAGCTCAACCTCACCCAGCCGAAGAACGGCATCGCCTATTCGGTCGAGCAGGCCCGTCTCGTCGCCGGCGAGCTCGGCTTCCCGCTGGTGGTGCGTCCCTCCTATGTCCTCGGCGGCCGCGCCATGCAGATCATCCACGACGAGGGCATGCTGCAGAGCTACCTGCTCGACACCGTGCCCGGCCTGGTGCCGGAGGACATCAAGCAGAAATACCCCAACGACAAGACCGGCCAGATCAACACGCTGCTGGGCAAGAACCCGCTTTTGTTCGACACCTATCTCTCCGGCGCCATCGAGGTCGATGTCGACTGCCTCTGCGACGGCAAGGACACGTTCGTGTCGGGTATCCTCGAGCATATCGAGGAGGCCGGCATCCATTCGGGCGACTCGGCCTGCTCGCTGCCGGTTCACTCCCTGCCTTCGGAACTGGTCGACGAACTGGAGCGCCAGACAGCCGCGCTCGCCCGCGCACTCAATGTCGGCGGCCTGATGAACGTGCAGTATGCGATCAAGGACGGTACGGTCTATGTGCTGGAGGTCAATCCGCGGGCGTCACGCACCGTGCCCTTCGTCGCCAAGACCATCGGCCGGCCCATTGCGAAAATCGCCGCCCGCATCATGGCCGGCGAAAAGCTGGAAGACGCCTTCGCCCATTACGGCGCCATGCCCGACCCGAGAAACCCCGGCCACATCGCGGTCAAGGAAGCCGTCTTCCCCTTCGCCCGCTTCCCCGGCGTCGACATCCTGCTCGGCCCGGAAATGCGCTCGACCGGCGAGGTCATGGGTCTCGACCGCGACTTTGCTCTGGCCTTCGCCAAGAGCCAGCTCGGCGCCGGCGTCGACCTGCCACGCTCCGGCACGCTGTTCGTCTCGGTGCGCGACGAGGACAAGAAAGGCATATTGCCGGCGGTGAAGCGCCTCGCCGGCCAGGGTTTTAAAGTGCTGGCGACGTCCGGCACGCAGCGCTTCCTCGCCGAAAACGGCGTCGACGCCCAGAAGATCAACAAGGTGCTTGAGGGACGCCCCCACATCGAAGACGCCATTCGCAACCGCCAGGTCCAGATCGTCTTCAACACCACGGACGGCCAGAAGGCGGTGTCGGACTCCAAGTCGCTGCGGCGTGCGACGTTGATGCAGAAGGTGCCATATTACACGACGCTGTCGGGCGCTGCTGCGGTGGCGGAGGCGATTGCGGCGCTGAAGGCAGGGAGCCTCGAGGTCAGGCCGCTGCAGGAGTATTTTGCGTGAGTATGGCTGATCTCCCCACCCGTGGGAGATCAATGGCAGCCAGAGGGGTTGCTGCGCCTATTGGGTTTCAGCGCCTCCAGCGGTCCCTAACCAATCGCCCGCAACACCCGCAGTTCCCCCGGGCGTTTTTGTATGGCTGCCAGCGAACCGAGGCCGAGCCAGTCAGCCACGTTGGACGTGAACTTGCGGGGGCCGTCTATCTGGACTTCGCCGCTGGCGATTGCACCGGCAAGGCCCTGCGAACCGATCCAGATGCGCACCATGGTCTTGAGCGGCGCTTCGATCTGCACATCGATCTCGAAACCCGGGTCGATGTAGCAGAGGTCGACATCCCGGCGTTCGAACACCAGCCAATGCAGCCGCTTGCCTTCCGCCGCATCGGGGAAATGGAAGCGGACGACGAAACGGTCGGGCAGGCTTGGCAGGCGGCGGACGTTGCGCCTTATGTCCCACATCAGGAAATCGGTATCGACGTCGGCGAGCGACGGTTCGACATCGATCCATTCCTGTCCCCAGACAGCGATGGCGCGCACCACCTCGCCCAGAGCCAACCCCGCCTCCGTCAGCCGGTAGACGACCGGCTTGCCGGCGCCCTCACTGCCCCGGGACACGAGACCGTAGGATTCGAACTCCTTCAGCCTCTGCGCCAGGATCGTGCGCGATATCAGCGGCACCCCGCGCCGGATCTCGTTGAAGCCGGTCGATCCTTCGAGCAGCTGGCGCAGCACCAGCACGGTCCAGCGGTTGCACAGGATGTCCGCCGCCATCGAGAGCGGACAGTACTGACCGTAGCCATTGTGCTCCTGCATATCGACCGGTCCGCCCCGCGAAACCGCCAGAGAAAACTGCCAGAAAGACTGCTTGAGATTCTATAGGCCCCCGCAGGCCGCGCTACCAGTCCGGTTTCCGGACTAGTTGTGCTCGCCTTCCGGTGCGAGCATCGTTCGCGACGCCGGCGATTGCGGCGATCGAGAGAGGGTTCGAACCATGGCACAGGCTGACCCGGACATCCTGACGACCATCGCCGAGCTTCGCGACATCGTTGGCCCGGTGGGCGAGAAGGTGGCCAACAAGACGATCGACCATATCGACGGGATCTGCGCGACCTTCATTTCCATGTCGCCATACCTCGTCATGGCGACGAAGGGTCAGGACGGTCTGCTCGATCTCTCACCCAAGGGGGATCCCGCCGGTTTTGTCGAGGTGCTGGACCGCAAGACGCTTGCCATTCCCGACCGTCTCGGCAACGGCCGTTTCGACAGCTACGAGAATCTCATCGCGGACCCGTCGCTTGCCCTGATCTTCCTCATTCCGGGCCACACCGACACGCTTCGTGTCGCCGGAGAAGGCCGTATCAGCCGCGCCCCCGAACTGCTCGCCCGCTATCCGGTGAATGGAAAGGAACCGCGCTTCGTTCTTCTTGTCACGGTGCGCGAGGCCTTCCTGCATTGCGCCAAGAGCATTGTGCGGGCCGGCCTGTGGCGCCAGGAAACATGGCGCGACTCGTCCTGCGTTCCCTCGCTTGCACAGGCGATGGTCGCGCATGGCAAGCTGGCGCTTGGCGTTGCCGAGATGCAGGAGATCATCGACAGGGACGGCAAGACCCGGCTCTATTGAAGCGCGTGGTTACCCCACCGCCACACATTCAATCTCGATATCGAACTCCATCGGCCATGACGCCACGGGGACAAAACTGCGCGCCGGCGGATTGACGCTGAAGTACTTCGCATAGACCCGGTTGATGGCGTTGTAGAAGCCGGAATTGACGGCGTAGATGCGCACCATCACGACGTTGTCCAGCGAGGTGCCGGCCGCTTCCAGGCAATGTTTCAGCGCCTTCAGCGATGCCTCTGTCTGCGTTTCGATGTCGCCGCGCATCATCTCGCCGGTCACCATGTCCACCGGCGGCGTGGCCGAGATGAACACGAAGCCATTGGCCCTGACCGCCGTCGAGCACGGCAGCCCAAGCGCCCGCACCTTGGCCGACATGACGGGCACTTCGATGACTTCTTTCTTCATGGCATTCTCCCTGGGTTTGCCAGCGAGCTTATCGCGCGCCCGGCCGAACGCCAGCGCCGAGCCATGGTCCAGAGCTCACCCCACCGCCACACACTCGATCTCGATATCGAATTCCATCGGCCATGACGCCACCGGCACGAAGGTCCGCGATGGCGGGTTTTCCGGGAAATGCCGGGCATAGACGCGGTTGATGGCGTTGTAGAAGCCGGCATTGGCGGCGTAGATGCGCACCATCAGCACGTTTTCCAGTGAGCTTCCCGCTGCTTCCAGGCAGTGTTTCAGCGCCTTTAGCGATGCCTCGGTCTGCACCTCGATGTCGCCCTTGACCAGTTTGCCGGTCAAGAGATCGAGCGGCGGCGTGCCGGAGACGAAGACCAGCCCCGCCCCTTTGGTCACCAGCGACAGCGGCACGCCAAGCGCCCGCACTGCAGCCGACAGCACCGGCACTTCGATGATTTCCTTGGGCATGATGGATCTCCTTTGGTTGGGAGCGAGCCTATCGCGGCGGCGGAGGAACGCCAGCGGCGTTCTTCCCTTCTCCCTTGTGGGAGAAGGTGGATCGGCGCGATAGCGCCGAGACGGATGAGGGGTGTTCCAGGAAACACCAACGCCTCACTCCGCTGGAACACCCCTCATCCGTCGCCTTCGGCGACACCTTCTCCCACAAGGGGAGAAGGAAAGGCCGGCGCCTCGCTCACCCCTGCCCTGGATACGGCATGCCGTCCTTGTGCAGGAACCGCCCATCCGAACTCGGGCTCATCATGTCGATGTCAGAGCAGGTGATGACATCGTCGGGGTTCCGCGAGCCGACTTCGAGATAGCGCGCGGTCGCCGAGGAGCGGTTGATCATGTGATGGCCGTTGCCGCTGTTCTTGGCGAAGGTCGCGCAGTCGCCTGCCTTGAGCAGCGTCTCGCCGCCATCCTCGACCAGCACCAGTTCGCCTTCCAGCACATAGACGAGCTCGTCCTCATGGCTGTGCCAGTGGCGCTGGCTCGACCATCCACCGGGCGGAGTGTCATCAGGTTGACGCCGAAATCGCCGAGGCCGCCCGCATCGCCCAGGCGCTGGCGCGTGCGGTTGGCGCATGGGGCGTCGAAGGGCGCGGGGTAGCCCGAGCCTTTGCGCACGGGCACGGTGGACAGGTCGATCTTGGGCATGGCTGCCTCCAAAGTTCTGCATCGCATTGTAAATTATAGCTGCCGCCGAAGCGCGCTTTACCTTCTCCCCCTGTGAGAGAAGGTGGCCTCGCGAAGCGAGGTCGGATGAGGGGTGTTCCAGCTTGGCGATACGCCCGTGTTACAACCGCCTCATCCGCACAGAGAAGGCGACAATCGCCACCGTCTCATTCCTTCCAGCACCCCTCATCCGTCTCGGCGCTGCGCGCCGATCCACCTTCTCCCACAAGGGGAGAAGGTGAAGCCGCCACCCTCAATGACAACACCCATATTGCAGCTGCTCGTGCCAATCCGGCCGCCCTTCCGGCGTGAAATCCATCAAATTCCACAGGATCTCGCAGGGACCGAGGGCGCGGGGGTCCTGGCCGGGATCCGTTGGCGCGAAGCCGAGCTCGGACGACCAGAAATGCCTGATGCCGTCTCCATCGCGGTGAAACACCGACATCAGCGGCAGCTGCGCACCGTCATCGGCCTCGGCGTGGTAGTCGCGCTTGAAGGTATTGCCGGCGGAGGAAACGAACCGGATGTTCCTCCAGCCGCGGTCGCGGCCGAGCGCAACCATGTTTTCCAGCGCGGTCTTGGCCACCACGGCGAAGTTGAAGCCGGCGCCTTCGAGATGGCCGATGGCGCCGTCGAGCTGATCGAGCAGTGCCGTGCAGGACGGGCAAGGCTGGTCCTTCCTTGCCAGCTTCGCGGTTTCGCCGCTTGCCGCCACATCACGCGTTTCCTGCGGATGGCGCGGAAACATCATGTTGTAGAGGAGAAGCGAATCCTTGCCCGGTTCAAACAACTCCGACAGTTTTATCCGCGCCGGCCTGCCGTCCGCATCCAGCCCATCGAAGACATAATCCTGCGGAACCAGCCCGCCCGGCGGCAAAGCGCGCCTGGCGACAGCCACGGCCTCCATGGCGCGGCGCAATTCTAGTTCCTTCTGCAGGAGTTTTTCGCGGGCGGTGCGATATCTGGCGGATTCGTTGGGGAAGGTGATCATGATCGTCTCCTTGGCGTCGCGCGGCGTCCCGGCGCGGATTGCTCTACGGCCCAAGGACGTTTCACTGCGATCGGTTCCGACATTTTTGATCCGGGAAACGGGCCCGCCTTGCCGTATTCTTCCTGTCAGCTAGATCTCTGTGGATCAGGGGAGCACACATGCACGAGCAGAACGCCGAAGAGATCGACCTGCGTTGCCCGCAGATCGTCGCCGACAACGCAGCCAGGGGCCTCAGGCTGCGCAAGCAGTTCGGCCGCGGCGGTACCGAGATCGGCGTCGCCCGTGCCACCGAATTGAAGAACCGCGAAAAGCTGGCGCCCTCCACCATCCGCCGCATGGTCAGCTATTTCGCCCGCCACGAGGTCGACAAGCGCGGCAAGAACTATGGCAATGAAGACAATCCGTCGGCCGGCCATATCGCCTGGCTGTTGTGGGGCGGCGATGAGGGCCGCGCCTGGGCGCTCGATCTCAAAAAGAAGATCGGCAACGCTCCTGATATTTGAAGGCTGGCAGTAAACGACTGGCGGGCCCCAAACCCCCGCCTGGGACCCGCCAAGGAGTGGCTGAACACATGCCGGTGCAGCCCCTCCACATCAGCCAGTCGTCGATCCGCCATCGGTCGAAAGGCATGGATGCTGAAGTAGCATCCGGTTGCAGCGGCCTATGTGAAGCAGTTCACAAATCGAAGGATTTCAACAGCCGTTCTAGCCCTCCCAAGGGACTTGAATCATTCCCAGCCGCTCGTAGAGCCTGAGCGCGGCGGCGTTCTCGACCGTGTTGGTCTTGAGGTCGACATGGGCAGCGCCTCGATCGCGAAAGGCGTTGAAAGCCTGCCACATCAGCGCTTCGCCAATGCCTTTGCCGCGCGCCTCGGGGTGAACGGCGAGGTCCTTGACGAAGGCTCTCGTCCAGCACAGCGCTGCCGCCGCCAGCCTTCCCTTGGCGTCGATGACCAGGAAACACAGCGCCGGGTCGAATTCGGCATCGCTGGAGATACGCGGCCACCATTCGTCGAACGGTCCGTCGGTGCCGTCGTCGAACACCTCGGTCAAAAGCGCATGCAAGGGCAGTGCGTCACCGTGTTCGAAGCAGCGCATGGCAAAACCGTCCGGCCAATGCGGTGCAACGAGTGTCTCGTCGAGGATCTTGCGCAGCCGGATGTCGTTTGGAGCCGGCGGGCGCGGTTCAGGCATAGCGCTCAGGCGTCGGGCTGCAGCCGGCGGCGCTTGCGGTCGACGCCGAGGCCGGTGGCCTCGAGCAGGCCCTTGCGCTTGGCGTCGAAATAATAGCCGGTCTGGTAGAGCCAATCGGCCTTCTTGGCGTTGCCGTCGGCACACAACCAGGCGCCGCGCAGATATTTGACCGCGTACTTCAGATTGGTCTCGGCGTCGAAGAGGCCCTTGGCCGGCCCATCATAGCCCATGCCGCGCGCCGTCGCGTGCTTGATCTGCATCAGGCCCCAATGGCCGTTATTGTAAGCCTTGGGATTGTAGGTGCTTTCGCGGTTGACGACATGGCGCACCAGATCGACCGGCACCTCGTAGAGTGCGGCGTATTTCTGGATCAGCTGGTCGATGTCGCCGCGCATGCCGGTCGTACGCTCTTCTGCTGGCGCGGAGCTGAGCGGGGCGGCCGGGAACTGCACCAGGGCAGCCGGATTCTGCGGCCCGACATAGGCCACCTGCTGCACGCCGGGCAAGGTTTTCTGGCCGCCTGCGGCAGTCGCCGGCATGACAAGCCCGGCGGTCGTGTATGTCTCAGCAGTGACTGGCTGCCCGGCTTTGGCCGGCGCCGGCGCCTGCCAGGCATTGGCGGTCATTGCCGCGGGCATGGCTGCCACGGTCGGCGTCGCGCCGGCAAAGGCCGCGGTTGTAACAACCGGCTGCGCGGCGGCATCGAGCGCTGGTGTGGCAGGTGTCACTTCGGTCACCTGGACGGGCGATATGCCCGAGGATTGCGGCAGCACCGAAACCGTGTCGGGCAGCGGCACCGTGAAGCCGGCATCGCTGCCGGCGGCAGTCGCGGTTTCAGTCGGCGCAGGCGTAGCCTTCACCTGCGAAGTCGATTGGCAGCCGCTGAGTGCGGCCGCACCGACGATCACGCAGATCGCAATAAGGTTGAATTTTGCTGGCAAGCCGCGGGGGTCCGGTTTGTCGGGTTGTTAAGAAGTCCTTACACCAGCGATTCCTGGTGAGCAATCGGGGCCATCTGGTGGTTTTCGGGTGGCGAGAGCTGGGCCCAGATGCCATATTGTTCTGCATATGTACCGGTCGGTATGCCGGTTTTCGCCACTTTGCGGAAAGGAACGCATCATGGAAACGACATCTTCGATCACAGCCGGCCACGCAGTGTTAGAAACAGTGATCGGCTTCATGGGCATCGCCTGGAGCGAAAAGGGCCTGATCCGGCTCTGCCTGCCCGAAAAGAGCCGCGAAGCGGTGGAGCGCCGGCTGATGCGCCATGCCGGCGTCGCAGCCAATACGACCGCCAACATTGGGCAGCCGCAATGGGTCGTCGAACTCATCGCCTCAATCAAGGCCTACGCCTCAGGTGAGGACGTCGATTTCTCCGACGTGCCGGTCGATCTGGATGGCGTCGACGACTTCCGCCTGGCCATCTACGACGCGGCGCGAAAACTCGGTTATGGCGAAACAACCACCTATGGCGAACTGGCCAAGCGCGCCGGCCAACCCGGCCTGCCGCGCGAAACCGGCGCAGCGCTTGGCGCCAACCCGGTGCCGCTGGTCATCCCCTGTCACCGCATCCTGGCCGCGGGCGGCAAGATCGGCGGCTTCTCGGCGCCCGGCGGCTCGACCACCAAGGAAAAGATGCTGGCCATGGAAGGCGTGCGCGTCGGCCCGCCACCCCCGGCGCAGGTCTCGTTCGGGTTCTAAGAGCTTGAAATGGTATGCCGGCTGGGTATGTTGAGATTCAGGTCAGGCCGCGCCGAGAACTATGGTCTTCGAGAACCGGAGCGGAGCGTACTTAATGTACGTGAGCACCGGAAGCGCAGAAGACCATCGTTCGCAGGCCGGCCTCACCTGAATATCAATATGCCCTAATGACGGCGCAGGAAGCGGCGATGAAAATGGTCGTTCTCGATCCGCTTGCAGAGATAGACCGGGCAGGATTTCGTATCGGCGCTCGGCACATAGGCGCGCTTCCTGACCTCGCCGAAATTGCAGAACGCCTGGCTCTGCACATAGCGGTCGAAGAGCGGCAGGCCCGGCACCCGCGTCGACTGGTAGCGCAGAATCACCGCACCCTGGCGGGCGATCGTGCCTTGCACCCTGTCGCAGCTCATATGGGTGGGGTCGTAGCGCGAAATCGCCTGCGCCTCGGCCGCCGCCAGCGTCAGGCAGGCGGCAAGCAGAATGGTTTTCACTATCGCTTTCATGGTCGTCTCCCAAAACCGGACTAACGCCGCGCAGCGTGCCGATCTTCCCGATTGCTCAACGCTTTCATGCGATTGGGGCGGCCTTTGGGCGGCGCCACGGCGTCGCCTTTTTTCGAGCCATCTTGTTTTTGGTGCAAAACCCGCCTATATCAGGTCCATTGATATTTCGGCCGATCGATCCGGGCCTCGCGATCTTCGCGTTTGCTGACGTCTATCTCCAAAATCTCGATACACACCGGCTGAACCTCGGTTCGGTCAAACCAAAGCAAATGCGAGGACTATTCATATGGCAACTGGTACGGTCAAGTGGTTCAATGCCACCAAGGGCTTCGGCTTCATTCAGCCTGATTCGGGCGGCGCGGACGTTTTCGTCCACATCTCCGCTGTCGAGCGCGCTGGACTGTCGACCCTGGTCGAAGGCCAGAAAATCAACTTCGAGATCGAGCAGGACCGCCGCACTGGCAAGTCGTCCGCTGGTTCTCTGAGCAAGGCAGCCTGATTTTGCAAACAGCGCGCGCCGAACGAGAGTTCGGGGCGCGCGGCAAGTCACGGATGTACTGACAGTCGCGCGAGAAGCGCGCTGGAGCGGAGAGACCCGATCAGCTGGATCAGCAGATAGCTGCCAGCCCGGACTTGAAGCTCCCGATCAGGCTACCGAAAATGGGAAGGCGGGATTTATCCCGCCTTTTTGTTTGTCTGGGGTTAGCATCCTTCCCCCCCCGTTTGCGGGGAGTTGAGGAGTGGTCCGCGAAGCGGACGAAAAGCCAATTGCTTGGCTTTTCGAATGACGAACGCCCGGCAGGGCGATGAGGGGCAGCGCCACCTCATCAGAACTCCCCATCACCAGACCAATTTATGGAAAGCCGGCGCCGCCCCTCATCTGGCTGCCGCCATCTTCCCCCCGTGAACGGGGAGAAGGACGCTAATCATCAGCGCCGCAGATGCAACGGCACCACCTTGTTGTCAGCGCCCAGCAGCGCCTCGATCGACAGTGGCTGCCGGTTGAGGAGCGTACCCGCCAGCGCCGGGCGCCCGAGGTGATACCCCTGCAGCAGGTCAACACCACCATCTAGCGCGACGCGCAGATGCACGGATTGCTCGATGCCTTCGACCAACACCTTCGCGCCGCGATCGTGCAGCGACGAGACAAGCGGCCGGAAGAAACGCTCGGCAGCAGTGTGGCGGCAGAATTCGGCGAACCAGCCGCCGTCGATCTTGACGATATCCGGTTGAAGCAGGTTCATCCGCTCCGCGGTCGAATGGCCGGTGCCGAAATCGTCGATGGCGATGCGAACGCCGTGGCGCCGCATCTCGCGCACCAGCGGGGCCAGCACATGATCGTCGGCGGCCTGCTCGGTGATTTCGCAGACCAGCATGCCGGTGTGCAGGTCGAGATCGCCGAGATGCCGGGTCATCAGCCGGATCTCGGCCAGCGCACGCCCGAGATGATCGTTGATCATCGGGTTGTAGTTGAAGAACAGGTCGAGCCCTTCGACGCCGATGTTGCGGAAATTTCTCAGATGCAGCATCCGGCACATCGTCTCGACAAACAGCCGGTCGGCCGCCGCGACGCTGTCGAAGAACACGGCCGGCGCAACCGGCATGGCCGCGCGGTGCGGTTCGATCAGCGCCTCGACCGCGACCGCGGCCAGCGCTCCACCGCGTGGCGCAAAGATCGGCTGGTAGGCGCTCTTCAGCCGAAACGCGCCATGGACGCCATATTCGATGCCCACCTCGTCGGCAAAGATCGCTTCTGCGACGTCACGCCGCCGCTCGCGGTGCCCGGTCATGGCCCGATCCTGCGCCCGAACACCCTGCCCGGCCGCGCTGCAGCGGTCCGCCCGACAGGCGCCTTGACTGGCTCGGCCGCCGCGCCAGGTGCCTGTGCATCCTTGCCGAAAACGCGAAAGCTGGTCGGCGCCAGTTCCGGCTTCGCCAGCACGAAACCCTGCACCATCGAGGCGCCCGATTTCTCGGCCAGTTCAAGCTGCCAGCCCTCCTCGATGCCCTCGAACACGGTGCGGATGCCTTGCTGTTCGAAGTTCGTCACCATGGTGGTCAACAGGGCAAAGCCGGCGCCGGACTCCATCAGCTGCGTGATCCAGTGCGCATCGAATTTGACGATGTCTGGCTTGAGTTCCTTGATGCGGTTGATGTCGGATTCATCGGCGCCGTAGTCATCGACAGCGATGCGGAAGCCATTGGCCCGCAGCGCCTCGACGAAGCTGTAAAGCGTTTCCTGTGACGCCGACTTCTGCTCGGTCACCTCGCACACGATGCGGCGCGGATCGATCCCGGCCTCGTGCAGCACCAGCCGCATGTCGCGCAGCGCGTTGTCGGCGATGGAACGCTCGGTAAACACCGACGGGTCGAAATTGATGAAGATCGAGGCCTCTTGCGGCAGGCAGGCGCCGGCGTTGAGCAAATGCAGCGTGCGCGTCAGCGCCTCGATATGCAGGCGGTCGCCGGCCGGACAGGTCGAGAAGAAATTCATCGGCGATTGCGGCTCGCCGTCGCGGAACGGCCGGATCAGCCCCTCGAACGCCACCACCGACAATTTGCCCTCTTTGAAGGCAAAGATCGGCTGGAAGGCGCTTTGCAGCGTATAGATGCCCCAGACACCTGAAGAGGTGCCGTCATCGTTGCGGATGGTGTGGGCAAGCCCGATGCTGCGCGACAAGGGTCCCTCGCTCCGCGAGACAGGCGAAATGGCTGGCGATCCTGCCGTCAAAGGTTTTAGCGGCCGTTGATGAATTTATTCTTGCCGCGGACGCGCTCTGTGGATTGCTTCACACGAACGAGGTGTAATCCCGGCGCAGGCGGTGTTCCAAAGCCGATCTTCACAGGTCCTTGACCCTTGGCTCATCCGACAATGCTTGCACTTGGCGGGTTGATGCGACATGAGAAGCGCCGCAGCTGTTCCCGGCTGCGCCGACCCCTTTGGAGATATCTGGTCATGGCCTTTCTTGCCGACGCCCTTTCCCGCGTGAAGCCTTCCGCCACCATCGCGGTGACGCAGAAAGCCCGCGAGCTGAAAAATGCCGGCCGTGACATTATCGGCCTCGGCGCCGGCGAACCGGATTTCGATACGCCAGACAACATCAAGAATGCGGCGATCGAGGCGATCCGCCGTGGTGAGACCAAGTACCCGCCGGTTTCGGGCATCGTGCCGCTGCGCGAGGCGATCGCCAAAAAGTTCAAGCGCGAGAACAATCTCGACTACAAGCCCGAGCAGACCATCGTCGGCACCGGCGGCAAGCAGATCCTGTTCAATGCTTTCATGGCGACGCTGAACCCGGGCGACGAGGTCATCATCCCCCGCCCCTATTGGGTCAGCTACCCCGAAATGGTGGCGATCTGCGGCGGCACATCGGTGTTTGCCGACACCTCGATCGACAATGGTTTCAAGCTGACGCCGGCTGTGCTGGAAAAGGCGATCACGCCGAAGACCAAATGGCTGCTGATGAACTCGCCGTCCAACCCGTCGGGCGCCGCCTATACGGAGGCCGAGCTGCGCGCTCTGGCCGATGTGCTCTTGAAGCATCCGCACGTCTGGACGCTGACCGACGACATGTACGAGCACCTGACCTATGGCGACTTCGTCTTCAGGACCATCGCCGAGGTCGAGCCGAAACTTTATGAGCGCACGCTGACCATGAACGGCGTGTCGAAAGCCTATGCCATGACCGGCTGGCGCATCGGCTATGCGGCGGGTCCGGTACAGCTGATCAAGGCCATGGACATGATCCAGGGCCAGCAGACCTCCGGCGCCTGCACCATCGCGCAATGGGCGTCGGTCGAGGCACTCAACGGTCCGCAGGATTTCGTCGCCAAGAACAAGGCGATCTTCCAAGGGCGACGCGATCTCGTCGTGTCGATGCTCAACCAGGCGCGCGGCATTACATGCCCGTCGCCGGAAGGCGCCTTCTACGTTTATCCGTCCTGCGCACAGCTGATCGGCAAGAAGACCAAGGCCGGTAAGGTCATCGACACCGACGAAGCCTTCTGCTCGGAACTGCTCGAGGCCGAGGGCGTCGCGGTGGTGTTCGGCTCGGCCTTCGGCCTCGGCCCCAACTTCCGCATCTCCTACGCCACGTCGGAGACGCTGCTGGAGGAAGCCTGCACGCGCATCCAGCGCTTTACCGCGTCGCTGACCTGATCAGGCCAGCCTGAAACAGAAAACCCGGCGTCATCGCCGGGTTTTTTGTTGGCGCCTCACGCCTCTTGCTCCGGCATAGCCGGTGGCGCTCAGCCGCCATATTGTTCCGGGGTCACCGCTTCCATCCAATCGGCATGGACGCCATCCAGCGCTTCCTGCATGGCGACATGGGTCATCGTCGTCTTCGGACCCGCGCCGTGCCAGTGCTTTTCGCCGGGTTCGAACGAGATGACGTCACCGGCCCTGATCTCTTGGATCGGCCCGCCCCATGTCTGCGCAAGGCCGGCGCCCGCGGTGACATAGAGCGTCTGGCCAAGCGGATGCGTGTGCCAGTGGGTGCGTGCGCCGGGCTCGAAGCTGACCAGCGTAGCCCTGAGCCGCGCCGGCGCTTCCTTCTCGATAATCGGCGTCTGCAGCACTCGGCCGGTGAAATACTTGTCCGGCGCGATGATGGTCGGCACGCTGCCGCAGGCAATGATCTTCATCTGGCGATCCTCAATCCGGCAAAACCTTGCCCCTGCCTACCACCCCAGCCGCGGCCAGAACAGGCCGGCACGCCCACGATAGGCCTTGTACGAGTCGGCAAGCGGCGTGCGCGAAAATTTCTTCTCTTCGTCCAGCGCCGCAAACACGTAGAGGATGGCGATCCCGGCGACCGGCACCACCGCCCAGATCGACCAGGTCGCGATCCCCCATCCGATCCAGAAGACGATGTAGGACGTGTAGAAGGGGTGGCGGACATAGCCATAGGGGCCGTCGGTGAGCAGGCTGTGCGGATTGTCGGGTGCGAAGGCGAAGCGCAGCCGCGCCTTGCGCGACGTGACAATCGCCCACCAGAACAGGGCAGAACTCGCCAGTTCGATGGCAAGTCCGGTGAGTTTTGCCGAAACCGGCTGCGACTGGATCCACAGTATGGCGAGAAAGAACAGCGCCGTGGCGACGACCGCTGCCGATATCGCCATGGCGCCTGGAGACATGGCCTGCGGTTGGAAATGCGCCCGCATCGACCAGACATATTGGCCAAGCGTCGCGATGCTGCAGATCGAGACAAGAAGATCGAGGACTGGTTCCATTGTCGAGATTCCGCGGTGGTTGCCATGCAGCCGGTGGGCACGCCGACTGTCGATTTCCAGAAATCCTTTCTTAACCACATGTTTAAAGAACATATAGAGCCCCCGATGCGATGTTGGCCTTCAGGCAAATCTGAGGGTCTAATCCAGCATGAGCGTCACTGACCGCACCATCCGCACGCCGCAGGCCGATTTGCGCCTCAGCCAGTCGTCGGGTTCCGGCATGCCCATCGTCATGATCCATGGCTCGGGCGCCTCGCGCGCCGTGTTTGCCCGCCAGTTCGACAGTCCGCTCGCCGATACCCACCGCCTGATCGCCTTCGATCTTCCTGGCCATGGCGATTCTTCCGATGCCCGCGACCCGGCTGCCGCCTATACGATTACCGGTCTCGCGCAGACGACGGCCCGCCTTCTCGACGCGCTGGGCATCGACCGCGCCATCGTCTTCGGCTGGTCGCTCGGCGGCCATGTGGCGATCGAACTTGCCAGCTTCCACCATGCGGTGAACGGTCTGGTGCTGACCGGGGCGCCGCCGGTGTCGCGAGGACCGCTCGGAATGCTGCGCGGCTTTCACGCAAACTGGGACATGCTGCTCGCCTCCAAGAAGGTCTACTCGGAACGCGACATCGAGCGCTTTGAGGCGCTTTGCTTCGGCGACACCGCAAGTCCGTCTTTCCGCGAAGCCATAAGGCGCACCGACGGCAGGCTGCGTGCGGGCGTGGCGCGCAGCATGTTTGCCGGCAAGGGCGCCGACCAGAAACAGGTGGTGGAACACGCCCCGTTCCCGGTTGCGGTGATCAACGGAGAGCATGATCCGCTGGTACGGCTGAGCTACTTCGAGACGGTGGCCTACGCCTCGCTATGGGAGCAGTGCCATATCATACCAGGCGCCGGCCATGCGCCCTTCTGGGAACGCCCGGACCTGTTCAACCCGCTGTTGTCGCGCTACGCCGAGACGGTGGTGAGGCAGACCGCAGCCACGCCGGCGCGCCGCACCCAGGCTGGCTGAAAATCTCCCGACGGTTTCTGATCCAGGCTCTGGCCCTGTCCGCCTGGACGGCGGCGCATTTCTATTTTCCTTGCCCTGTCGCCTAACCCGTGGGACGATGGGTTTGGGCAGGTGGCTAAATGAAAACAACCCCGCCCGCGACGGTCGAACAGGCCGGCCGCCGCTCACGACAGGGTGCGATCGGCGCAAAACCGTTTCCACTTTTGCTGATCGTACTCCAAGGCCAACGCCTGAGTGGAGGTCAGCCATGGGTACTCGCGCCGGAGGACGACGCACGGGACCGAAATGCATTGCCATAGTCGGTCCCTTTGCAAGCGGTAAGACGACACTTCTCGAAGCCATCCTCGCCCGTACGGGCGCCATCCCCCGCCAAAATCCCGTTTCATCGGGAAGCACAGTTTCGGATCATTCGCCCGAGGCGCGGGCGCACGCAATGAGCGTCGAGGCGACCTTTGCCACCACCGAATTCATGGGCGAGCAGATCACCTTCGTCGACTGTCCCGGCTCGATCGAATTCTCCTTCGAGGCCGAGCCGGTGCTGGCCGCTTGCGACCTCGCCGTGGTCGTCGCCGAGGCCGACGAGAAGAAGATCCCCGCCTTGCAGCTCATCATGCGCAAGCTCGACGATCTCGGCGTGCCGCGCATCCTGTTCCTTAACAAGGTCGACAAGGCGATTGCCGGCGTGCGCGACACGCTGAAGATGTTGCAGCCGACGAGCGCGGCGCCGCTGCTGCTGCGCCAGATTCCGCTGCGCAAGGACAATGTGGTGATCGGTTCGATCGACCTGGCGCTGGAGCGCGCCTACATCTACCGCGAATATGCCGAAAGCCAGGTCGCCGAGATTCCGGGCGACGAAAAGGCGCGCGAGCTGGAAGCCCGCTTCTCGATGCTGGAGACGCTCGCCGATCATGACGACCAGCTTATGGAGCAGTTGCTGGAGGAGATCGAGCCGCCCAAGGACGCGGTCTTCGACGACCTTTCCGCCGACCTGCGCGCCGGCACGATAACGCCCGTGCTGATCGGCACCGCCGAAAAGGGCAATGGCGTGCTGCGCCTGCTGAAGGCGATCCGCCATGACGCGCCGGATGTCGAGGCGACGCGCAAGCGGCTCGGCGTCCCGGACGGCAACCAGACCGTGGTCCAGGTGATGAAGACCATCCACACCGCGCATGGCGGCAAACTGTCGGTGTCGCGCGTGCTCTCCGGCCAGGTCGCCGATGCCGCCGAGCTTTATTTGTCCAACGGCGAGACAGCGAAGGTCTCCGGCATCTACAAGATGCTCGGCAAGGACCAGTCCAAGCTCACTGCCGCCAAGGCCGGCGACACGGTGGCGCTGGGCAAGCTGGACGAGGTCAAGACCGGCGAGACATTGAGCTCCACCAAGGGCGGCATCAAGCCGCTGCTGACGCTCACGCCGCCGCAGCCGGTCTTTGCCTTTGCCCTGCGGCCCAAGGAGCGCAAGGACGAGGTCAAGATGTCGGCCGCCATCCAGCGCCTGGCTGAGGAAGATCCCTCGCTCAGCCTGCGCCACAACCAGGACTCGGCAGAGACCGTTCTGTCCGGCCATGGCGAGATGCATCTGCGGGTCGTGCGCGAGCGGCTGGAAGGCAAGAACCAGATCCCGGTCGAAGGCCATGCCCCTGCCGTTCCGTATCGCGAGACCATCCGCAAGACGGTGCAGCAGCGCGGCCGCCACAAGAAGCAGTCGGGCGGCCATGGCCAGTTCGGCGATGTGGTGATCGAGATCAAGCCGCTGCCGCGTGGCTCCGGCTTCCAGTTCTCGGACACCATCACCGGCGGCGTCGTGCCCAAGACTTACATCCAGTCGGTCGAGACCGGCGTTCGCGACTATCTGAAATCCGGCCCGCTCGGGTTCCCTGTGGTCGATGTCGCCGTCAACCTCTCCGACGGCTCCTACCATGCCGTCGATTCCTCCGACATGGCCTTCCAGATGGCGGCCAAGCTGGCGATGAAGGAAGGCATGGCGGCGTGCTCGCCGGTGCTGCTCGAACCGGTGATGAAGGTCGAGATCGTCACGCCATCCGAAGCTACGTCGAAGATCATTGCGCTGATCCCGCAAAGGCGCGGCCAAATCCTCGGCTACGACGCGCGGCCAGACTGGCCGGGATGGGATGTCGTCGAGGCGACCATGCCGCAGGCCGAGATCGGCGATCTGATCATCGAACTGCGCTCGGCGACCGCCGGCGTCGCCAGCTACCGCTGCGCCTTCGATCATATGGCCGAGCTTACCGGACGGTTGGCCGACGAGGCGATGAACTCCAACGGCAAGGCTGCCTAGAGCAATTCCAGGAAAAGTGTGAAGCGGTTTTCCGTCCGGAATTGCGTAGAACAAAAGGCTGAGCGGTCGCCGTTTTCTTGAAACGGCGCACCGCTCCAGCCCGCGCCTGATCCGCACAAAAAACGGCGCCCGGATGATCCGGACGCCGCTCCTATTGCGGACCGTCTTCTTGGGAGGAAAACGGCAGGTCCGCCGCATGTATCCGCCGCGCCTGGCGGCACTGGCAGACGAATAGGTTCGGACGCGGTAGCCGCCTGAGCCCGGGTCTTCCGAGTGATGCCCCCATCTCCCGGACGAACCACACCGCGTCCTGTGATCTGCTTAAACGATGAATCGCGCTTGCGACATGTTACCTGAGGTTACATGTCACTGTTACGCGGCAATTCTGACCAGTTTTTTCACCGGCTGCGGCAGGCCTGAAAACAAAAAAGCCGGATCAACGAAGATCCGGATGAGTTTGATTGGAAGTGCCTGTTAGGGCTAACCTCCAGAGGGGAACACTCGAGGGCGCTAATGGGAGGAGAACGCGCCCAGGAGATGATCTATATATGTGCTCATCATGCCTAAGAAACAAGCATCTATTTTGCAACACACGCATGCAAAAAGGCATAGGCTGTGGTCTAACCCATTTTAGAGCCCGATAGGACCAGAAAGAACCTTCAAACGGCCTGTGCGACCAGCCCATTGCTGTCACAGAACCGTAACACGACCCGATTTTGCGCCGAAGCGCGAAAACGCCAAATGACACGGAATCAGGCAGAGCGCGTTTATTTTTGCGGCAGCGGCCAGAATCGGAACGCCGGCCGCTGGCAAGGGAGACCTGAAATGCGAACACCGCAGGCGATCGCCGGCAGCGCGGTCTTCTTCATCGTAGCGCCTTGCGTCGTCGCCGGTGTGGTGCCCTGGCTGCTGACGGACCACTACCGCCTGCCGCTGTCGACTGTGCCCGGTTTCGTTCCGCTCGGCTGGCTTCTGATCGTCGCGGCCATCGCCCTGCTCGTGCATTCCTTCGCCCGCTTCGCGCTCGAAGGCCTCGGCACGCCGGCACCCGTTGCACCCACCGAGAAGTTGGTGATCGGCGGCGTCTACCGCCATGTCCGCAACCCGATGTATGTCGCCGTGCTGTCGATCATCCTCGCCCAGGCGCTGCTGTTTTCGAGCTGGAGCCTCGTCGCCTATGCCGTCATCGGCGGGGTCGTCATGAGTTCCTTCGTCAGGTTCTACGAAGAGCCGACGCTGGCCAGCCGCTACGGCGCCGAGTACGAGACCTACCGACGCAACGTCCCCGGGTGGCTGCCACGGCTGACGCCGTGGCGGGGGTAAGCCGAGGAACAAGTAGTGCCGCAGGCCTGTTTTAGAACGACCAACTGCGCGCCTTGGCGATGATGAAATCGCGAAACACGTGCAGCTTGGCCTGGTTCTTCATCGCATCGGGATAGGCGAAATAGGTGTCGAAGGACGGCACCTCGGTTTCTGGCAAAAGCTGCACCAGATCCGACTCCTTGGAGATCACATAGTCGGGCAGCATGGCGATGCCGGCGCCGCCCTGCACGGCGCGCTTGATCGACAAGATGTCGTTGATCTGCAGCGTCGGCACCCTTTGCCCGCCTTCGAAATCACCGATCGTCTCCAGCCAGTTCAGCTCCGACAGATGCGACGGCACCGGCACGCCGAAAGTGACGATGCGATGGTTCTTCAGGTCGGCGACCGAGGACGGCTTGCCGTGCTTGCCGACATAGGCCGGCGAGGCATAGAGGTGGAAATGCACGGTGAACAGGCGGCGCTGGATCAGGTCGGGCTGCTGCGGCTGGCGCAGCCGGATCGCGCAATCCGCCTGGCGCATGGTGAGGTCGAGTTCCTCATTGGCGAGAATCAGCTGCAGGCTGATTTCGGGATAGAGTTCGATGAACTCCTGCACCCGCTCGGTCAGCCAACCGGCGCCGAGGCCCACCGTGGTCGTCACCCGGAGCACGCCGGACGGCCGGTCCTTGGCCTCGGTCAGCCGCGACTTGATGGTCTCCAGCTTCATCAGCACGTCATGCGCCGTGCGAAACAGCATCTCGCCCTGCTCGGTCAGCACCAGGCCGCGGGCATGGCGATTGAACAGCGGCACGCCGACATCATGTTCGAGCGCGCTGACCTGGCGTGAAATCGCCGATTGCGACAGATGCAATGTCTCGGCGGCATGGGTGAACGACCCAGCCTCCGCCGCTGCGTGAAACACGCGAAGCTTGTCCCAGTCCAACGCCATTGAGTTCCCCTCGTTCTGTTTTTGGCGTCTGAATGAAAAATCAGGCTTTTGAACGGCTTGCTCTGCCGTCTTGATAGATTTTATTCCGCCGCTTCGCGGTGCACCTCGATGCCGGCCAGGTACTTTTCCGCCTCAAGCGCGGCCATGCAGCCGAGCCCGGCGGCGGTCACCGCCTGGCGGTAGATGTCGTCGGTCACGTCACCGGCGGCGAACACGCCGGGCACGTCGGTGCGGGTCGAATTAGGCGCCGTCCACAGATAGCCGTTCGGCTTCTGCTTCAGCTTGCCGACAAACAGCTCCACCGCCGGCGCATGGCCGATCGCCACGAACACGCCGTCGACCTTGAGATGGCTGATCTCGCCGGTCACCGCATTTTTAAGCTTCAGCCCTTCGACCGAAGGCGGCATCGGCGTCTTGCCGGGCCGGCCGGTGATCTCGTCGACGATCGTGTCCCAGATGATGCGGACATTGTCCTTCTTCAGCAGCCGCTCACGCAGGATGCGCTCGGCGCGGAAATCGTTGCGGCGATGGATGACGGTCACGCTCTTGGCCAGATTGGAGAGGTAGAGCGCCTCCTCCACCGCCGAATTGCCGCCGCCGATCACCGCGACATCCTTGCCGCGGTAGAAGAAGCCATCGCAGGTGGCGCAGGCCGACACGCCGAAGCCCATGAAGGTCTGCTCGGTCGGGATGCCCAGCCACTTCGCCTGCGCGCCGGTGGCGATGATCAGCGCGTCCGCCGTGTAGGTGGTGCCGGAATCGCCCTTGGCTCGGAACGGCCGCACGTTGAGATCGACCTCGGTGATGATGTCGTTGATGATGTCGGTGCCGACATGCTCGGCCTGCTTCAGCATCTGTTCCATCAGCCACGGACCCTGGATCGGATCGGCGAAGCCGGGATAATTTTCGACATCGGTGGTGATCATCAGCTGGCCGCCCTGCTGCAGGCCGGCGACGAGCATCGGCTTCAGCATGGCGCGCGCGGCATAGACCGCGGCGGTATAACCGGCTGGACCGGAACCGATGATGAGGACTGGCGCGTGCTTGGTGGTCATCTAAAGCCTCTGCGGGGCAGACAATCGAGTGTGCCGTGGAAAAAGACGTGAAATGTCGCTGGTACATGTAAGGGTTGCCAACCACGCCAGCAAGACGAACGGGCCGTCGTCCCCGGAAAGCTTCGGCCCACAGGCTTATTCGCGCGATTGCCCCTTTCGTTACCGCCCTAAAATCGCCCGACCAAGGGCTGGCATCGACACAAAAGTCGTTTAATGACGAGATCGCGAAAGATTCTTGCGTTTAAGCTGAGACAGCCATGCCCCTGAAAGCCGACCTCGACGCCATCGACTGGAAGATTCTGCGCGAGCTTCAGGCCGATGGGCGAATGACCAATGTCGAACTGTCGAGCCGTGTCGGCATTTCCGCCCCGCCTTGCCTGCGCCGTGTCCGGCGGCTGGAGGAAACCGGCATCATCCGTGGCTATCGCGCTCTGCTCAACGCCCCGGCGCTCGGCATGGACGTCGTCGCCTTTTGCCTGATCGGCCTGCACCACCAGGCCGATGCCGAGCTCAAGACCTTCGCCGAGCGCACCCGCGGCTGGCCGATCGTGCGCGATGCCTGGATGGTATCGGGCGAATCCGACTTTCTGCTGCATTGCGTGGCAAGCGACCTCGGCACGTTCCAGACCTTCGTCATCGAGCAGCTGGCCTCGGCGCCCAATGTCGACACGGTGCGCACCGCACTCACCATCCGCCGCGTCAAGGATGAGGGGCTGGTGGCGTTCTAAGCCACGCCCAGGCCTGCGATTACGTCGCACAGTCTGCGGTAATCATTGCCCGTCATCAGCTTGCGCGTCGTGAAACTGCCGTCCGGGGCCGTTTTGTTGAACCTGCCGCCGACCAGCCAGCCTTCCACCAGCCCGGCCCTTCGACCCGCCTCCATGTCGTCAGCCTTGTCGCCGACGATGATCGATCGGCCAACGTCCACTCCAAGCAGATCACGAGCACGCAAAAGCATGCCTGGATTGGGCTTGCGCATCGGATGATCGCCTATCGCCAGTTCACCCGTGCCGCTTGAATGGTAGGCACAGGCAAACACCATATCGATATGACATTGGTCAGCTTCGAGAAGTGCAAGCAGCCGGCTATTCACGGCGGCGAATTCAGGCCAACCGAAGTAGCCGCGCGCGATGCCCGACTGGTTCGACACAATAATTGCGGGAAGGCCGGCCAGATTGGCCGTTCGGATCACCGGTAGTATTTCCGGCCGCAGCACGATGTCAGCGGGATCGTCAGGATAGCCGGTATCGACATTGATGGTGCCGTCGCGGTCGAGGAACAGTGCCGGTATGTTGGTTGGAAACACTCGCGAACCGACCCGCTCGACCCAGAGGCCGGGCTCGGCCAGCGGATACGAGCCGGTGGCGCCGGTGTCAGCCATCGCTGAGACGCGCTTCGACCACTTCGCACAGATAATGATAGAGGCACAGATGCCCCTGCTGGATGATCGGCGTCGAGGTCGAGGGCACGTTGAGCAGGATGTCTGTAAGCGGCGCAAGCTTGCCGCCGGTGTCGCCGGTCAGGCTGACCACCGTCATGTCCATCATCCGCGCCTGCTCGGCGGCGGCAAGGATGCTCGGCGAATTGCCGCTGGTCGAGATCGCCAAAAGCACGCCGCCGGCCGCCCCATGCGCTTCGACCTGGCGCGAAAACACCGTGTCGAAGCCGTAATCATTGCCCCAGGCGGTCAGCATCCCGGCATTGGCCGGCAGCGCGATGACATTGTAAGCCTTGCGCTCTTTCAGGAAACGGCCGACCAGTTCGGTGGCGATGTGGATGGCGTCGCTGGCCGAGCCGCCATTGCCGCAGACCAGCAGTGCCTTGCCGGACGAAAGCGCCGACACCACAGCGCTCACCGCGCGTTCCATCTCATCAGTCAGGTCACGCTCGGCCGTGGCGGTGATCGCGGCCGCCGAGCGGACCAGGTAATCGTTCAGTCCGGACATGAAATCCCTCAGTTGGTGGCGCCGCCGGCGCGCAATTTGCCGATGGTGCCGGTGGTGCTCTTGCCCGCGACGAGGTCGACCAGCACGACGCGACCGCCGGCCTTTTGCACCACATCGGCGCCGACCACGGTCTCGACGGTGTAGTCGGCACCCTTGACTAGAATGTCGGGCAGCAGCGCCTCGATCAGCGCCAGCGGCGTATCCTCTTCGAAGACGACGACGGCATCGACGGAAGCCAGGGCTGCGAGCACGCAGGCGCGGTCATGCTGGTCGTTGACCGGACGCCCCGGCCCTTTCAGCCGCCGCACCGAGGCATCGCTGTTGAGCCCGAGCACCAGCCTGTCGCACTGGCTGCGGGCCGCGTGCAGCAGGCTGACATGGCCGGCATGCAATATGTCGAAACAGCCATTGGTGAAGCCGACGCTGAGGCCCTCGTCCTTCCACGCCCCGACCATGCGCGCCGCCGATGCGGCATCGAGAATGGCGTCCTTGTGCGCGGTCGGGCCATGCGAGCGAAACAGCGCGCCGGTGAGTTCCTCGACGGCGAGCCGCGCCGTGCCGCGTTTGCCCACCACCACGCCGCCGGCGGCGTTGGCGATAGAGGCGGCCATGACGCGGTCAGCGCCCGCGGCCAGGGCCAGCGCGAAGCTCGCGATCACCGTGTCGCCAGCGCCCGACACGTCGAACACTTCGCGCGCCTGGGTGGCGATGTGGCGCGCCTCATCAGACCCGACGACGCTCATGCCCTTTTCGCTGCGGGTGGCGACGACGAAGTCGAAGCCATGCGCGGCGATCAATTCGCGTGCGGCCGCCACGATCTCCTCATCGGCGAAAACCGGATGACCGACCGCTTCGCCGAGCTCCTTGCGGTTGGGCGTGATGGCGGTCGCACCGGCATAGCGTGCATAGTCGCGCCCCTTCGGGTCGACCAGCACCGGTTTTCCCGCCTCGCGGCAGATGGCGATCAGTTCGGCCGCCACACCGTCGAGCAATATGCCCTTGCCGTAGTCGGACAGGATGACGATGTCCGCGTGCGCCAAAGCGGCCCGGAAATGCCGGATCAGGCCTGTCCGCTCCTTGTCGTCGAGCGGCTTGATCTCTTCCTCGTCGAAGCGCAGCACCTGCTGGTTGAGCGCGCTGAAGCGGCTCTTCGACGACGTCATGCGGCCACGCGCCTGCGCCAGGCCAGACGTGTCGGCGCCAAGCTCGCCAAGCATGCGCACCACGTTGTCACCGGCCACATCGGTGCCGATCACCGAGACGGGAATAGCACTGGCGCCCAGCGAAACAATGTTGGCGACGACATTGCCGGCGCCGCCCATCGTCGATGTCTCGCCACGCCCATGCAGAACCGGGATCGGCGCTTCCGGCGAGATACGCTCGATAACGCCGTTGACGAAACGGTCGAGGATGAAGTCGCCGACGACCAGCACGGCGACGTCGCCAAAGCAGGCAATGGCGCGGTGCAAAGGTTCGGGCGAAGGCGGATTGTGCTTGATCATGTCACTGGCAATTTGTGGGAAAGGCCAATCTCAATCGTTCTGAAAATTGTCAATTTACGGGCCGGATCGCTCATGCGCAGCCGATATACCGCAAATCCGCGCAGCGCAACGTCAGGACGGCCGTCAGCTCTTCTGCAGCGCGACATGGACGCCCAGTCCGACCAGCACCGCGCCGCCCGCCCGCTGCATCATGCGCTGCGCCCGGCTGGACCGCTTGAGCCGGCCGATCACCATGCCAGCCAGGAAGACACAGACAATGTCGGCCGAGGAAAACATCAGATTGACGATGGTGCCCAAAACGACGAATTGCAGCCAGACCGGCAACGCTGCCGAGGCATCGATGAACTGCGGCAGGAAGGCCATGAAGAAGATCGCTGTCTTCGGATTGAGCACCTCGACCGTGATGCTCTCGAAAAAGGCGCGGCGTGCAGATTTGCGCTCGATAACGGGCAATGCCGCATCCCCCTCCCCGCGTTTGCGAAACAGCGAAACGCCGAGCCAGATCAGATAGAGCGCGCCGACGAGCTTGACCGCCATGTAGAGCGGCGGCACGGCGTGGAACAGCACTGACAGGCCGGCGGCAGCAGCAAAAACATGGAAATAGCCGCCAAGATGGATGCCGAGCGCCGCCGTCAGCCCCGACCAGCGCCCGCGCGCCATGGTCTGCGCGGCGGCATAGAGCATGGCCGGTCCCGGAATATAGGCGAAGATCGCCGTGGTGGCGAAAAACGCGATGAGCAGTTCGGTCGACGGCATTTTTTGCTCCTGATGATCCGGCGCCCCGGCGGCGCTGAGGTGATTGCAAGGATGAAGAGGTTGGTGCCGCCGGCTTTCCCCGGAAGCACGGCCACGAAGGCGACAGGTCGTGTCTTGCGGCCCTCAGCCTCGCCGTCTTCATGCTGGCGATACCACAGATAAGGATACCGCCAAACGTCGGCGGCAGCGGGTCTATTCACGATCCAACTCTTGAGAGTACTCCTCAAGCATCTCAACATGCTCAGACGGCGCATCCTTCGCCCCATAGGCGTGGCGGCTGTCGTTGACGAAGCGAGCCTCGTAAGCCTCGATGCTCATCAGGACGTATCTCGGCTTGTTGTGACGGGTGATGGAGACGGGCTGCTGACTGGCTGCAGCAAGCACGTCCCCGAGATTCTGTTTCAGATCGGTCGATGGATAGTGTTTCATCGCAAACTCCGTTCTGCACATAATAGACAAAACAGACAAAATAGACAAGAACAGCAATGAGACGGGTGGCCGCCCGCTTCATCGACAGCCCGGCTGGCCTCCCTTATAAGGACCGGAATCGCAAGCAACCAGAGGCCTTCATGATCATCGTCACGGGCGGCGCCGGCATGATCGGCTCCAACATCGTCGCCGCACTCAATGCCGAGGGTCATGACGACATAATCGTCGTCGACGACCTCACCGATGGCCACAAGATCGCCAATCTGGCCGATTTGCAGATAGCCGACTATCTCGACAAGGACGAATTCCTGCCGCGTGTTGAAGCCGGCGGGCTCGGCCGCATCAAGGCCGTGTTCCACCAGGGCGCCTGCTCGACCACCACCGAGTGGAACGGCAAATTCATGATGGATGTGAACTACGCTTACTCGAAGCGCCTGCTGCATGCCTGCTTGTCGCTGCGCGTGCCTTTCCTCTACGCCTCATCGGCCTCCGTCTATGGCGGCGGCTCGGAGTTTCGCGAGGATCCCGCACTCGAGCGGCCGCTCAACGTCTACGCCTATTCGAAGAAACTGTTCGACGACTATGTCCGGCGCACCGTCTTCGATACCGACCATTCGCAGGTCGCCGGTCTGCGCTATTTCAACGTCTACGGGCCGCGCGAGGCGCATAAGGGCGCCATGGCCTCGGTCGCCTTCCATCTGTTCAACCAGGTCGGGCGCGGCGAGAACCCAAAACTGTTCGGCGCCTATGACGGCTTTGGCCCAGGCGAACAGAGCCGCGACTTCATCCATGTCGGCGATGTCGCCGATGTCAATCTTTGGCTATGGAAGCGTGGCGCAAGCGGCATCTTCAATTGCGGCACCGGCCGCGCCCAGCCGTTCCGTGCCATCGCCGAAACCGTCATCGACACGCTGGGTAAGGGCGAGATCGAGTTCATCGAATTCCCCGACCATCTCAAGGGCAGCTACCAGAGTTTTACCCAGGCTGATATGTCCCGCTTGCGCGCAGCCGGCTATAATGGGCAATTCCGCAGCGTGGAAACCGGCGTCAGAGACTATGTCGAATGGCTGAAAGCCCAACGATCCTCGTGATCGGCCCACGCTGGGTGGGCGACATGGTCATGGCGCAGTGCCTGTTCTCGGCGCTGAAGGAACTTCATCCCAACGCCGCCATCGACGTGCTGGCCCCGGCCTGGGCAGCGCCCTTGGTCAAGCGCATGCCTGAACTGCGCCAGCAGATCGATTTCCCGCTGAAACCCGGCGCGCTCGAATTCACCATCCGCCGCCGCTTTGGCCGCCTGCTGCGCGGTCGCTACGACATGGCGTATGTGCTCCCGGGCAGCTGGAAATCGGCGCTGATCCCGTTCTTTGCCCGCATTCCGCGCCGCTTCGGCAATTTGCGCGAAATGCGCTATGGCCTGCTGACCGACATCGTGCCACTGCCCGACAGCGTCAAGCGGCGCACCGCGCAAGCCTATTTCGGTCTTGCCCAGGGCGGACATTTCCGGCCGCCGCGGCTGACCGTCGATGCCGGCAATCAGAAAGAGCTTCTGGCCCGCTTCGATCTGCAGCCGAGAAAATTCATCGCCATGATGCCCGGCGCCGAGTTCGGTCCGGCCAAGCGCTGGCCGAGTGAAAGCTATGCCGGCCTTGCCCGCGAGATGATGGCGAAGGGCTTCAAAGTGGCGCTGTTCGGCTCGAAGAACGATTGCGACGTCACCGCCGAGATTTCGGCGCTCGCACCCGGTGTCGTCGACCTCGCCGGCAAAACGCGGCTGGAAGACGCCATCGACCTGATCGCGGCGGCCAGGCTGGCGGTGTCCAACGACAGCGGGCTGATGCATGTCGCAGCTGCCGTCGGCACGCCGGTCGTTGCCGTCTACGGTTCGACCTCGCCGGAAAACACGCCGCCGCTCGCCAAGCAGCGCGAGCTGATCTGGCTGCATCTGTCCTGCTCGCCCTGCCATCAGAAGGTGTGCCCGCTCGGCCATCTCAACTGCCTGAAGACGCTCGATGTCGCCAAAGTAGCGGCGGCGGCGGACCGATTGCTGGAAGTCCCGGCCGCGGCATGAAGGTGCTGATCGTCAAGACATCGTCGATGGGCGACGTCATCCACACCTTCCCCGCGCTCGAGGATGCGCGCCGCAACCGCCCCGATATTGCCTTCGGCTGGTGCGTCGAAGAGGCGTTTGCCGGCATCGTCGCGCTGCATCCGGGGATCCGAACCATCCACAAGGTGGCGATCCGGCGCTGGCGCAAGCAGCTTTTAGACAGCAGTACCTGGCGCGAGATGGCCGGTCTGCGCCGGAAACTGCACGCCGGCCAGTACGATCTGGTCATCGATGCGCAAGGGTTGTTGAAGTCGGCCTTTGTCGCCATCCAGGCCGGCGCGCCGGTTGCCGGTTTCGACCGCGCAAGTGCTCGTGAGCCTTCGGCAACATTGTTTTACCAGCACAAATACGCCGTGCCGCGCGACTTGCACGCCATTGAACGCACGCGGCGGCTGTTCGGACTGGCGCTCGGCTACGAGCCTGATCTTTCGACGCTGGCATCGGGGATTGTGCCGCCTCCGGGCGGACTGGCCGGCATCGGCGGCAAAACGGCCTTCCTGCTGCACGGCACCAGCCGCGAGGACAAGAAATGGCCAACGGAAGACTGGATCGAAACCGCCCGCCTGCTGGCTGAACGGGGAACGACGCCGGTCACGACTTGGTCGAACGAGCGCGAGAAAGCCGTGGCCGAGGCGATCGCCAGGGCCGTGCCGTCAACCATCGTGGTGCCGAAATCACCGCTGGCGGACATCGCAGCGATCCTTGGCCGCGCGACGCTGGTGATCGGCGCCGACACCGGCCTGACCCACCTCGCCAGCGCCTTTGGCCTGCCGACAGTCGCGGTGTTCCTGGCGACGGAGCCGGGTTTGACCGGCCCACGCGGGCAGTATGCCTCAACGCTGCTGGCCGCATCAGGGCAGCGCCTGGCCCCGGCTGAGGTGGTGGCGGAAGCTGAAAAGCAACTGGCGCTCAAATCACGAGCGCCAGCTTAGAACCTTTCAGAATTATCTGAGGTGCTAGATGAACTGCACCTGGACGATCTCGTAGCCCCGTGCACCGCCGGGCGCATTGACCTCGATGGCGTCGCCGACTTCCTTGCCGATGAGCGCGCGCGCGATCGGCGAGGAGATCGAGATGCGGCCCGATTTCACGTCCGCTTCCTGGTCGCCGACGATCTGATAGGTCTTCTTTTCCTCGGTGTCCTCGTCGACCAGCACCACCGTGGCGCCGAACTTGACCTTGTCGCCGCTGAGCTTGGTGACGTCGATCACTTCGGCGCGTGCAATATAGTCTTCGAGCTCGTTGACACGGCCCTCATTGAGACTCTGCGACTCCTTGGCGGCATGATATTCGGCATTTTCGGACAGGTCGCCATGCGAACGCGCTTCGGAGATCGCCTCGATGATGCGCGGCCGCTCTTCCTGCTGGCGCCAACGCAGTTCTTCCTTCAATGACGCGAAGCCCTCGCCTGTCATCGGGACCTTGTTCATGATGCCTGACCTTTCCTGCCGCCACCCCCGCGTTTCGGGGAAAGCCTTGTCGATGGGTACAAAAAGAAAACGGGTCCGGCAGCCTCGGGCTAACGGAACCGTTTCACCGCAATTTCCCTCAATATAGCGATCTTCGCGCGCTTTTCACGCTGAAAAAGCGGGCTTTTGAAAAATCATGAGCCGATTGTGCAGTTGCCGCCACGGCATGCGCGTTGTGTTGCGGCTGAGACGGCAAAAAGCCGGCTGCGATTGCTCGCAACCGGCCCAGAGAAGCCGTTGGGGTGGGGTCAGCTTCTCATGAAATGGTAGATCTGTTCGGCCAGCATGCCGTATTCGCGCGAGCCCTTGCCGGTGCGCTTCTCGATTTCGGCCAGCTGCTCCTGGGCGCCGGCGAGGTCGCCGATCTGCAGATGCGCCTCGCCGAGATATTCGCGCACCAGCGTGTAGTCGGGATTGATGCGCAGCGCTTCCTCGTAATAGCCGAGGCCGACCGTGACGCGGCCGGAATGCCGGTGCGAATAGCCGAGATAGTTGAGGATGCGCGGATCCTGCTTGTTCTCGGCAAGGCTGAGCACGGCGATCGCCTCATCATAACGCCCTGCCATCGCCAAATCGTGGCCGGCCTCATAGATGTTGTTGTCGTCGAGCATGCCGTATTTCGGCGCGACGCACTTCTTCAGCTTCTTGTCCCAGACCTCGCCCTTCTTGCATTTCGTGCTCCCGCCGTCGCTGCCGCCTCCGCCACCCTCGCCGGCGGTAAATGCTGGTGCCGCAAATAGCGGCAGAGCGACAACAGCCAGTACCTGAATCAGCAAACGTCTACGCATCGAAGCCTCCTTGAGGGATAATGATGAAATGCTAACGCCAGGCGGGCGCCATTTCATCCCGGAAAAGCCGCGCCACCAAAACTATTTCGCAAAACCACTTCAAAAGACAGGCACGCGGGTCGGAATCCCGCCGGGCGGTGAGCCCAGCCGGCCGAACGGACGTGACGCGCGCTGCAAATCCGCTATCATCCGCGAAATGACCAGCGGAGTGCGCGAGAGTGCAACAGCGCCGTGAACGGGAATGGGAGCTATCGATCGGCCCGGACACCGTGCGCCTGTTCATTCTCAAGGCGAAGGCGCTGAGCGCGGCGGTCAACGAAGATTATGACGATGGCGCCGAGCACGAGGTCGAGTTCGACGGCGACAGGCACGACAACCACCACCATGACGGGCTTGCCGAGGAAAGCTCGGAAAACCTCACCGAAGAAGAGCTGCGCGAACTGATCAACGACCTCAATGTCGACGAAGCCGCCGAACTCATCGCGCTGGCCTGGGTCGGCCGCGGCGACTATGACGCGGCGGAATGGACTGATGCGGTCGCAGCCGCCCGCGAGCGCGCCAACAAGCGCACGGCGAAATATTTGCTTGGCATGCCGCTGCTGGCCGACTGGCTGGAAGAAGGGCTGGAGGCGATCGGCGCGTAACGCGGGGGTAACCGTTCGTGATGGGCCGCAGGCAACCTCCCGCCGCTTGCGCCGTTGAGGGCGATGGGGTCGTTTGTCTTTTCCAGAACATTCCGGATTGCACTGGTCATGGCCGTCACGGCCCTGCTGTTGACGTCCCTGCTGCTGACGCAAGCCGACGCCAAACAGCGTCGCAAGCATCACACGCCACTGTCACAACGGTTGGAACAGCTGTTTTCACCGCGGGCCGACCAGCCGGTGAAGCCGCGCAGCAAGCACCGCCAGAAGCCCAGGGCCAAGCGGCATATCACGCCAAACCAGGTGCAACAGACGAAGCCGGATCCAAAACCCTCACCCGCCGATATTCCGGTACAGCCCTCGCGCGTTGTTCCGGTGCCTGAGGCACGTCCCGCAGAGGTGAAGACCAACGCCGCAACGACCGAAGAGCAAAAGACCGAAGGTCCGAAGACCATCGGCGCGCCCAACCGCTCCAATGACGATCGGTTCAATGAAGAAAAATCCCGTGAGAGAAAGCAGGCTCGGCCCGAACCGCCAGCTCCCGAACCGTCAGGGCCGAAGCCGTCGACCGATACGGAAAGCGAGCCCGAGCCGCCGGCCGTGGTGCCGATTCCGACACAAAAGCCCGACGTCGCAAACCCGGAGGTTAAGCCACCGGTCGTTGCTCCGCAACCGCCCAAAAAACCCGCGGATGCCGACGACGAGAAAATGCTGCCCGACCCGCGCTCTGCCGATCTGCCCGACGCCAAAATGCCGGCGGAGGAAGTCGCCTGTCGTGAGCGGCTAACGGCGCTTGGCGTCGAGTTCGACGAGCACAAGGCGGAGAGCAATCCCGATATCGGCTGCTCGATCCCCTATCCCATCATGTTGAAGTCGCTCGGAAAATCCATCGCCATCGGCCCCGCGACCGAGCTCAACTGCCCGATGGCCGAAGCCGCCGCCCGCTTTGCCGCCAATGCCATCCAGCCGGCAGCAAAAGCCGAATTCGGCGCTGACCTGAAATCGATCAACCAGGCATCGGCCTTCGTCTGCCGGCCGCGCCACGGCACGCGCAAACTGTCGGAACACGCCTTCGGCAACGCCCTCGACATCGCCAGCTTCACCCTGTCGGACGGCAGGAAGATCGAGGTCGGCCCGGCGCCGCCCGAAAAGGACGCGAAATTCCTCAACGCGGTGCGCAAGGCCGCCTGCGGGCCGTTCAAGACCGTGCTCGGACCGGGCGCCGATGCCGACCATTCCCTGCATTTCCATCTCGATCTCGAACCGCGCCGGCACGGCGGGACATTCTGCCAGTAGGCCGGCAGGGTCACCCACGCGCCGCATTTCGGCCGCAGGCATGAACGCTTGCGCTGAGTTTTCCTTTACCCTTGATCGTTAAAATGCCGGATATCCGTCAAAGGGATTCCGTCAATGGCCGGCAGATTTCGCGCGGTTTTTCTCGTCACCTTGCGCCAATCGAAACGCGCAGCGATGGTGGCCGCCGGCCTTGCGCTCGCCGCCGTTTCGGCCTGCAACACCGGCAGCGTGCTGAATTTGGAGCCGGCCGTCGATGTGGGCTCGCAGACCGCGGCTGTGCCGCAAGCCGAACCGCAATATGAAGGCATGCAGAAGCTCGTCCCGTCCAACCCCTACATGACCGCAGCCTATCCGCGCATGGACGAGCCGATGTCCGAGCCCGAACAGATGCCGGCCAGCGAAACCGACTGCCGTGGCGAATTGCGGCGCCTCGGCGTCGTCTACACCGACGTCCAGCCGATCCATGAAGGACAATGCGGTATCGATTACCCGGTCAAGGTCTCGGCCATTGGCGGCATCCAGATGAAGCCGGCGGCGACCTTGACCTGCGACATGGCCGCCAGCTTTGCCGCATGGACCAGGAACGAGCTGGTCCCCTCCGCCCGCTGGCGCTATTTCTCGGGCGTCAAGACCATCCACCAGGGCTCGAGCTATTCCTGCCGCAACATCGCCGGCGAAGGGGTTTTGTCCGAACACGGCAAGGGCAACGCGCTCGACGTCATGAGCATAGAGCTCAACAATGGCGACGACATCGACGTGCGCAAGCCCGGCCTATTTGCCTTCCGCACCCGTGGTTTCCTCAACAATGTGCGCGCCGACGGCTGCCAGTATTTCACCACCGTGCTCGGCCCCGGCTACAATTACGACCACCGCAACCATTTCCATTTCGACATCAAGAACCGCAAGAGCGGCTACCGCGCCTGCCGCTAGCCGGCTCTTTGCCAAAGCCCGGTTGCGCCGCATAAGGTGACGCTTCGCAAGCAGGCGGCGACAGGTGGGACAGAAAAGCCTCAGACGACGCGCAACGATCTGGCTTGCGGCTTTCGTGGCCGCCTGGCTGGCGCTTGCCTATGTCGCGGCACCTGAGTTCTGGACGTTTCGCGACCGCGACTTTCGCAAGCAGACCTTCGAAATGGTGGCGCACACGCCGCAAGGCATTCCGGGCGACCCGATCAATGTCGGCCTAGTCGGCAGCGAAAAGGAGCTTGTGCATGCCTTCGCCGTCGCCGGCTGGGACACGGCAGATGGCGTGACGCTGAAGACCGCGATCGAAATCGGGGAAAGCGTGCTGTTCGATCGTCCCTATCCCGACGCCCCGGTCAGCCGGTTGCTGTTCGAAGGCCGCGCCCAGGACCTCGCCTTTGAAAAACCGGTCGGCAACAGTGCCGACCGGCGTCATCATGTCCGCTTCTGGCAGACCGATGCCACTGGCGACGATGGCCGCCCGCTCTGGCTGGGCTCGGCCAGCTTCGATCGTGGCGTTGGGCTGAGCCACGACACCGGCGCCATCACCCATCATATCGGCCCCGACATCGACGCCGAGCGCGATCTCGTGATCCACGACCTGACTGCGGCCGGCATGGTGATCTCGGCGAGCGATATCCCGGGCATCGGCGCCACCAAAGCCGGACGCAATGGCGGCGGCGATCCCTATTTCACCGACGGCAAGGCCATTATCGGCGTGCTCAGGCAAATCCCCTGAACCACTGTCATTTTTCAAAAATCGACGCGGACTATTTTCCAGCGGCCTGCGGCAATGCTATTGAGCCCTGATGCTATACGTCGAAATCGCTACCGTGGTCGTCCTCATCTGTGTGAACGGCCTTCTGTCGATGTCCGAGCTCGCCATCGTTTCGTCGCGCCCGGCACGGCTCAAGGCGATGATCGACCGCGGCGTCAATGGCGCCGGGCGCGCGCTGGCGCTCGGCTCCAACCCCGGCAAGTTCCTGTCGTCGGTGCAGATCGGCATCACCTTGGTCGGCGTGCTGTCAGGCGCCTTCTCCGGCGCCACGCTGGGCGACAGGCTGTCGGTGTACCTGGCCTCGACCGGCATCCGCGAAAACATCGCCGATCCGCTCGGCGTCGGCATCGTCGTTGCCATCATCACCTATTTCTCGCTGATCGTCGGCGAACTGGTGCCCAAGCAGATCGCGTTGCGCGATCCCGAACGCGTCGCCGCCCGCGCGGCGCCGGCGATGACCATCCTTGCCACCGTCTCGGCGCCACTGGTGTTCCTGCTCGACATTTCCGGCCGCGCCATATTGTGGCTGCTTGGCCAGCGCGGCGAAAGCGACGAGAAGGTCACCGACGAGGAGATCAAGATGCTGGTCGCCGAGGCCGAGCACCACGGCACCATCGAATCCGACGAACGGCGTATGATTGCCGGCGTCATGCGGCTCGGCGATCGCGCTGTGCGCGCGGTGATGACGCCGCGCACCGAGGTCGACTGGATCAACCTGCAGGCGGATGAGAGCGCCATCCGCAAGCTGTTGATGGACACCCAGCATTCGCGCCTGCCGGCGGGCGATGGCGGCGTCGATGTCATGGTCGGCGTCGTCCAGACCCGCGACGTGCTGGCGGCGATCCTTGCCGGCCGCGCGCTCGACCCGCGCAAGCACGTGCGCGCCGCCCCCATTGTCTATGACCAGGCCGACGCGCTGGACGTGCTGCAGAAGCTGAAGGATTCCGACGTGCCGATGGCGCTGGTGCATGACGAATACGGTCATTTCGAAGGCATCGTCACTCCCGCAGACATTCTCGAAGCCATCACCGGCGTCTTCCGCGCCGACCTCGACGCCGGCGAGGAGGAAAACGCCGTCAAGCGCGAGGACGGCTCATGGCTGCTCGCCGGCTACATGCAGGCCGACGAGATGGCCGAGGTTCTCGGCATCGACCTGCCGGAAAACCGCGACTATGAGACCGTCGCCGGCTATGTGCTGTCGCACATGCATCATCTGCCGGCGACCGGCGAATGCGTCGACGCGCAGGGCTGGCGCTTCGAGGTGGTCGACCTCGACGGCCGCCGCATCGACAAGCTGATCGCCACCCGCCTGCCCAGCGGCCATCGCGAAGTGGTGCGCTGACAACAGCGCCCTTTCACACCGCGGCTTCGATCGGTTCGGCAAGTCTGGGATTGGACCGCGAGGCGATCAGGCAACTGGCGACGATCAGGGCGGCACCCGCCAGCGTCGTCCAGGTCGCAGCCTCGTCGAAGAACAGCCAGCCAAACACGATCGCCCAGATGAAGGCCGAATATTCCGTCGGGATCAGATATTGCGCTTCTGCCCGCGCATAGGACCAGCTCATCAGGAACTGGCCGGAGAGCGACAACGCCGTCACACCCGCAAGGGGAAGCCAGAGATTGCCCGGCAGGGCGACCGCCAGCCAGGGTGCGGCGGGGAGAAGGACGGCGGCAACGCACAGGTTCTGGAACAGCATGATCTCGACTGGCTTGGCCACCAGCGCCTGCCGCCGCGAGAGGATCAGATTGTAGGCGTAGAACACCGTCGATGCGAGCACAGCCACCGTGCCAAGCAGAGCATCCCCGGTGTAACTGCCTTGCCCGAACTGTCCGGCCATGATGATGATGACACCGGCAATGCCGGCCAGCGACGCCCAGATCGCCTGGCGCTGGATGCGTTCGCCCAACAGCAGCGCGGCCAGCAGAAGAGCAAACAGCGGAGCTACGAAACTAAGCCCGATCCCATCCGCCAGCGGCAACCTGGCAAGCCCCCAGAAGAACGACAGCAGGACGATGCAGACGACGACGGCGCGCAGCGCATGCAGCTTGAGCACCGAAGAATCGGGAAGCACGCGCGGCCCCGCCGCCCAGGCCGTGCCCGCGACGACGGTTGCAAGCATGCTTCGCCACAGCACCGTGTTGTAGACACCGACGGCGATGACCAGAACCTTCATTGCCGCATCCATGGCGGACAGAAGGAAGATCGCCAGCGCGCAGACCAGCACCGGGATCATAGGGGAAACGACGCCTGTCAGGCTGGGTGACTTCACGGGGACTGCTCATGTGATGGATCGCAGCCGGATATATCAGGGCAAAAAAGCAGGGCCAGATGGCAGCCCTGTCCATATGGCGGTCCAAGGCAAGTTTGCCCTCAATGCGCGTCCGGCGGCGGCGCCTTTGGCGTAACGTTGCGCAAGAATGGGACCAGCGCAGTGGCAATGACGAAGGCGACCATGATGACCAGGAAGGCATCGGCATAGGCCATGGTCGAGGCCTCGCGATAGGCCAACTGCCAGAGCTGCTTCAGCGCCGCGGCATGACCATCGTCGACGGCGCCCGGCAACTGCCCATAGCGTGCGCCCACATTGTCGAGCAGCCGCATCGCCGCCTCGTTTTGCGGCGTCAGGTGCGAGGCGATGGTCAGAAAATGGAAGTTGGTGCGATCATTCAGGATCGCGCCGCAAATGGCGATACCGACGGCGCCGCCGAGATTGCGCATCGTGTTGAAAAGGCCGCTGGCATATTTCAGCCGCTCCGGCGGCAGGCTGCCAAGGCCGAGATTGACGCTCGGCGCCACGGCAAACACCTGCGGAAAGCCACGGAAGATTTGCGGCAGCAGCAGCTGTGCGGCGCCCCACTGGCTGGTGATGGCGGAAAAACTCCACATCGAGGCGCCAAAGGAGGCCAGGCCGAACATCATCAGCCAGCGCGTATCGAAGCGCTTGGCGAGGAAGATGTAGACGGGCACGCCGACCATCGACGCGACGCCGGTGGAAAACACCGCGAGCCCCGTCTGATAGGCGTCGTAGCCGCGGACATAACCCAGGAACAAAGGCGTCAGATAGATCGTGGCAAAGATGCCGATGCCGGTGACGAAGGAGAGAAAGCAGCCAATGGCGAAGTTGCGGTTGCCGAAGGCGCGAAAGTCGACCACCGGCTGCGCATAGGTCAGGCTGCGGATGACGAACAGGACCAGGGTAACGCTGGCCAAGATGGCGCCATTGCGGATCGTTGCGTCGTCGAACCAGTTCCAGCGCGTGCCCTCTTCCAGCACATATTCGGCCGTGCCGAGACTGACGGCCATCAGCACCATGCCGATATAGTCGGCGCCCTTCAGCAGCGACGGATCGGCCTTGTCGATCTTGACAAGCAGCGCGACGAGGATGGTGATGATGGTGCCGGGAACGACGTTGACATAAAACAGCCAGTGCCAGTTTAGCGTGTCGGTGATCCAGCCGCCGATGACAGGCCCGAGCGTTGGCGCGATCGACGCGATGCTGCCGACCACCGCTGCCGCATAGACGCGCCTCGGACCCTGGAAATAGTGGAATGACGAGGTGAACACCGTCGGGATCATCGACGCACCGAGCAGCCCCTGCAGCGCGCGGAACACGATCATGCTTTCGATGCTCCAGGCGAAGCCGCACAGCATGCTGGCCAGCGTGAAGCCGGCTGCCGAGAATGTGAACAGCCAACGCGTCGAGAACACCCGGGTGAGCCAGCCCGACAGCGGGATGACGATGATTTCCGCCACGAGGTAGGAGGTCTGAACCCAGCCGATCTGGTCCTGCGCCGCCGACAGGCCGCCGCCAATATCCTGCAGCGAGGATGCAACGATCTGGATGTCGAGCAGCGCGATGAACATGCCCACGCACATCACCATGAACGGCAGGATGCTGGTGATGAAAGACTGCGGGCGCTCGGACATGACGCCCTCAGTGCGAAGCGGTATCGACGGTGACCGTGGTCGACAGGCCCGGCCGCAGCGCGACCTTTTGCGCCTGGTCCTGGTCGATCGTGATCCGGACGGGAACGCGCTGGACGATCTTGGTGAAATTACCGGTCGCATTCTGCGGCGGAATCACGCTGAAGATCGCTCCGGTCGCCGGCCCCAGGCTGGTGACGTGGCCTTTCAGCGGCGCGTCGGGCGCGATGTCGGTGTAGACCGTCGCGGCCTGGCCGTCGGTCATGGCGCGCAACTGGTCTTCCTTGAAATTGGCGTCGACCCACAGGCCCGATGCGGGCACGATCGTCAGAAGATAGCTGCCCGGCGAGACGTAGCTGCCGACCTGCGCCAACCTGTTGCCAACCACGCCGTCGATGGGTGAGCGTATCTCGGTGAAGCCGAGATCGAGCTCTGCCGTATCGACATCCGCCTTGGCCGCCGCTACTGCGGCGGTCGCTTCGGCGATCTGGGTGTTGAGCACGTCGAGCTGCTGCTTGGCGGCTGCCAGCCCCGCGCGCGAGGCGGCGACGGTAGCCTTGGCCTGACCGTCGGCGGCAAGGCTTCGCTGCGCATCCTGCTGCGTTCCGGCCCTGGTGGTGGCCAGCACCTCATAGCGCTTGGCATCCTGGGCGGTGAAGGTCGCGGCAGCACTCTTGGCCTCGAGATCGGCCTCGGCCTGCTCGATCACCGAATTCTGCAGCGAGACCTGGGCGCGCAGATTGTCGAGGGCCGATTGCTGTTGTTGGACGGACGCCTGCGCGTGCTCCAGCGCCGCCTTGAACGGCCGGTCGTCGATGCGGATGATGAGCTGTCCTGCGGCGACATGCTGGTTGTCCTCGACGAGGATCTGATCGATGTGGCCGGCGACCCGCGGCGCCAGCGGCGTCACATTGCCGCCGACATAGGCGTCGTCTGTGGAGACAAGGAAACGGCCTGCCTGCCACCAGTCGACGCCGTACCATCCAGCGAGGCCGATCGCCACCAGCGCGCCCAGCATCAGCAACGGCTTGCGGCGCGATTTGGCATGCGCAAGTATTTGCACAGTCGACGGCTGCGCTGGCTGCAACTCGGCAGCGGATAAAACCTTGTTCATTTGCCCCGCGCCTCTTCGCGACTTTGGTCAAACAATGTGTTGTCGATGAGTGGAAAGCCCGAGCCTTCGCTGCTGAAGCGATAGCGCTGCCGCATGCGGTCGGTCGCCGTCGGCCCCGTCGCCAGGGTGAAGCCCTCGCTATCGAGTTCGCCGCCGGTTTGGCGGTCGACCAGAACCGGCTCGGCCCAGCGTCCATCCACTCTGTCCACCACGACCAGGCTCGGGCCTTCAGGGGCCAGATGCTTGTTGCCCCAGGCGAGCAGCGAAAGCAGAACCGGGCGGAAATCGCGCGCCTTGGCGGTCAGAACATACTCATGGCGAAGTGGCCGTTCGCAGTAGACGCGCTTCTCGAACAGGCCGCGCTCGACCAGGCTGTTCAGCCGCCGCGTGAGAATGTTGGGCGCGATATCCAGGCTCTTCTGAAACTGGTCGAAGCGCGTCAGGCCCTGGAACGCGTCCCTGAGCAAAAGAATGCTCCACCACTCACCGACAGCATCGAGACTGCGGGCGATCGGGCATGGGCGGTTTTCGAAGCTTGTCTTTGCAACCATGACAGAGGTCTCTTTCAAAATGAAAGTGACACATAGCTACGTTAGTTTCATTATGCAAGTCACTCAGTCGTGATCGCGGAGAGGAGCGCTCGAAAGGAGGGCGCGAGCACCACCGACACGGCAGCTCAAAGTTGGCAGGCAAGCCCGCGATGTGGCGTCAGGACGATTTGGTCAGATGCTCGCGTGCCTGCGCATGCTCGCCGAACCGCGCAAGGCAGAGGCATGAGTGAAGGGGCTCGGGGCCGGTATAAATTCCGGCCCCGCTCGCACAATAGGTTCGCTATCGGCCTGCGCCATACTCACCCATGATTGATCCATCGGAAGATTGGGAAACGCGGCCAAAGCCTCTATATCGAAGGGCATGGATGCATCGAACGAACACGCCCGGAACGACGAGCTTCTCCAAGACATCCAGCGCCTGTCCTTCGAGTATTTTCTCAATGAGGCCAACCCTGCCAATGGCCTGGTCGCCGACCGCAACACGGCCGCGTCGCCTGCCAGCATAGCCGCCGTCGGGCTCGCTCTGTCGTCCTATCCCGTCGGCGTCGAGCGCGGGTTCATGACGCGCGCCGCCGCAATCGAGCGGACGCTCGCTACCCTTCGCTTCTTCTGGAACGCCCCGCACGGGCCGGAGCCCGATGCCACCGGCTATAAGGGTTTCTACTATCATTTCCTCGACATGCAGACCGGCCGCCGCGTCTGGAAGTGCGAACTGTCGACGGTCGATACCGCACTTCTGCTGGCCGGCGTCCTGGCCGCCGGCGCCTATTTTGACCAGGACGACGAATCCGAACTGGAGATCCGCCAGCTCGCCGATGCGCTCTACCGCCGCACCGACTGGCGTTGGGCGCAAAATGGCGGCGCCACCGTCACCCATGGCTGGCGGCCCGAAAAAGGTTTTCTGCGCTATCGCTGGCAAGGATTTGACGAGGCGCTGATCCTCTACGTGCTTGGTTTGGGATCGCCGACACACGCGCTGCCGCCTGAGAGCTACGCGGCCTGGCTGTCCACCTACAAGTGGAAGACCATTTACGGCCGGGAGCTGATCTATGCCGGGCCGCTCTTCATTCACCAGTTCTCGCATATCTGGATTGACTTTCGCGGCATCCGCGATGCCTTCATGCGCGATCACGACACAGACTATTTCCAGAACAGCCGCCAGGCGACCTACCTGCAGCGCGACTATGCCATCCGCAATCCGAAGGGACTAAGCGGTTATGGCGAGAATTGCTGGGGCGTCACCGCCAGCGACGGCCCAGGCCCGATCAAACGGGAAATGACGATCGATGGCCGTCGCTTCTACGGTTATCTCGCGCGCGGCGCACCGTTCGGCCCCGATGACGGCACGCTGTCGCCATGGGCGGCGATCGCCTCCTTGCCTTTTGCGCCGGAGATCGTGCTGCCGGCAATGCGCCATTTTCACGAGATGGACCTGTACGCGGGCAATCCTTACGGTTTCGTCGCAAGCTTCAATCCCACCATCGAGGCCGCCGACGGTCGCGCCTGCGGCTGGGTATCGCCGGACCATGTCGGCATCAATCAGGGGCCGATCGCCCTGATGATCGAGAATTACCGAACGGACTTCCTGTGGCGGCTGATGCGCCGCGTGCCGGCTATCACAACAGGTCTGCGCCACGCCGGTTTTTCCGGCGGTTGGCTGTGACGGACAGCGATCTATTCCGCACCATCGTCAATGAAAAAAGGGCGGCGCAAGCGCCGCCCTTGGGAAGATGATTGATCCTTGGGAGGATAAGGCTCAGGCCGCCTGGGCTTCGCCAGCAATCGCGTCGGCCTGACGCGCAGCCTTGAGCACCCGGGCCCACCAGGCAACGTCGTTGACCAAGGCAGCGCCTGCCTGATTCAGATGCTCGATCTCCTCGAGCTTCTTTTCGCCCTGGCGGACCGCCAGGAAGTCACCCCAGGCGATGTGGACGGCGGACTTGACCGGCGCCATCTGCAGCTCGACGGCGGCAAGGCGCAGATGTTCGACAGCACGCGAACCGCCGACACTGCCATAGCCGACAAAACCGGCCGGCTTCTTGTTCCATTCATTGGCGGCGTAGTCGATGGCGTTCTTCAGCACGGCCGTCGGGCCATGATTGTACTCGGCGGCGGTGAAGATGAAGCCGTCGAACTCGGCGACCTTCTTTTGCCAGCGCTGCGCAACTTCGTTCTGCGAGGGCGCCCAGGCGGACGAAGCAACTTCGTCGAAGAAGGGCAGCGGCCAGTCACGCAGGTCGACGATCTCGACGTCGATGTCGGCATGCGACTTGGCAATCTTGGCGATCCACTGGGCGGGCACATCGGCGAAACGCGCGGCGCGTGTCGAACCGACGACAATGGCGATTTTGGGCTTGGACATGGGGCTCTCCATATATGTAAAAGCTGGTATCGTTTGGATACCGGCGCTATATGAGATACTGTCAAACCACTGCGCAAGGAGGCACCGTTTTGTTACTGAGGCACCCGCATAACACCGAAGACTGCCGCGCCGTCTCGGAAATCCTGCAACGCGTCGGCGACAAATGGACCGTCCTGGTCGTCGGAAAGCTCGGCGGCGGGCCGCTGCGTTTCAATGAATTGCGCGCTGCTGTCGGCGGCATTTCGCAGAAGATGCTGACCACGACTTTGCGTGGCTTGGAGCGCGACGGTTTCGTCACTCGGACCGTATTCCCGACCATCCCGCCACGCGTCGATTACGAGCTGACCGAGCTTGGCCATGAGCTGCTGATCCCGGTCGGCGCGCTGGGCGAATGGGCGCGCAAAAACACCGTGCGCGTCCAGGCGGCGCGTGAAAAATTCGACGGCGTTCACGCCTGAAAATCTCTGCGTTGCAAGGGTTTACGAATTTCCGCAGCAAAGGCGCGTGGCCCAGGTCTGACCGGATTCGCCTTGCCTCGCTGGCGGCACCATCGCGACGCAACCGATGCGTCTCGTTCGCCGGCGCATCATCATTTTGAAGCTGATAAGCGGCTTCCGCGGAGGCACTCAGGCCTTTGGCGCGGGGGTACTACAACACACCGCGCCACACGTCTGGACGTTTGCAGCCCGCCGGGAAGTCCGCTGGTCGCCGACGGTCCGGTCGTCCTTGCAGGCGACACTCGGAAGTTCTTTCCTGATCTCGGTATAGGCGGTGGTGCCGAGCAGACAGATCACCGCGACAAGGGCCGCCACGAGCCAGCCGTTCAGTATGTGTTGACGCATTGTCTTCCCCCCGCCATCCGCAGAATCGGATGGGAAGGCAACCATTGGATGTCGCGCAGCGCATCGTCCGCGCGGGGGATGTTACATAAGCGCAATCCTGGCAGAATCGACTTGCGTCAGCTTTCGGTCGGAATCGGCTTCGGCTTGCCGTCGCTATCCAGCGCCACCATGACGAAATCGGCGTGGGTGACCTTTTCCATCAGGTCGGAGAGGTAGCGCTGCGCCCAGGCCTCGACCTTGAGCGTCATCGAGGTGCGGCCGACGCGCTCGACATGGGTGTAGATGCACAGCGTGTCGCCGATCTTCATCGCCTTGGCGAAGGACATCTCTTTGACCGCCGCCGTCACCACGCGGCCCTTGGCGCGCTCGGCGGCACGGATGCCGCAGGCAAGATCCATCTGCGCCATCACCCAGCCGCCAAAGATGTCGCCGGCCGCATTGGCATCGGCCGGCATGGCAAGCGTGCGCAACGTCAGATCGCCGATCGGCCGACCGTCCGCGTAATGCACCATGCCGTTGTCCCCTTGAGATCGATTGCCCTCGATTCCGTAGCGTCACGGCGCTGACAGGTCAACGCGATGCGCGAGCCCCGTTGTGCGCGATGTCGTTTCCTTGGTGACATTTCAGAACCATGCGCCTTCCAGTCGCATTTTTCACAACGCATGCCGGAAGGCGCGGCGACGCGGCAAGCCTGCCGCGTCTAGGCTGCGGCCAGTTTTCCGGAGCCGTCCAAATTCACATGCAGACCTATGACTTCATCATCGTCGGCTCCGGCTCGGCCGGCTCGGTTCTCGCCGACAAACTGTCGGCTTCCGGCCGTTACTCCGTGATGGTGCTGGAAGCCGGCGGCACCGACCGCCGCTTTTACGTGCAGATGCCGCTCGGCTACGGCAAGACCTTCTTCGACCCGGCGGTCAACTGGAACTACAAGCCCGAACCGGATCCCGGTCTCGGCGGCAATGTCGACCATTGGCCGCGCGGCAAGCTGCTAGGCGGCTCAAGCTCGATCAACGCCATGGTCTGGATCAGGGGCGCGCGCGAGGATTTTGACGACTGGCGCGACGCCGGCAATCCCGGCTGGGGCTATGACGATCTGCTGCCGGGCTTCAAGGCGCTCGAGGACAATGAGGCCGGCGCCGACGCATGGCGCGGCACTGGCGGGCCGCTGCACATCACCGACACGACGAACGCCGTCCATCCGCTGACCAAACGCTATCTCGCCGCCGGCCAGCAGGCCGGCCTGCCGCTCAACCCCGACTTCAACGGCGCTGCCCAGGAAGGCGTCGGAATCTACCAGATCTCGACCAAGGGTGGCCGCCGCATGTCGGCGGCGCGCGCCTTCCTGCGCCCGGCGATGAAGCGCAGCAACGTCCGCGTCGAAACGAATGCGCTGGCAAGCAAAATTCTGTTCGAAGGCAAGCGCGCCGTCGGCATCGAGTATTTGCAGAACGGCGAGACGAAGACGGCGCGGGCCGGCCGCGAGGTGATCCTGTCCGCCGGTTCGATCAACTCGCCCCAGCTGCTGCAGCTGTCCGGCGTCGGCCCCTCGGCGCTGCTCAAGGGCCTCGGCATTCCGGTCGTCCACGCCAACGAAAATGTCGGCGCGCATCTGCAGGACCATGTCGGCATCAACTACACTTTCAAGGGCAAAGTGCCGACGCTCAACCAGATCCTGCGGCCGTGGTGGGGTAAGCTCTTGGTCGGCATGCAATACATCCTGACCCGCTCTGGGCCGCTTTCGTTGTCGATGAACCATGGCGGCGGTTTCTTCCGCACCGACCCGGCGTTCTCGCGCCCCAACATGCAGCTTTACTTCCAGGCCTTCTCGACCGTCATTCCGAAGAGCGGCGAGCGGCCGATCCTGACGCCGGACCCGTGGCCGGGCTTTTCCATCGGCCTGTCCAATTGCCGCCCGTCGAGCCGGGGCGAGATCATGATCCGCTCCAGCAACCCGCGCGATTACCCCAAAATCGTCGCCAACGCCTATTCCACCAATGCCGATGTCGACGAGATGCTGGCGGCGGTGAAATTCGTGCGCAAGATCGCCTCGATGCCCGCCATGGCGGAGATCATCACCGAAGAGGTTTTGCCGGGGCCATCGATCCAGTCGGACGCCGATCTGATCACGGATTTCAGGAAACGCTCGGGCACCGTCTATCACCCAGTCTCGACCTGCCGCATGGGCCCTGATGCCGGGAGCGCCGTCGTCGACTCGCGCCTGAAAGTACACGGCCTCGAAGGCTTGCGCGTCATCGACGCCTCGATCTTTCCCGCCAACATCACCGGCAACACCAACGCCGCCGCCATCATGACCGGGTGGAAGGGCGCCGAACTGGTTCTGGAGGACCAAAAATGAAGATCACCGACGTCAAGACCTGGGTTGTCGGCAATCCGCCGCCCGGCATCGGCGGCAAGTATTTCATCTTCGTCAAGCTGACCACCGATGGTGGTGTCGTCGGCTATGGCGAGGCCTACAACGCCACCTTCTCGGCCCACATTACGGCCAAGCTCGTCGAAGACATGGCCGAGCGCTATCTGATCGGCCACGATCCGCACGACATCGAGAACTTCTTCCGCCGCGCCTATTCCTCTGGTTTCACCCAGCGCCCCGACGTGACCGGCATGGGCTGTTTCTCGGCGCTGGAAATGGCCTGCTGGGACATTGTCGGCAAGGAGGCCAACAAGCCGGTCTACAAACTGCTCGGCGGCCAGGTGCACGAAACGCTGCGCTCCTACACCTATCTCTATCCGCACACCGGCAGCGTCCATTCGGAAGACGCGCCGGACGGCCGGAACGTCTACAACGACCCCGAAATGGCGGCAGCCTGCGCGCTCGAATATGTCGAGCAGGGGTTTACTGCCGTCAAGCTCGACCCGGCCGGTCCCTATACCGCTTTTGACGGCCACCAGCCGCGCCTCGTCGACATCGACGTCTCCACTCGCATGATCAAGGCGATCCGCGAAGCTGTCGGCACCCGCGCCGATATATTGTTCGGTACGCATGGCCAGTTCACCGCATCGGGCGCGCTGCGCATGGCGCGCGCCATCGAGCCCTACGATCCGCTGTGGTTCGAGGAGCCGGTGCCGCCTGATATGCCCGAAGTGATGGCGCAGGTGGCGCGCGGCACGTCGATCCCGATCGCCACCGGCGAGCGGCTGACGACCAAGTTCGAATTCGCCCGCGTCATCGAGAACCGCGCCGCCACCATCCTGCAGCCGGACCTCGGCCGCTCCGGCGGCATTCTCGAAACCAAGAAGATCGCCGCCATGGCCGAGGCCTATCACATCCAGGTCGCGCCGCATTGCTATTGCGGACCGATCGTCGGCGCCGCCAACATCCAGCTGGCGGTGACGCTGCCCAACTTCCTCATCCTGGAATCGCTGAAGCAGTGGGATGGTTTCCACGCCACGCTGCTGAAGAAGAAGATCGAATGGCAGGACGGCGACGTCATTCCATCGAAGGAACCCGGCCTCGGCGTCGAACTCAATGAAGCGGTCTGCGACGCGCATCCCTACACCGGCAAGGATTTGCATCTGCAGATGATGCAGACGCCGCTGATGCCGTGAGCGAGCGCTACGCCTTCATCGGTCTCGGCCATCTCGGCGGCAACCTTGCCGCCAGCCTGCTGCGCAACGGTTTTGCTGTGACCGTCTTCGACCGCGACCCCGCCGCCGTCGAGCGCATGGTTGCGCTCGGGGCGCTGGCGGCAGCCAACCCCGCAGAAGCAGCAGCGCTGGCCGGCAATGCCATCTCTTGCCTGCCCTCGCCCAAGGTCAGCGAAGCGGTGCTTGCCGGTCCGGGCGGGCTGCTCGAAGGTCTGCCCAAAGGCGGCACCTGGATCGAAATGTCGACCAATGGCCGCGACGAGATTCTGCGACTTGCCGCCCTCGCCTCGGCCAAGGGCGTCGAGACTTTGGAATGCCCGGTCACCGGCGGTGTGCATCTGGCGGCGGTCGGCAAGATCACTGCGCTGGTCGGCGGCGATGCAGCCCTCTACGAACGGCATCGGCCGGCCATCGAAGCGATGTGCGCAAAATCGTTTCTGATGGGACCGGTCGGCTCGGCCGCGGTGATCAAGGTCATCACCAACATGCTTGCCTTCATCCATCTCGTCGCCGCCGGCGAGGCATTGATGCTGGCCAAGCAGGGTGGCCTGGACCTCGCCCAATCCTACCACGCCATCGTCGCCTCTTCCGGCAACAGCTTCGTTCACGAGACCGAAAGCCAACTCATCCTCAACGGCTCCTACGACATCGGCTTCACCATGGACCTGGCGCTGAAGGACCTCGGCTTTGCGCTCGCCATGGCTGAACAATCCGGGGTGCCGCTCGACCTTGCCGCACGCGTCAACGCGATTTTTGAGCAGGGCAAGGAAGCCTATGGCGGCAACGCCTGGTCGACCCAGATCGTCAAATTGCTCGAGGACGCCGTCGGCGCCGACCTGCGCGCGCCCGGCTTTCCGGCCAAACTTGAGACCTAGCCGGCAAATATTTAGCCAATGCCTTCAGCGGCTTGGTCCGGCGTTCAGAATCAGCGCCTAAGGCACTTGATTCAATATCTGAGCGTCAGCGCTCCGGGCAGAATCTCGAAGGTCGCCGGTATGCGCCCTGGCGACTCGCCGTCTATGTCGACAAGCGCGCCATTTTTCTCGGCATCGCCGAGCGGTTCGACCACCACTTTCCTGCCGCGCAATATGGTGATGGCCGGATGATTGCGATGCCGGCCGCCATAGAGCAGGCGGATGTCCCAGATCAGCTTCAGCTTGCCGGCCGCGCGCAGGATGACGATGTCGAACTGGCCGTCGGCGAGCTCGGCGTCCGGTGCGATCATCATGCCGCCGCCGAAGAATCGTCCGTTGGCCACCGCCACCAGCGCCATGCGCGCCTCGACCGGCGCGCCATCGTCGACGGTGATCCGCACATCCTGGAACCGGTAGCGGATGAACTCGACCACGGTGCGCCACAGGAACAGCGCCTTGGCCGACATCTTGCCTTTGCGCTTGTCGGCATTGACCGCGCGGTCGGTGGCGCCCGACAGGCCGAGGCTGGCGATGTTGATGAAATGGCGGCTGGCCAGCGCGCCATGATCGTCGATGTAGCAGATGCGCCCGGCGTCGATCTTGCGCGCCTTGGCTTCGGCGATCCGTTTCAGCACCGCATCCACCTCTTTCGGCAGGCCGAGCCCGCGGGCGAAGTCGATCCCTGTGCCGCAAGGCAGCAAGCCAAGCTCGGTCGTCCGGCCACTCTCGTCGAATGCCTGCAGCAAGCCGTCCGCCACCTCGCTGGCGGTGCCGTCGCCGCCGGCCGCGATCACCAGATCGAAGCCGCTGGCCGCGAGGTCGAGCGCCAGCCTTTCGGCGTCACCCTCGGCTTGCGTCTCGCGCAGCTCGAATTCGCCGAAATGCTTGTTCAGCGACGCGGCGACCTCCGGCCAATGCCGTTTCAGCCGGCCGCCACCGGCAATCGGATTGAGCACCACCCCGACTTTCAACGACGCCTCCCCAAAAGGACGGCGGGACGTGGTGGCCGCAGAGTCCTTTGCCGGCATTGAAACCCGTGCCGACCGTCGGAGCAAGGGGCACTGCCGATGGGAGTGTCAAAAAGCGGGGAAGGCTGTCTAAAGCAGCAGTCGCAAGAATTGCGAGATTCGTGGCAAATGATCCCCGATAATCCCGTTATCCACAGGCTCGCGCCCATTCCCCAAAGCCCTTACCCGGCGTAAGTTTAACCCATCTCAGGCGGCTACCGATCGCCACGCCGAAAGGCAAAGCGAAAAGGCGGATTTCCTGAGGCCCGTACGGCCCGAAGCGAGAGCAGGCTTGCCTGTTTTAGAGACGGATGCCGAGACCTACGGGGCCGCGGAAAGCGTGCGAACGCCGACGGCGGACCGATGCTGCCATGAAGGACGGCAAAACCTTCGATGGCACGCTGAGCGAAGCTCGCAAGGGTGGAGAACGGCGTGGCCTGGAACGGGCATCGCCCTCGGGTGGTGACTGGCAGGGCCGTCAAAATCAAGGCCGGCATGGCGCGACATCTTTAGGGAAGTTGCTGCCTGACTGGTTCCTGATCTGACAGGGAGGCGCTGGGAGAAATCCCGGCGCCGACTGTCTTTTGGACCCACACACCTTTCCAGCTCGGGCTGCAACCCTCGGTAAAATCGGCTAACGTCCTGTCGGCGGCCGAGCTTGCGCCGCCCGAAGGCGCCCGCGCGCTGTTCAGCCAGCCGATCCCGGTCGATCCGGCCACGCGCCGCACCGGGCTGATCGTCGACGTGCGCAAGCTGCACCTTGTGCTGCCGGCGTTGCTGAAGGCCGGCGCCAGGCTGGAACACGTCTACGACTATTGAAGCCGCGACGGCTGCACTGCGACGAGGCCTGCCCCCACGCCGGCCTACTGCTTTGGCCCGATGCCCGGGATCAATTTGAGGACGGAGTTTATATATTCCGGCCGTACAGCGCCGCTGATGAGCGTGAAAGTGGCGAGCATGATGCTGGCCAGGGCTCCATCATGCCAAGGCCTGAAGGCGAGAGCGTCGACGGCATAAGCCCAGAACGGGAAAGCGAGCATCGACATGACGATGTTGGCGCCGGGAGCCTCCGCATTGTCGGCGGCATCGCTCACCGATTTCAGGTACACTGGCGTCATTGCCAGCGCGATGAACAGCACGGCCCATGAAATGGTCCAGACGCTGATGCCGGCCATTTCAATCTTGTAGATAGCTGCCCGCACCGCGCCCGGAATGTCCTCCGGAATGCCCTTGGACTCTGCGGCCACCGCATCGGTCAACGCTTTGGCAACCGGCTGCTCGGTAGCATTGACTAGAATGGAATTGACGAAGATGAAGAATGCCACGACCTCGGCAGGCACATATTTCGCCACCCGGTCGAGATAACCATCGCCGTCTTTCGAGTCTGTTTCGCCCTGACCGTTCTGCCCGCCCGCGTCGTCTTCAGCGGCTGCAACGGCCTCAAGCCCCGGCCTGCCTCTCGACACCGCCGCGGACCGGACAATTCTTCCCATGGCACCCCTCCGATATCGTTGTATCGCCCCGTCAGTATCGTAATAGAAAACCGCTGCAGGAAACAGTTGTCGCTACGATAGAAGGCAATGTTTATTTTGCGCTTCTTCCGCAAACGCTCCATGGCCACCCCCATCTGCTTCCGGGCGTTTCGAAATCCACCTATAGTGAGCCGCTCCCGAAAACGTATCGACTGGCTCATTGCTGGATCGCGGCCAAATTCCCGCCTTGTTCGCGCGCGATGGAAAGGGGGGCTGCCGGGGGGCAATCCGAAGGACAGGACCGTGATCAAGACCGCCCTTGTCGCCATGACCATCGTCGGCTGCGACTGCGACGCCAAGCTTTGCGAATATATCGGCGAGACGCCGGCAAAGTGGGCGACCATCGCCGACTGCGAAGCGGCGATGAAAAGCCAGATGCTGCACCAGAAGAACTTCGACTATCCGCTGGTTTCCGGCATCTGCCGCACCAAGGGGTCGGCATCTTCATCACAACTGGCGGCGACCGCATCCCGCCCGGAACTGAAGCCGGCCAGCCGGAGTGTTCAGTCTGAAAGCCCATTGCCGCCGGAACTGAGCCACCGGCCGAGCGTTCCCGTCGGCTCGCCGACGACGGCCATGGAAGCGGCAGCAGCCCGGCCCGTCGCCTACGAGCAGGTGGTCGATGGCGGAACCGGCGTGCTCTACCGCACCAGGAACGGCTATGCGGTGGTCAAGACCGATCTCGGCCGTGCCGCCTCGGCAACGGTCGGCATGGCCAAGCGCTCCGCGAACTGGCTGGCAGGACTGCTACCCGGCGGGTTGTGAGCGGACGCGCCGTTCGGGGCCAATACCGCACCGTCGTACTGCCGTTGAAAACTCCAGGTAGATGCATGATGGTGTGAGGCATCGACACGGAGGAGCGCCTTTCCATGAAGCATGCAATTCGCGTGATGCTGTCCCTGATGCTGGCGTCCGTTCCGATTTCGGCCGGGGCGCAGAATTCCCAGCAGGGCGACGACAAGGTTGTCAACGTCGCAAGGGACGATCCGGACATGGCGGCGGCAATTGCGCAAGCGCGCGCCAGCCTCGATCAATTCCTGGCACTGTCTGAAGCACCGCCGGCCGGAACCAGCGAGTACAAATTGAAGGTCGAGGTCAAGGAGGGGGACAACTCGGAGCATTTCTGGATCATCCCCTTCCGCAAGACCGCAAGCGGCTTTGTCGGAACGCTATCGAATGAACCGCAGGTCGTGCACAATGTCGTGGCCGGCCAAGAGCTCGAATTCACCCGCGACGAGATTTCCGACTGGGGCTACACCAAAAACGGCCGCCAGGTCGGCAGCTTCACCGTCTGCGTGCTGTTCAAGACGATATCGAAGGAAGAGGCCGACTATTATCGCCAGAATTACGGCTTCGACTGCTGATCCGCGTCAGCCGGGCTGACCCTCGCCATCCGTCGCGCCGATCTTGCGCACCAGCGCCGCCGTGGCCAGGATCGCGCCCATATCGGCGATCATCGGCGCGATATGGCTGGTGTAGTCGAGCGGCACGGAAATGGCGGGCAATTCGAAAAAGTTCTTCGACTGCGGCAAAAGCAGGAAACCGTCGCTGCCGTTGAGCGCCACCCGCGCCGGATCATCGCGCCATGTTTCACGGAGCCATTTTAGCGCCTGCGCCAGCCGGCCGGTCACCAGCGGCTGCGCGGCGGCGACATTGTCGGTGCGGAATTCATAGTCGCCATCGAGCAGCGGATCACCGCTCGACAGCTCCTGCATCTTGCCGGCGAAGATGCCGCGGAAGAAGCCGACGACAGCATTGCTGCGCCGCGTCGCCACCAATGTGCCTGGAAATGGCGCGATCGTCTCGAAGGCGACGATGACACCCTTGAAGACCGTCGACGAGCCTTTGCCCGTGCCCTGGCGCAACTCCGCCTCGTAAAGCTCGAACGGAAACTCCTCGTAGCGGCCCGACACGATGTCGTCGAAGCTCTGCCGGTTGAAGGCGCCGACCACGGCGCGCGGCAGCCGGTCGAAGGAATTCGGCGTCACGCTGTGCTGATAGCGCACATCCCTGATGAAGCCGAAGATGATCGGCAGCAGCGTGTCGCGAAACGATTGCTGCAGCCGCGTCGCCGGTCTCATCGCCAGGAAATAGAGCAGCAGCGCCGCGAAGAAACCAACGACATAGAGGAACACATGCGGTGTCGAGAACCACTGCTCGTTCAAGTCGGCGACCTTGTTGAACAGCCAAGCCACCAGCGCGACGAAGACCAGCAGCAGCCCCAGAAAGACCGGCACCCGCCAGCGCACCTGGCGATAGGCCGAGGCGCGTCCGGCCTCATAGGCTTCGATGTTTTTCCTGATGCCGGCGATGACCGTTTCATCAGGCATGAACTCAGCTGCTTCCATCGCCCCCTCGCAAGTCCATTTCGCCTACCATACCGTTTTTGCGGAAAGTCGTCAGTCGCCGAAAATCGCCTTCAGTCGTTCCTCGACCTTGCCCTTCATCCGGCCCGCCAGCGCCTCGACCGGAACCAGCCGCTCATGCCCGCCAGCGCGCAGCCGCATGAAAGGATGCATCCGGTAGCCGGCAATGGCGCCACGCTTGCCGAGATCGGCGCTGACGTCGACGACGAAAATGCCGCCGATGCGACCGGGCCATGGCTGGCGCGCCAGGGCGGTGCCGAGGAAGTCGCCCAGCCCATAGGCGACAAGCGTTTTGCCGACCCACTGCACCGGTTGGACGACATGGGCGTGGTGTCCGGCAATCAGCCCGACGCCATGCGAGGCAAGCTGCCTGGCCAGCGCCTGCGTCTGTGGGCGCGGGAAATGCCGGAACTCCCAGTCCCAGTGCGGAATGGCGCAGCGCAGATCGATGCTCTTGTCCGCCGCATCTTTTGGCCATGCCGCCGGATCGCTTCGCATCGACACCCGCTCAGCAAATGGCGCGGCGTCGGCATTGCGCCACAGCGTGAAGGCGGCAAAGCCAATTGTCAGCGGCCCGGCCTTGACCTGCTCGACCGGTCCCTTCTTTGCGGTGCCAATGGTGCGGATGCCGAGCCGCTTCAGCGCCGCAACGGTCTCGTCGAAACCGGCGATACCCTGGTCGAGCACATGGTTGTTGGCCAGCGACAGCACCAGTTTTTCGCGCGCGATACCGAGGTTGGCCAGCGTCGCGGCGAGGAACCGTTCGCTCATCGCATGGTGCGTACCGAGCCGCGTGCCAAGCGCCACGCTTGGCCGCTCGACCACCGGACTTTCGCAATTGCCGATCACCAGGTCGGCCGAAGCCAGAAGCTTGGCGATCTCCGGATCGCACTCCGGCGCGCTGCTATTGGCCACCGCCGAAATGTCGCCGACAAACGCCAGCCGCACCTTCCGCGCCGGCGGCGGATCGATGATTGTTGTCGCCGCGATCGGCGCAAAGTCCCTGACATCGCCGCCGAGCGACGGCTTCAGGAAGCGCGGCAGCCATGACAGTTTGTAGGAAAGCGGATAGTTCGACACGCGACGCCCAATCGTTTGCCCAATCGGTTGGCTTGTGTAGACGGTCTGCCCGGGAAGTGTCGACCGTCAGCCTCGAAACACTGCCGCCCGTGATGGGCAGACGCGGCGCACTGAATACGTGTATGGTCCGCGCAATGGCATAGTGGAGGAATGAGATGACACGTGTAGCAAGCTTGTTGGCGTCCGCCCTCCTTCTTTTGCTGCCCTTGTCGTCGGCGTCCGCCGCGGCGCCCGAAGCGGCAACCGCTTTGTTCGAGGCCAGAACCGTGGCCGACCGCAATGCCGCGCTGACCACGCTCGAGGCTGCGGCGTCAGGCGATCCCGCATCGGCCTATGCCGCCGGCGCAGGCGAATTCTTCACCGCGCTGGAAATCCTGGCCGGCGGCCTGCACCGCCACGGCTTCGACAGCCCGCAATCCTTCATGCTGCCGCTGATGCGGCTTCCGGTTCCCGACAATCCCAACCCCGAACCGCTGACCTATGAGCAGTTTCGCGCCATACTGGTCGCCTTCCGCGACCGGCTGGAGAAATCCGCCGCCACACTGGGCTCGGTACCGGCGGATGCCGATATCGGCGTGGTCATCGACCTCACCCATGTCGGCATCGATCTCAACGAGGACGGCAATATCGCGCCGGACGAAAGCATGGCCGCCATCATGGCCTCGCTGGCGCGTAGCGGCATGGCGCCGGATGATACCGCGCCGGCGCTCACCTTCCGCTTCGATCGCGCCGACGGTTTCTGGCTGCAGGGCTATGCCGAGTTCCTGATGGCGCAGGCGGATTTCTGGTTGGCGCATGATTTCCGAAATATGTTCGACGGCTCGTTCCACATGCTGTTCCCGCACGCCAAACTGCCGCTGCAGGACATTCTCGTGCCGCTGGACGGCGGCACCGGTGGCATGCTGGCTTCCGAATGGCGCATTGCCGACTTCATCTCGCTGGTCCACCTCGTCAACTGGCCGGTGGTCGAGCCCGAGCGCCGGCAGGCGGCCCGCCGCCATCTCCTGGAAATGATCCGGCTGTCGCGCGAAGACTGGAAGGCGATCCGCGCCGAGACCGACAATGACCGCGAATGGCTGCCCGGCCCGCAGCAGAAGGGCGCCAACCCGCTGACCGGCCTCGAGGTCGGCGAGGAGCAGGTGCAGGCCTGGCTCGCCGCCTTGACCATGGCCGAGGATCTGCTCGAAGGCCGCACGCTGCTGCCGCATTTCCGCATCGCCGACAAAGGCATCAACATGAAGCGCTTCTTCGAGGAGCCGAAAAACTTCGACCTTGTGTTGTCGATCACCGGCCCTGCCATCGCGCCCTATCTCGAGAGCGGCAAGATCCTGACCAGCGACGAGTTCGACCAGATCCAGCGCCAGTTCGGCGGCGCCGGGTTTTTGACTTTCGCGCTGTGGTTCAACTGAGGGCAATCGCCAGGCATTCGCGCCAGCGCTCCTGACACCCTTGTGTCAGCAGCCTCGGTTCGCCCAATGCCCCTGGCCACTGCACCCTTTCCATTTTAGCGGACTCTGCCCATATTCGGGGCATGGCCAAACTCCCTGACAAAAAGACGCCCTCAACGGCGGGTGATAACAGCGCTTCGCCGCCCAAGCGGCGCAGTCCGCTGACCGATTTCCTCGATGCCTCGGAGCCCCTGCACAAGGGTGGCTTTGCCGAGGCGCCGCAGGCCGACTTCACCGGCACGCCGCTGACCGGCTCGATTGCCGACTGGGCCGAGCAGATCGAGCAGCAAGCCGAGAAGGAAGGGCGTCTCGCCGGCAAGGGCGACGGCGGCAAATCGCCGAAAGCAGCGAAAAAGATCCCGGAGCGTTCCGCCGCGCCCGGCCGCAGCTCACGCGGCACCTCGATGGGCGGCGCGGCCACGGCCCGCGAACGCACCGCCGCCGGCCTCAATCCGGTCGCCGGCCTGGACATCTCGCTGGAAGACGCCGAGACGATGGCCTCCGGAAGCGTCACCGCGACCGTCGCAGCGCTGTCGGCGCTGATCGAATCCGGCAATCCGCTGCACAAGGACGGCGTGCTGTGGACGCCGCACCGCCCTGCCCGGCCGGAAAAATCCGAAGGCGGCATTGCCATCAAGATGGTGTCGGACTTCGAGCCGGCCGGCGACCAGCCGACCGCCATCAAGGACCTTGTCGAGGGGGTCGACAACAATGACCGCACCCAGGTGCTGCTCGGCGTCACCGGTTCCGGCAAGACTTTCACCATGGCCAAGGTGATCGAGGAGACGCAGCGCCCCGCTCTGATCCTGGCGCCCAACAAGACGCTGGCCGCGCAGCTCTATTCCGAGTTCAAGAAATTCTTCCCCGACAACGCGGTCGAGTATTTCGTCTCCTACTACGACTACTACCAGCCGGAGGCCTACGTCCCGCGCACCGACACCTTCATCGAGAAGGAATCCTCGATCAACGAACAGATCGACCGCATGCGCCATTCGGCGACGCGCTCGCTGCTCGAGCGCGACGACGTCATCATCGTTGCCTCGGTGTCCTGCATCTACGGTATCGGTTCGGTCGAGACCTATACGGCGATGACCTTCCAGATGCAGATCGGCGACCGGCTCGACCAGCGCGCTCTGCTCGCCGACCTCGTCGCCCAGCAATACAAGCGCCAGGACATCAATTTCGTCCGCGGCTCGTTTCGCGTCCGCGGCGACACGATCGAGATCTTCCCGGCCCACCTTGAGGACCGCGCCTGGCGCATCTCGATGTTCGGCGACGAGATCGAGGCGATCACCGAATTCGACCCGCTCACCGGCCAGAAGACCGGCGAACTGAAAAGCGTCAAGATCTACGCCAATTCGCACTATGTGACACCGCGCCCGACCTTGAATCAAGCCATCAAGTCGATCAAGGAAGAGCTCAAGCAGCGCCTGCAAGAGCTTGAAAAGGCTGGGCGTCTGCTGGAGGCGCAAAGGCTTGAGCAGCGTACCCGCTTCGACCTGGAGATGCTGGAAGCCACCGGCTCCTGCGCCGGCATCGAGAACTATTCGCGCTACCTCACCGGCCGCCAACCGGGCGATCCACCGCCGACCTTGTTCGAATACATTCCGGACAATGCGCTGGTCTTCGTCGACGAAAGCCACGTCACCGTGCCGCAGATCGGCGGCATGTATCGCGGCGACTTTCGTCGCAAGGCGACGCTTGCCGAGTATGGGTTCCGCTTGCCGTCCTGCATGGACAACCGGCCGCTGCGTTTCGAGGAATGGGACGCGATGCGTCCGCTTTCAGTCGCGGTTTCCGCTACGCCCGGCGGCTGGGAGATGGAACAGTCCGGCGGCGTCTTTGCCGAGCAGGTCATCCGCCCGACTGGCCTGATCGACCCACCAGTTGAGGTGCGTCCGGCCAAGAGCCAGGTCGACGATGTCGTCGGCGAGATCCGCGACACCACGGCCGCCGGCTACCGCACGCTGGTCACCGTTTTGACCAAGCGCATGGCCGAGGACCTGACCGAATATCTGCATGAGCAGGGCATTCGCGTCCGCTACATGCACTCCGACATCGACACGCTGGAGCGCATCGAGATCCTTAGGGATTTGCGCCTCGGCGCCTTCGACGTGCTGGTCGGCATCAACCTGTTGCGCGAAGGCCTCGACATTCCCGAATGCGGTTTCGTCGCCATCCTCGATGCCGACAAGGAAGGCTTCCTGCGTTCCGAAACGTCGCTGATCCAGACCATCGGACGCGCCGCCCGTAACGTCGACGGCAAGGTCATCCTCTATGCCGACCAGATCACCGGCTCGATGGAGCGGGCGATGGCCGAGACCAACCGCCGCCGCGAAAAGCAGATGGAGTGGAACGCCGCCAACGGCATTACGCCGGAATCGGTGAAGTCGCGCATCTCCGACATTCTGGATTCGGTCTACGAGAAGGACCACGTCCGTGCCGACATCTCGCAGTTCACCGACAGCGCCGGCGCCATGATGGGCAACAATCTCAAGGCCCATCTCGACGCGATGGAAAAACAGATGCGCGACGCGGCCGCCAATCTCGACTTCGAGAAGGCCGCCCGCATCCGCGACGAAATCAAGCGGCTGCGTGAGATGGAACTGTCGATCTCGGAAGATCCACTGGCCAAATATGCCGACATGGAAAGCCCGGTTTCGGGCCGCGAGAAGGGCAAGCACAACAAGGGCGTTGCCAAGCATCGTACCGCAGAGGAACAGGAGCGTTTCCGCAAGTTCGACGAGGCGCGTGCCGCCGAAGAAGCGGCCAGGGCTGCCCGGTCCAACCTCTTCCGCAAGCCGGCACTCGACGAAATGGGCGCCGATAGCGCTGTGCCGGTGAAGAAGCCGCTGTTTGCAAAACCGTCGCTGGACGATATGGGGCCTGGCACCGACATGCCGACGCCTTCAGGCGCGATGTCGCGTTCGCTGTTCAAGAAACAGTCGGCACAGGAAGCGCACGGCTCCGACTTCGGCATTCCGGGCGACACCACCAAGCCGCTGTTCAAGAAGAACTCGCTCGATGAGATGACCGTGCGGCGGACGGAAAAGCCGGTAGAAGGAAAAGTGCCGGCCAAGCCGCAGCCAATCTCCCCCCAAGTGGGGGAGATGTCCGGCAGGACAGAGGGGGGCGCGAAGGATCGCGACGATTCCCCTAAACCATTCGTCCGCCAGCGCGCCGGCATCGGCTCGTACGAAGACCCAGGCGACGCGCGTCGTGAAAAGCGGCGGCCCGGCAAGACTGGGCGGCCGGGGAAGTAGCGCCTTCCCTTCTCCCCTTGTGGGAGAAGGTGGATCGGCGCGCAGCGCCGAGACGGATGAGGGGTGTTCCAGCGGAGTGAGACGACGGCGTTCCCTGGAACACCCCTCATCCGTCGCCTTCGGCGACACCTTCTCCCACAAGGGGAGAAGGCAAGCACTCCACCGTCGACGCTCCCCTTGCCTCCACCCCCGCCTTTGGTGTAATCGCTCCCGAACACTCAACGTCTTGTCTTGAAAGGAGGGCTGCGTGTTTATCGATCACCATCGTCAGCGTGGCCCGATTTCTGCCCTGCGAGCTCGCTTGCAGGGCTGACCAGGGACATCACGGGTTTTTCCCGCTTCGATTTTTTGGTCTGCCCTTCGTGGTACGCAAAGCTGAGCCTGATGGCCGGCACGCGCACCGTCAAAGTGCACCCGGAGTTGTCTCCGGCTAGACCAGAGAAATCATAATGGCCCTGATCAGCCTCAAATCCCTCGGCGTCACCATGAGTGTGCCGCTGTTTGCCAACCTCGACCTCACCATCGGCACCGGCGACCGGCTCGGCATCGTCGCCGCCAATGGCCGCGGCAAGTCGACCTTGCTGAAGTGCCTGACCGGCGCGATGGAACCGACCTCCGGCGACATCACCCGCACGCGCGGCCTGCGCGTCGGTCATGTCGAACAATCGGTTGCCCCTGCCCTTCTCGGCCGCACGTTCCATCAGGTGGTGGCCGACGCTCTACCGCCCGAGCAGGTCGACAGCGAGTTGTGGCGGGTCGACGTGGTGCTGGATTCGCTCGAAGTGCCGGAGCCGATGCGCGAACGCCCGATGCAGGCGCTGAGTGGCGGCTGGCAAAGGCTGGCGCTGATTGCCCGCGTCTGGGTCACCGACCCCGATGTGCTTTTGCTCGACGAGCCGACCAACCATCTCGACCTCGCCAAGATCAGCCAGTTGGAGACATGGCTGAACGCGCTGCCGCGCGAGGTGCCGGTGGTGATCGCCAGCCATGACCGCGCCTTCCTCGACGCCGCCACCAACCGCACGCTGTTCCTGCGGCCGGAGGAATCGCCGGTGTTTGCGCTGCCCTATTCGCGGGCTAGGCAGGCGCTGGACGAGCTGGACGCTTCGACGGCGCGCAGGTTCGAGCGCGACATGAAGGTGGCCCAGCAGCTGCGCAAGCAGGCCGCCAAGCTCAACAACATCGGCATCAATTCCGGCAGCGACCTTCTGACGGTGAAGACCAAGCAGCTCAGGGAACGGGCGGAGAAGCTGGAAGACGCGGCGGTATCGGCGCATCGCGAGAAATCGGCCGGCGCAATCCGACTTGCCAACCGCGGCACCCACGCCAAGGTGCTGATCACGCTCGACGACGCGGCGGTGGAAACGCCCGACGGCACGCTGCTGTTCAAGACCGGCAAGCGCCACATCTGCCAGGGCGACCGCATCGTGCTGCTCGGCCGCAATGGCGTCGGCAAGTCGCGTTTCGTCAATCTGATCCGCAACGCCATTGCCGAGCCGGACACGGTGTCCAACGTGAAGGTGACGCCGTCGACGGTGCTCGGTTACAGCGACCAGGCGCTGGCAGGGATCAGCGGCGACGACACGCCACTGGCCATGGTTTCGCGCCGCTACGATGTCGGCGAGCAGCGCGCCCGTTCGCTGCTTGCCGGCGCCGGCGTGGTCATCGAGATGCAGGAGAAAAAGATCGGCGTGCTGTCCGGTGGCCAGAAGGCGCGGTTGATGATGCTGGCGCTCAGGCTCGCCAACCCCAACTTCTACCTGCTGGACGAGCCGACCAACCATCTCGATATCGACGGCCAGGAAGCGCTGGAGGAGGAGTTGCCGAAGCATCAGGCAAGCTGTGTGCTCGCCTCGCACGACCGCTCCTTCATCCGCGCCATCGGCAACCGATTCTGGCTGATCGACAAACGGCGGCTGACCGAAGTCGAGGACCCCGAGGATTTCTTCCGCTCGGTCGCCGGGACACACGATTGAGTGGTGACTACACAGGCCGGGCCGGCACATGGAAGTACTGCCGGCCCGTCAAAAGTATTGGCGACATAACCATACTTCCCCATTAGCAGGAAAAGGCGCACTCTGAAGCTTCCGCAACCGAGGGAGGAAACGGTCATGGGTGGGGTGGACGTCGTCAAGAGCCTTTATGAGGCATATGCAAAACGCGACATCAAAGGTGCGCTGGACCACTGCTCCGACGATGTCGTCTTCCGCTGGGTCGCCGAACCGGAATCCCCGTTTATCAGGGCCGGCAGCGGCAAGCAGGAGTTCCTCGCCCGCCTGATGTCGCTGGACAATGACTTCGAATACCGGAGCTTCCGTCCGGTTGACTTCATCCATAGCGGCGACAGGATTGCTGCGCAGGTCGAAATCCATCTGACGCGCAGAACCAACGGCCAGGAGCTTGTCATGCGTACCGCTGATTTCTGGACGGTACGCGACGGCAAGATCATCGAGATGGTGGAGTACTACGACACCGCTCTTGCTGCGTCGGTGCTCTAAAATAATTTCAGCGCGCTGTCGGATCGCCTGAACCTGCTGCGTCCTTGGGATGCCGACACAGTGATGCCGGCTTCATCTGAGGAGAAAGCATCATGTCCATATTGTCATCCATAGGCCGCGTCGCCACCCGTTACGCACAGAACCGCGCCCGCCATCGCAGCGAGCGCGAGCTGCTGTCCCTGCCGATCGAACTGCGCAAGGATATCGGCTGGCCGGAAATCGTCATCGACGCGCAAAACGGCCCGCGGATCTGCAGGGCGCCCTGATCATGCGGTCGGGAAATATCGATGCAGGGCGCCACGAGGCGACCGTTGCTCAGTCATGCGTATCGCCCGAAAGCGGCGTCGCCTGCATCGATCCGCGCTTTTCGAACGCCTCGAACCAGCGCGTCAGCCGCACCCGCGCGCGAAACGACGGAAGCCGGCGGAACGCCATCCAGGACAATGTGGTGGCAAGCGCTATATGGCCGACATGGAGCGGCGCCTCATCGTCCAGCGTGCTGTCGATCCAGTCGTAGCTCGCCTCGATTTTTTCGCGGTAGCCTTCGGCAAGGGCGCCGTAGCGCAATTGTTCGGGTCTTCTTTCCGTCTCCCAGCGCAAGGCGATGCCCGCCTGCGCCAGGCCTTGGGCGACCGCCTGTAGCCGCAACGCCTGCCAGCGCGCCTCGCCGTCTGGCGGCAGCAATTTGCGGCCGTCATGCAGCGTGTCGAGATAGGCGCAGATGACATCGGAATCGAAGAGCGGCGACGCATCCGGCCTCAGCAGCACCGGCACCTTGCCGAGCGGGTTTTCGGAATAGACGCGCGTATTGCGCAAAGTCGGGCTGGTCTCGTGATGAATGACCTCGAGCCGATCGGCAAGGCCGACCTCATGGGCAAAGACCAGTGCCTTGCGCGCGAAGGGCGAGTGGGTCTGGTAGTAGAGGATCATTGTCGTCTCAGGCGGTTGAAGAAGCAGCCGCATTTCTATCCCGCGGGCTGCGAGAATTGCGCTCTGATTGGGCGCTCACAACGCAAGTTCATTTCGCGCCAAAAAAATCCATGGCCCATGTAGGATTGCCGCTGCCTCATTCGTCCTAGGGTTCGCAAGGCCAGACCAAAGCCAAGACCGAACGCAAAGAGGAGCAAGACATGACCGACCAAACCCCCGTTCAGCCAGCCGCGAAAGTTCTCGGTGGATTGACCCCCTATCTGCAGCTGGACGGCGCCTTCAAGGCCGCCGAATTCTACAAGAAGGCCTTCGGCGCAGAGCAGGTGTTCTTCTATCCGCCGGATGACCAGGGCCGCACCATGCACATCCATCTCCACATCAACGGCTCGACGCTGATGATTTCCGATTTCTATCCCGAAAACGGCATGCCCGCCGTCAAGCCGCAGGGCTACACCATGCAGCTCCATCTCGGCGCCGACGAGATCGACGCCTGGTGGAAGCGCGCCGTCGATGCCGGCTGCGAAGTCGCCGTGCCGCTCCAGCTGATGTTCTGGGGCGACCAGTGGGGCAACATGCGCGACCCGTTCGGTGTGGAATGGGCGATGAACGCGCCGGCGAAGAAAGGCTGAGGCTCTCTACCTCTCCCCCTGTGGGAGAGGTCGGATTGCCCCGAATTGCTCTTCGCAATTCGGTTGGCAATCCGGGTGAGGGGTAACTTGGTGCCAAGCTGGAACACCCCTCAACCGTCTCGGCGCTGCGCGCCGATCCACCTTCTCCCACAAGGGGAGAAGGAAGAACAATGAGGAGAACCCCATGTCCTATGTCGATGGTTTCGTGCTCGCGGTGCCCAAGGCAAATCTCGATGACTACAAGAGACTGGCCAACCTCACAGGCCCCATATGGATGGAACACGGCGCGCTCGCCTATGTCGAATGCGTCGGCGACGATGTGCCTTATGGCGAGGTCACTTCGTTTCCGCGTGCCGTTCAGGCCAAGGACGACGAGATCGTCGTCTTCGCCTGGGTGGTCTATGAATCCAGGGAAAGCCGCGACACGGTGATGCCCAAGGTGATGGCGGACCCGCGCTTGACACCCGATTGGGGGCCCATGCCGTTCGATATGAAGCGCATGATCTTCGGTGGCTTCCAGCCGTTCGTGGAACTTTGACGCAATCGCTTCGTCATCAACTCTTAGGAATCGAGGCATCTCTGAGCCTTGCGTTTAGGGTGACGACGATCTTTCGCATGACGGCAGCGATAGCCACCATTGGCTTTTTGCCGTTGGCGATGAGGCGTTTATAGAAGGCTGCGAACTCGCCCTTTCCGGCGGCGGCGCGCAAAGCGGGCATGAAGAGGGTGGTTCTGACGTCAGGACGCCCGCCACGGATTTTGCGATAGCCCCTCTTAAGGCCGCTATCATTGGGGTGCGGTGCGACGCCGGCAAGGGCTGCAGCCTTGCGGCGTGTCATGGAGCCCAGTTCAGGCAGGATTGCCAGGAGCTTGGCCGCCACGATCGGGCCAAGACTGTCCATGGCCATGCAGACGGCTGCTCGGTGCTTGAGGGTGCTGCTGTTGGCAATCAGCTCGCGGATCGCGGCATCGATAGCTTGGATCTGACGCTCGACGACTTTGATCACAGCCTCGAAGGAGGTCGCAAGACGGCGGCCGCCAGGCGCCTTGGCGCGGTTCTTCTCTGCGACTTTGATGGTGATGAGTTCCTGGCGGCGGCGGACCAATACGCGCAAGTCCATCTCATCAGGGGCGGGAGCCTGCCAAAGGTCCAGCTTTGCCCAGCGTTCGCAGCCGTAGCCGCTCAACATCCCGGCATCGATGGCGTCGCTCTTGCCGTGCGTGCCATAGGAGCGGATGAAGCTCTTGACCTTGAGCGTATCGGCGCGATGGCAGGCGATGCCGGCACGCAGACACTCTTCGAGCAGCAGGCCCTCATGGCCGCCTGTTGGCTCGCACACGACAAGGTCTATGTGTTTATAGCCCTTCAGGAAGGTGCGGATCGCTCTGCGCTGATTGGCGATGGTGCGGGTTGAGGTGCCGTCAGAAACGGTGATGGTGTCCTTGGCGATGTCGAAGCCGAGGCACAGCTGCGGTTGTTGATGCAAGAAGGCCATGCTGGTGGTATCCTTGTCGGGCTTCGGATTGTTTGCGGGCGTGGCGCAAGCCAGCGGCCAATCAACTCTCCAAGCGATGGCGGACAAAGACGGCAGGGATCTTGATGACGTCGGGTGCTACCCGGTCCTATGGACGGTCGCCTGCCGCCGGGACTGCTGGCTGTGATGGGCCGCAGTCCCGGCCGCCAAACTACCCGATCCTTCTCAAACAATCCTATGGCGGAGCAAGGAGCGAAGCGACGCGGCGCAGACCATAGGATCCATGCCGCGATCTAAACGCGTTGCAACGGTGCAGATTCTGCTCCGCGGCATCCTTCATCGAGGTCACGGAATGGATCCCAGGGTCTCCGCGACGGAGCTGCGCTCCTGCTTCGCCCTAGGATGACGAAGCTGAGGGGCTTCGGCTAATCTGCTACCAGCGCGCTAGTCCAGCTTGTCCAGCAGCGGCTTCAACCTGTCACCATAGCGCTTCCAAAGATCGACCGACCCCTGATACATCGGCTGGCGCACCTGCGCGGCCGAGGCCGTGCGCACGGGACGATCGGTCTCATGGAACGACAGCACCTTGTCGTCCCAGGGCAGGCCGAGATGCGCGATCAGCGCCCGCGTCTGTCCCTCCTGGTCGGCGACGAAATCCTCGTAGCGCACGTCATGGACGACGCCGGGCAGAACGCTGCGCCAATGCGCCATGATGTCGGTGTAGAGATTGTGGAAGTCGGCGAGTTCGCCGAGATCATAGCCGTAGCGGTGACTGTCGCCGCGGAAGTGCACCTTGTAGATCGACAGGCACGTCGCCGCCGCATCGCGTGCGCAATGGATGATTTTGGCCTTCGGCAGCATCATGTGGATGAAGCCGATGAGCAGAAAGTTGCCGGGCATCTTGTCGGTGACATGCCTGTAGTCGGGATAGCGGGCATGCAGCACGTCGAGATAGGCTTGGCCCGCCTCGGCAAACTCCGTGTCGGATACATCAACCAATCCCCACGGGAACCCACCGGGCATGGTCGTCGGGAACTGCTTGCCGACCGCGGTCTTCAAAATGCTGAGCTCGCCCGCGCCATAGACCTGAGGATGGCTGGCGATGATCTGCTCGACCAGCGTGGTGCCCGAACGCGGCATGCCGACGACGAAGATCGGGGTGTCGTTGGGAATCGGGCTCGGCTTGTGCTTTTCGAAAAAGCCGGCGTCGAACACCGTCTTCATCGCCTCGAATTCGGCGCGCGTCCTCTCGGGGTCATAGTCGATGCCCCTGCGGCGGATGGCATTGCCTTCGGCGAAATAGTCGAAGGCCCTGCTGTAATCCTTCAAATCGTCATTGGCCTTGCCGAGGCCGAAGGAGAGTTGCATGCGCGCCAGGCTGTCGGCCGGCGCCTTGGCATGCTGTGCCTCCATGCCGGCGAGTTCGGCGTCGCGCTCCTTCTGGCGCTTGACCTGCGTCAGCATCAGCCAGGCCTTGGCCATGCCCGGCGTGATCGCCAGCGCCTGCCGGAACAGATCGGCCGCTTCGTCAAGCTTGCCTTTTTCCATCAGCCCGACGCCGAGCCCGTGCAACAGGTCGGCATCCTTGGGCCGGATGGTCAGCGCCTCGCGAAAGGTCGCCAGCGCCTCGTCCAGATGCCCGGCTTCCTGCAGCGTTTCGGCAAGCCCGATGCGCGCACGGACATGGAAGGGATTGCGTCCGACCGTGCCGCGATACATCGTTTCGGCCGCCTCGAACTGGCCGAGCTGTTTCAACGCGGAACCCAGATTATCGCGTGCCGCGAGTTGGTCGGGCTTCAGATCGACCGCACCCTGGAAAAAATCGGCGGCCGCTGCAACGCGACCGAGATCGCGCATCACCGTGCCGAGATTGTTGAGGAAATCGGGATTCTTCGGCTGCAGACGCACCGACTGCTCGATCAGTTCCAGCCCTTCGGCGCTGCGCCCCGTCTGGTGCAGCAGCAGGCCCAGGAAGTGCGCCGCCGCCGCGTGATTGGCCTTGCGCACCAGCACCTGCCGATAGAGCGTCTCGGCCTCCTGGCGGCGCCCGGCCTGATGCAGCTGCAACGCCTGCTGCACATACTGGTCGAGGCCCAGCGGCGGTTGTCCGCCAGCTCCAGCACCCGCCGCTCTTCTCTGATCTCTGTTGATGGGAAACCTGCCGTGTTTGTCCGCTAGCCGGACCTAAGGCATGGAAGAGACAGATTCAAGGGCAGATCGCGGCCGGGTGTCGCTTCGGTCAGGGCAACAACCGTGCGTAAAATCAAAGTGCTGCGGGGGTGTCCAGCGAGCGCGCAGCGCTACAGGTCATGACCAAGCCCCGGTCAAATCAGCCGGTTGCTTTCGGCAAGCTGGCGCTCCCGCCGCAGCGTCCCGTCGGTGTCGGCGACCTTGCGCCGTGCCGCTTCGTCGCTCCTTATCGTCAGGCGCACAGAGAGGGCTTTCGGGAACGCGACGATTGGCGCGATGGTTATGGCTGGGCCGTCCGGTGTTTTCATGAGTCTCATAGTTTTCGCCTTTTCAGGAAAAATAAAAGCGGGTGACGGGACAATTATTCCGGCGCGCCATCGATAAGGGATTTGTTGATATAATGACGTCATAGCAGTTTTATCCAAGATTTATATGCATTAAATTTTTAGGCTGGTCGAATCTAGCCAGAAATTATCTTGAACAAGCCGCTGTTTAAGGCTATGGATTGCAAGATCGTTTTTGGGCCAAGCTTGGCATATCGCGGCGTCAGAAGTTCTCGACCCGCCAAACTCATTCCAAATCGCCGATATCTGAATTGCCGGCACAGTGGCGTGCAGCGCGTCCAGGCGGAACCAGAGCCAAGCCAATGTCGGAGCGCACCACCCATTCCATCGCCCATTTCGCAGCACCCTTCGTGCTCGGCGGACTGGAAGGGCAACTGCCGGCCGGCGACTATGACATCGATCACGATGAACAACTGATCGAAGGCATGTCGCGGCTTGCGTGGCGTCGCGTCGCCACCTTCATCCATTTGCCGGCAAGGGCAGTGAAGAACCCGACCACCAGCCAGCTTGTCGCCATCGACTACCTCGAACTCGAAACAGCGCTGAGGCGCGACCAGGAGAACGCAGCATGATCCGCTTCCAGCAGAATGCGCGTCCGCGCACCGACACGCCCTCGCACCGCTTCGCCGTCGGCCAGACGGTCCGCATGAAGAGCCGCATCGGGATGCTCCAGAAGCCGGTGGAACTGTTTGAGATCAAGAGCAGGTTGCCGGTCAAGGACGGCTCGCCGCAATACCGCATCCGCAGCGAGCAGGAGACCTATGAGCGGGTGACCACGGAAGACAATCTCGAAGTGGCCGACGATCTGGTTGCTGCCAACAATCCGGCCATCTGACACTCCGCCCACCCAACACATCAAAGGAGCAGACAAGATGGCCAAGGGTCAGCAGCGCAGCAATCGCGAAACGCGCAAGCCCAAGAAAGACAAGGTGGTGGCCAAGGCCGCCTCCCCGTTCGGTTCCGCGGTCAAGCAGGCAGAGAACAGCCTGAAGCCGAAGTCCAAAAACTGACCAGCCCGGGGCGCCTCGTGCGCCCCTCCGTCGCCTTGGAGCAATTCCAGGAAAAGTGTGAGCGGTTTTCCGTCCGGAATTGCGAAAACCAAAGAGATAGAGCGGTTCGCCGTTTCCGTGAAACGGTGAAACGCTCTAGGTGACGGCACCAAGCGCGCAACGCTCTGCCACGGAGACTTGCTTGAACTTCTTCATCGAGTTCTACCGTTCGCGCGACGCCGACGAAGCCACGCTCGACAAAGTGTCGCTGGAAGCGCCCAACCTGCGCGCCGCCCTGCAGGGCGCCACCGCGCTGTTCCACAGCCTGGCCATGCCGCAGATCCCCGACCGTCTGCGCATCTGCGATGAGGACGGCGCCGAGCTCTACGCCGGCCCGGCCGACGGGGCGTATCCGTCGTAGGCAACCATTCCGATCTGATCCGCGAGTCTTCAGCAGGGCCCATCATCGACGACGCGATAGTCGGCGGCGCGAGCCTCGCAGGCATTGGGGAAGGTGCGCAGCTCGCCATGGCGGCGGGCGCAGACGGGCGCGTATTCGCGGGTGCAGAATGTCGGCTCTTCGCTGCCGCCACCGCCGCCGTCACGGCAAGGGCCGTCGCGCACGATGCGGTAGCCCTCGCGCTCCGCGAGACAGGCATTGGCGAAGGTCTGGCGATCGCCGCCGCGCCGCGCGCAGACCGGCTCATATTCCCTGGTGCAGAATTCCGGCTCCGGCCGTGGCGGGCGCGGACGCGGTCCCGGCCCGTCGTCGACGACGACAGTGCAGGCGGCAAGAAGACCCGACAGGAAGAGAATGGTAAAACCCTGGCGCGAGAAGATCGTCGCAAGAAATTTCATGAATATGTCTCCCTCGAGATCCCTCGTCCCGGCACAAAACGCGCCTGTCGATCCTCGCCATTCCCTTGCCAAATGCAACCCCTGTTTGCGGCGCCCCGGAGCCACGCAATGCTCTCGCCACACATCGCCCGATGCTGGACTATAGCAGCTGGACCATGCGTGGCCGGGCTCTGGCTGATGACCGCCAACGGGGCCGGGTTTATCGAAGCGCCTGCGTTGGGATGCGTCGATGGGCGCGGCCCGCGGCGCTATCTTGCAACTATCACGTTTCCGTGCGATAAATTTTGTGTTCGGGCATTTGCGACCCGGAGAGCGGAACGTTTTGGACGACCTTTCCCCGATACTGTGAATCTCTGACGGCCCCGTTTTCGGCGGGGGGTTTTACCATGCGCGAATGCAGGACTGCCGAAGCAACCACCGGGACTTGCCCACGATGCCAGGCGGCGGGCAAACCACAAGACTGACACGGGTGAAGGAGTTTCCCCAATGGCCCAGACCGGCACCGTTAAATTCTTCAACGCGACCAAAGGCTTCGGCTTCATCACGCCCGACGGCGGCGCCAAGGATGTGTTCGTCCACATTTCCGCGATCGAGGCATCGGGCCTGCGTACCCTCGTCGACGGCCAGAAGGTCACCTTCGACGTTGAACCCGATCGCATGGGCAAGGGCCCGAAGGCGGTCAATCTCCGCGCGGCCTGAACCGGCGGTGTCCGCGCGCCCGCCAGGGGGCGCGAAAAAGCACTTTAAACGTGCTTGAAGCGGCTTTGTCGGCCGTCCCAGAGTTTTCGAAGGCGCGACGTTTCCCGTCGCGCCTTTTTCATGTCCGTCGTCGCCGTGGCAAGGACGCTCGACCCGTTCATGGAATGGCTGATCGCCGGAGCGATCGTCTGACGAGAATTGCCTTCGCTGCAACGATCTATTTGAGCCCCCTTGATCGTTGCCGAGCTCGCCAAAACTTTCTCTTGCCGATGACGCTAAAATAAAGGACAAATTTCCCTTCGGGCATTTGCCGGCCCGAAAACTGGACTTATGGGATCAAAGGGAGCTTCCCATGCCGCAGACCGGCACCGTCAAATTCTTCAATCATGCCAAAGGCTTCGGCTTCATCACGCCGGACGACGGCCAGAAGGATGTCTTCGTCCACATTTCCGCCGTGCAGGCGTCGGGTCTTCCCGGTCTGGAGGATGGGCAGAAAGTGACATTCGACACCGAGCCGGACAAGCGCGGCAAGGGTCCGAAGGCCGTCAACCTGTCGGTCGGCTAAGCCGGCTCAAGACAGTCTGGACGGAGATTGATGGGGCGGAGCGCCTTCCGCACGCATGCGGATATTGCCGCATGACCTGAACCATGTCGGCAAATTCCGTTCAGCCCCCGTTCAGCCACGGTCTCCTATTAATCGTCGCCAAGGCCGGACCGCATCCCCGAAAAAAAACGACCCGGGCCGGCACGAAGGAGACCAAAATGAATCGCATTTTCAAGACCGCCATAATGGGCGCCGCTCTCGCCGCGACCACACTCGCCACTCTGCCGGCCGCCAATGCCGACGATTGGCGCCACCGCCATCGTCACCACAATGGCGACGCCATTGCCGCCGGTGTCGTTGGCCTCGCTGCCGGCGCCCTGATCGCCGGTGCGCTGAGCAATCCGCAGCCGCGCTATAACAGCAACTATGATTATGACGACGACTACGAGTATCGCGAAGTGCGCCCGGTTCGCCGTTACTATGCCCAGCCGCGGGTCGTTTATGCCGACCGCTATGCCGAGCCGTGGACCCGCGACTGGTACGAATACTGCTCGGACCGCTACCGGAGCTTCAATGCCCGCAGCGGCACGTTCACCGGCAATGACGGCGAGCAGCATTTCTGCACCGCTAACTGAAGCTTCCCTGCCCCAAACAAAAAGCGCTGGCCGCAAGGCCAGCGCTTTTTTGTTGGCGAAATGACATCGCTAGATAAGGAACGGATTGGTCCGCCTCTCCTCGCCAAAACGTCCGCCCGGGCCATGGCCGCAGATGAAGCCGATGTCGTCGCCGAGCGGCAAAAGCTTGTCCTTGATCGAGGCGATCAGCGTCGCATGGTCGCCGCCCGGCAGGTCGGTGCGTCCCACCGAGCCACGAAACAGCACATCGCCGACATGGGCAAACTTGGCCGCGCGGTTGTAATAGACGACATGGCCGGGCGCATGGCCGGGACAATGCAGCACCTCGAACACATGCGAACCGAACGACACCGTTTCGCCTTCGGCGAGGAACCGGTCGGGAACGCAGTTACGCACCCCGGCAATGCCGTAGAGCTGGCCCTGCTTTTCCAGATTGTCGAGCAGCGGCTTGTCAGCCCCGTGCGGGCCGATGATCTCGACGCCGAGTGCTTCCTTCAGCTCCATCGCGCCGCCGGCATGGTCGATATGGCCATGGGTGATCCAGATCGCGCCGGCCGAGATCGCATTGTCCTTCAGCACCGCCAGCACCTGGTCGATGTCGCCACCCGGGTCGACGACGACGCCATGCTTGTCATCCATGTCGAACAGGATGGTGCAGTTCTGCTGGAAGGGCGTGACCGGCACGATGCCGGCGTTGAGCTGACCCATGATTGTCCTTTCGCTGTGTCTGACGTGATGTAGAGGCACAGGCAGGCAACGTCCACAGCTCCGCGACAATCTTGACAGACCCGAAAACAGAAATGGGCGGCCCAACGGCCGCCCATTTGACGAAGCCCGAGATGTCGAGGCTTATTTCTTCATCGCGCCCATGACCGCACCGATGATGCCGGTCAGGATCGCGCCGCCGCCTGCGCCGCCGACGAGATTGTCTACGTTAAACGCGCTGCCCGCTGCCGTCGCGGCCGCTGCCGGGTCGACCGTGCCGCCGCCGAGCAGGCTGCCGAGGATCGCCGCGCCGCCGACGCCGCCAACGGCGCCGCCCAGGATTTTGGTCAACTGGCCCATCGCCGCATTCTTCAGCGCAACGCCGATTGCCTGACCACCGACAACACCCGCTATTACCTGCACAACGATCGCAATGAGCGTGTTCGTATCCATGTACCTAGTCCCTCCATAGCTGCCAGCCTCCCGGGCCGACACCATCATGAGACGCCGAATTAGACGAAAGTCAAATGCGTAAATGCTGAAATAAAAGGGGCGGCCCTAAAACCGCCCCTGCTTGCGAAAAAAGCTGTGATTTCCGTTATTCTGCGGCTATCGCATGCTTAGGCTGCACTGCGGCAGAATAGTCGTTCATCAAAGTCTTGGCGATCTCGCCGACCTCGAATCGGTAGGGGCCGATCTCCGAAACCGGCGTCACTTCCGCCGCCGTTCCGGTGAGGAAGCACTGTTCGAAGCCTTCGAGTTCCTCAGGCATGATGGCGCGCTCGATCACCTCAAGGCCGCGGTCCTTGGCGAGGCCAATGACGGTGCGGCGGGTGATGCCGTCAAGGAAGCAATCGGGCTTCGGCGTATGGATCTTGCCGTCCTTGACGAAGAAGATGTTGGCGCCGGTTGCTTCCGCCACCTGGCCGCGCCAGTCGAGCATCATGGCGTCGGCATAGCCCTTGGCTTCGGCGGCATGCTTGGACATGGTGCAGATCATGTAGAGGCCGGCGGCCTTCGACTTCGACGGCGCCGTGCGCGGGTCGGGACGGCGCCATTCCGCCAGATCGAGACGGATGCCCTTGAGCTTTTGCGCCGGATCGAAATAGCTCGGCCACTGCCAGATGGCGATGGCGCAGTTGATGCGGCTGTTCTGCGCCGACACGCCCATCTGTTCGCTGCCGCGCCAGGCGATCGGCCTGACATAGGCGTCCTGGAAGCCCTGCTTCTTCAGAAGCGTGGTCGAGGCGTCGTTGAGCTCGGCCACCGAATAAGGAATCTTGAAGCCGAGCAGGCGCGCCGATTCATGCAGGCGCTCGGTATGCTCGTTCAGCTTGAAAATCGCGCCGCCATAGGCGCGCTCGCCCTCGAAGACCGCGCTGGCATAGTGCAGGCCGTGGGTCAGCACGTGGATCTTGGCGTCGGCCCATTTGACGAACTCGCCGTTCATCCAGATGAAGCCTTCCAGCTGGTCGAAGGGAACGGATGCCATGGAAACCTCCCGCGGGCGGCGGCCCGCACATCATTGGTGTTGTTGTTTGTTTCGCGACAGCCGCATCAGGCGGCCGGATATCCTGAAGCGTAAGCGGATAATCGAACTCTGGCAAACTCAGGAAGTTCCGGAAAAACCGCGCTCCCTTGCCTTTTCGTTCGCAATCCGCCCAAAAGCTTGTCAAAAATTACCATTGCGGGGAAATTACGTCAATAGTACTGACATAATTTCCCTCTATGGACGGAGAAATGATGACGGATCGAAGCCCAGCTGCCGGAAAACCGATCAAGACGGCGATCACCGATGAGGACGGCATCGACTTCGCCATCATCGAACTGTTCTTCTTTGCCTACCGTGACTTCACCTCCGATCCCGACCAGATCCTGGCCGATTACGGTTTCGGCCGCGCCCACCACCGGGTGCTGCATTTCGTCAACCGCCGGCCGGGGCTGACGGTCGCCGAACTGCTCGATGTGCTCAAGATCACCAAGCAGAGCCTAGCGCGGGTGCTGAAGCAGCTGATCGACACCGACCATATCGTGCAGTTGCAAGGCCCGCGCGACCGCCGCCAGCGTGAACTCTACCCGACGGCCAAGGGCCGGGCCTTGGCGCTGGCTCTTGCACGGCCACAGTCACGCCGCATCCGTGCTGCATTGGAAGATTCCGGAGCCAGCGAGCGTCCCTTGATCGAAAGATTCCTGGAAGCCATGGTCAATCCGGAACTAAGGGCGCAGATCGACATTGTGCCTGCAAACATGTCAGGGAAAAGCCATGGAGACCATTGAGAGGGTGGACCAGCCGGCGGCGCCGGACGATGACGCGCCGCATCTGCTTGTGGTCGACGACGACACCCGCATCCGCAATTTGCTGAAGCAGTATCTGACCGAAAACGGTTTTCGCGTCACAGTCGCCGGCAATGCCGGCGAGGCCAGGCGCAAGCTCGCCGGGCTCGACTTCGACCTCCTCGTCCTCGACGTCATGATGCCCGGTGAAACCGGCGTCGACCTCACCAAGGCGCTGCGGGCGGAGAAGAACGTGCCGATCCTGATGCTGACGGCGCTGTCGGAGACCGACAGCCGCATCACCGGGCTTGAGGCCGGCGCCGATGACTATCTGCCCAAACCATTCGACCCGCGCGAGCTGATCCTGCGCATCAACAACATCCTGCGCCGCGGCGGCCCGGCGACCACCCCCAAGGTCGAGCAGCTGGTCTTCGGCCCCTACACCTTCCAGATCGCCAGGCGCGAGCTGAAGCGCGGTGGCGAGGCGCTGAAGCTGACTGACCGCGAGCAGGAGATCCTGGCGATCTTCGCCGCGCGCGCCGGCGAAACCATTCCGCGCCACGAACTGGTCGGCGATGATTCGGAAGTCGGCGAGCGCACCATCGACGTCCAGATCAACCGGCTGCGCCGCAAGATCGAGCGGGATCCGTCCAATCCGGTCTGGCTGCAGACGGTGCGCGGTATTGGCTATCGGCTCAGCGTGGAATAGCTGCACGCCGTTTGCACATCAGAGGAAAGTCTCAATACCGCCATAGCCCATCAGTCGGCTGACAATCTGGAACACGATCGTGCAGATCGCCGCAACCGAAATCGGCACGCCGAACGGCACAACGCCCTTGCGATCGAGATGTTCGGTGTAAAGGCGAAAGGCACCCGCGGGCAGCATGAACGGGTTCTTCACGATCAAAGCCGTAGCCAGGGCGAAAACAAGCAGCAGCAGGGAAAACAGGACGAGATCGGCTCCGCCGATCACGAACGGAATGACTGAAATTAGTTTGACATCGCCAGCGCCGACCTTGCGCAAAGCCCAGAACGGGAAGAGCGCAAGAAACAGCACGAGGCCGGCTAGCGCGCTCAGGCCCATGTCCCACCACGATCCCAAGAGAATCGACAGAAACTGCAGCGATCCCAGCCCGATGCACAAAAGCAGCAGCACATCACGATTGGAAATTTTCTGGGTCGTGAAGTCCAGCCATGCAATCCTCGCGAGAAGCGGGAGGGCGAGCGCCTTTAGCAGCAGCGACGCGGCAAGCAGCATGTTGGGGCTCTACCGCTCGATGTTCTGCACGCTGGACGACAGGAGCTTCAGATTGTTGGCCACGGTCGGATCGTTGGGCGCCAGTTCGTAGGCCTTGAGGAAATTCGCGCGTGCGTCCTGCAGCTTGCCTCGCAGCAGATAGGAATAGCCGACATTGTTGTAATACTCGGGCGACGCCCCCATCAGCTTGAAAGCCCGGGCGTAAGCCTTGTCGGCAAGGTCGAAGCGGCGGATGCGATCGCATGAGGCGGCCAGTCCCATCCATGCTCCACCATCGTTGGGAGCCAGTTGCGTCGCCTTGAAGAACAGGGCACCGGCGTTGCCGTAATTTTCCGCCCGGAACTGGTTCTTGGCCTCGGCGACGGCCTGGTCCGAAGCGTAATATTCGACGTCACCGACCGTCTTCAGTCCGTCGAACGCATCGCCGAAGGACGTGACATCACCTTTCGATGGTTCGTTGGTGCGAATGACACCATCGGTGCCGTCAGCCCCGTTCGTCTGGCAGCCAGCAAGCAGGACGGCCAGCAAACTGGCGGCGGTTGCAAGGCGCATTGGCCTTCTCATCTTCTCTCCCCCAGAGTCTCCGACTCTGTTTTGGAACCAAAGCATATACGACTTTAGAAGAAAACGCCCCTCATGCGAATGATCACAGGCAATAGGATGACCATGAGCACAACGGGAAAGACACAGAGTCCCAACGGGATCATCATTTTGACCGGCAAGGAATTGGCGCGCTCCTCGGCGCGAAAGATCCGCGCGCTTCGCATCTCGTCGCTATAAACCCGCAAAGCTTCGGTCAGGCTGGTGCCAAGTTCCTCCGACTGCCTGAAAAGCACAGCCAAAGTCCGTGCCTCATCAAGTCCCAGGCGGTCGGCGAGTTCACGCAGAGCATCCCGCATCGGCTTGCCGGCGCGCATTTGCAAATTCATGATCGAAAGCTGAATACCCAGCCATTTATGGGTGCCGGCCAGTTCTTGGCTGACACGCTCGACAGCCGCCTCCAAACTCATGCCGGCGTCGGCGCAGGTGATCATCATGTCCATGAAGTCGGGAAAGCCGCGTTGGTAAACCTGCTTTTGTCCCCTCTCGAAGCGGTCGAGCATAACGCTTGGAATCACCAGACAGGAGAGACCGAACAGAGCGGATCCGACGAAGGCTAGGAAACTCGGCAAGGTGGGCGGCAGGACCCGAGACAGAATCGCGTAGCAAGCCACGAAGCCAAGACACACCACGCCAAGTCGCGACAACGTATAGAGCAGCGGCGCACTGGCTTTATAGAAACCAGCACGGAAAAGCTTGGCTTCCAAAGCATTTGGCTCTCCGCGCGCTTTCTCGACAGAGCGGAAATAGGCGTCGATCGGACGCTGGGCAGCGATCCTCGCAAGCTTCTCCTGTCCCAGCAAAGACCGGCGGTCAGCGATGCCTTCGGCAATAAGGCTCTGGGTCACCAGTTTTCGCGTCTGCAGCGCCGGAAGAAAGATGAGCGCTCCAAAAAGGAACAGGGCCACTGCGGTCAGAAACACCGCAATGGAGATCAAAAAACTCAGGTCCTGCATGTTCGCGAACAAATCTGTGCTTCGCTCCGCTAGATATCGAAGTTGACCATTCGATACATCATGTAGTCGCCCAACAGTGCCCAGCCCGCGGAAATTGTCATCGCCGGCAACATCAGCGGATTGTTCCAGACGGTGCCATAATAGGAGGGCGCGGTGACCTGAAGCGCCAGGAACATCACCACGGGAAACAAGGATATGATCCAGGCCGACATTCGGCCTTCCGACGTAAGCGCTTTGATCTTCAAGCGCAGTTTTTGCCGTTCACGCAGGACCGACGCAAGATTGCCCAGGATTTCGGTGAGATTGCCGCCGGTCTTGGATTGGATAGAGAGTGAGACCGACAGCAAATGCAAACCCTCGAAGCCGACCCGCTCCGACAGCTTCCGTACCGCATGCTCCAGGCTGAGACCGAACGTGATTTCGTCGGACACGATGCCGAATTCGGTTCCGAGCGGGTCGGGCATCTCACGTGCGACCAAGCTGATTGCCACCGATGCCGGATGACCGGCCCTCAGCGACCGTACGATCATGTCGAGAGCGTCAGGAAGTTGCTGGGCGAATTTGCGGATTCGCCTGTTGCGCGCTCGCCGCAGAACCAGCAAGGGCAGCACAAAGCCGATGACGAAAAAGGCCACGATCCCCAGAACCACCGGCAGGGCGGTCAGTAACCAGAGGAGAAGCCCTGCAACCGCTCCCGCCAACAGAAAGATCGTTGCGAAGAGGATTGGATTCCCCGTGGTACCCGACTGCGTATAAAGCCTGTTTAAACCTACTGCTCCGAAGAGGTAGTCGCCGGTGTTGGTCAAGCCTCGCTCGAGCAAAAGACCTTGCAGTGTCTGTTCTGCGGCCCCCTCCTCTCCGAGCCGCTTTAGTCGGCGATTGATAACTCCAACCCTTGCATGCCGCGCGGAATACGACACGTAGAGAGACTCGACCGCAAGGATCACCGAGGCGGCTGCCAATACGTAGATGAAATAAAGCAGGGTCTGTCCGGTCGGCATCACAGCGCAACCTGCGGATTGAATGCATCCTTTGCGAAATGATGTCCCAGCGTAGCCGCTTCCGGGGCAAAGCGCGGTCGGACACCCGTTGCCCGAAAATCTCCGATGATCGCGCCGTCGGCTGCGACATCACGCCGAACAAAATGATAGATTTCCTGGAGCTGTACGACATTGCCTTCCATGCCGGTCAGCTCCGATATGGAGACAACTCGCCTGCCGCCATCGGAAAGACGCTGCGTCTGCACGATGATGTCGATAGCGGATGCGATCTGTGCCCGGATGGCATCATGGGTCATCGGCATTCCGGCCATGCCGACCATCTGCTCCAGGCGCGATATCGCATCACGCGGCGTGTTGGCATGGATGGTGGTCATCGACCCCTCATGGCCGGTGTTCATGGCCTGCAGCATGTCGAAGGCTTCTTCGCCACGCACCTCGCCGACGATGATGCGGTCGGGTCGCATGCGCAGTGCATTCTTGAGCAGTTCGCGCTGGCGAACCTCACCCTTGCCCTCGGTATTGGGTGGGCGCGTCTCCAGCCGGCCCACATGCGGCTGCTGCAATTGCAGTTCAGCTGCATCCTCAATGGTGATCAAGCGCTCTTTCGAAGGGATGTAGCTGGACAACGCGTTGAGCAAGGTCGTCTTGCCGCTGCCGGTGCCGCCCGAGACCAGGATGGATTTGCGCGACTGCACGGCGATCCGGAGCAAGTCGACCATGGGCGGACGGATCGAGTTGAATGCCATCAGGCGTTCGAGCGAATAGGGGTTTTTCGAGAATTTTCGAATCGAGACCAGCGGGCCATCCACCGAGATCGGCCGCACCGCGATGTTGACGCGCGACCCGTCTGCCAGGCGGGCGTCGACCATCGGCGCGGATTCATCGACACGGCGGCCGATCGCCGAAACGATCTTGTTGATGATGCGCAGCAGATGCGCCTCGTCACGAAAACGGATCGGTGTTTCCTCGATCACGCCGCGCCGCTCAATGAAGACGCGGTTGTGCGTGTTGATCAGGATATCAGCGATGGAGTCGTCCTTGAGCAGCGGTTCGATCGGCCCCAGGCCAAGCATCTCGTCGGCGGTGTCGCTGGTCAATTGATCGAGTTCACGTGCATTCAGCGGCACGTTTCGACTGCGGACAAATTCCCGCACGATCGGCCTGATTTCGTTGAGTATCTCGTCCTTGGTTGCCGTTTCGAGCGCGGCCAGGTTGAAGCGGTCGATCAGATGGCGGTGGATCTCAACCTTGAGCGTCAGGAAGTCGTCGCCATGTGGTTCAAAGTCTGGCGTCGGGATCGGTGTCGCATTTGACACCGCCACAGCGATCAGTGGCGGCGCTTCCGCCCGCGGCTCATTCGGTCCTTTGATAAAGCGACCCAACATCGCTGAAGCCCCCTTGAAATTCCCCGGGATCAGAAACTAAGCGTTAACCAAGAGAGGCACAAGCGCCGAGCGAGGCGCTGAACGCTTATTACTTACAACATAGTTAAAGCTGGCGCGCAAAAAAAATCGTTTTTGTTCCAACGCTGCGCTCAGCCGCCATCACGAACCATCCCCGACTTTCGACGTCACGAAATATTTCACATCGCAACAAACGGCATGCCGGCGAGAGCTCGTCGTAAGCCATTAGATATAAATGAATATGGTGATTGGCTAATATGACTCCCTTTCCGCCGTAGAATGCGGTCAAATGGTGGATGGAAGATTGATGACGCTTGAGAAATCAGCCGAATCAAACTCTTGCTAGAGTTAAATTGGCCCTTGAACTCAATTCTCAGGTATTTGAGGGTCAACAGACAGTTAATCTGTTTGACTTTGCTTTTTTGTACGACCTAGGATTGGGGTGATGCGGGATGCTTGAGCACGGATTTCATCCTTGGTTTCGGCGTCGCTGCATCGTTGCCAGGACACGGGCCGCCATCAGGGTCCTCGGGAAAACCAGCTGCGCGGATGCCACTGCACGCCGTCGCCTCGGAGATCGACACCATATATCATTAACCGGGGACCGCTAATGTATCCGCGAACCGGGGGTGTCATCCAATGTTCGATCGGCAGATAGTCCTGATAGTCCTTGCAGGCGCGATTATCGGATCGTCGGCGGTCGGCGTTGAACACTACGCGACAACACCGGCCAAATCGCAGGCAGTCACCTATGACCCACCACCGCTTCCAATGATCAAGAAGAAGCCCGTCCGAAAATGGAAATGGCGCCTGACTTAGCGGAACACTCCGCAATCCGTCCCCGCCTCGCCCCATCTGCGAAACTGGCATGCATTGCCCTGCTGTATGCCGGAGTCGCGGCATGCCTCTTCACGCGATCGTACCTTTCGGCTTTCGGCGACACTCGCCTGGTACTCTACTACTTGCTTCTGCCGCCGATGATGCTTGTTGGGCTAGCCGTCGCCGGAATGATCAACAGGCCCAAATCTCCTCTCAGCTTCGTCCGCGACAAGCTGGTTTTGCGCGGCATCGGGGCCATCTCGACCATCGCTATCTTCATTGTATGCGTCGCAGCCTTCACGGCCTACAAGCACGACTTGTCCGACATGGTCACTTTCTTTGCCGATCCGTGGCTTGCCCGGATCGACGCCGCCGTTCATTTTGGTGATCCTTGGCGATGGACTCGATTGGTCCCCGTCGCCGCGCCGATCGATCGGGTGCTCTACATACTCTATTCCCAGTTCTGGATCATACAGCTTGCAATGGTTGTCCTGCTTGCGGCCTGGCTGGAGCGGCCCGACGCACGTCAACGATATTTCGTCGCGTTGATGACCATGGCCATCGTGCTGGGTATTGGCCTACGAGTTTTAGGTTCGTCGGCTGGGCCTATCTTCTATGACCGGATTTTCGCTGGATCGCGCTTCGTCGATCTGATGTCAGCGTTGAAAGATAGCAACGCCGGCCCGGATACGCTGAAAATCAGCGACTATCTCTACGCTTCTTACACGACCAATCGAGCCGTTGTCGGCAGCGGCATATCGGCAATGCCGAGCTTTCATGTGGCAATCGTCACCTTGAATGCCCTGTTCCTTTGGAGCCTCAACCGTTGGGTTGGCGCCGCGGCGTGGGCATACGCCGCCGTGATCATGTTCGGCTCCGTCTATTTCGGCTGGCACTACGCCGTCGACGGCTATGTCTCGATTTTGGCAACCTTGCTGATATGGCGCTTTGCAGGACATGTTCGTTCAGCTGACCCCGACGCGCGACCTCTCAAAGCCGAGCCAGCAAGCCCAAACGATCAATAGAACCAAGGGGTAAGGCCGCAGGGCACAATGGCGCCTCTCGTTACTTGCCGAAATTAAAGAGCCAGACCAAAAAAAATCGTTTTATTTTGAAACTCTGCATGGGCAAACATACCCCGACCTCAACTCACGAAACATTTCCCATCGTGACAAGCGCTGTGGCGGCGAATGAGTGCCATAAGCCTTTAGATATAAAGGATTATGCAGACTGGCTAATATGAGGACCCGTTTGCCCCCAGCGTGGCATAATTGTGAACGAATGGTTAAAGCGGCTTGAAAAATTAATCAAATCAAGCTCTTGTCTGAATTGATGCCGCTCCGAATCAGGTATGGGAAGGTAAACGAATTGTTAATCCGTTTGACTCTGCTTTTTCGCGGGACCTAGGATTGAGGTGACGGGGGATGCTGGGTATGGGGTTCATCCTTGGCTCTGTCTCGTCGGGTTCAAACCTCCAAAGGGAGAAATTGGCATGAAGAAGCTCATGACGATGGCCCGGCAGTTCCGAGAAGACGAAAACGGCGCTGCTATGGTCGAATATTCTATCCTGGTCGGCATCATCGCCACCGCATCTATTCTGATCATCGTCGGCATCGGTTTGTGGGTGACCGGACGTTTCACCGCCCTCTGCAATGGTCTGAATTCTGGACCTGGCAGTTGCGCCGTAGGTGGCACGGGTAGCTAATTACTCGCGCTCTCCTCAGGCCCGGACAGGGGGTCCGGGCCTGAGGTCAGCCGCCGGACAAGCGCGGCTGATTTAACAAGCCTCCTGGGGTTGGGGTCATGCGCGCAAATACAATCATAATGATCATCCTTGCCGGCGTATTCGGAGTGCTGGCGGTTGTGCTCGCCAATATCTGGCTGGCCAACCAGCGCAGTGCCATTGCACAGACAGGCGAGGTCCCTCGCGATACCGTGGTCGTAGCGTCAGTGCCGCTGAAGTTTGGTGACACACTGTCCGCCGATAAATTGCGCGAAGTCGCATGGCCGACGGGCGCGGTTCCGACTGGCGCCTTCAAGACAACAAAGGACCTGCTGGCCGGAGAAGGTTCGAAGCAGGCGCTGCAGGCGATCGGCGTCAACGAACCAATTCTCGCCAACAAGATCACCGGTCCCGGCCAGCGCGCCACGCTTTCGGCAGTGCTCGGCGAAGGCATGAAAGCCGTTTCCATCAGGGTCAACGACGTGCTTGGCGTCGCCGGATTCGTCTTCCCGGGCGACCGTGTCGATGTCCTGCTGACACGCACGGTGCGCAATGCTGACGGTGCGGATCAAAGTTTTGTCGATGTGCTGTTGCAGAGCATGAAGGTGCTCGCCGTCGACCAGGTCGCCGATGAGAGCAAGGACAGCCCTACCGTCGTCAAAGCGGTGACGCTCGAAGTCAGCACCAAGGATGCGCAGAAGCTTACCTTGGCCGCTGGCGCGGGCCAGTTGTCGCTGGCGCTTCGCCAGGCAGCCGCCAGCAAGGGCGAGACGACCGAACGCGTCACGGTGTCAGACCTGACTGCCGAAACGCCGGCCGACATCGCTGCCAAGCAGGCCGAACTCGACAGGAAGGCTGCAGCTGATGCTGCGGCCGCAGCGGAGCGCAAGCGTGCCGACGACAAGATCGCCGGATTGGCCCAGGCCGTGGAACGAGTGGGAAGCCGCCTCGATGAGCTAGGCAAAGTGAAGCCGGCACCGGTCGTTGCGGCGGCACCCGCCCCGCAGGAGGTCGTCAAGGAAGTGGTCAAGTATGTGCAGCCGGAGCCGCCGACGATGGCGACGGTTGGGGTTTTTCGGGGTGTGAAGCTCGAATCCTATGAAGTGCCGCGACAAAAATCAGAAGGTGCGGTAAATTAAGGCTGCGAAGCAGCATTTTAGGGAGACGAGAATGCGGGGGTTTTGGTTGAGGATGGCGGCGGCCGCGCTGTCCTGTATGGCGGTGCCACTGACGTGGAGTCTTGCCGCCGAAGCAGCCGACCGCTTCATCGACGTATCGAACCCGAGCGTCCATCGCATCTTCCTGCCCATGTCACAGTCTGTGACGCTCCAGGTGAGCGCCAATCTCGGCGATATCGTTGTCGGCGACGAGAAGATCGCCGATGCCCAGCCGATGACCGACCGGACGCTGTATGTCATCGGCAAGAGCGCCGGCACCACCACGGTCAATCTCTTCTCTCCGGAAAAGCGCTCGCTCGGCGTCATCCAGATCGAAGTGGGCGTCGACGTCAGCGACATGGCGCAGGCGATCCGCCAGGTGGCGCCCAAGGCGCGCATCGAGATCGGCTCGATCAACGGCAAGGTCAGGCTTGGCGGCCATGTCAAGGATGGCGCCACGCTGGCGTCGATTCTTGAGGTCGCGCAGCAGTATGGCCCCGACTCCATCATAAATTCCGTCATTGTCGACGACAGTCAGCAGGTCAATCTGGAAGTGCGCGTGCTGGAAGCCAAGCGCAACGCCGGCCGCGATCTCGGCGTGTCGATCAGGAGCACGAACGGCAGCGGCACGACACGCGCCGCAACCGGCATCGCCACCGTCGACAAGGACAATTTAGTGCTCGGCCCGGGCGATCTGCTCACCGGCCTGCTGTCGACCAGCAATCCCTTCGCGGCGCTGATCACCCGCGTCATTGACAGCAACATCAAGGTCGACCTGATCATTGAAGCGCTTGAGGCCAAGGGCGTCGTGCGCACGCTCGCCAATCCCAATCTAACAACGCTTTCCGGTGAACCAGCCAGCTTCAACGCCGGCGGCGAAGTCCCTATCCGTGTCGTCGGCAATGATGGCCAGGTAACCATCACGTACAAGCAATTCGGCGTAAATTTGCTGTTCACACCAATCGTGCTCGACGACGGCAAGATCCATATGAAGCTGGCGCCGGAGGTTAGCGATCTGACCGGCTTCACCACCGCCGGCGACCCGATCTTCACCAACCGCAAGCTTGATACCGTTGTCGAATTGCGCGACGGCCAGAGCTTTGCGGTCGGAGGGCTGCTGTCCAGCAAGACCACCAAGCTGCAGGAACAGGTGCCGTGGCTCGGCCAGGTGCCGGTCATCGGGACGTTGTTTCGAAATTCGAGCAACCAGAAGGAAGAGACCGAACTGGTGGTCATCGTCACGCCGCACGTCGTGCGGCCGGTCAAGCCCGGCGAACAACTGGCGACGCCGTTCGACAAGACACGGCCGGCCAACGATCCGGAATTCTTCGTGCTCGGTCAGCTCGAAGTGAACAAGGATATGATCCGCAAATATGAAACGGGCGACGGCGTGACTGGCCCCTATGGCCACATGCTGGACTTCAAATCGAAGGACAAGATGCTCTATGTCAAGAAATAGTGTCCTGATCCTCATTCTGTGCGCCGGTGCACTATCGGGGTGCGCCGCGGACTATCTCAACCACTACGACACGGTGACCTTGGCCGCCGGCGACACACAAAAATTCAATTCGCTGGCGCAGACGGTAGACCCGTTCAATCCGAACGCGAAGAACACACATATCGAAGGCGACGGCACGCGCGCTGCGCTTGTTGCCCGCAACTACAAATTTCCGCCGCCACCGCCGCCGCCGCCGGCGATCACGGTGAATGTCGGCACGCCGACCACGAACTGAACAGAAGGATGCGGTTTTAATAGGCGCCAGACGAACGAGGGGTTCTGGGGCCAGGGGAGCTGAGAGTAACGCCATGTTGCGAATTGTTCGCGCGTTCTGGCACGATCAGAGGGGTATAGCACTCATCCTGGTCAGCATCATGTTGCCGGCGATCGTCGGCTTCTCGCTGTTGGTGATCGACGCAAGCCGGGTCAACAATCTCCACAACGATCTGCAGAAGGCGGCTGACGCCTTTTCGCTGGCTGGGGCCGCAGAGCTTGATGGCCTGCCCGGTTCCTGGGCAAGGGCCGAGCGCGCCATGGCGACGCTGGTCGACAATGAAAGCAATTTCTCGAATTCGGGCCGGTTCACGTTGACCTCCGGGCAACCGGGCGGCACGACGCGATGCAACACCGCCGGGAACATCTCCTGGTGTTTTCTGAAGGCGATCCCAGCCGCCGACGGTACGAAGATAACGACGGCCAACCAGGCAACTTATCTTGCCAATGCGGATCCTGTTATTGGCGAGGATGAGACCAAATTCGTTCAAGTCACTGTCGCACCGACCGGCTTCAGCGCCTTTTTCCCGGTTTCGTTCCTGTCGAGTTCGGCGAGCGGTTCATTCAGTGTCGGCGCGGTTTCCGTCGCGGGCTTCACGTCGGGTGTTTGCGAGTATACGCCCGTTTTCATGTGCAACCCATATGAGGACACAAGCATCACCGGCGGCGTCACATTGGAACAGGCGGCGCAAACCAGGCAATACCGTCGTCGCCAGATCAAGCTGCGCGGAGACGGGTCTTACTTTCCAGGCAATTTCGCTTTCCTGGCTTCGCCTTTCGGCAACGGCGCCAATCAGCTCGAAAAGATGCTGGCCGACTCCAAGCCACAGAATTGTTATTCGCGCGATGGCGTCGACACGGAACCGGGACAGAATTCCGGTCCGGTGAAAGATGGCATCAACTCGCGCTTCGGCATCGATGCGTCATCGTTTTCGGACGGGCCTGGGGTCAATGTGCGCAAGGGTGCCATAAACTGGGATCAATTTGTCAAGGACAACAAGGTCGACTACCAAACAGACCCGACCAAAGGCATCGGGCTGGAGCGCGACTCGTGTCAGATCGCCGGCAACTGCACCTTGATGGGTGGCCGCATGGGCGCCGGCGACTGGAACTTCGCGCGCTACTGGGCCGCCAATCACCCGACACGCACCGTGCCGGCGGCTTTGTCCGGCACTGGCGCCGATCTCCCGACGCGGTATGAAGTGTATCGCTACGAGATCGACAACAACATCGTTTCGGACGCGTCCGTTGGCGGCGAAAGAGGCACGCCTCCTGCTGGGGCCGGCACTCCGATCTCAATCCCTGACCGCCGGTTGCTTTACGGCGCAATCCTGGACTGCAATGCGCTCAGGGCATCAGGCATGAATTTCAGCGGCCGCCAGACGGGCATTCCGGCCAGGAGATTTGCCAGTTTCTTTATCACAGAGCCCATCATCGACGGTAAGGATATCATGGTGGAACTCGTCGACATCACAGGCAGGGGCGGTAGCGGTACGCTCGACAACTACCTGCGCGACGAAGCCCAGCTTTACCGGTGATGACGATGATCAGCTTCCTGTTCCGTCACCTCGACAGATTTCGACGCGACCGGCGTGGTACCGCACTTGTCGAAATGGCATTGATCGCGCCGGTGCTGCTGCTTCTGTCGGCGGGCGTGTTCGAATTCGGCAACCTGATCCATGACAAACTGCTGATGGAGGCAGGACTTTCGGACGCAGCCCGCTTCGGCGCGCGTTGCAACAGCAAGATGTACACCGATGCTGGGCTTGCTGCGATCAACTGCGCCGACATCGCTGCCAACATAGCGGTCTTCGGCAATGCGGGAGGCACAGGCAACCCGCGCATCAGTGGCTGGCAGAAATCGGGGGGCACATCCAACAACGCGACAGTGACAATTGCTGCTGTCGCTGACTGTCATGACGCCGTCGTTGCCGGCGTCACCGAATACCGCTCCACTGTTGCGCAAGTATGCATCGTCAGGGCTACGGCATCCTATCCCTATAGCGACATCGGTATGCTGTCGCTATTTGGCCTCGGCCCGATCACTTTGAGAGGATTTCACGAGGAGCGGTTGATCCGGTTCTGAAGATGATCAGGCGTTTCGCAAAATCGGAGGACGGCGCGGCGGCGGTGGAAATGGCCATCGTTTCGACGCTGCTGTTTACGCTGACGCTGGGCTTCGTCGATTTCGGCTATGCGCTCTACCAATGGAATGCCGCAACCAAGGCAGTCCAAATTGGTGCGCGACTGGCTTCGATCTCCGATCCAGTCGTAACCAATCTGACCGCTGCCGCGCCCACCACGACGCCAGGCGCGCCGGTTATCGCCGGCGCGTATGGCCCCTTTGTCTGCAGATACACCGGAACCACGGGCGCTTGCAGCAACGGCGGCACGTTCAACGCCACCAATTTCAGCCGCATATTCCGGGGCGACACGGCTGTCACCAACAACGACGACTGTCCGGACATCACGGCAGCCCAGCGGGCCACCATGCGGCTAGGCATGTGCCATTTCTTCCCCGGCCTGCTGCGCAGCAATGTCGTTATCACATATGCCGCCACTGGCCTCGGCTACCAGACGCGGCTGGGCGGCCCGGTCCCGACGATCACGGTCAGCCTGCAGAACATGACCTACCAGTTCTTCTTCCTGGGTGGGCTGATGACACGGTTCACCTCCCTCACCATGCCCTCCATGCTGAGCACGGTCACGGGCGAAGACATGAAGGTCTCGTATCCATGAATGCTATCAACACCAAGGTTACACCGACCAAGCGAAAGCAGGTGGCGCTGTTCTCGTCGGATGCGAACTTCAAGCGCGATGTGGCGACGCGGCTCGATGCGCTGGCGATCTATGATGTCAGGGTTGCCGAGACGAGCGACTTCCTCAAGGGGCCACCCGCCGACACGCGCCCCGGCATCGTCATCCTCGACCTTGGCAATGGCGAGTTGCTCGGCAGGCCTGGCATCGTCGAGGCGCGCGCCCTGTGGGCTACCGTGCCGCTGATCGCGGTCTCCGACGAGCTGTCGTCGGAGCAGACGCGTGTGCTGGTGCGCATGAACGCTTCGGACTGGCTGCACAAGCCGCTCGACGGCAAGGAACTGCTGAACGCCGTGACCTTCCACGACACCGGCAACCAGGGAACGAAAAGCCGGATCATCACCTTCATCAGCGCCAGCGGCGGCGCCGGCGCGACGACGCTCGCTTTGTCGGCGGCCGAATACCTGGCATCGAAATCGAAAGAACGCGGGGCTTCCACCTGTCTGGTCGACCTCGATTTCCAGAGCGCCAATTGCGGTGCCTATCTCAACCAGTTCAACCAGTTCGACCTCGGCGGCATCATCGGCCAGCCGGAGAGGCTCGACGTCGAGCTGATGGATGTCATCAAGCTCTCGCGCCCATCCGGGCTGACGCTTTATTCCTTCGAGAGGCCGCAATTGCCTTTCGAATCGCAAGGCAGTGATTTTGTCTTCCGGCTCCTCGACCTCGTCGCCTACCGGTTCGACGACATCGTCATCGACCTGCCGAACATCGAGACGCCCTGGCACCATTCGGTGCTGTCGACGAGCGATGAGATCTTCATCGTCTTCGAACTCAACGTCGCCTCGCTGCGGCAAGGCAAGCGACTCTACAAGAAAATCCGTGAGTTGCGTGGCAATGCCGTCAGCGTCACGCTGGTCGCCAACAAGCACAAGCGCAAATGGTTCGGGAACCACTTTTCGCGCAGCGAGCTGGAAAAGATTTTCAAGGCACCGCACATCAAATCGGTCGCGCTCGACAATGCGCTTCTGGCCGATGCGTTGAACCGTGCTATCCTGCCTGCCGAGGTGGATGGGCGTGCGCGCTTCAACAAGGACCTGAAGCGGATGTTCAAAGAGCGGCTCGATGACGCTGCCAAATAGGTATCGGCCAAGTAAGTATCGGATTGGCCCAGTCTTGGCCTGCGCGATGGGTATGGCGCTGGCGATGTCGGCGCAGGACTTCGCCAGCGCGCGATCGGCACTTTCCGATCGGCCGCCGCTGCCGGCAATGGGCCCCAGCCTGCGCAAGACTGTTGCCTTCGAAACCACGGAACAGCCCGGAACGATCATTATCCGCAAAGATGAGAAAGCGCTCTATCTGGTAACCCGGCAAGGCCAGGCGCTTCGCTATCAGATCAGCGTCGGACGCGACGGATTTGGCTGGACAGGGGTCGTCAAGGTGGGGGCGAAGACAGAGTGGCCGGAATGGCGCCCACCCCGCGAAATGCGCGCCCGCCAGCCGGACCTGCCGCAAATGGTGCCGGCTGGTCCCTACAATCCACTCGGCGCCAGGGCGCTCTATCTGCTTCGCGACGGGCGTGACACGCTCTATCGGATTCACGGAACCAACGATCCCAAAGGGGTTGGCTTCGACGGAACATCGGGGTGTTTTCGCCTGACCAACACCGATGTGATCGATCTCTTCAAACGCGTCGCGGTCGGCGCAAAGGTGGTGGTTCAATGACCATGATCAGCGAACCGGACATGCCGGCAATCGAGATTGGGACAGCAACCCGCACTGGAGAGCAGGCTGTCGTTGGAAAACCGGGCGACAGAAGCATTATCGGCGCGGTCATCATCGGCACGTCCCTGATCACCTTGGTGAATGTGGTAGCCGCGGTTTATCTCTCCCGCGGCATCAGCGATATGCGCTCTCTGGAAGCGCGCCTGGAACAACTCGGCACGTTCGAACAACGAATCGGGGGCCGGCTGGACACAGTCAACAACGGTTTTCAGAGTCGATTTGAAAAGCTCGACAGCCAACTGCAGAGCAGTTTTGGTGAAATCAACAGGAGCATAGCCCGCCTGGAACAGAACCAGCCTGTTGCCGGTGACGACGTCGTGTCGAGCGCAGCGGAACCGTCGATGGTCGCGGCCAACGCCGTGGCTGAGGCACCCGCCGCTCTCGATGGTGAAGACGCGACCGAGCCCAGCGTTGTCGATGCGCCGTCTGCTCCGAAAAAGAGGACCGTAGCTGTAGCACCTGCCCCAAGCCCCAACTACCAGCGCATACAACAGGCCGACGGCAAGGTTTACTACAAAAAGATCAACTAGGACCGTTCCGGGAAAAAGTGTGACGCGCTTTCCCCGAGGAACCGCATCAAAACAAAGAGATGGAGCGTTTCGCTGTTTCCGTGAAACAGTGAAACGCTCAAGCGTCGGAAACGTGGGGCTGCCTAGTAATCTCGCTGCAGAGCAACAAGCCTCGCGGCCAGCGCTTCATACCGCTGTAGGGCTTCGCTGAGGAAGACAACATGACAGTAGGCACATGCTGTCAGGCCCAGAATTAGCACAACGCTATTCTTCAGGGTAAAATCGACCATTAGCGAGAATGGAAGCCCCCCGGGGACCGTGAATGAGGCGATCGTGCTCGCTGTTTCGGATTGACTGGTGACGGCGATCATCAGCCCGGCGAAAAGCAGGGCGGCGTGATTTGCAAGGAAGAAGAATGCCGACGACTTTCTTGTGCGGCACGCCATCCAGCAAACGATCGACGCGGCAGCCAGGATGGCGGCATCAACGACCATCGACGCTCCCAGATAGAGATCGATCTGTTGCCAGAACATCGTCGACAGCGGCCTTAGTTCAAGCCAGATCCGCCACATTGTGGGACTGGCCGGATAGGCTCCCAGCAAGAAGGTCGCCAGGCGCTCCCCTGCCAGAATCAGCAGGATCAGAGCCGGGAAGGCAAAGAGCAGTATCGACTTGCGCTTCATGTCACCCTCGACAATCTGCCATTCAAGATAGATTGCAGAGATTACGCGAGGCTTAACGGAGCGTTGCTGGTCCTGCGGCAGGGTGGCCAGCTGCGAATTGCAGCCTGCAAGTCGGAAGAAACCATTCCCCATCAGTTGTTTTGGCTGAGCACGAGCGTCACCACCTCGGGCTCAACTCGTTGCAGACATCGTTGCGGAATATTGGGCCACGTCGCCTTGGCGCATCCGTCGTCTTCGCCTGGCGCCAGCGCAAGCCAGCGTTCTGACTTAAGCGCTTGCTCGGTGGTCGACAGGAACACCTGTGTAGCCAGCGCAGACGCTATGGATACCTGGACGAAGATAAGGGCGTAGGCAAATCGTCTGATCATCCGCTCGCAACGCTCAATCCGCGAAGAGGTTCCAACGTGGCAGCGCACAGGTGTACGCTTGATCACGATTCTTGCGCTTCTGTGCCCTACCGGTCATAGGCCGCCATGCCACGGCTGTTCCAGAGCGGCAGCCTGGAATAGAATGCCAGCGACGGTCGCCGTTTGGCCATAGACGAGTGCCATCGACGAGCGACCAGCGGAAGGACACATGGCGACCACGCAACTGGAACGGCCGGACGGTTTTGGCGCGCGCATATCACGCGCGCTGAAAGCCATGCCGCGCGCCTGGAAGCGGTTCTGGCGGCTGGTCGCGCTCTATATGCCGAAGCGGCTTTATGCCCGCTCGCTGATCATCGTCATTGCGCCGATGATCCTGCTGCAATCGGTCGTCGCCTTCGACTTCATGGAACGCCACTGGGCAACGGTGACGCGGCGCTTGTCGCAGGCCACCGTGAGCGACATCGCCGCCATCATCGACATGATCGAGACCTATCCGCACGACGGCGACTACGCCAACATCATCCGCATCGCGCAGGACCGCATGCAGCTGAAGGTCGACCTTCTGCCGCCCGACCCGCTGCCGGCGCCCGGGCCGAAGCCCTTCTTCTCGATCCTGGACGACGTCCTTTCCACCGAAATCACCCGCCAGATCAACCGCCCGTTCTGGATCGACACCGTCGGCAATTCCAACATCGTCGAGGTGCGCATCCAGCTCGAGGGCAAGGTGCTGCGCGTCTTCGTGCGCCGCAGCCAGGCCTATGCCTCCAACACCCACATCTTCCTGATCTGGATGGTCGGCACCTCGCTGGTGCTGCTGACCATCGCCATTCCTTTCCTGCGCAACCAGATCCGGCCGATCCTGTCTCTGGCCGAGGCCGCCGAAAGCTTCGGCAAGGGCCGGCCGATGCCGCGCGACTTCCGCCCCCGCGGCGCCGAGGAGGTTCGCCGCGCTGGCTTTGCCTTCATCCAGATGCGCGAGCGCATCGAACGCCAGCTCGAACAGCGCACCGCCATGCTGACCGGCGTCAGCCACGATCTCAGAACCATCCTCACCCGCTTCAAGCTGCAGCTGGCGCTGGCCGGCGGCAAGCCCGAGACCAAGGCAGCGCTCAACCAGGACATCGACGACATGCAGTCGATGCTGGAAGGCTATATCGCCTTTGCCCGCGGCGAGGCCTCGGAAGATGCCGGCCATTTCGATCTGGAGGCCTATTTCCAGAAGCTCGGCGAGGAGGCGTCGCTGCACAAGCGCAAGCTGTCGACCGTGCTTGCCGGCGACCCCGACGTGCATGTGCGCCCGCACGCTTTCGCCCGGCTGTTGTCCAATGTCGCCGGCAATGCCTTGCGCTATGCCAAGACGGTGGAGATCAGCGCCAATCACGGCCGTGGCTCGCTCGTCGTCACCATCGATGATGACGGTCCGGGCATACCGATGGAAAAGCGCGAGGACGTGTTCAAGCCGTTTGTGCGGCTCGACGAGGCCCGCAATCTCGACGCCAGCGGCACCGGCCTTGGCCTCTCCATCGCCCGCGACATTGCCCGCAGCCATGGCGGCGACATCATGCTGGACGACAGCCCGCTCGGCGGCCTGCGGGCCGTGATCACGGTGCCTGCCTGATCAACGCATGATCCACCAGGCGGCTCGGCCAAAAACCACCTTCATCCGCCCGTCATGAAACCATGGTCAAGAGCGCGCATGAAGCGCGCGACCTCAGTTGATTCGGCTCAGCCGCCTCACTTCGACCTCGTGCCTGCCCGGGTGCGCTGGAGCGAAGCGAGGGCAGCCGCGTGGGTGCCGTTCCGCCATCGCAACAAGGCAACCGACGATCCGAGCAAAGGACCGCCATGCGCATACTGATGGTCACCGACGCCTGGCGCCCACAAGTCAACGGCGTCGTCCACACGCTGGAGCGGCTCACCGAAACGCTGAAATCCTTCGACGTCGCGGTCGACTTCCTGACCCCGAACATTTTTCGCACCTTGCCCTTGCCGACCTATCCCGACATTAGGCTGGCCCTGACCACGCCCGGCCATGTCGCGCGGCTGATCGATCAGCGCAAGGCCGATCATATCCATATCGTCACCGAGGGACCGCTCGGCATCATGGCGCGGCGCTATTGCCGCAACGCCGGCCGTCCCTTCACCACCAGCTATCACACCCGTTTTCCGGAATATCTCAGCGCCCGCCTGCCGGTGCCGGAGAGCTGGGCCTATCGCTGGCTGCGCGATTTCCACAATTCGGGGCAAGGCACGCTGGTCGCCACCCAGTCGCTGGCCGATGATCTCGCCGCGCGCGGTTTCAACAAGCTCAGGCCCTGGACGCGCGGCGTCGACACCGATCATTTCCGTCCGGACAAGAAGAAGGACCTCGGCTTTCCCGGCCCGGTGTTCCTGTGCGTCGGCCGTGTCGCGATTGAAAAGAACCTGGGCGCCTTCCTCGATCTCGACCTGCCCGGCAGCAAGGTGATCGTCGGCGAGGGGCCGGAACTGGCCAAGCTCAAGGCGAAATATCCGCAGGCGCATTTCCTTGGCCACCGTCCGAACGACGAACTGGCCGAAATCTATGCCTCGGCCGACGTCTTCGTTTTCCCCAGCCGCACCGACACGTTCGGCAACGTCATCATCGAGGCGCTGGCCAGCGGCACGCCGGTCGCCGCCTACCCGGTCACCGGCCCGATCGACATTGTCGGCGACGGCATTGGCGGCGCGGTGTCGACCGATCTGCGCAAGGCCTCGCTGGCCGCGCTCAATGTTGACCGCGCCGAGGCGCGCGAACGCGCCATGCGCTACAGCTGGAAAGCCTGCGCCGAAATGTTCATGGACACGGTGGAAGAGGCGCTTGGCACCAAGCGCAAGCTGGCAGCCTGACGATCGTTAGAACAGCCTGCCGCCGTCCGGCACCTTGCGCTCAATGGCGCCGAGCACCACGGCGCCTTCCTCATCGGGGAAGCCCAGCGTCAGCACTTCCGACATGAACGGGCCGATCTGGCGCGGCGGGAAATTCACGACGGCAAACACCTGCCGTCCCACAAGAGTTTCCGGCGCATAGTACTTCGTGATCTGCGCCGAGGATTTCTTCATGCCGATATCCGGGCCGAAATCGATCTTCAACTTGAATGCGGGCTTGCGCGCCTCGGGGAAAGGCTCGGCTTCGACAATGGTGCCGGCACGGATGTCGACACGATCAAAATCGGCAAAGCTTATCTCAGGCTTGCGCGCGCTGCTCGAACTCATCTTCTTTTCTTAGCGACGATCAGGCGTTGCCATAGGTCTCGAACAGGACGCCCGCCAGCGCGTCCTTGGCCGAGGTTCCGGACCAGACGACGAACTGGAAGGCCTGGAAATAGCATTCGCAGGCTTCCAGCGCCGACGACAAAAGCACCTCGACCTGCTGGCTCGACGGTTCGACCCCGCCGGCGAGCAGCAGTGACTGGCGAAACATGATCGCGCCCTCCTGCTCCCAGAGGTCGAAATGTCCAAACAGCATCTGCTCGTTGATCAGCGACAACAGCCGCATCACTTCCAGCGCGCGCGCTTCCGGCACCTTGATGTCGAAAGCGCAGGCCAGATGCAGCGCCTCGAAATCCTCCATCCACGAGAAGGAGACGTGATAGTCGGTCCAGCTGCCGGCAACCGAGATCGAAATCTCGTCATCGCCGGCCCGTTCGAAGGACCAGTCATTGTTATGGGCCACCTGCTCGATGACATCCACCGGATGGATTTCGCGGGAGAATTCGAGTTCGAGAAGTTCCATGGAATGCTTCCTGTGTTCAGGGGAGCGCCACACGCTCCGCGGGGCACACACGACGAACAATCTTGTCTAGAACTCGGACGGCCAGGACTTCACGACACAAAGACCCCGGACCGGACCCCACCGCCCGGCCGCATGACCCTGCTCCGAATCATGCAACAAATTCAGTCTATTGATCGGGAGTCGCGTGAACAGCCTAATTTTTCGCACTGCGTCATCAGCATGTGGAAAGGCGCTGTCACAAAGATTCATGCATTGCCGGTAAACGATTCACGGCAAAGCACTTTTTCGGATTGTGCTTTGTGGAAAAGTTTAAAGATTATTTTTTTGCTTTGGGCTTTGCCGCAGCCGCCGGTGCGGCCTGTCCGGTCAATTCGGCAAGCCTGGCCTCGAGCGCATCGATGCGGGCGGCCAGCCTGGTGTTTTCTTCCCGGGCCTTTGCGGCCATCTCGCGGGCGGCCTCGAACTCCTCGCGCTGCACCACGTCCATGGTATTCAGGATGCGCTCGGCCTGCCCCTTGAAGGCAGTCTCTACTTCGCGGCGCACCCCTTGCGCGGCACCCGCGGCGTCGGTCATCAGCTTGGCGAATTCATCGAGAATGCGGTTCGGTCCGGTCGACATGGCAAATCCTCGCTTGCTCGAATTGACGTAGTGGCACTGCCTGCGGAATGCAAGAACGTTGCGATGGCTGCGGCATCGCGGCCTATACGTGATGGCGCGACGTCGCCTATTGTAGTGCTTTCAAGTCGGCTTGCGTCAAGCCGCCCTCACTCAGGATCACCCCATGGCAACGCCCCCGCGCCGACCGACAAATCCGATGGAAGCCGCTGAAGCGGCCTTCAAGCCGATCAAAAAAGCCGCCCCTCCCATTCGCGAAGCGTCGGCCGCACCAAACGTCAGGGAGCTTGTTTCGATCAGGATCGACCGGGCCGTGTTGGATCATTTCCAGGAGGATGGTCCCGGCTGGCAGGACAGGATCAACGACGCGCTCAGGCAATTGGTCGCCGACAAGCCGCAGCGCTAAGCCACCACCTGCGACGATCAGGCAGCCGTCACCTTGCCTTGACCCTGCCAAAACCCTGCCGCATGGTCCGCGCCCAAACGCGAGCCCTCCCGGGAGACCCTGTTGAACGACTATTTGCTGCTGCCGATGGCCTCGCTGCCCTTCCCCAACGTCGACCCGATCCTGGTCCAGGTCGGCCCGCTGGCGGTGCATTGGTACGGCATCGGCTACATCGTCGGCATCCTGTTCGCCTGGTGGTACGCCAAGCGGCTGGTCACCAACACCCGGCTGTGGCCCGACGGCGTCTTGCCGATGAAGCCGATCGATCTCGATGATTTCATCGTCTGGGCCGCTGTTGGCGTCGTGGTTGGCGGACGCACCGGCTACGTGCTGTTCTACGACCTCAAGCGCTACATCGACCATCCGTTCGACATTCTCGCCATCTGGCAGGGCGGCATGTCGTTCCATGGCGGTTTGCTCGGCGTCATCCTCGCCATGACGCTGTTTTCCATCAAGCGGGGCATCCGCACCTGGACGCTGTTCGACGTTGTTGCGGCCGGCGTGCCGGTCGGCCTCGGCCTTGTCCGTATCGCCAACTTCGTCAATGCGGAGCTCTGGGGACGTGTCACCGATATGTCCTGGGGCGTCGTCTTCTGCAACGAGCGCCTCCAGCAGACAGTGGCGGGTTGTGTCGCGGGCCTCGAACCGCGTCATCCGAGCCAGCTCTACGAGGCGCTGCTCGAGGGCCTGGTGCTGTTCCTGGTCCTGCGCTTCCTCACCCATTCGCGGCTGAAGCTGAAGACGCCGCGCTTCGTCGGCGGCGCCTTCATCTGCGGCTACGGCCTGTCGCGCATCTTCGTCGAGTTCTTCCGCGAGCCCGACCAGCAGCTCGGCTACCTCCTCGGCGGCTGGCTCACCATGGGCATGGTGCTGTCGCTGCCGATGGTGCTGGCCGGCATCTGGGCGATGGCCACCGCCAGACCGGCGCCACAACCACAGCCGGCATGACACGGCTGAAAACCCGCATCATCGACCTGATCGGTGCGCTAGGCCCCCTCCCCGTCAACGAGTATATGGCGCTCTGCCTGTTCGATCCGAGCGACGGCTACTATACCACGCGCGAACCGTTCGGCGCCGAAGGCGACTTCGTCACCGCGCCGGAGATCAGCCAGATGTTCGGCGAACTCGTCGCCGTCTGGCTGTATCAGGCCTGGCTGGCTATCGGCCGGCCGCTGCCGGTCACCATTGCTGAAATCGGTCCCGGCCGCGGCACGCTGATGAAAGACATGCTGCGCACTTTTGCGCGGCTCGACCCTGCGCTCGCCGAAGGCGCATCGTTCGCTCTGATCGAGACCAGCCCGCGCCTGACCGAAATCCAGAAACAGACGCTTGCCGGAAGTTCGGCTGAGGTCGGCTGGCACGAAACCATCACCACCCTGCCACAAGCGCCGCTGCTGATCGTCGGCAACGAATTGTTCGACGCCGTGCCGATCCGCCAGTTCATCCGCGCCGGCGCCGGTTGGCGAGAACGGATGATCGGTCTCGATGACAGTGACGAACTGAGTTTCTTCGTCGGCGCCGGTTCGGTCGAGGCGACGCTGCTGCCGGACAATGCCACTGAAGCGCCGCAAGGCGCTGTTGCCGAGGTGGCGCCGGCGCGAGCCGCGCTGATGGCGGCCATTGCCGAACGCATAGCCTGCCACGGCGGCGCCGGGCTATTCCCTGATTACGGCCATCTCCAGCCCGGTTTCGGCGACACATTGCAGGCTGTTCGCAAGCACGCCCCCGAAGATGTGCTGGCCAATCCCGGGCAAGCCGATCTCACCGCCCATGTCGATTTCGCGGCACTGGCCGCTGTCGTGCGGGCGCATGGCCTCGAAGCGGAATTGACGACGCAGGGCGACTTCCTGCTTTCCATGGGTTTGCTCGAACGGGCCGGCCTGCTGGGCAGCCAGGCAGGTGAAGAGGCACGGCGAACCATTGCCGACGCCGTCGAACGCCTCGCTTGCCCCGACGCCATGGGCACGCTGTTCAAGGTCTTGAAAATCCTGCCGCACCAGCCGGCTGACTGATCGCCTCAGAGATCGTTTACAAGCCGCCCCGCCAAACCGCCAAGGTAAGTCTCCCAGACATGGTCGCACATCAGCCGGCGATAGTGCCGCGTGCTGATCAGGCCGCGATACGAAGCGCCGCCGATATGAAAGAAGCTGTCATCCAGCATGCGATGGTCGGCTTCGATGCCGCCGAGCTTCAGGCTGATCGTGGCCTTTTCGGCATTGACGATGTTGCCGTCATTCAGCCTGTCGCGCAGCATCGGCCAGTTGCCGCCGCCAGTATCGAGCCCGGTGTCGAAGCGCGGCGTGAAATCGAGCTCAAGGTCTTCGACGACGGAAAAGCGAAAGAAGCAAAGCCCCGCCCAGAAATACCATCCCTCATGGCCTCTTTTGGCGGGGTATTTGGTGCCGTAGGCGTCCTTGCCCGCCATGCGCCTGGCTATATCGAGGGCAACCACGGGAAAACAGTCATGGTCGAGAAAGCCGAACAGCTCGGGCCGCAGCGGGCGCACGATGTTATGGAAGACCCAGTTCATCGAGATGCCGTGCGACCGGTTCGGATTCCATTCCGGGTTTCGCGGTAGGCCGAAATAGGCAATGCCGCGCTGCCGGCAGATGGCCTCGATCGCCTGCCGCGCCGCGGGCCTGGACGAATTGTCGATGACCACCAGCGTCATCCCGGTGGAATAGGTCAGCCAGGCCTTGGTCAGAGCATCGATGACCCAGGGCGTGTTGTAGGCGATGGAGAAGCAAAAATGCCGGGCGCCGGTTCGCCGCAGGCCTTCGGCAAATTCCGCGCCCGACGCCGCATTGCGTGAGCGGAAATAGCCTTTCACCAGCGTGTTGCGAAAATCCTTCGCCTTGCGCACCTGCCGGTTCCGGTGGATCCGTCGGATCAGGCTTTTGACTGGATTCCAGCCCATGCACTTTCGCCCGCCACGGAAATTGTCTGGCCATTGCCTATAGTCGAATGCCTGCTTTTCGCCAACTCGGAGCCAATCCGGCATGGCTGCCGCAAATGCTTGGCCGAACTTCGCCTTGACGAAAGCGCTGGCGCGGACAACAAACCCATCCATGCTGAATCAGACCAAACCGGATCCTGTTCGCTCGCCGCTGCTGGAAGCGGCAAAGCCGCAAGGCATCCGCCATGGCTATTTCACCCGCGTCGGCGGCGTCTCCAGTGGCATTTACCAAGGCCTCAACATCGGTACCGGCTCGGATGACGACCAGGCGCTGGTCGCCGAGAACCGCCGCCGCGTCGCCGCCTGGATGGGTGTGCCCGCCAGCCATCTCTTGACCGCGCATCAGGTCCACTCGCCCGATGTCGTCATCGTGAACGAGCCCTTCCCCGGTCCGCGGCCCAAGGCCGACGCCATCGTCACCGACCGGCCGGGCATCGCCATCGGCGCCTCGACGGCAGATTGCGGCCCCGTGCTGTTCGCAGACGCCGAGGCCCGCATCATCGGTGCGGCGCATGCCGGCTGGAAGGGCGCTTTTACGGGCGTGCTTGAAAACACCATTGCGGCGATGGAAAGCCTCGGCGCCCGCCGCGATCGCATCGTTGCGGTTCTCGGTCCTTCGATCGGACCCGACAATTACGAGGTCGGGCCGGAATTCGTCGCCCGCTTTGTCGAAGCCGATGCCGAAAACATCAGCTATTTCATGCCGTCGGCCAATGCCAGGCATGCGATGTTCGACCTCAACCTCTATACGGTCGACCGGCTCAAAAAGGCGGGCGTGACCGCCGAGGGGCTTGGCCGCTGTACCTATGCCGAAGAGGATCTCTTCTTTTCCTACCGACGCACGACGCATCGCAAGGAACCGGACTACGGTCGGCAGGTTTCGGCAATTGTTTTGGAGAATGACTGATGGCGCTGCATTTCGAACGATCGGAATTTGACGCCCGGCGTGACCGGCTGATGATCGAAATGACCGAGAAGAAGCTGGATGCGGTGCTGCTTTTCGCCCAGGAAAGCATGTACTGGCTGACCGGCTACGACACGTTCGGCTTCTGCTTCTTTCAGTGCCTGGTGGTGAAGGCCGATGGTTCGATGGTGCTGCTCACCCGCTCGGCCGACCTGCGCCAGGCACGCCACACCTCGATCATCGACAAGATCGTCCTGTGGACCGACCGCGACGGCGCCAATCCGGCGATCGACCTGCGCAACCTGCTCAACGACCTCAATCTGCTCGGCGCCCGCATCGGCGTCGAATACGACACCCATGGCCTGACCGCCTTCAATGGCCGCCGCGTCGACGAGCAGCTGCAGACCTTCGGCCAGATCGCCGACGCCTCCGGCATTGTCGGCCGTCTGCGCCTGTTCAAGAGCCCGGCCGAAATCGCCAAGGCCGAAAAAGCCGCCAACCTGTCCGACGATGCGCTCGACGCGGCCCTGCCGCTGATCAAGCAAGGCGGCGACGAGGCGCTGATCCTTGCCGCCATGCAGGGAGCTGTCTTTGCCGGCGGCGGCGATTATCCAGCCAATGAATTCATCATCGGCTCGGGTGTCGACGCACTGCTCTGCCGCTACAAGGCCGGGCGGCGAAAACTGACCAAGAACGACCAGCTGACGCTCGAATGGGCGGGTGTGTTCCACCACTATCACGCGCCGATGATGCGCACCGTGCTGACCGGCAAGGTGTCGAAGCGCCACCAGGAGCTGTTCGACGCAGCCCGCGCCGCTCTGCTGGCTGTCGAGAAGGCGATGACGCCGGGCAACACTTTCGGCGACGTCTTCGACGCCCATGCCCGCACGCTGGAAGCACACAATCTGACCAAGCACCGGCTCAACGCGTGCGGCTACTCGGTCGGCGCCCGCTTCACCCCGTCCTGGATGGACATGCCGATGTTCTACCAGGGCAATCCCGAGCCGATCGCGCCCAACATGACGCTGTTCGCCCACATGATCATCATGGACTCCGAAACCGAGACGGCAATGACGCTTGGCCGCACTTACCTGACCACCGAATCCCAACCGAAGCCGCTTTCACGCCATGATCTCGACTTGATCGTACAGTGAATCCATAATGGCTGGTTCACGCGGGGGCGTTCACTACTAAGGAGTTTTCGGGCAGATGAGACGATCGCATGTGACGACCGTGTCATTGCTCGCAGCGCTTGTGCTCACCGCCTGCACCAACGCCAAGGACGTCCTCGAACCCTCCGCCATTACGCCGCCAGCAGCCTCGGCCCAGCCCGCTCAGCCCCTATCGGCAGACCCGGGCGGCGCCCCTGCCACACCGGCGCCATCGTCGCCGGCTGCACCTGCACCACCCGCCAGTCCAGCGCAAAGCGCCGCCGCCCTGTCGAAGACGCGGCTGCAGATCGCGCCGATCGTCGGCGCCTCGGTGGAAGCGGCGACACCGCTGACGGCCGAATTGCAGACGCGCGCCAGGCAGCGCGGCATCACCCTTGCCGGCAGCGCCGATCAGGCCGCCACGCATGTGCTGAAGGGCTATTTCTCGACCATGACGGAGGGTAAGGACACCACCGTCATCTATGTCTGGGACATCTATGATCCCGCCGGCAACCGGCTGCATCGCATCAACGGCCAGCAGAAGGCACCCTCGGTCGGCGCCACCGAAGGCTGGCCCGCAGTCGCGCCGGCTACAATGCAGGCGATCGCCGACCAGACGATCGACCAGTTCGCGGCCTGGCTCGGCGGCAGTGCCGGCTGATCTGCCTGTTGCAGACTTTCGTCACTGTTGACGTTTTTGAGATTAGCCGGCGGATTCCCGTCAACGGGCTTGCAATACCGGCACGGCTCGCTAAAAGCCCGGGTTAAGAGGACCCCTCCCATCCTTCGCCAGGAACGGTGCATGAAGCTTTTCGCGGGCAATTCCAACCGGGTGCTGGCCGAAGCGGTCGCCCGCTATCTCAACATCCCGCTGGGCAAAGCCAGCGTCAGGCGCTTCGCCGATCAGGAAATCTTCGTCGAAATCCAGGAAAACGTGCGCGGCGAGGATGTCTTCATCCTGCAGTCGACCTCGTTCCCGACCAACGATCATCTGATGGAACTGCTCATCATGATCGACGCCTTCATGCGCTCCTCGGCCAAGCGCATCACCGCGGTCATCCCTTATTTCGGCTATGCCAGGCAGGATCGCCGCGCATCGGGCCGTACGCCCATTTCGGCCAAGCTGGTCGCCAACATGATCACCCGTGCCGGCGTCGACCGCGTTTTGACGCTCGATCTGCATGCCGGACAGATCCAGGGCTTTTTCGACATTCCGACCGACAATCTGTTCTCGGTTCCGGTGATGGCTCGCGACGTGAAGGCGAAATACAAGCAGCTCGGTAACGTGGTTGTCGTATCACCCGACATCGGCGGCGTGGTCCGCGCCCGTGCGCTCGCCAAGCGCTTCGACGCGCAACTGGCCATCGTCGACAAGCGCCGCGAACGCCCCGGTGAATCCGAGGTGATGAACATCATCGGCGCGGTTGCCGGCAAGGATTGCTTGCTGATTGACGACATCGTCGATTCCGGTGGCACGCTGTGCAACGCCGCCGACGCGCTGCTTGCCAACGGCGCCACCAGCGTCACCGCCTACATCACCCATGGCGTGCTGTCGGGCGGCGCGGTTGCCCGCATCAGCGGCTCGAAGCTGCAGGAACTGGTGATCACCGATTCGATCCAGCCGACGCAGGGCGTGCTCGACGCGCCGAACATCCGCGTCATCTCCATCGCCGATCTGATGGGCGAGGCGATTTCGCGCACGGCGACCGAAGAGTCGGTGTCGAGCCTGTTCGACTAGAGCAATTCCAGGACGTGTGAAGCGGCTTCCCGGCAAAGCGCGTAGCGTTTTCCCTCGGGCACTGCGTCAAACAAAGATAGAGCGGACGCTAACATTAGCGGCGCGTAATCTGCATTGTTGCCCGAAGCAGACGTTTCTTCTGACGCGCCTACCATGGCATACTGCCTCTCCAAACAATGGAGGAGTAACAGATGCCAATGCGGCGAAGGACTTTGCTCGGGCTTGCGGTTTTTATCGCGGCCGCCTTTTCGGCGCCGGTGGCCTCGGCCGCCGATTTTCCGGACCGGACCATCACAATGGTCGTCCCCTTTTCCGCCGGCGGCTCGACGGATCTGGTCGCCCGCCTTGTCGCCAACAAGATGTCCGAGAAGCTGGGCCAGCAGATTGTCGTCGAAAATGTCGGCGGCGCCGGCGGCAGCATTGGTGCTGCACAGGTCGCCCGGGCCGAACCGGACGGCTACACAATCCTCATGGGCACGGTTGCCACTCACGCGCTCAACCCTCTGATCTTGAAGACAAAGCCCTATGATGCGGAGAAGGATTTTGCACCGATATCGCTGCTTGTCCTGGTGCCGAACGTCCTGGTCGTGAACCCTGAATTCCCCGCCAAGGACGTCAAGGAACTGATCGAGATGCTGAAGAAGGATCCGGACAAATACGCCTACGCCTCGTCGGGCAATGGCACCCCGCTGCATCTCTCCGGCGAACTTTTCAAGACGATGGCCGGCGTCAGCATGCAGCACATTCCCTACAAGGGCGCCGGCCCGGCTTTAAACGACGTCATCGGCAACCAGGTGCCGATGATGTTCGACAACCTTCCGTCTTCGTCGGGCCATATCAAGAGCGGGACGCTGAGAGCGCTCGGCGTTACCACCAAGGAGCGCGTTCCCTCCTTCCCCGATGTGCCGGCCATTGCCGAAACCATTCCCGGCTATGAAACCTACAGCTGGAACGCTCTGTTCGCGCCGGCGGGCACTCCGCCCGAGGCGATCGCCGTTCTTCAGAAGGCGGCAGTTGAATCCCTTAGGGATCCCGACGTGATTGCCCGCATGGCGCAGTTCAGCGCCTCGATCGTGGCCTCCACCCCGGAAGAGCTTGGCGCGCATGTGAAGGCCGAGCTCGCCAAATGGGAGCCGATCGTCAAGGCCAGCGGCGTCCAGATGGACTAAGCACGTCGATGCGGGCTCCGGCGCTACTTATGGCGCCGGGCCCTCCAGGCGAGGCAGAGCCCGCCGCATGCCCTCATCGCGGGCGCCCCGCATATAACCGCGCGGCGAAGCGCCCAGCATGCGCTTGAACATGGTGATGAAGGCCGGCACGCTGTCATAGCCGAGATCGAGCGCCACCCTGGTGATCGGTTCGCCGTCGGCCAGGCGCGGCAGGGCCGCGAACAGACAGGCCTGCTGGCGCCATGTCGACAGTGACAGCCCGGTCTGGCGATGGAAGGCGCGGGTGAACGAACGGCGGCTCATGCCTGCGGCATCGGCCCATTCGTCGATCGTGGCATGCGGCGACGGTGCCGCGACGAAGCGCCGGCATAGCGCTGCGAGCTTCGAATCGGTCGGGAACGGCAGCCCGAGCGGCCGTTCCGGCAAGATCGGGATTTCGTGCAACAGCAGGTTCATGATCAGCCCGCCGCGCCCTTCCAGTTCACCGCCTTGCGGCAGCTTTTCCGATTCCACGATCAGGCTGTGCATCAGCTCGGTGACGCCGACGACGCGCAAGCCTTCCGGCAGCCCGGGGATCGCGCCCGGCATGACATAGACCGAGCGCATCGAGACATCGCCCAGCATTTCGACCGAATGCTCGGTGCCGGCCGGTATCCACATGGCGTGGTCGGGCGGCACCATCCAGCGCCCGTACCTGGTGGTCACCAGCACGACGCCGACCAGCGCATGCAAGAGCTGGCTGCGGCTGTGGCGGTGTTGCGGCACATGGTAGCCATCGGGATATTCGGTCGGCAAAGCCACCGCCGGCCCGGAAACCTCCTCCAGCCACTGCCAGCGGCTTTCGTGCAATTGCCCGAGGTCGGCATTGCCGGTGCGGAAGACGTCCTTGCCATGTGGCATCGGCTATGGCCCACTTGCGAAACTATTGGACCAAACCACGAAAGAAGTCGCCTCGCAAGCAGCTTATAAGGCGACCATCCCCCAAGGCGCTTCAGACGAGCGTCCTCAAGGCGGTCCGCAGGAGCGGCCGCCAAGCCTGCCCGCGGGCAAACACCCGCCAAAAAGACCTCGGAGCCTGTCTTGACCGATACCACAGTCACCAGCATTGCACCGCCGGCGTCCGCCAGCCTCCCATCAGCCCAGGCAACCGCCTTCACCGTCATTCTGGCGGTGAGCTTTTGCCACGGCATCAACGACATCATGCAGTCGCTATTGCCGGCGATCTATCCGCTGCTGAAAGAGAATTACGGTCTCGATTTCTGGCAGATCGGTCTTTTGACCTTCACCTTCCAGGTCACGGCTTCGCTGCTGCAGCCGATCATCGGCATGATCACCGACAAGCGGCCAATGCCCTATTCCCTGCCCTACGGCATGGCCTCCTCGCTGATCGGCCTGATTGTGCTGGCCTATGCCGGCCACTACGCGCTGCTTCTGGTCGGCGCCTCGCTGATCGGCATCGGCTCGGCGATCTTCCATCCGGAATCCTCGCGCATTGCCCGCTTCGCCTCGGGCGGCCGCTTTGGTCTGGCGCAATCGCTGTTCCAGGTCGGCGGCAATTTCGGCCAGTCGATGGGGCCGCTGCTTGCCGCCTTCATCGTCGTGCCCTTCGGCCAGACCAGCATTTCCTGGTTCGCCGTCGGCTCGCTGATCGGCATTATCGTTCTGTCGCGGGTCGGCGGCTGGTACAGCCGCATGCGCACAGCGCAAGGCAATCGCAAGGCGACTAGCTTCGTCTCGCCCTTCCCGCGCCGCAAGGTGATGGGAGCGCTGGCGGTGCTGACGCTGCTGGTGCTGACCAAGAACGCCTACATCGCCTCGCTCTCCAGCTACTACACCTTCTACTCCATCCATAAGTTCGGCGTGTCGGTGCAGATGAGCCAGGTGATGCTGTTCCTGTTCCTCGGCGCCTCGGCGCTGGGCATCCTGCTCGGCGGCCCGTTCGGCGACCGCTATGGCCAGAAGGCGATGATCTGGTTCTCGATCGTCGGCGTGCTGCCCTTCACGCTGGCCCTGCCCTACGCCAATTTCGAATGGACGATGGTGCTCACCGTGCTGATCGGCCTGATCCTGTCCTCGGCCTTCTCCAACATCGTCGTCTTCGCGCAGGAACTGGTGCCGGGGCGTGTCGGCACGATCGCCGGCATCTTCTTCGGCTTCGCCTTCGGCATGGGTGGCATCGCCGCTGCCGTACTCGGCGTCATCGCCGACATGAAGGGCATCGATTTCGTCTTCCAGATCTGCTCGTATCTGCCGCTGCTTGGCCTGCTGACGGTCTTCCTGCCCAACATGAAGGAAGCCAGGAAGGCGCAGGCGGCGACCAGTTAAAAACCCTCGATCTTCAGCACTCGAATAAGGGCGTGGCAGCTGCCACGCCCTTATTGATTCTTTCCCCAGGTGAAAAGCCTGTTAGTGTCCGAAACGTGTGCGCGGGGCAACGCTGCCACAGATCCTCAACGTCTCTGGAGAATGATATGCGCAAGATCGTGTTGGCCGTGTTGGGTGTGCTTTTTGTTATCGTGCCGGCTATGGCACGCATCGTTCCTTTTCCGCCGGGTTTCAAGACGCAGTCCGTCGAAACCAACGGCACCAAACTCTATGTGCGCGTCGGCGGGAAGGGTCCCGCCGTCGTGCTGCTGCACGGCTTTGCCGATACAGGAGACATGTGGGGCGCCGCGGCGGTGGCACTTGCGAAGGATCACACCGTCATCGTGCCGGATCTGCGCGGTATGGGTCTGTCCGCTCACCCGGACGCGGGCTACACCAAGAAGAACCAGGCCGTCGACATCGCCGGCGTGATGGACGCGCTGAAGATCGACAAGGCCGACCTGGTCACGCACGACATCGGCAACATGGTCGGCTATGCGCTTGCCGCGCAATATCCCAAGCGCATCACTAAATGGGTCATCATCGATGCGCCGCTGCCCGGCATCGGCGACTGGGAAAAGATCAAGCAAAGCCCGCTGCTTTGGCACTTCAACTTCCGCGGCCCGGATATGGAGCGGCTGGTCGCGGGGCGCGAGCGCATCTATCTCGACCGCTTCTACAATGAGCTGTCGGCCGAACCCAAGAAGATCGACGAGGCAACGCGCAGGCACTACGCCAAACTCTATGCCCGCCCGCATGCGATGCATGACGCTTTCGAGCAGTTCAAGGCCTTCGACCAGGACGCGATCGACAACCAGGCGATGCTCGCCGCCGGCGGCAAACTGACCATGCCGGTGCTGGCAGTTGGTGGGGAAAAATCCGCCGGCACCACGCAGGCCGATACACTGCGGCTTGTTGCGACCGATGTCACGGGCGGCATCGTGCCCGCCTCCGGTCACTGGATCATGGAGGAAAATCCCGACGCCACCGTCAAGCTGATCGCGGGTTTTCTCGCCAAATAGACCCCGCGGACATTTCGATGAAAGCACAAGGCACCCGCCTCACGGCGGGTGCCTTGTTTGTTCCAGCTGGACGGTATCAGGCCTTGATGAAGGCCAAGAGGTCGGCATTGATGACATCGGCGTGGGTCGTCGCCATGCCATGCGGGAAGCCCTTGTAGACCTTGAGCTCGCCCTTCTTGAGCAGCTTGACCGACAGCAGCGCCGAGTCGGCGATCGGAACGATCTGGTCGTCGTCGCCATGCATGACCAGCACCGGCACGTCGATGGCCTTCAGGTCTTCGGTGAAGTCGGTTTCCGAGAAGGCCTTGATGCAATCATAATGCGCCTTGGTGCCGCCCATCATGCCCTGGCGCCACCAATTCTCGACGACCGCCTGCGACACCTGGGCGCCGGGACGGTTGAAACCGTAGAACGGACCGGCTGCAACGTCGTGGAAGAACTGGGCGCGGTTGGCGGCCTGGGCGGCGCGGAAGCCGTCGAACACCTCGATCGGCAGGCCGCCGGGATTTGCCGCCGTCTTCAGCATGATCGGCGGCACGGCGCCGAGCAGCGCCGCCTTGGCGACGCGACCGCCTGAACCATACTTCGCGACATAGCGGGCCACTTCACCGCCGCCTGTGGAATGGCCGACATGGATGGCGCCCTTGAGGTCGAGATGCGCCACAAGCTCCGCGACATCGGCGGCATAAGTGTCCATCTCGTTGCCGGTATCGGTCTGGGTCGAGCGGCCATGGCCGCGCCGGTCATGGGCAATGACGCGGTAGCCCTTCGACAGGAAGAACAGCATCTGTGCGTCCCAGTCGTCGCTGCTCAGCGGCCAGCCATGATGGAAAACGATGGGCTGGCCGGTTCCCCAATCCTTGTAGAAAATCTCGGTGCCGTCCTTGGTAGTGATCGTGCTGCTGCCGGGCTTGGTCATCTCAATCTCCATTGATTGTCTTTCGCGATAATCAATATCGCGATAACGATATGACTAGCGCAGATCGAAATCCTTGTCTACAGAAAATATGTATCGCGATATTATTTTTCGTGGTACACATCAAACGCTCAGTCGGCAAAGGAATGTGTCGTGCCTCTCCCGTTGGACAACCAGATCTGTTTCACGCTTTACGCCACCAGCATGGCGATCAACCGCACGTACAAACCGATGCTGGACGAGATGGGGATCACCTATCCGCAGTACCTCGTGCTGAACGCGCTTGCAGAGGCCGACGGCATGTCGGTCGGTGCGGTCGCGCACAGGCTCGCTCTGGAATCGAGCACGATCACGCCATTGGTGAAGCGCATGGAACAGGCGGGCCTGGTCACCCGTCAGCGCAGCCAGACCGACGAGCGCCAGGTGCAGGTCGACCTGACCCCAGCCGGCCGCGCCCTGCTCGTCCAGTGCAACTGCCTCAACGAAACCCTGATCGAGCGCTCGGGCATGACGCTGTCTCAGCTCGATGCCCTGAACCGGCAGATCCAGACGCTGCGCGATGCGCTAAGCGGCGACCGGTAGGTCGGCAGCGAAATCACTACAGCCCCAGAGCGGCCTTGAAAGTGGACAGTTCCGTGTCGGTGATAGGGACCACGTGCTGCGGTTCGGGATACGCGCCCGTCTGCACGTCGGAGATGAACTCGCGATAGGCGGCGACGCGCTCGCGCTGCAGCCGTTCATACTCGGCGGCGAAGTTGCGGTAGGTCTTGGCGTGGCGCGGTCTGTGGCCAGCCGTGTGGCCGAGAACGTCCTCGCTGAACAGGTACTGCGCGTCGGCATGCGGCCCGGCGCCCATGCCAAGCATGATCATCGGCGTATTCCTGGTGATCAGTTCGCCGATCCGGTCGGGCACCACCTCCAGCTCCGCGCCGAAGCAGCCAATGGCCTCCAGGCGCTTGACGTGATCCCACACCGCACGCGCGCTCTCGGCTGTCCTGCCGACGGCCTTGAAGCCGCCGGTCCAGGTGCATTGCGACGGGATCAGGCCGACATGGGCGACTACAGGCACGGCATTGTCACAAAGCGTCTTCTGGATATCGAGCGAGGCGGCGCAATAGAAACAGTCGCCGCCGATGCGCATGAAGTGGTAGGCGGTTTTGAGATAATCCTCTGCGGTGACCAGATTGCCGGCGGGGCCGTAGGGTAGTCCGACCTGCACGAAACACCGGCCGGCTGCCTCGCGCATTTCGGGTGAGAAGAAGCGGCCCTCGATCGAAAGCATGTCGACGCCGGCCGCATCCGCTGCCGCAGCCTCTTCGAGCGTGGTGACGTAAAGCATGGAGATCTTCTGCCCGCGGCCCTTCATGGCGCGGATGTCGGCGACGGTGGGGCGGCTGTTCCTGGTGACCATTGGTGTTCCCTCAGATAGTGAAAGCGTCGCGGAAGGCCAGTAGCGCCGCCTCGGGATCGCCGGAGGCAAACGCCTCCATGCCGACCGGCCCGCGATAACCCATGGCCTTCAGCGCACGGGCAATGCCTCGATAATTGATCTCGCCGCTGCCTGGCTCCATGCGTCCTGGCACGTCGGCGACCTGCACCTCGCCGATCCACGGCAGGCAGGCGCGGCAGAGCTCGATCAGATTCCCCTCGCCGATCTGCGCATGGTAGAGGTCCAGATTGAGGCGCAGCCCCGACCGGTTCACGCTCGACACCAGCGCCAGCGTATCCTCGGCCCGCCCGAACGGCACGCCGGGATGGTCGACCGGCAGGTTCAAATTCTCCAGCGTGAAGGTCACGCCCTCGGCGTCTGCGAGGTCGACGATGCGGTTGAGCGTGTCGCGCGCCTTGAGCCACATCGCGCCGGTAACGGTCTCGCAAGGCGTGACCGGCAGGCCGCCCTCGCCCAATCCGGTGCCGTGCAGATTGAGCCGTGCGACGCCGAGGCGCTTGCCGACCGCCGCCGTCTCCTTTGCCGTCTTCAACAGTTCGGCGGCGCCCTCGTCATCGGCCAGCCGGCCGCGCAGATAGCCGTTCATGATCGAGAAGGTGGCGCCGGATTTCTCCAGCATTGCGAGGTCGTGCTCGGGCCAGTTCCACAGCCCGACCTGGAAGCCCATTTCGGTGAGGCGCTTGACGCGGAATTCCATCGGCCGGTCGCGCCAAAGCATTTCGGCGCAAGCCGCAAGCGTAAAACTATTGGACATGTCAGACCTCGACGTACACGCGGCCGTCCTCGACCTTCGTGATGTAGGTTTTAAGGTTCACGCAGACCGGCGCGCGCACGGCTTCGCCGGTCCGGTAATCGAACACGCCGTTATGCTTCGGGCATTCGATCCTGTATTCCATAACCAGCCCGTCGCAGAGATGCACCTTCTCATGCGTGCACAGCCCGTCGGTACAAAAGAAGGTATCGTCCGGACTGCGGAAGATGGCGAAGGTCCGGCCTTCGTGATCGAAGCGGATGACATCCTCTTCCTCGATATCGTCCGTCGCACACGCATCAATCCACTTTGCCATTGCCGGTTCCTGCAAGCTTATCTCTGGTTGGTTGAAAAGGCGGCCGGCGGAATTCCGCCGGCCGCACAGGAAGATGCCCGGGAGGAGGAGATGGGCGTCTTCACTGTGTCGCGCTGAAGCTCTCGATCTCGGCTTCGAGCTCAGCCATCTGCTCGCCGCCGGCCATCAGATCGGTGATCGCTTCGCGGCTTTTCTCGCCCTTGCGGAAATCGGCGGCCTTGGAGCCTCTGATCAGCACGGCGAAATGGTCGCCGACGGTCAGCGCATGGACGACATTGTGGGTGATGAAGATGACCGCGATGCCCTTGCGGCGCGCCTGCAGCACGATGCGCAGCACATGCGCCGCCTCCTTGACGCCAAGGGCCGCGGTCGGCTCGTCGAGGATCAGCACGCTGGCGCCGAAATGTACGGCGCGCGCGATGGCCAGCACCTGGCGTTCGCCGCCTGACAGTCCGCCGACGAGGCGGTCGCCATCGTCGATACGGGTGATGCCGAGCTGGCGCATCTCGGTGACGGCGATCTCGTTGGCCCGCTTGCGATCGTAGATGGTGAGCGGCCCCCAGCGCCTTGTCGGCTCGGCACCGACGAAGAAGGAGCGGCCGATGCTCATCAGCGCGAACGTCCCGCCAAACTGGTGGACGGTGGCGATGCCATGGTCGCTGGCGTCGCGCGGGCTGGCGAATTCGACTGCCTTGCCGTCCATTTCCATTGTCCCCGATGTCGGCTTGTGGACGCCGGAAAGGATCTTGATCAGCGTCGATTTGCCGGCACCATTGTCGCCGAGCAGGCACAGCACCTCGCCTGCGTTAACCTCCAGCGAAATGTCATGGAGGACGTCGATCGGACCGAACGACTTGTTGATTGCGGTCAGCCTGAGCAGGGGCGTGGTCATCAGCGGACCCTCGACTTGGCACGCGGCGCGTAGGTCAGCGCCATGGTGCGAAAAGTGTTGTTCATCAGCACGGCGGCGAGCAGCAGGACGCCGATGATCAGGCTCGCCCAGTTGGCGTCGAAACCGGTGTAAAAGATGCCCTGGTTGACGATCGAGAAGGTCAGCGTGCCCAAGACGATGCCGACCACCGAGCCGTAGCCGCCAGTCAGCAGCACGCCGCCGATGACCACCGCGATGATCGAGTTGAAGATGAACGACTGTCCCGCCGCCACCTGGGCGCTGTTGTAGAGGATCGCCTGCGACATGCCGACGAATGCAGCGCACAGGCCACTGCTCATGAACAGCGCGATGGTGACCCGGTCGGTCGGAATACCGGCATTGCGGGCGCTGACCGCATCGCCGCCCATGGCCAGGATCCAGTTGCCGAAGCGCGAGAAATTCAGGATGAAGCCGACGATCAGGATGATGGCGATCCACCAGAACAGGGTGACCTGGAACTTGCCGCCAAGATAGTCGCCGAACAAAAGCTTGGCGGTCGGCCCGCTCTTCAGCGCCACACTCGTGCTGCCGGACAGGATGACCGAGAGGCCGAGCGTCAGGCCGGCCAGCGCGAACAGCGTTGCGAGCGTGACGACGAAGGACGGCACCTTGGTGCGGATCACCAGGACGCCGTTGATGAAGCCTACGGCCAGCCCGAGGCCGAGCGCCGCGAGGATGCCGACGATGATCGGCAACCCGAAGTGGCCCGAGAGAATGGCAATGGTCATTGAGCTGGCCGGGATCATCGACCCGATGGACAGATCGAGGTGCCCGGCGATCATCAGCAACCCCACCGGCAGCGCAATGATGCCAAGTTCCGAAGCGACGTTGAGCCAGCTGGCGGACCCGCCGGCCGACAGGAAATTGGCGCCGCCGAAGATCGAGAAGAAGACGAGAACAGCGATCATGCCGATCAGCGAGCCCACCTCCGGGCGCCGCACGAGGCTGCCGATCGAGGGCATCGAAGAGTGCGGGGGCGCTGTCACCGCCACCGCGGGTTGGTGATGGGCTTGGGATGTCATCGATGTGCTCCCTGGCTTGAACGATGGATGGGGGCTGGGCGGAGTGAGGCGTTGGCGTTTCCTCCAACACCCCTCATCCGTCTCGGCGCTGCGCGCCGATCCACCTTCTCCCACAAGGGGAGAAGGCAACTGCGCAGCGCTACCGGGCGCCGGCCGCCGCGCCACCCATCGTCGCCTCGACATTGGCCGCGTCGACGATCCCCGGCCCGGTCAGCACCGGTTTCGTCGGCAGGTCCAGCCCATAGTTGACGAAGCCGTTGAGCAGCGACACCGCGAGGTAGCCCTGCAAATAGGGCTGCTGGTCGACAGCGAACAATTGTGTGCCGTCCTTGATGCGCTGCAGGCCGGTTTCATCCATGTCGAACGACGCAAGCTTGACCTTGTCGCCGACACTGGCCTGGCTGATGGCGTTGGCCGCGCTGTTGGCGTCGCCGGCGCTGATGGTGATGACACCGTCGAGCGTATTGTCTTTCAACACGGCGGCCTTGATCGCCTCGGCGACCGCGGTCGGGTTGCCGAAGCTGGATGAAGGCAGCGGCAGCTGGCTCGATTTGCCGCCGGTCTTGGCGATGGCGTCGGCAATGCCCTTGCAGCGGTCTTCGGTGTTGGTGGAGCCCGGCAAGGTGTTGACGCACAGCACGTTCTTGGCGCCGTGGTTGCCGAAATAGGCGCCGCCGCCCAGACCGGCCGTGTATTCTTCGTTACCGACATAGTTCATGGCGCCGAGCCGCTTGGCTGCATCCATGCCGCCGGAATTGTAGATGATGAGCGGCACGCCCGCGGCAACGACTTCCTTGAAGGCGTCATCCATGGCCTCCGGCACCCAGTCGGGGCCGACGATGGCGCTGGGCTTCTGGCTGAGCGCGGTGCGGATCAGCTTGGCCGCGTCAGGGCCGAGATTGTCGTAGTTCTGCGGACCGAGCCAGGTGACCGAGCCGCCGGTCAGTTCGGCAACCTTGCCGGCGTCGTCGGCGCCCTTCTTGACCTTCGACCAGAACGGGTCGTCCGCCTTGCCGCCGATGACGAAGATCTTCGCCCCGTCGGCCATCGCGGCTGTAGCTGATGTCGCCAGCACGGCCGCCGTCATCATCGCCGTCAAGAGTTTCGTGGTGCGTTTCATTTCATTTCCTCCCGGTTGCCGTCCTTGGACGGATTTAGAAAAACGTTGAATTCATCTGCGCGCGCACCTCTCCCGTTGCGCGTGGGGTCAATTGATCAATGGTTCGCCGCAGCCTTGGCGTTCATGCGTTCCTTCTTTTTCTGGAACCGGGCGTCCATCATGGCGTCGCCCTCCCTGGTGCCGTCGTGCCAGGTGCCGAACCAGCGATCGAGCGGGATCAGCCCGTCGCCGCCGTAGTTCACCTCGAAATATTTGTGGTGCAGGTAATGCGCGTAGGCATGGCTATCGACGGCCGTGTCGTCGGTCACTTCCAGCTTGTCGAAACCGAGATGACCGTTGACGGCGCCGAAGCCCGCGACATGCAGCTGGAACAGCGCGACGATCGGATTGGACGGGATGACAAGGTGCCAGAAGGCAACCGCGTGATAGAGGAACCCTTCCACCGGATGCATCGACAGCGACGACCACGGCGAGGGGTTGATCGAATTGTGGTGGACCGAGTGGATCCAGCGATACAGCGGTCCCCAGTGGATCAGGCGGTGGATAAAGAAGAAATGCACCTCGTGGATGGCCGGCGCGATCAGCACCAGTGCGGCGAGGTAGACTGGATGATCCGACCAGCTGACCCACGGTGCGTAGCCATTGGCAAAGCACCACAGGAAAATGACTTCGACCACGGTCCACAACGGGATGGTGATGAAGAACGAGCGCAGGAAGTTGTCGAGGTTCTGGCTCTGGAACCAGAACACATCCGAGGGCGCATCGCCTGGAAATTTGTGGTTGTATTTGAACCGCGTCGCCTGGGCGCGCCTGATGTAATAGCGCAGCTCGAAGATGCCGTAGAACACCAGGATCGCCGCGGCGTTGACGGCGTAGAGCCACAACGCCCAGCCCCAGCTGAGGGTTTTCATCGTCTCGACACCGGGGACGACATAGAACCAGTAGATCAGCGCCGTGGCCATGTGGAACGCATTCCACGGCCAGATATAGCCGGGCAGCCATGCCAGGATCTTCGGCAGCCTGGGCGGCCAGTTCAACAACGGCGCGCCCTCGATGCGCCCGTTCGGCTTCCAGTCACCGCGCTTGTCGCGCGCGCCGTATTTGAGATCGTCCACGCCAATCCTCCACCCGCAATGCCGCACCGCAACGCCTTGGGATGGGCCGCACGCGCACGCTGCCTGACACCGCCGGGGCGGTGGGCGAACACTCGTCTGCGCTGTGCTGCTGCTATCCCTGGGCTGGCGGTGCGTCCGCCTTGCTTGCTTTTGTTGAGATAAACATCTTGATCCAAAATGAATCAAGAATAGAATGTTTATTCCAAATTGATTGTGTCATTCATATCAATCGTGCATGGCAAATGATATCTTTGTATCAATTGCTACAGACGGATGAGACGAAATGGATCAGAGCAAGCGGCCGACGATCAGGGATGTCGCCTCCGAGGCCAAGGTTTCGGTGGCCACCGTCAACCGGGTGCTGAGCGGCGCAGGCGCCGTCCGCCAAGACACGCGCGAGCGCGTCAGGCTGGCGGCCGAACAGATCGGCTTCTACGGCATGGGCGCACTGCGCAGCCGCATAGCGGCCGCCCGGCCGCGCTACCGCTTCGGCTTCCTGCTGCACCAGCCCGGCCGCGCCTTCTATCGCAACATCGCCGAGGCACTGCGCGCGGTGGCGCCGACCATGCCTGACTGCGAGATTGAACTGCGCACCGAGTTTCTAGACGATCTGTCACCGCAGCAGGTCGCCGCCCGCCTGCTGGCGCTCGGCGCCGAATGCGACGCCGTCGGCGTTGTCGCCGCAGTCCATCCTCTCGTCACCCAGGCGGTCGATGCGCTGCATGCCCGCAACGTCCCGGTCTTCGCGCTGATCTCACAGATCTCGGCGACAGGCCATGTCAACTATATCGGCCTCGACAATTGGAAGGTCGGGCGCACCGCAGCCTGGGTTTTCGAGCATGTCTGCAAGGCGCCCGGCAAGCTCGGCATCCTCGTCGGCAATCATCGCTATCGCTGCCAGGAGATGAACGAAAGCGGTTTCCGCTCCTATTTCCGCGAGCACGCGCCTGATTTCACGCTGCTGGAGCCGCTGCTGACCTTCGAATCCAGCGCGATCGCGCAGGAGATGACCGAAAAGCTGCTCAACGAAAATCCGGATCTGTCCGGCCTTTATGTCGCCGGCGGCGGTATCACCGGCGCCATCGCCGCGCTCCGCTCCACCGGCCGCGCCGGCAGCATCGTCGTAGTCGGTTATGAACTGATGGACTCGACCCGCCCGGCACTGCTCGACGGCACGCTGACCTTCGTCATCTCGCACCCGCTCGCCCGCATCGCGCAGGAAGCGCTGGCCGGCATGGTCCGCGCCGTCTCAGCCCCGAACGAAAGCGGCAATGTCACGACGATTTTGCCGTTCGAGATCTACACGCGGGAGAATATCTAGGCGGTGGAATATCTCCGGCGAGGAATGGCCTACCTCTGGGTGCCAACAGCAGGTTTGGACTTGGAAATGTCCGATCATGGACAAAGCAGAAATTCAAAGCGCAATACCGACCATTGCCACCGACTTGCACCCTTTCCCGCCTTCCGCTATAGAGCCGCCACCCGCGTAGACACCCTTGGAGGCAACGCGGCGGAAGGCTGCCTTCCCCTTGGTGATCCCGAACAAAGCTCCGTGTCAAAGCGGCCGCGTTCTCTGGGACATCCAGGCCTGGCGGCTTTCGACGTTTACGGTCCAGGCACATTGCCCGCCGCAAACGCTCCATAACACGCGAAAGGAAATGCCATGAGCCACGATACTTACGAGCTCAAGGCCGAAGCGCGCGAACAGGTCGGTAAGGGGTCCGCCCGTGCAGTTCGCCGTAACGGTAAAGTGCCTGCAGTCATTTATGGCGACAAGCAGCCTCCCCTGGCTATTGCGCTGAACTACAAGGACGTCTTCTACAAAATCCATGGCGGCGGGTTTTTGACCACGATCGCCACGATCGATGTCGACGGCAAGAAAATCCAGGTTCTGCCCAAGGATTTCCAGCTCGACCCGGTCAAGGATTTCCCGGTCCATGTCGACTTCCTGCGCATCGGCAAGGACACCGAGGTCAATGTCGACGTGCCTGTCCACTTCATCAATGAAGACAAGTCGCCCGGCATCAAGCGCGGCGGCGTGCTCAACATCGTGCGTCACGAAGTCGAGTTCCACTGCCCGGCCAATGCGATCCCGGAATTCATCACCGTCGATCTCACCGGTTCCGACATTGGCGATTCGATCCACATCTCGGCGGTTACCCTGCCGGCCGGCGTCAAGCCGGTGATCTCCGACCGCGACTTCACCATCGCGACCATTGCCGGCTCCTCGGCGATGAAGCCGGAGGCGGAAGAGACGGCGGAAGCGGCAGCTCCCGAAGCGGCGGCCCCTGCCGCCGAAGAGAAGTAATTTTCGGGTCCGGAGCGCACGATGCTTGTCTTTGCAGGCCTCGGCAATCCGGGCGCGAAATACGCTGATAACCGGCACAATGTCGGCTTCATGGCGGCGGACGCAATTGCCCGCCGCCATTCCTTTTCGCCCTGGTCGAAGAAGTTCCAGGGCCTGATCGCCGAAGGCACGATTGCCGGCGAAAAGATCCTGCTGGTCAAACCACAGACCTTCATGAACCTGTCTGGACAGACGGTTGGCGAAGCCTTGCGCTTCTACAAGCTTGGCCCCGAGGCGCTGACTGTCTTTTACGACGAGATCGACCTGCCGGCCGGCAAGTTGCGGGTCAAGGTCGGCGGCGGCGCCGGCGGCCATAACGGCATCCGCTCGCTCGACCAGCACGTCGGCAAGAATTATCGCCGTGTACGCATCGGCGTCGGCCATCCCGGCGTCAGGGAAATGGTGCAGGGCCATGTGCTGGGCGACTTCGCCAAAGCCGACCGCGAATGGCTGAACGTTCTGCTCGACACCATCGCCGACGATGCCGGGCTGCTGGCCAGGGGCGACGACAGTTCCTTCATGAACCGGGTGACGCTGGCCTTGCGCGACAAGCTCGTGCCGACCGGCGACGACGACCGCCCGCCGCCCAAGGCGCCGAAGACCCAAAGCCACATTCGCCAGGCACGGCCCCAGCAGGTCCCGGCCAGGCTGCCGGAGAGCGGCCCGATGGCGGCGATGTTGAAGAAGCTGTTCGGCAAGAAAGACTGAGCGTCGACACGATCAGGGTTCCAGGGCTTGACGTTGCTCACCCCTATCGCCCATAGCCCTCATCAAATTTCTAGTTTCCCGATAGGACCGGACACATGGGTTTCAAATGCGGCATCGTTGGCTTGCCCAACGTCGGCAAGTCAACGCTTTTCAACGCGTTGACGAGGACGGCGGCGGCGCAGGCCGCCAATTATCCGTTCTGCACCATCGAACCGAACACCGGCGAAGTCGCGGTGCCCGATCCGCGCCTGCAGAAGATCGCGGCGATCGCCAAGTCGAAGGAGATCATCCCGACCCGCATCTCCTTCGTCGACATTGCCGGCCTGGTGCGCGGCGCCTCCAAGGGCGAAGGGCTGGGCAACCAGTTCCTCGCCAACATCCGCGAGGTCGACGCCATCGTGCACGTGCTGCGCTGCTTCGAGGATGACGACATCACCCATGTCGAGGGTCGCATCGACCCTGTCGCCGACGCCGAGACGGTCGAGACCGAGCTGATGCTCGCCGACCTCGACAGCCTCGAGCGCCGCATCGTGCAGATACGCAAGCGCGCCGGCTCGAAGGACAAGGAAGCCACCACCGTGCTGCCGATGATGGAGGCAGCGCTCGAATTGCTGCAGGCCGGCAAGCCGACCCGCATCCTGCTCAAGGGCATTTCAGCGGAAGATTTGCGCATTCTGCAGGGACTGAATCTCTTGACGTCACACCCCGTGCTCTATGTCTGCAACGTCGCCGAGGCCGACGCTGCCACGGGCAACGAGCATACCAAGGCCGTGGAAAAGATGGCCACCGCGCAGGGTGCCGGCACGGTGGTGATCTCAGCTGCGATCGAGGCGGAAGTCGCCCAGCTCTCGGACGAAGAAGAGATGGAGTTTCTGTCCTCGCTCGGGCTCGAAGAACCTGGCCTCAACAAGGTCATCCGCGCCGGCTACGACCTGTTGCATCTCATCACCTATTTCACCGCCGGTCCGAAGGAGACGCGCGCCTGGACCATCCACAAGGGCGACAAGGCCCCGCAGGCGGCCGGCGTCATCCACACCGATTTCGAACGCGGCTTCATCCGCGCCCAGACCATCGCCTATAATGACTACATCACGCTGGGCGGCGAAGTGGCGGCCAAGGAAGCCGGCAAGGCGCGCGACGAAGGCAAGGAATATGTCGTCCAGGACGGCGACGTCCTGCTGTTCAAGTTCAACACTTAAGAGTGCCATGTCCATGAGGTGGGCCCGGCTTGACCTTGCCAGTCGCCGGGTCTAAGCGCAGCAAACATCCTCCGGCAGCGCCTGTCTCGATCGTTGAGCCGGTCATAGTCCTGAAACAGGCGTCGTCCATGACACGCCTGCCCCAACCAACGGAGAGCGGCGATGATCAAGGCCTTCGTCGTCGACAATGACCGCCTGCGCGTCACTGACGATCTCGCGACCGACAGCGACCACGTCGTCTGGGCCGACCTTCTGAACCCGACCAAGGAAGAGGAAACGACGATCGAGACCTGGCTCGGCGTCGCCATCCCGACGCGTGAGGAGATGGAAGAGATCGAGATTTCGAGCCGGCTCTACATCGAGGACGGCGCCTATTTCATGACCGCCACTTTGCCGGCGCAGACCGAGATCGACGATCCCTTGATGTCGCCGGTCACCTTCGTGCTTGCCGGCCCGAGACTGGTCACCATCCGCTATCATGAGCCGAAGGCGTTCAAGACCTTTCCGCTGCGGGCCGAGAAGGTGGCGACCGGCTGCACCACGGGAAACACCATCCTGATCGGCCTGCTGGAGGCGATCGTCGATCGGCTCGCCGACATTCTCGAACGCGCCGGCCGCGACATCGAGACGATCTCGCGCGATATCTTCGAAGCGCGCTCGACCAAGGTGAACAAGCGCAACCGCGATTTCCAGGAACTGCTCAAGGCCATCGGCCGCAAGGAGGACATCGCCTCCTCGATCCGCGACAGCCTGATCTCGCTGCAGCGCCTCTCAGGCTTCCTCGCCCATGTCGCGACCCAGATCAAGATGAGCAAGGACGTCCGCGCCCGCATCAAGACCGTATCGCGCGACGTGCTGTCGCTCGCCGACCACGCCACCTTCCTGTCGCAGAAAATCTCGTTCCTGCTCGACGCGACGCTCGGCATGATCTCGATCGAACAGAACGCCATTATCAAGATCTTCTCGGTCGCCGCCGTCATCTTCCTGCCGCCGACGCTGGTGGCTTCGATCTACGGCATGAATTTCGACGTCATCCCGGAGCTCAAATGGCAGCTCGGCTATCCCTTCGCGATCGGCCTGATGATCCTGTCGGCGATCCTGCCCTTCTGGTATTTCCGCCGCCGCGGCTGGCTCTGACAGGCCTGGATCAGTGAAAATTGCTTGACCAAACGCCGCCCGGACGGCATCCGGATGCCCGGTGATCGTACAACCTTGAACCGGATTAGGATCATGACCGCAAAGACCTGGGCCTATGAGGACTTCGTCGAGGGCGGCTCGTTCGACCTCGGCGTCAAGCAGGTGAGTGCTGCAGAGATCATCGAGTTCGCCAGCGAATTCGATGCCCAGCCGATGCATCTCGACGAGGAAGCCGGCAAGGCCAGCATTCTCGGCGGCCTGTCGGCTTCGGGCTGGCACACCTGCGCCATGTTCATGCGCATGCTGTGCGATGCCTTCCTGCTCGACTCGACCTCGCAAGGTTCGCCCGGCATCGACCATGTCAAATGGAAGAAGCCGGTCCTGGCCGGCGACCGGCTTACCGGCACCCTCACCGTGCTTGCCAAGCGCCAGTCCAAATCGCGGCCTCAGCTCGGCCTCGTCATCATGCGCAGCGAATTGTTCAACCAGCGCGGCGAAAGCGTCTTCGAGCTCGAGAACACCGGCATGTTCCTGACCCGCGAGGCCGCCGCATGACGCTCGACGAGTTCTTCCTGATCGGCGTCACCGTGACGCTGGGCTCACACAGATTCGAGCCCGACGAGATCAAGGCCTTCGCCCGCAAATACGATCCGCAAATCTTCCATGTCGACGAGGAGGCGGCGAAGAAGAGCGTGCTCGGCGGGCTCTGCGCCTCGGGCTGGCACACCGCCGCCACCTGGATGAAATACAACCTCGAAAAGCGCATGGAGACCGAGGGCGTGCGCTGGACCGGCCCGGGCCCGCAGCCGGAATTCGGCCCCTCGCCCGGCTTCCGGAACCTGAAATGGCTGAAGCCGGTCTATGCCGGCGAGACCGTCACCTTCACGCGCACGGCGCTGGCACACCGCCCGCTTCCCGCGCGTCCCGGCTGGAGCCTGCTGACGCTGCTCTGCGAGGCCTCCGATTCGACCGGCGACAAGGTCATCGCATTCGACAGCGCGGTGCTGGTGAAGGTGGAGTAGCAGCGCCCTCTTCCTTCTCCCCTTGTGGGGTGAACAGCCGGTTCGCCCAGGCGAATTCATCGTGCCAGTGGCACGATGAAAGGCCGGCGAACGCCGGGACGCTGCGAAGCAGCGGGGACCCGGCAGGTGGATCGGCCCCCGGCCCTTCGCAAGGCTCAGGGCGTTCGAAGCTCGAAAAGCCAAGCAATTGGCTTTTCGTCCGCTCAAGCGGACCGCTTCTCACCCCACAAGGGGAGAAGGGAAAAAGTTCCCTACTCTAATGTCCCTCAAACCCGATCAGCGTCCGCACCGGCACACCCAGCGCCTCAAGCTTGGCTCGCCCACCGAGGTCCGGCAGATCGATCACAAAGCATGCCGCCAGGATGTCTGCGCCGATCTGCCTGAGCAGCTTGACCGCCGCTTCCGCCGTGCCGCCGGTGGCGATCAGGTCGTCGACCAGGATCACCTTCTCGCCCGGCGCAACGCCATCCTTGTGCATCTCCATCTCGTCCAGCCCGTATTCCAGGCTGTAGGCGACGCGCACCGTCTCGTAAGGCAGCTTGCCCTTCTTGCGGATCGGCACGAAGCCGGCCGAAAGCTGGTGCGCGACAGCGCCGCCGAGGATGAAGCCACGCGCCTCGATGCCGGCGATCTTGTCGATCTTCTGGCCGGCATAGGGATGCACCAGCTCGTCAATGGCGCGGCGGAACGCACGCGCATTGCCGAGCAGCGTGGTGATGTCGCGAAACAGGATGCCGGGCTTGGGATAGTCCGGAATGGTGCGGATCGCGGCGAGCAGCGTGTCTTCGAGCGAGGATTTCATGAGCCGAGATTACCTGAAACGGAGATTGTTGCGCGACAATTGTTCGATCGAACTGCAGCCCATCAGCTTCATGCCGCGCTCGATCTCGACCCGCATCTGCTCGAGCGCCCGTTCGACGCCCGGCTGGCCCGCAGCCGCCAGCGGGAACAGATAGTAGCGGCCGACGCCGACAGCCTTGGCGCCGAGCGACAGCGCCTTCAGCACATGCGTGCCGCGCTGCACGCCGCCATCCATGATGACGTCTATCCTGTCGCCAACGGCATCGACGATCTCCGCCAACTGGTCGAACGCAGCGCGTGAGCCGTCCAGCTGCCGGCCGCCATGGTTCGACAGCACAATACCGCTGCAGCCGATCTCGACGGCGCGCCTGGCGTCCTCCACCGACATGACGCCCTTGAGGCAGAACGGACCTCCCCACAGTCTGACCATCTCGGCGACATCGTCCCAGGTCATCGACGGATCGAGCATCTCTGTAAAATAGCGGCTGATCGACATCGTGCCGCCGCCCATGTCGACATGCTCGTCGAGCTGCGGCAGCTTGAATCCCTCATGGGTAAAATAGTTGATCGCCCAGCCGGGCTTCAGCGCGAACTGCAGCATTCCGGCAAGGCTGAGCTTGAAGGGAATGGCAAAGCCGGTGCGCTTGTCGCGCTCTCGATTGCCGCCGGTGATGCTGTCGACGGTCAGCATCATCACCTCGACGCCTACCGCCTTGGCCCGCTGCATCATCGCCCGGTTGAGGCCGCGATCACGGTGGAAATAGAACTGGTAGACCTGCGGGCTGCTGCTGATCTTGCGCGCTTCCTCGAGGCTGACCGTGCCCAGCGAGGAGACGCCGAACATAGTGCCGAATTTGGCCGAAGCCTTGGCCACCGCGCGCTCGCCCTGATGGTGGAACAGCCGCTGCAAGGCGGTCGGCGAGCAATAGACGGGCATTGCCAGCTTCTGGCCCATCACGGTCACCGACATGTCGATCTCGCTGACACCGCGCAGCACATTGGGAACGAGGTCGCAGTGCTCGAAACTCTCGGTGTTGCGGCGATAGGTGACCTCGTCGTCCGCCGCGCCGTCGATGTAGTTGAAGATCGGCCCGGGCAGCCGCTGCTGCGCCATGCGGCGGAAATCGGAAAAGTTGTGACAGTCGCGTAGCCGCATCATCGATTTCCATTGCCATGGCAAGACAAGCTCGCTGCGTCGAATATCAATCGGATGCCGCCATGCCAACGGGCGAATTGCCGAACTGCCTCTTGGCCACAGGCATAAACGAAAAAGGGGCGCCTCTGGCGCCCCTTCCCGTCGAAAACCGATTGTTGGGAATAGCTTACATACCGAGGTCGGAACGCAGCTCGGCCTTGGCCACGTCATACTCGGCCTTGAAGTCGTCGCGGTTGAGCAAGACGGCGGCGATGACGCTGCCGGAAATCTTGCCCATCTCGACATCGGACGGATAGTGGATGCCGCCGACCACGCGGTTGTGGGCGTATTCGGCCGCACGGGCCATAATCTCGGCGCGCTTTTCCGGAACCATATCGGCGAGAATGATGCCCATCATGGTGCCGACCGTGGCATGACCCGAAGGCCAGGAGCCGGAGCTCGACAGCTTGACCACCGGCTTGACGAGGCCGCTAAGCTGGTGCGGACGCGGCCGCTTCCAGACATCCTTGGCCGGATCGACGACGGCGCCTTCAGTGGCCACCACACGATCGAAGAAGGCAGCGAATTTCGGCAGCTTTTCCTTGTTGAAGTTCGGCCCCATGACATTGGTGAAGCGCCAGACGTCTTCCTCGGCGTCGGCAACGGCGCTGGCCTCCATTTCGGGCGTGCGCGTCACCTGCAGCGTCAGCACCGCGCCGAGCTCAGCCTTGGTCTCGGCCGAATCGTTGGCCGGCGGCGGCGGCAGGATCATCGTCAGGTCGACATCCTTGTTGGTGACGAAGGGTTTTGCGTCTTCGGCCTGGGCGGCCGAGCCGGCGATGAGCAGCAGCAGTCCTGCCGCGAGCGATGCATATCTTTTCATGGGTGCGATCCTTTGATGAGGGCGTCACAGGATCGCCAGCTGCAGTGACCGCCATGTGACAAGCCGCCTCCGCAAAAGCAAAAGGGCGCCTCTCGGCGCCCTTTTTTTGACTTGGCTGGTGGCGCTTAGTGCGCCACGCCTTCCCATACCTTGCGCTTGGTCAGATACATCAGCGTCCCGAACAGAAGCAGGAACACCAGCACGCGAAAGCCGGTCTTCTTGCGGTCTTCCATATGCGGCTCGGCGGCCCACATCAGGAAGGCGGAGACGTCGCGCGAATACTGGTCGACCGTCTGCGGCGAGCCGTCATCATAGGTGACCTGGCCGTCGGAGAGCGGCTTGGGCATCTTCAGCGACACGCCGGACATGAAGTACGGATTGTAGTGCGTGCCTTCCGGGATCACCATGCCGGCCGGAGGCGTCTGGTCGTAGCCGGTGAGCAGCGAGTGAATGTAATCCGGGCCGCCTTGAGCATACTGGGTGAAGATGTCGAAGACGAAGCGCGGAAAGCCGCGCTCGACGCCGCGTGCCTTGGCCAGCAGCGACATATCGGGCGGAGCAGCGCCACCGTTGGAGGCAGCGGCCGCCGCCTCATTGGCGAACGGCGCCGGGAAATAGTCGGATGGCTTGCCCGGGCGGTCGAACATGTCGCCGGCATCGTTGGGACCGTCGTGGATGGTGTATTCGGCGGCAAAGGACTTCACCTGCGCCTCCGAATAACCAAGACCTTCCAGCGTGCGGAACGACACCAAATTCATCGAATGGCAGGCCGAGCAGACCTCCTTGTAGACCTTCAGGCCACGCTGCAACTGCGCCTTGTCATAGGTGCCGAACGGACCGGCGAAGCTCCAGTCCATTTCCTTCGGCTCGTCGATCGGAAAATGCGTCGGCGCTGCCGGGTTGTGTGCCTCTTCGGCGGCAATAGCCACGCTGCCGACGGACCCGATGCCGCCGGCAAACAGGCCGAGCAGGGCGAGCGAGGTGAGAATCTTTTTCATGCCAAATCCCCTTAGATTCTCGCTCAGCCCTTGGTTTCCGGCGCGGAGGTCGCACCCGCCGGATGTCCCCCACCGGCACCCTTGTTCTTCTCCAGCACCGCCTCGGTGATCGAATTCGGCAGTCTGCGCGGCGTCTCGATCAGGCCGAGCACCGGCAGGATGACGAGGAAGAAGGCAAAGTAGAACAGCGTCGCCGCTTGAGCGTAGCCAACGTAGTTGCCCGAGACCTCACCTATCACGAGGGTCAGCAGACCGCCGCCTTCCGCCGGCTGCGAGCCCAGCCAGCCAAGCAGGACGGCATCGGCCACGAACAGCCAGAAGAACAGCTTGTACCAGGGCCGGTAAACCGCCGAGCGTACCTTGGAGGTGTCGAGCCACGGCACCAGGAACAGCATGACGATAGCGCCGAACATGCACAGAACGCCGCCGAGCTTAGAGTTGATCGGCCCGATGTTGAAGGTGATGGCGCGCAGGATCGCGTAGAACGGCAGGAAGTACCATTCGGGCACGATATGGGCCGGCGTCTTCAACGGGTTGGCGACCGTGTAGTTGTCCGGATGGCCGAGGAAATTCGGCAGGTAGAAGACGAAATAGGCGAAGAAGAACAGGAACACGATCATGCCGAACGCGTCCTTGATGGTCGCGTAAGGGGTGAAGGCGACGGTGTCGGTCTTCGACTTGACCTCGATGCCGGTCGGGTTCGACTGGCCGACCACATGCAGCGCCCAGACGTGCAGCACAACGACGCCAGCTATCATGAACGGCAGCAGATAGTGCAGCGCAAAGAAGCGGTTGAGCGTCGGATTGTCGACGGCGAAACCGCCGAGCAGCAGCTGCTGGATCCAGTCGCCGACAAGCGGAATGGCGCTGAAGAAGCCGGTGATAACGGTAGCGCCCCAGAAGCTCATCTGACCCCAGGGCAGCACATAGCCCATGAAGCCGGTTGCCATCATCAAGAGGTAGATGATGCAGCCGAGGATCCACAGCAGCTCGCGCGGCGCCTTGTAGGAGCCGTAATAGAGCCCGCGGAAGATGTGGATGTAGACGGCGACGAAGAAGAACGAGGCGCCGTTGGAGTGCATGTAGCGTAACAGCCAGCCCGAATTCACATCGCGCATGATCTTCTCGACCGAATTGAAGGCGAGATTGGTGTCGGCCGTATAGTGCATGGCCAGCACGATGCCGGTCAGGATCTGCGCCACCAGCATGATCGCCAGGATACCGCCGAAGGTCCAGGCATAGTTGAGGTTGCGCGGCACCGGATAGGCGATGAAGCTGTCATAGACCATGCGCGGCAGCGGCATGCGGGCGTCGAACCAGCGTTCGATACCGGTCTTGGGCGTATAGGTCGAGTGTCCCTCGCTCATCGAAATATCCCCTGCCTCAACCGATAAGGATTTTGGTATCGGAAATGAACTTGAATACCGGCACAGCCATGTTTTCCGGCGCCGGGCCTTTGCGGATGCGGCCGGCGGTGTCGTATTGCGACCCGTGGCACGGGCAGAACCAGCCGCCGAAATCGCCTTCCTGGCCGAGCGGAATGCAGCCCAGATGCGTGCAGACCTGCACCATCACCATCCAGGCTTCCTTGCCGGGCGTGGTGCGGTTGGCGTCGGTCGCCGGCGCATCGGCCGGCAGATTGGCGTTGCGGGCGATCGGATCCTTGAGATCGGCAAGGTTGACGGCCTCGCCGTCCTTCATCTCCTGCTCGGTGCGGTTGCGCACCACGACCGGCTTGCCGCGCCATTTGACGATCAGCGACGTGCCAGGGGTCAGCGAGGAAACATCGACCTCGACCGAGGCCAGCGCCAGCGTCGAGGCATCGGGGCGCATCTGGTCGATGAACGGCCAGGCGACGGCCCCTGCGCCGACCACTGCGGCCATGCCGGTGGCGACGTAGAGAAAATCACGACGGTTGGGATCCTGGGTGTCGGTTGCGCTCACGGGTGCCTGATCCTTTCGCCTCTTCCGAGCCGGCGGCCGAGCTTTGTCCCCGCTCCATCGCGCCGGCCCGACAGCGCATGGCGAACAAGCTAGCGAATTCCTCCGGCATTTGGATTTCGGTTTATGCGTGAAGCCCGTTTTTGTCCAGCGGGGTGAGGCCACAAGGGCAGATTGTCGCGGGGACGAAACACCGTGTCAGCCGGCCAGACGCCCAACGGCCGGAAAAGGCGGCTAAACAACCGGGAAATCTCAGCAAATCCTGGGCATCCCGCCTGTCTCGACAGGACAGCTTGCCGTGATCTAGTCTCGCCGACATGGCACACATCATCGACCTCGAGACCTGGACCAGGACGCCCGGCCGCTGGCAGGGCGAATTGCAACTCGCCGCCCATGGCTCCAACTCTTGCCTGATCTTCAATTACCAGGCGGAGATCGGCGGCGGCCCGCGGCTGCACAGCCACCCCTATAGCGAGATCTTCATCATCCGCCAGGGCACCGGCCTGTTCACGATCGGCGACCAGCAGATCGAGGCCACGGCTGGCCAGATCCTGATCGTGCCGCCGAACACGCCACACAAATTCACCAATCTCGGACCCGGCCCGCTCGAATCGACCGACATCCACGAAAACGGCAGTTTCATCACCGAATGGCTGGAATGATCGTTTGCCGGCCGGCGACCTCTAGCTGGCGCCGAGCCTGACCAGCACGGCCCTTGGGATGTCATATTCACGGATCACCGACTCATGCCGGCGCAAACCGCAGAGTTCGCGCTGAATGAAATAGGCGTGCACCGCCGCGGCGGCTTCTTTCAGCAGCCGGGGGCGATGGTCGTCGTCGCTGTTCTCGCGCAGCTTCTTCAGTGCCTCCTCGACACGCTGGCCGGCGCGGCCGAGCGCGGCTGCCTTTTCAGCCAGTATCTCGTGGCCAAGCAGGTCGAGCGCGCTCTCCTGCGCGCTGCTTTGTCCAAAATTCGAGGGCATCCGGACCGACATTCCAGCGTTCTACTCCGCCGGCCGGGTCTCTTCCAGCACGCTTTCCTCGTGATAGAGGAAGCCGCCAGATTGCCGTTTCCACAGCCGTGCATAGAGCCCGTCCCTGGCCACCAGTTCGTCATGCGTGCCCTGTTCGACGATGCGGCCGCCGTCCAGCACCACCAGCCGGTCGAGCGCTGCAATGGTCGACAGCCTGTGCGCGATGGCGATCACCGTCTTGTTCTCCATCAGCTTTGCCAGGTTCTCCTGGATCGCCGCCTCGATGTCGGAATCAAGCGCCGAAGTCGCCTCGTCGAGGATCAGGATTGGCGCATCCTTGAGGAAGACGCGGGCGATCGCCACGCGCTGGCGCTGGCCGCCTGACAGTTTCACGCCACGCTCGCCGACAAAGGCCTCGTAGCCGGCACGGTCCCGGTTGTCGCGCAGGCCCAATATGAAGTCGTGCGCTTCGGCCTTCGTCGCCGCCGCGATCACCTCGGCGTCGGTCGCATCCGGCATGCCGAGCTTGATGTTGTCGCGCAGCGAACGGTGGAAGAGCGCGGTGTCCTGGCTGACGACACCGATATTGGCGCGCAGCGAGTTCTGCGTCACATTGGCAACGTTCTGGCCGTCGATGGTGATCGACCCGCCTTCGAGGTCGTAGAGGCGCAAGATGAGGTTGGCGAGTGTCGTCTTGCCGGCGCCAGACGGCCCGACCAGCCCAACCTTCTCGCCCGGCCGCACGACAAGGTTGATGCCGTTCAGCACGCCGAACCCTTTGCCGTAGTGGAACTCGACATTCTTCACGTCGATGCGACCGCCGGCGACGACAAGCTCTTTGGCATCCGGCGCATCGATCAGTCCCAGCGGTTGCGAGATCAGCGCCTTGGAGTTTTCCAGCACGCCGAGATTTCGCAATATGCCGTTAAGCTGCATCATCACTCGCCCAAGCAGCATGTTGAGCCGCAGGACCAGCGAAAGCGTGAAAGCGACGGCGCCGACGGTGATCGACCCTTCGACCCAGAGATAGACGGCAAAGCAGCCGATCGCGGTGATCATGATCCCCGACAGGGTGGTCAGCGCCATGCGAACGCCGGTCAACCGCCGGGTGAAAGGCCGCAGTGCGTCAAGATAAATGTCGAAGCCGTTCCTGATGTAGCGGTCGTCGCCATCGGCCGAGAACAGTTTTAGCGTCTGCACATTGGAATAGGAATCGATGATACGCCCATTGATCATCGAGCCGGCTTCAGCCGTGGCCTCGGCATTCCTGCGGATCGAGGGCAGATAGAGCTTGGCCAGCCAGGCGAAAGCGAGGATCCAGACCACCACCAGCACGGCCAGGCGCAGATCGAGCCCGGCGACCAGCGCCAGCGTCGTCACCGTATAGATGAGCATGAACCAGATGACCTCGATGAAGCTCTCCATCAGGTCGCCGGTCGCTTGCCCCGCCTGCCAGACTTTTGTCGCGATGCGGCCGGCGAAATCGTTCTGGAAGAAGGTGTAGGACTGGCGCGACACATGCCGGTGCGCCTGCCAGCGCACCAGATTGTAGAAGCCCGGCGTAATCGTCTGTTCGTTGACCAGCGCCGCCATGCCGACGACCACGGTGCGGATGACCAGCACCACCGCGATCATGAAGACAAGCTCAGGCCCGGCAGCGGCCCACAGCGCGTGCCAGCTGCGTTCACCAGGAAGCTGGTCGAGAATATCGACCAGCCGCCCGACGAAGTAGAACAGCCCGGCCTCGATCAGCGGCGCGAAGCCGCCGATGACCAGCATGGCGAAGAAGGCGAACTTCGCCTGGCCGACATAGTGCCAGAGGAAGCCGCCAACGCTTGACGGTGGCCGAAGATTCGCTGGCTCCCTGAACGGATAGACCCAGTTCTCGAACCAGCGATAGACGGCTGTCATCATGCTGACGTCATCACTCCGCGGCTTCTCCTTTGGCCATGGCGTCATTGGCGGCATCGACTGGACCGTCGTCGAACAGGAATCCGCCCGACTGACGCTGCCAGAGCTGCGCGTAGAGCCCGCCGCTGGCGACGAGTTCCTCGTGCGATCCTTCCTCGATGACACGGCCCTTGTCGAGCACGACAAGCCTGTCCATCGCCGCGATGGTCGACAGCCGGTGCGCAATGGCGATGACGGTCTTGCCTTGCATGATCTTGTAGAGATTCTCCTGGATGGCGGCCTCGGCTTCGGAATCCAGTGCCGACGTCGCTTCGTCAAGGATAAGTATCGGCGCGTCCTTCAACATAACGCGAGCAATGGCGATGCGTTGCCGCTGGCCGCCGGACAATTTGACGCCGCGGTCGCCGACATGAGCGTCGAGCCCTTTGCGGCCAGTGTGGTCGGAAAGCCCGCCGATGAACTCCAGCGCCTCGGCCCGCCCGGCTGCCTCGACAAGCATGTCTTCCGTGGCGTCCGGCCGGCCATAAAGGATGTTGTCGCGCACCGAACGGTGCAGCAGCGAGGTGTCCTGCGTCACCATGCCGATCTGCGCGCGCAGCGAATCCTGCGTCACCGAAGCGATCTCCTGACCGTCAATCAGGATCCGGCCGTTCTCGAGGTCGTAGAAGCGCAACAGCAGGTTGACCAGCGTCGACTTGCCCGCACCCGAGCGGCCGACAATGCCGACCTTCTCGCCGGGCTTCACCGTCAGCGACAGGCTCTCGATGACGCCCTTCTGCTTGCCGTAGTGGAAGCGGATATCGTCGAACTGAATCTCACCCTTGGTGACGGCAATGTCCTTCGCCCCCGGCTGGTCCTCGACCAGGCGCGGCAGCGAGATCGAGGCTATGCCGTCCTGCACCGTGCCGATGTTCTCGAACAGGCCAGACATTTCCCACATGATCCACTGCGACATGCCCCACATACGGAGCACCAGGCCGATGACCACGGCAACCGCACCGATCGTCACCGCCTGGCCGAGCCACAGCCACAGCGCCAGCGCCGTCACCGAAAACAAGAGCAGCGCATTGAGGATGTAGAGCAGGCCGTACAGCACCGTCACCAGCCGCATCGACTGGTAAACCGTGTCGAGGAAGCCGGCCATCCCCTCTTTGGCGAACGTTGCTTCGCGGCGCGCATGGGAAAACAGCTTGACCGTCTGGATGTTGGTGTAGCTGTCGACGACGCGGCCGGTCATGGTCGAACGCGCATTGGCCTGCGCCTCGCCGACCTTGCCGAGCTTCGGGATGAAGTAGCGCAACAGCCCGATATAGCCGAGCAGCCAGACGCCAAGTGGTGCCGCCAGCCGCAAGTCGGCCGAACCGACGATGAACAGCATGCCGAGGAAATAGACGATGACGTAGTTGAGCACGTCGATCACCTTGATGACGCATTCGCGCACGGCGAGCGCGGTCTGCATCAGCTTGGTGGCGATGCGGCCGGCGAACTCGTCCTGGTAGAAGCTCATCGACTGCTTCAAGAGATAGCGATGCACCTGCCAGCGGATGCGCATGGGATAGTTGCCCATCAGCGTCTGCTGGTTGAGCAGCGAATGCAGCCATACCGTGCCCGGCAGCGCGAACAGCACGACGAAGGCCATGCCGGCGAGCTTCCAGCTCTCGGTCTGCAGGAAGGTTTCGCGATTCTGGCCGGACAGCCAGTCGACGATACGACCCATGAAGCCGAACATCCACACTTCGGCCACCGCGATCGCCGTCACCAGCACCGCATCGACGATGATGTAGGGCCAGGCGCCGCGCGTATAATGCACGCAGAAGGCAACCAGCGTCTTCGGCGGCTCGACCGGTTCCGCTGCGGGGAACGGATCGAGCCTTTTTTCAAACCAGCTAAACATAGTGATGCTCACAAAATTGTTGTCCGCTCACGCGGCGCGGGAAAGATCCCCGGAGCGTACGAATCGGGGACCGACGGCCCGGAATCACCTGGGCCATCGGTCCTGCTTCGCGCAATATAGGGACTTGCGGGCTTTTCGCCGACAGACGCGTTAGACTGACCTGACGGCACGCCGCTGCCGGCTCGATTTTTCGCGCCCGGCCGGATCAGCCGGATGATCCGGCGCACCAGCGACGGCCGGCTGTGATCGGGAACCGCGCGCGAGAAATCGACATCCGGCAGCATGCCGCGATGCGGACGCCGGCGGGTCTCCGCGTGGACCGCCGACGAGTAGGTCTCGCCGATCAGCAACGCCCAGGTCGCCGTCTTGCGCTCGTGCAGGCTTCTTGAACCAGGTATTTTGTAGGGATCGAACATCGGTCCATCCTCCGTGTGCAAATAGAGATAGAAAGGCGAAGCAACATGGTGCGCCGGCATTCGGCCGGAGGCACGGATTGCGTCGGTCGGGACGCGAGGGGACACCTCGGTCGGGACACGCTCAGCTGGGGCGGTCAGCCCCTTTAACAGTTTGAAAAACATCGCAAGATTCCTTCAACGGCCGAAAACTGGGTTCGGCGGGAATCGGTGCGATCAGATCTAAGAAGTCAGGTAAATCGTCGTACCGAAACCGCCGGCAGGCAGGTAAGCCCACGGGAGGGGCGCTGGATGTGCATGGTCATCATGAAATACCCCTCCATCGGTTCGGGTTGACAATGCGTGCGGTATAATCGACTTCGCAGAAAATGACCACCCGCAGGGCCAGCAATTTCCGAAACCAGGAGACCGCTGTGGCCGATCTGCCACTTATTAGAAAGACGCGGAAATGAACCACCGTCTCCGCATCGCCCTCTATCAGCCTGACATTGCCGGCAACACCGGGACAATCCTGCGCTTCGCCGCCTGCCTCGGCCTCGGCGTCGATATCATCGAACCGGCCGGCTTCCCGCTCTCCGACAAAGCGCTCAAACGCGCCGGCATGGACTATCTCGAAATGGCTGCCCTGACCCGGCATGTCGACTGGAACGCCTTCGAGGATTGGCGCAAGCGAGAATCGCGCCGTTTGGTGCTGCTCACCACCAAAGGCGCGACCGCCTACACCGGCTTTGCCTTTGCCGATGGCGACATCCTGCTGTTCGGCCGCGAATCGGCCGGCGTGCCGGATTCTGTCCACCAGGCGGCGGATGCGCGGCTGACGATCCCAATGCAGCCGGGCACGCGCAGCATCAACGTCGCGCTGTCCGTCGCCGTGGTTGCCGGCGAAGCCATCCGGCAGCTCGGCTAGGATCTTAAACGCGCCGTCGCGAACGGCTGCTGCTTCTTGCGTCATTCTCACCCAGGCGCACATCGCCTTCTCCTCAATTGCCCTATCGACATTTCCTGGCTACAAGCTCAACTTAACTTGAGGTCAAGCGGAAAGATCGAGATGGCTCCGGTAAAGGAATTGACGGTTGGCCAAGTGGCCATGCGCAGCGGTGTGGCGGTGTCGGCGCTGCATTTCTACGAGGCGCGCGGGCTGATCCGCAGCCACCGCACATCGGGCAACCAGCGGCGCTATGGCCGCGACGTGCTGCGGCGGGTGGCGATCATCAAGGTGGCGCAGGAGGTCGGCATTTCGCTGGCCGAGATCGGCGCCGCACTTGAATCACTCCCGGAAGGCCGCACGCCGACGCGCGAAGACTGGAACCTTTTGTCGACCGGCTGGCGCGACGACCTCGACCGCAAGATCAGCCAGTTGAAGAAGCTGCGCGACGGCCTGACCGACTGCATCGGCTGCGGCTGCATGTCGATCGACAAATGTCCGTTAAGGAACAGGGAAGACCGGCTGAGTGCCCAAGGGCCGGGCGCAAGGCGGCTGTTGGTGGAGTCCTAGTCCGCCGCGGGCAGCCGCCGGATCGTAAATTCGATCACATCCCCCGGCCGTTCGAACCAGCTTTCGATTTCGGTCCAGTAGGCCTGCTTGGGGAAGCGCTCGAACCATTCCTTGGCTTTGAGCCGCGCATCCGAACGCGGCAGGACGAAAGTCTCGCGCAGAAAACCGTCGCGCGGCATGCGCTCGCGCTCGGCGCGCGAACGATCGAGCCTTTTCTTCAAGCCGTGCAGCGGCGGTCTTGCCGGGGCGCGCATGAAAGAACTCCTGGGCCTGAACCAGATGACACTTGACCCTTGCCCCTAAGAGATTAGGGATCGCGCCCGGAAAAGACGAGTCCTTTGTCGGCTGCGACCGGAGACCTGATTTTGGAACGACCAGAAATACCGGCAGGCCTGCCGGCCGACATCGAACAGAAGAAGATGAAGGCCAGGCTCTGGTTCGAGACGCTGCGCGAGCGCATCTGCGCGACCTTCGAGCAGATCGAGCAGGAATTGCAGGGGCCGATGGCCGCCTGGTCGCCCGGCCGCTTCGACAAGACGCCGTGGGAGCGCGACCATGGCAAGGGCGGCGGCGGCACCATGTCGATGATGCATGGCCGCGTCTTCGAGAAGGTCGGCGTCCACACCTCGACCGTCTATGGCGAATTCTCGCCCGAATTCAGGAAGCAGATGCCTGGTGCCGAGGAAGACCCGAGCTTCTGGGCCTCAGGCATTTCGCTGATCGCGCATCCCTGGAGCCCCAATGTGCCGGCCGTGCACATGAACACCCGCATGGTGGTGACGTCGCGCCACTGGTTCGGCGGCGGCGCCGATCTGACCCCGCTGCTCGACCGCAACCGCACTGAAGATCACCCCGACACGGTCGCCTTCCACCGCGCCATGCAGTTCGCCTGCGAGAAGAACGCTGCGGTCGCCGACCACCCGAAATTCAAGGCCTGGTGCGACGAGTATTTCTATCTGCCGCACCGCAACGAACCGCGCGGCGTCGGTGGCATTTTTTTCGACTGGCTGCATTCGGGCGAGGACAGAGGCGGCTGGAATGCCGATTTGAACTTCGTGCAGGATGTCGGGCGTTCTTTTCTGGTCGTCTACGGTCATTTGGTTCGGGCCCATTTCAACGAAAACTGGACCGACGACGACCGCGACGAACAGCTCATTCGCCGCGGCCGTTACGTCGAATTCAACCTTCTTCACGATCGCGGCACCATCTTCGGCCTGAAGACCGGCGGCAATGTCGCCTCGATCCTGTCCAGCCTGCCGCCGGAGGTCAGGTGGCCGTAACAAATCGGTGATCGAGACCAGCGCCGCATTGACGTCCCATTCGCTGAATCTGGGCATGGAATGTGGCGCGAAAACTATCTTTTTCGTCTAATAGGCAATTGAAATAAAACGACTATTTGTCGTTTCCGGGCCGGGAAGCGCCGGCGGTTCAGTCCCGAACCGCGACACGACGCTACCGGACGGCCCTGAACAAGGCGGAGCATTCTCAAGAAACGGATGCCCGCATTTTCCAGGAGTACTTACCATGCGAAAGCTCATTGTAACGGCAGCCGCCGCTGCCCTTCTCGCTTCCGGTTCGGTCGCCTTTGCCGCGGTCAAGCACACCACCGGCACGGTCAAAACCTATGATGGAACGGCCATGAGCCTTGTTCTGGACGATGGATCCACCTTTACGCTGCCCAAGACCTTCAAGGATCCTGGCCTGAAGGCCGGCGAAAAGGTCCGCGTTTCATGGGACATGAGCGGCAAGAACAAAGTTGCCGAGTCCGTCAAGATCGTGAAGTGACGGCCCTGTCGGGACAAGACCAACTTGGTCTTGCCCGAGGCGTAAGGAGGCGGAGCAGCGCTGCTCCGCCTTTTTCGTCTCTGCATGTCACCCAAAAGTGACCTCGGTTTTGGGAGAATGACATGCATGAAATCAAAGGCGGCAACCAAAACCGCCGAACCGTGTTATGTTTGTTCCCCCGTACGTGCCCTCAAAACCGACTGCTACGACAGGGCGCGGAACAAAGGTGGCGGAGCGTCGTGCCCATGAGAGGCACAGGCTCCCAGGAGGAAAGGAGAAAATCCCATGAAGGAATTCCATTGCGGCTCGCTGGTGCCCGGCTGTGAGTGGCACACCCGTGCCGACGAGGAAGCCGAGGTGATGCGCCGCGCCGTCGACCATATGCGTGAGACGCACGGCGAAACGGTCATCCGCGAGACGATGATCGAGGCAATCCGTTCGCGCATCGAGAAGGTTCGCGACGCGGCCTAATGACGCTTATCGGGCCTTCAGGGCCTCCGCGGCGCGCTCAAGCAGCGCGTCGCGATCAAGCGCAAAGCCGGAGCCGATCCATTCCTTTTCGAGGTTTTTCAGGATCGCGCCGAGTTTCGGCCCCGGCGACGCGCCGAGCGCGGTCAGATCGGCGCCCTTGATCGGAAACACCGGTTTTTCCCATTTTCCGGCGAAAGCCAGCAGGCGCGAAAAGCCGCCCGCCTGGATCATTGCATCATTGTCCTCGACGGCGCGCGCCCGTGCCGAGGCGAGCGACAGCCGCAGGCGATCGACAAAACCCTGGCGGTCGCCGGAATAAAGCTTTTTTGCCAGTTCCGCTTCGCTCGTCTTGGGCTCGACGGCAGCCGTCAGCGCCCAGTGTCGCAGGCGCTCCGCCTCATTGGTGGACAGTTTCAGCCGCTCCGCCAACACCTTCATCCGCGCCGCATCGGGCGGCACGATGGCCTCCAGCCTGAGCAGCGGATCCGCCGCCCAGCCCAGATCCTTCTCGGTCTTGGTCAGCCCGTGAATGGCATCGATGCCCCATTTCTCGCTTTCCGGCAGGGCGCTGGTCAGCACGCCGGCCTGGCGCATCCACAGCAGCGCGCGCGACGGATCGGGGGCCGCCAGCAACTTCTTCAGTTCGGACCAGATGCGCTCGGCCGAGAGTTTTTCGAGCCCATCCTTGAGCCGGGCGCAGGCCTTCAGCCCCTCGGCATCGGGCCGGCCTTCGCCATACCAGGCGAAGAAGCGGAAGAAGCGCAGGATGCGCAAATAGTCCTCGCGGATGCGCTGCTCGGCATCGCCGATGAAGCGCAGCCGGCGCGCTTCGATATCGCCGACACCGCCGACCAGGTCGATGACGGTGCCGTCGGCCTCGGCATAGAGCGCGTTGATGGTGAAATCGCGCCGCTCGGCGTCAGCCTTCCAGTCGCGGCCGAACGACACTTTGGCGCGGCGGCCGTCGGTCTCGATATCGGCGCGCAGCGTGGTGATCTCATAGGGCGCGCCGCCGGCAATCACCGTGACCGTGCCGTGCTCGATGCCGGTCGGCACCGCCTTGAAGCCCGCCGCCTCGGCACGGCGGATGGTTTCCTGCGGCAGGCAAGTGGTGGCGATGTCGATATCGGCGACCGGCTGGCCGATCAGCGTATTGCGCACCGCACCACCGGCGACACGCGCCGCCTCGCTGCCATCCGACAGCACGGCGAGCAGGCGCTGCAGATGTTTTTCACCGAGCCAGTCTGCTTTGCCCGCGATCGAAACCTTCACGCATAAAGCCTTTCATAGAGCGTGCGGATGATGCCCGCGGTGACGCCCCAGATACGCTGGCCGCCATAGGGCATCTCGTAGAAGAACCATTCGAGCTCGTTCCACATGCGGCTGTCCCTGGTGTGATTGGCCGGATCCATCAGGAACGAGAGCGGCACTTCGAAGGCGGCATCGACCTCGTCGGCATTGAGCGAGAGCGCAAATCCAGGTCGCACGATCGCCAGCACCGGGGCGATGCGATAGCCGCTGCCGGCGACGTAGTCGGGCATGCGGCCGATGATCTCGATGCGGTCCGGGCCAAGCCCGATTTCCTCGAAAGTCTCGCGCAGCGCTGCTGCTTCCGGGGTTGGATCGGTCGGATCGATGGTGCCGCCGGGGAATGCCACCTGCCCGGAATGGCTGCGCAGCTTTTCCGCCCGCTTGGTCAAGAGCACGGTCGCATCGCTCCCGTGATCGACAACCGGGATCAGCACGGCGGCATCGCGCAGCGCTTTCAGCTGCTTCAACCGGGGATGGCCGGGGTTGAAGCGATGGTCGCCATAATCGTCGCCGGCATGGGCGTCAGCCTGCGCTGCGACGCGCGCGCGAAAATCAGCTGTGGAAAACGGCGGCGGCGTCACCTGGTCCATCATGCGCTCAGCCGCTTCAGTTTTTCCGCCGGCATGATCGGATAGACCTCGCCTTTAGAGCGCACGGCAAACATCGCCTTGCCGTCGATGTCGATTTCCTCGCCATGCTCGACCAGTTCGTACATCACCGGCCGCGCCACCAGCGCTTCCAGCCGTCCGCGCACCAGCACATAGGGTTTCAGCCCGCCGGTCTCGTCTTCGTCGACGAAGCGCAGCGGATGGCCGGGGCCGGCCTCGACGACATCGCCGACATTGGTGCGGAAAGTGATGATTTGCTCGGCGCCGGCGCCGGAAACGTCCATTTCGACGGCAACGAACGGCGCATCGACGACCCGGATGCCGACCCGTTCGACCGGTGTCACCAGATAAGTCCTGCCGTCCTCGTCCTTGCGCAACACCGTGGAAAACAGCTGCACCAGCGGCATGCGGCCGATCGGCGTGCCGAGATAAAACCAGGTTCCGTCCTGCTTGATCTCCATGTCGAGATCGCCGCAAAAGTCGGGATTCCAGCGCTCCACCGGCGCCGCACCCTTGCCGGCACGGGTGGCGCGCGAGATCAGCGCCTCGAGACCCCGCGCCTCTGTGGCACCGGTAAGGCCCTGTTCGCTATGTTCGGAGCGGTCCGTCATGGTCACGAAATAGTCACTGTTGTTCCGCTTGTCAGCCTAAGTCTGTGATTTAAGTTGAAATGCAGGCGCCAGGCGAGGCCGAATCGCGGCATTCTGCGGCACTGCTACAGTGCAAGCCGGTACTTCCAACACAAGGATCGATGCGGCATGAGCGTAATGGTCAAGGAAAGCCCGATCAACGAAAAGGACATGATCGCCCAGGCCGAGGCGGCACTGGCCGATATTTCCAGGGTCCGCGACGGTGTCGGCCGCGTCATCTTCGGCCAGGAAGCGGTGGTCGAGCGTACGCTGGTGGCGCTGCTTGCCGGTGGCCATGCGCTGCTGGTCGGTGTGCCCGGCCTGGCCAAGACCAAGCTGGTCGAAACGCTCGGCGTCGTGCTCGGCCTCGATTCGCGCCGCATCCAGTTCACCCCCGACCTGATGCCGTCGGACATTCTCGGCTCCGAAGTGATGGAGCAGGACGAGGCCGGCAAGCGCTCCTTCCGCTTCATCTCCGGCCCGATCTTCGCGCAATTGCTGATGGCCGACGAGATCAACCGCGCCTCGCCGCGCACCCAGTCGGCGCTGTTGCAGGCAATGCAGGAATATCACGTCACCATCGCCGGCATTCGCCACGACCTGCCCGCACCCTTCCATGTGCTGGCGACGCAGAACCCGCTGGAGCAGGAAGGCACCTATCCCCTGCCCGAGGCGCAGCTCGACCGCTTCCTGATGCAGGTCGACATCCTCTATCCCGAAATCGAGGCCGAGCGCCGCATCCTCTTGGAAACCACCGGCATCGAGGACGCCAAGGCGCAAAACGTCCTGCAGCCCGTGCGGCTGAAAGAGATTCAGACGCTGATCCGCCGCATGCCGGTGCCCGAAAGCGTCGTCGACGCCATCCTCAAGCTGGTGCGCTCGGCGCGCCCCGGCCAGGGCAATGCCGAGACCGACAAACACGTCGCCTGGGGGCCAGGCCCGCGCGCCAGCCAGGCGCTGACGCTCTGCGCCCGCGCGCGTGCCCTTTATGACGGACGGCTGGCGCCTTCCGTCGACGACATCCGCGCACTGGCCGAGCCTGTCCTGCAGCATCGCATGGCGCTGACCTTCGCCGCCCGCGCCGAGGGCACGACCGTGCGTGACGTGGTGGCGAAACTGGCCAAAGGTATCTGATGGCGCGTATCGGCGAAGTCCAGACACCGGCAGCGACGCGCGACGCGCTCGCCAGGGGCCGGTTGCGGGCATCGCTGGTTCCCGACCTGCTGGTCGAAGCGCGCCGTATCGTCAACACCGTGATTGCCGGCTGGCATGGCCGCCGCAAGCGCGGCATCGGCGAAAATTTCTGGCAATTCCGCCCCTATGTCGAAGGCGATTCCTCGCGCATCGACTGGCGCCGTTCGGCTCGCGACGACCACACCTATGTGCGCGACCGCGAATGGGAAGCGGCCCATACGGTGTGGCTGTGGGCCGACCCCTCGCCTTCCATGCTCTACAAATCGACCGGCGCCAGCGTTTCCAAGGAATCGCGTGCGCTGGTGCTGGCACTGGCCATGGCTGAATTGCTGTCGCGCAGCGGCGAGCGCATCGCGTGGCCGGGCCTGACCGATCCGTTCACCGCCCGCAACGGCGCCGAGCGCATCGCAGCGCAATTGATGCACGCCGCCGATCCACCGGCAAAGCCTGACCTGTCCGCCATTCGCCGCTTCTGCGACATCGTCATCGTCAGCGACTTCCTCGATCCGGTCGAAGAGACCATGGCCTGGCTCGACGTGCTGGCCCGCCACGGCGTGCGTGCCCACCTGATCGAGGTTGCCGATCCGGCCGAGGAAACCTTTCCCTACGCCGGACGCACCGAATTCACCGATCCCGAGACCGGCGACAAGCTGACCGCCGGCCGCGCCGAAATGCTCGGCGACGAATACCGCCTGCTCTACACCGCTCGCCGCCAGGAACTGGCCGGCTGGTGCAAGCGCCTCGGCTGGAGCTATACGGTCAACCACACGGATCGCCTCGCCTCCGAGGCGCTGGTACGCATCCACATGGCGATGACCGCCGATGGCTTTGCCGGGCCGGCCGCCAGCGGCCGTGCCGGAAAGGCCGGCGCATGAGCTGGCTGCCGCTCTCCTTTGGCGCTCCCATGGTGTTGTGGGGCCTGCTGGCGCTGCCCGTGATCTGGTGGCTGCTGCGGCTCACTCCACCCAAGCCGCAGACCGAAGTGTTTCCGCCGCTGAAAATCCTCGCCCGCGTGCTGAAGCGCGAGGAGACGCCGCAGCAGAGCCCGTGGTGGCTGACGCTGCTGCGGCTGCTGATGGCCGCCCTGATCGTCGCCGCCTTGGCCGAACCCGTCTTCAACCCGCGCGAAAAACTGCCGGCCGAGGGTGCCGCCCTGGCGCTGGTCATCGACAACGACTGGGCAAGCTCCGCCGATTGGGGCAAGCGCGTCGCCACCGCCCAGCGGCTGATCGCCGACGCCGGCTCGAACGGCGTGCCGGTCGTCATCGCCTTCACCGCCGAAAAACCCAATGCCGAGATCGGCCCCTTCGACGCCGCGGCCGCCCTCGACCGGTTGCGCGCGGCAAAACCGCGGCCGATCCCGACCGACCGTCCCGCCGTCTATGCCCGCGTCGCCAGCGTGCTGGAGACCTTGCCCGGCGCCAGCGTTGCGGTTCTGGCAGACGGCCTTGCCGCAAAAGGCGACGAGGCCGCCTTCAACACGCTGCTGTCGAAAAATGCCGCCCGTGTCGTCTGGGCCAGCTCCGACCGGTTGGCGCTGACCGGGCTGACCGGCGCCGAGAACCAGGTCGACGGTTTCGCGCTGACCGCCATTCGCGCACCCGGCGATCCGGCGCCGGCGCAGGTCACCGCCGGCGCCTTCGACGACAAGGGCCGCCGCATCGCCGATGCGACGCTGACTTTCGCGCCCGGCGAGACCACCGCCACCGGCACGATGGCGGTGCCGTTCGAACTGCGCAACGACTTCGCCTCGATCGCGCTTGATGGCGAGCGCCAGGCGGGTGCGGTGCGCGTGCTCGACGAAAGCTCGAAGCGCCGCCGCGTCGGGCTGTTGTCGCAGGCCGAGGCCGACCAGGCGCAGCCGCTTCTGTCGCCGCTCTACTACATCAGGCGCGCGCTGCAGCCCTTCGCCGATCTGGTCGAACCGTCGAGCGCCGACCTCGCCGACGCCATCCCGCAGCTCCTCGACCAAAAGCCGGCGATGATCGTCATGGCCGATATCGGCACTATTCCGCCGCAGGTCCATCAGCGATTGGTCGACTGGGTCGACAATGGCGGCACGCTGGTGCGCTTCGCCGGGTCGCGGCTGGCCGCCGCCGGCAATGACGATGATCTTCTGCCGGTCAGGCTGCGCACCGGCGAGCGTTCGCTCGGTGGCTCCCTGTCATGGACGACGCCGCAGCCGGTGACCGAATTCCCGAAGAACGGCCCCTTTGCCGACCTCGCGCCGCCGGCCGAAGTCACGGTGAGCCGGCAGGTCTTGGCCGAGCCGACGCCCGACATCGTCGAGCGCACCTGGGCAACGCTCGCCGACGGCACGCCGCTGGTGACCGGGCTGAAAAAGGGCAAGGGCACCCTCGTCCTCTTCCACGTCACGCCGGAAGCGACATGGTCGACCCTGCCGATCTCCGGCAGCTTCGTCGAGATGCTGCGGCGCATCGTGCAGCTGTCGCGCAACCAGGGTGCGGCGGTCGCCAACGCTGAAGCCGCCGCGACGTCGCTGGCGCCCTACCGCATGATCGCGGCCGACGGAACGCTGGTGCCGCCGACGCCTGATGCACGGCCGCTGGTGCCCGTCGCCGGCCCGCTGCCGGTGACGTTCGAGAACCCGCCCGGCCTCTACGGCTCCGAAACCGGCGTCTTCGCCCACAATCTGCTCGATCCGGCCACCGCCTTCGCGCCGCTGGTGCGGCCGCAGTTCACCGTGCCGGTGACCAACATCCAATATGCTTTCGATGAATCGCGCGACCTCAAGGGCCCGCTGGTGACCGCAGCACTTGTGCTGATGCTGCTCGACACGCTGGCGGTGTTCTGGATGGGCGGGCTGTTGTCGCGCCGGCCGCGCCGCGCCCGCACGGCTGCGGCAACGACGGCTGCGCTGCTGCTCGGCCTCGGCATGCTGTTTGGCCATGCCGACCTCGCCCGCGCCGACGATGCCAAACCGGGCGACGCCGCCGCCATCGAGGACATTGCCAAGACCCGCATCGCCTATGTGCTGACCGGTGTGCCCGGTGACGATTCGATCAGCCGCGCCGGTCTTGAAGGCCTGACCCGCTTCCTGATCGAAAAGACCGCGCTCGAGCCGGGCGCCCCGGCGGGCGTCGACATCTCGAAGGACGAGCTGTCCTTCTATCCGCTGATCTATTGGCCGATCGACCCTTCCGCGCCAATGCCGAGCGAGGCCGCGATCGCCCGCATCGACGCCTATATGCAGCAGGGCGGCACGGTGCTGTTCGACACGCGCGACCAGTTTGCCAACGGCATCGGCGCCGATTCGGCGAGCCCGGCGACCGAGCGGCTGCGCGACATCCTCGGCAATCTCAACGTGCCGCCGCTGGAGCCGGTGCCTGCCGACCATGTGCTGACCAAATCCTTCTTCATTCTGCCCGAATTTCCCGGCCGCTTCGCCGGCAGCCCGCTCTGGGTGGAAGCCTCGCTCGACGCCAGCAATGCCGAGAACCGGCCGGTGCGCGTCGGCGACGGCGTCTCGCCGATCCTCATCACCGCCAATGATTTTGCCGGCGCCTGGGCCGTCGACGAGAATGGCGATCCGCTGCTGCCGACCGTGCCGTCGGACCCGATGCAGCGCATCTACGCGCTGCGCGCGGGCGTCAACATCATGATGTACATGCTGACCGGCAACTACAAATCCGACCAGGTGCACGTGCCCATCCTGCTCGAACGGTTGGGGCAGTAAGATCATGAACTGGTCGATCTCCTTCGAACCGCTGCTGTCCTGGCCCTTGCTGGCTTTGGTGCTGGTGCCGTTGCTGTTGCTCGCAGCCGTTGGCCTTTGGTTTCGCCAGCGCGGCGCGATCTTCCGCTTCGCCGCGCTGATTGCCCTGGGCGCCGCCTTGCTCAACCCGGTGTTTCTCGACGAGGAGCGTGAGGCGCTGAAAAGCGTCGTTGCCGTCATCGTCGACCGCAGCCAGAGCCAGGACATCGGCGACCGAACCAAACAGACAGACGAAGCGCTGGCCGGGCTGCAGCAGCGCCTTGGCCGCTTCAAGCAGTTCGATGTGCGTGTCGTCGAGGCCGGCAAGTCCGAAGCCGCCGAAGAGCGCACCGAGACCAAGCTTTTTGCAGCCCTTGAAGGCGCCTTCCGCGATGTGCCACCCTCGCGCATCGGCGGCGCGATAATGATCACCGATGGCGAGGTGCATGACGCGCCGCCCGCCGCCTCCGACTTCAACGCCCCGCTGCACGCGCTGATCACCGGCAATGAGCACGAGAAGGACCGCCGCATCCGCTTCGAGAACGCGCCGCGCTTCGGCCTCGTCGGCAAGCCGCTCGACATGACTTACCGCGTCATCGCCACCAACGGCGAAACCGGACCGGTCGATGTCCGCGTCTCGGTCAATGGCGAGCAGGTCGCGGTCGAAGAGGCCACCATCGGCCAGGCGATGCCGCTGCAAGTGACCATTCCCGGCGCCGGCCGCAACATCGTCGAACTTTCCATCGACCGCGAGCCGGGCGAACTGACCGAGGCCAACAACCGCGCCATAGCGCTGATCGACGGCATCCGCGAAAACCTGCGCGTGCTGCTGGTCTCCGGAGAGCCGCATGCCGGCGAGCGCACCTGGCGCAATCTGCTGAAGTCAGACGCTTCGGTCGATCTCGTCCATTTCACCATTTTGCGGCCGCCGGAAAAGCAGGACGGCACGCCGATCAACGAACTGTCGCTGATCGCCTTCCCGACACGCGAACTGTTCGTCGAGAAGATCAAGGATTTCGACCTCATCATCTTCGACCGCTACCAGCACCGCGACGTGCTGCCGATCCTGTATTACGACTACATCTCCGAATATGTCGAAAAGGGCGGCGCGCTGTTGATCGCCGCCGGGCCGGAATATGCCGGCGATGCCTCGATCGCGCGCACGCCGCTGATGTCGTCGCTGCCGGCGATGCCGACCGGCGAAGTCATCGACAAGGCCTTCTATCCGCGCCTCACCGATGTCGGCCAGCGCCATCCTGTGACGCGCGGGCTCGACGGCTCGGCGACGGAGCCGCCACACTGGAGCCGCTGGTTCCGCACCATCGGCGTGCAGAATCCCGAAGGCGAAGTGGTGATGAAGGGCGCAGACAACCGTCCCCTGCTTTTGCTCGACCACAAGGGCGAAGGCCGCGTCGGCATGCTGCTGTCGGATCAGGGCTGGCTGTGGGCGCGCGGCTTCGAGGGCGGCGGCCCGCATGTCCAGCTCTATCGCCGCATCGCCCACTGGCTGATGAAGGAGCCCGAGCTCGAGGAAGAGCGGCTGACCGCCGACGGACGCGGCATGGTGCTGGAAATCCGCCGCCAGACGATGAGCGACGACCCCGGCTCGGCCCAAGTCATCACCCCGTCGGGCAAGGCGCTGATCGTCAAGCTGGAAAAATCCGAGCCCGGCGTGTTTCTCGGCAGCATCGAGACCAAGGAGATCGGCCTCTACCAGATCGGCAATGGCGACCTGACCACCCTTGCGCATGTCGGCCCGGTCAACGCGCCGGAATTCTCCGACGTCATCTCCACTGAAGACCGGTTGAAGGCGCCGGCCGAAGCCACCGGCGGCAGCGTGCGCCGGCTGGCGGCGTCCTCCACCCTTGGCCAGCTTAGCGGCAGTGTCGCCCTGCCCTCCATCGTCCCGGTCCGCGCCTCGGGTGCGGCTTCGGGCGCCGACTGGATCGGACTGCGCACCACCGACGACAGCGTACTCAAAGCCGTTTCGCGCGTGCCGCTGTTCGGCGGCTTCCTCGGCCTCGGCCTGCTGCTGCTGGCGATGGGCGCTATGTGGTTCAGAGAGGGACGGTGAGAGCTTCTTCCTTCTCCCCCTGTGGGAGAAGGTGGATCGGCGCAAGCGCCGAGACGGATGAGGGGTGTTCCAGGGAACGCCAACGCCTCACTCCGCTGGAACACCCCTCATCCGTCGCCTTCGGCGACACCTTCTCCCACAAGGGGAGAAGGAAGAACGCGCGCACGGCCCTGCCCTCCGCTATGGCTCCGGGCGTTCGTCGTTTCAATCGACAAATCGTTGTCGATTGATCGCCCTACGGGCGACCACTCCTCACTCCTCCGGCTCTGTCGTAAACAGCAGCGGATAGCCTTTCGCCTTGCCGGCATCTGTGGCTCGCGTCGCCTTGGTCTCGGCGACGTCCCGCGTGAACACGGCGACAACGCAGACGCCGCGCTGGTGGGCGGTGATCATCACCCGGCGCGCCTGGTCTTCGCTGAGCTTGAATTCGCCCTTCAGGACCGTCACCACGAATTCGCGCGGCGTGAAATCGTCATTGACCAGGATGACCTTGTAGAGCTTCGGCCGCTCGGTCTGCGGCTTGGTCTTGGTCCGGGGCTTGGAGGTGATCTCAGGCATAGGGAACCGTCATCGCGCCAGGGTCGCTCTCACTTTGTCATGGGGGAAAGCGGTCGTCCATTTTGATCGGTGCGCAAAACCGGCTTCCCGGGAGTGCTGCCGTTCACAAATTTAGGAACAGTTTGGTGCCGTTCAACGGCCCTGACGATCGATGGCGCGACGTCCTTGGAATTCGCGCGCGGCGTGCGGGCCGAAGCCCGAGGCCTTGCGCTCCATCCATGCTCTCGCAAGCCATCCGGCGAGACAGATGACCGTAAAGGCGCTGAGCAGGGAAAGCAGCAGGCTTTGCAATGGCGTGACATATTGCCAGCCGGCGGAGATCAACGGCGCAAACGAGGACGGCTCGGTGCGGCCGCTTTCCGGGTCGGGCACCGGGCTCGCTGTGAACTGAACCAGGAGTCTCACCACGGCCGAGGCCAGGAGACCGCCAATGGTCATCGAACGCAATATATACGAAAGCCGCTTCTTCATGCGAGCTGTCCTAGCGGACCGGCATTGCAAACGGGTTAAAGTCCTGGGTGGCCGGCACCCATCAACGGGTCATCATGAAAACATGCGACAAGGCCGCTCCAGCCCGGGGGTGCTGGAGCGGCCCTGTACCAGACGAGCCAGTTGGCTTGTCTGAAATCAGGCCTTCGGCGCGTCCTTCTTGACGACCTTCTTGTGCTTCTTGTGCTTCTTGACGGGCGTCTTGGCGGCGACCTTCTTCACCGGCGGCTTGGCGGTCGTGCTCGCCGGAGCGGTCGTCGTGGCAGCCGGAGCAGCGGTCGTGGTGGCAGCAGCGTTGCCCAGAGCCGGCATCGCGAAAGCGAGAGCGACGGCGAGACCGGTGGCGGAGAGGATGGACTTTTTCATGGCTTCATTTCCTTTTTGGTGCGGGTCGGTTTGAGTGTCACTGAACCGGGTCGATCGGTGTCACTCCAAGCAGCTTCAAAGCGTTCGCGAGCATCCGGATACCCTGTGCCTGTTTCTTGTTGGCGCAGAACCGGTTTCCCTTTCTTTGCAGTGCTTTCGCCGCGGTGACCTGCGTTGCCGCGGCATGGGTTTCGAGGGCTTCGTCTACCTGGCGATTGAGATCGATGCAGCGCTCGCTCCTTGTGATCGGCGTCACCTTTGCGCTGGAGGCTGCGACCGCGGCCGTGACGAGCGAAATGCTGAACAGCGCACCCATCAAGCTGATCGTGAACCTGTGCATCGGTAATGTCCGTTACTCCGGAGACTAGCGTCGCAGCCGATGTCCTGACCGCCACGGCACCCTTTATGCCTTTGATTTTTTTCGTGAGTTTTTCCGAACTATAGAATTTTGTTTCTGGATTGTTTCTGGCGAAAGCCGCTGCCGGCCGATCATCGCCGCTGGCCAACATCTGGCCAGAATTCTATCGTGTGGGTGACGCCACAGAAGCAGACTCAAGAAGGCAGCCACAGACCGGCCGCCAACAAAGATAGGATCGCCGTGAAATCCGATGCGCACATACTGATCGTCGATGACGACAAGGGCATTCGCGACCTGCTTCAGGAATTCTTCCAGAAGCGTGGCCTGCGCACGACTGTTGCCGCCGACGGCATCGAGATGGAGGACATCTTGCGCCGCACGCAGGTCGACCTGATCGTTCTCGATGTGATGCTGCCGGGAAAGAGCGGGCTGGAACTCTGCCGCGACCTGCGCGCCAGCTACTCGACGCCAATCATCATGCTGACGGCGGTCACCGAAACCACCGACCGCGTGGTCGGCCTCGAAATGGGCGCCGACGACTATGTGCCGAAGCCTTTCGATCCGCGCGAACTGCTGGCCCGCATTCGTGCGGTGCTGAGGCGCAATGGTGCTGCCGAGCCGAAGCGCGCCAGCACCAAGCAGATCTACCACTTCGCCGGCTGGACGATGGACTGTTCACGCCGCCGGCTGATGGCGCCCGGCGACGTCAGGGTCGAGCTGACCATGGCGGAGTTCAACCTGTTGCAGACCTTCGTCAAAAGTGCGCAGCGCGTGCTTACGCGAGACCAGCTCATCGAGCTTTCCGGCGGCGACAGCGACTATTCCTTCGATCGCAGCATCGACATTCTGGTCAGCCGTCTCAGGCGCAAGATGGAAGACGACCCCAAGACGCCGAAACTGATCCTGACCGTGCGCAGCGGCGGCTACCAGTTCCTGCCCGAGACCACCTCCGAATGAGACGCTTCCTGCCGCAAACACTGCCGGTCTGGGTTTTGCTCATCGTCATTGCCGGCCTGCTGATCAGCCAGGTTGCCACCCTCTACATCGTCTCGCGCGATCGTGCCGTCGCCAATGACGAGGTCGATCTCTACCGGCTCAACGACCGCGCCTATTCGCTGGTGCAGCTGATGCATGACGACACGCCCGAACAGCGCAAGCTGACAGCGTCCGGCCTGTTCAACGCCACCTATGCGCTCACCGTTTCGGACACGCCCGCCGTCACCTCGTCGATCGCCGGCGACGACGAACTGGCAGAGCTCGAGGACATTCTGGTCGGACGGCTGTCGAAATTCGGCATCACCGACGCACGCGTCCGGCGCGATCCGGCATCGCAAGCAACCAACGCGCCTGGCGGCGTGGTGCTCACCAAGGATGTCGGCGCGGTGGAGCGCGACCTCCTGGGATTGGCGGCGAGCTTCGCCCAGAGCGACAAGCTCACAGCATCCGTCCGCTTTGCCGACGGCCAATGGCTGAACTTCACCGAACCCAACACGCCGGTCGGGCCGATATTGAGCTTCGACAGCCTGCCGCTCTATTCGCTGATCGCCGGCCTGGTGGTGATCATGTCGATCTGGTCGCTGCGCCGGCTGACGGCGCCCTACCGGATGATGGAAACGGCGGTCAACCGGATCGGCACGGATCTGAAGAGCCCGCCGATCGCCGAGACAGGCAGCCGCGAGATCCGCGCCGCGGCGAAAGCCGTCAACGCCATGCAGGTCCGGTTGCGCGACTATGTCGAAGATCGCGAACATTTGGCCGCCGCACTCGCCCACGATCTGCGCACGCCGCTGACCCGTATGCGGCTGCGCCTCGAACTGTTGCGCAAATCGACGGCGCGCGAGGCGCTCGCCCACGACCTCGCCGACATCGAGAGCATCGCCAGTTCCGTCATCGACTTCGCCACCTTCGAAGTCACCGAGGAAAAGAGCGAGCGGATCGATTTCTGGTCGCTGGTGGAATCGATCGCCGACGGTTTCGAAGACGTCACGTTCGACCATGACGGCGCCAGGCCACGCGGCATGATCTGCATGGCGCGGCCGGTGGCGCTGAAGCGCTGCGTCAACAATCTGGTTCAGAATGCGGTGACCTACGGCAAGAAGGCGCATCTGAGCCTGCGCCAGTCCGACGGCACCATCACGCTGGTCATCCGCGACGAAGGACCGGGCATTCCGCAGGCGCAGCTCGACCAGGTGTTCGGTTCCTTCGTGCGGCTGGAGCAGTCGCGCAACCGCCAGACCGGCGGTCTCGGCCTCGGCCTGACCATTGCCCGCAACATCGCGCGCGCCGCCGGCGGCGAGGTCCATCTGTCCAACCATCCCGGCGGCGGCCTGCAGACGGAACTGCGCCTGCCACTGGCAGCATAAGGCAGCAGGCTACCCGTCTCGATAAGCGACGGGCTGGATCGGGCCGCCCTACCTTGCAATAGTGCGGCCGCTCGAACGCGAGGAGATCGCCGCATGTTCTACGCCATCCTGGCCTATCACGTCGAACAGACCATCCAGGCCCTGACGCCGCAGCAGGATGCGGCGCTGATGCACGACCTGCTCGAGGTCAATGCCAGGCTGACCCGTGAGGGCAAGCTTGGGCCGGCGGCAAGGCTGGGCGCGACCGCCGACGCTGTCACGCTGCGCGGCCCGGGAGACGGCATCGTCATCGACGGGCCGTTTGCCGAGACCAAGGAGCAATTGCTGGGCTTGTATGTCCTCGACTGCGCGACCCAGGAGGAGGCCATCGCGGCCGCGCGCGACTTGCGCCGCGTGAACCCTTCGGCCGTCTACGAGATCCGGCCGATCACATTCTACCTGCCCGGCCTGGCGTTCCCCGTCACGGAAGGGGCCGAGTGAGGGCAGCAAAGCCGCCTCCGGCAAGGCAGCGGTAGCGAGCAGCTGAGGACATCCAGCAACGGCCCCGACCGCGGCAAGATCAGGCAGCCGCGATCTCGTTACCCAGACGAATCGTTTCGGCGACCAGAAGGTCGAGGTCCTCGCGCCGGGTGCGGTGGTTGTTGATTGCCACCCGCAGGCAATGCCGGCCTTGCACCGTCGTGTCGGAAATGGCGGCGATGCCCTCTTCCTGCAGCCTCAGCATGATCTCGGTGTTGAGCGCCTTCGAGCGCTCGCCATCGAGCCCTTCCGCGCGATAGCGGAAGCAGACTATGTTGATGCTGGTCGGCGCTGTCAGCTCAAGCGCCGGTTCGGCCTCGATCAAGCCCGCGAGATAATGCCCCTGAGCGATGTTCTGGTCGATCAGGCGGCCGAATTTTTCGACACCATGTTCCCGCAGCGCCATCCACACTTTGAGCGCGCGAAAGCCGCGTGACGTCTGCAGGCCGTAATCGTGCAGCCATTGCCCCGAGGCGAGGCCCCGCGGCGTCGATTCGAGATATTCCGGCGTCACCGCGAAGGTCTTGCGATGCGCCGAGGCATCCCTGACCAGAGCACAGCCCGCCTCGAACGGCGCATGCAGCCATTTGTGCGGATCGAGCGCGATGGAATCGGCCCATTCGATGCCGGCAACGCGATGCGCATTCTCAGGCGCGATCGCAATCAACGCGCCGATGCAGCCGTCGACATGGAACCACATGTCTTCCTCATGCGCGAGCTTGGCCAGCGCCTGCAGATCGTCGATGGCGCCGGTGTTGACGGTGCCGGCATTGCCGATAATGCAGGCCGGCTTGAACCCGGCCGCGCGATCCTCGGCAATCGCCGCCCGCAAAGCCTGGATGTCGATGCGCAGGCTGGCGTCGCTGGGAATCCGCCGCAGCGCCCTGTTGCCGAGGCCGAGTGCTTCCATCCCCTTGCGATGGCAGGAATGAATCTGATCCGAGCCGTAGAATCGCAGCGGCTTCTCAATGGCGGCAGCGCCGTGCTCGCGCACGTCGATGCCGGCCTTGGTGTTGCGCGCCACGGTCAGCCCGATGATGTTGGCCATCGAGCCGCCGCTGACCAGCGTGCCGCTGGCCGAAGCCGGCATGCCCATCATCTGCTTGCACCAGTCGACTACCTGGCCGTCCATCAGGGCGGCGGCATGGTTGCCGCCGCCGAGATTGGAGCCTTGGATGGCCGCCAGGAAATCGCCGAGCGCACCCGTAAAGTTGCTCGACCCCATATACCAGGACCAGAAGCGCGGATGAATGTTGCCCATCGGATAGGGCATCACATTGTCGACGACATCGCCATAGATTTGGGCAAGCGGCGTCGGCGATTGCGGCAGGGACGCGGTGAAGAAATCCCTCACATCTCCAGGCATCTCCTGCCACACCGGCCGTTGCCTGACGTCGCGCAAATAGGCAACGGCATCGTCAACGATCCGATGCGACAGGACCTGCACATCGGCCCAGTCCGAGGGGTCAAGCGTTTCCTCGGTACTGGTAGCCGAGTGTCCAGACATCGCGTCCATGCAGATTGCTCCCGCGCCATCAGGCCGGGAACTGGCAGCCGGGCGTCGAGCGCGAGAGAGCAAGCTCTTCCGCATTCATCTCGGCCTCGATGCCATCGAACAGCGGCGTCGACATATAGCGTTCGCCGGTGTCGGGAAGCATGCACAGGATCACCGAACCGGCCGGCGCCGTGCCGGCGATCTGGCGTGCAACGGCAAAGGCCGAACCGCCGGAAATACCGGTGAAGATGCCTTCCTGCTGCGCCAGCGCCTTGGCCCATTTCATGCCCTCCGGCCCCGCGATCGGCATCACCTCGTCATAGAAGTTGCCATCGATCGCTTCCTGCAGGACGTTCGGGATGAAGTCCGGCGTCCAGCCTTGGATCGGGTGCGGCTCGAAGGCCGGATGGCTGGCGGCCGGCGCGCCACCGGCGCCGCGCTCCTGCGGCTTGCCGCTGCCGACAAGCTGTGCGTTGGCTGGCTCGGTCAGCACGATCCTGGTCTCCGGCCGCTCGCGGCGCAGCACACGCGCCACGCCAGCGACAGTGCCGCCGGTGCCGTAGCCGGTGACGAAATAGTCGAGCCGCGAGCCGGCAAAATCGTTGATGATCTCGCGCCCCGTCGTTGCTTCATGGATGGCGGCGTTTGCCTTGGTTTCGAACTGGCGGGCCAGGAACCAGCCATTGGCTTCGGCCAGTTCCACCGCCTTCTTGTACATTCCGAAGCCTTTTTCGGCGCGCGGCGTCAGCACCACCTTGGCGCCCAGCATGCGCATCAGCTTGCGGCGCTCGATCGAAAAACTGTCGGCCATCGTCACCACCAGCGGATAGCCCTTCTGCGCGCAGACCATGGCAAGGCCGATGCCGGTGTTGCCGCTGGTCGCCTCGACGACGGTCTGACCCGGCTTGAGCGCCCCGGTGCGCTCGCCTTCCTCGATGATGTTGAGCGCCAGCCGGTCCTTGACCGACGCCGCCGGATTGAAGAACTCGGCCTTGACGTAGATGGTCGCGTGCGCAGGGCCGAGGTTGTTGACACGGATGACCGGCGTGTCGCCGACTGTGTCGAGAATGCTGTCGAACAGACGGCCACGGCCGGCCGTGGTTCTGATTTTCTGCTGATGCAACATGGATGAACTCCTGGTTTTGCTCACGGGTCGGTTACACACCGGCGGTTTGGGCGACGAGATTTCGACACCTTGCCGCACTACAGGTCCTTGACGTGCAGCAATGTGGTAAACACCACATTCAGCGCGCATATTTTGCGAGCCGGTGCACTTTGTCGCGTTCGGTGATAAAGCAATTGCTGGAGGGCCAGCGTGGGAGCAGGCGTGGAAACGGGCGTGGAATCCAGCCGGGCCAACGGCCAGAAAGGCCTTGTCTTGCGGCTTTTCGGGCCGCTGGCAATTGTGCGCGATGGCTTCCCGGTTGCTTTGCCGGCATCGCGCAAGCTGCGTGCGCTGCTCGCCTATCTGGCGCTGGCGCCCCACCCGGTCGGACGTGGCAAGCTGTGCGAACTGCTGTGGGATGTTCCAAATGATCCCCGTGGCGAGCTTCGCTGGTGCCTGAGCAAATTGCGGGCCGCTCTCGACGAACCGGGCCGCCGCAGGGTCCAAACCGCCGATGATACGATCACGCTTGACCTCGAAGGCATCTCTGTCGATGCGCTGGATGTCGCGTCAGCGGCTGCTGCGGGAATCGAAAAGCTTGATACCGAGCGGCTGCAGGCCCTGTCGAAGCTGTTCGTCGGCGGTTTCCTGGAGGGGCTGGAGATCGACCGCAACCCACTCTTCAACAATTGGTTGACCGCACAGCGCCGCCGTTTCGATTCTTGCCACGCGGCCATCCTGGAACATCTGGTCAAGACGCTCCCGCCCGATAGTGACGACACGTCGGACCATCTCGAAAAATGGCTGGAGCTGACCCCGTTCGACAGCTGCGCCCACATCGCGCTTCTCACAAGATTGGCGCGGCGCGGCCAGTTCGGCGCCTGCGAGGACCATCTTGCCGCCGCCGCAGCGCTCTTCCAGTCGGAGGAACTGGATTTCGGTCCTGTGCGCCAGGCGTGGCTGGCCATTCGCGCGGAACGCTACTGCGCGACTTTGCCGGCACAGCCGGCAGCCCCACCCACGCAGAACCAGAGCCCGATCATGCTTGCCGGTACCGAAACGGCAACGCCCCACAAGGCTTCGCTTGCCGTGATGCCGTTCGCCGAAGATGCCGGCGGCGTTCGCGGTGGGCTGGCCGATGGCTTGACCCACGACATCATCACCCGCCTCGCCAAGCTCAGGGACTTCTTCGTCATTGCCCGCGGCTCGGTCTTTGCGCTGGCTGAAAAGAACATTGCGCCTGAGGATGCCGGCCGCAGGCTCAATGTCGACTATGTCGCCACCGGCACCGTGCGTAGTCTGGCGGGCCGCCTCATCGTCACCGTCGAACTGGTCGAAGTGCGCACCGCCAGGATCGTCTGGGCCGAGACGTTCGAGCGCAAGCCCGACGACATCTTCTTCGTCCTCGACGACATCTGCAACAGCATCGTGGCCTCGATCTCATCCGAGATCGAGACGGTCGAGCGCAACCGCGCCATGCTGAAGGCGCCCAATTCACTCAATGCCTGGGAGGCCTACCATCGCGGCCTCTGGCATATGTATCGCTTCACCCGCAGCGAAAACGACCAGGCCAGGCATTTCTTCGGCATCGCCCTGAGCCAAGACCCGACGTTCACCCGCGCCTATGCCGGCCTGTCCTTCACCCATTGGCAGAGCGCCTTCCAGCGCTGGGGCGACCGCGACCATGACACCGCGCTCGCCTTTGAGGCGGCCGGCCAGAGCCTGCTGATCGACGATCACAATCCGGCCGCGCACTGGGCGATGGGCCGGGCGCTGTGGCTGCGCGGCGAAGCCAACGCGTCCCTGCTCGAGCTGGAGCAGGCCGTCGACCTCAGCCCCAATTTCGCGCTCGGCCACTATGCGCTGTCTTTCGTGCAGTCGCAGTCGGGCGACCCGCAGGCGGCGATCGGATCGTCGGATCATTCGCGCCATCTGTCGCCGTTCGACCCGATGTTGTTCGGCATGCTGGGGGCACGCGCCATGGCCCATGTCCGCCTCGGCCAGTTCGACGAGGCAGCCGAATGGGCGCTGAAGGCAGCCGCTCGCCCCAACGCCCACATCATCATCCTGTCGATCGCCGCCCACTGCCTGGCGCTGGCCGGCCGGCTGGACGAGGCGAAAACCTTCGCCGCCGCCATCCGCAAGACGCTTCCGGGCTACCGCGCCGACGACTTCATCGACACCTTCCGCTTCGACCCGGACGCCAGAGCCCTGTTCAAGCTCGGCGCCAGGCGCATCGGGCTGAACTGAAGTCCTACCGCCGCAACACCGCGCTCAGCACGTCGCGTATGCCGATGGCGCCGACAAAGCGCGATTGGTCATCGAACAGCGCCACCGGTGCCGTCTGCGAGCGGTGCATGGCCAGCATCACCGTCTTCAGCGACGTCCCGGGATTGGCCCAGAACACCTGGGCCGTCTCTTCCTTTTGGGCCTCGACATCGGCGCATGACACCCACACTGCCGGTTTGCCGTCGCGCTCGGCCGCCGCCACCAGCCCGTGCTCGTCGATCTTGAAGCGCGTCGTCCTGCGCCGGTCGAGCCACACCCAGCCGTTATCGCCGTGCTCGAGGTCGCGGCTGTCGCGCATGACGTTCCAGGCGGTCAGCACCGAGAGCGGGTTCACATTGGCGATAAAGTCGCGGACATAGTCGTTGGCGGGCCGCAGCACGATGTCTTCCGGCGCCCCGGTCTGCACGATGCGGCCACCTTCCATGATGGTGATGTGGCTGCCGATTTTCAGCGCCTCTTCGAGATCGTGGCTGACGAAGATGATGGTCTTCTTCAGCTCCGCCTGCAGCTGAAGCAACTCGTCCTGCAGCTTGGTGCGGATCAGCGGATCGAGCGCCGAGAACGGCTCGTCCATCAGCAGGATCGGCGCCTCGGTGGCGAAGGCGCGGGCCAGGCCGACACGCTGCTGCATGCCGCCGGACAGTTCATGCGCGTATTTCTTCGACCACTGGTCGAGGTGCACCAGTTCGAGCTGCTTTTTCACGCGCTCCTTGCGCTCCTGCTCCGGCACGCCGGCAAGCTCGAGGCCGAGGCCGACATTTTCCTCCACGGTGCGCCATGGCAGCAGGCCGAACTGCTGGAACACCATCGCCACCTGCTTCTGGCGCAGCCGCCGCAACGTCGCCTGATCGCAGGTCACGACATCGACGATGTTGTCCCCGTCCTTGACCAGCACCTGGCCGCGCGACACGACGTTGAGCCGGTTGACGGCCCTGAGCAGCGTCGACTTGCCTGAGCCGGACAGGCCCATCAGCACCGAAATCTCGCCCTCATGCACGGTCAGGCTGGCGCCCGCACAGCCCAGCACATTGCCGGTCTTTTCGAGAATTTCGGCGCGCGTGGCGCCGCCGTCGATCAGTGCCAGCGAACCGGCCTGGTCGGACCCGAAGACGATATCTACATTCTTGAAGTCAACGGCGACGGTCATTTCTTGCCTCCAACGCCGATACGCGTCATCCGGTCGAGCACGATGGCGAGCACGACAATCGCCAGGCCGGCTTCGAGGCCGAGGTCGATGCGGCGTGAGCCGAGCGCGCGGTTGATTTCAGTGCCGAGGCCGCCGGCGCCGATGAGTGCTGCAAACACCACCATCGACAGTGACAGCATGATCGACTGCGTCAGGCCGGCCATGATGGTCGGCAGCGCCGAGGGCAGTTCGACCTTCCACAGCAGCTGCTGCTTGGTGGCGCCGAACGCCTCGCCCGCCTCGATGATCGATTTCGGCACCGAGACGACGCCGAGATGGGTGAGCCGCACCGCGGTCGGGATGACGAAGATGATGGTGACGATGAGGCCCGGCGCATTGCCGAGGCCAAACAGCGTCAGGACCGGGATCAGATAGACGAAGGTCGGCAGCGTCTGCATCAGGTCGAGCACCGGCAGCATGATGCGGTAGACCTTCGGCTTGTGGGCGGCCCAGATGCCGAGCGGCACGCCGATGGCCATCGCCATGGTAGCGGCCGCCACGACCAGCACCAGCGTCTGCACCGTCTGCTTCCAGAGGTTCTGGTTGATGATGAAGATCAGGCCGAGAAAGACGCCGATGGCCAGCGGCCGCGAGCGCTGCAGCAGCCAGGCGATGATGGCGATGATCAGCGCCAAGAGCACCGGCGGCACCAACAGCAGGATGTCGACCAGCCCGTCGAGCAGGAAATTCAGGCCGTTCGAAAAAGCCCTGAACACAGTGTCGAAATTGTCGGTGAGGAAACCGAAGAACGCCTTTCCCCAGGCGCCGATCGGTATCTTGTGATCGACCATGAATTTCGAAATCGGATCCATATCGCCCCTCTCATGCGCGAGACCGCCTGCCCCCGGCCTCTGCTGTCGTTACGTCATCTTCTCACAGGATATGAAAAAGGGCAGCCTTTTCTAAAAATGGCTGCCCTTAATTTCGGTTATTCCGAAATCACAGTCGGCTCAGCTTCCGAGCGCGGTCTTGACCGCCGCCGCCGCATCGCCGCCATCGAAGGTGGTGACGCCGGCAATCCACGGCGCAACCGCGTCAGGGTGCTTCTTCAGCCAGTCGCTTGCGACCGTGTTGGCGTCGCCGCCCTTCAGGATCGCGTCCATCATCTCGCCTTCCATGTCGAGATTGAACTTCAGGTTGGCGATGAACTTGCCGGCATTCGGGCATTCGGTGGTGTAGCCCTTGCGCACATTGGTAAAGACGGTGGCGGCGCCGAAGCCGCTGTCGCCCATGCCGTCGAGATAGGTGATCTTCATGGCGCCCATCACCGGATGCGGCGTCCAGCCGAGGAAGGCGATCCACTCATTGTTCTTCATTGACTGCTCGGCCTGCGTCAGCATTCCGGCTTCCGAGGACTCGACCAGTTCAAAACCTTCGAGATTGTCCTTCGGGTTCTTGATCATGTCGAGGATGATGCGGTTGCCGTCATTGCCGGCCTCGATGCCGTAGATCTTGCCGTTGAACTTGTCCTTGAATTTGCCGATATCGGTCAGCGACTTGACGCCGGCGTCCGCGACATAGGTCGGCACGACGATGCCGTAGCCGGCGCCCGTCAGGTTGGTGCTGATCGTCTCGACCGAACCGTCGGCGGTGTAGTCCTTGATGTCGTTGGTCATCGACGGCATCCAGTTGCCGAGGAAGACGTCGAGATCCTTGTTCTTCAGCGACGCCATGGTCACCGGCACCGAAAGCTGGATCGTCTGCGGCTCGTAGCCGAGCGCGGTGAGCAGCACTGAAGCGACGCCGGTCGTGGCCTGGATGTCGGTCCAGCCGACATCGGAAAGGCGCACCGCCTTGCAGCTTTCCGGATCGCCGGCAAGGGCTGCGCTCGTGGACAGAAAAGTCGCCAGACCGAGGCCGGCGACGAAGGTGTTCATACGCGACATTGGTAGTCTCCCATTGTGATTCTTTGGCGAAGCGTAGTTACGGTTTCTCTGCCCGCCTTGTTTCGTCAGCCAAACACCATTCTGGTGTGGTTTCAAGCGCTAAGGCAATCACGATCAACGGCGCGGACTGGCCAAACAGCGACACGCCCGCCGCTTTTTCGATGGCAGATGGCTTTTCCAGTGAAATGCTGCGGTGCCCCCTCCCCGCGGCGGGACAACTCGGCTTAAAAGGGCGGCATGGCCAAGCTTTACTTCCACTATGCGACGATGAATGCCGGCAAGACGACGATGCTGCTGCAGGCGTCCTACAATTATCGCGAACGCGGCATGACAACGATGCTGTTCGTCGCCGGCCATTACAGAAAGGGCGACACCGGGCTGATCTCGTCGCGCATAGGCCTGGAGACCGAGGCCGAGATGTTCCGCGACGGCGACGATCTCTACGCCCGCGTCGCCGAGCATCATGACCACACGACAGTGCATTGCATCTTCGTCGACGAGGCGCAGTTCCTCGAGGAAGAGCAGGTCTGGCAGCTGGCCCGGATCGCCGACCGGCTGAACATCCCGGTGATGTGCTACGGCCTGCGGACGGATTTCCAGGGCAATCTGTTTTCCGGCTCGCGTGCCCTTCTGGCCATTGCCGACGACCTGCGCGAAGTGCGCACTATCTGCCGCTGCGGCCGCAAGGCGACAATGGTCGTGCGTCTCGGCCCTGACGGCAAGGTGGCGCGGCAAGGCGAACAGGTGGCCATCGGCAAGGACGTCTATGTCTCGCTCTGCCGCCGCCATTGGGAAGAGGAAATGGGCCGCGCCGCGCCCGACGACTTCATCGGCTTCACCAGGGGCTGAGCGGCCGGGGCAACATGAGAATTCTCCAGTTCACCGTCGATTGCCCGTTTCCGCCTGTGTCCGGCGGCGAGATCAGGAACGCCGCCAATGCGCGCGCCCTGGCATCGATGGGCGAGGTTCTGACGGTAAGCCTGACTGGCGCCCCGGCGCCCTCGCCACCGCCGAATATCCGGCACCGGACCATCGAGGCGGGGCGCGGCCGGGCTTCCTGGTCCAGGCGTAGCCCCCACCCGACCATGCACATCCTACCAGACGACGAACTGGCTGAGGCAGACGCGCTGTGGGGGCAATTCGACCCTGACCTCGTGGTTATCGAGGAGGTCGTGCTTGCGCAGTTGCTGACGCTGGCGCGCAAGCATCGCGCGCGCACCGTCCTTGACCTGCACAACATCGATTCCCAAACAGTGGCGGACCGGATTGCCGGCCTGACGCTGTGGCAGCAACTTCGAGGCTGGCGCCAAAACAGGCGCAAGAAGGCAGAGGCGCGCGATGCCGACAGGCGTGCGGCAGCCACCGCCGATCAGGTCTGGGTCTGTTCGCGGACCGACGGGACGCTGCTATCGGCTCTCGGCCCCGTCACCGACATCAGGCTCATCGCCAACCCTATTCCGGACGAGAGCGTGCTTTGCCTGCCGATTGGTGCCGAGCGGTACCGCGCGCTCAGCCTGTGCTTCATCGGCCATCTCGGCTATTTCCCCAACATCGACGCCGTCAAGCAGATCGGCCGCAGAATGGTGCCGCGCCTTGCCGCCTCCGGCCGGCCCTGGTCGATCACCGTCGCCGGCAGGACCCCAGGCGATGTCGTGCGTGGTTTGTGCGCCAGGCATGGTCTGCAGCTGATCGAGAATCCACCGCATCTGCCGGAATTGCTCGGACGTGCCGGCTACGCGCCGATCCCGCTGCGCTTCGGCGGCGGAACCCGCATCAAGGTATTGGAGGCGATGGCGGCGGGCATGGTCGTCGCCGCCACCGAAAAAGCCGTCGAAGGCCTCGGCCTGCAGGCGGGCGGGCATTTCCTGCCAGGCAGCGATGCCGGGGAACTGGCGTCGAAGGTCATCGATCTCGCGAAACGCCCGCAAGCGGCGGCCGAGATGGCGGAGAGCGGCCGTACCTTCGTGCGCGACAACCACTCATCGGCAGCAATTGAAAAAGCGATCCGGCAGGCAGTCGCGGAGTTGCCGCTCCGCCGAACGGGGTAGGACCGGCCTTGCAATCCAGCCGCCATGCGGCGTTTGTTAAGGCCTGCGGCCTACTTTGCCCGCAGCCAGAGCCAGCCGGGGACCGCCATGCTTCGAGCCATTTCGTCAGCTATTGTCTTTTACTTAGCCGGCACCCTCGCCGCGCAAGCCGACGGCGACGCCGCGTTGGGCAAGAAAGTGTTCTACCGCTGCATGGCCTGTCACGAGGCGGCAACGGACCACGACAAGATCGGCCCGCATCTCCTGGGTGTTGTCGGCCGCACCGCCGGCACGGCCGCGAATTTCAACTATTCGCAGGCCATGAAGGACGCCGGCGCCGCCGGCCTCGTCTGGGACGAGGCGAACCTCAAGGCCTATCTCGGCGCTCCAAAACTGAAAGTGCCCGGCAACAGAATGGCCTTCTCCGGCCTGACCAGCGACGAGGACATTGCCAACGTCATTGCCTATCTGAAGGCCGATCCAAAGCCCTGATCCGCGGCTAGAATCGAAAATTACTTGAGGGCGACTGCCGCACCGGCTGCCAAAGTCCAGCCACAGTTGAATCGGAAGCGGCTGACTTGGTGGCATCGCCTTATGCATGGCCCGCCCGCCATACAATCGCCGCGCCCATCCTTTTGTTTTCGCAGCCTTCGATGTCTTGCGCCTTTCATTCCTGAAATGCCCCACATATATTCGCGCCGACACGAAACTGATGCCGAAGCGGGAGGCTCCTATGGCGACATTGCAGAATTTCGATGCCGAAATTGCCAAGACCAGGCAGGTCGTGCAGGACATGCGCACCAAGATCGAGCAGTCCGGCACCGTGCTTGATACGCTGGCCACCGCCGACAAGAAGATCGGCGACGCCAATTTCGACATCGAGAATGCCCGCATCGAAGACGTGCTAAAGCAGCAGAAGGTGATGGAAGGCAACATCGCCGACCTGATCATCGGGCTGGAAGACGCCACCAACGTCTTCGGCACCGAATTCGAGAGCATGAAAAACTACACCGGCTGGGAAAGCTTCGTCGGCGTCTTCTCGGCGCAACGCAAGCAGCGCATGCGCACCGACCGTGTCCGCAACATGTCGCTGGCCGGCAACCTGCAGGAGCTTCTGGTCAAATCCGACACGATTGTCGGCATCCTCAAGGCGCAGAAAGAGGTCCTCGACCAGCGCTACAAGACCTCCGAAGCCAGCCTGTCGCAGGTGATCGGGCGCCGCAAGGTGACAATGACCAACCTCGAAGCGGTGCAGAAACGCATCGAGGAGGTCAACCCGCTGCTGCTCGACATCGAGAACAAGATCGCGGCCTCGACCAGCCAGAAGGAGCGGACGCAGCTTGAGGGCGAGCGCTCGAAACTGGCCACCGAATACAATGAAAAGCAGGCCAAGGAGCAGGAATTGCTGGCCGAGAGCCAGACGCTGGAGCGCTACACCTCGATGTTCCAGACCTTCGTCGATTCGCTCAACAACCAGATTGCGGCGCAGTCGACGCTGATCAACAAGCTGACCATCGATACCGAGCAGCGCATCGTGCTCTACAAGGCGCTGGAAGATTCTTTGAAGACCGCCGCCCAGCAGGACGTCGCCCACAAGATCAACACGCTGGGCAGCCAGGTCGACAACACCGCCGAGGAGACTATGGCCGGCATTGGTGCCGCCGCGCAGAAGCACATTGGCGATCTCCTCGAAATGCACGAAAAGAACATGGTCGCCAGCTCCGACATCCAGCGCCGCAAGAAGCTTGCCGACGATGCCTTCGCCCGCCGCTTCGACGACGTGATGAAGAAGCACAATTCGGCCAACTACGTGCAGTCGTAAGGAGCGGCTGTACGCGAGCACACCCGGCATGACTCCCGAAAACGAAGCGGCGGCGCGCTATTTTTCCGCCATCACGGCCGCACTCAGCGGCCTTGAAGTGTTCATGCGCGACGACCGCTCGCCGCTTTACCGGCACGGCATCGTCGCCAAGATCGTTGCCGAATACATTGCCCGGCTGGACAAGTCGTTCTCCTGCTGGCGCAACCGTCTCGGCTTCATGGACACGTTCCGCATTTCGCGCGCCGACAGCGGTTATCCCGTCTTCCAGAACCTGCTCGAACTGGAAAACGACCGCCGCCAGGCCGACGCGCGCCTGGCCAACATCCCGCTCGCCGGCGAATTGCGCGAGGAAATGGCTGACTTCATCCTGCGCCATAAGGAATTCCCCGAGGCGCTGCAGAAGTCGATGGCCGAGCGGCTCTATCTCGAGGACGTCAAGAGCGAGCAGACCTTTGGCCCATTCTCGCTGGCGCAGACCGCCAAAGTCTCGGTCAACCCAAAGACCTTCCGGCCTTATTATCTCGTCCACTGGGCGACATTCGATGGCAGCGCCAACCTGCCGCTGGTCTACATGGTGACGGTGGAGGATTCCTCCGAGAGCATGATCCGCCAGCTCGTCGACAGCAATGGCAAGCTCAACGAAAAGGTGGACATCCCGCTGCCCGTCGACGGCCTGCTTAACCCCGAGCTTGCCCACCGTTTCGACGATTTCACCGAGAAGAATTCCGCCTACACGCTGTCGCCGGCGACGATTGCGGTCAATCTCGACAAGGATTTCGAGCCGCTGCACCCCAAACAGTTGCGCCGCGTCGTGCTTGGCCCCTTCTATTCCGCAGGCATTACCGACAACAATTCGACGGTGACCGAGGTATTGGCCAAGGTGCGCAAGCCCGAAAATGCCTGGCTGCTCACCTGGACCATCCAGGAGGTCTATTCCAAGGGCGAGAAGCCCGGCCGCAAGGGCCTGTTCTCCAGCGAGAAGACGACGCAGGAATTCTTCATCAACACGGACGATCTCGAAGCCGCGCGCCAGGGTGTGTCGAGCTACGAGAACCACGCGCTCATCCCGCATGAAGCCTATCAGGCGCTCTACGCCGCCGGCGAAGCGCAGAAGATCTTTTCCGGCTACAAGGTTCACATCCTGTCCAACGGGCAGGTCATCTCAGACGTCTGACCGTCACACCACGGAGCATCCTTCATGGACACCGGCCTGACCACTATCCCGGAAGCCGCGATCGAAAAGCACCGCGCCACGGCGCAGAGCTTCATCACCCGCGTCGTCGTGCTGGAAGACCCTGCACGGGAATCCGGAACCGCCCTTGCTGGCACCAATCGCCGCTTCGTCTCCACCGTCTCGGTCGGCTCGGTGCGCCGCACACGCGAGGTCGAGCTGGTCAAGACCGTCGCTGCCATCCATCCCGACGACCAGCTGATGAGCATCCCGCAGCACACGCTTTTGTTTCGTGCCCGGCGCGGCCTGGCGATTGCGCTTGCCATTTCCGATGTTTTCGCCGAGGGCTCAGACCTCGAGAGCCTGCAGGCCAGGAACACACGCGCGCCGCTGGAAGGCGACGAAGCCACGACCTTCAAGAAGCTTCTGTCAGCCTCGGCTTACATTTCGGCCTTCAGCCTTGCCTCGTATCTGTTCCAGCTGATCGACAGCGATGGCGAGGCGCCCAACGATATCCCCGAACCCGACTTCCTGTTCGACACGCCGCAGGATGCGGTGAAGTCGATCGTCGCCGGTCTCGACAAGGCGATTGCCGGCTCGAAGGACGATGGCGATTTGACCACCCGGGCGCGCGCCTTCGCCCGCGTCGCCATTGACGGGCTGCTGGCACGGAAGGGCCGCTTCGACGGCATCGGGCCGTTCGAGAACGCCCATATCCGCATCGACGCCGACGATTTCACCCTCGACGGTTTCGATGTGGCGCCGGGCAAGCGCTCCAAGCCGCTGGTGATGACCTTCAAGAAGCCGGAAGAGGTCGTCGGCAACCACATCGCCAAATACCAGTCGGTCAAGCTCGCCAAGATGCTGATGGCCTATGATTTCGAGCGCGAGCTGAACCCGTTCGTCGAACTCGGCGGTTTCCTCTTCACCTTCATCGGCGACGGCGCGCCCGGCACCGGCAAGACGACGCTGATCCAGATGATCGCCGGCCTCGTCAACGGCTACTGCCAGGTCGCCGGTTACCCCTTTGCCTATGAGAATTTCGGCGTCGACCAGATCTCGTCCTACCAGGGCAAATCCGGCCAGAACTGCCGCCAGTTCATCAACAATGTCTTGAACCCGCGCGTCATCGGCTTCGGCACCGTGGACGACATCGACCAGGTGGCGGCACGCCGCTCCGACGACCGCGCCTCGGCCGGCCAGCAGGAAATCACCGGCGTCCTGATGGACGCCTTTGCGGGCGCCGGCACGGTGGTGCGCGGCAACTGCGCCTTCGGCATGTTTTCCAACTATCCCGAAAATGTCGACGACGCGCTGCGCCAGCGCGCCGGCGCCCGCTGGCTGGTCGACGGGCCGCAGACCCGCGACGACTACATCGACATCTTCGTTCTGCTCGCCGGCAAGAACCACAAGATCCCGCTCGGCGACCACAAGCTCTACGCCGCGCAGGAAATCCAGCGCGCCGTGACCGAAGCTTATGAGGAGCACGAAAAGCCACAGGAAGACGGGCTGATGAAGGTCTACGAGCGCTACATGAAGGAGAATGGCGCGCCGAAATCGATGGCCGACATCGGCACCTATCTGCACCTGATCAAGGACGCCGAACCGCGCTTCACCGGCCGCGCCATCAAGAACGTCACCGACGCCATCAAGATGCGCGCCATGGACATCGAGCTGCCGGATGAGTGGTTCGAGAAGCCGGAAGCCTTCATGCACAAGGGCTACGACGAGAAGAAAGCCATGATCGAGGAACTGCGCGGCCCGTTCTCGATGGACATGGTCATGCAGGAGGTCAACCGCTACGCCGATTCCGAGTTCCGCTATTCCGACAAGTCAGACGATGCCGCGGTGGAAAAGCTGCTGCGTGACGCAAGGCTGCGCGAACGCGCGGCGCGGGAAATGGAGGAGATGAAGAAGAAGGGGCTTTGGAATGCCTGAGCCCGCATCGTTCGCCCCGCCCTTTAAAAGCGAGGAGGAACGGAACGAATTGCAGCGTTTGCTGGCAAAGGAGGCATACGCTACGACACCTTGGCCCGAGCTGTTCACGGCGTTTCGGCCAAGGCTGACAGATTCGTTGCTCAGGCTCTACGCAGGCGCCTTCGGAGAGACCGACAGGACCCGCGCCGCAGAGACCCGCATCAAATTTCGTGCGATTTACTCAAGAGCCGAACAGCTCCCAAAGATCGATGTTCATGTTGAACGTTCAACCGTAGCGGTTAAGCCCATCGATCTGTGCGACAGATACCACGTCAAATTGCTTACTTTCTATAAGCGAGATTCAAACGACCTAATCTTGTCTCACGCTTCGCGTATAGGTGAAGATGGAGATCGACTAAGGAACTCGCTTGCGACACCTCATGATTCCTGGCTTTGGTGTTTCGACACAGTCAAGCAGGGATTGTTCCCAAATTTCAGATCAACCTACGAGATGAAACGGAAGCACGTCTACGATGGGCTTCAACGGGGAGATATCGATGAAACCTATTTTGCTCACGACGTAACCCTGTCTCGGAAGGCGCATGAAATCTGGTGGGCCCTTATGCAGGAAACCGCAAATTCCACGCCCGATGGTAAAGACCATATCCGCGCCATTTTCGCGGTTTCGTCCAGCGTCCCGCGATTTCTATCAAGTTCCGAGACGCCCGACCCGGACGCCACTCAGCTTTGGTCGTCAATGCCGGAATTCGACATTTATCTCCTTGAGAATCCACATGACCCAGCGAGCCCAACTGTCGAACGATTGACATTCAGGGAATTTGACGCCGATGGACGCGACGTCTCCGCTATGGAGAATGGGGAAAGAGAGGCGTCTGTGCCGGCACCTCGTTCTTCCATGCAACCCTTCTCGGGACATTCTGCATGACCCCCGCCAAAAAACCCGACCTGCTCCGCGACAACGAGCTGATCTACGGCCGCTTGCTCACCGTCGACGAGTCGCACCTCATCCAGCGCTACAACAAGGCGCTTGTTGCCTTCGGTCTCAAACCCACCAAGCTGAAGAGCTTCCAGATCGACCGCACCGGCTTCTCGCCCGAAGTGGCCGAGGAATGCGGCGACTACGATTATCTCGACCCCAACGAGGTCAATCGTCGCTTCATCATCCTGACACCGTCGCAGATCGACCTGCCGGTGGTGCACACCGCCTTTTCCAACACCTCGCAGCTGATGTTCGAGTTCATGTCCAAGAACCAGCGCGCCATCGATGCGCTGACCATCAAGGACGTCATCTACGGCGAGATCGAGGATTCCGTCCCGCTGGTCAACGACATCGAGGACCTGCTGTCGATCAACCAGGTCGAGTTCAAGGTGCTGTCGGCCGAGGACGTGCTGGGCAAGGCCGCAGAGCTCGGCAAACTGGTCGACCGGCTGAAGCAGGAACCGGACGCCTGGCGCGACAACGCCATGCTGACCCGCATGGTCGATCTCGCCAAGGTCTGCGGCGACATCCGCGAGAATGCGCTGGTGCCCGACCAGGTGATCTTCCGCCATAACGCCTATTGGACCAGCCATTTCGGCGGCCTCTATGTCTTCGTCGATCCCGATATGACGACGGTCATCAGTGACCCCGCCGCCCCCGGCTTTCGCCGGTCACGCCCCTGGCAGGTCAGCTATCTCTCGATCAACGATGCCGACAACGTGTTCAAGTTCCTGGCCGGCACAGGCCGCATCGAACTGCCCAGGGCGTCATGGGTCGAAAGCTCGGGCTATCTCGAACATCGCGCCGAAATGGTGGTGCGTTCGCTAATCCGCGACACCGAGCCAAACCGCAATCTGACTGACGTCGACAAGGTCTGGCTGCAGACCTGGATCCACGGCCATGCCGACCTGATCACCAGTGACGGCAATTTCCCTTTCCTCAACGCCGCCAAGCGCGAGATCGCCCAGCTCGGCCATCTCAAGATCGAGGATGTCCCACCCCGCCAGCGTTTCCTCGTGGTGCGCGGCAAGCCCGACCATCCCGACGCCTGGCTGACCAACCAGCTGATTTCGGATTTCGTGCCGCAGGACTTCGTCTCGCGCTACGTCTTCAACAAGCCCGGCTTCTACAAGGACTATGACGGCTACAGCGACGCCTGGCGATCGCATGTTGTGGACGTTCTGAAAACCACATATTTGAAGGACAAGGTGGCGTTTCGCACGCGCCTCTACGGCCTGACTGACTGAGAGGTGACATCGCCATGCTCGATCCGATCGTGAACTTCTTCACCCGGATTTTCCAATGGATCGGCCGCAGCATCGGCCTGGTCATCGGCGCGATCCTGTGGCCGTTCCTGTGGGCCGGGCGCTGGTACACGCAGCGCGGCTGGATCCTGAAAGCGGTGGTTGGCCTCGCTCTGCTGGTGCTGATCGGCCTCTACGCCAACTTCTTCTACGCCACCCAGTGGTGGAACAAGTTCGACCCCAACTACGTCGATAAATACACCTTCGAGAACCGCAACATTTCCGCCGGCGAGCAGGTCGCCGCCGGTGCCGGCACCGAGACCGCCAAGACCTGCGGCAATTCGGGCATCGCCCGGGTGGCGGCTGACCTCACCGACTTCAACGTGAACCAGAACGCCTGGATCTCGTCGATGATCCTCTACAAGCTCGGCCTGTTCGGCATCGACTGGGATCACACGCCGTTCATGGACAACAAGGCCTCGTTCCAGCGCGGTATCAACCAGGCAGTGCGCCGCACCTCCACCGAGCTTGCCGACAATCTCGGCCGCGTGCGCACGACGTCGCAGATCGACGCCGACCTGCAGGATGCACGCGGCAATCTGCAGTTCGACGAGGAGACCTGGTATTTCGGCCTCAACCCGTTCGGACCGAAGACGCCGACGCCGAGCTATTATCGCGACGCCGTCACCAAGCTGCGCTCCTTCAACGCCCGCCTGGCCACCTGCCAGGCGACGTTCGACGCCCGCGCCGACAATCTGAAACAGTATATCGACCGCATCTCTTCCGACATCGGCTCGACCTCGGCGATCCTCAAGGAGCGCGCCGAAAACCACAACAATGGCTGGTTCGACTTCCGCGCCGACGACCGGTTCTGGTTCGCCTATGGCCAGCTCTATGCCTATTACGGCCTGATGAAAGGCGCCCAGGCCGATTTCGAGGACGTCATCAAGGAAAAGCATCTCGGCAATCTGTGGGACACGATGGATGCGCAATTCGTCTCGGCGCTGCGCATCCAGCCCTTCATCATCGCCAATGGCCGCGAGGATGGCTGGATCATGCCGACCCACCTCACGACGATGGGTTTCTACGTCCTTCGTGTGCGCTCCAACATGGTCGAGATCAGCAACGTTCTGACGCAGTAACGTCTGTCACTCGATGCATGTCGCCCAAAAGTGGTCCCGGTTTTGGGACAACGACATGCACAAGAGTAATTGCCTAAAGCGCATTGCGCTTTAGGCATGGCGATGGCGAATTTGCGCCGTCGCCTCTGTCGCATTCCGTGCATTGGGCGGCTGTTTTGAGACGGCGGAACGACGCGTCCTCTGGCTTCTATACGGCGCGGCAACGGAGCCAGGAAGAACCGACGGCAGGTCGGCCCAGCCGCACAGAGATTTTCTTCATAGGAAACATAGTTGCATGCAAGTTGACGCCATGGCAGCGACAGGGTTAGAACATGCCCGCGCCCGGGTTCAACATGCCTGCGAGTGAGACCAAACCCGTCCCCTCCACCGTCCAATCCGAAGGAAAGCCGTCATGGCCGAAGTGAAGTCAGACATCGAGATCGCGCGCGGCGCCAAGAAAAAGCAGATCCAGGAGATCGGCAAGAAGATCGGCATCCCGACCGAACACCTTTTGCCCTACGGCCACGACAAGGCGAAAATCTCGGCTGAATTCATCAAGTCGGTGAAAGGCAACAAGGACGGCAGGCTGATCCTGGTCACCGCCATCAACCCGACGCCGGCAGGCGAAGGCAAGACGACCACCACGGTCGGCCTCGGTGATGGCTTGAACCGCATCGGCAAGAAGGCGATCGTCTGCATCCGCGAAGCGTCGCTCGGCCCGAATTTCGGCGTCAAGGGCGGTGCCGCCGGCGGCGGCTATGCGCAGGTCGTGCCGATGGAGGACATGAATCTCCATTTCACCGGCGACTTCCACGCCATCACCACGGCGCACAATCTTTTGTCGGCGCTGATCGACAACCACATCTACTGGGGCAATGAGCTCGGCATCGACACCCGCCGCGTCGTCTGGCGCCGCGTCATGGACATGAACGACCGCGCTCTGCGCGAAATCATCGCCTCGCTTGGCGGCGTCGCCAACGGTTTTCCGCGCGAGGCCGGCTTCGACATCACCGTCGCTTCGGAAGTCATGGCGATCCTGTGCCTCTCCAACGACCTGAAGGATCTTGAAAAGCGCCTCGGCGACATCATCGTCGCCTACCGCCGCGACAAGACGCCGGTCTATGCCCGCGACCTCAAGGCCGATGGCGCCATGGCGGTGCTGCTCAAGGACGCCATGCAGCCCAACCTGGTGCAGACGCTGGAGAACAACCCGGCCTTCGTCCATGGCGGCCCGTTCGCCAACATCGCGCATGGCTGTAATTCGGTGGTCGCCACCACGACGGCGCTGAAGCTCGCCGACTATGTCGTCACCGAAGCCGGCTTCGGCGCTGACCTCGGTGCCGAAAAATTCTTCGACATCAAGTGCCGCAAGGCAGGGCTGAAGCCAGCCGCGGCCGTCATCGTCGCCACCGTGCGCGCCATGAAGATGAATGGCGGCGTCAAGAAGGAAGACCTCGGCAAGGAGAACATCGAGGCGGTGAAGAAGGGCTGCGCCAACCTCGGACGCCACATCGAGAACATCAGGCAGTTCGGCGTGCCGGCGGTGGTTGCCATCAACCACTTCTATTCCGACACCGACGCCGAGATCCAGGCGATGAAGGACTATGTCGCCTCGATGGGCGAAGAAGCGATCCTGTGCAAGCACTGGGCCCATGGCTCCGCCGGCATCGAGGATCTCGCCAACAAGGTGGTGGCGCTGGCCGAATCCGGTGCCTCGCAGTTTGCACCGCTCTACCCAGATGCCATGCCGCTGTTCGAGAAGATCAACACCATCGTCCAGCGCATCTATCGCGGCTCCGAGGCGATTGCCGACAAATCGGTGCGTGATCAACTGCATGCCTGGGAGCAGGCCGGCTATGGCCACCTGCCGGTCTGCATGGCCAAGACCCAATATTCCTTCTCGACCGACCCGAACCTGCGCGGCGCGCCGACCGGCCACACCGTGCCGGTGCGCGAGGTCAGGCTGTCGGCGGGCGCCGGCTTCGTCGTCGTCATCTGCGGCGAGGTCATGACCATGCCGGGCCTGCCCAAGGCGCCGTCCTCGGAGAAGATCTTCCTCAACGAAGCCGGCCAGATCGAAGGCCTGTTCTAAAAATTTCGAGATCGTTGCGAGATTCAAGAAGGGCGGCCAATGGCCGTCCTTTTTGCTTTCCGGGACGGATTTGCCTATGCGGCGTTGCGCGCCAGCGCGCGCTGGTTGGACGCATAGGGCGTGTCGCGTTCGGGCAGTGCGCCGGTCTTCAGGCAGTCGATCCATTCGGTGGTCTTGAGTACGGCCGCGAAGCGCGACTGCAGGATGATGCTCACCACGCGGTGGATCTCCTCGGCCGAGGCATAGCCGGCGCTGTTGGCATAGGGCAGCGAGCCGGTTGCGTCGGAGAGGAACTCGACCGTAAAGCCCATATGGACGGCATGGATGATGGTCGACAGGTCGCAATTATGCGTCATGTAGCCAATGACCGTGATCGTATCGATGGCATTGGCGCGCAGCCACGCCTCGAGATTGGTGCCGGTGAAGGCGCTCGGCAAGTTCTTTTCGACATAGTGGTCGCGCTTGCGCCTGGCGATTTCGGGATGCAGTTCGCCGCCATGGCTGCCCTTGGCGAAGACCGGCGATGTCTCGGGCGCCATTTGCTTGATGACCACCACCTTGACGCCGGCAACACTGGCAGCGTCCATGGCCTGGGCCACATTGACGACGCTGTCGCGGAACGGCGGATGCTGGATGGCGAGGTTGCCGCCATCATAATCATTCTGGACATCGATGACGATGAGTGCGCGGTGCGGCGTGGTGTTGGCGGACATGGTGGTTTCCTCTAGGGCTTGAATGCGACGGGCCGAAAATAGGCGGATCATCCGTCTGCCAAAAGTGGCCCGATTGACATCATTCGAAAGAATTGGGACAATCCGACCTCACTTTGCTGGAAACGCCCATGACCGACCCGATCATTGCCGTGCTCGCTTTTGACGGCATCAGCCCCTTCCACCTCTCCGTGCCGTGCGTGGTGTTTGGCACCGACCGCACAAAGCTCGGCCTGCCGCGTTTCGACTTTCGCGTCTGCGCGCTCGACGATGGGCCTATCCACACCGATGCCGGGTTGACGATCGCTGTTCCGCATAGGCTCTCGGCGTTCGACGCCGCCGACATCATCATCATTCCGAGCTGGAAAGATCTCGACGCCCCGCTTCCCACCCCGCTCCTCGAAGCGCTTACGCGCGCAAACCGGCGCGGCGCGCTGATCGTTGGCCTCTGTCTCGGCACCTTCGCCATCGCCGCCGCCGGGCTGCTTGCCGGCCGGCGGGCGGCCACGCATTGGTCCTCCACCGACCGGTTGCAGGCGCTGCATCCCGACATCGAAGTCGACGCCGACGTGCTCTATGTCGACGATGGCGACATCGTGACCTCGGCCGGTGTCGCCGCCGGGCTCGACTGCTGCCTGCACATCGTGCGCGCCCGCTATGGCGCGGAGATAGCGTTGCGGCTGGCCAGGCACATCGTGCTGTCGCCACACCGGCAGGGCGGGCAGGCACAATTCATCGAGCGCCCGCTGGCGAAGACCCCGGCAACCGATCGCTTCACCCAGGCGCTCGACACGGTGCGGGCAACGCTGGGGCAAACGCACAGCCTGGACCGCGTCGCCGAGGCCGCCGGCCTGACCCGGCGCACCTTCACCCGCCGCTTCCAGAAATCGATCGGCACCAGCTTTGGAGAGTGGCTGGCCGGTCAGCGCATCGAACTCGCGCAGCGGCTGCTGGAGGCGACGGAAAAATCGATGGACATCGTGGCCTTCGAAGCCGGCTTCGGCAGCGCCACCTCGCTACGCCAGCATTTTTCAGCGCGGCTCAAGACGTCACCGGCGCAATACCGGCGAGAATTCTCGCGGCGAGCCGGTCCGGATGAACGTATGGCGCGCGTGGCTTCACACTAATCGCCCTGCGAAGGGTTCAGCCGCGCTTGACCGCCCGCGCCGGATTGCCGACCACGGTGGTGTTATCAGGCACGTCGCGCGTCACCACCGCACCGGCGCCGACAATGGCGCCATCGCCGATGCTGATGCCGCCGAGGATGATGGCGCTGCCGCCGATCCAGGCACTGTCACCGATCCTGACCGGGCTGGCGATCTCCAGCCCCGCCTGACGGCCCGCTGCCTCCTTGTGGTGCTCGGCGCAGTAGATCTGCACATTCGGGCCAAGCAGCGTCCGCTTGCCGATACGCACCGGCGCGGTATCGAGGATGGTGCAGCCGGCATTGAGGAAGGCGCCCTCGCCGAGATGGATGTTGAAACCGTAGGCGCAATGGAACAGCGCCTCGATGCGGGCGCCCTCGCCCGCGCTGCCCAGCAGCGCCGACAGCGCCGGACCGATGTTGCCGCGCTGTCGGGGCGGCAGCGAATTGTGCTCGAACACCGCATCGCGCGCGACCACCCGCAGCGCCTCGAGTTCGTCATCGATGCAGGTGTACCATTCGCCTGCAATCATCCTTGCGCGTTCGCTTGCCGACATGGCCACGCCTCCAATTTGATCTCCTGCCAAAGCACAATCCTCATCCGGGGAAAAGCCCGCTGTCCAACTGCCCGGCCTATGCTAGCTTGCCGCGCGGACCGTCCGAGGTTCTGAGGGGATCAACCATGCTCTATCTGCTTGCACTTCTGATCGGCATCATCGCCGGTCTTCGCGCCATGACAGCGCCTGCCGCGGTCGCCTGGGGCGCTTATCTCGGCTGGCTGCCGGTAGCCGGCACCTGGGCCAGTTTCATGAGCCATTGGGCCGCCGTCGGCATCTTCACCATCCTGGCCATCGTCGAACTCATCACCGACCAGTTGCCATCGACGCCGAGCCGCAAAGTGCCGCAGCAATTCGGTGCTCGCATCCTGCTTGGCGCCTTCAGTGGCGCTGTGATCGGCGCCACTGCCGGTTCCACCATTGGCGGCCTGATCGCCGGCGCCATCGGCGCGGTCATCGGCACCTATGGCGGTGCCGAAGCACGCGGCCGGCTGGCGGCCGCCTTCGGCAAGGATTTGCCCGCCGCCCTCATCGAGGACGCGGTGGCGATCATCGGCGGCCTGCTGATCGTGGCGGCGGTGGTATGACGGCCCAAGCCTCTGACGCCAAGACATACGATGCCATCATCATCGGCGCCGGACAGGCAGGCCCGTCGCTCGCCGCCCGGCTGAACGCTGCCGGAATGAGCGTGGCGTTGATCGAGCGCAAGCTGGTCGGCGGCACCTGCGTCAACACCGGCTGCATGCCGACCAAGACCATGGTCGCCAGCGCCTATGCCGCGCATCTGGCGCGGCGCGCCGCCGATTATGGTGTGACCCTCTCAGGCCCTGTCGGCGTCGACTACGCAAGGATCAAGGCACGCAAGGACAAGGTCACCAACGACGCCCGCACCGGGTTGGAAACCTGGATCGCCGGCATGGACAAATGCACGCTCTATCGCGGCCATGCGCGCTTCGAATCCGCCAACACGGTGCGCGTCGGCGACGACCTTCTGACTGCCGAAAAGATTTTTCTCAACACCGGCGGCCGCGCCTCGGTGCCGGACCTGCCCGGCATCGATGACATCGACTATCTCACCAACTCGTCGATGATGGATCTCAGCGTTTTGCCGCGCCATCTCATCGTCGTCGGCGGCAGCTACATTTCGCTCGAATTCGCGCAGATGTTCCGCCGCTTCGGCTCGGAAGTCACCGTCATCGAAAAGAGCCCGCGCCTCACCGGCCGCGAGGATGAGGACGTCTCGGCCGCCATCCTGTCGATCCTCGAAAACGAAGGCATAGCGGTCCATGTCGGCGCCGACGACATCGGCTTCGCCAAACAGGGCAATGACATCGCCGTGACCTTCTCCTCCGGCAAACCGCCGACGGTCGGCTCGCATGTGCTTCTGGCGCTCGGCCGCACTCCCAACACCGACGATCTCGGCCTCGACAAGGCCGGCGTCGAGGTTGACCGGCGCGGTTTCGTCACCGTCGACGACCAGTTGCGCACCACGGTGCCCGGCATCTGGGCGATGGGCGACTGCAACGGCAAGGGCGCCTTCACCCACACCTCCTACAACGACTATGAGATCGTTGCCGCCAATCTGCTCGACAACGATCCGCGCAAGGTCAGCGACCGCATCGAGGCCTATGCGCTCTACATCGATCCGCCGCTCGGCCGTTGCGGCATGACCGAGGCTGCGGTGAAGAAATCCGGGCGCAAGGCGCTGGTCGGCCAACGGCCGATGACCCGCGTCGGCCGCGCCGTCGAAAAGGGCGAGACGCAAGGCTTCATGAAAATCCTGGTCGATGCCGACACCAGGGAAATCCTCGGCTGTTCAGTACTTGGCCCCGGCGGCGACGAAGCCGTGCACTGCGTGCTCGACCTGATGTACGCCAAGGCGCCCGTCGACACGCTGGCGCGCGCCGTGCACATCCATCCCAACGTCTCTGAGCTGTTGCCAACCATCGCCCAGGAGCTGAAGCCGCTCGCCTGAAGTAACTCTGCGTCAAGCTCTCGACTTTCTGCATTGGTGCATTGCAGCAATGTGCATTGCGCCCCACATGGCTTCTCGTTCAGTCTGAAATTGAACCGATTCAGTCTGGACTTTCCATGCCGTTGCCGATCCTTGCGCTTGCCATTGCATCCTTCTGCATCGGCACCACCGAATTCGTCATCATGGGCCTCCTGCCGGAAGTCGCCGCCGATCTCGGCGTGTCGATCCCCTCGGCCGGCCAGCTGGTCACCGGCTATGCGCTGGGCGTCGTCTTCGGCGCGCCGATCGTTGCCATGGCGACCGCGCATCTGCCGCGCAAGCCGGTGCTGGTCGCGCTGACGGCGCTGTTCGTCGTCGGCAACCTGCTCTGCGCCATCGCCCCCAACTACTGGCTGTTGATGGCCGCGCGCGTCTTCACCGCGTTCGGCCATGGCGCCTTCTTCGGCATTGGTTCCGTCGTGGCCGCCAGCCTGGTGCCGCGCAACAAGCGCGCCAGCGCCATGGCGATGATGTTCGCGGGATTGACGCTCTCCAACATTCTGGGCGTTCCCGCCGGCACTGCACTTGGCGAAGCGTTTGGCTGGCGCTCCACCTTCTTTGCCGTCGTCGGCATCGGCCTGATTTCCGTTGCAGCCATCGCCTGGCTGGTGCCTTCCAACGTCGCCGAGCCAAGCGGCGGCGGCCTGCGCAGTGAATTGCGAGTGCTGGGCAAGCTGCAGGTGTGGCTCGCCATGCTGATCGCTTCGCTGGCCTCGGCCAGCCTGTTTGCCGTCTTTACCTATATCAAGCCCTACCTCACCGACGTCTCCGGCCTGTCAACCTCAGCAGTCACCTGGGTGCTCTTGCTGTTCGGCGCCGGCATGACCATCGGCAACATCATCGGCGGCCGGCTCGCCGACTGGAAACTGATGCCGACCGTGATCGGCACGCTGCTTTTGATGGCGGTGCTGTTTGTCGGTTTCATGCAGTTCGGCGCCATTGCCAGCGTCGCCATCGGCGTCGTCTTCCTGTGGGGCTTGCTGATCTTCGTCGTCGTGCCGCCGTTGCAGATCCGCGTCGTCGAGGCGGCCTCCGAAGGGCCGAACCTTGCCGCCACGCTCAACCAGGGCGCCTTCAATGTCGGCAATGCCAGCGGTGCCTGGATCGGCGGTGTGGCTTTGTCTGCTGGCGTGTCCTATGCCCACCTGCCACTGGTTGGCGCGGTGCTGTCGCTGCTGGCGGTCAGCGTCGCCGTAGTCTCGCAGGCGCTCGAACGGTCGGCCCCTGTTGCCGTTCAGGCCCCAGCCGAATAGTCCCATTGCGCCCATGGCGGCGTGAACTGGACCAATCGACAGCCCTCCGACAAACGTGCATGTGTTCTGCCTCTCTCCAGGAGGCATCCATGCAGAAATCGATCGAACGCATCGCCGGCGATACCGAAGGCGTTTCCTACGAATTCCCGGTGTTCCGCTTTGCCGGCGCCGACAAGGCCGCACCCTCGGCCTATCTGCAGGCGGCACTCCATGCCGGCGAGTTACCGGGTGTCGTTGCCATCGACGCCTTGATGCCGGCGCTGAACAAGGCCGAAGCCGAAGGCCGCATCAAGGGTAACATCACCATCGTGCCCTGGGCCAACCCGATCGGCCGCGCTCAATATCATTTCGGCGAGCATCAGGGCCGTTTTCATCTCGGCACCCGTACCAATTTCAACCGCGGCTTCCCACTGCTTGCAGCGCCTGACACCAAGCTGTTGCCCGACACCACCCACGGCACTCCAGATCAGCGATTGAAGACACGGTTGGTGCAGCTGTCGCTCGGCCACGACATCGTGCTCGACCTGCATTGCGACGATGAGGGGCTCGCCTATCTCTACGTCCACACCAGCCTGTGGCCGGCCATGGCCGATTGCGCCGCCGCCATGGGCATCGACGCGGTGATGCTGTGGAGCGAGGACACCGACGGCACCTTCGAGGGCGCTATGGTCATGCCCTATCAGAACGTCCCCGCCGACGTGGCGAAGCTCGACCGCCGCGTCGCCACCACGGTCGAATATCGCGGCATGCTCGATGTCGACGGCGCGCTCGCCGCTTCCGATGCCGAAGGCCTCTACCGGCTGCTGGTGGCGCGCGGCGTGATCGCCGATACCGCCCTGCCCGCCCCCGGCCCGTTCAAGGGCTTCGCCGCCCCCCTGGAAAACATCGACATGATGCCGGCGCCCCGGGCGGGCGCCATCCTCTATGACGTGAAGCCCGGTGACCGCGTCGCCAAGGGCGCGCGCCTCGCCACCATCGTCCACACGCCCGGCGAGACCGGCGGCCGCACCGAAGTGCTGGCGCCGCAGGATGGCGTCATCCTGACCCGCCGCTCGCGCCGCATCATCCGCGCCGGCGAGGATCTCTTGAAACTGGTCGGCGACAAGAAGAGCGTCGACGCCAGGTCGGGCACGCTGGAAGATTGATCTAACCTGAAATAGCCAGCCGCGCCTTCGCCTCCAGCCATTCGGCCATCTGCCGGTATGGGACCGGTCCGTGGCTGATACGCGCAACGCCAAGCTCTGCCAGCCGCTGGCGCGGCGGCACATGCGCCAGCGCGATGATGTTGACTGGCAACGCTATCGCCTTACAGAGCGCCTCGATCAACCCCTCATCGCCAAGGCCCGCGGCAAAGAAACCGCTCGCGCCGGCCTTTTCATAGGCCTTCGCCCGCTCGATCGCCTGGTCGAGGAGGCCCTTGTCATGCGCATCCGGCTTTGCCTTGAGGAATATGTCGGTGCGGGCATTGATGTAGGCGGGAATGCCGGAAGCCTTCACCGCCGCCGCTGCCGCCTCGACCCGCTTCACCTGGGTGGCGATGTCATAGAGGCCTGTGCCGCCGACGATCTGGTCCTCGAAATTGAAGCCGATGGCGCCGGCCTGTAGGGCACGTGTCACCGTCTGGGCGACGACCTCCGGCTCGGCGCCGTAGCCGCCCTCGAGGTCCATGGTCACCGGCAGGTCGACTGCAGCTACGATGCGTTTGATGTTGTCCAGCGCCAGATCCAGCGGGATTTTTTCGCCATCGGCATAGCCGAAGGCGGCCGCGACCGGCCAGCTTCCAGTGGCGATAGCCTTGGCGCCTGCCTTCTCGACAATCTTGGCCGAGCCGGGGTCCCAGGCATTGTAGAGGACGATCGGATTTCCCTTGACGTGGAGGGAATGGAACGTGCGTGCGCGCTCGATCTGGTCGGTCATTGCTGTCTTTCCCGTCTTTCTCGATGTTGGGCGAATAGTCTAGGCAGGACCGCCGGCGCTGGCGATGTGCCATGAGCCCCGGAAGCGGCGGCCACAAACTGGCTTTTCAAACCTGTTGCGCATTCCGCCTTTCGCCGCTATGGATTTCGCCCATGAACATGCGTTCGATCAAGACCATTTGGTGGTGGGCTCGCTGACAGCGGCCTGTTCGAACGCGTGCGCGTGAAAATAGAAGGTGGCCGCAACGGAATGTCCGGGCGGCCATTTGTTTTTTCAAAGCCAGTCCCGGGTCCGTTGCCCAACAAGCCAGATGGAGACGGCAATGACGACGATCAAGGTTCTGGAAAACGGCGCGGAACGCTTCGTGACCGCGGGTGGCGTCACCATCACCCGCGATCGTCACGACAAGCCCTATGCCGGCGCTATCGATGCCTATGTCGACGGGCTGAATTCGCGCCGGGGTGCGGTGTTTTCCTCGAATTACGAATATCCCGGCCGCTACACGCGCTGGGATACGGCCATCATCGATCCGCCGCTGGTGATTTCGGCGCGTGGCCGCGCCATGCGCATCGAAGCGCTGAACAGCCGTGGCGAGGTGCTTCTGCCGGTGATCGGCAAGGCACTCGCCGGATTGAGCGAAGTCACAATCACCGAAACCTCGAAGAAGCTGATCCGCCTCGACGTCGCCAAGCCAGGCCGGGTCTTCACCGAGGAAGAGCGCAGCCGCGTTCCCTCCGTCTTCACCGTCCTGCGCGCCATCACCGCTCTGTTCAAGACCGAGGAAGACGCCAATCTCGGCCTCTATGGCGCCTTCGGCTACGACCTCGCCTTCCAGTTCGATCCGGTCGACTACAAGCTCGAGCGCAGGGAGAGCCAGCGCGACCTCGTGCTGTTCCTGCCCGATGAGATCCTGGTCGTCGACCACTATTCGACCAAGGCCTGGACTGACCGCTACGACTATTCCGGCGAGGGTTTTTCGACCGAGGGCCTGCCGCGCGACGAAATCGCCGAGCCGTTCAAGACCGCCGACCGCATCCCGCCACGCGGCGACCATGAGCCCGGCGAGTATGCCAATCTGGTGCGCAAGGCGATGGATAGTTTCAAGCGCGGCGACCTGTTCGAGGTCGTGCCCGGGCAGATGTTCTACGAGCGCTGCGAGACGCAGCCTTCCGAGATTTCACGCAAGCTGAAGTCTATCAACCCTTCGCCCTATTCCTTCTTCATCAATCTCGGCGAAAACGAATATCTGATCGGCGCCTCGCCCGAAATGTTCGTGCGCGTCAATGGCCGCCGGGTCGAGACCTGCCCGATCTCCGGCACCATCAAGCGCGGCGACGACGCCATTTCGGACTCGGAGCAGATCCTGAAGCTGCTCAACTCCAAGAAGGACGAATCCGAGCTGACCATGTGCTCGGACGTCGACCGCAACGACAAGTCCAGGGTCTGTGATCCCGGCTCTGTGCGCGTCATCGGCCGCCGCCAGATCGAGATGTATTCGCGCCTGATCCACACCGTCGATCACATTGAAGGCCGGCTGCGCGAAGGCATGGATGCCTTCGACGCCTTCCTGTCGCACGCCTGGGCGGTCACCGTCACCGGCGCGCCGAAATTGTGGGCCATGCGCTTCATCGAGCAGAACGAGAAGAGCCCGCGGGCCTGGTATGGCGGCGCCATCGGCATGGTCAATTTCAACGGCGACATGAACACCGGCCTCACCTTGCGCACCATCCGCATCAAGGATGGCATCGCCGAGGTCCGCGCCGGCGCCACGCTGCTCTTCGACAGCATCCCCGAGGAAGAAGAAGCCGAAACCGAACTGAAGGCATCCGCCATGCTCTCCGCCATCCGCGACGCCAAACTAGGCAATGCCGCCGGCGCCGAACGCACCACCGCGCGCGTCGGCGACGGCGTCAACATCCTGCTCGTCGACCACGAGGACTCCTTCGTCCACACGCTGGCCAACTATTTCCGCCAGACCGGCGCCAATGTCTCGACCGTGCGCACGCCGGTGCCCGAAGAGGTGTTCGATCGGCTGAAGCCCGACCTCGTCGTGCTGTCGCCCGGGCCGGGCACGCCGAAGGATTTCGATTGCGCCGCGACCATCAAGAAAGCACGCGCCCGCGACCTGCCGATCTTCGGCGTCTGCCTTGGCCTGCAGGCGCTGGCCGAGGCCTATGGCGGCGAGCTCCGGCAATTGCATGTGCCCATGCACGGCAAGCCGTCGCGCATCCGCGTGTCCAAGCCCGGCATCATCTTCTCCGGCCTGCCCAAGGAAGTCACCGTCGGCCGCTACCACTCGATCTTTGCCGATCCGGTACGGCTGCCCGACGGCTTCGTTGTCACCGCCGAGACGGAAGACGGTGTCATCATGGCCTTCGAGCACCGCAAGGAGCCGATCGCCGCCGTCCAGTTCCATCCGGAATCGATCATGACGCTCGGCCACAATGCCGGCATGCGCATCATCGAAAACATCGTTGCGCATCTGCCGCGCAAGGCCAAGGAAAAGGCGGCCTGACCGGTATGGCCGCAACGGACAGCGTGACGGCGATCGCGGCAAAGGAGGCGGCCAAGCAAAGGGTTGCCGCCCTCGCCTTCTGGTCGATCGTCGTCGCCTGCATCGTGCTCGCCCTGAAACTTGCCGCCTGGTACGTCACCGGCTCCGTCGCGCTCTATTCGGATGCGCTGGAATCGATCGTCAACGTCATTGCCTCGGCTGCCGCCTACTGGGCGATCCAGGTCAGCTACAAGCCGGCCGATCAGGACCATCCGTTCGGCCACCACAAGGCCGAATATTTCTCGGCCGTGCTGGAAGGCGTGCTGATCGTGGTCGCGGCACTGCTGATCCTCAACGAGGTCTGGCGCTCCTGGCAGACGCCGACGCCGATCGAGCAACCCTGGGAAGGCCTGGGGATCAACGGCGTCGCCACCGTCATCAACGCCTTCTGGGCGTGGACGCTGATCCGCACAGGCCGCGCTGCGAAATCGCCGGCGCTGGTTGCCGACGGCAAGCACATCATGACCGATGTGGTGACTTCCGTCGGCGTCTTCGGCGGTCTCGTCGGCGCAATCCTGACCGGCTGGCAGATCCTCGATCCGGCGCTTGCCGTCATCGTTGCTCTCAACATCCTGTGGCAAGGCTGGCATGTCATCGGCTCGTCGATGAACGGCTTGATGGACCGCGCCGTCGACACGACGGAGCACATGCATATCCGCGACATCATCTCGGCCAATTGCAAGGGCGCGCTGGAGGTTCACGACCTCAAGACCCGCATCGCCGGCCGCGCTACTTTCATCGAGTTCCACCTGGTCGTCGACGCCGACATGACCGTCGGCGCCAGCCACGTCATCTGCGACCGCATCGAGGATGCGCTGAAAGCCGAAATCCCCTCCGTGCGCGTGACCATCCATGTCGAGCCGGATGATGAGGCGAAGCTGCCGAAAGGCACCACGGCGGTGCCGTTCGCATAGTCCAGCGCTAGGTGCGAAGGTCTGTCGAGATTCAGGTCAGGCCGAGTCGAGAATGGTGGCTTCCGAGAACCGGAGCGGAGCGTACTTGAAGTACGTGAGCACCGGAAGCGCAGGAAGCCGCCGTTCGCAGGCCGGCCTCACCTGAATGTCGACAGGCCTTACGGGGCGCAGGCCGACTGCGGCATCGACTCCAGCCGATAAACCTTGTCGTCCGACTGCGTCTTGCCCTCCGCCGCCTTCGAGCAGAGGTCCACAATCGCCAGGCTGCTGTTGGGGTTGGCCAGCATCATGGTGCCGTTGGCGCCGCGCTTGAGGAAGATTTCCTTTTGCGCGATGTCGCAGGAGAAATCGCTCATCTTGGCGCTCGCCGCGCAGCGCCATTGGTCCGCTTCGCCCTGGCAGGAATAGGTCTGCGTGACCTTGGCTGCGTTCTTCCTGGTGGTCACCGACACGGCGATGTCGGCGCCGTCGGGCCAGTTGGCGACATCGCCGCCGGAAGCGAAGGACGCCAGTTCGACCGGCCCGCGGAAGACGCGGATCGACTGCGTCACCTGGTCAGGATGAGAGGAGAGATGCGCGGCATCGTAGTCGCGCCCGAAGCAGAAAGGCTGGTCCGGCTTCAGCCGCTCGCGCAAAGGCGCGCCAAGCGCCGGATCGATCGGATCGATCTTGGCGAATTCGGCCTTGCAGGTTGCGGCCGGCATCGGGTCGAGGCGGAAATTGTCGTCCTCTGAGCCCAGCGCCTGCCGGTCATATTCGGCCTCGCCGAGTTCGTCTTCCGATCCGGCGTCGAGGTAGAGGTCGGACGAGACATCGGTGAGGATCAGCCGGCCTTTGTCATCGAGCTTCAGCGAAGCCATGGTGCGGTCGCAGTCCATGCCGCAACGAATCGGACCCGATTTGCCGTCCTCGGACTCGTGATTGCACCAGCCGCCGGCCCATTGCGGCGTCTTGGCGCCGCGCACGGTGGTGGAGAGAAAGCCATTGTAGGAGGTGTCGGCGTTAGCCATCGGCTCCTCGTTCGGACGGCTCACCGGATCATGGCCATAGAGGAAGAAAATCCGTGCCACCTTCTGCTTCGGATGCGCCTTGAGGTGGGCTGCATCATAAACACGGCCGAAACAGGCATCGGCGCCATTCGGGCTGAGTTCGGGCAGTTTGAGCGCATCGTCGGCGACGGCCGGACCCGCAAGCGCGCCGAGCAGCATGGCGCCAAATCCGGCGCCAGCGAAATTCTTCCACTTTCTGAACGTCATGTGACCCCTCCCTCGCATCGACAGGACGTAACGTCAGTTTATGCTAGGATCATGGCCGCAGCCACGCAATTTGCGGTGAGCGCCAGGACGAGGAGGATGCCATGCGCCGACGCGACATGTTCCGGGCCAGTCTTGCCGGCGCCGCCGGCCTGTTCGGGCTGAGTCGGGCAGCCGCCGCAGAAGACAGACCGAAGGTCGCCTATCACCTCAGCGATGTCGACAAGGTCAATTTCGTGCTCGGCAACATCAAGAACCACTATGAAGGCACCGGCGGCAATGTCGACATCGTGCTGGTCGTCCATGGTCCAGCCCTTGCCGCCTTCAAATCGAAAGGCATATCGGCGGCGATCTCGGGACGCTTCGCCAGCCTGGTGCAGCAGGGGCTTGAGCCGCACGCGTGCGGCAACACCATGAAAGGCATGGAGATCACCCTTGCCGACCTGCTCGAAGGCTTCCACGCCGCCGACAAGGGCGGCGTCGTCAAGCTCGCCGAGTTGCAGCGCCAGGGTTATGCCTATCTCCGGCCCTAAGGCTTGAATAGGGAGGCGTCAAAGGCCTACGAAGGACGGGCAGAAATTCCCGGAGAACTGACGTGCCAGCAACCGCAGCCCCCACTCTCGTCATCCCAGATCTTGCCGGCAAGGCGGTGCTGGTCACCGGTGCGTCGACCGGCATCGGTGCCGCCCTTGCGCTGGCCTATGCCGAGCAGAAATGCCGGATCGCGTTGCACTACAATTCGAGCCGCGAGGCGGCCGAGAAGTTGGTCAAGACCATCCGCGATGGCGGCGGCGAGGTGTTCCTGACCCAGGGCGATTTCTCAGCGGCCGCCGATGTCGAGCGTGTCGTCGAGGAAAGTGCGCAACATTTCGGCCGGCTCGACGGGCTGGTCAACAATGCCGGCGGTATGCTCGGCCGCGTGCCCTATGCCGAGCAGACCGAAGCGCACTACGACGCGGTGATGGACCTCAACGCCCGCTCGGTGCTGACCGCGTCACGCAAGGCGATGCCGTGGCTGAAGAAGCAGGGCGGCTTCATCGTCAACACCTCGTCGATCGCCGCACGCAATGGCGCCGGTGGCGGCGCCGGGCTCTACGGATCGGCCAAGGCCTTCGTCTCCAACGTCACCCGTGGCATGGCCAAGGAATTGATCGGCTTCGGCATCCGCGTCAACGCGGTGGCGCCCGGTACCATCCTGACGCCATTCCACGAGCGCTATTCCACCGACGAACAGATCAAGGGCATGGTTGCCACCATTCCGCAGGGGCGTGCCGGCACCGCCGAAGACTGCGTCGGCGCCTATCTGTTCCTGTCGTCCGGTCTGCTGAGCGGCTACATCACCGGCCAGGTGATCGAGGTGAACGGTGGCCAGTTGATGCCTTGAGCCGTCAATTGCATACTGCGCCTCGCAACCATGCACGTTCTGCGAGCGTTGCTGAGTTTTGAAGGGGAGACGTAAGGCAATGTACGGACTGATCGGCAAGATGCGGGCGGCGCGCGGCCAGCGCGACGCGATCATGGACGTCCTGCTCGCCTCGACTGGCGCCATGCCCGGCTGCCTGAGTTATGTCATCGCCCGCGATCCGGCCGATGCCGACGCGATCTGGGTGACTGAAGTGTGGACCGACGCTGCGAGCCACAAGGCTTCGCTGCAGCTGCCCGAAGTCCAGGCGGCGATCGCCAAGGCGCGGCCGATCATCGCCGGCTTCGAATTCCAGGTCGAGACCCATCCCGCCGGCGGCTTCGGCCTGGCCGAGACCAAAACCGGCTGACATCCCAAGCAACGCGGACCCTGAATTCTGTTCGCGGGCGGGGTTCGCATTTCTCTTCTCCAGGTCTAAGACCCTGATATGGACTCCTCGCCAGAACAGCCGGCAGTCGAACGCATGGCACGCATGCGTCCGGTCCGGCAGTGGCTGGTGCTGCTGATCTTCTCGTTGCTGTTCGCCGGCGCTCTGGAATACGCCGCACTGCCGGCGGCGCTGCTGATCGGACCGATGCTGGCGGCGATCCTTGCCGGCACCAACGGCGCCACGGTGCGCGTGCCGCGCCCGCTGTTCGGCGCCGCCCAGGCCGTCGTCGGCTGTCTGGTCGCGGCGTCGATCTCGGCCGACATCTTTTCGGTCTTCTACAAGGAATGGCCGCTGTTCCTCGTCGTGGTGCTGGCGACCCTTGCGGCGTCCAGCCTGCTCGGCTGGCTGATCAGCCGCTGGCGCATTCTGCCCGGCACCACCGCGGTCTGGGGCTCGTCGCCGGGTGCTGCCACCGCCATGGTTCTGATGGCCGGCGCTTTCGGCGCCGACCAGCGCCTCGTCGCCTTCATGCAGTATCTGCGCGTCATCTTCGTCTCGATGACGGCAGCGCTTGTGGCCAAGATGTGGGTCGACACCTCCGGCGTTGAAATCCCAGCCATTGTCTGGTTCCCGCCGATCGATGCAAAGGCCTTTGCCGCCACGCTCGGCGTGGCGCTGATCGGCGGCCTGCTCGGCCGACTTTGCCGGCTGCCCTCGCCCTTCTTCCTCGGCACCTTCATCTTCGGCACCATCGTCCATCTCGGCTTTGGCGTGGCGATGCAATTGCCGCCATGGCTGCTGGCGCTCTCCTATGGGATGGTCGGCTGGTCGATCGGTCTGAATTTCACCCGGGCGATCCTGCGCCATGCGACGCGGGCACTGCCGCAGATCGTCGGCTCGATCGTCGTGCTGATCGGCTTTTGCGGCGGGCTTGCCTGGCTGATCAGCCATGTCCTCGGCATCGATCCGCTGACCGCCTATCTCGCAACCAGCCCAGGCGGCATGGACAGCGTCGCCATCATCGCCGCCGCGGCGCAGAACGTCGACATATCCTTCGTCATGGCGCTGCAGTCGGCCCGTTTCCTGGTCGTGCTCATCGCAGGGCCGAGCATAGCGCGGCTGGTGGCGAGAGCCGTCAGGGACTGAGCTTCAAAAATCCAGGGAAGAGGAAAATTGCCCATGAACCGTCGCGTGAATGCTGTCGATCTCTCAGGCCGTGTCGCGGTGGTGACCGGCGGCGCGCAAGGCATCGGCCTTGCCGTTGCCCGGCGCCTGCTGTCGTCGGGCGCCAGCGTTGCCATCTGGGATGTCGACCAGGCCGCGATGAAGAACGCCGTCGCCGAACTCACCACGCTCGGTCGGATCGAGGCCGTACTGTGCGATCAATCGCTGATCGAGGCCGTCGACAGCGCAGCGACGCAAACCGAGCGCTCGCTCGGCCCGGTCGATCTGCTGGTCAACAATGCCGGCATCGCCGGGCCCGCGGCAACCGTGGTGGACTATGATCCAGCCGCATGGCGCCAGATCATCGACATCGACCTAAACGGCGTCTTCTACTGCTGCAAGCGCCTGGTGCCGGGCATGATCGCGCGCAGCTACGGTCGCATCGTCAACGTCGCCTCTGTGGCCGGCAAGGAAGGCAATCCCAATGCCGCCGCCTATTCCGCCGCCAAGGCTGGCGTGCTGGCGCTGACAAAATCGCTCGGCAAGGAACTCGCCGGCTACGACATCGCCGTCAACGCTCTGACGCCGTCGCCTGCCCGCACCCGCATCCTCGAGCAGCTCACCGAGGCTCAGGTCGCCTACATGCTGGGCAAGGTGCCGCGCGGCCGGTTCGTCGAAGTCGAAGAGGCGGCCGCCATGATCGCCTTCATGCTGTCGGACGAGAATTCCTTCACCACTGGCGCAACCTTCGACCTCTCCGGCGGCCGCGCCACTTACTGAGAAGCAGAGCTATTCCGTGCTGACGTCGTCATCGCCGTCGGCGCCGCGAAGGGCTACGAGCCGCTCAGTGCCGCGGCAAGCCGGTCGGGAAGGAAATCGACGAAGGCGCGCACCTTCGGCGCCAGATGCCGGTTGGACGGCCACAGCAACCGGAACTGGCCGCGGCCGTCGACATGGTCGTCGAGAACAGTCAGCAGCTTGCCGTCGCGCAGCGCGTCGCGGACCAGGAAATCGGGCATCGAGCTGATGCCGAGTCCGGCGATCGTAGCGCCCTTCAGCGCCTCCGTATTGTTGCAGGTCAGCATCGAGCGGACCTGCGGCTCGGCGCTGCCGCCGATGAACGGCCAGCCCTGCAGCTTGCCGCTGTTGGGAAAGCGGAAGCGTATGCCGTAATGGTCCACGAGATCGTCCGGTCCGCTCGGATTGCCGTGCTGCTCAAGATACGAAGGCGCCGCGCACAACAGCAGCCGAAACGGCGCAAGCGGCCGCGCCACGAGGCGTGAATCCGGCAGGTCGCCGCTGCGGATTGCGATGTCGACGCCTTCGTCGATGAGGTCGACGATGCGGTCGTTGAAGTCGATGTCGAGTTCGATTTCGGGATAGCGCGCCATGAACTCCGACAGCACCGGGAACAGCAGGTGATAGGTCACGATCGGCGTCGAAACGCGCAGCCGCCCATGCGGCGTCTCCCGCGTCCGCGACAGCATCGCCTCGGCATCGTCGATGTCGTCGAGGATGCGACGCACCCGCTCGTTGAACAGCTTGCCCTCCTCGGTCAGGCCGACACGGCGGGTGCTGCGCTGTAGCAGCCGCACGCCGAGGTCCTGTTCGAGCCTGGCGACGCTCTTGCCGACGGCCGATGCCGAGATGCCAAGCGTTCTGCCGGCGGAGATGAAGCTGCCGAACTCAGCCGTGCGGGCAAAGGCCAGAAGGCCGTTGAGGCGTTCCATCACATGTCTCCATTCGAGCGTTTCAGTCCGGTATATCTGGAGATTTAATACTATTTTGCTGGAAATGTCGCCGGCCTATCTTCTCTTCACGACCGGCGCCGCGCTCCCAACGGCAGGCCGGCGGATCCTGCTTCAGATAGGAAAATCCATGACTTCGAAGACCATAAACGGCGCGGCCGCGCCATGGCTCGTTCTGTTGTCGGTATGTCTTGCCGCCATGACCATGCCCTTGACCTTCACCGGCCCGGCCGTCGCACTCTCGCGCATTGCAGCCGATCTCGGCGGCAGCCCGATCGCGCTCAACTGGGTGACGAACGCCTTCATGCTGACCTTTGGCGCCAGCCTGATGGCGCTGGGCGCGCTCGCCGACAATCATGGCCGCAAGCGGATGTTCATTGTTGGCCTCGGCCTCTATGTCCTGGCCACGCTGGGCGCGATGCTGGCGCCTGACATCGTCTGGTTCGACACACTTCGGGCTGCGCAAGGGCTCGGCAGCGCCGCCGCCTTCGCCGGCGGCGCCTCCGCGCTTGCCCAGGAGTTCGAGGGCCAATTGCGGCTGCGCGCCTTCTCTTTCCTCGGCACCAGTTTCGGCATCGGCCTCGCCTTCGGACCGATCGCGTCGGGTCTCATCATCGAAGCCTTCGGCTGGCGGTCGATCTTCGTTCTGGTGGCAGCGCTTGCGATCGCAGCCGCATTGCTTGGCCTGCGCACCATCAAGGAATCGCGCGATCCCGATGCGACCGGCCTCGACTGGGCGGGCGCCGGCACTTTCACCATCGCGCTGGCCACGCTTACCTATGGCGTGCTGCAGGCGCCGCAGAGCGGGTGGAGCGATCCGCTCGTCGTCGCGCTGCTTGCCATCGCTGCTCTCTTCTTTGCCGCCTTCGTCATCGTCGAGCGGCGCGTGCGCCGGCCGATGCTCGATCTCTCGCTGTTCCGCTTTCCCCGCTTCGTCGGCGTCCAGTTTCTGGCGGCCGCGCCGGCCTATGGCTTCGTCGTCCTGCTCGTGCTGTTGCCGATCCGCTTCATCGGCATCGAGGGGATGAGCGAGATCGAGGCCGGGCAATTGATGATCTGCCTGTCGGGACCGCTGCTGATCCTGCCCTTGCTCGCCGGCCAGCTGGCGCGCTGGATCGCGCCGGCGACGATCTGCGGGGTCGGCCTGCTGATTGCCGCCGGCGGCCTTGTCTGGCTAAGCCTGACACCGCCGGTCGCCATCGCCCTGGTGGCGCCGCTGGTGCTGATCGGCGTCGGCATCGCCCTGCCCTGGGGGCTGATGGACGGGCTCGCCGTCAGCGTCGTGCCGAAGGAGCGCGCCGGCATGGCGGTCGGCATCTTCAACACCACCCGCGTCGCCTGCGAGGGCGTCGCGCTGGCGATCGTCATGGCTGTCTTGTCGGGGTTCACGGCTGCGCAACTGGCGGCCCAGGGAACGGCATCTTCCCCGAGCGCAACCGCCGCCGCCCAGCTGCTGGTGACCGGCAATGTCGGCGAGGCGGCAGCCCGCTTGCCCGGTGCCGGAACCACGGTCCTGATCCAGGCCTACGAGACGGCGTTCGACAGGCTGCTGATCGTGCTGGCGGCAATCACCATCGTCACCGCTCTTGTCGTCTTCCTCGGCCTGCGCCGCGGATCGTCCGTGGAGCACGAAACCGTTCCACTGCCGGTATGCCAGGAAGGCTAGCCCTGTGCGGCGTCAGCTGATGACGAGGCTCGCTATGCGGGTCGCTGTCCAGCGTGAAGACCATGTCCCCCTCGCCGTTGAAGCCATCACCTTTGACGGCGATGCGGACGCGGTAGCTGCCATCCGCCTCCGCAATGCGGACAATGCGCAGATTGGATTTCACGCCAATATTGTCCGACTGGTTCCAGCGCGCGATCTGCTCACGGCCATGGAAGGATCGTCCCCAGTCGGTCAGGGATGCGTCGGCGGTAAAGGTGCCAAGAAACGCTTCGGTATCACCTTCATTGGTGGCTTCGACAAAGCAGCGAATGGGCGCGGGTGTGGCCATCAGTCCAATCTGTGCATCAGATCATCATCCAGCCAGCGGCCGAAGAAATAGACCAGCTGCTTGTGCCACCACGGCCAGTCATGGCTGACATCGCCACCCCAATAGTCGACCCAGGCGGGAATGGATTTGTCGCGCAGGATATGTTCCAGTCTGCGCGTCTCGACCAGCATGCGCTCTTCCCAGGCGCCCTGCCCGCAGCAGAAGATCATCCTCAGCGCCTTCAGCCGCGCCAGCAGTTTGGGATCGACGATGCCGGGCAGATAGTCGAGCGGCGAATTGTAGAAAATGTCGCCTTCCAGCGCCTTGCCGAAGAAGTCACGCGCCGAATAGACGCCCGACAGCGCAATGACGCCGCTGGCGAGTTCGGGAAAGCGGAAGACAAAGTTCGACGAATGGTAGCCGCCCATCGAGCAGCCGGTGAACAGCGGCTTCAATTTGCGCCCGCCATTGGCTTGCTCGGCGGTCGCCAAAAGCTCCGGCAATGCCTCCTCGCGAACATAGCGGAAATAGGCCTCGTGGCGACCGATGCGGTGGGCGGCGTCGGCATGCTTGTTGAAGAAGGATTCCGAATCGATGCCGTCGACCGCGAACAGCTGGATGCGGCCGGTGTCGATGAATTCGGAGAGCGCGCCCACCCCGCCGGAATCCTCGAACTGATAGAACCGCCCCTGCGATGTCGGGAACACCACCACCGGCCGGCCGGCATGGCCGTAGCGCTTGTATTCCATGTCGCGGCCGAGCTTTTCCGAGAAATGCTTGTGATAGGAAATGTCCATCGCGTCTAAGCCTTTTCCGCGTGGATATAGGCGACGGCTGCGCGCAGCGCCGCTTCGTCCTTGGATCGCATCTGGTAGGCGTAATTTCCCATGGCGCGGCTGAAAACCTTTTCTATCGGCTGATGATGGACGATCTTGTCGCGATGCGCGGCTAGCACGTCCTCATGGCTGTGCAAATAGTGGAGGTGGTGCTTGCGGCTGGCATAGGCGGTGAAATACTTGCCCTCGTAGGGTCCGCCCGCGGCGTCCTTCACCACCATGTCGGCCCACGCCGCATAGACGTCGATGTCGAACGTGTAGTTGATCGCATCGGTCATCCAGGCGCCGGGCGGGCGCATATTGACCTCCAGCGCGATGACGCGGTCCTTGGTCTCGAACAGCTCGATGTGGAAGAAACGCTCGCGCACGTCGAACGCTTTCAGGATCTTGCGGCCCGCCTCCTCCACCGCTGGGCGGATCCTGGGAAAGCAGGTGTAGCTCATGTGGCGGTCCTTGTTGACCACCTCCATGACGCTCTGGTCGTAGCGGTGGCTGGCGGCCAGCACCACCTCGCCGTCGCGGTTGACCAGCCCGTCATAGGTGACCACCAGCCCTTCGATGAACTGCTCCATGACGAAGGTCACATCCTCGGGCTTGTCCCTGAAGAACTGGTCGAGCTCCTTGGCGTTGGAAATCTTGAAGGTGTTCGAGGCGCCGGAGCCGCTGTCCGGCTTCACCACCACGGGATAGCCGACGCGGCGGATGAAGGTCATGGCGCCTGCCCGGTCGGAGCATTTGCGCTGTGCGATGGTGTCGACGCCGCTCTTGCGGAAGAAGGCGCGCATGCGGCTCTTGCGCTTCAGATTCTTCACGAAATCGAGCTTGGTGCCGTAGATGTTAAAGTCGGTGCGGATGTTGGCTTCCAGCTCCAGCCAATGCTCGTTGAGCGACTCGAAGCGGTCGATGCGGCCCCATTTGTGGATGAAATGGCCCATCGCCCGGAACACCGGATCGTAATCCTCCATGTCGGCGACGCGGTAGTATTCCGAAAGTGCCGCCTTCAGCTTGCCGTCCAGCGCATCGAAAGGCGCATCGCCAATGCCCAGCACCGTGGCGCCGGCCTTCTTCAGCCGGTCGCAGAAATCGGCGCCGTTGGCGGGAAAATGCGGCGAGAAGAAAACGAAATTCATGGATGACCCCCTCTCGACAGCGAAGCATTGCGACCTCGGCTTCACACAAGTTTGGCGCATTTGCCGCGCATGGGGAAGAGCGCTCGGGAGCGGTCGAAATGGCAGCCCACTTGCCTGTCCATGGTCGCTCCTGTATGAAACCCGCCATGAACACGCGCCATACCTCCGTCGCTTCCCGTCCGACCGGCTTTGCCGGCGAGACCGTTCGCGCGCTGGCATCGACCCTGCTTCTTCTCGGCCTTATCGGCGATCGCCGGGTTCGCTGAAGGAGCGCCCGGCGGTCGAACCGCCGCTTACGCGCACGCTCCTTGGCCATTGGCAATTCACATCAAGCGAACGAAAATCTGGTAAGGCGCCGCTCGCCACCAATCCGTCTGAAGACCGATCCGCGAGCCGCCGGGAGAACAAGACGATGAACGCACGAGAAGAGATCCGATCCGGCGAAGCCGAAAGCGTAAAACGCGCGGCCGGCCACATGCCGGACGCCGCCCGCAAATACCAACCCTATCCGACAGTCGGCCTCACCGACCGCACCTGGCCCAACAAGGTCATCGACAAGGCGCCGATCTGGTGTTCGGTCGATTTGCGCGACGGCAACCAGGCGCTGATCGATCCGATGGGCCATGAGCGCAAGGCGCGCATGTTCGCCCTGCTGCTCGACATGGGCTTCAAGGAGATCGAGATCGGTTTCCCCTCGGCCTCGCAGACCGACTTCGATTTCGCCCGCTGGTGCATCGAACAAGGCAATGTGCCGGCCGATGTCTCGCTGCAGGTGCTGGTGCAGTGCCGTCCCGAACTCATCACCCGCACCTTCGAGGCACTGGAGGGCGCCACCAATCCGATCGTGCATTTCTACAATTCGACCAGCGAGTTGCAGCGCCGCGTCGTCTTCGAGAAGGACGTCGGCGGCATCAAGCGGATCGCCACTGACGCGGCCAAGATGATCACCGACATGGCGGCCAAGGCCGGCGGCGGCTACCGCTTCGAATATTCGCCGGAGAGCTTTACCGGGACCGAACTCGAAGTCGCGCTGGAGATCTGCAACGCCGTCACCGAGATCGTGAAGCCGACGCCAGACAACAAGCTGATCATCAACCTGCCCTCGACGGTCGAGATGTCGACGCCTAACATCTATGCCGACCGCATCGAATGGATGTGCCGCAACCTCGACAACCGCGACAACCTGTTGATTTCGCTGCACCCGCACAATGATCGCGGCACCGGCATCGCCACCACCGAACTAGGCCTGATGGCGGGCGCGGACCGCGTCGAAGGCACGCTGTTCGGCAATGGCGAGCGCACCGGCAATGTCGACATCGTCACCCTGGCGCTCAACATGTACACGCAAGGCGTCGATCCCCAGCTGGATTGCTCCGACATCAACCGGATGAAGGACGTCTACGAATATTCCAACCAGCTGAAGATCCCCGAGCGCCACCCTTACGTCGGCGAACTGGTCTACACCGCCTTTTCCGGCTCGCACCAGGACGCCATCAACAAGGGTATGAAGGCCTTGAAGAAGGCCAACACGCCGGTCTGGGAAGTGCCCTATCTGCCGATCGATCCGGCCGATGTCGGGCGCAGCTACGAGGCGATCATCCGCATCAACTCGCAGTCCGGCAAAGGTGGCATCGCCTATGTGCTGCAGGCCGATTACGGCCTCAATCTGCCGCGCAATCTGCAGATCGAGTTCAGCCAGGAGATCCAGGCGATTACCGACGCCGAAGGCAAGGAAGTGCCGGCCAAGCGCATCCATGACCGCTTCATCGAGACCTATGTCGACCAGCCCGGCGGTCGGATCAAATTCCTCGACCATCAAACCTATCCCGACACCGAGAAAAAGGGCCGGCGCGTGGTCGAGGCGGTTATCCTCGACAACGGCAAGGAGATGACCATCACCGGCTCCGGCACCGGTCCGATCGACGGCTTCGTCGATGCGCTGTCGCGCCATGTTGGCGTCGACATGTCAGTGCTCGACTATTCCGAGCATTCGCTCCAGCGCGGCTCGAACGCCTCGGCGATCTCCTATGTCGAGATGGAATATCCCGGCGGCAAGCTGTTCGGCGCCGGCATCAACACCAACATCGTTGCCGCCTCGCTGGAAGCCGTGGTTTCGGCCGCCAACCGCATCATCGGCCGCAAGGTCAGCTGACATCCTCCCGGGCGCCGTATGTCAGCGGCGCCCGGAAATCCCCCATTTGCCAGGGCAAATTCCGATTTTTTCGTGTTAACCATCAGTAATTATCTGGTGCGGTACGCGATCGCATAACATAAGCAAGCTTGTATGGACGTGCAGGCGCTATATGATTGCGCCTCAACCTGTGCCGACTTCGAGAGGATCGACACTTGCAGCATGCCACGCCTGCCGCCCCCGCAGTGCGCGAGACACTGGAGCGACTACTCGCCAGCGAAACGTTCGGACGTTCCGAGCGCGCGCGCAAGTTGCTGCGCTATCTTGTAGAGCGCGAGCAGGCCGGCGAAGCCGACAGGCTCAAGGGTTTCTCCATCGCCATGGACGTCTTCGGCAAGGACGGCGATTTCGATTCGTCGACCGATGCCGTGGTCCGGGTGCAGGCCGGCCGGCTGCGCGACCTTCTGCAGCATTATTTCGCCAATGAAGGCATAGCCGAACCGGTCCGCATCGCCATTCCGCGCGGTGGCTATGTGCCGTCCTATGAACTCAACGCCATACGCCTGCCAGTTGGGCAGGAGCCGGTAGCGCTGGCACAGGCGGTAGCCGCCTTGCCCGGATCGCCTGACCAAGCGGCTCCTGCCGCGCTCCCCACGACAGCTTCGGCGGTTGCAGAACCCGGGCCTTCGCTGGCGCGCCATCTCCAGTTCTTCTGGGTCGCCATGACGCTGGTCATCCTCATGCTGGGCATGCTCATCCTGCGCCAGGGCAGCGGCGCATTGCTTGCCAGCAGCGATCCGGCGGCGGTGGTCGAGACCTCGGGCGCCACGAGCAGCATCGCATCACCGTCGATGGAGGCCCTGCCGCTCGTCTACATCGCCGTGAAGGCCACCGGCCCCGAGGCAGGCCGCGTCGCCGCCTCGCTGCGCGCCGGTCTTGCCGGTTTCGACACCATCGACTTCATCGGCCGTGACGCCGACAGCAAGCGCGACCCGAGCACCGACTCAACCAGCTTCGTTTTCGAKGTCCTGCCGGGACCGATGACAGGTGACGTGACGCTCGAACTGCAGAGCGTGGCGACCGGCCGCGTGCTTTTGTCCCGCAATCTGACGGCCGCTGACAACGCACCCGGCGCCGTCGAGGATCGGATCGCCGCCATCCTCAGTTCGACCATTCCCGCCTCCGGCCCGCTCTACAGCTACATCGAACAGAACGGCATCCAGACCGGCCTGACGAGCTGCCTGATCCTCAACGACAGATACTATCTCGACCAGAGCACCAAGACCCACGAGGCCGCCTATCGCTGCCTGGACAACCTCGCCAGCCAGAGTGCGAAATCGTCGCTGGTCTATTCGGAACTGGCCTCGCTGACCCTTGAGGCTGCCACCGATCATTACGCTTATCCGCCTGGCGCGACGGTCGAACAGGCGATGTCTTTTGCCCATCGCGCCATCCAGATGGGACCGACCAGCCCCTATGCGCACCGCGCATACGGTTACCTTTACTCACGCCTCGGCAACACCGAGGAAGCGATCCGCTGGATGCGCAAGGCCTATGAGCTCAACCCCTACGACCTCAGCATGGCTGCCGCTTACGGCTATGGCCTGATCTTCGCCGGCAAATATGCCGAGGGAACACCGATCCTGGCCCATGCCGTCGAGACCTTCAGCGGCCACCCGACATGGTGGGACTACGGACTCTTCGCCGGACAATTCATGCTGGGCGACATGAACAAGGCCGCGATCGCCAGCGAGTCGCTGCGCACGACGGCGATGAAATCGCATTATCTGGCGGCGCGGGTGATCGGCGCCAAGGCTGCCGGCCGCGATCAGCTGGCGGCCAAGCTTCTCGATGAGCTGAACACCAAGTTCCCGAAATTCGCCGCCGATCCGCGCGCAGCCTTCGCCGAGCGGAAATATCCCGCCGATCTGACCGAGCGGCTGGTCGAGGCGCTGCGCGCCGCGGGCCTCGGCAACGCCAGCTGATATCGGATCGCGAAAATTTTACTGGCCATCGGTCTGGACTGGGAGCAATCCAGCCTCAATTCGAAATTTCCTGTCCGATCTTGCAACAATCATACATTTTTCATGGTCTCATCCCTCTATGTCGCCGAGCGGGGCGCCGGGTCGAAGACGGTCGTCCTGCTGCATGGCTTCGGCGGTTGCCATGACATCTGGCGCGAGGTGACCGCGGCGCTGGCGCCCGACATCAGGACCTTGGCCTACGATCTTCCGGGACACGGGCTGTCGCTCGATTTCCCGGGCAGCGGTCCGGCCAGGACAGCAGCGCGAGGCGTTCTCGCGGATCTAGCCGCGCGCGGGATAGGACAGGTGCATGTCGCCGGTCATTCTATGGGTGGTGCGGTCGCTGCCCTGATGGCATTGGCCGAGCCTGAAACGATAGCCTCGCTGACGCTTCTGGCGCCGGGTGGTGTTGGCCCCGAGATCAACGGACCACTGTTGTGCCGCTACGCGGCGGCCGCCGACAGTCGGGAAATTCGCGCCTGCCTTGCCGCCATGTCCGGACCGCAAAGCCCGCCTCCCGAACGCATCGTCAGCGTCCTGGCGGAAGGACGCCGTCGCCCCGGCCAATTGCGCAAGCTGATCGAGATCGCAGCCGTCATGACCAGGGACGAGCGGCAAGGCGTCATCCCCCGCGAACAGCTCGACACGCTCAGCATGCCGGTGCTGGTGGTTTGGGGGACGGACGATCCGGTGCTGCCCGTCACCCAGGCTGATAGCCTGCCGGCGCATTTTCATATCCATCACGTGCTCGATGCCGGCCATATGCTGGTCGAGGAGGCGCCGGGCGTGGTCGCCCAGGCCTTGCGCCGGAACATGGCCCGCCGCGGCAGGCGTGCGCGTCCAACACTCGGCGCCGCGGCGAGCTGAACCTCGCCGGCTTCCGGCATCTCGCGAGTGCATTTTGCCGGCGGCTGTGTTAACTCGCTATTAACCATATATTAGCGAGGGATGATGAAGGACTCAGACGAGCAATTCACCTCTTTAACCCCGTCGCGCAAACTGTCCGACGCCGTTCGCGATGTGAAGAATGCCTTCGCCGATCGCGACGATGTCGTGGTCGACATGCGCGAGGCGCACCGGATGCGGCTTGATCTGCTCGCCGCCGAGCTCACCCCGGTCTTTGCCGACGTGCCAGCCGACATGGACAATTTCGACTTCGTTGTATCATCGGGCCTGCAGCCGCGGCTGTGGATCGACGCGGTCAGCCATGTAGCGATGGGGCGCGACCGGCGCACCTACCGCTTCCTCAAGGATACCCGCATCGGCCGCGTCGTGCTCGCCGAATCGACCGACATGAAACCGGTTGCCGATCAGGTTACCCGCTATGTGGCGGAGCGCATCGTTGAGCGTCAGCGTATGATGGAGGGCGGCGTCGAGCCGGCCGCTGCCGGCCTGAACCGCGCCACCGTGCGGGAAGCCGAACCACCCCTGCAAGCAGCCGCATCGGCCAAGCGCTGGTCGACCTTCCTGTCGGGCCTCGGCCTGGTCGCCGCCGGCGCGCTGGTTGGCCTTGCTGTGGCGGCCGCGCTGTTCTGGGATCGCCTGGTGGCGATGAAAATCAGCTTCTGATCAGCGATTGCGAGGCCTCGGCATCGACGCCGAGCTCCACCACTTGCAGGTCCGACGGCGGTATGGCCGGCCCTGTCAGGCCGCGTCGCGTCAGCCGGATCCGCCAACTGCCCTTTTCGCCGTCCATATCGAGCAGGTTGTACTGCGCCGCCGGGTTCTTGCTGCCGGGCGACTGCCCTGCCGCCGCGACGCCGACGACGGGTATCCTGGCGCCGCGGCCGCCGATGAAGGACAGCGACGGCAGGTGCGAATGGCCGTGCAGCACAAGCTCGGCGCCGTACCGGTGAACGATCTTGTGGAAGCGCGAGATGCCGAACAGCCGCTTTTGCTGGGTGACGGCGCCGCGCACCGGCGGATGATGGATCATGATCACCCGCAACAGCCCGCGTTTGGCCGTGGCGTCGAGCACCGAGGCCAGCCTTTGCGCCTGTCCCTCGAGGAAGAAGCCATTGGCCATGAACGGTGCTGTGGCGCGTGCCGTCGAAACGCCGATCAGCGCGACATTGCCGCGCACGCGCAGATAGGGAAAGGTGTTGCGGTCGACGGGGGTGGTGATGTCGTCGCCGGTCATCCATGCCGCCCAGGAGCGGCAGACCTTGTCGAAGGCGCCCGGCACATAGGCGTCGTGATTGCCCGGCACCACCGAGACATCTTCCGGCGAGCCCAGCGTCTCCAGCCAGTGTTTTGCCATCTCGATCTCGCCATCCAGCGCCAGGTTGACCAGGTCGCCGGTAACGGTGAGGTGGTCGGGACCGCTCGCCTTCATGTCGGCGACGATGGTGTCGATGACGGCATCGTGCATATGGCGGCGGCGGTTGCGCTGCCAGTTGACGTAACCGACCACGCGCTTGGACGCGAGTTCGCGATAGGTTACACCGGGAAGCGGCCCCAGATGGACATCGGAAATATGCGCGAGCCTGAACATCTTTCCTTCATAGGCGACGCGCCGCCGGCTTTCCACTCACTGTTTCCTGTCCGCTCGCGGTTTCGCTAGCGATGGCGATATCGGACCCGGAGCAGGTGTTTCGCCAGACCGGCTGGGCGGGCCTGAGGGCAAGGCTGTTCCATCTCTATTTCCTGCTGCGGCGGCCAATGACGCTTGGCGTGCGCGGCCTGATCCATGACCGCGCGTCGAACTCCGTCTTCCTCATCCGCCACACCTATGTTCCCGGCTGGCAATTGCCGGGCGGCGGCGTCGAAGTGGGCGAAACGCTTGGCGAAGCGCTGGCGCGGGAATTGGCTGAGGAAGGCAACATCGCGCTCACCGCCCCGCCGGTGCTGAGATCGATGCATTTCAACCGCCGCTCCAGCCGCCGCGACCATGTCGCTTTGTACCTGATCGAAAGTTTTAGCCAGACCGCGCCAAAACTGCCGGACCACGAGATCGCCGAAGCCGGCTTCTTCCCGCTCGACCGCTTGCCCGAAGGCACGACGCCGGCAACGCTGCGGCGGATTGGTGAGGTTTTTGGGAGAAACCCGGTGTCGCCTTACTGGTAGACTTGATTTGCTTGCAGTATTTCAGCTTACTCCTGCCAGAAATATGAGGGGCACGCGTGATGGATGTCGAACAAGTAAAATCAGTAAATGTCTGGCCTTATGTCGGATTCTATACCCTGATGATGATAGGCTTGACCGCTGTCTTTATTGTCTTCGCGCTTCTATTCCCCTCACTGGGGGACAGCATCGGCAAGGCAGCCGGTTTCGGCATATCGTTTGGGTCGACGTCGTTTGCCTGCTACAAATTCATCCGCAAGCACCTTCGGCTTTTCAATCGGCCAGAGTATTGGAAAATAACGCTTTATTCGACTCTGGTCTCTTGCGTGCTGTCATTTCTGCTGATGGGTCTCGCGGTCGCGGGCGGCGACGTTCCGGGCAGCGATACCCTTCCGCCCCTGGTTTGGATTTTTATCCTGCTGCTTGCCGGACTTGTCGCCTTCGGCATTAATGCCGCTGGCTACTCAAGCAGCATTGGCAAGACTTATTTGAAGGCAGAACTTGCCAGGCAGGCTCGAATCAGCAGCGAGCCTTTCAGCTAGTCCGTGGCCTTCACGCCGCCTTCCTGAACCGCGCCCGGTCATGCGGCGCGGCGTAGTCCAGATCCGGCCCTACCGGCACAATGCGAGTCGGGTTGATGCTTTCGTGGCTGCCGTAATAATGCGTCTTGATGTGGTGCAGGTTGACCGTGCCGGCGACGCCGGGCACCTGGTAGAGATCGCGCAGATAGTTCGACAGGTTCGGATAGTCGGCGATGCGGCGCAGATTGCATTTGAAATGGCCGACATAGACCGGGTCGAACCGCACCAGCGTGGTGAACAGCCGCCAGTCGGCCTCGGTGATGCGCTCGCCGGTGAGATAGCGCTGTTTTGACAGCCTCTCCTCCAGCGTGTCGAGCGCCGAAAACAGCTCGCCAAACGCTTCTTCATAGGCTGCTTGCGTGGTTGCGAAGCCGGCGCGGTAGACGCCATTGTTGATGGCCGGAAAGACCAGCGCATTGACCTTGTCGATCTCGCCGCGCAGCGCCGGCGGATAGAAATCGATGCCGGCATCGCCCCATTCGTCGAAGGCGGAATTGAGCATGCGGATGATCTCTGAGGATTCGTTGGAGACGATGGTCTGTTCTTTTTTGTCCCACAGCACCGGCACCGACACCCGGCCCGAATAGGCGGGATCGGCTTTGGTGTAGATATGATGCAGGAAATCGAGACCGTTGACCCTGTCGCCGGTGGCGCCGTCTTCGGCCAGAAAAGTCCAGCCGTCGGCGCCGAGGAAATGGTGGACGACCGAAACCGAGATGATGTCTTCGAGCTTCTTCAGCGCACGAAAGATCAGCGTGCGGTGCGCCCACGGACAGGCGAGCGAGACGTAAAGATGATAGCGACCGGGTTCGGCCTTGAAACCGCGCATGCGGCCTTTAGCCGGCGCGCCATCACGCGTGATCCAGTCACGCCACTGCGTCTCGGCGCGGATGAACCTGCCGCCGCTATCGACTTTGACCGGGCGATCCTGCCATTTGCCTTCGACCAGCAAACCCATGCGAAATCTCCTTGCCTGCATTGGCCAATGTAGGCGCAAAGCGACAATGTCGAAGTCGTCATCTGCTGAACAGAGCGTCACTCGTCCGAAATGCCTGATAAAAGCGACCGATTGCAGCGGCTGAAAAATGATGCTAGCGGACATTCCGCATGTTCGACTTTGCCTCGATACGGTTTGACCGACGACGAAAGGGCGCCCGCGCTTGAAGCGCTGACTGGCGAACGCTGCCGCTTGCAGCAACCTTCCTCGTATATCGGACCGCGAAGACCATGAGCCTTGCCGACGTGAAATACCTGCCGGAAACTCCGGCGCACGACCCCGAAATCGAAGCCATCAACGACGAAGCCTTCGGGCCCGGCCGCTTCGTGCTGGCCGCCTACAAGATCCGCGAGGCCGGCGGCCACGAACGCTCGCTGTCCTTCGTCGCCGTCGACGGCGACATCGTCGTCGCTTCGGTGCGCATGACCCGCATCGCCGCCGGCGCCGGCCGTGCGCTGATGCTCGGGCCGCTTGCCGTGCGCCCTGCCTTCAAAAATCTCGGCATTGGCCGCCGGCTGGTGGCCATCGCGCTGGAGGCGGCCGCCAAGGCCGGCGCGCCGGCGGTGATCCTTGTCGGCGACGAGCCCTATTATGGCTCGCTCGGCTTCAGGAAGATCCCGCGCGGCCAGATTTCCATGCCACGCCCGGTCGACCTCGACCGGCTGCTGTCGCACGAGATCGTGCCCGGTGCCGTGGCGCGGCTCTCCGGCGAGGTCTGCCATGCCAGCTTTGCCAGGATTGCCGAGAACATCCCGGCGATGGCCTGATCCCCAAGGTCAATCTCGACACCTTGTCGCGATTGATCCCTGTCCCTCAGGTTGCACCATGGCGGCGACCTCCGTAGCATGACCCGCAAAAGCAGGGAGGACGCGGCATGAACCCGAACGGCCAGATTGCGATCGTAACCGGGGGCGGCTCCGGCCTCGGCGAGGCAACCGCCCGCGCGTTGGCCGACAAGGGCGCGCGCGTCGCCATTTTCGATATCGGCATCGACCGGGCGGCGAAGGTGGCGGGCGACATCGGCGGCACCGCCATCCAGTGCGATGTGAGCAGCGCCGAGAGCGGTGCGGCCGCGGTCGCCGAGGTGGAAAAAAGGCTTGGGCCGGCGCGCATCCTGGTCAATTGCGCYGGCATCGCCATCGGCGTGAAAACCATCGGCAAGGATGGCCCGCACCCGCTCGACCAGTACCGCAAGGTGATCGAGATCAATCTGATCGGCACCTTCAACATGATCCGCCTCGTCGCCGACCGCGCCGCCAAGCTCGAGCCGCTGCAGGGCGGCGAGCGCGGCGTCATCGTCAACACGGCATCGGTCGCCGCCTATGACGGCCAGATCGGCCAGGCCGCCTATGCCGCCTCCAAGGGCGGTGTCGTCGGCATGACGCTGCCGGTCGCGCGCGATCTCGCACGCTCCGGCATTCGCGTCTGCACCATCGCGCCTGGCATCTTCAAGACGCCGATGATGGCCGGCATGCCGCAGGAGGTGCAGGATTCGCTTGGTGCAGCCGTGCCCTTCCCGTCTCGCCTCGGCGAACCGTCCGAATATGCGGCGCTCGCCCTGCATATCGTCGAGAACCAGATGCTGAACGGCGAAACCATCCGCCTCGACGGGGCGATCCGCATGGCGCCGAAATAAACGGCCATGGCGGCCGGCGCAGCCGCAGTGAAGACCGGCCCCCTTGCCGGCCTCAAAATCATCGAGATGGCCGGGCTCGGCCCGGTGCCGCTGGCCGGGTTGGTGCTGTCTGAAATGGGCGCCGAGGTGCTGCGCATCGAGCGGGCCGGTGCGGAACAACCCATGCTGCCGCTCTCCGATGCGCACAATCTCGACCGTCACGGCCGTTCCATCCTGCGCGTCGACCTCAAGCAAGAGCAAGGCATCGAACTGGTGCTGGGCCTCGTCGAGAAAGCCGACCTGCTGGTCGAGGGTTTTCGCCCCGGGGTCATGGAGCGGCTCGGTCTCGGCCCGGATGCGGCACTGGCCCGCAACCCGGGGCTGATCTACGGCCGCATGACCGGCTTTGGCCAGGACGGGCCGCTGGCTGGCCGCGCCGGCCACGACATCACCTACCTCGCCTATTCCGGTGTGCTGCATGCCATCGGTCGGGAGGAAGGCCGGCCGGTGCCGCCGCTGAACCTGATCGCCGACAATGGCGGCGGCGCCATGATGTTGATCGCCGGCGTGCTCGCCGCGCTGTTCGAGCGTTCGCGCTCCGGCAAGGGCCAGGTGGTTGACGCGGCGATGGTCGAAGGCGCGTCGATGCTGGCGGCGCCCATACACGCCTTCATGGCGACCGGCCTGTGGAGCGACCGGCGCGGCGCGAACCTGCTCGATTCCGGTGCGCCCTTCTACGATACCTATGAGACGGCGGACGGACGCCATGTCGCGGTCGGTTGCCTTGAGCCGCGCTTCTTCGCCGAATTCGCAAACCTGCTGCCGCTCAGTGAGCATTTTGTCCGCGGCCAGTACGACAAGGCGCTGTGGCCGGAGATGCGCGCCGCCATTGCCGGCCGGTTCCGGCAAAAGACACGCGACGACTGGGCCGGGCTGTTTGAGGAGACCGACGCCTGCGTTGCGCCGGTCTTGTCACTGACAGAGGCCGGGAATCACCCGCATATCAGCGCTCGTCACGCATTTGTGAAGACGGGCGCGTTCGAGCGACCGGCGCCCGCGCCGCGCTTCTCGGGCTCGCAGCCGTCGCTCGCCGCCACACCGGTCGACGAAGACCAGCGACCGCAGACCGTGCTGGCGCGCTTCGGCTTTTCGGCGGATGAGATCAAAGCGCTTGTCAAATCCGGCCTGATTGGCCAATAACTGGACGACGAAAATCAACTTAACCCGGTGAGCATCTTGGACCAGCCGAAGAAGGACGTCATTCGCGCGACGGACGCCGAGGCGACCAGGTTGGCTGCGACGCTGATCCGCAGCGCCCGTTTCGGCGCCTTGGCAGTCATCGAACCCAAAACCGGCTCGCCGCTGGCCTCCCGGGTCGGCGTCGCCACCGACATTGATGGCGCGCCGCTGATCCTTGTCTCGGCGTTGTCCGCCCACACCGGCGCGATCCTTGCCGACCCACGCTGCTCGCTGCTTGTCGGCGAGCCCGGCAAGGGCGATCCGCTGGCGCATCCCAGGGTAACGCTGGTTTGCCGGGCGCAGCCGCTTGAGCGCGGCTCGAGCGCGCATGTCCGCGCCGAGCGGCGCTATCTCAACCGTAATCCCAAGGCAAAGCTGTATTCCGGGCTCGGCGATTTCTCGATCTTCCGCCTCGAGCCCGAGCGCGCCAGCCTGAATGGCGGATTCGGCAAGGCCTATCTGCTGGAACGTGCCGATCTCATCACCGATGGACCGATCGTCGACGAGCTGGCGGCCAGCGAACAGTCAGCCCTCGACCACATGAACGCCGACCACCTCGACGCAATCGCCGTCTATGCCCGTCATTTTGCCAAGGCCGACGGTGATGGCTGGACCATGACCGGCTTCGATGCCGAGGGCATGGACCTGGCATCGGGCGACGCCGTTTGCAGGGTCTATTTCCCGCAACCATTGAAGACAGCGCGTGACCTGCGGCCGGCTCTGGTCGACATGGCCAAGGCCGGACGTGCGCCGGCTACGCAGGGTTACCAAGGATAATCGTCATGAATCAAAAGCATGTCTTGAGATTTGGGCGAAATGATCTACGATTCAGGTAGCGCTGAATCAGCAGCGTGCATCCACAGCTGAATTATAGCACCCAACGCTATTTGCCCCCATAGCGTTCGGATGAGCAGGGAAACATGGGGCATCGATGGTCTCGACCAAATTAATCGCCAATGCCGAATCGGCGGCGACATTTCTGACCCTTATGGGCAACGAAAAGCGGCTTTTGATCATGAGCCATCTGACCGACGGTGAAATGTCGGTCGGTGCCATCGCCGAAAAGGTGGTGCTCAGCCAGTCTGCTTTGTCGCAACATCTGGCCAAGCTCAGGGCGCTCGACCTTGTCGAGACCCGCCGCGACCGGCAGATGATCTACTATTCGTGCAAGTCCGAAGCCGTGCGCGATCTCTTGCGCACGCTGGACGGCATTTTCGGCGCCGGCGATTTGTCCCAGATGGCAACGCGTCTGCGCCGCGCCGGGACTTGACCTGCGGCTCCGATCGCTCCTTACCTCGCTGACGATTTTCGCCGGCCGAGGTAATGATGGATCCGATCCAGATCGACGACGCGCGCGATCCGCGGGTCGCCGCCTATCTCGACATCCGCGAACGCGATCTCACCGGCCGCCATGGCCGGTTCGTCGCCGAAGGCAAGGTGGTGCTGGACGTCCTGCTGTCGGCCGGACGCTTCACCGCCGAATCGGTCCTGGTTCTTGAAAACCGGCTGGCCGGGCTCGACGACATCTTGCGCAAGGCCCCTGCCGACCTGCCGGTTTACGTCGCGACAAGCGCCATCATGGACAGGATCGCTGGCTTCCACATGCACCGCGGCATATTGGCGATCGGCAGCAAAGGCACCGCGCTGCCCGCCGAAGCCTTGCTGGAAACCTTGCCTGCGAACGCGCTGATCGTCGTGCTCGTCGGCATCGCCAACCATGACAATATGGGATCGATCTTCCGCAACGCTGCCGCCTTCGGCGCCGATGCCGTATTTCTAGACGCGACCTGCTGCGATCCGCTGTACCGCAAGGCGATCCGTGTCTCCGTCGGCGCGGCGCTGAAGGTTCCCTTTGCATCTTTTGAGGACACGACCTTCATCACCGCGCTCGGCCGGCTGGGCTTCAGCCAGTTTGCACTGTCGCCCCGTGGCGCGGCCGATATTCGCGACGCAGAGAGGACGAACCGGCTGGCGCTCTATCTCGGCACGGAAGGGGAAGGCCTGCCCGAAAGCCTGCTTGCTCGCCTGCAAACCGTGCGGATCGGCATGGCGCAAGGCTTCGACAGCCTCAATGTCGCCGCCGCCTCAGCGATTGCGCTGCATCATTTTTCGCGCTGATGCGCCTCGGCCGGCGGCCAGAGCCAATCTGATCGAAGGTCGAGCTGGTTTCGGGCAACGCGCGTGGTGCTGACCTCGCTCGGCGCGGCCTCGATCCTGAAAGTCTCGACGTCGTCGGCCAACGGTATCGGAGCGCCGGTCGCCTCGCGATCTCTTGCCGTCTTCTCGAACAGCGACGCCACAGCGTCCAACACCTCAAAAAGCACCGGATGAAAGTGCCAGAGTAGGAGCGACGAGATGACAAGCACGCCATAGACCATCATGACGTTAGACATGGGAACGGCCTACTATCGGCGCAAGCTGGCGCCCCTCGCCGTTCAACTCGGCAAATCTGCCTTTTGCAGCGCCCGGACACGATCGGCGAGGCTGGTGGTGCCCGACCGCGCTTCCTGCGGCGCAGCCAACGCCTTGGCGATTGGTGAATCGGGTCCTTCGAGCTTGGCGGTCAGGCTGACGACCTCTGCCGCCAGGGTGTTCATCTGTTCACGCAACGCATCACCGGCGCTGCGCCTGTCGTCGCCATTTCTCGTGGTTTCGGAACCGCCAAGCTCCGTCTTGAGCCGCCTGTTCTCACGGGCCAGCGTCGTCAGCCTGGCTTCCAGCCGCTCGCGATCGCCTTCGAGCTTGGCTAGCACCTTGTCGACGTCGTCATTGCCAGCGGGAGCATTGTCCGGAGCGCCAACAAGGCCAGCAGCCACTGCGCCTCCCGCAGCCTCGCCCTTCAACCGTTCGCGAAGCCGTGCCAGTTCCTTTTCGCGGCGATCGAGCTTGTCCTCGCGATCGGCAAGCGTGGCGAGCAGGCGCTCGAGCTTCTTCTCGAGATCGGCGGTTCTTTTCTTCTCGGCTTTCAGAGCATCGCGCGTGGCCTTGCCCTCGGCGACGACTTCCTGATGGCGCTTGTCGGCCTCCTTGCGCTGGCCGCGCAGCACCGAAATGTCGTTGGCAAACTTTTCCAACTCGGATTCGCGCGCCACCAGTTCGATCTGCCGGTTGCTGGAGGAGAAGGAGGCGTCGTCATACATGTGCTCGAGCTTTTCCAGCTCGAGCGCGCGCTTTTCCATCATGCGCTCGGCTTGCACGAGCTTGTCCGTCAGTTGCTGTATCTGCTGCTCGCGATGCAGGAGCAGTTCGTTTTTTTCTCCCAGTTCCGAAAGCGCCTGCTTCTTGTCCTTGCGCTCGACCGCCAGGCCTTTCAGCGCCTCGCGCCCGCGACTGATTTCGACGAGCTGCTCATTCGTTTGCTCACGCAGCGTCTTGACGCTCATTTCGAGCCGGCGCGTCGTCATGGCGAACTCGGCCCGCACGCTGTCCTTGTCGGCCTGGATCTCCTCCAGCGTTCGCGGTACCGACGCCTCGACACGCTTGCGGGTCAGCGCGACCGCCCGCCGCCAGATGGCCGGCGCCACCAGCAGCGCCAGAAAGCCGGCGCACAGAAAGCCGAGGGCGAAGAACAGGATCGACTGGACCAAGGTGACTACCCGTTACGGGCGGGCCGCTATCCGGCAACCGCCAAGTCTGGACTTTGCCACGTTCGCATGACGCAAATCCAGCGCTGCGGCAAGAGTATGCCGCAGGTTCGGCTTGTGACCTCACAAAATGCGCTCGATGGCATGATCTCGGGCTGAGGGCATGTTGAGATTCAGGTCAGGCCGAGCCGAGAATGGTTGATACCGAGAACCGGAACGGAGCGGACATTGGTCCGTGAGTACCGGAAGCGCAGGTATCAGCCATTCGCAGGCCGGCCTCACCTGAATATCAATATGCCCGATCAGAAGGGGTTCCAGGTCGGCCTCTGCGTCAGCTTCAGATAGCCGAGATTGACGCCAAGCCGCGCGCCGACGCCGGTGCGGATCGGCACCAGCAGCACCCTGTTGTTCTGCAGCACGTTGAAGCCGACGCCGGCCACGACATAGGCAGAACCGGCAACGCCGCCGAACCGGTTATAGAGATTGCTGACGTCGTCGAGATTGTAGACGAGCATCATCACCCGCGATCCCTCGCCGCCGAAATCCCAGCCGAGCGACGGACCTTGCCAGAACACCTTATGGTCGCCGGCATTCTTGGTGTAGAGCGTGCCTTCGCCATAGGTCAGGCCGCCGATCACCGCGCCGGAGCCCTCTTCGCCGAGCAGATAGCCATTGGGCAGGCCGTAAGAGGCAAAAATCTTCTCGACGACGGTGGCGAGACCGCCCGACGTCGCGCCGAAGAACTTGTGGCCGGAATCGACGATCTCCTGAGCGGTGTATTCCTGCGCCCGCGACGCAGAGGTTGAAAAGGCGAGAGCGCCCATGAGGGCAATCGCCATGAAGAAGACACGGACAAAGGTCCGGTCGTAGAATCGGGAAACCATGCTTCCAATCTCCGTCAGGGAGCACTTTCGCCGACGCCTCGCACCCCGCACGGCTCTTTAGGCGGCCGTTAAGGATGACTGTTACGGGCAAACTATGCCGTAATCCTTTTTCAACCATTAACCTCCCACATGAACATGGCGGTTCGAAGGCTGTTCTGACCGTCTGCGCGGGCTCCCATCCTGTGTAAACTCGCCATTTTTGCTAACGAGAATTGTGGATTTGTTGCTGCACGCCCGGGCGCTGTGTATTCAGAAGCGCTGGGGAAAGGGCGTGATTCGGGTGGGTAAGGCGCGGCTGACGGTCGCGTGGCCACCAGGACGTGAATTTTTAGCAGGGATTTTCGCCGATGGCCGAGCTTTTCTCTCTCTCCGCACCCGATCTCGCAGCGCTGTTGTGCAGCCGTGTCTGCCACGACATCATTTCGCCGGTGGGAGCCATCAACAACGGCCTTGAACTCCTCGACGAGGGCGGCGCCGACGAAGACGCCATGAAGCTGATTCGCCAGAGCGCCAGAAACGCATCGGCCCGCCTGCAATTCGCCCGCATCGCTTTCGGCGCCGCCGGTTCGGCCGGCATGATGATCGACACCGGCGATGCCGAGTCGGTCGCCATCGCTTTCCTGAAGAACGAGAAGCCGGACCTGGTCTGGAACGGGGTTCGCGCCCTGCTGCCGAAAAACAAGGTCAAGCTGCTGCTCAATTTGCTGCTCGTCGCCAACGCCGCCATCCCACGCGGCGGCAAGCTGGTGGTCACGCTGGAGAGCCTCGACACCGAGCCGCGCTTTGCGCTTGCCGCCAGTGGTCCGATGCTGCGCGTGCCGCCGAAATTCCTCGAACTGCATTCCGGCAACAAGCCCGAGGAACCGATCGACGCTCATTCGGTCCAACCCTACTACACGCTGCTCTTGGCGCGTGAGGCCAACATGACGATCTCGATCCACGCGACCGCCGAAGAGATCGTGCTGTCCGCGGCCTGACGATCCGTGGCCGTTTGCCGGCTCGGCCGACAGCCAAGAACAAATCAAGTATTTTTCGCCACTGATATTTGCGGGCTTGGCCGAAATTCAGAACAGCCAAGTTTCATCGCCTGTGGCGCGTCCGCGGGCACGGGCGCGCAAACGACATTTTTGCAAAAACTTTACCTAACGGCTTTTCGGCTTCTTTACCAGATCGGCCTAAGATGCATTCCGATACCCCGGATGCCGCCGGTTCGCCCCAAGGCAAAGAGGACCCGGAAATGAAGCGCTGCATGTTTGTCGACGATTCAAGTGTGATCAGGAAGGTCGCAAAACGGATTCTTGGCGGCTCCGACATGATTGTGATCGAAGCGGCCACCGGACTTGACGCGGTCGAGATGTGCGCCGCCGAAATGCCCGATGTCATTGTCGTCGACGGCGCCCTGCCCGACATGCAGGCGGTTGATGTCATCCGCCAGGTCCGCGCCATGGAAAGCGCGATCAAGCCGCAGATCCTGATTTCGCTGGTCGAGGTCGATGTCGCCTCGATCATGAAGGCAAAGCGCGCCGGCGCCCAGGGCTATCTCTTGAAGCCGTTCAACCGGCCGCAACTGCTCGAACGCTTTCGCACCCTGAAGATCGCCGCCTGATTCGGGTCGCGGTCGAACGGAAAGGACAGCAAAAAACCCGGCCTGGGCCGGGTTTTTTGCATTGAATTCAATCAGATGGTGTTCGCTCAGGCGCTAACGCGGATGTCTTCCGGCTCGCGCAGCACATAGCCGCGGCCCCAGACCGTTTCGATGTAGTTCTGACCACCGGACGCAGCGTCGAGCTTCTTGCGCAGCTTGCAGATGAAGACGTCGATGATCTTCAATTCCGGTTCGTCCATGCCGCCATAGAGGTGGTTGAGGAACATTTCCTTGGTCAGCGTGGTGCCCTTGCGCAGCGAGAGCAGCTCCAGCATCTGGTATTCCTTGCCGGTCAGATGCACGCGCTGGCCACCGACTTCGACGGTCTTGGCATCGAGATTGACCACCAGGTCGCCAGTGGTGATGACCGACTGGGCATGGCCCTTTGAGCGGCGCACGATGGCGTGGATGCGGGCGACCAGTTCGTCCTTGTGAAACGGCTTGGTCATATAGTCGTCGGCGCCGAAACCGAGGCCGCGCACCTTGTCCTCGATGCCGGCCATGCCGGACAGGATCAGGATCGGCGTCTTCACCTTGGAGAGGCGAAGTGTCCGCAAGACCTCGTAGCCTGACATGTCGGGAAGGTTGAGATCGAGAAGAATGATATCGTAATCGTAAAGTTTACCGAGATCGACACCCTCTTCGCCGAGGTCGGTCGTATAAACATTAAAACTTTCGGATTTGAGCATCAGCTCGATGCTCTGAGCGGTTGCACTGTCGTCTTCTATCAGCAGAACGCGCATTTCATTCCCCTTTTCTGCCGCCGGACCATGTCACGACCCATCCGGGACCGGAGCAGTGATTGCCTGAACAGAAGGCTGCCATCGAATGGTTAACAAAACCTAATTCCGCACCCAGGACGGTACCAGATTTTTTAACCGCTTTCTACACCCTCTTGAATCTAATGATGAATCACAGAACCAAATCGCTAATGCAACACATTAATAAGTCGGACTAAGTGACTCAAGGGACTCGCTGGCCGGCTTCCGTATCGGGAGCCGGAATTTTTACCCGGCCTTAAGTCCTCGCCCTTATGATTAACAATGCCCGTAAACGAATGGTTACCGCCGGCAAAAAACTTTAGGAATTTGTTTCCCATAGTTCGGGGAATGCCGGTGGATACGGGTGGCGCCAGGCCCTGGCGGGCGGATTGGACGATATGTGCAGGTGTGCGTTTCCGGGAGTACCGAATCATGAAGTCACGTGAGAACCTCGTTCGACTGAAGCAGTTTCAGGTGAATGAGAAGCGGCGGCAGCTGCTGCAGCTCGACATGATGATCGCCGAGTTCGAGCGCATGGCCGTTGAGCTGGAGCTTCAGATCACCGCTGAGGAGAAGAAGGCCGGCATCACCGACATCAATCATTTTGCCTATCCGACCTTCGCCAAGGCGGCGCGTCTGCGCCGCGACAACCTCAGAAATTCGCAAAGCGACCTCGCCCAGCAGCGAAGCGCTGCCGAATCATTACTCGGCGAAGCTGAAGCGGAGCTTTCCAAGGCCGAAATGCTGGAATCGCGCGACACCAAGATCCGCGACGCGGAACTCGGCGGCCGCAGCGCCATGATCGGCTGAAGACAGGGTTTGATCCAGCCGGCGCCGACTGACGCCGTGCTTTGTGTAGCCGCGCCAAAAGGCTCGGGCGCTGCTGATCTGGCCGCAAGGCGGCCGCAGCCTCACACCTGTGCCTGCAATTCCCCATTCTGGATCGCAGCCGCCCTTGCCCGCGCCTCCTTGATGTCGGGCACATGCTCTTCCGACCAGGACCGTATCTGGGTGAGCAGCCCCGCCAGGTTCTGGCCAAGTTCGGTCAATTCATATTCGACCCGCGGCGGGATCACTGGAAAGATCTCGCGCCGCACCAGCCCGTCGCGCTCGAGAATGCGCAGCGTCTGGGTCAGCATTTTGGGCGTGATGCCTTCCAGCCTGCGCGCCAGTTCGCCATTGCGCATCCGGCCGCGGCGCAATGCGCAAACCACCAGATAGACCCATTTGCTGGCCAGCATTTCGAGCACGGCGTGTGAAGGGCACGTCCGCTGGAATGCATCATAGCCGAAGCCACAATCATTATCACTATCCATGAGGTACCTATATATAGAAAAGGTACATACTAGACAAGAGAATATTACTATCCAAATGATAGCGGCATAAGAACCCCATCAGGAGAGATATCCCATGCGTGCCGTTGTCCAGAATTCCGTCGGCGAACCCGACGTGCTCGTCATCGCCGATCGTCCAACCCCTTCGCCCAAGTCAGGCGAAGTGCTCGTCCGCGTGCACGCAGCCGGCATCAATCCGGTCGATGGCTCGGTGCGCGCCGGCTCTTATCCATTGCTGGGCGAACCGCCCTTCACCCTCGGCTGGGATATTTCAGGCACGGTCGAGGCGGTAGGCCCAGGCGTCAACGGCGGCCTCAAGGTCGGTGACGCCGTGTTCGGCATGCCGCGTTTTCCCAAGCAGGCCGCGGCCTATGCGGAACTCGCCGTCACCCCGGTCGATGAAATCGCACCAAAGCCGCAAGGCATCGATCACAATCACGCCGGCGCGCTGCCGCTGGCCGGCCTGACCGCCTGGCAAGGCCTTGTCCGCCATGGCGGCCTCAAGCCTGGCCAGCGCGTGCTGATCCATGCCGCGGCCGGCGGCGTCGGGCATCTGGCGGTGCAGATCGCCAAGGCGCGCGGAGCCTATGTCATCGCCACCGCCAGCCCGAAGAAACTCGATTTCGTCCGCTCGCTCGGAGCCGACGAGGTCGTCGACTACACCAAGGGCGATTTCACCGCCGAGGTCGGCGACCTCGATTTGGTTCTGGACCCGATGGGCGGCGACCATGCCGAGCAATCGCTGACGGTCCTGAAGGACGGTGGCGTCCTGGTGTCGCTGCTCAATGTCCACGACACCACCCGGGCCAAGGCTGCGGCGCGAAACATCCGCGTCGAGCGCATGTCCGTGGTGCCCGACCGCGAAGGCCTCGTTGAGCTTGGCAAACTGGTCGATGCGGGGAAGCTTGCCGTCCATGTGGCAAAGAGCTTTCCGCTCGAACAGGCGGGCGCGGCGCACGCCTTTCTCGCCACCAGGCCGATCGGCAAGGTGGTGCTGACGGTCTGAAGTGGACGTGGCGGCAAAGCAAAAAGGGCGCGGTTACCGCGCCCTTTTTCTCTTTCAGATCGGCTCTAGTGCCGGTATTGCTGGATGCGCGTCGTGCGCAGCCCGGCAAGGCCGTATTCGTCGATCGACGCCTGCCAGGACAGGAATTCCTCCGTGGTCAGCTTGTAGCGCTGGCATGCCTCGTCGAGGCTCAAAAGCCCGCCGCGCACCGCAGCAACCACTTCCGCCTTACGCCGGATAACCCAGCGACGTGTATTCGTCGGCGGCAGATCGGCAATCGTAAGAGGGCTGCCGTCAGGCCCGATAACATATTTGACTCGCGGTCTAACAAGATCGGTCATCGTACTCTCTACAAAAAACTCAAAGACCCAATCCCCACCACATTACCGCCACAGCTTTAAAAATTGCCTAAGCGAACCCTAATGACTAGGTAAGGATCATGAACGCCGCGTTAGTCTTTTCGTCGGCATTTGAGTGAACGGCCGGGAGACGCGCAATTTTCCCGCGAAATCGGCGCTGCCGCAAAGCTGGCGCCGTTGACGTGGTTGACCTATATTCGCGCCACTGCCATTGAAGCGCCGCGCAGAACGAAAGAACCATGAACAGCCTCGACCTTCCCGCCAGCCCGCAAAACACCCGCGTCGTCGTCGCCATGTCGGGCGGCGTCGATTCGTCCGTCGTCGCAGGCCTTTTGAAGCGCGAGGGCTATGATGTCGTCGGCGTCACGCTGCAGCTCTACGACCATGGCGCGGCAACCCACCGCGCGGGCTCGTGCTGCGCCGGCCAGGACATTGACGACGCCCGCCGTGTTTCCGAGACATTGGGCATCCCGCATTACGTGCTCGACTACGAAGAGCGCTTCCGCAAGGCGGTCATCGATCCCTTCGCCGAGAGCTACGTCGCCGGCGAGACGCCGATCCCGTGCGTGTCCTGCAATCAGACGGTGAAGTTCGCCGATCTGCTGGCCACCGCCAAGGACCTTGGCGCCGACGCGCTCGCCACTGGCCACTACATCCGCTCCGGCTCCAATGGCGCCCACCGCGCGCTCTATCGGCCGGTCGACGCCGACCGCGACCAGAGCTACTTCCTGTTTGCCACCACGCAGGCGCAGATCGACTATCTGCGCTTTCCGCTCGGCGGCCTGTCGAAGCCCGCGGTGCGGGCTATCGCCGAAGAGATGGGGCTGACCGTCGCCGCCAAGCAGGACAGCCAGGACATCTGCTTCGTGCCGCAGGGCAAGTATTCCGACATCATCGCCAAGCTGAAGCCGGCTGCCGCTAATCCGGGCGACATCGTCCATATCGACGGCCGCGTGCTTGGCCGCCATGACGGCATCCTGCGTTACACGATCGGCCAGCGTCGCGGCATTGGCATCGCCTCCGGCGAGCCGCTCTACGTCGTCCATCTCGACGCCGACCGGGCGCGCGTCATTGTCGGCCCGCGCGAAGCACTGGAGACGCACAAGATTTACCTGCGCAACATGAACTGGCTGGGCGATCGCTCGCTGTCGGACATTCCGGTGCACGGCATGGAGCTGTTTGCCAAGGTCCGCTCGACGCGGCCGCCGCGGCCGGCCGTGCTGCATCACCGCGCCGGCGCGACATGGGTGGAGCTGGTCGACGGCGAGTCCGGCATCGCGCCTGGACAGGCCTGCGTGCTCTATTCCGATGACGGCAACGAGGCCCGCGTCTTCGGCGGCGGCTTCATCGAACGCTCCGAGCGCGGCGCCAAGGCCGAAGCCATGCTGACCCGGCTCGCAGCCCGTCCGGCACACGTTCCCGCAGAGTAAGCGCCATCCTCTCAGAGACTGTTTCTCTGGCCTTCAGCGCAGCTTCCGAACGGTCTCAGGATTTGGTGTGCGTGACCGTGCCCGCGGTCAGGATGCGCAGCACCCTGATCGCTTCCTCGCCGCTGGTGCGCGGTTCGGCCCGCGTCTCGATGCACTGGATGAAGTGCTCCAGCTCGCGCGTCAGCGGCATGCCCTGGCCGACCGCGACATAGGACGGCTCGTTGGTGGTGAAGGCCCACTGGCCGCTGTCCTGCCACACCGCGTGGCGATAGACGGCAAGCTTGCGCTCCCATGGCTCGACATCGTCGAACACCGCCATCGCCTTGGTGCCGACCACCGTCAACCGCCGCTCGCGGTAAGGGTTGAGCCGCGAGGTGAAGAGATGGCTGCGCAATCCGTTGGGAAAGCGCATATGCAGATGCGCGAAGTCGCTGAGATTGTCGAGCAGTGCCGCTCCCTCCCCCCTGACCTCGATCGGCTCGGTGCCGGTGATAGCCAGGATCATCGACAGATCGTGCGGCGCCAGATCCCACAGCGCGTCGTTTTCGGTGTGGAATTTGCCGAGGCCGAGGCGATGCGAATGGATGTAGCGGACTTCACCGAGCTCGCCATTGTCGATCAGCGCCTTCAGCGTCTCGAAGGCGGGATGGAAGCGCAGGACATGGCCGACCATGAACACGCGGCCATTGTCCTTTGCCGCCTGCACCGCACGCTCGGCGTCGGGCACCGTCAGCGCAATCGGCTTTTCCACCAGCACATCCTTGCCGGCTTCAGCGGCGCGGACGGCGAGATCGGCATGGAATTGCGGCGGCAGCGCCATGACGATGGCGTCGATATCGTCACGCACGAACAGCTGGTCGGGCTCGATCGCCAGGCAGTCCTGCTCGCTGGCAAAACCTTCGGCCCGCGCCCGGTTGGCATCGGAAACCGCATGCAGCGCGCCGAGCGCCTTGAGGGTGCGGATGTGGTTGCTGCCCCAGTATCCGCAACCGAGGACTGCAATGCGCGGCTTCATCAGCTTCAAACTCTAGATTTCTTGGCCGAGACATAGCGACGTGCCCCGCCGAACTCAACCCCGGGGACCAGAGCATGGTCCCGAAAAGTGGGAACCGGTTTTCTCGGACAAGCGGGGAACCCGTTTTGTCCAGAGACCATGCTCAAACAAAAGACTGGAGCCCCGTCGCGACTCCATCGGGATGGAACAGGCTCTCACCTCAGATGTCTGCCCGGCAAAGCTTTTCGCCCGGCGACAATATGCCGGCATGGCCGACGCATCGATGCTTGACAGGCTCGCCCTCCCAACCTTATATCCGCGCGACCTTGGCGAACGCCTCGAAATGCCTTTCGATTTAAGGCGCATTTCGGACCTTTCGCCGCCCTGGCGGGGTAGCTCAGTTGGTTAGAGCACGGGAATCATAATCCTGGGGTCGGGGGTTCAAGTCCCTCTCCCGCTACCATTTTGGCAATAATATCAATCGGTTACGTTGGCATCCGCTACCGTCAGCCACACTGAGCACTCTCGCCAACGTCGAAACGCGCCTGAACGGACCTGTTCGTCGACGAGAGTAATGATTGAACGCAGCCGCATGCAAACGCTTCGCCCGCGCGCGGCGAATAGTCAAACTCAGCTTAGGCAGGGATGTGGCACCAAAGATTGCCCTTGGTCTCGGCGATGAACCCCGCTGAGTTCGGCGCGTCGGGAGGTCATATTTCCACTGGATGGGCGATGGGCTGGTGCTTGGTGAAGCGCGGCAACAGTCCGGTTAACAACACCAGCACCAGAATGATCGCGAGCTGGATGGCAATGACGGTGCCGAAGGCCTGCGCGATGCTCGTGGGCTCCAGCGCCAGATAGAGCGTGCCCAGTGTTGCGACGCCGAGTGCCAGGCCGGATTGCTGCAGCGTGATGAGGACGCCGCTGCCGACGCCTGCGAGGTGCGCCGGAACATCGGCAAGCACGGCGCGGAACAGGCCTGAAAACAGCATCGATTGTCCGGCGCCGATCAGCACCAGCGGCAGCGCCAGTTCGGCCAGGCTGACCTTCGGCCAGCCGGAAACGATGATGCCGATCAACAGCGCCAGTCCAAGCGCCTGCACGATGCCGCCCGCCGCCAATGCGCCGCGGCCGAAGCGGCTGATCATGCGCGGGCTGACCATTGAGCCGATGAAGAACATGGCCGCCATCGGCAGGATGGCGAGGCCGCTTTGGAGGGGACTGGCGCCGAGCCCGTTCTGCACGGTGAGCGCGAAGACGAACATGAAGGCACCAAAGCCAAGGCTGAACAGCGTGATCATGGCGAGCCCCCGCGACATCGAGGGCAGCTTCAGCAGCGACGGCGGCAGCAACGGCACCTCGCCGCGCGCCTCGGCGGCCCTTTCGACGATCACGGTCAGCACCGCCAGCACCACGGCGCTGGCCAGCATCACCCAGGTCCACGCCGGCCAGCCGAGCGAATGGCCTTCGGTCAGCGGCACCAGAAGGGCCGTCAACGTGGCGGCGAAAAGCACGGTGCCGGGCAGGTCGATGCCGGCTGGGTGCGGCGAGCGGCTGGCCGGTACGACGAGCCGCGAGGCGAAGAACACGGCGATGCCGAGCGGGATGTTGATGAGGAAGATCGGCCGCCACGATGTGCCGAACAGATTGGCGCTCACCAACAATCCGCCAGCGAGCTGACCGACGACCGCGGCAATGCCCGAGGTCGCGCCGTACAGCGCGATGGCCCGAGTCTTGCGCTCGCCGGCGAGCGTCGCCTGGAAGGTCGCCAGCACCTGCGGCACCAGCATCGCCGCCGTCGCGCCCTGAACCAGCCGGGCCGCGATCAGCACGTCGATGGTCGGCGCCAGGCCGCAGGCCAGCGACGCCAGGATGAAGCCGGAAAGCCCGACCACGAACAGCGTGTGGCGGCCGAAGCGGTCGCCGAGCCTGCCGCCAAGCACGAGCATCGCGGCATAGGCGACGCCATAGACGGAAACCACCAGCTCGAGTGCGGCCGGTGTCGGCTTGAGCGAGGCGGAGATGGTCGGCAGCGCCACGTTGACGATGAAGAAATCGGCGATCGGCAGGAAGGCGCCGGCGAGCAATACATAGACACCGACCGCGTGGAGCTCTCCGGCAAGGGCCATGGAGCGGGGAGAATGCCGGCCGGCGGCGCCTGTTGAATGGGTCATGCGAACCTCCATTTGATCAGATAGTTATGCTAACATAATCATTATATTTATATACATACCTACGTTGGTGCTGTAAACTCCGCTCATGAAGACCGACAGCGAATCGTCTGCAGGCAAGGCCCCACCGGCTCGGTGGGCGGATCTGGCCGACCTGATCCTCATCATCGCCCGCGAGATCCAGTTTCGCGGATACAGCGACGGCCGGGCGCTATCCCTTACGCAGTCGGAGGGCATGGTGATGCGTCACCTTGTGGCGCAAGCCTCGGCCACTCCCAGCCAGATCGCGGCGGCGACCGGGCTGCAGCGTACCAACGTCTCCACGGTGCTGCGCGACCTGGAAGGCAAGGGGCTGATCGAGCGGCATGTCGATCCTGCGGACCGCCGCGGCGTCAGCGTCCATCGCACGCGGCGCGGGGCCGAAAACTACGCCCTGGTGCGCAAGGAATGGGGTGACGCTGTGTCTACCGCCGCCGGCGGCGACGCCAGCGGGCTCGATGATGCGCTCAGCCTCCTCCGGTCCATCGAAGCCGGCCTTACCTCGACGCGGCCGAAAGGCAACGACGGTACGGTACGAGACTCCACCCGCCGGCGGGACGTCTAGCTCCGGTGCCTTGTGCCGGGATCAAGGACTGTCCTCGATAACCGCAATGAATTCGCATTGCACCAGGGAGGAGCTATCCGGCGGCAGTGGCCGAACGTGCCGGGCCGGACGCGACTCCGGATCGGGAAACATTCGAATCCATTCCGTGTTGACGGCATCCCTGTTGTGGCTATCGCGGAGATAGATCTCCACCTTGATGACATCCCGCGCGCTGCCGCCCGCGGCCTCGACAATGGCGAGCATGTTGGCAAAGACGTTTGCCGACTGATCAGCGATCTCGGTTGGCAACTCGTGCGTGATCGAATTTACGCCATGGATCGCCCCGGAGAACACCATATTGCCGATCCGGCAGGCGTTGGGAACCGGATGCTGGTGGCTCAGTCCTTTAACCGAAATGCTGCTGCGCATGGCCTGCTGATCCTCCACGAGATCCGATCGGTGGGATAGTTCGAGATTTGTTGGGTCGTGCACTGGACCGGCTATCGTCTCGCCTGCAAAGCCGTGACCTCCGCCGGCGGAGAGGAAACGCCGGGGTCAGGACGCGGCACAAGAGGGCCAGACGTCAGTTGAATTCCACGCGTCTCCGGCAGCATAAGGGTCGCGGCGAAAGCGATTCCATAGCCCAACAGCGCAATCATGCCGATGGCCTCGGCCAGGCTGACATATTGCGCCAGGATTCCGATACTGGATACGGCGGCCGCACCCGCCGCCTTGCCGGAGTTGTAAGCGAAACTCTGGCCGCTCGCGCGAATGGCGGACGGGAAAAGCTCGGTGAAGAACGGTCCCAGCGCGGCATAGTTGCCGATCGTGAAGAAACCGAACGGCGCGCCCAGGACAACCAGCAGCCAGCCGGATAGCGGCAAGAACATGTAAGCGACGGTAACCAGCCAGGAACACACCAGAAAGAGCTGAAAAGTTCGCCGGCGCCCGAGATAGTCGGCCAGGTATGCACTTGCCAGAAACCCGAAAAACGAGCCGCCAGTCACTACGAACACGTAGTAGCCCGAAGTGCTCGGCGACAGTTCGCGCGCAGTCTTCAAGAACGTCGGCAGCCAGTTGACGATGGCGCCGCCAACGCCAATCACACCGAATGCCAGCAACGAGGACAGCACGGTAATTCGCAGCGTTTCCGGCTGGAATATCGCCACCAATCCCGGACGAGTTCCGGACCTCTCGACAAGCTCGCGCGTTTTGACGAAAACCTCTGGCTCCTCGATTCTGCGGCGCAGATAGAGCACCAGTAGGCCGGGAAGAACGCCGATCATCAACAGCACCCGCCAACCATACTCCTGGGGCAGGTGCGCCAGGACCACGCCTGCCAGAATGGCGGCCGCGCTCCATCCGACGCCGAAGCCGCTCTGGACGGTGCCGACGGCCTTGCCGCGATGCTCGGCGCGAATGATCTCACCCATGAGGACCGCGCCGGCCGCCCATTCGCCGCCAAAGCCCAGTCCTTGCAGGATGCGCAGGACCATCAGTTGCTGGAAGTCCTGCGCAAAACCGGCAAGGAAGGTGAAGACGCAGAACCACAGGATCGTGAACTGCATGATGCGGGCACGGCCGAAACGGTCAGCGAGATATCCGCAGGCCCATCCGCCGATTGCCGCGGAGAGCAGCGTTGCCGTCGCCAGGTAACCGGCCTGCGCCGTCGTCATTCCCCATGCAGCAATGAGAACCGGCAGCACGAAGCTGAAGAGTTGCGCATCCATCGCATCGACTGCCCAGCCGGCGAAACAGCCCCAGAAGGTGTTCCGCTCCCGCTCCGTCAGCTGCTTGTACCAGGTGAACATTCTTTCCTCCCATCGCTTGTTCTGGTTGTTGGGCCGGCTAGACGACCAGTGGCGTGAGACCTCCGTCCATGGTCAGCGAAGCTCCTGTCACGTAAGAGGATCTTGCGCTGGCGAGGAAAAGCGCGGCGTCGGCCACTTCTTCCGGCTTTGCGTAGCGCTGCAGGGGAATGCGCTGCTCGTTCAGCCGCAGCAGTTCTTCCGGCGGCTTGCCGGTCATCTTGGATTCGACTTCAAGCGACATTTGCAGACGCTCGGTCATGGTGGCGGCGGGATTGATGACGTTGACCCTTACGCCGGCGGAGCCCCAGGCAGCCGCCAGCCCCGCCGAGGCGAGCATCAGCGCCGCGTTGGCGGCGCCTCCCGGCAAATGCATGGGTGATGCGATCTTGCCGCCGGTGCCGACGATGTTGACGATCGTGCCGGCGCGCCGTGCCACCATCAGGGGCAGGACGCAGTCCATGACGTTCATGTAGGTGAAGAATTTCGCGTCCATGGCGGTGCGCCATTTGTCCGGTGTCAGTTCGCCCGGAGGCACTCTCCTGGCGCCGCCGGCCGAATTGACCAGGGACGCGATCGGGCCCACCTGGTCCTCGAGCGCTGCCACCATTTCCTTTGCCGCAAGCCCGTCCGAGAGATCCGCGGCGAAGGTCGCTGCCGACAGGCCTTCGGCAGCCAGGGTTGCCTTCGCGGCGTCCAGGTTCTGCTGGCTGCGCGATACGATCGCCACGCGAGCCCCTTCCCTGCCAAAGGCCTGCGCGCAAGCCAGCCCTATTCCCTTGCTGCCGCCAGTTATCAGGACGACTTTGCCGTCGAGTTCGAGATTCATCTCAGTGATCCTGTTTTTGGCCATGGGCGTTGTGAACGTTGATCGGGGTCCCCTGCGCGAAGGCCAAGATCTGGTCGAATGCGTTGCCGTAGGCGAACTCGTAATTGTCGCGTTCGACGTAGCCGAGATGCGGCGTGCACAGTGCGTTGGGGAGCCTGAGCAAGGCGTCGTCCGGATTGGTGAGCGGCTCGCGTTCGAACACGTCGATGGCCGCTTTTCCGGGGCGGCCATTCTTAAGCGCCGCCACCAAAACTCCCGGCTCGATCAACTCGGCACGGCTGGTGTTCACAAGCAGGGCGGTCGGCTTCATCAAGGCCAGGTCATCAGGACCAATCACGCCGATGGTCTCGGCATTCAGCCGCAGATGCAAACTGAGGACATCCGACAGGCTGAACAGTGAGTCCTTATCCGAAGCCGTGTTGAACCCTTCAGCTCTGGCGCGAGCCAGCGAGCCCTCGCGGCCCCACACCAGCACATCCATGCCGAAGGCCACGCCGATGCGTGCGACCATCGAGCCCAGCCGGCCAAAACCATAGATGCCCAGGACACGGCCTCTCAGGCCCAGCCCGATGGTCGTCTGCCAGTGGCCTTGCCGCAGCGAAGCGCTCTCGAACGGAATATTGCGCATCGCCGCAAGGATCAGCCCCCAGGTGAATTCCACCGTCGAATAGGACGGACGCGATGTGAGGGCGGACGAAACGACGACGCCATGCCTGTCGCAGGCCGCCAGGTCGATATGGGGGATGTGGCCGTTCTGGCTGATGAGCTTCAGATTGGGCAGGCGGCTGAGCAGGCTTTCATCGATCCGGGTGCGCTCGCGCATCAGCACAAGGACATCGGCATCGGCCAGACGATTGGCCAGCACGTCGATGTCCTCGACGATGTCGGTCCAGATGGTGACGTCATGGCCTTCGAGTTTGGAAAAGCAGTCCAGCGTACGCACGACATCCTGGTAGTCGTTGATGATGGCGACGCGGAGTTTGCCCCCCGGATGATCTGTCACTCTATGCATTGTTCGGCAGATCCGCGACGGAGGTGCCGGCATCGATCGCCTCGCATTTGGCTTCTTCGAAAGCTGACTTCTTCAGCGCCTTGGCGAGAATTTCGGCGGCCCGGGCAATCGGGATGAAGCAGACGCCGGTTTCGTCCGCGACAACAATATCGCCGGGGGCAACCCGGACGCCGGCGATCTGGATATCGCCGTTGATCTCGACGGTCTCGATCCGCCACTTGCCTGTTACCGGTGTGATCTCGGTGGCCCAGAGGGGATAGCCGATCCGTCGCGAATGTCCGAGGTCGCGAATGCCTCCGGCGACGATCGCTCCGGCCTCGCCCTGTCTTTTTCCTGCCTGGGCCGAAATTCCGCCCATGTTCGAAACGCCGGCGACGCCGTCGATGACCACCACATCGCCCGGCAATGCCAAATTGTGGGCTTCGAACTCCGCCATCCGATTGACGTGGTTTCGTGCCGTCTCGTAGACATGCTCGCGCTGCAGAATGTTGCGCACCGTGAGCGCCGGACCGACAATCGATGTCGAAGGCAGTGTCGGCTTCAGAAGCGATGCGCCAATCGCGCCGGTGATGCCCAGCTCATCCATAATATCCGAAATAACGCTCGTCGCGTCGCCGATCCGCTTGAACCCGTCGATCAGCCCCTGCGGCGGGCGCGGGGTTCGCATCAACCGGATGCGGTCAGGACTGATCTTGCCGGTCAGTTTCGGCAACACGTCGGCAAAAGCGACGTCATTCATAGCGAGTCCTCCAGTTTGTGCGGAGCTTTTATCACCGGTTGCGAGCTGGGCGTATTCACTCGCATGTGTTCGGTGGCTCGTTCGAAACAGGATTGCTTGCCGTGTCGCGTGCGTCCAATTTAGAATTAGACACAAGCATCATTTCCTGGGTGAATAACGTGCGCCTCGATCTGAACCTGATCGCAGTCCTTGAGGCCATCATGCTGGAAAGGAATGTGACGCGTGCGGCCGCGAGCCTGGCGATGAGTCAGCCAGCCGTGAGCAATGCGTTGCGTCGCGCCCGCACGCTGACGAAAGACCAGCTGTTCCTCAAGACAGCAACGGGGGTTCAACCAACGTCTCGCATGGTGGCGATGTGGCCCGAACTTCATCGCTCGCTGACGGCAATCCGCGCCTCCTTCAGCCCAGACGACTTCGATCCCGGATCAAATGCGACCAGTTTCCGGGTTGCGGTCACGGACAGTCTTGCAATGGAAGGTGTCAGCGCCATCACGCTGAAGTTACAGGCCGCGTCCCCGCGTGCCCGTGTTTCCTTTGCCGTTCATACCCATGAGGGCTCTCTGGACGGGATCGGCCGCGGCACACTCGACTGCGCCGTAGGCATGTTTGCCTCGTTGCCGAGAGAAGTACATGTGCAAAGTCTGCGGACGGATCGCTATGTCTGCGTCATGCGCAGCGGGCACGAATTGGCGCAATCCCTGACCCTCGATCAGTTCACCGCCGCGGCGCATGTGCTGGCAACCCCATCCGGTCTGGAACTTGGGCTCGTGGACGGCTGGCTCAGCCTGACGGGGCGGACAAGGACGATCGTCGCCGTGGTCAATCATTTTGCCGATGCATTGAGGATCGTCTCACGCAGCGACCTTCTCACCTGCGTGCCGCTTGGCTTCTTCAGCGGACCGTGGCGCGCTATCGCCGATGAGCATGCGTTGGTGGTGTGCGACCTGCCGTTCGAGACGGAGAAACTGCTCTACAAGCTGATCTGGCACGAGCGATTGCACACCCACCCCGCCCACCAATGGTTTCGCTCGCTGGTGGGAGATGTCTGCGGACCGCCCTTTGATGGCCCGCCGATCGAAGACGCGGCCCCAGCTGCGCAAACATAGTCTGGCTACGGAGTCCTATCCCTGACTGTAATCCAGCGGCACATAGGTGTAGGCGTTCTCTGCGTCGCGGCGCACGCGGCCCAGCCCAGGAAACGGTATGTGCGCACCGCCCACTATGTAGCCATTTTCAGCCGCATCAGCGAATGCGAGCTCGTGTACGTGTTCGGCCTCGGATGCGTCCGCATCGTACTGGATCGTGACGGAAGGATCCTTGAATTGCACCGCGGCGACATGCACGACATCGCCCCACAGCACTATCTTCTGGCCCCTGCTCTCGACCACGTACATGGTGTGTCCGGGCGTGTGCCCATAGGCTGTTTGCGCGCGCACACCAGGCACGAGGTCGGTGTTGCCTTCGAAAATGGCGAGCTTGCCAGCGCGCATGTATGGCGTGATCGAGACGATCGCGCCCTCAAAGAATCGCTTCGCTTCAGCCGGAGCAGCGCGCATGTTTGCCTCGCTTAGCCAGTAGTCGGTGTCCCGCTTTTCGACACGGACGATCGCATTGGGAAACGCTCTCTGCCCCTGGGCCATGAGACCGCCAACGTGGTCCGTGTGCAGATGTGTGAGGTAAAGCTCGTCGATCTGCTCCGGCCGATACCCGGACGCGCGCAGATTGCTTAACAGATGGCCCGTGGTTGGCCCCAGCAGCGCGCCTGCACCAGCGTCGATCAAGACCAGCTTGGCTCCGGTGTTCACGAGAAAGCAATTGTGAGAGGTCTCGATGAGGTCGCCAAGATAATTGCGTTTCAGTGCTTCTTCGATCCGAGCCGGGTCGCCCTGCAGCAGCTTCGTGGCAGGCAGCATATTGCTGCCGTCGGACAGCGCCGTTATCTCAAAATCGCCAACCGCCAGGCGATAGAATCCGGGCGCTTGGCTTTTCAGCATGGGCGCATCTGCCAACAGAGGCGTCGCAAAGCAGCTGGCCAGGCAAAAACAGCCAGCGGCCAAAAAGCTGCGACGGCTGGGATTGATGGCGTCGCCGCTGGTCAACCGGGGCTGGGCAGAGCCCTCGGCGTCGTCGAACAACCGATCAAGCGTTTTGCGGGGGGCGACCATTTCGGACCTCTGTTTGCGTTCTGTCGGGGCACCGCAGATTGACGTAAGTCCTTCCGCTTCGCTCCTCGTTTGCCGAAGTCTTGCATGCCTCGACCGGGGGCTCTTTTGTGCGTACCGTTCCCGAGATGGTTAACCCCGTCCAATTCAGAATTTAGGGCTGCATCATAATTCCGTTGAATAACGGCTGTTTACCGCTGCCAATTTCAGGCCAATAGCGGCGCGCAAGGCTGGTGCTTCCGTCCTTGCAGTGACTCCAATACCGACTTCGTTCGGTCAGTTCCCATCGCCTTCCATACACGTCTTGAATTGAACGGCGGATTTCAACCAAGTAATTGAAATAATTGGAATTATTGAGGGTATAGGAACTCCTTACCTTCTGAAATCACTCAACCACAGCAGCAAAGCCGAAACTGGTAGTTCGATAGGTGTGGAGAAAGGCGGTAGCGGTCTCCCGCTACCATTTTGGCAATAATATCAATCAGTTACGTGGCCAACCCGCCACCGTCATCCACACATGGCGCGATCTGGGTCACCCGAGGTGGCAAGCGTTGGATGCGCAATGGTCTTGTGCTGCCCGTCGAGCCGTTCTCGCCCAAGGGAGGGATCTGGGCAGCTGAAGGCTCCGGCAGTTGGCCCTCTGATGCGAGCCGTTTGCGCCAGCTGTGCAATATGAGAAACCGTTGTTGCGACAGGTCGTGAGGCGATCATCCCTGACTTCGGTCTTAAGACTTCAGCACTAAGCCGATCAGCCTGATCTGTGCTGCGGCTGCGCGGCGCTGAGCATCTGGATCTATGGTGCGCGCTTTTATGCCATCCAGTCCGTCCATCAAAGTGTCGGCCAGCATCCCAGCCGGGAAACCTCTTGCGGCAAGATCAACGCCATTCCGAAGTGCTTCAGACTCTATTGCTGTGGTTATGTATTCAAGAAGGCCTGCCCGCCAGGTTCCGATCAGGTCGGAGAGGCTTGATTTCATGTCCAGAAACTCGGCACCATGCAGGGTGATGGAAAATGAGGCTATCATCGAAATGATCGCAACGTCGATCGCTCGTTCCATGCGCTCCCCGAACGGTCCAGTTTGCTCAAGCTCCATTTTGGCTTGTGCAACCGAATGGGTCAGCATCGTCGTGGCGATGCTTCGGTAGATATCGGTCTTGTTCTTGAAGAGCAGATAGAGAGCAGGCCGCGACATCTCGGCAGCGCGCGCAATATCGTCCATCGTGGTTCGGGCAAAACCGTAAGCGAGAAACACCTTCGTTGCGCAACCAAGCACATGCGCGCGTTTGGGGTCGAGTGAGGTGTCGTCTGCTTCAGTCATTGGGTTACACCTCAATTAGAGCCGCCTTGACAAAATAACATAATACGTCAAGATGCCAAAACATCCATGGACCATGACCATGGCTCGCTCGAATATGATCAGAAGCGAAGGAAGAGCCAATGCGCCTTATGGTCGATGGGAAGGCATTTGACATCGATGCAGACCTCAAAATGCCGCTCCTCTGGGCGCTGCGGGACATCATCGGCAAGACTGGCCCAAAGTTCGGCTGCGGCATTGCCGCCTGCGGCGCCTGTACGGTGCATGTCGATGGCGTGCCAGTGCGGTCTTGCAGCTTGTCTGTTGGCGACGTGAGCGGCGCCATCACCACCATCGAAGGCATTGCCGTCGCTGGCAAGCTGCACCCGGTGCAGCAAGCCTGGGTGGAAGAGCAGGTCGCGCAATGTGGCTACTGCCAGGGGGGCCAGATCATGAGCGCGGTGGCGCTGTTGGACGAGGTCGCAAATCCGACCGATGACGACATCGATAACGCAATGGGTGGCAACCTCTGCCGCTGCGGCACCTATCCAAAGATCCGCACTGCCATCAAGAAGGCCGCTGCGATCAAAACAGCGGGGAACTGAACCATGGCCAGTATCGGCAAGATCGCCCGCCGCACCTTTCTTGTCGGCGTCGCCGCCCTCGCAGGCGGCGTGGCCGTCGGCTACTATTACTACCGCAAACCCATTCCGAATCCGCTGTTGGCCGAGCTTGACGAGGGGGAAGCGACCTTCAATCCCTATGTGAAGATCGCCGCCGACAATACCATCACGATCATCGCACCGCGCGCCGAAATGGGTCAGGGCATCTCGACAACCCTGGCTGCCATGGTTGCAGAAGAGCTTGAGGTCAGTCTTGACCAGATCAAGGTCGAGCATGGCCCCGCCTCTGATGCCTATTACAACGCGGCCCTCGTGCAAGTGGCTGCACCCTTCGCGTTCTTCGATGAAAGCAAAACCGCCGAAGCGGCTCGATCCGGCCTACTCGTGGTCGCAAAGCTGTTGGCCATACAGGGGACGGGTGGGTCCACTTCGACTACCGACGCGTTCAACAAGATGCGGCAGGCCGGTGCGGCCGCGAGGCTTCTGCTGATTTCAGCAGCGGCGCAGAAGCTTGGCGTTCCTACGGATGAGTTGGAAACGCTGGACGGGTCGATCCTGCACAAGCCATCGGGCAAGTCGGTCAGTTATGGCGAGGTCGCCACCATAGCCGCGACCCTACCGCCGCCAGCCGAGGTCACGCTGAAGGACAAGGCGAACTGGAAACTGCTCGGTAAACCGCAAAAGCGTTTGGATATGCTGGCCAAGGTCACCGGCGCGCCGATTTTCGGTATCGATGTCAGGCTTCCGGATATGCTGTACGGAACGGTGAAGATGAGCCCAAGGTTCTGGTCAAAGCCGGTCAAGGCGGACCTCGCCAGGGCCGAGAAAATGACCGGCGTGATCAAGATCGTGCCGATTGAGACGAGCTATGGCCATGGCTTTGGCATCATTGCGGAAAACACTTGGGCGGCGTTCAAGGCGGCCGAAGCGATCGAGGCCACCTGGGCCGTGCCCGATTACCCGCTCGACAGCACCGCCATTGAGGGCGTGCTGAAGCAGGGGCTGGATAAAGCGGGCTCTGCCCTGCGCAACGACGGCGATGTCGATGCCACCATTGCTGCGGCGCAGTCCGACAGGAAGGTAGAGGCTGAGTATTCGGTGCCCTATCTTGCCCACGCGACGATGGAGCCGATGAATGCCACGGCCCAGTTCAGGGATGGTATGCTCGACGTCTGGTGCGGCAATCAGTCGCCAACCTTACTGCGTCAGCATTGCGCCAATCAACTCGGGATCGAGCAAGACAAGGTCTCCGTGCATACCACCTTCCTTGGCGGCGGTTTTGGCCGTCGCCTTGAATTGGACTATGCGCTTTACGCTACAATACTGGCCAAAGAGACCGGCGGGCGTCCGATCAAGGTGACCTGGACCCGCGAGGAAGACACAAGGCACGATAGCTACCGCCCTGCTGCCGTCGGCAAGTTTCGCGCGGTACTCGGCGACGATGGCTTCCCGGTCGCGGTCGATATGAAGATGGCCTCGCCTTCGATCGTTGCGGGTGTCTTGCGGCGATTGTTCCCGTCCCTATCGCCAATCGGTCCTGACAAATACATCTTCGACGGGGCCTTCGACCAGCCCTACACTATTCCAAACTACAAGGTGAGCGGCATCGCCGTACCCATCACCATCCCCGCAGGCTTCTGGCGATCTGTCGGCGCCTCGGTCAACGGCTTCTTCCACGAAGCCTTCATGGACGAAATTGCGGTTGCCGGAAAAATCGACCCTGTAGAATTGCGCAAGCGGTTGATGGTCGACAATCCTGCAGCTGTGAAAGTTGTCGAGAAAGTCGCCAAAATGGCGAACTGGGGAGAGGCGCTGCCGTCCGGCAAGGCCAAGGGTATGGCCTTCACACTGTCGAACGACAGTTGGGTCGGCGAGATCGTGCAAATCGCCGATACACCAGCCGGTCTTCGCATCGAAAAAATGTGGATCGCCGCTGATGTCGGCACAGCGCTGGACCCCGAAATTATCAAGGCACAGCTCATCTCTGCCGCCATCTTCGGCCTGTCGGCGGCGATGAGTCAGCAAATCACTTTTGCGGACGGCATGGTCGAACAATCGAACTTCCACGATTTCGACTCCATGCGCATCTTCCAATGCCCCGAGTTCGAGGTCGCGGTGCTGGAAAACTTCCACAGGATGGGCGGTGTCGGCGAAATCGGCGCCCCGCCGGCGGCACCCGCGCTGGCCAATGCCATCTTTGCGCTCACCGGCAAGCGCATCCGCACGCTGCCCTTGTCGAAACAGGTGACCTTCGCATGAAAAAGTTCCTCATCATGCTGACGCCTGCTGCCATCCTGTTTTCGGCAACGCCTTTCGCAACCGCCCAAGAAAGCCCGACGCCGGCACCCGTTACCGTCGATGCCGCCAAGGGCTTGCCTGAATGGGACAAGATCTACGCCGTGTTCTCGCATCCGCGTTGCGCCGACTGCCATGTCGCGGATGACCGCCCGCGCTGGTCCGGCGCGCACTACGGCGGCGTGCGCGTTCATGCCTTCAACGTCCAGCGCGGCGCTGACGGATCGGACTTCGGCAACCCGGGCCTGCGCTGCAATACATGCCATTTCGCCAGCAATTCCAAGGCATTGCACGGACCTCCCGGTGCCGAAAACTGGCGCCTGGCGCCAGCCGAGATGGCCTGGTTCGGCAAATCCTCGGCCGAAATCTGTGCTCAGATCAAGGATCCCGCGCACAATGGCGGCCGCACATTGGCTGATGTCGCGCTGCATGTCCGAGACGACAAACTGGTCGCATGGGGCTGGGCGCCAGGTACCGATCGTGAGCCGGCGCCGGGCTCGGCCGAATCCACCTATCGGGCGATCGAAAGCTGGATGGCGGTGGGTGCGCCGTGTCCGGTGGCGCAATGAATCGGCAACCAAGTCTGGATTGACCCGCAACTCAGCACGTTGCGGATGCCAATAATCTGAACTGCACTCTCAGCTGAGACACACAGTTCGAATGACAAGGTCTTCGGCGTTGTCGTCTCAGACGCCCGAGCGACATGTCGACACTGCTCAGCCGCAGCAGCGAACCTGGAACCAGTAGTTCGATGATTGGGGAGAAAGGCGGTAGCGCTCTCCCTCTACCAAATTTCTAGAAATAAAATCAGCAACTTAGGCGTCATCCAGCGCGCCTCTGTTGCTGTCTCCATGTTGCACCTTGTTGCAAGTCACTACCGTTGATTTCCAAGGGTTTCCTGGGACTATCGGCAAGTCCGCGCGACATGGATGCGACAAAAGGGGCGGACGGTGACGCTATCGACGCGGTTTCCGGTACTGAAAGACGTTGTGCTTTTTGCCGTCGCCCTATGGGGTGCTGTTCCGTCGACTGTCACACCAGCCGTCAAGCCGTCTCCGCAGCTCCGCCGAGATAGAGCCGGTGCAGTTCGTCTGGCGATTGGCTGAGCTTCGCGCAGTCGCCGTCATAGACAACGCGGCCACGACGCATGACATAGGCGCGGTTGCCGATCGACAGAGCGAGCGCGGCGAACTGTTCGACCAGGAGCACGGCGAGCCCGTCATCGGCGAGCTTGCGCACCGCGCTCATCAGTCGCGTGACGATGACCGGGGCGAGGCCCGCCGACATCTCGTCGATGAGCAGCACCTTCGGCCGGGTGAGAAGCGCGCGCGCAATGACCAGCATCTGCTGCTCGCCACCAGACAGCAGACTTGCTTTCACCGCGCGGCGCTGCACCAGTTCGGGGAACAGCGCATAGGCTTCCTCGATATCGGCGTTCGGATGCAGGCTGACGCGCAAATTCTCTTCCGTGGTGAGCTGACGGAAGACCGTGCGCCCCTGTTCGACATGCGCAAGGCCCTCACGCGAACGAGCGCCAGGGCGCGCCTTTTGCAGTTCGCGGCCATCGATGACGATGGTGCCGCCGGCGATCGGGATGATGCCCGACAGGCCTTCGAGCAGCGTTGTCTTGCCGGCGCCATTGGCGCCGAGCACGACGCTGATCGCGCCGCTTTCGGCGACGAGATCGACCGAGCTGACGACCGGCAATTCGGCACGGTCGATCGACAGGTTGGAAACAACGAGCCTGCTCATGCCGCCACGCTCTCTTCCTCGATGCCTAGATAGGCTTTCTTCACCGCACGGTCGCCAAGCACCTTAGCCGGCGGACCGGAAGCAATGACCTGGCCGAAATCGAGCACGGTGACTTCGGAGCAGACTGCCCGGACCAGATCCATGTCGTGCTCGACCAGAAGCACCGCCGCGCCGAACAGCTTTGGAATCTCGGCGATGCGCTTGCCGAGCCGCAACGTCTCTTCATGCGACTGGCCGGCGGCCGGCTCGTCGAGCAGCACCACGGCGGGGCGCGCGGCAACGACGCCGGCGACATCGAGCAGGCGCCTGGTACCGGCATCGACCGAGGCAACCAGCGTGTCAGGATGTGGGCAGTCGAGCCAGTCGAGCACCGCCTTGGTTTCGCCGGCCGACAGTCCCTTCGCCGCCAGCGCCAGATAGCCACCGACGGTGAGTTCCGGCGCGATGCGGGTGGTCTGCCAGCTGCGGCGAACGCCGGCACGGGCACGCTTGTTTGCCGACACGCCTTCGAGCGGCTGGCCGCTCAAGCTGATGCGGCCTTCATAGCTCGACAGGAAGCCGGCCACCGCGTCGATGAAGGTCGACTTGCCGGCGCCGTTCGGACCGATCAGCCCGGCCACCGTGCCGGCGGCAACGGTCAGGCTGACATTGTTCAGCGCGACCACGCTGCCATAGCGGACCGTCAGCCCATCGATGGCAAGCGCTGCCCCTGCCGGACGCTGGACCGCCGATGGCAAATCCTGCGCGTCCGCCGCAGTGCTTTTCCGCGCCCGAACGGGCAGCAATTTGCGGACCTGGCGCCGGAAGGTCTCGCTCATCGTCTCGCCGGATGCCAGCGCCTGGGTGGCGCCGACGGCGAACAGCACATTGCCGATGTCCTGCGGCCAATCGAGTCGGCGCAGAAGTTCCGGGAACATGACGACGAGCAGACCGCCAATGATCGCGCCTTCGGCAAAATGCGCGCCGGCCATCACCGACACCGCATAGAGCGAGAGCGATTGCATCATGCTGAAATTCTCCGAAACCAGCGTGCCGAGATAACCGGCAAGCAGGCCACCCGAAATCCCGGCGACGAAGGCGCTGATGGCGAAGGCCGAGAGTTTTGCGGTGGCGATGCTGACGCCATGCGCCGCGGCCGCGCGCTCGGAATGCCGGACCGCCAGCCACGAGGCGCCGAGCCGTGATCGGCTGACGACTTCAAGTGCCACGGCGATTGCCACGTAAAACAGAAGTACGAAGACGAAATAGCCCTCGTCGCTGTCGAACAGCTCCGGACGCGGCACCTGCAGGAAATCGGTCTGGCCGGGATAGGTCATGGTGGCCAGGATGGTGTCGAACGCGGTGGCGAAAGACAGCGTGACGATGGCGAGGTTGATGCCGCGCAAGCGCAGCGCCGGCAGGCCGATGGCAATGCCGAACGGCACCGCCGCCAGGCCACCGATCACGGTCCACACGGCCAGGCCGCCGGGCGCCTCGGCGAGGTTGAGATAGCCGACCGTCCAGGCGCCGACACCGGCGAATGACATCTGGCAAAGCGCGATCATGCCGGTGCGGCCGGCGACGAGGCCGAGGCTCTGCAGCGCAACGCCAGTGATCAACACCGAAGTTGCGAGGAACACCCAATAGGGCGGCAGCAGGCCGGCATAGGCGGCGGAGCCGGCGACAAGCGAGACGACAATGATGGCGAGCGAGGCTCGCAGACTAGCGCGCTTCATCCCAGCGGGCCTCCCGCTGTGACCAGAGAAGAACGGCAAGCACCACCAGGAACGGAATGGCGCTGCGGTACTGGCTGATGGAACCGACCGAACTCGCCAGCCCTTCGACGACACCGAGTGCAATGCCGCCGGCAAGTGTCCACCAGAAGCTGCGAAAGACGCCGACCAGTGCCGCCGCCAGCGCCGGCACCACCAGCAGGCTGAGCGTCATGAAATTCGGCGAGCGCTGTGGCGCGATGATCATCAGCGCAAAGGTGGTGAAAGCACCCGTCATGCCCCAGACGAGCAGCGACAATAGCTGCACGCGCACGCCGAGCAGCTCCGCTGCCATCGGCCGGTCCGCCAGCGCACGCAAATTGAGGCCGACCTTGGTCCTGTTGAGGAAAAGGTCCGAGAGGACCGTGAACAACACAGCCAGCCCGATTGTGAGAACCGAGGCGATGGTCACCTCGACGCCGGCGAGGCGAAAAGCGGAGCCGGGGAAGAGGTCCGGCATGTTGTGCGGATGCTGGCCGCCGGTGAGGCGCAGCCCGATGGCGATCAGGCCGACAAGCAGTGCGACCGTGACCGCCGCCTTGGTCGAGGCGCTGGCCTCGCCGAACCACCGCGTCATGATGAAGCCGATCGCGGCGCCGGTGAGCGTGCCCGCCGCAACGCCCGCCAGCACCGATGGCCAGATCGGAAAACCGGCCTCGAACAGCGCGATCAGCACGAAGGTGCCGGCGGTGCCGATAGCGGCTCCGGTAAAGTTCACCACGGCGACAAGCCGGTAGGTGAAGACGGCGCAGACACCGAGCAGCGCATAGGTGCCCCCGGCTGTCAGTCCCGCCACGGCGGATGTGAGCAATGCGTTCATCGTTTTCCCGATTTGGAAAGCGGGCCAGTGTCGGCCCGACATATTCGTCGAGATCGGCGCTGCCCCTCATTCTCCTGCCGGACATTTCTCCCCGTAGGCGGGGAGAAAGAGCCTGACCGCAAGAGGCAGCGCCGACGCCCGGGAGGACCTCACTTGGCCTGAGGCAGCACGACCCAGTCCGGCGTTTCGACCTTCCAGGCGCCACTCTCGAGCTTCATCACCTTGGTCGCCTGCATCGGCGAATGCGTCTTGTCCTTGCCGAAGACGTAGGCGCTGCCGGCAAGCGGATTGGTTAGCGGCTGCATGTCGTGCAGGGCCTGGCCGACGCTTTCGCGCGTCACCTCGCCATCGATGGAGGCGACCACTTTGAGGAACAGTTCAGCGGCGAGATAGCCGCCCTGCGAGAAGGCGGTGAGCGGACGGCTCGCCTTCTGCATGTCGGCGATCCACTGCGCGTTCGCGGCGGAGCCCTTCTCGGTGTACGGCTCCCATTCGGTGCCGGCATAGATCGGCTGCTTGCTGTCGGCCAGCGCCTTGGCGACCTCTTGCGTGTAGCCCGGCGCCAGGAACAGCCAGTTGATGCCAGAGATCTTCTGCGCGTCGACCGTCTTGATCAGTTGCACCACTTGCGGTTCGACCTGGTTGGTCAGCACCGCATCGCAGCCGGCGTCACGCGCCTTGATGACATAGGGCGTGAGATCGCCCTGGAAGGGCAGCGTGAGGTCAAGCAGATGGACCTTCTGGCCGCTGATCGTCTCCCAGTTCTCGATCGCCTTCTTGTAGGCTTCCTGGGTGCCGCCGATGATGATGAAGAAGGCGCAGAGTTTCTTCGCCTTCAGCTCGTTGGTGGCGTAATGGGCCATCGCGGTCGACAGCGTGTAGGGGCCGACATTGACCGGCGCGACATTGGGCGAGGAGAAGCAGGCGGCGTCGACGCCAAGGCCCTGGACCGAGAGGATCTTCTTGCGGCTGTAGGTGGCGGAGTTGACCGCGCAGTCGAGCAGGCTCGCCGAGCCGACCAGCGCCACCGCTTCCTTGTTGTCGATAAGGTCGCGCGCAGCTTGTGCGGCGACCGCCGGATCGGCCTTGTCGTCGGCGATGGTGTAGTCGATCTTGCAGCCATTGATGCCGCCGGCAGCGTTGACGGCGTCGAAAGCGGCCTGCGTTGCCTTCGGCACCTCGCTGAAATCAGCCGGCCCCGTCACCGTCGATACGGCACCGACCTTGATCGCGCCGTCCTTGCAGGTCGGGCCTGCGGCGAAAGCCGTACCAGCGACAGTGGAAAGGCCGATGCCGGCCAGTGCCGCTGTGAGCAGTCTCGATTTCCAATGCATGTTTGTCTCTCCCATTTTTGTCATGCGGTTTTGGTCAGGCGGCGGCGCGCACCGGCGCGGCGATGCTGGCGGGGTCGATGGCGGCAAACTTCACCAGCGTGCGCGCTATGGTCTCGCGCTCGATGTTGCGGACGATGAACACCAGTCGGGTGCGATGATCGGCGGACGGCCAGCGCTCGAGCCGCGCCGGCGGATGAAACACGTGCTGTACGCCGTGCAGGACAAGCGGCCGCTCCGGTTCGTCGCTAACGTGGACGAGGCCCTTGAAGCGCAAAAGATCCTCGCCCTTCAGTGCCGCGACATAGTCGAGCCAGCGGGCGAAGGCGCTCCACTCGACAGGCCTGTCGATGACGAAGCTGAAGGACTGGATACCGTGATGCGCGTCGTGATGATGATCGTGATCGTGGCAGTCCGACCCGCAATCATGGTGGCCATGCGTGGCTGCCTCCAGCCGTGCGGCGATGCGTGTCACGTCTGCTGCAGCGTCGGAGGGCAAGCTTGCCAGCAGATCGAGATCGACCTCGCCGTTCAGGGCAATGATTTGCTCGACAGTCGGTGCCAGATGCTCCAGCCGGAGCCGCAGGTCGGCAAGCGCATCACCCGCCAAAAGATCGGTTTTTGTGATCAGCAGCCGGTCGGCGACCGCGACCTGCTTGGCCGCGTCCGCGTGGTGTACAAGCGTCGCCGCTCCGTTGACTGCGTCGACCGTGGTGACGACGCCGCCAATCCGAAACCGAGCCGCAATTTCGGTTTCGGCCATCAGCGTGTGCAGGATCGGCGCCGGGTCGGCGAGCCCGGTTGTCTCGATGATCACCCGGGACAGCAGCGGCGTCTCACCCGTCTGGCTCTTGCGGTCGAGTTCCTTCAGCGTGGCGATGAGATCGCCGCGCACCGTGCAGCAGACGCAGCCATTGTCGAGCAGCGTGAACTGCTCGTCGCTCGCTTCGATCAGAAGATGATCCAGGCCGACGGCGCCGAACTCGTTGACGATGACGGCGGCGCCCGCCAGCGAGGGCTGGCGCAGCAGACGGTTGAGCACCGTCGTCTTGCCGCTGCCGAGAAAGCCGGTGAGGATCGTCACCGGGATCCTGCTGTCGCTGCCGGGATCAGGCGCGCTCATAGACCACCCTCCCCTCGAACCAGGTCGTCAGCACTTTGGTGTCGGCGAGATCGTCCGCCGACGTTTCCAGCACGTTGCGGTCGAGCACGATGAGGTCGGCCGACTTGCCGGTTTCGATCGAGCCGACCGCATCGCCAAGGCCGATGGCGCGGGCCGAGTTGATGGTGAAGATTTCCAGCGCCGTCGCGACATCGATCGCCTGCTCCGGCCAGAGCGCGGCACCCGGGAATTCGCCGCTCGGATTGCGGCGCGTCACCAGCCCCTCAATGCCGTCCCATGGGTCGGGGTTCGGCATCACCGGCCAGTCGGACCCGCCGGCGAGCAGCGCGCCGGCGGCAAGCAGATCCTTGTTCGGCCAGAAGCGCAGCGCACGCGCCTCGCCCATGGTCTGCTTGTGGCCTTCGAGGAAGCTGGTCGGATACCACAGGAAAGGCGAGAGATCGGCGACGACGCCAAGCTCGGCGAAGCGGGAAATATCCTCGGGCGCGATGTAGCTCGCATGCGCGATGTGGTGCATCACTTTCGTCGGCCTGTTGAAGGAGCGCACGACATCGATGGCATCGAGCGCCTGGCTGACGGCGGCGTCCCCGGCACAATGGATTTTGACGCCGAGGCCGAGCTTCTCGCATTTGCCGACCCAACGGATCAGCTCCGGCACGGTGACGATGGTCGAACCGCGAAAACAGCAGCCGACCACGGCGTCCTCGACGTAAGGCTCGTGGAAGGCGGCGGTGCGCGCGCCCGGTACGCCATCGAGGAAGATCTTGACGAAATCCGGTTTGGCGTGGGCGCTGCGATAATTCTCGCGCAAGGCAATCAGTTCGTCGCCGGCAATGCCGAACATGAAGGACGGCTCGACCGCCGGCATCGCCGATACGGACCATGCGGTGAGTTCGCCGCGATCGTCGAGGCCTTTCAGCGCCGCCAGGACCGGCTGCATGGCGGCGGCGTCGAGGAAAGCCGTGACGCCATACGAGTTCAGCGTCGCGATCGAGCGCGCCATCGCCGTGCGACCCATTTCGTCTGTGTAGTGGCCGGACAGCGCGATGGTGCGCTCGATGATACCGGCCGCGGTCTCGATCATCATGCCGGTCAGCGCACCGGTCGCCGCATCGCGGCCGATCGAGCCCTTCTCCGGATCCGCCGAGGCGGCGGAAAGACCGGTGAGCGCGAGTGCCACCGAATTGACCCAGCGGTTGTGATAAGTGTCGTCGCGCAGCATCACCGGACGTCCGTCGCTGGCGCGGTCGAGCGCGGCCAGCGCCTCCAGCGTGTTCAGCTTCGGCAAGAGATCGCTGCCCCACTGGCCGCCGATGATCCAGGATCCCTTAGGCGCCTTGGCCGCCGCCTCGCCGACGCGCGCGATCAGCGTCTCGAAGCTCGACGTCGGCGGGAAGCGCAGCTCGAAGAGTTCGGCGATACCCCCCATCATCAGATGCGCGTGCACGTCAACGATGCCCGGCATCATCATGGCGCCCTTGAGGTCGACGACGCGCGTCGAAGCGCCTGTCAGCGCCGCGACATCGGCGCCTTCACCGACCGCGATGATGCGCCCGCCCTTGACCGCGATGGCCGAGGCCCAGGGCCGTTTGCGGTCCAGCGTGTAGATGCGGCCATTGGTGAAGACCAACTCGGCACTTCTGTCAGGCATCCTTTCTCCTCCCATTTCGATGGCCAAGCGCCTCCACGCCAGCCGATAGATTTCAGCTCGTCTCACACCGCCCGGCTCTGCGTCGGCGCGCGGCCGCCGCCATCCGCCACCAGCACCGCGCCGGTGACGAAGGACGCATCGTCCGATGCGAGGAACAGGCAGCACGACGCGATCTCTTGCGGCTCGGCGACACGGCGCAGCGCGATGCGGCTGGTGAGTGCCGCGAACTCGTCCTCCGATGTCGAGCCGTTGGCGGCTGCGGCCACCTTCATCTCGTAGACGCTCATCGGCGTGCGCACCCAGCCGGGCGCCACCGCATTGGCGCGGATGCCGTCCGCGCCATGCGCGAAGGCGAGCGAGCGCGTATAGGAAACCAGCGCTGCTTTGCTTGCCGAATAGGCGGCGTTCTGGCCGCTGGCGTTGAAGGCGCCGACCGAGGCGATGTTGACGATCGCGCCGCCGTTCTTTTTCAACAGCGGCAACGCCGCCCGGCACACCATCATCGCGCCGGTGACGTTGACGGCAAAGCTCTTTGCCCAGGTTTCGTCGCTCAGCGTCTCCGGCTTGTCGAGGATCATCACGCCGGCGGCGTTGACGACGATGTCGAGTCGGCCGGCGCATGCATCGATGGCTCTGGCTATATCCTCGCCATTGGTGATGTCGCCGCGCACGGCAATGCCGCCGCTTGCCTTCGCCGCCTCGTCCAGAACCTCGCCGCCGTGACCGAACACCACCACCTCGGCGCCGTGGCGTCCGAACAGGTCAGCGGTGGCCCGGCCCATGCCGGTCGCGGCACCGGTGACCAATGCCTTGCGGCCTTCGAGACGCCGGCTCATGTGAGCCCCCAGTGCCGCTCGACGGCATAGCCCGTCTCCGGCAAGGTCGAGCCGCCGTCGACGACGATGGTTTGGCCGGTCGTGTATTTCGCCTGCTCGGAAGCGAGATAGAGCATGGCGTAGGCAATGTCGTCGGCCTCGCCGAGATGACCCATGGGAATGAACTGGCCGAGACGGCCCGTCACCTCCGGCTTGCTCATCGTGCCGCGTCCGGGCTTGGCGATGAAGCCGGGCTCGACGCCATTGACGGTGATGCCGTCGCGCGCGAACTCGAAGGCCGCGCCCCGTATGAAGGCGTTGACGCCGGCCTTGGCCGCCGAATAGTGCGCACCGCCCGCCATTGCGACGCGCGCCGAGACCGACGACGTCACGAGGATACGGCCGAAGCCGTTTTTGCGCATTGCAGGCGCCGCCGCCTGCACCAGCCAGAAGCATGCCTTCAAATTGATCGCCAGCGCCTCTTCGAGCTTGTCTTCATCAAGCTCTTCGATTGACGCCCAGGGACAGCCGCCGGCATTGTGAACGACGATGTCGAGCCGGCCGGTCTCGCCCACAATAGCGCCGACAAGTTGAAGCAGCGCTGTGCGGTCAAGACCGGATAGCGCGACGGCACGAACGGACAGGCTTCGCGCCGTGAGGTCTGCCGCAAGCGCCTCGGCGACATCGAGCGTACGGTTAGCGATGATCACTGAAGCGCCGGCCTCGGCGAGGCGCGTGACGATGGCGGCGCCGATGCCACGTCCGCCGCCGGTGACCAGCGCTGTCCTGCCCTTGAGGTCGAACGGGTTCGCCATCGCTCAGACGACGCCGCGAACCAGATCGACGAAGCGGCCGAAGACCTCGGTATGGCGGTCGACATCGGCTGGCGACGTCGCCGGGCACATCAGGAACATGGTGTGGAACGGCGTGACCAGTATACCTTCGTTCATGTAGAAAGCATGCAGCAGCGTCTCGAGATCGCCGCGCCGGCCGGCAATGACGTCGGCGCCGCTACACGGTGGCTGCGGCATGAACATGATCTCGGCGCGAGCGCCTGTCTGCGTCACATGCCAGGGCAGTTTGTTGGCGCGGATGACGCCCCATGCTGCTTCGGCCAACCGCGTCGCATTGGCGATCATGATCTCGAAATTCGCAGGCGTCAGCACCTCTTCCAGCACAGCGCGCATGGTCGCGATGGTCAGCGCGTTGCCGGCGAGCGTGCCGCCAATGCCCAGATGCGCCGACTGGCGCACACGCGGATTGACCAGTGGCACGATTTTCCACAGCCGCTCGGCGATCTCCTGCGAGACGCCGAAGATGCCGGCTGGAATGCCGCCGGCGATCGCCTTGCCGGCAACGAGAATATCAGGCTCCAGCCCGTGCAGCGCTGTGTAGCCGCCGGGGCCGCTGGAGATGGTGTGCGTCTCGTCGATGATCAGCACCGTGCCGGTGCGCCGCGTGATCTCGCGCAACGCCTTGTGAAAACCATCGGCGACCGGGATCATGCCGAAATTGGTCATCAACGGTTCGGTCAACACGCAGGCGACATCGCCATGCGACAGCGCTTCCTCCAAGGCTTCGACATCGTTGAACTCGACCACTCTGGAAACAGTGGAATGATCGACGCCGTTGGGATGGATCATGTTGCGCATGCCGATCCTGCCGTCGCGGATCTCGACATGCGCCTCCTCGACGCCGCCGTGATAGCACCCGGAGAAGACCAGCACTTTTGCGCGCCCGGTGATCATGCGTGCGATGCGGATGGCGCCGCGATTGGCATCGGTGGCCGAGGTCGTCAGCGTCCAGTAGGGCAGGCCGAACCGGCGCGTCAGCTCGGCGCCGACCCACAGGCTCTCTTCCGTGGGCAGCATCATGGTGGTGCCGTTCTGCAGCTGGTGCAGGGCCGCGCGCGTCACCGCCTCCGGCGCGTGGCCGCACATGCCGCCCGTATCGCCAAGCGCGAAGTCGACATAGTCGTGGCCATCAATGTCCCTGATATGCGCGCCGCGCGCCGAGGCGGCATAGACCGGGAAGCCGCCGGCCCAGCGCCGCATCCAGTGCGACGGCCCGCCATAGAGGAAGTGTGTCTTGCCCTCTTCCCACGCCGCCGCCGAACGCGGATGCGTGTCGAGGAACCGCGCCTGCTCGCGATCGAGCAGCTCGTCGATTGATGCGGCATGCGCATCGCTTCTGCTGGCAGCCATCACAGTGCTGAACTCTCCCTCGCGCGATTTTTCGGGGCACAAGACCGCGCCCACATCGGTTCACTATTTGAACCTGTGTTTTGTATGTTATAGACACACTGCAGACAGGAATGAGCGATGTCAAGTTAATTCACATGCGAAGTATCTCGGAGAATGCGCAATGAGCACGGTGAGCAAGGCGGTGTCGTTGCTGGAGCTGTTCACCCTAACGGAACCCGAGATCGGCCTGTCCGACCTCGCCCGCCGGGCCGGCCTCGACAAGGCCACCGCCAGGCGGCTCTTGATGGCGCTGGCCGACCACCGGCTGATCGAACAGGAGCCGCAAAGCCGGCACTACCGACTGGGCGCCGGCCTGTCGCGGCTGGCCCGCATCCGCGACGCGCATTTTCCTTTCGTGCGGCTGGCAACGCCCATCATCCGCAAGTTGTCGCTCGAGACCGGCGAGACGGTGCACCTGACGGAATTCAGCGCCGGCGCGTTGATCACCGTCCATGTCGAACTGTCGGTCAAGGCCAACCGTGTCAATGTCGATGTCGGCCAGGTGCTGCCGCTGCATGGCACGGCGTCAGGCATCGCCTTCCTCGCGGCGTCGCGCCCCGAAGTGGTCGGCGCCTATCTGGAAAAGTCGTTGCAGGCCTTCACGACACACACGATGACGCGGCCTGCCGCTCTGTCCAAGGCGGTCACGCTTACCGCCTCACGCGGCTATTCGCGCAGCGCCCAGGGCTATGAGGAAGGCGTGCACAGCATTAGTGCGGCGATCCTCGGCGGCGACGGCCAGCCGATCGGCACGCTGGCGATCGCTTCGCCCGTCTCGCGCATCGACGACGCGATTGCGGCGAGCCAGGGCGCGGCGGCGATCAGGGCGGCCGGGCAGATTTCGGCGCGGTTGACCGGCGAGGCATGACGCAATCTCCGCCGTTGCGGCGAAGATGATTAGCATGTTAACTTCCCTGCCGGTTGCACCGGCTCTGGCCTTGCTGCTCAATCCTGCGAAGACAGGAAACGGAATGAAGATGGAGGAGACTATGCACCATGTCAGCGTCGCCGACGGCGAGGCATTCCTGTCGGCATCGCGGATGCTGTTCGGCCCGATCACGCAGCGCTTTTCGCGCGGCGAGGCACCGTCGTTGCCCAAACTGGTCTCGGTCAATCTCGGCGCCTGCCGCCTGTCCGAGATCAAGGCCAAGTCGCATCTGGTCGTCAATGACCGCGCCTTTTGGCGCAGCTTCGATCCCGACGCGATCAAGATCCTGATGCAGCTGAAAGGCCGCAGCCGCTTCGAACAGCAGCAGGTCGCCGTCGATCTCGGCCCGCGCGCGGCGATTATCTACGACCCGGTGCGCAGCTACTCGCTGCAGAACCTCAGCGATGTCGACCAGTTGATCCTGCAGGTGCCGCGCTCGACCTTCGGCGACGAGACGCTGGCGCGCCTCATGGCGCCGCTGCCACTACCAGGCGAAGACGACAGCCTGACCCATATCGTCTCCGGTCTGATGCAGATGGCGATCGGCGCGGCGCACAAGCTTGACGAGGCTGCCTGCCGCCGCGTCGGCGAAAGCCTGATCCAGCTCGTCAATGGCCTGATCCAGGCCAAGCCTATGGCGCCCGAATTCCGCCGCTCGCCGCTGGAGGCGCTGCGCGAGCGCATCGTCGCCTATATCGACGCCAATCTGGCGCGCTCCAATCTCTCGGCCGAAGACATAGCCCGCCACATGGGCTGCTCGCGCCGCTATCTCCACCGTGCGTTCGAGGGCGAAGGCATGACCCTGGAACGCTTCGTCTGGGACAGGCGGCTTGAGCGCAGCAAGGAAGAATTGCTGTCACCGGCGCGGGCCTCAGCGTCGATCTCGGAAATCGCCTTTGCTTGCGGGTTCAATTCCAGCGCGCATTTTTCGCGGGCGTTCAAAAGCAAGTACGATGTGGCACCGCGGGAATTGCGGGAGCGGATGATGTCGGTGGTGCATTAGGGAGGCATGCCGTTTGCCGGATTTTGGTGAGCGTTATGGCTCACCGAAATCCGGCAGCAGCTTCTACATATTGGCGGCGGTTGGCCGCACGATCACTTCGTTGACGTCAACCCCATCGGGTTGGTCGAGCGCGAAACGGATGGCGCGCGCGATGGCGTCCGGTGTCAGCGACTTCTGCCGCCACGCTTTCAGAGCCGTGGCAACCAGGGGATCACTGATATCGTCACCCAGTTCGGTTGCGGTCACGCCGGGAGAGATGATGGTGGCGCGGATGTCGTCATGCTCCTGCCGCAACCCTTCGGTGATCGCCCAGACGGCATATTTCGTGCCGCAATAGACGGCCGCGGTGGGCAGCACGATATGCGCGCCGACCGAGGCGACGTTGACGATATGCCCGTTCTTCTGGGCGACGAAGCGCGGCAGCACCGCGGCGATCCCGTTCAGCACGCCGCCAATGTTGACATTGATCATGCGAGACCACTCATCGCGCTTCAGCGCGGCAAGCGGCGATAGCGGCATGACGCCGGCATTGTTGACCAGCACATCGATCCGCCCGAATTCGGCATGGGCGGCCTCGGCGAAGGCGTCGAAGCTTGCCGCATCCGTCACGTCGAGTTCGCGCCACGCGACGCCTTTGCCGATTTCCGTGGCCAGTGCCTTGAGCCGCTCGGTGCGGCGAGCTCCGATGAACAGTCTGGCACCTGCCGTGGCAAGTTCCCGAACCGTCGCTTCGCCGATGCCGCTCGAGGCGCCGGTGATGAGCACAACCTTGTCTTTGAGTCCCGTCATGATCGTATCCTTTTCGCTGCGGTGACGGGGAGATAAATGGCGGCGAACCGACAAAAGGCGGTAGCGTGATCGTCCAAAGAGTTTGCACGATCCTCCAAATGAGCCCGAAACGGCTTGCAACATTGGGCGCCATGGAGATTTATGCGGCATGGATAAAATCGACGAACTCGCCCGGCTGATCACCCGCTTTGCCCCAAATTCGGGAATGGAAGGCACCAAGGTGCCACGGCTGACGCTCATTCGAGCCAATCAGCCCAGCGCGCCAATTCCCGCGGTCTACGAAGCATCGCTTTGCATAATCGCCCAGGGATCGAAGCGCGTTTCGCTCGCCGACCAGAGCGTGGTCTATGACGCAGCGAGCTATTTGCTGGTCTCGGTCGACCTGCCGCTGGTCGGGCATGTTCTGGAGGCGAGCCCGGCGGCGCCCTACCTTTGCTGCAAGATCGATCTTGACAGCGCTGCACTGGCCGAGCTGCTGGTGAACGAAGGACGTGCTGCCCCCGGCAGGGACCTGCCGGGGCTGGCGACCTATCCGAGCGACCCCGACCTGATCGATGCGGCCTGCCGGCTGGTCAGGCTGCTCGATCGCCCAGAAAGCATCGCCGTGCTGGCGCCGCTGATCGAGCGCGAAATCCTCTACCGTCTGCTCACCGGACCGCATGGCGCGACGCTGCGCCAGATGGCGTCGGTGGACAGTCATCTGAACCAGGTCAGTCGCGCCATCGCCAAGATCCGCAATCATTTCCAGGCACAGCTGCGGATCGACGAGATCGCCGCCGCATCAGGCATGAGCCCGTCGTCGCTTCATGCCCACTTCAAGGCGATCACGCGCATGACCCCACTCGAATATCAGAAACAGTTGCGGCTGCAGGAGGCGCGACGGATCATGCTAGTCGACGGGGCAAGCGCAGGCACGGCCGGCTTCGCGGTAGGCTATGACAGCCCGTCGCAATTCAGCCGCGAATATCGCCGCCTGTTCGGCGCGCCACCCCGACAAGACATCGACCGCCTTCAGGCCGTGCCCGGTTCGGCCGCGGCCTATTGAGCGGCGCCAGCAGGAGCATGGCCGATCAAGGCTAGATCAGGCGCCGATCGCCCTCGCCCTGCCCGCAAAACTCCGCATCAGCCCCTTCGGCAAAAACAGCATCGCCAGGATGATCGTCAGGCCTGAAATCACCGGGTGGTAATCCGGCACGACGATCTTGGCGAGGTCGAACACCGCGTACATCACCAGTGCACCAAGTATGGGGCCAAGCACCGTGCCGGTGCCGCCGACCACGGTCATCATCAGTGGCAGGAGCATCCAGTCGAGGTCGAAGACAGAGTCCGGCCCGACATGGAAGATGTAGAAGGTGTAGAGGCTGCCGGCGACGCCGGCGACGAAGGCGCTGCCGGCGAAGGCGGCGACCTTGACCTTCAGCACGTCGATGCCGTTGGCCGACGCCGCCATCTCGTCGTCGCGCACGGCTATCAGCGCCAGCCCGTAGCGCGAACGCATCAGCGTGCGGATGGCGAGCGCGGTGGCGACCATCAGGCCAAGCGCGACCCAGTAATGCGGGCGCAGCGTGTCGAAGGTGCTGGCCGGCGCGACAATGCCGAACGCGCCGCCGGTGAAGTCGCCGCCATTGACGAAGAGCACCTTGACGATCTCGCCGAAACCCAGCGTGCCCAGCGCGAAATAGTCGCCGCGCAGTTTGGACAGCAGCGGCAGGCCGATAATGGCTGCGGCGATGGCCGCGACCACGCCGCCCAGCGCCATCGTCACCGGATCGAAATAGTAGATGCCGGGATGGCTGTCGTAGAGCGAGCCCCAGAGATAGTTGCCGCTCCACAGGATGGCGGTGGTGTAGGCGCCCAGCCCGAAGAACGCATGGCTGCCGAGGCTGATTTGACCGCCGAAGCCGGCGACCAGATTCCAGCTCTGCGCCATGATGGCGTAGAGGAAGACGAAGAACAGGAAGGAGAAGTAGTAGGCATCGACCGCGCCGGGCAGGAAGGGCAGCAGCGCAAGCGCGGCAACGATGACTATTGCGATCCATGGCAAGGCTCGGTTCATGCTCTCAAGCCTTCTTGTACGGCCGGCTGAACAGGCCTTCCGGCTTGAACATCAGCACCAGCAGAAACACGCCGTAGGCGATCGCGTTCGTCCAGCCGCCGGAGATGAAGAACTGCACATAGGCCTCGATCAGGCCGAGCATGATGCCGCCGGCGAGCGCGCCGCTGACGTTGCCGATGCCGCCCAGCGCCAGCGCCACCAGCGCCTTCAGGCTGAAGATGAACCCGGCGAACGGGTTGAACGGAAAGGTGGTGGCCACTGCGACGCCGGCAGCGCCGGCCAGCGAAATGCCGATGGCAAAGGCAATGGCATTGACGCGGTGAGGACTGATGCCCATCAGCGTCGCGGCATCCATGTCTTCCGAAGCGGCGCGCACCGCCTTGCCGATGATGGTCTTTCGCAGGAACAGCACCACCAGCCCGGTGCCGGCCAGCGCAATCAGGAAACCCATCGAGCGGGTTAACGAGGTGCGCACGCCGAGCAGCTCAACGCCTGTCGCGGTATAGGAGGTGACCACGGCAGCGGTGTTACCGCCCCACACCACCGTCATCAGGTTCTGCACCAGAAACATCAGGCCGACGGCGATCAGCAGCGAGACGTTACGGTCGGCCTCAGCGGCAGCTTTGCGAAACAGGCCCTGATAGAGCAGCCAGCCGACGCCAAGCCCTACCGGAACGACGATGACGAGCGACAGGAACGGGTCGATGCCGAGGCCGTAAAACAGCGCCCGCACGAAATAGGCGGCGAGGATGATCATCGCGCCTTGCGCCAGAAAGATCAGCCGCATGGTGCCGAAAATGAGGCTGAGGCCCACCGCGGCGACGCCGTACATGGCGCCGCCAAGCGCGCCGTTGAGCGACAGCTGCAGCAGGATGTCGGGGGACGGAATGCTAGACATCATCTACTCCAACACGCCCATATAGGCCTTCTGGATTTCAGGATCGGCGATGAGCTCGGCGCCGGTGCCTTGCATGGCAAGCGCGCCGGTCTTGAGCACGAAGGCGTAGTCGGCGACCTTCAACGCCTGGTGGATGTTCTGCTCGACCAGGAGGATGGTGACGCCCTGGCCGTGCAAGGTCTGGATGAGCGCAAACATCTGCTGCACGACCAGCGGGCTCAGGCCCAGCGACGGCTCGTCGAGGATGAGCAGCGACGGCTCCGACATGGTGGCGCGCGCGATCGCCAGCATCTGCTGCTCGCCACCGGAGAGCGAACCGGCTTTCTGGTTTGCGCGTTCCTTCAGGCGTGGAAACAGTGCATAGGCTTTTTCCAGCAATTCATTGGTGCGGGGTCGCGCCTTTGGCTGGAAGGCGCCGAGCTCAAGGTTTTCCAGCACCGTCATCTGGCGAAACAGGCCGCGCCCTTCCGGCACATGGGCAATGCCCATACGGGCGATGGCTTCAGGCGCTTTGCCGACCAGCGACTGGCCGGACAATCTGATGTCGCCGGCCTTCGGCGTCAGCAGGCCGGAGACAGTTCTGAGCAGTGTGGTTTTGCCCGCGCCATTGGCGCCGACAATGGCGACGATGGTGCCGGCATCGACATGCAGCGACACACCCCAAAGCGCGCCGACATCGCCATAGGCGACCTTGAGGTCGCTGATTTCAAGCAGCCGGTTCGCCAAGATAGGCCTCGATCACTTTGCGGTTTTGCGTGACGTCGCGCGGCGTGCCGTCGGCGATCTTTTCGCCATGATCGAGCACGATCACCCGGCTGCACACTTTCATGATGGCGTCGACCTTGTGTTCGACCCACAGCATCGAAATTCCCTTCTCGTCGCGGACGCGGCGAATGACATCGACCATGCGCTGGATCTCGGTCGGGTTGAGCCCGGCCATCGGTTCGTCGAGCAGAAGCAGCGCCGGCTCGGAGGCAACGGCGCGCGCGATCTCCAGCATGCGGCGATCGGACAGCGTCATATGCGCGGTCAGCATATCGCGCCTGTCGGTCAGGCCGACCAGTTCGAGCGCGGCGTTCGCCGCTTCGCTCGCATGCTTGACGCGCCCCCCAGCTCCATAGACGGCGCCGACCATGACATTCTCGAAAGCGGTCATGGTGAGGAAAGTGCGCACCAGCTGGAAGGTGCGGGCGATGCCCAGCCGCGAGATACGATGTGGCGCGATGCCGGTAATATTCTGGCCACGAAACAGCACCTTGCCTTCGCTCGGCGCATAGAGGGCGGTGATGACGTTGAACAGCGTCGACTTGCCGGCGCCGTTCGGACCGATCAGGCCGATCAGCTCGTTGGCACGAACCGCGATGTCGATGTTGTTGAGCACCACAAGCCCGCCGAAGCGCTTCTTGACCGCCTCGAGGCGCAGCAAGGTTTCGTCAGGCTGCATCGTGTTTCCGTCTCTCCGGCGATACTTCTCGCGTGTGGAAATTGTTTGAGGTCAGCGCCGCCCCTCACCTGCCTGCCGGCATCCTCTCCCCGTGGAACGGGGAGAGGAGCGCTGTGATCAGCGCTTGTCCCAGGCCGGCGCCGGCTTGTAGGTCCAGGTGCCGTCCGGATAGATCAACTGATGCTTGCCCTGCCACCATTGCGTCGCGACGCTGGGGATCAGCGCGAAACCGGTCTCGTCGAATTTGAGATCGCCGACGACGGTGTCCTTGAACTCCTGGCCGAAGATGGCGTCATGGATTGCCGAGGCATCGGTACTGCCGGCCTTCTCGATCGCTTGCGCCAGCACCTGGGCGTTGGCGTAGAAGGCGCCGACGGTTACGGAGTCCTTCTTGAACTCGGCCTCGTAGCGATCGCCGAGTTCCTTGGCACCCTTGTAGGGGTAGCTCGCCGACCAGAAACCGTCCGTCATGATGTAATCGGAATCCGCGCCGAGCGCTTCGTGGAACTCGCCGGTCCAGGTGCCCTTCCAGCCATGCAGATAAGGCACGGAGAAGCCGAGCTCCTTCATCTGTCGCAGCAGCGTGACGGTGTCGGCGGGTGACCCGAAGACCAGCATGGCATCGACATCGGCAGCCTTGAGCTTGGTGATCAGAGCCGAATAATCGGTGGCGCCGATTGCCCACGGGTCGTCGACGGCGAAGGTGTAGCCGTATTTCTTGGCCGCCGCCTCGAAGGCGCCGCCAAAGCCCTTGCCGTCGGGCGAATCTTCCGAGACCAGCGCCGGATGCTTCGGCTTCTCGTCGGCCGGCAGCTTGTCCCAGATCTCGAACGGCACTTCCGCACCTGGTCCCGGATGGAAGAAGAACAGTGCGGAATATTTCAGTTTCAACGGCTGCCATTCGAACGGGAAGGCGGTCGTGATCATGTAGAACTTCTTGTATTTTTCCGCGACGATGGCGCCGGCAATGTTCATCGGCCCGGAATGGGTCGACAGCAGCGCATCGACCTTCTGCACCTTGATCAGGTTTTCCAACGCCGAGGCGACCTTGCCCTCCGAGCTTTCATCGTCGGCGACGACCAGCCGCACCTGCAGCTTCTTGCCCGCCACGGTGATGCCGCCCGCCTTGTTGATGTCGGCGACGGCCTGCTCATAGGCCCATTTCTGTTCCTTGCCGTCGCCGGCCAGTGGCCCGGTCAGCGAGATCGGCGCACCGATGACGATCTCGTCGCCGGCGGCATAGGCAGCCCCCGCACCGCCGAGCGCCAGTGCGCTCGACAGCGCCAGGCCCGCCAGCATTGCCTTCAGATTGTTTCCCATTTCATCCTCCCAGTTGTGATCGGTCAGGCTGCCTCAAACCATCGCGGCCGCAACCCGTTTGGTGTCGGTGAACTGTTCGAAGCTGACGGCCTTGCCGTCCTGCATTTCCCAGACATGGACGACGCGCGCGGTCATCGGCCTGCCGGTCGTCTTGTAGGTGCCGGAATAGGTGCCGATGCCGACGATGGTCGTGCCGCCATCGACCAGTTTCTCCAGCGCGAATGTGTAGCCGTCCCAGTCTTCGCCGATGCGCTTGAAGACACCCGCTATGACGGCGTCCGGGCCGACATAGGTACCGGCATAGGGAAAGCCGGCCATCTCGGTCCAGGCGGTGCCGCTGGTAAGCGGCGCCATCATCGCAGCCAGATCTTTCGCGTCGGAGCCGGCATAGTGCGCCTTGATGGCGTCGTAGTTCTTGTTGCTCATGGTTCTTTCCCAGCTCTCAGACTGGTTCCTGGCCGCGGTCGTAGACGGTCCGCGATTTCTTCTCGACGAAGGCGCCGGCGGGCTTGTTCTCGATCGTGCCTTGGCTGGTGATCCCCAGGAATTTGCCGGTCGAGCGCATCGTGTCCCAATTGTAGAAAAACAGCGACGCGACCGGGATGATGAACTCGCGGAAGCCGAAGACGTAGAGGTTCTCGGCGAATTTCCAGGTGGTGGCGAGATCGACGTCGCCATGGCCGCGCTGGAGCCCGACCAGGTTCTGCCAGGCATAGCGCTCGGAGCTCAGATAGATGTGCTCGTAGACGTGGTTGGGGCTGTATGTGTAGTGCGCCGTCAGCCCGACCAGATCGCGCGTCGGCGCAGGCTCGCGCCCGGTCGGCGGCACGGAAGCGTCGCCGAGCACGCCAGCGGCATAGACCTGCGCCACGCGCGGCTCGCCGGGCGCTTCCGCGGCCTCGCGCACCCGCTCGCGCACCGACAGAACGCGACGCGTGGCGGTCGAGACGATGAAGGCTTCATCCTCGGCCGGGCTGGCGGCGAAAGTCATGTTGATGAAGAACACCTGCGGCGCCACTTCCAGCGCCTCGTACCAGTCGACGCCGGCATCGCTGCCCTCGCTCCACGCCACCGTGTCGGCGGCGGTGAAGGCGAGATCGATGACACGGCCGCTGTTGAGCGTGATCTTGAAGGTCTGGCCGACAAGCGCCTTGGACGTGGCCATCCGGTTGGTAGCGATGCCGGCGGCAAAGTCGTCAAAATGTTTCCAGTCGGCGGGTCTGTTTTGGTCGTTCATGGCAAATCCTCAGTCGGCAAAGGCCAAATCATTCAACAAAAGCAAGCGTTGGCAGGTCAACGACGGTGGCGCCGCCATCGACGGTCAGGATCGAGCCGTTCATCATCGACGCCTCGCCGGAAGCGACGAAGCAGATGACGTTGGAGACCTCTTCCGGCGTTGCCGGCCGGCCGAGCGGTACATCCTTGGTGACAAGCCTGTAGGCCTCATCGATCGAGCCCAGCCCATGCTTGTCGACGATCACCTGCATCTGCTCGTCGGCCATGCTGGTCGCCACCCAGCCGGGGCAGATTGTGTTGGTGCGCACGCCCTGGCGGCCATAGTCGCGCGCCAGCGATTTGCCGAAGCCGATGCAGGCATGTTTCATGGTGACGTAGCCGGCCGCGGCCGGCCCGGCGAAGAGACCGGCAATCGAGGCGACGACGACGATGTTGCCCTTCTGCGCAATGAGGTCCGGCAGGCATTCGCGGGCGCAGACGAAAGCGGTGTCGAGATTGAGACGTGTCGCCAGCGCCCAGGTCTCGTCGCTCATCGTCACCGTCGGGCCAACGCCATGGCCGCCGGCATTGGCGACCAGAATGTCGACCGGGCCGAACCTCTCGTGCACTTCGGCAAGCGCGGCACGCACCGCCTTGGCATCGGCGGCATCGCCCTGCACCACCAACCCGCCAATATCCCTGGTGACGGCTTCGAGCGGTTCGCGCCGCCGGCCCATCAGCACAACTCTGGCGCCGTCGGCGGCCATCCGCCGCGCGACAGCCGCGCCGATGCCCGTGCCACCGCCGGTGATGAATGCCGTCTTGCCGGAAAATCTCATCGCTGCTGTCCCTAGGGCGCTAGGCCCAATGTCGCTGTTCGTCGAGGCCAAGTGTGCGATGGACGCGCGTTGCGCGTCTTGTCCGAGCGGGAACTTTGTTTTGACTGAGCGCGCACTTCAGCCCTACCCCCGGAAGTGACGCGCGACCTCCCGGTCGCACGGCGGCCACCGCACACCCCCGGAGCAATCCGCAGTGGCCTATTTCTTCACCGCCTCAAGATCGATGACGACGTCCACCTCCGGCCCAAGGCCAAACCCGTCGGCGGCCTTGGCCATCGGAAAGTCGGCCGCGCTCAGTTTGGCCGTGGCGCTGAAGGCTGCTTTGGTCAGCGTCGCATCCCACGGCGCCGGGGCCTCGTTGATCAGCTTCACGTCAAGCGTGATCTCCTTGCTGACCCCGCTGATGGTGAGATTGCCGGTGACCTTGCCGGTCTTGTCATCGACCTTCTCGACCTTGGTGCTCTCGAAGCTGATCGTCGGGAATTCGGCGGCGTTGAAGAAGTCGGGTCCCTTCAGATCGCTGTCGCGCTGCTCGAAGGCGGTGTGGACAGAGCCGACATCGATCTCGGCCTTGACGCTGCTCTTGGTGACATCGGCCTTGTCCATGACGATCGCGCCCTTGACCGCATCGAACTGGCCATGCGCGATGCCATAGATGCCGTGCTTGATGGTGAAGGTGACCCAGGCGTGCTGGCCGTCGATCTCGTAAGTGTCGGCATGGGCCGATACGGCAAGCATCGATGCGCCGGCAAAAGCGAGCGCGGCAATCAGTTTCTTCGGTGTCACATGTCTCTCCATTGGTTGGCGTGTTGAAACGGTTCAGGAAAAGCCGAGGGCAGCCCCATGCGGTGCCCAGATGATCGCCACCAGGATGGCCAGCATTGCCGGCAGGGCGATCAGCAGGCCGGCGATGAGCGGCCGCAACGGCCGCGCGCCGGGAAGGAAGCGCTGCAGCGGACCGGACACCAGCGCGGCAGCGATCAGCGGCAAGGGCGAGAGGATGAGTGCCACGGGATTTGCCTTGGGCGCCAGCAGCGCCACCGGGATCAGCACCGTGGCGGTAGCGTAGAGGAGCAGGAAGGCGACACTCTTGCCCCAGGCGGCAGCTGTGCCGCCGCGCAGCGTCGCCAGATACTGGATGAGGCACCAGCCACCGACCAAGGCGGCAAGTGCCCCGAGCAATTGTCCCGTAACGATGGAAGCGCCAAGCACCGAAACGATGGCGCCGGAGAGCGCCATGGCAAGCACGGCGGCCGGCACAAGGAACGGCGCTTCGACTTCAGGCGATGGCGATGCGCGCAGAGCCATCGCGATAGCAACGCCGACGATCGCCAGCAGGCCGACAACGATGGCGGCAATCATCGGCAGATCGAGCGCGCCGGCGCCGATGCGCCGCCAGCCCAGCCAGAGAAATGCCGCCGCCAGCGCCGCCATGACGATGATGCTTGCCGTTCGACCGCTCAACCCAGGCAAAAGGCCTATGACGATGCCGGCAAAGGCGAGATAGATCAGCTTCTGGCTGGCCGCGACCGGCGGCACGGCCGGCGGTCCGAGCGTGTCCCAGTAGAAGAACAAGGTAAGAGCCACCCACAGCAAGGTCAGCACCAGCGACGAGGATGCCAAGGCAGAGCGCGCCAGCAGCGCGAGCACAATGCCAAGCAGCATCGGCAGCGCCGCGGTGACGACCATCGGATTGCCCAGAAACACGCTCAAATCGCCGACACTCCTTTGACAATCTCAAAGCCCGAAACGCGGGCTCCGCGCCGGTCGACGCCGAGGCAATCTTGATTGGCAACGCGTTTGCCGTCTTGTCCGAGCGGGAACTTTGTTTTGACTGAAAGCGCACTCGCGCCCGTGGCGGCTTGAAGCGCGGCGAGGCGCTCCATAACCCTCTCGAAAACGGCTCATCAGCATTCGAGGAGGATGGCGTGAACGAGAGAACCGTGCCGCCGATCAGCGCCGCCGCAGCCGCATTCCTGTCGCGCCCGCACCGACCCTTCATCAACGGGCGCTTCGTCAACGGTCTCGCCGGCGAAGGTCTTGCGGTCGATGATTCCGCCTCGGGAGAAATCGTCACCCATGTGCCGGAAAGCGGCCCCGAGCTAGTCGACCAGGCGGTGCGCGCCGCGCATGCGGCGCTTGAAGGTCCCTGGGGATCGATGCGGCCGGTCGACCGCCAGAATCTGATGCTGAAACTCGCCGACGCCATTGAGGCCGATGCCGATCTGCTGGCTGAAATCGAAAGCATCGAGAACGGCAAGTCGTTGGGCGTCGCGCGCATGCTAAGCGCCGGCGGTTCCGTCGATTGGCTGCGCTACTATGCCGGCTGGGCGACCAAGCTCGAAGGCTCGACCTTCCAGGTCTCTATCCCGGTGCCGCCCGGCGCCAAACACCACGCCATGACGGTCATGGAACCGGTCGGCGTTGTCGGCGCCATCGTGCCATGGAATTTTCCCCTGCTGATCGGCATGTGGAAGATCGCGCCGGCGCTGGCCTGCGGCTGCACGATCGTCTTGAAGCCGCCGCAGGAAACGCCGCTGGGGTTGCTGCGGCTCGCCGAACTGATCCAGCAGGCTGGGTTTCCGCCCGGCGTCATCAACATCGTCACCGGCAGCGGCAGCGTCACCGGCGAGGCTTTGATCCGCCATCCCGGCGTCGACAAGCTGACCTTCACCGGTTCGACCGAAGTCGGCAAACGCATCGGCCACGCCGCCGTCGACCGCGTCGCGCGCTTCACGCTGGAGCTCGGCTCCAAATCGCCGATGATCCTGCTGGCCGATATGGAAGAAGGCATCGAGCCGCTGCTGGCCGGCCTTGGCATGTTCTTCAACCAGGGCCAGGTTTGCACTTCGGCGGCGCGGATCTTGATCGAGAAGTCGATCTATGACCGCACGCTCTCACGCCTTGCCGAGATCGCCGACGGCATGATCATGGGCGCCGGCCGCGATGCGGGCGCGCAGATCAACCCGCTGGTCTCGGCCAAGCACCGCAACAGCGTGCAGGGTTTTGTCGACCGCAGCCTGGCGGCTGGCGTCGAACGCGTAAGCGGCGCACGAATGGTTCCGGGCAAAGGCCACTACGTGGCGCCGACCATTCTGCACAACGTCACGCCCGAGATGGAGATCGTGCGCGAGGAGGTGTTCGGGCCAGTGGTCGCGGCGATGCCGGTCGCCGATCTCGACGAGGCGATCCGCGTCGCCAACGACACGCGCTACGGCCTGTCGGCCTCGATCTGGACCCGCGATATGGGCAAGGCGATGACAGCGATCCACGGCCTCAAGGCCGGTACGGTGTGGGTCAATTCGCACAACACGCTCGATCCGGCAGCGCCCTTCGGCGGCTTCAAGCAATCCGGCATCGGTCGCGAGCATGGTCGAGCGGCGATCGACAGCTATCTCGAGACCAAGACCGCCATCGTGCGCTACGCGTGACGCGATGACGGAGGTTTACGACTACATCGTCGCCGGCGCGGGTTCGGCCGGCTGCACCGTGACAAGCCGGCTGGTTGACGCAGGCAAAAGCGTGCTCCTCGTCGAGGCAGGACCGGCCGATGATACGCGCTTCATCGATATGCCCGCCACCTTCGCCAAGGTGATCGGCACGGCGCGCAGCTGGATCTATCAGTCTGATCCCGAACCCAGTGTCGGCGGCCGCTCGCTGCCGATCCCGCAAGGACGCACGCTCGGCGGCGGCTCGTCCATCAACGCCATGCTCTACATCAGGGGCCAGCCGCAGGATTACGATGGCTGGCGCGATCTCGGCTGCCCCGGCTGGGGCTGGGACGATGTGCTGCCTGTCTACAAACGACTGGAGCGCAATGAGCGGCTTGCCGGCGAACGCCATGGCAATGACGGTCCGCTACCGGTCTCCGATCCGCGCTACCGGCATCCGCTGTCGCTCGCCTATGTCAGGGCGGCGCAGCAGGCCGGCTATCCCTTCAATGATGACTTCAACGGTGAATGCCAGGAAGGCGTCGGCTTCTACCAGACGACGACAGCCAATGGTGAACGGCAGTCGGCGGCAAAAGTGTTCCTGCGGCCGCTCGCCGGCAACGCCAACCTCAAAGTGGCCACCGACGCGCAGGTGACGGCGCTGACGCTGGAGAATGGCGCCGCGAGCGGGCTCTCCTACACGACGCCGGACGGACAGACCCACACCGCCTCAGCGAGAGCCGAAGTGATCCTCGCCGCTGGCGCGCTGGCAACGCCGAAGCTGATGATGCTGTCAGGCCTCGGCCCGGCCGGACATCTCGCCGAGATGGGCATTCCGGTCATCCGCGACATGCCTGCGGTGGGCCAGGATTTGCAGGATCATGTCGCGGCACCGCTTTATGCGCTGACCCGCAAACCAATCTCGCTGCTCGGCGAGGATCGTGGGCTGAAGGCGTTGCGGCACGGCATCGAATATCTGCTGTTCCGGCGCGGCCTGCTCGCCTCCAACGTGGTCGAGAGCGGCGGCTTCTTCGACACCGACGGAGACGGCCGGCCGGACATCCAGTTCCATGTGCTGCCGGTGATGATCGAGAATGCCGAACACGGCTCGGTCGAGCGCCACGGCATGGAGTTGAACCCGTGCGTGCTGCGGCCGAAATCGCGCGGTTCGGTGCGGCTGCGCTCGCGAAATCCAGGCGACCCGATCCGCTTCACCACCGGCTTCCTGTCGCATCCAGATGACCTGGCGCTGCTGCTTGCCGGCATGAAGCTGGCACGCACCATCCTGCGCCAGCCGGCGCTGCGCGAAGTGGTTGCCGAGGAGCTTGCGCCCGGCAAGGCCGACGACCTCGGCGACGACCAAATCGTCGACCACATCATCCGCCACGCCAAGACCGTCTATCACCCTTGTGGCACCTGCCGGATGGGGACGGACGATCAGGCGGTGGTCGATCCCCAGCTTCGCGTGCGCGGCGTGCCGCGCCTGCGCATTGCGGACGCCTCTGTTATGCCGAGGCTGACCAGCGGCAACACCAACGCGCCTGCCATCATGATCGGCGATCGCTGCGCGGATTTCATCCTCGGCACGGCCTGACGCGGTCAGCCGAGATTGATCCACGCCGTCTTGAGGTCGGTGTATTTCTCGATGGCGTGCAGGGACTTGTCGCGGCCGAAGCCCGACTGCTTGACGCCGCCGAGCGGCACGGTGATGTCGGCGCCGCCATAGGTGTTCACATGCACGACACCGGCATTGATGGCGCGCACCATGCGGTGCGCCGTCGACAGGTTCGATGTCCAGACGGCGGAAGCAAGACCGTAGACGGTCGCGTTGGCGAGCCGCACCGCCTCCTCCTCGGTGTCGAAGCGCATCACCCCGAGCACCGGCCCGAACACTTCCTCGCGGGCCAGCTGCATGTCTTGCGTCACATTCTCGAAAATAGTCGGCGCCATGTAGCTGCCGCCGGTCTCGGTCAGGATGCGCTCGCCGCCGGTGACGAGATGCGCGCCCTCTTCGGAAGCCTTGGCGACGAAACCGAGATTCTTGGTCAGCTGCTCGGCGCTGGACACCGCGCCGACGTCGCTGCCGAGATCGAGCGGATCGCCGACCTTCAGCTTCGTGGTTGCCCTGAGAAGCTCGTCCATGAAGCGGTCGTAGATCGAGGCCTGGACCAGCAGGCGCGAGCCGGCGACGCAGACCTGGCCGGAATTGCGAAAGATGCCGTTGGCCGAGACCACGGCCGCCTGGCTCAAATCCGGCGCATCGGCAAAGACGATGTTGGGCGACTTGCCGCCGAGTTCGAGGAAGACGCGCTTCAGATTGGAGCGCGCGGAATATTCGAGCAGACGGCGGCCGACAGGGCCGGAGCCGGTGAAGGCGATGGCGTCGACATCCATGTGCATGCCAAGCGCCTCGCCGGCGACCGAACCGCGGCCGGTGACGACGTTGAAGACGCCTTCGGGCAGGCCGGCCTCGGTGGCGAGTTCAGCCAGCCGCAGCAGCGTCAGCGAAGCGATCTCCGGCGGCTTGACGACGATGGTGTTGCCCGCCGCCAGCGCCGGCGCGATCTTCCAGGCGCCGATCATCAGCGGGAAATTCCAGGGAACGATGACGCCGACGACGCCGAGCGGTTCCTTGTGGATCAGGCCAAGCACAGTGTCGGCGGTCGGCGCGATCTCGCCATAGACCTTGTCGATCGCCTCGGCATAGTAGCGGATGGTGCCGGCGGCCGAGAGCGGCTCGGCCTTGTAGGCCATACCGATCTCGGTGCCATTGTCGCGCACGCCGAGAACGGCAAGTTCCAGCGCGTGCTTCTCGACCAGTTCGGCGAATTTTATCAGCACCTTCTTGCGGAAGGCGGGGGCCGCGCGCGACCAGGAGCCTTTCTCGAAAGCCTTGCGCGCCGCGTTTACGGCGGCGTCGATGTCGGCCGCGCCGCCATTGGCAACGGAGCTGATCGTGCGGCCATCGATCGGGCTGATCACATCGAGATGGGAACCGTCGGATGCGGGGAGCCTTCGCCCCCCGATCCACAGGCCCTGCGCCGCGATGGTCTGCGCCCGCAGGCGATCGATGGCCGATTGATCCAACTCATTCCTCCAAGATCAGACCGGCTGGCTGCCGAGCCGGGCAAAGGCTTCAGGGCTGCGGCTGCGCAGCGACGCCGCCAGCGCGAAACCGATGATGCCGGCGATCAGCACCAGCCCCGGCAGCAACACGCCGAGGAAGCCGGAAGCGCCCGACAGATTGCCGAAATTGATGACGATCTCGACAATGATGAACAGAAGTGCCAGCGCCGCAAGCCCGGGCAGGATTTTTGCTTTCAGCGCGCTCGGCTCCAGCGTCGGGTTGCGGCTGAAGAATGCCACCACGGACAGCGAGGTGAGCGCCATCAAAACGATGATGCCGAGCGTGCCGACATTGGTCAGCCAGGAAAACAGCGCCAGCACCGGGTCCTGGCCGGTGGCGGCGAACAGCCCCACCACGACCGCCGCGATCACCGTCTGGATCAGCGAGCCAACATGCGGGCTCTGGAACACCGGATGCGTGACGCCGACGGCTTCCGGCAGCAGCTTCTCGCGGCCGGCGACGTAGAGGTAGCGGGCGACGCCATTGTGGAAAGCAAGCACGCCGGCAAAGAGGCTGGAGACGAACAGGATGCTCATCAGCTGCGTCAACAGCGGGCCGACATAGCGGTCAGAGAGACCGAACAGGAAGGTGGTGGGATCGGCGAGCGCCTTCAGCGACGGCACCAGCTTGTCGACGCCTTCGCCATTGGCCATCAGCCAGCTGGTCAGCATGTAGAACACGCCGATCACCAGCACCGAAATGTAGGTGGCGCGCGGCACGGTGCGGTGCGGCTCGCGCGCTTCCTCGGAATAGATGGTCGTCGCCTCGAAGCCGATGAAGGCGGCGAAGCAGAACAGGAGGCCAATCGCCGGCGAGCCGCTGAGGATCTGCGTCGGCGTGAACGGCGCCAGGCTGAGGCCGGAATCGCCACCCTTGAACAGGATTGCGAGGTCGACGACCAGCACGACGAGATATTCGAGCAGCACCAGCACGGTGAGGATCTTGGCCGAGAGGTCGACGCGGCGATAGCCGAGCACGCCGACCAGCGCGATGCCGACGAAGCACCATACCCACCAGGGCAGGTTGATGCCCCAGCCGGCGAAAAGGCCGGAGGTGGCGGCGCCGAACAGGCCGAACACGCCGATCTGCATGGCGTTGTAACTGAGGATCGCGATCAGCGCGGCGGCGCCACCCAGCGTGCCGCCAAGACCACGCGCGGTGTAGGCGTAGAAGGCGCCGGCATTGGCGACATGGCGGGCCATCGCGACATAGCCGACCGCAAAGACCAGCAGCAGCACGGTCACGATCAGGAACGTGCCGGGAATGCCGGCGCCATTGCCCATCAGCATTGAGAGCGGCACGCCGCCGGCCACCGCCGTCAGCGGCGCGGCAGCCGAAACCACAAGGAATGTCACGGCGCCGACGCCGAGGCTGTTCTTCCTCAGCCGATTTGTTTCGCCGGTATCTGTTGTCGTCATCGTTCCCTCCATTCCGCGCTGCGGAAGCCAAGTGTCCCTGAGACGCCGAGGGCCTTCTGTGGGGCCAATGTGCATTTCACTATTTGCAACGGCATTTCGATATTAGACTTGCAAAGGAATCGACTTGCTGTCAAGTTAATTCGCACGTTAAGTATCTGGTGGAGGATCAGAGACGATATGAGCACGGTGGCCAAAGCCATTTCGCTGCTGGAGAGGCTGGGGCACGGCGCGCCTGAGACGGCGCTTGCCGACCTCGCCAGGGGCGCCGGCTTCGACAAGGCGACGACGCGCCGGCTGCTCGTTTCGCTGATCGCGCAAGGCCTGGTCGAACAGGACGAGACGACGCGCCGTTATCGGCTCGGCGCCGGCATCACCCGGCTGGCGCTGATGCGTGAAGCGCAGTTCCCGTTCCTGCGCATGGCGGTGCCGGTGGTCGAGGCGCTGGCTGCGGAGACCGAAGAGACCGTGCATCTCTCGGAATATTCCAGGCGCGGCCTGCTCTCCATTCACGTCGTCGAATCGACCAGGGCCAACCGTGTCAGCGTGCCGCTCGGCGAGGCCCTGCCCTTGCACGCGACCGCGTCGGGCATCGCCTTCCTGGCCTTCAGCGACGAGCGTACGCGCGCTGAAGCGCTCGCCGGCCCGATGCCTGCCTTCACGCCGTTCACCATCGGCGATGCGTCCGTACTGGCCGAGCATATCGCTGCCGCCCGCCGCCGCGGCCATTCCATCGGCGCGCAGGGTTTCGAAGAAGGCGTGATGAGTGTTGCCGCGCCGATCCTCGGCGCTGACGGCTACGCCATCGGTACGATTGCGGTCGCAGCCCCACGGGTGCGGACGCAGAAGGGCGAGATCGAACGCCTTGGCGTCAGCGCGGCCGCCGCCGCGCACGAGATCGGCGACCGGCTGTTCGGCAAGCTGCCTGGACAGAAACGGGCATAACAACCAACAAGAGACTGCAGGGAGACTGACGTGGAGGACAAACGCCGAATCCTGGTTATCGGCACCGGCGACACCAAGGCCGACGAGCTTCTGTTCATGCGAGAGCGCATCGAGGCCGTCGGCGGCGTTGCCGTGATGATGGACGTCAGCGTGCTCGGCGACCCGCCTTACAGACCGGAGCACGACCGCCATGCGGTGGCACGCGCCGCCGAGACGACGATCGAGGCGATCATCGCCAGTGGGGACGAGAACTCGGCGATGACGCTGATGGCGCTTGGCGCTTCCCGTCTCGCGCGCTTTTTGTACGATCAGGACGAAATCGACGGCTTCATCGCGCTTGGCGGTTCGATGGGCACCGACCTCGCGCTCGACGTCGCGCTGGCGCTGCCGCTTGGCGTGCCGAAATTCGTCGTCTCGACCATCGCCTATTCGCACCTTCTGCCACCGGACCGGATCGCCACCGACCTGATGATGATCCTGTGGGCGGGTGGCCTTTATGGCCTGAACAGCGCCTGCAAGGCGGTGCTGTCGCAGGCGAGCGGCGCGGTGGTGGGCGCCGCGCGCGCTGCCATCAAGCCGGACGAATCCCGGCCACGCATCGGCATGAGCTCGCTCGGCAAAAGCTGCCTGCGCTATATGGTGACGCTGAAGCCGGAGCTGGAAAAGCGCGGCTATGAAGTCATCGTCTTCCACACCACCGGCATGGGCGGCCGCGCGCTGGAAGCGATCGCTGCGCAGAAGGGTTTTGTCGCGGTGATGGACTTCAGCCTGCAGGAGCTCGCCAACCATTTCACCGGCTCGGTGGTGAGTTCCGGTGCGGACCGGCTGGAGAATGCCGGCCGCCAGGGCATCCCGCAGATCGTCGCGCCTGGCGCCATCGACATGGTGGATTTTCCGACCTGGCAGCCGGTGCCGCCGCGTTTTGCCGATCGACCTTACCATGCCCACAACCGCCTGCTGGCGTCGGTGACATCGGGCGGTGAAACACGCCGGGAGATCGCGCGCGCCATCGGCGAGAAGCTTGCCGGCGCGACCGGTCCGACCGCCTTCATCCTGCCCGCCGGCGGCATCCAGCAATGGGACCAGCAGGGCGAGCCGCTGCACGATCCGGACGCATTATCGGCCTTTGTCGCGGAGATGCGTCTCAGCGTGCCGGAGAATGCCGAATTGCACGAGATATCAGGCCACATCAATGACGCCGCCTTCAGCGCCAAGGCGCTGGAAATCTTCGATCGCTGGGTGGCCGAAGGCATTGTCCCGCCGGGCGCGCCGGCAGGCGGACGCGCGGCATGAGCAGTGTAAAGCCTCAGGCGCTGGTGCTCGATTTCGGCGGCGTCGTCACGCGCACTCTGTTCGAGACGCATGCGCTTACCGAGCAAGCGCTTGGACTGAAGCCAGGCACACTGGGCTGGCGCGGACCGTTCGACCCGGCCTCCGATCCGCTGTGGCGCGCCATGCAGGCCGACGAAATCAGCGAGCGCGACTACTGGAAGACACGGACAAGCGAGGTCGGCCGGTTGGTCGGCGAGGACTGGCACGACATGTCGACCTTCGTGCAGCGGGCACGCGGCGCCGATCCGCAAGCCGTGATCCGGCCCGAGGCTGAGCAGGCGATCCGCACCGCGCACGCAGCCGACGTGCGACTCGCCATCCTCTCCAACGAACTCGATCTGTTTTATGGTGCATCGTTTCGCGAGCGACTGCCAATGCTCTCGCTGTTCGAGACGATCGTCGATGCGACCTATACGAAAATCCTCAAACCCGACGCCCGCGCCTATGCGATGGTCGGCGACGCGCTGCAATTGCCGCTTGCGGCGTGCGTCTTCGTCGACGACCAGAAGCGCAATATCGACGGCGCTGATGCTGCCGGCATGCTCACCGTACATTTCGACGTCGCCCGACCGGCGCCAAGCTATGCCGAGGCGCTTGGCCTTTTCGGCCTCGCCCTCTCCTGATTGAAAACCCCGGAGTCCTCCCCGATGCGTGACATCAACTTCCTCACCGAAAACAACGCCAAGTCGATCTGGCACCCGATGGCGCATCCGGCCGAGATGCGGGCGACGCCACCAAAGATCATCGTCAAAGGCGAAGGCGCTTCGGTCACCGATGTCGAAGGACGCACCGTGCTCGACGCCGTCGGCGGCCTGTGGAACGTCAACCTTGGCTACAGCTGCGATCCGATCAAGAAGGCCATCGCCGCGCAGCTCGATGCGCTGCCCTATTATTCCGGCTTTCGCGGCACCTCGACCGGACCGTCGATCGAGCTCGCCTATGAGCTCACCGAATGGTTCGCGCCGGAAGGCATGGTGCGCGCCTTCTTCACCTCCGGCGGATCGGATTCGGTCGAGACGGCGCTCAGGTTCGCCCGGCAATATTGGAAGATCCGCGGCCAGGCCGACCGCACGAAATTCCTGGCGCTGAAGAAGGGCTATCACGGCACGCATTTCGGCGGCGCTTCCGTCAATGGCAACGCCAATTTCCGCCGCAACTACGAGCCGCTCTTGCCCGGCGTCTTCCACACGCCTGCGCCGATGACCTATCGCAACCCGTTCGACGAAACCGATCCGGCGAAGCTGGCAAAACTGTGTGCCCGCGCCATCGAGGAAGAGATCGCCTTCCAGGGCGCCGACACCATCGCCGCCTTCATCATGGAGCCGGTGCTCGGCGCCGGCGGCGTCATCGTTCCGCATGAGAGCTTCATGCCGATGGTGCGCGCCATCTGCGACCGCCATGACATATTGCTCATCGCTGACGAAGTGGTCACCGGGTTTGGCCGCACCGGCGCCTGGTCCGGCTCGCGGCTCACCGGTGTGAAGCCGGATTTCATGACCATGGCCAAGGCGATCACCTCGGGCTATTTCCCGCTTGGCGCAACGTTGATCGGCACCAAGGTCGCCGACGTCTTCGAGGCCGACAAGACCAGCTTCGGCTCGATCGGCCACGGCTATACCTATTCCGGCCACCCGGTCGGCTGCGCGGCCGGCATTGCCGCGCTCGCCGAAACCAGGCGGCTTGCGCTCAACGAGAACGCAGCGGCGCGCGGCGTCGAACTCGGCAATGCACTGGAAGCTCTGAAGGTGAAGCACCAGCTCGTCGGCGACGTCCGCTACCAGGGCTTGATGGCTGCGATCGAGGTCGTCTCGGACCGCGGCGCCAAGAAGCCTGCCGACAAGAAGACCATGGCCGCCATTGCTGACGGCGCCTACGCCGCCGGCGTCATGCTGCGCGTCTCCGGCAACAACCTCATCCTGTCACCGCCGTTGATCATCACCGCTGCCGATGTGGCAAAGATTGCGGAGGGGTTGGATGCGGGGCTCGCGGCCGCAGCCTAGGGAATAGGGATTAGGCAGTAGGGAATAGGCTGAGGAAGAAAGCGCCTCTGCCTACTGCCTACTGCCTAACCCCTCCCCTCCGCCACGCCGCCGGCGCCACACCAACCGCATCTCGAAAGAATCGCGAGAAGTATGCCGGATCGTTGAAGCCGGTCTCATAGGCAATGTCCTCGATGGTGCGGATGGTGAACAGCAACAGGCGCTTGGCTTCGACCAGCCGTCTGTCGTTGACCGCTTGCCGCACGCCGCAGCCGAGCACCTGATGGGCTGCCTTGTCGAGCAGATGACGCGTCGTGGCGAGTTCTTCGACATAGCGTTCGACCGGCCAGTCGTCGCGGAAATGGCGGTCTATCAGCCGCCGCAGCCGTCCGCCCAGCGCCACAGCCGCCGGCACCGTCACAGGATGCGATTGCGCGTAGAGCCGGGCGATGTGCGACAGCGCCACCGCCACCAGCGGCGGCAGAATTTTCTCCATGCCGGCTTGCGCCTCGCTATATTCGGCCTGGATCATTCCGATCGTCTCGCCGAGCCTCTGCCAAAGTGCCGCCTCGCCGTGACCGGTGATGATGACCGGCTGGTCGAGCGCCAGCGCGGAATGCTCGGCGATGGCCGCCAGCGCTGCATCGGCGACCGAAACGACAATGGCGTCGGTGCCGAGCTCGATTTCGAAGCCATGCACCACCCCACTCGGCATGAAGCTCACGGTCGGCGCTGAAAAACTCCAGCTTTTGTCCTCGATCCGGTAGGTGCCGCTGCCGCTCGTCCAGAAGGTGATCTGCGCCATTAGCGGGTGCTTGTGCGCAAGAACCCGGCCGCGATGCACGGAAGCACGGGCCTGCACAGTCTCGACATGCAGGAAACCGACGTCGAGCGAGCGTGCCGGCTCGCCATAGACGAAGAATTCCGGGATGGCGGTCTGGCTCATGGCTGGCCGGAAAAAGTCCAAGCGGTTTTGTGCTTTCGTCCATAACCCATAGAGGCGCCGGAGGCTACTGTCCTCACCATCAAAGGGAGGATCATGATGCGATCGGAAGATTTCCGGGCCGACAAATCGCGGCCGTTCACGGGCACCGAATATCTGGCGAGCCTGCGCGACGGGCGCGAGGTCTATATCAATGGCGAACGGGTCGCCGACGTCACCAGCCATCCGGCGATGCGCAATTCGGCGCGCTCGCTGGCGCGCCTCTACGATGCGCTGCATGATCCCGCCCAGCAAGCCGTACTGACTTCGCCCACCGACACCGGCTCGGGCGGCTACACACACAAGTATTTCCGCGTCGCGCATTCTTCCGCCGACCTTGCTGCGCAGCAGACAGCGATCGCGGAGTGGTCGCGTATGTCCTATGGCTGGATGGGCCGTACGCCGGACTACAAGGCGGCGCTGATGAACACGCTCGGCGCCAATGCCGACTGGTACGGGCCGTTCAAGGACAATGCCCTCGCCTGGCATAAGCGCGCCCAGGAAGCGGTCCTGTTCATGAACCACGCCATCGTCAATCCGCCGATCGACCGGCACAAGCCGGCCGAGCAGGTGAAGGACGTGTTCGTGCACATCACCAAGGAAAACGATGCCGGCATCTGGGTGTCGGGGGCCAAGGTGGTGGCGACATCGTCCGCGCTCACCCATTACAATTTCCTCGCGCAGAGTTCGGCGACGGTAACGGAAGATCCGTCGCTGTCGGTGATGTTCATCGTGCCGATGAATGCGCCGGGGATAAAAATGTTCTGCCGTGTCTCCTACGAGCAGACGGCCAACACCGTCGGCCATCCCTTCGACTACCCGCTGTCGTCGCGCTTCGACGAGAACGACGCGATCCTGGTGCTCGATAATGTCTTCATCCCCTGGGAAGACGTGCTGGTGCTACGCGACGCGCCAAAAATCCTCTCCTTCCATCCGGCGTCCGGCTTCATGCACGGCTATTGTTTTCAGGGCTGCACGCGTTTTGCCGTAAAACTCGACTTCCTCGCCGGCCTGCTCGCCAAGGCGCTGCGCGCCACCGGCGGCGATGCCTTCCGCGGCAACCAGGCGGCCCTCGGTGAGGTGATTGCTCTGCGCCACATGTTCTGGAGCTTTTCCAACGCCATGGCGCACAATCCGATCCCGTGGGCGAATGGCGCGGTGCTGCCGAACCTGGAGGCCGCGCTCGCCTATCGCACCTTCATGTCGGAAGCCTATCCGCGCGTCATCGACACGGTGCGCCGGGTGATCGCCTCGGGACTGATCTATCTCCCGTCATCGGTGAAGGATTTCGGCAATCCCGAGATTGACCGTTACCTCGCGCAATATGTGCGCGGCTCCAACGATATGGGCCATATCGAGCGCATCAAGATCATGAAACTGTTGTGGGATGCGACCGGCACGGAGTTCGGCGGCCGCCACGCGCTCTACGAGCTCAACTACGCCGGCGCGCCCGAAGAGGTCCGGCTGCAGGTGCTGAAGGGTGCCGAGCGCGGCGGCCGGCTGAAGCAGATGGAGGATTTAGTCGACCAATGCATGGCCGACTATGACGAGACGGGCTGGACCGGCGACACCTGGCTGCCGCCGCTGACCGGCCCGGCCGGCTGAGCGAGGCCGACCATGGAAGTGGCCATGACACCGCAAGTCGCGAGGCTGGAATTCCGCGAGGCGATGGCGCGGGTCTGCGCGCCGGTCAACATCGTCACCACCGACGGCCCGGCCGGGCGCGGCGGCTTCACCGCGACCGCCATGTGCAGCGTCTCCGACGATCCGCCGACGCTGCTCGTCTGCATGAACGAGCGCTCGGCGCAAACCGGCCTTTTCCTCGCCAACCAGCGCTTCTGCGTCAACGTGCTGACCCAGTCGCACATGCATCTGGCGGCAAAATTCGCCGGCGCGATCCGCGACATGGCCGAGCGCTATCAAGCCGCGCGCTGGCAGACCATGCCGTCCGGCATGCCGGCGCTGCTCGACGCCATCGTTTCCTTCGATTGCGAGATCGGCGCGGTCAACAAGGTCGGCACGCACAATGTGATGTTCGGCCGCGTCGTCGACATCCGCCACGGCAGCGACGAGGCGGCTCTGCTCTATGTCGGCCGCAACTATATGCAGCCAAGCGCGCTCGGAAGTTTTGGCGGGTGAGGAGCGCCCTTGCCTTCTCCCCTTGTGGGAGAAGGTGGATCGGCGCGCAGCGCCGAGACGGATGAGGGGTGTTGGAAGGAATGAGGCTGCGGCGATTTCGAACGTATTGCCAAGCTGGAGCACCCCTCATCCGACCGAGCTTCGCTCGGCCACCTTCTCCCACAGGGGGAGAAGGACAGGCGCTCACTCTTCCATCGACTCCGACTGGATCAAACTCTCCAGCATATCCAGCAACCGCTCGTGCTCTTCGGCGCCGTAGCGCTTCTCGATTGCATCATAGATAGCGACGCGCTCGGGCGCCAACTCCTCGATCAGCGCAACACCGCTCGAACTGATGGCGAGCAAGGCCCGGCGACCGTCATCCTTGACCTTGTTGCGGGTGATGAAGCCGCGCTCTTCCAGCGTCTTGATGATGCGGGTCAGGCTGGGCGGCAGGATCGACGCGCGGTTGGCAAGCTCGGTTGCCTCAAGCGGCCCGGTTTCTGCGAGCACACGCAGCACGCGCCATTGCTGCTCGGTAATGTCGTGGCGGGCCAGCATCGGCCGGAAATGCGCCATGATCACTTCGCGGGCGCGAAGCAATGCCATCGGCAAGGAGCGGCGTGTGCTGGGCGGTAGCAAGATCAGGTCTCCAAAAATCCATCCAGTCCGAGTCGCGGTTGATATCAGGGCCTGGATCGCAGCTATATCCGTCATTTTGCCGGGAGCGGCAATCCCGGCCCTTTGGGGCATAGAACGACGCTTGACATTCCAGCGTCAAGATGTAATTCACATGTTAATTACAAGACCGTGGCGCCGGTGGAGGAAAGCCTTGCCGCATATGGCGATCGAATATTCCGCGAACCTCGATGCGAAAGTCGACATGCCGGCGCTGTGCGAACTGGTTTCTCGCACCATGCTCGACACCGGCGTATTCGAACCGGGCGCGATCAGGGTTCGCGCCTTTCGCGCCGAGGCCTATGCGATTGCCGATCGTCTGCCCGAGAACGGCTTCATCGACATGAACCTGCGCATCGGCAAGGGCCGCAGCGCCGAGGACAAGAAACGCGCCGGCGAGGCGATCTTTGCGGCGGTCTCGGGCCATCTGGCATCGCTGTTTGCCACCCCGCATTTCGCGCTGTCGCTGGAGATCCGCGAGATCGACGCCGAACTCAGCTGGAAGAAAAACGCCATCCATCCGCGCCTACGCGGCAAGTGATCAGGCGAGAAGAGAGACAGGAAAGACCCGATGGCGGCACTGGACGACAATCTGAGGAAGGCCGAGGCCTATCTCGAGCGCTTCCGCAAGGACGGCGTGCTCAACCAGATCGGCGGCGAGGCGGTACCTTCCGTCGACGGCTCGACATACGAGACGATCTCGCCGATCGACCTGAAACCCATCGCCACGGTGGCGCGCGGCAAGGCGGCCGACGTCGACCGCGCCGCCAAGGCGGCCAAAGCGGCGTTCAAGGACTGGGCGGCGATCTCGGGCGACGCGCGCAAGAAGCTCCTGCATAAGATCGCTGATGCCATCGTTGCACGCGCTGAAGAGATCGCTTTCGTCGAATGCATGGACACCGGCCAGTCGCTGAAATTCATGGCCAAGGCGGCGTTGCGGGGTGCGGAAAATTTCCGCTTCTATGCCGACCGCGCGCCGGAGGCCCGTGACGGTCAAACCATCCGTGCGCCGGGCCAGGTCAACATGACGACGCGCGTGCCGATCGGCCCGGTCGGCGTGATCACCCCGTGGAACACGCCGTTCATGCTGTCCACCTGGAAGATCGCGCCGGCGCTCGCCGCCGGCTGCACGGTGGTGCACAAGCCCGCCGAGCTTTCGCCGCTGACGGCGCGGCTGCTGGTCGAGATAGCCGAGGAAGCCGGCCTGCCCCAGGGTGTGTGGAACCTCGTCAACGGCTTTGGCGAGGATGCCGGCCGCGCGCTGACCGAACACCCCGACATCAAGGCGATCGGTTTCGTCGGTGAAAGCCGCACCGGCTCGATGATCATGAAACAGGGCGCCGACACGCTGAAGCGCGTGCATTTCGAACTCGGTGGCAAGAACCCGGTGATCGTTTTCGCCGACGCCGATCTGGAGCGCGCGGCGGATGCCGCCGTCTTCATGATCTACTCGCTAAACGGCGAGCGCTGCACCTCGTCGTCGCGCCTGCTGGTCGAGGCTTCGGTGCACGACAAGCTCACCAGCCTGGTTGCGGAGAAGGCAAAGCGCATCAAGGTCGGTCATCCGCTCGATCCCGAGACGGTGGTCGGCCCGCTGATCCATCCGGTGCATGAGGAGAAGGTGCTGTCCTATATCGAGATCGGCAAATCGGAAGGCGCGGTCGTTGCTGCTGGTGGCGGCAAGTTCGCCGGCCCGGGCGGCGGCTGCTATGTCAGCCCGACCCTGTTCACCGGCGCCACCAACACGATGCGCATCGCCCAGGAAGAAATCTTCGGGCCGGTGCTGACCGCCATCCCCTTCAAGGACGAAGCCGAAGCACTGGCGCTCGCCAACGACACGCAATACGGCCTGACCGGTTATCTCTGGACCGCTGACGTGACCCGCGCCTTTCGCTTCACCGATGCGCTCGACGCCGGCATGATCTGGGTCAACTCGGAAAATGTACGGCATCTGCCGACGCCGTTCGGCGGCGTGAAGAGCTCGGGCATCGGCCGCGACGGCGGCGACTGGTCGTTCGACTTTTACATGGAAACCAAGAACATCGCGTTCGCCACGGCGCCGCATTCGATTCAAAAGCTCGGCGGTTGACCGGAGAGACATGATGCCCCTGCCCCAACCCAACCTCTATCCCGCCTTCAACATCGTGCGGCTCAGCCATATCGAGCTTGCTGTCACCGATCTGACGAAATCCCGCGCCTTCTATGTCGACACGCTCGGCCTGCAGGTGACCGACGAGACCAGTGACGCCATCTATCTGCGCGCCATGGAAGAGCGCGGTCACCACTGCATCGTTCTGCGCAAGGGGCCAACGGCGGAAGCGCGCGACCTCGGCTTCAAGGTCTTTTCCGACGAGGACCTCGACAAGGCCGAGCATTTCTTCAAGGGCAAAGGCCTGCCGGTCGAATGGGTCGAACGCCCCTACCAGTCGCGCACTTTCCGCACCCGCGACCCGCACGGCATTCCGCTCGAATTCTATTCGAAGATGGAGCGGCTGCCGCCGATCCATCAGAAATACGCACTCTACAAGGGCGTGAAGCCTTTGCGCATCGATCACTTCAACTGCTTCTCGCCGAATGTCGACGAGGCGGTTGCCTTCTACAACGAGCTCGGCTTTCGCGTGACGGAATATACGCAGGACGAGGAGAGCCACAGACTGTGGGCGGCCTGGATGCACCGCAAGGGCGGCGTGCACGACATCGCCTTCACCAACGGTGTTGGCCCGCGCCTGCACCACGTCGCCTTCTGGGTGCCGACGCCGCTCAACATCATCGACCTGCTCGACCTGATGTCGACCACCGGCTGGCTGCCGAACATCGAGCGCGGGCCGGGTCGGCATGGCATCTCCAATGCCTTCTTCCTCTACATCCGCGACCCCGACAACCATCGCATCGAGATCTATTGCTCGGACTACCAGACGGTCGACCCAGACCTCGAGCCAATCAAATGGGATCTGAAGGACCCGCAGCGTCAAACGCTGTGGGGCGCGCCGGCGCCAAAAAGCTGGTTCGAGGAAGGCAGCGTGTTTGCCGGTGCAAAGCCGCGCACGTCGGATCTGGCGGCCTCGCCGATCATTGCGCCTTAATGGCCACGGAGTTTTGAGTATGAGCCATGGACGCCTCGCCACCTTCACCGTTGGCGGCAAGACGCGCTACGGCGCAATCACCGACAAGGGTGCTGTCGATCTTTTAGCGCGGCACAGCCAATGGCCAACGCTGCGCGAGGTGATCGAGGCTGGCGCCTTGCGGCGAATAGCCGAGGAAGCGGATGCCTATTCCCCCGACTTCGCGCTCGACCCCATCGCCTACGAGATCCCGGTCCCCTCGCCGGAAAAGATCATCTGCGTCGGCGTCAATTTTCCGGACCGCAATGAAGAGTACAAGGACGGACAGGCTGCCCCCTCCAACCCGTCGCTGTTCATCCGCTTTCCGCGCTCCTTCGTCGGCCACGGCGCGCCGCTGGTGCGGCCGCCGGAATCGCCGCAGCTCGACTATGAGGGCGAGATCGTCATCGTCATCGGCAAGGGCGGCCGCCGCATCGCCGAAGCCGATGCGCTCGGTCACATCGCGGCGCTGTCGCTGTGCAACGAAGGCACCATCCGCGACTGGGTGCGTCACGCCAAGTTCAACGTCACCCAGGGCAAGAATTTCGACCGCACCGGCTCGATCGGGCCATGGCTGGTGCCGTTTGCCGACGAGGCGCAGATTGCCGACATCGGACTGACCACGCGGGTCAATGGAGAGATACGGCAGCGGGACCGCACCGGCCGCATGATCTTTTCGTTCCGCAAGATCATCAACTACGTCTCGACCTTCACCACGCTGGTGCCTGGCGATGTCATCGTCACCGGCACACCGACCGGCGCCGGCGCGCGCTTCGACCCGCCGATCTGGCTGAAGCCGGGCGACGTCATCGAGGTCGAGGCCGACGGCATCGGCCTGCTCCGCAATGGCGTCATCGACGAAGGAGCCGCCCGATGATAACGGAAGCGCAAGTCGAGGAGGCTGCAGGCAGGCTGTTCGAGGCCGAACATGACCGCCGACAGATCAGGCTGCTCAGCCTCGATTTCCCTGAAGCGACGATGGACGATGCCTATCGCGTTCAGGCAGCACTGGTGAAGCGGAAGGCCGCATCGGGGCTCACAATCAAGGGCTGGAAGATCGGGCTGACCTCGAAGGCCATGCAGCAGGCGTTGAGCATCGACATTCCCGACTCCGGCATTCTGTTCGACGACATGTTTTTCGAAGACGGCGCAACGGTGCCGGCCGGCCGCTTCATCCAGCCGCGCATCGAGGCCGAGATCGCTTTCGTGATGAAGGCGCCGCTGGCCGGCCCCGACATATCGATCGACGATGTGCTCGACGCTACCGACTACGTCGCGCCTGCGCTGGAAATCCTCGACACCCGCATCGAGCGGATGAACAGGGAAACCGGCAAGATCCGCACCTTCTTCGACACGATCTCCGACAATGCCGCCAATGCCGGCATAGTGGTGGGAGGCCGTAAGGCCAATCCGCGTGACGCCGACTTGCGCTGGATCGGCGCCATCGTATCGCGCAATGGCGAGGTCGAGGAAACAGGCCTTGGCGCCGGCGTGCTCGACCATCCGGCCAAGGGCATCGTCTGGCTCGCCAACCGGTTGCATCAATATGGCATGCGCATCGAGGCCGGACAGGTCGTGCTGTCAGGTTCCTTCATACGACCGGTCGAATGCCGGCATGGCGATACCATCGTCTCTGATTTCGGACCCTACGGGACGATCCGCATCGCCTTTGCCTGACAAGCAGCAGCCGAATTCGATGCGCTAGGTGCGGCAAAATGATGCCCACTCGATTGTTCGGGCGGCATCTCAGGACCGACGCATTTGACCCGGCTGCGCATCCACATCGGTAATCAGCATGTGACCTGGCGACACCGTGACACACAACGCCAGTTCGGCGCGTGCAAGGGCATCTTGGGCCGTGAGGCTGCTGGCCCAAAATACAGGGACTTCACCTTCCCTGATTTCGACCGCATCGCCCCAGTCGGGCGCCATCAAATCCTTGATACCGATCGCCGCCGGATCGCCAACATGGATGGGAGAGCCGTGAGCATGCGGGTAGCGTGCGGTGAGCACGCGCACCTTGTCGACATCGCATCGTTTTATCGGCCGCATCGAGGCGAGCATCTCACCCCCGAACGGCCCAACCTGGCACGTCTGGATTCTGGTTCGGAAAGTGGGTGGTGTTTTTCGATAGTCGGTGCTGCGCAGCCTCACACCCTTTTCAGCAAGCGCTGAGTCTACGCTCAAGGCACTGCCGAGCGCGAAGGCGGCAAAGTCGTCGCGCCACAAATCGATGATGTCCGTTTTCCAGCCAATGACCTCGCCGAAACAATAGATGTTGTACTGCGGGGCGTCGGTACGGATATCGATGTCGCCAAGGGTCGGCAACGACGGGCTGCCGATGCGGTTGATGCCGACCAGCGGACAAGGTTTCGGATTGCGAACGCAAAACTGATGAAATTCGCCGGCGAAGCGGCGCGGCAAAATAACAACATTGGCCTGGAGCTTGCCGCGCGCAAGTCCGGTTGTGCGCCCCTCATAGGCGCCTGTTCTGACAAGTTTGCGCAGCCGGCTTGACTCGACGAGCCGCAAATCCTCAGACATCAGTGACGTGGAAGGGTAAGCCATGGCTTCCAGAGGTATGCACGGTTCAGAGTCAGGTCGTGACTGTCTAAGATCATCGACGCCTCGTCTGCCTGTCAAATTCTTATAATCTTTCCTTGCCGATAAATTCTATTTATTGGCCGGCCAATGCCTACGCTACAGACAGATCCTGCCACTATGCTTCAGCGACAGCCTCGACAGGCTATCGCTTCTATTTGCCGGCCGGCCTCGTGCAGGAAACCGAGGTCGCGATTCATATAGAAAATGAGGAACGCGGCGTAGAGGACGAAGACCAGGCTGAAAACCAGCGTCTTGACGACCAGCGAGAGCGCGAAAACGTTGAGATGGGGGGAAGCGCGGGCAAGAAATGCCAGCACGATGTCGGACAAAAGCATGCTGATGACGAGGGGAAACACCAGGGTGAGCGCCATCATCAGGATGCGATTGAGCAGGCCCAGGAACAGCAAGGCGGCCTCCTTGCTGAACACGGGCAGGAGCGCGTCGACCGGCCAGAGGCCGTAGCTGTCATAGATGCCGGTCAAGGAGAGCTGGAGCCCGCCGGCCGCCAGATAGACGCTGAGCATCGTAACCGCGAGCAAGGTGCCGGTGGAACTGGTTTCGTGGGTCATCATGGGATCGATCAGGCTCCCCATCGTCGAGCCGCGCTGCAGGTCGAGAATGTCGCCCGCCGCCTCGGCGGCCCAGAACGGGATCCCCATCGCCAGGCCGAGCGTCACGCCGACGACCGCCTCCTTGAGAATATAGAGGACGACCAACGTCATCGAGATGTCGGCGCTCGCCAGCTTGCTTGCGATCATCGGAAAGACCGGAACCGCCAGCGCCAGCGCAACGCCGTTGCGCAGAAGCCCCGACAGCGGCACGCGCGAAAAGAGCGGCATCAGCAGCATGAAGCCGATCAGGCGGGCCAGCGCAAAGCTGCCGGCAAGAAGGTAGAGCTGAAACTCCCGGAGGGACGCGAAGAGGGGTTCGGCCGCCATGTCGTGCGGCTCAGCGCGTAAGGGCCGGAAATTCATCCAGCGCCGCCGATGCCTGCTGGGCGATCTGCTGGCCAATCAGCGGGCCGGCGACCATGATGACCAGCAGGATGACGACGAGCTTGATGGTCTGCGGCAGCGACTGGTCCTGGATCTGCGTCAGCGCCTGCGCAAGGCCGACAAGGAGACCGACGGCAAGTGCTGCGACGATTGCCGGGCTGGATGCCAGCAACACCGTCATAAGCGCGCCCTGGACCCTTGCCAGGACAAGATCGTTGTTCATGCAGCTCTCCTGCGCCTCAAACGTAACTCAGGATGAGGCCATGCATCAGCCTCGACCAGCCGTCGATGGCGACGAACAAAAACAGCTTGAGCGGTATCGAAATGAGGACCGGCGAAACCATGATCATGCCAAGCGTCATCAGGACATTGGCGACGACGATGTCGATGATGAGAAAGGGCAGATAAAGCAGAAAGCCGATCTCGAAGGCACGCGTCAGCTCGGAGGCGACAAAGGCCGGAACCAGGATCGAGAGATCGTCGTCCCTGAGGTTCTGGCGCGCTTCCGGCGGCCAGAGACGGCTGGTGCCGTCGAGGAAGAACTGCCGCTCCTGTGGCTTTGTGAACTTCATGAGATGCCGCCGCAACGGCTCGCGAACCAGTTGCGCCGCCCTGGCGATGTCGTCGGTGGTCTGGAGCTGGACCTGCCCCTCTTCAAGCCGGTTCATCATCTCGCTCAGCACCGGCGTCGTGACGTAGACGGTCAGGACAAGCGCAATGCCGTAGAGCACGAGATTGGGCGGCATCTGCTGGACGCCAAGGGCGTTGCGGATGAGAAACAGCACAACCGATATCTTCAGAAAGCCCGTCATCGTGACGACTGCCAGGGGCAACAGGCCGACAAGGCCGATGGCCAGCAGGATCGCGAGCAGGTTGGGCGAATTCTCAACCATTGTCGAACATCCGCAGGATCCGTACGCCCAGATGGTCCCCCACCCGCACCACCTCGCCGCGGCCGACACGTTTGCCGTTGGCCATGATGTCGACCGTCTCTTCTACGGCATCGGGAAACGCAACGATGGCACCAGGCGCAAGCTGCCTGACGTCTCCAAGCGGCATGACAGTGCGGCCGACCTCGAAAGCGAGCGCAACGGGCAGCTCATCCAAGCTCGATTCTTCCAATGTCTGGCCGCTTGGCGGTGTCTTCTGATCCATGGTCCACTCCCAGTTCGATCCGGCGATTGCCGCCGGCGCGGCAAGCAATTGCGACCCGGCGGCTGTCAGGCGCACCGGCGCGAAAAATCGCTCTGCAACAATGATTGCCGCCGTTCGGTCCTTCTCGGCATCGCCCAGCAGGATGACATCGTCGGGCTGCAGGCTACGGAGCATGCCAAGGGTGATTGTGAGCGCGTCACGCCGAAGACAGACCAGCAGCGGGAAATCGGTCGGAACCGGAAGCGGTGCGCCGGCCTCGTCAAGGAGGCGGGCCAAGCGAACCGCGAGCTCGGCATCGTCGGCAAAAAACGTGCATTCCGTCGTTTGACCGTCACCGCTCAAGGCGAGGGCGAAGGGCGTCGTTGGCGGCGGTGCGGCGCTGCGTTTGATCGAGATGAATTCTATCTTTTCGCCGAGCGCGCCCTCGAGCCTTTCAATGTCGTCGGCCAGGACAGCTTCCAGCAGCAAGGCGGCGTGCGGGGGCGCAAGCTTGCTCAGGTCCACCGAAACCTTCGCCTTGGCCAACAACCGTTCGACGGCGCGAAGCGGCAGTTGCAATGTTGCCCTCTTTGCACCGACCGTCACACCGATCGCGCACAGGGATTGCTCCGCCACGTCCGTTGCCGGCCATCGGGCGGCAATTTCGGTTTTGTCGCCCGCAACCGTGATCCGGGCCTTGCCGCGCCGGCGGTAGAAGGCGTTCAACGCCGCCATCTCGGTTGCCGTCACAGATGCCGGCATCAGCCGTTCGGCACCGTCTGTCCGGCGGGGCTGGCGCTGCTCCCGATCCTGTCGCGCCATCGTTTCGGCTGACGCCAAAGCCTGCAGCATCTTGCGTTGATCTCCACCGTCAGGGCCGCATCATCGGGCCGGGGCGCTGCCGTTCCGCAAGAATGGCGAAGCGCGCGCCGTGCCTTTTGTTTTCAAGCAATTGCGAAGGACCTAGCGCGACGAACCACGTTCATCCTCCTCGGCGAGTTCCAGCAATGCGAGACGGCGACGCGCGCCGCGCCTGTCCAGGGCCTCCGTCAACCGATCCAGTTTCGACACCGCCAGCTGGCGCGCATGATGGCGGCGGCGGGCTGCCGACAGTTCCGATGCCAGGCGGTCCCTGTCCGCATCCGCGGCCTTTTGCCGATCGCGCAGTTCCTCGGTCCTACCGGCGGCGGCCTCGAAGCGGCCCCGAAGCCCATGCAGGCTCGCGACCTTGACCGGACGGCCAACGAGGGAACCGAACGCCGCATCCTCGGCATCGGCCGTTTGACGCACATGCCGGCTGACCGCCGTGGAGGCATCCCGAGCGATCACAGCCGCCCTGCGCTCGGCGCCATGTCCCTTGATGACGTCCTGCAGCGCGCGGTCTTGCCTGCGGCGCCTGAGCTCGCGTAGTCGAACGATCATGTCATGGTCGGTCATTGACGATGTCCCGCATGCGTTGACGTGTGGTCTCGAAATTTTCCTGGGTGGCAGAGGGCTGGCGCAGGAAGGCGTTGATCGCTTCCATCTTGGCCACGGCCTCGTCCGCGATCGCATCGCTGCCCTTTTCATACTCACCGACACGCAGCAAAAGTTCGATGTCGGCGTAGCGGGCAAGCAGCGCCCGCAGATGGCCCGCATCGGCGCGATGCGCCGGTTGCGTGACCGCTTCCATGAGGCGGCTGCGGCTGCGCAGCACGTCGATGGCGGGGAAATGGTTGCGCTGTGCCAGTTCGTTCGACAGGAACACATGGCCGTCGAGAAGGGCCTGGACCTCCTCGGCGACGGGGTCGAGCGTGCCGTCGCCTTCCAGAAGGACGTTGTAGAGGCCGGTGATCGAACCGATGCGGCCGGGGCCGGAGCGCTCGAGCAGGCGCGGCAGAACCGCAAACAGCGACGATGGAAAGCCGCGGCGGGTCGGCGGCTCGCCCGACGCCAATCCGATCTCGCGCTGCGCGCGGGCAAAGCGCGTGATGTTGTCCATTGCAAGCAGGACGTGCTTGCCCTGATCGCGAAAATATTCGGCAATGCTGGTCGCCACATAGGCCGCCTTGACGCGCTCGATTGCAGGCCTGTCGGACGTCGCCACCACAACGATCGCCCGCGCGCGCCCGCGCGGCCCGAGCTTGCGGTCGAGGAATTCGCGCACCTCGCGGCCGCGCTCGCCGACAAGGGCAACCACGGACACGTCTGCATCGGTGCCGCTGACGATGTCGGACAGGAGATTCGACTTGCCGACGCCGGGCTCGCCGAAAATGCCGACGCGCTGGCCACGCGCGCAGGTCAGCAATGCGTCAAGCGCGCGGATGCCGAGCTGGATCGGCTCGGAGATCAGGCTGCGCTCCAGCGGCGATGGCGGATAGGCGTTGACGGGGTAGGTGCCGGCAATGCCTCCGGGCGAAAGCGGAGTGCCGTCCAACGGCTCGCCGAGGGCGCTGATGACGCGTCCGAGCAGGCCGGGACCGACGGGCACACGCTGGTCCTTTCCGGTCGCAAGCACTTCCGTCAGGTTCGACAGGCCGGCCACATCGCCAAGCGGAACCAGGATCGCCATGTCGTCGAAGAAGCCGACGATTTCGGCCTTGGCGACGGCGCCGGTCCTGGGGTCGGACAGTTCGCAGACCTCGCCGATGCGGGCTTCCTCGACGGTCGCATGGATGACCCAGCCGGTGACCCTGCGCACTCGCCCCTTGCGAGGCCGGCTGGCTTCGTCGCGCAGCACCGACCGCAGGTTCGGAATGATCGACGCCAGACGGCTGTCGCTCTCGGACACGGGCGCCGTCATGAAGCCTGCGCCCTTGCGGCGATCGCGCCTTCTATGGCCCGCAATTGTGCGTCGATGCTTGCGTCGACGACGGCAAAGTCGGTCGACAAGGTGCAGGCGCCGGCGGCAAGGTTTTCATTGGTGTCGATCTCGACCGTCATGCCGAGCTGGCTGTCACGCAACATCGCGTCCAGTGCATCGCGCACCTTGTCCAGGGCGCCGGGGTGGATCTGGACCTTCAGATGTTTGCCTCTGCGCAGCTCGGCAACGGCTTGCCTTGCGGCCTGCGCCACAAGCGTGCCGACGTCGAATTCCCCAAGCACGCGCTCGACCACGCCAAGCGCCAGGCTGACGACCTCGTTTTGAATGCCGCCGAGGTAGCGATCCACCTTGACTGCTGCCTCGCTTATCAGGCGGGCGGCTTCCTCTTCGCCTCGCGCCTTGCCGTCGTCATAGCCCTGCGCATATTCGGTCGCATAGGCGCGCCGCGAGGCCTCCCGCAACTGCTGCGCTTCGCGCCGCGCATTCTCGACCAGGGCATAGCCCTCTCGCAGTTCGCGCGCCTCTGCCGCGCGCAGGATGCGGGCGTGGGGGCGCAGCGAAACCGTGCCGGATGCCGTGTGCGGTTCGCTCATGGCCCCATCGCTCGTCGCACAATGGCAGGCCCGGCCCTAACGAAGGCTTCGTCTGCCTTCTGGTCGATCAGCGCATGCGGCATGAGCTTCAAACGCACGCGCATGCCCGTGTCGCCGGGCTGCGACTGACACCAGGCGCCAAGGCAACGCAGGCCGTCCTCGTAAACCAGGCCATGGACATCTTCCAGCGGCTCGGTCGGCCGCTGCGGCCCTGTCAGATCGCGATTGGCGAGGGCAAAGGCATAGGCATCGGCTCCAAGCGCTGCCTGCAGGGCGGCGGCTTGCCGGCCGGCAATGACCGAGGCCAGACTGCCGGCCCAATAGATCGCGCCGGACCGCAGCGCTATGTCCTCCAGCGCCTCGCCGGAGGCAAGGGCGATGGCCCGGTCGATGTCATCGGCAGGCGCCGCGGTTTCCAAGGACAGGCCGTAGCGCTCCATCAAAATTCCGGACAGCCGGCCATGCAGGCGTTCAGCACCAAGCATGTGCAGGCATGCGGCTTCGTCGATCGAACCATCGAAGCACGGCACCAGCCGCGCCGCGTCCGCGTAGGCGGCGGGATTGGACAGGAATGCCTGCCAGCCAGCACTCTGCGCCGGGTCTTGCTGCATCACGTCCTCTTCAACGGAATTGCCGCGGGATCCAGCGCGTAGACCCCGGACGGCCGTCGGCGCCACTGCAGGTAGAAAAGCCGTGAGCCCAACGCCAGGATGACCGCCGCCATCCCGCAAAACAGCCACATGGCCGCGTTGAGGCTGTCGGGATGCAGCCAGATGCCGAGGAACGATGTGAGCCTTGGCTCGGTGATCGCCTCGGGCGCCGGCGCCGGGATGAGCGTGACCGAGACATTGTCATAGGTCAGCCCGGCCACGCCCTTGGCCACCAGCATCTTGACCTGCGGGACGAGCTCGTTCATCGCAACCGATGCACGATGCCGGATAAAGACCGACGCCGATGACGGCACCAGCTGTTGCCGCAGCGGGTCGTTTTCGGGCAGGACGAGGTGAACGCGCGCGGAAAGCACGCCATCTATGTCGGAGATCGTCTGCGACAGTTCCTGGCTCAGGCCGTAGATCATCGTCGCCCGCTCCTCCACCGGTGACGAGACCAGCCCGCCTCGCTTGAACACATCACCCAGCGTCTGAAATTCCTGTTTGGGCAAGCCGTTCTCATCGAGAATGGCCATGGCTTCGGCGAAGCGACCTTTCTCCACCGAAACCGCCATCTTGCCGTCCTTGGCCGTCTCGCTTTGCGCCGCGATGCCATGGCGCATCAGCGTCGCCACGATCTCGTTTGCCTGCCTCTGGTTCAAGCCCGAATAGAGCTCCACCGAACATGCCTGAAGCAGAAGAATTGCGAGAAAGACGAGCGCGAAGCGGCCGCGCGCGACGCAACCGTTCAACAGTCTTGTCAACAGCGGTGATGACAGGTTGAGCACGAACACTCCTTGACGCCTACTGTTGCTTGACGAGCGCGTTGGTCGACGAGGTGGCGGCGGTGACGCTGCTCGTCACCAGTTCGAGGTTGGCGGCCGCCCACATGACCGAGATGTATTTGTCGAGGAGTTCCTCGTTCGTCGTCGGATCGGTCGGATTGTCCGCCGCCCCGGTCGTCTGCTCGGGCGACTGCCCGGCCGTTGCTTTCGCCGACGAGGCCGGGTCTCCGAAGGCCTTCTGCATGCCCTGAAGCGGTCCTTTCAATGCGTTGATGGCCGCGCCGAACATCTCGGACGGCCCTTTGAACGCCATGCCGCCTGCCTTTTCCGCCTCGGCCAGATATTCAAACAGCTGTCGCTCAACGATCGGTTCGATTCTTCCAGGATTGGAGGACTGCCCGGCCATGGCCGGGCTGGCGCCGGCCGATGCCTGCGCCACCTGCTGGCCGGGCCGCGCGGCAGTATCGCCACGCTCGGCCGCGCCGGCTTTGGCCGCCTCATGCTTTTCCTGCATGGCGCCGACCATCCGGTTGCCCTCCGGCGTCGCGGCGGCAATCGTCTGCTGCTGCGTGGCGGCGCTTGTGGCCAGGCTCGAAAGCGTGGCCTCCAGCGCTCCGATGGGTGCGATAGCCATGGGCTTGACCTCCGTCCTCAGTCGGCCTTGTAGGAAGGCACATCCACCACCTCGGCCTGCTTGGCGCCGCGAAAGACGCGGATTGATGTAACTTTCGCGGACTGCTGCTTGGGTTGCGGTGCGGCGGCCTGCCCGAGCGTCTGCTTTACCAGCGCGATATAGGACGGCGGACCCGATACCGAGGCGGCTTCGTCCTGCCTGGAGATCGTGACGGGAAACCTTGGGTCGAGCACGCCCAGCCGCGACAGCCGGTCCTGCGCTCCCGCCACCGCGTTGGCACTGAGGGGCAGTATCTCGGTGCGAATTTCGGCCTCGGTCGCGACGTTCATGACGATGCCGTCGAAATGCCAGACCAGGCCATAGCGGCTGCAGATCGCTTCGAAAAATGCGCGCGCTGAACTCTGCGGCATGCCGGCGCTGAGCCGCCCCTTTACCTCGGCGCTGACCCGTATGGGCATACCCATATTGCGCCCCAGTTCGATGAGCGCGTCCGACACGGACTGGTCGATGGCAATGTATTTGTAGGGCCCTGGCGGCCAGTGCGGTTCGGCAGCGGCGGACCGGCCGGCAAGACCGAGCATCAGCAACAGTGCCAGAATACCTGTTCCGGCGGCCGCAGCCGCCGCCTTCAGGTCTAACCGGTCGATGTAGCGTCCAGTCGCCATCTGATCCTGCCCGAGGCTTGCAATCGGCCATCATCCGCCACGTCGCTCGAAAGCGCCGCCTGATCATTCTATCGCGCGGACATGGACATTGGAAGTCCAATTGGAATGCGATTGTTAAATTCGTGCCAAATGTTGCGCAGGATCTGCAAAGCGCTATGGTGTGGACTGAATCGGATGCAACCACCGACATCGCCGGCACGAACAGGCAAGAAGTACAGCCAACAGGATCGGTCTTTGTGACAGGAAACAGCGGTCCGCTTGCAAGACAGTCGGCCGGGTTCACCGCGCGAAGCCGCGGCCGGGCGGCGTTGGGCGGTGCATGGCTGATTGCCGGTACGATTGTGTCGGCACACGCTCAATCGAATGGCGGCTACGATCCCAGAAGCTGGACCTACGACCAGGATAGAAGCCTGCTAGTATCGCCTGCCGCTCCTGACGAAGCGCCGGACGAAGGCCCGACGCCGGCGCGCTCTGCGATGTCAAGGCAGGTCGTGGACTTCAACGAGCCTCAACCGAAGGGATCGATCGTGATCGACACCACGCAACGGCGTCTCTACTACGTGCTGGGGAACGGTAAGGCGCTGCGCTATGCGGTGGGCGTCGGCAAGCAAGGGCTGGAGTGGTCCGGCCGCGATACGATCTCCAGCAAGAGAGACTGGCCGGACTGGCGGCCGCCCGCCGAAATGCGGGCCAGGGAAGCAACCGGGGGTCGGGACCTGCCGGCACGCGTTCCCGGAGGACCAAACAATCCATTGGGCGCGCGCGCCCTTTATATCGGCAACACCCTGTACCGCGTTCATGGCACCAACCAGCCATGGACCGTCGGCCAGGCGAATTCTTCCGGATGCATCCGCATGACGAACGAGGATGTGATCGACCTCTATGACCGGGTCAAGATTGGCGCCCAGATCATTGTCCGGCATTGAACCTTGATCCCCTTCAACATCAAACAGCTCGAGACCTTTCTGCTGGTTGCGACCTTCGGCAGTTTTCGCAAGGCGGCCGACCGGCTGAACACGACGCAACCGGCGGTATCGGCGCGAATAGCGAGCCTCGAGGAGGCGCTCGGCGCCAGGCTGTTCGAGCGCCAGAGCAGCACAGTCAAACTGACTGCCGAGGGCCAGCGTCTGCTGCCGCCCGCGCAACGCGTTTTGCGCGACGCGGAGCGCTTGCAGCTCGCCGCCAGCTCGCTTTCCGAAACGGCGGGAGTGCTGAGGCTAGGCATGGCCGAATCGATCGTGCACACATGGCTGTCGGACTTCCTGGGCGAGCTCAAGGAACACTACCCGCTTGTGGAGACCGATATCGTCGTCGACGCCACGACAACGCTGCGCAGCGAGCTGATGTCTCATCGCATCGATCTGGCGGTGCTGATGGGGCCGGTGCTGGAGTACGGCATCGAGAATGTCGATCTGCCGTCCTTTCCGCTGGTATGGGTCTGCGCGCCAAACCTGAAGTTGCCGAAGTGCGGTCAACTGACCCTGAACGAGTTGATGCAGTTTCCAATCATCAGCTATGCCCGCAGTACGAGGCTCTACAGCGAAATCCATCGCAAGCTCAGCGGTGAAGTGGAACAGACGCCGCGCATCTTTCCCGCCAACTCACTCGCGGCGTCGATCAAGATGACGCTCAACGGCATCGGCATTGCCTCATTGCCCGAACAAGTGGTGCGGGAACACACCGCGGACGGCACATTGCGCATCGTCGACTGCGAATGGCATCCGTCCGATCTGCAATTTACCGCTTCTTATCCTTCGGAGCCCTCAAACTCCGTAGCCGAAAGGGCGGCCAATCTCGCCGCCTGCGTTGCCCGAAGGTACGCGGCGCGAGCCGTTGAGCCATAGCTGCCCGCCGCTTTGGTGACGCGGAGGGCGCCCTGTCCACTGGCCGTCACACCGACCTGTCGGGCAGATAGATCCTGTCGCCCGAGACGATCATATCCGGCGTCAGGATGTGATCCATGTTGAGCATCATTGTCTGCGCCACATCGACCGACTGGCTCCTCGCAATCAGGCGGATGGTATCGCCGCTTTGCGCCTGGACCCAGCGATAGCCATCCTTTTCCAGCGTGGGGTTCGTGCGGCCTTCGGAATCGCCATTGCCCTGCGGCTCGACATAGTTGACTGGCTTCAGGCCGCCACGCGGTCTCCCGCTTGTGGGAGGCGGCGATTGCGACGGCTGGGAGGACGTCGATTGAGGCGCCGGCGGTTGCGATGACTGTGGTGCTGGCGGTTGAGAGGCCGTCGTTTGGGGCGCCGGCGGCTGAGATGACTTAGGCGATGGTGGCACCGGCGACTGGGACGTCGTTGGTGTCGGTGTCGGTGTCGGCGGTGTGGCAGGCTTTACCTTCCAGGGTTCGCCGTCGAGAGTGTCCCAGGCAAACAGGATCATGCCGACGCCGAAGGTTATTCCGAGCGAGAGACGGTCGGCCGTCGCCCAGCGCTTGTCGGACTTGGCCCTTTGCTCGGACTCCTGCTCTGTCCTGGGAACCGGCTTGCGGTTCAGAATGTCGGTTCTGGCGGCCGACGCCCAGAACTCGCTGCAGCCGACGGTAAACAGGCCGCCCGCTACCCAAGCTAATGGGGAATCGAGGTTCTGGAATGTGTAGAAGGCCGACCCAAGCACATAGAGCGGTTCGCCGAGATGCTCGCCCGCATTTCGGAATACAGTCCGTCCGGTGAAGACTTGCAGCCCGGTCTTGGTGCCGAAGATGATATTGCCAAGACCATAGGTGCCGTTCACCCACAGATTGTCGCCGTGCAGGGCAGCATTGACTGAACCCGGCGCCGCAAAGACGAAGGTTACAGCGTTGATGGCGTTAAGCGTTCGCCCAAGCCGCGTGTTGCCTGCCGTGGCGTTGGGAAAAATTGCCTGTGCGCTGAAGACAAGGCCACGAACCCCAAAGGCCACGCCGGAAGCTGTTGCGGCCCATTGCGGCGGTAAGGCTTGCTGTATCCCGTAGGCGGTGCCGGCCATGCCACCGAACGTCGCGACGAGTTGGCTGTTTTCCTTCCACCGGGCATGGCCCAGAACCTCGTCGACCGCGGCGGCCTGTACAGGCGTCATGGTCTTCTTGTGGGTTGCCCGGAAGGTCGTCATGTGCAGCACGGAAAGCGCCTTGGCCTGATCCGCGGACATCCATTCAAACTGCTCGGGCGTGAACTTGCGGAAGAGGCCCGGGCTCATTTCGCCGAACCGTTTTGGCGGCACTGCAGCGATCTGCGGTTGGGTGAAGGCTTCAATGTGGTCAAGCGGGAAGTCACCCCATTGGGCCACGGTCAGCTGAGGGACTTGCTTTTCGGTCAGCCAGGGAACCTGACCGGCATTGAGCTTCTTCACGTCGATCGCCCCGACCTTGTCTTCGGGGATCGCTCGAACCATAGGTTCTGTAAATGAGCTCAACCGGCCAGCCTCGCCCAGATCCGCGAATTGCTTTGAGGTGAACTTCGCGACCTGGTCGGGTTCGAACCAGGCAATTCGGCTTGGATCCACCTTCGTCATATCGAAGAGGGCGACCTTGTCTCCCGTGATCTGCTGCCATTGCGGCCGCGTAAGGTTTGAACTCAAACCGGTATCGATCAGATCCTGCGTCTGTTTGTCGGTGAGATTGCCTATGTGGCCCTTGGTCAACCAGGGAATTTGTTTCCCTTCCAGACCCGCAATGTTGACATCAACGATCTTGGTCTCAGGGATGGCGCGCAATTGGGCCCTGGTGAGATGAGGCAGCAGGCCCGCGCGATCCATGTCACCCAACTGCTGTTTCGTCAGTTTCGCCACCTGCTTGGGTTTCAGCCAGGAAACCTGGTTCGGTTGAAAATTGCTCATGTCGAGGCCCGGCACTCGAGCGAGCGGGACCTTCTGGACGCCACTTTGGGTAAGCCCCTTCTTGGGCTGGCCTTTGTCTGCGGGCGCGGGCTGGCCGGGTTGCAGCAGAGGTCCGGTGGCGCCGCTTATGTAGTGGTCATACGCTTTGTCGGCCTGGTTGCGATAAAACTCGGTGTAAGTTCCCTCGCTGGTGCTCGGCTGCCTGTCGCCAATCAGCTTTGCCATGTCGGCGATAGCCTGGGGCCGACCGATCTCGCCGGACTTGTATTGGACGAATATTTCGGCCATCGGCACATCGCCGGCGAGAATTGCAGCCGGCTTGCCGCCATTGGCCGCAAGCTCGTCGGCCACGACATACTGAGTGAATGTCGCTTCGCCCTCGGGGTGCAGATTGGCTGAGACCACCGCGTCGCCATAAGCCTGCCGGTCGCTGAAGTTGTCGGGTTTGAGGTCGACCGCGCCGCTGGCAGCGTGCTTTGCCTCATGGCTGAACAGATCGACGAATTCGGCAAGCACAGTGTCGCCGTCCGAGCCGGGCGCGCGGAACGTTTCGGCGTCGACAAAGATGACCCCCAGATTGCTATCGAATTGCGATCCGGTCGCTGTCACGTCCTCGCCGGTGCCGGCGTCGGAAAGCCTGAGATCGCGCCGCGCCGGGTTGACGATACGCACGCCCCTGTCATGAGCGTCGCGCAGAAGGCCCATAAGCGTTGGCGACCTGCTGAACTGATCCACCAGGCTGTCCTTGGTGACTTCAGGCATGCCGAGATCCTGATGCAGCATGTCATTGAGCAGGCTCGACGCCTCCTTGCGATATGCCGCGATTTCGGTCGGCGTCAGCGGCTTGGCCATGGGGTTGTCGAAGAGCCCATGCAAGACCGGCCCGTTCTCTGATGACACCGGCCTTGGCGCCGGATTGCCGGGAGTAGCGATGTCCCTGCCTGTTGGCGATGAAGGCAATGCGCTTTGACGGGCGTCGCCCTCGAACAACAGATTGAGGTAATGGGCCTGCGTGGGTGTCAGTTCGCCCCGCGCCTGCTGATCCAATTGTTGCCGCAACGCTTTCCACGCCGCCCTGCTCATGCCGTCGGGCCGTCCCTGGGCAGTGGCGAGCTGGTCCGGATACGGCGCATTGCCGAGTTCCGGAAACACGTCCGAGACGCGTTCGCCGGCAAGCCTGACCTGAGGATTGGAAGAAGCAGCCGCCTCGCCGAGATAGGCATCGAGATGCACCAGGAAATCCGGTGTCACGCGCCCGCCCGACGTTCCCAGCGCCGACAGGACCTTGTTTGCGCCTTCGCTGAATTGGGGATGCGGGCGCGCGGTCCGGTCATGAGGAACCAAGGCCTTGTTCACCGAGCCGGCCTCCGCCGTCAGCAACGGCAATTGCGGCAGGCTCACGGACGCGCCGAAGCCGTAATCCGTCCGGTCCAGCCGGTTGACGGGGCCAGCGCCCGCCTCACGTGGCACACCCTGGAAGGCAACGCTGCCGCGCCAGGGCTCCTTGCCGCCTCCGAAAGGCGCAACGACGCTGAAATTCCGGTAGAGGACGCGGTCGTCCATGCCGGGCACCTTGCCTTCGGCGCTGTAGTGGCTGGCGCCGCCTCGCGTGGCCTCTTCCCAGAACGAGGCCGCCTCACGGCTGAGCGGGCCTTCGGGCCTTAACGTGTAGCCCGGCCGGCCGCCCTCGCCGCCAAGATAGTAGAGCTTGCGCGCGACGAAGGCTCCGCCGACGGAGAAGCCGCCGATGGAAACGGACAAGCCAAAGGCTTTTTCGCTTTGATACGTGTTCTTCGTCAGCATCGGCGCCGCGCCGATCCACTGACCGGTCGTTTTGTCGAATGCATAGTTCGGCCGGTAGCCATTGGCGAAAAGTGCCTGGCCCTTCGCATCGTCGGGATGGACAGGCAGCAGGAAGCCGGTGCCGCTGGGACCATTGTTCTTCAGGCTGAGTTCGCCATAGGCTTGGCGGCTCGGCAGCGGCAAACTGATGCCCAGCATCGATCCGCCGAGCCCAAGCGTGTTGGTCGCCAGGCTGTTCAGTGCCGGCCCGCCAACAATGTTGGACTCGTGCTCCTGCAGGAACCAGGAGACCGTCGCGCGGTCGGAGCGCCAGACACCTTGCGCATCGGTGAAGAAGTTCGGCGACCGCCACGAGCTTGCGCTGTCGGCATCCCGCAATTGCTGCAGAAGCACAGGCACGGTGCTGTTGATTTCGGTGCCGACCTTGGGCTTGCCGCCAGGCAGCGCGTCCGCCAGGGAGTGGGCCAGCGACTGGACCACGGGATCGGCGGATTTCTGCTGGTTGGCGGCATAGGCGCGCATCTCTCGCCACAGATGCGGCGTCCACGTGTCGTGCCCGGACAGAACCTTCTCATTGTAGCGGCCTTCCGGCGAAAGCTTGCCGGATGGGCTGAACGCCCGCCCCGGCTGCAGCCTGGGACCGTAAACCCATGTGCCGCCGGCATCGGCGGCAAGAACCTGCAGGAGCGCGTCCTGCTGCTCCGGTGTCACGACCTTGCCGGGCTTGGTGGCGCGTCCCTTCAAAGCCGGCAGCGCGGCCTTTGCCGCGGCGGCAAGGCTCGGATCGGTGGCGCCCGTCGCGGCCTCGACGTAATCGCGCACGATATCGCGGCCGGCATCGGTCCAACGGGCATTTGCCGGCAGCGCTCCTGATGTCAGCAACTGCTCGCCGCCAGGCAAGCCGCTTTCGGACGACAGACCAAGTCGGTCGATCACTTCGGCCGGCGACAGTTGCGGCAGCTTGCCTTGCACACCGAACACCTGGAGTGTCGTCACGCCGTTCATCGAAAGCTGCCCGACCGGCTTCGAGCCGGTGAAGGCGCTGTGCTGGTCCGCATCGAGGATTTCGGTCAACGCATGATGCTGGGCCGGCGTCATTTCGGTGCCGGCCTCTGGCAGGCCCCTGCCCCCCAGTTGCAGCCTGGTCGTGGTCACGGCATCGCGTAGAACCGGATCCGTCGAGCGTTCGAGCGAATGCAGATAGTCGCCGACGAGTTCCACCTGCTGCGGTGTCCATGTCGATGCGGGCGTTGCCGTCTCGCCGGGCAGTTCAGGCAAAGTCGCGGCAAGCGTTTCTCCCAGCGCCGAGCAGTTCGTGATCTCGGCATTGTCCTTGGGATCGAAGGTATGGACCTCGCGCGCGGGCGTGTTGACCCTGATCTGGCCGTTGGGCGTCGTCATAGACAGCCGTTTGGCGCGCTCGACGGTAGAGCCGGAACCCAGGTAGCCGGCTTCCGTGACATGTTCACCCGGCACGACATCGCCGTGGACAATGCTTGCCTGCGGACCGGCGATGATGACTGTCGCTTCCAGATATTTGCCGCCCGCCTCGACATAGATGCGCTGTCCCGCGGCGACCCCTTCCGGGACCGGTCGCTGGTAGATGCTGTCGACCAGTTCGCCAAGCTTCGGATAGTCATAGCGGGGGGCGGTGTCGAGGTAACGCGTGCCGATGCGCCGCAGGCCGGCTTTGATGGCGAGGAACGTCTGGCCCAGGCTGAGCGGGTTCGACGAGAACCTGTTGATGATAGGCGTGCCGTCGGACCTCACGGGTTGAGGTTGCCCGGTGTCGGTCACCGCGCTTGTCTCGGCCTCTTGCCACGTGAGCGGTTCGGTCGTCCAGCGGCCATTGTCGCCGAGATAAAGCACTGGCAAGGAGGGATCGAGTTCGACGGGAGCCGGAACCGGCTTCGCTGCGGCCTCGATTGCTTTGGTTTCAGGCAGGGCCGTCGTTCGTTGCCCTGCCGGCAGATTGAAGTCGGAAAGGGTCTCGCCGGTATGGCGATTGCCGATCGTATAGCGCATCAACGGATGGGAGCCTCCCGCGGAACCGCTGGCGTCCCGTGAGGTTTGATCACCAGAAAAACTGCGGCTTTCTGGGTCCCAGATCAGCGGACGCTGCGCATTTGCCACCACCACCGTGCCTGGCACGACGATCGGATCGTTGTCGGCGGGCGCATCCCCCTCCGGCTTTGTCGATGACCGCGAGACTGGAACCAATGCCGTGCCAGGTTCGCTCGCGCCACCGGCATCGTCCACGTCTTGGCGAATGACGGGAAAAGCAGGATCGTGGTAGACCAGTTCTCCTGTGTCCACAAACACGCCGTCTGCGTCGGCTTCCAGCAGTTTCATCGGTTTTCCCGAATGGCCTACGGCCGGCTCGGAAGTCCAGGAATCGGTGTAGTCGGACGAGGCATCCTCGTTGAAGCTGGCGGGCCCTGCCTCGTCGCCTGTTCCCGGGCGTAGCATGCGCAGCCCGTGTATGCCCAGGCCAGTTCCGGTAACGCCGGTACCCACGCCAAGGATTGCGTTGGCGAACTGGAGACCGCTCATCTGGTCTCCATTGCTGGCAAGATCGACAATCGACGCACCGACCAATGGCAGGCCTGCAGACACCGCGCCGACATCCACGCCCCAGGCCGCTTTGTTGAGCTTGGTGCCCGATTGCATATAGGTTTGCGTCGCATCAGCCAGCGGCGAACCCGCGCGTGTCGCGCCGATGCTGCCACGGAAGGCCTGAAGCGCGTTAATTTCCTTTTCGCCTAGGGCGACCTTCCCAGCCATGCCCACGGTGCGAAACGTGCTGGAGACTCCCGGCAAAACCGTTGTCACGACGCTGCCGATATTCATCAATGAAGCGCCATCGTCCCACTCGCCACCGTGGTTCAGATAGTCGACCTCCTTCATCAGCGCCCGGGCCCCGAGATACGCCGCTCCCGTATAGGCTATTGGCGCCGCGACCGGCGCAAGCGGCGTGAATGACAGGACGGTGGCGATGCCGGTGCCGAGGCCAATCAAAGGATCGACAAGCCTGTCCATGACCGAGACATGACGCGCATCGACGACCTCGAGCGCGATCTTGCCGTCATTGCCGGCCTTCATCTCAAGGCCCTTGGGAATAACCAGCTTGCCGCCTTCGGCAAACTGTATGGTGTGGTCCTGCATATCGGCCACGTCGGCAAAATCATGCGAGGTCGCATCGACAAAGCGCGTGCCTCCGTCGCTGTCATGCACGGCAAAGAAGGCCGTCGGCCGCATGCCTACGGCTTTATCGACGTAGAAGATCGGCACGACGCGCACCGCTGCATTCTTGCCGCCGATATCGCGAATCGCTTGCGCCACATCGTCGATGGTCTTACCGCCTTGTTCGGTCGAAGGATCGAGATTGAGCGCACGGGCTACGGTGTTCTCGAGGTCCTTGCCCGGCTGTTCGTGGAACGTGTTGTCATAGCCCGATTTCAGCATCTGCTTGAATTTGGGCTGATAGATCACATCGAGCGTCTCCTGCTCATGCCTGTCCAGATAGGATCTGTCCACGCTGGCGTTGCGCTCGATCAACAGCGAGGGCTCACTCGCCATGAGCTTGTGGTAGTCGCTGAAGCCCTGCACCACCTGGCGCAAATCTTCCGCTTTCGAGATCTTGTTGCTCGTTGCTTTCAGCGCCAGCTGGGCGGCAGCCAGCTTCGGATCGACCCAGCGGCCGGTGGCGTCGCCGTCCTGTGTATCGAGATCGATCCAGACCGCCTTGCCGCTCTGCGTCAACGCATCGATGCCTATCTGCGAATAGGCCTGGGCAACGTCCGGCGCCACTTTGATGGTCTGCCCGTCAACATCGATTTCGACCGGCTTCTCGCCTTTGGCCAGCGTTCCGTCAGGCGCGTTGATGGTTCCAGATCCGTTTGGCGCCGCAAGGCCCTTGTTGACGTCGGCTTGCAGCCCGGCCAGCTTGGCTTTCAAGTCCGCAATGCCCTTGTCGAGCTGCCCGTTGAATGTGTCGTTGAGCGTCTTGGCCGCCTGCTGCTCGGTGACCTTGACGGCCGTCAGACCGTCTGCAGTGCATTGCAGCGCGTTCGAACCATCCCCCTGTAGAAGTTGTTGCCAGTCCTTGTTGAGCTGACGGTCGCGATAGTCATTGCGGACGTTCTTGTTGTCCGACCTGTAGGTGAGCGCCTGCTCCGTCGTTCCCTCTTCGAAGTGGTTTACCACCCAAAGCTGCCCATCGCGAACCTCAAGGGTGGATCCCTGATAGCGTCCGAGGTAGTCGCCGTTGATACGGCTCACTTTCTCGTTCGGGTCGAATTTCTGCTTACCGAGGTACTCCTGAAGCAATCGCTGCTCGAGAGCGTCCTGCCGCGCGCCGACCTGGGCGGCGTTGTTGTGGGCGTCATAGTAGTTCTGTTGGGCCTGCGCCAGCTCCAGCTGACTGGTCGCGGCAGTCTGCAGCGCCTTGAGGTCCTTGTACTCCTTGGAGTCCACGGGAACGCCTTTGAAGTCGGCCTCATTGAGCATGGAATCGATGGTGAGCTTGTCGCCCTTGCTCAGATGCAGACTTACTTCGGAAAACTGCCTGTCGATGGCGGCGTGGTCGGCAACCTGCTGAGCGTATGACGGTCCGGGCGGCGCGCCCGTTGCCCTCACAGACGGCACATTCGGATTGGTCAGCGGGGCGAGCTTGCTGTTGCCCGCAATGGCCTCGCTGAGCACACGTCCGGCGTTTTCATACTCGGCGCGCGCGCCTTGCGCGCTCTTGAGCATGGTATTGGCCTTGGTCAGCCGATCCTGTGCCTCGGCGAGCGTTCCCTGCGGCTTCTGCACGGTCCATACCTGCCCCAAGGGGGCCAACCGCTTGTTGACGGTGGCGCGCGCTGCGGAGACGGCGCCTTTGTAGGCGGGATCGAGAAGCTGAACGTCCAACTGAGCCTGCTGCTGGGCAGCCAGCGCGCGTGTCTCATTTACCCGCGACCACGCAATGTTCTTGTTGATCATGGCCTGGGCGACTTGCGGATCGACCCAGGTCCAGACGCCATCGATATTCATCGGCGTCCACTTCCCTCCGGAAGGGGCGTTGCCTGGCGGCGGGGTGCCGAACGTACCGACCACCTTGTTGTTGCCGTCAAGCTGGGCCGGCTCGCCCGGGCCGTATTTGTCGAGCAAGGCCTTCAAATCCAGATCGGCCTTCGACGCATCCGCAATCAGACCAGGCAAGGCCTCCCCGGCCAGAATGCCCTCGACAAGGGTCTTCACGACCTGGCCTTCCTTGGCCACCTCGGGGTCGCTGCTGTTGGGGTTCACGGCCATCAAGGTGTTGGCCAAGGCCGCCTGCGTGCTTCCGGCATCGATGGCCAGATCGGCGCCCGTGGTGGCGTTGTGCAGCGTCATGCTGCCGTCGGGCCTGGTGGTCAGCGTATAGCCGTTGAAGGTGACCGTTACCGTCGTACGGCTGCCGCTCGCGACAGTGACCTTTTCGCCCGGATGGATGACTGAATCGCCAGGTGAACTGAAAAGCTGCGGGTTGGCCCGCCGCAAGTCGTCTACCGAAACGCCATATTGTTTCGCGATCGCGCCCAGGCTGTCGCCCGATTTCACCTCGTACTCGATGGGCTTGCCGCCATTGATCTGCTCGGTGGTGGTCGTCGTCACCCGGCCATCCTTGTCGGTGACCGTCTTGACTTGCGTGCCGGCTTTCGGATCGATGGCGGTGGTCGTCGTCTCGCCCGTCGCGATGGTGCGAACGGTTTCACGGGTCTTGCCGTTGCCATCGGCCCATTGCGTGGTTTCTTTGCCACCGGCATTGGTCACGACAGTGCGTTCGTCGTGCTGGATGTCGTTGGTGTAGACGGTTTTTGCGCCGGTGTGCGCGTCGACGATTTCGACCGACTGGACGTCGCCATTGCCGCTCGTTGCCGCCACGGTCTTGACCTTGTAGCCGGCCGCCTGAAGCTCGGCGGTGACCTGTTCCGGCTTGAGGTTGTTCTCGCGCGCGATCTGGTCGATGCTTTTCCCCGCGGCCAGGCCGTCCTTGATGATGCGCGTGCTGTCGCCGCCGGGCTTCTGCTTGGGAGCCAAGGTGGTCTTCGTTCCATCCGGACCGGTAACGGTGGTCACCGGAATGGACGGGCCGCCGCGCGGCGTCACCGTCTCCACCGACGCGCCGTTCGGCATCGATGTGCGCTCCGTTACCGTACCCGTGCCGAGATCGTCCTCGTAGCGCGTCGTCACCGCGCCGGTGTCGGAATTGTAGCTGCTGGTCTCCTTGCGCCCGAGCCCGTCGCGCACCGGCGTCGAGGTCGTCGGGCCGCCAGCCTTTTCCTGAACGGTCGTATAGTAGCTGCCGTGCTGGTAGTCGTAGTTTTGCGTGACAGTGCGGCCACCGCCAGCGTCTATGGTCGTGGTTTCGAATTCGCCATTGCCGCTGACGGTCACGTTCATATGTCCGGACCTGAGTGCGGCAATGACCTCCTCGGGCTTCATCCCGCGCGCGGCGGCGATCTGATCGATGCTCCTGCCGCGTACGGCCTCATCGACGATGCCACACGCCTTTGCCGCGTCGTCCTCAGCCTTGCTTGCGTTAAGCTTGACCGGAGCCATCGCGGTTGGCGCAAACTCGTAGCGCTGAGGAAAGATGTATGGCGTCAGCGCCGTGGAGGCGCGCACCGGTTGAAAACCGTTTGTGGTCGCATTGGCGCGCGCCAGATTGGTCACCGACGCCGCCTGCGCCTGAAGCCGGGCTGCCTCGATCGCGCTCGCAATCGCCTTTTGCAAATCGAGCAGGGTCCTGGCGAACGATATCATGGGTGCGACCTCCGGATTGCGTTGCCGGCGACAAGACAGCCGCCACCCGCTCCGGTCACACCCCTGGGGAGTCTACCGCGCGGGCTTCCAATAGATGCCGAAAGCAGCGAGTTGCTCTTCCGACTGTTTTACCCGTTCCGCAGCATCCGGCTCGGAGCGCGCCGCCATCAGCGCCACCAGCAGTTCGACGGCCGCGAAAGCCGGCGCCATGCTTGAAAAGAACGACTGCGAATTCGATGTGACGATGATCGTCTCTTGCGCGATCCGGGCGAGCGGCGCGACGCTGCTGTCAGTGATCGCCACCACGCTGACGCCTTGCCGGGCCGACTGACGCGCCATCTCGATCGTCGCGCGCTCATAGGGCGCCATGCTGATGGCAAGCACCATGTCGCCGCGGCCGGCGCGCCGCAGAGCGTCCAAGCCCTGGCCGGCCATTTCGGTAACGACAGCCACAGTGCGGTCATCGTCAGCCAGGAGCGACATGAGGTGCGCGAAGTGGCTTGCGACGGGATAGGCTGCGCGCGAGCCGAGACCGAAAAGGCGTCGCGATCGTTGCAGGACGTCGGCGGCGGCAATGATCTGCATGGCGCTGGTATATTCGCCGAGGCTCGAAATCTGCGCGGCAAGACTGTCGGCGACGACGCCGGCCACCGAATAGCCCGTTTCACCGGCTCCTCCGATCGCTTGCCGTGTCGTGCCTCGCGTGCTCGCCTCGCGCAACGCGCGAGCGTAGAGGCTGCGCATATCCTCGTAGCCTTCGAGGCCGAGCCATCGCGCCAACCGCATCATCGTGCTGTGCGAAACGCCTGCCTGTTGCGCCTGTTCGCGCATCGACATCAGCGCCACATCCTTGGGATGATCCAGCACAAAACGCGCCGCTACCCGCAACTGCGGCGGCATCGTTTCGAAGCGCTCGACCAATAGTTCCGCCAACGGACCATTTTCCATTTCATCAAACCCCTTTGACCCCTATCGCAGCTTATGCCTCAGACGCCTGCAATGCAACACTTGGAACTAAATTGGTTCATAAATTCCAAATGGACTTCCAATTCCAGTTGGACTGCCGTAAGGTGATAGTCGCAAGAGGCCAGGCAGCATCGCGCGGTCGCCTGGCGTTTGTAATTCGAATGGTTCTTCAAGGAGACGATCATGACCACAACCCCTCCGATCACCTCTGGCGGCTCGCCGGAAGACAACCTCGAGAAGATGATCAAGCAGCAGGAACGCATGTTCAGCCTCGAGGTAAAGAAAGATACCGCGAAATCTGAGCATGACATGAAAATGGGCCTGGCAAGCACGATGGGCCGGTCCGCCGAAAAAGTCTGACGGCTTACCGAATTCACGCCGCCGCGGACAAGCGGCGGCGTCTTCGCCGCCCGGCACCTTGAAAACCGTCATTGGGGAGACGAACCGGCATGACCGCCTTTTCAGCCGGCAAGCCAATGGAAGCGGTGCAGTTGCCACAGTTGAGGGCTGCAGGGACGACGCCCGCCGGCCATCCGGTCGTTCTGGCCGTCATTCACGGCGTGCACGGCGGCGCCGAAATCAGTCTGCACGAACCCGTTCACACAATCGGCTCCAGCACCGAAGCCGACATAGTCCTTGGCGATGCCGGCGTAGGGCCGATTCACGCAAGGCTGCGCCGGCAAGGCGGCATCGTGGAGATCGAAGCGATCGGCGGTGACGTGGTCCTCGCCTCGGGCGAGACGATCGAGGAAGGACATGGCAGCCGTTGCAGGCTTCCCGTCGTCATGACGCTCGGTGGCGCGACGGTCCGGCTGGCCAGCCAGCGACGGTCGACGGATTGGACCGCTGCCGGCCGCCTGGCTATGGCCGCGGGCTGCATCGTCTTCGTCCTGTGCGCGATCACCTTCACGGCAAGCGGGCTGTCGAAATCCTTGCCCGGCCTCACCCACCCGGCGTCGGCGTCGGACGGCGAGCCTGTCAAAGTCGCCTTCGCCGACCAGGCCAGGCAACGGACGCTCGACGATTCCTCGCCGCTCATGGCGCAGACCCTTGCCGAGGCGGAAAGCCAGCTCAGGCAGCGCCTCGACCAAAGCAGCCTGGGCGCACTGACCATTGAGAAATCATCGGAGCGTCTCGTGGTCTCGGGCGTGATCGCCAATGACATGTCGGGCGCCTGGACCGAAACGCAGTCATGGTTCGACCAGAAATTCGGCGCCCATGTCGCGCTTGCCTCCGCCGTCATGATCGGCAACGCCCAGCAGGCGCCGCGGCTGATGCTGCAGGCGATCTGGTATGGCGAGCAGCCCTATGTCATCGCGGCCGACGGAGCCCGCTATCACGAAGGCGCCTTCACCGACGATGGCTGGACGGTAAAGCACATCGGCGACACGGAACTCTTGCTGACCAAGGGCGGCGCCACGGTCGCGCTCAAGTATCAATGAGCCGCCGGCTCGAAGGGCCACGGCTGGACACGGCGCGAGCGGACGGCCGCGACGTCCGCCAGGCCGAAAGCGTTCGCGGCCAATCGATCGGTCGGCGACGCATGAACGACGCCGAGAGAGCCGCAAGCCGCACCCGGCAGGCGGCATCGGCCGGAGCCGCGGAAGACCCGCAAGTGCCGGAATTCCAATCGGCCAGAAATGCAGCCGACCTGTCTCTCGACGAGGTGCTCCTCGACTTCGTCATGCCGGTCGGCGCGGAGTCTGGAATCCTGCGGCGCTGCGTGCCGATTTTGCAGCGCTTCGTTGTGGACCTGGTTCCAGACCTTGAGGGCGGCGAGCAGCTCAGAACGCTTGCCGTGACGCTGATGGAAGAGGAAATCGAGCGCCATCGCAATCTGGTCGGTCGCATGCAGGAAGGAAGCGGAATCTGATTGAACCGCAAGAACCGGTGCATCTGCTGCATGTCCTGGGCTATCTCTACGGGTGTCACGGCCAGGCAAAGCGGGGCGTGGCCTACCTGCTCATCGCTGCGCAGCTCGAGCCACGCAATGCCGGCGTGCTGAAGACGCTTGCCCATCTGCTGATCCTGGAGGGCGAAGCCGAAAAGGCGCTGGCGACGGTTGCCAGGCTGGAGACCATGGACGGGAATGACCATCCGGCTCTCGCTCTCTTGAAGAGCCGCGCCCTGCTCGCGGCCGGCCGCAAGACCGAAGCGCGCAGCGCGCTCCGCAGCTTCCTATCGCAAAGAGGTGGTCAATGACGCAGCGGCTCCTGCAACTCCTGGTCAAGCTGTCTCGTCGCAGCGACCTGGTCGTCGCCGTCCTCCTGCTTTTCGCGGTGGTGATGATGCTCATCCCGCTGCCGACATTCCTCGTCGACATTCTCATCACCACCAACATCGCCATCAGCGTGCTTATCCTGCTGGCCGCGTTCTATGTTTCGCATCCGCTGCAGTTTTCCTCGCTGCCGTCGGTCATTCTGATCGCCACGTTGTTTCGGCTGGCCATCACCATCACGACGACACGGTTGATCCTGCTGCAGGCCGATGCCGGCGGCATCATCACCACCTTCGGCACCTTCGTGGTCGGCGGCAGCATCGCCGTCGGCCTGGTGATCTTCATGATCATCACCGTCGCGCAGTTCATCGTGGTTGCCCGCGGCGCCGAACGCGTCGCCGAGGTTGCCGCCCGCTTCTCGCTGGACGCGCTGCCGGGCAAGCAGATGAGCATCGATGCCGAGTTGCGTAACGGCGATATCGACCAGGCCGAAGCGCGCCGCCTGCGCCAGCAGCTCGAACGCGAGAGCCAGCTTTTCGGCGCCATGGACGGYGCGATGAAATTCGTCAAAGGCGACGTCATTGCCGGCATCGTCATCATCCTGGTCAATCTCATCGGCGGTTTCAGCGTCGGCACGCTGCAGCACGGCATGTCGCTCGGAGAGGCGGCCACGACCTATGCGCTGCTTACCGTGGGTGACGGGCTGGTCGCGCAGATACCTGCGCTGCTCGTTGCCGTGGCGGCCGGAACCATGGTGACACGGGTCGGCAGCGCGGATGGAAAAGGCGATCTCGGCGCACAGATTACCAGTCAACTCCTGCGCGATCCCCGAGCCATCGCACTGGCCGCCATCATCATGGTCGGCCTGGCCCTGGTGCCGGGCTTTCCAGCCCTGGTGTTCCTGGCAATCGGCGCCTGTCTTGGGGCGGGCGCCTATCTGATAAACCGCGCAATGCGGCGCCCAGACGAGGACGAGGACGCGGGCCAGGCCGCGGCTGGGGCTGCCGGCGACGGCAAAGCCGCGCTCGCAGCGCCTCAGACCCTGGCGCTGCCTGCGTCCTATCGCATTGTCGTGCGTCTCGGACGAGGGCTGGCGCAGGCTATATCGGAGACCGAATTCAGCACGCTCGCCGAAAGCGTGCGCGGCGAATTGTTCGGCGACCTCGGGGTCAACGTTCCAGCCATCGGCATGGAGGTCGACGAGACCGCTTCGCCGCGCGGCATCCGCATCGACCTGGAAGGCGCACCGATCCTCGACGAGGAAATCCCTGCCGCGCGCGTCCTCGTCGAAGCCGATGCCACGCATCTCGAGCTGCTTGACGTGACATTCGAAAAGGCGTCGCCCGTTGCCGGCGGGCGCAAATCCGTATGGGTCGACGAGCGCCATGTTCACGTCTTGAAGGAGGCAGGGTTCAGCTTCGCGACACCGGCCGAAGTGGCGGCAAGATGGGCGAGCAACGCGCTTCGTCTTTATGCCGGTCATTTCGTCGGTATCCAGGAGACACGCAAGCTCCTGTCCGACATGGAAGCCGAGTACGCGGATCTGATCAAACAGGCACAGGAAATCGTTCCGCTGCAAAAGATCGCGGAGGTCTTGCGCCGGCTCGTCGGCGAAAACGTGCCGATCCGCAATCTGCGCCTGATCCTCGAAGCCATCGTCGAATGGGGCCAGCGCGAGCAGGACGTCGTGCTTTTGACGGAAGGGGTGCGCACGGCACTGAAACGCCAGATCAGCTTTCGTTGCGCGGATCGCAACAACATCATTGCAGCCTATGTGCTGCAGCGATCAGCCGAGGACATCCTGCGAAAAGCCGTGCAGACCATGTCGAGCGGCACATTCCTGAACCTGTCCGACGACGATGCGCAGGCCCTGGTCGGGGAGATCGAACAGGTGCTTGCGCACAATACCGCCAATGCCGCGCCCGTGGTGCTCGCAGCGATGGATGTGCGGCGCCATATGCGCAGCCTGCTGGTGCACAATGGCATCGAACTTCCGGTCCTGTCCTTTCAGGAACTGGCGCAGGAATTCAACGTCCAGCCGCTGGCCACGATCACCGGTCGTTCCGGCAAGGCCGCGCGGGGTGGCGCGCAATCGCTGCCGCCGGCACAGGCAGAGGCCGAGCGAGAGGCCGCTTCGTGAGTTGGCGGACGGGATATTTTCGGGGAGCGGGAGACGCACGGTTAAGATCGAAAGATGAGCCAGGAAGCGGAAGAAAAAACACTGCCGGCTTCCGACAAGAAGCTGCGCGACGCCCGCCGCAAAGGACAAGTGTCGCATAGCCGGGATTTTGTCTCGGGCTTTACCTTCCTTGCAGTGCTGGCCTATCTCTACGTCGCATGGCCAATGCTTCTGGACCACATTCTACAGCTGGTTCAGACCGTGACTACACCCGGGGACGCATTCGCTGACATCAGCATGCGAGCCGTGCGACACACCTTTTCGGTGCTGATGATCGCCACGTTGCCACTGGTTGGGATCGTTGTCGTGCTCGCCATCGTGTTCGGCATGCTGTCGACGTTCGGACCGGTCTTTTCCTTCGAACCGCTGAAGCCGCAATTCGACAACATAAACCCGGCAAAGGGTCTTCAGAAAATCCTGTCGCTGCGCAATGTCATCGAATTCGCCAAGAGCCTGATCAAGGTGGTTCTGTTGGCTGGCGTGTTCGCAATTGTCCTGGCTTCGTCGCTGCAGCCGTTGTTCGACGCGCCCGGCTGTGGCCAGACATGCCTTGGGCCGACCGTCCTGGCTGTACTGGTGCCGCTGGGCTCTGCCGCAGCCCTCGCCTTCGTCGCCATCGGCGTGATCGATGTTCCACTGCAGCGCTGGCTGTTTCTTCGCGACATGCGCATGACGGTGAGCGAGTACAAGCGTGAAAACAAGGACCTCGAAGGCAATCCCCTGATCCGCCAGGAACAGCGGCGGCAGCGACGTCAGGCCGTGACGAGGCCGATAAGGCTCGGCGTGAAAAATGCGGTGATCGTGTTCGTTTCCGCCGACCGTGCCGTGGCATTGCGTTACATCAAGGACGAGACGCCAGTGCCGGCGGTCGTCGCCAAAGGCCAGGGCCGCGCGGCTGGCGAACTGGCGGCCCAGGCGCGTGAGGCAGGCATCGTCGTCGCCGAGGATGCAGCGCTCACTGAGGCCCTGTTCGAGGGGGCGCCGATGGGGTCCTATATCAAGCAGGAGATGTTCGCGCCCGTCGTTCGCCATCTCTCCCGCAACGGCCTCACCTGAAGCGCGTCGCGTGAATCCGTTTCAGCGTGACGGCTCTTTAGAGCGTTCGGGCGCTTCAATAGACTCTGAAAGGACCGATATCGGCGCGGCTATCCACATCGGTGATGAGCATGTAGCCGGGCGCGTTGGTGATGAAGATTTCCGGGCGCGGACGCTGCAGTGCATTCTGTGCGGTGAGGCCAGACGCCCAGAACACAGGAACTTCATCGTCCCGAACCCCAACCGCGTCGCCCCATTCCGGGGCCTCGATGTCATCGATGCCGATGACGTCTGGAGCGCCGATGTGGATTGGCGCGCCATGGGCCTGAGGATAGCGAACCGAAATCGCCCTCACCTTGTCGATATCGATACGGCGGATCGGGCGCATGGAAACAGCTAGGTTTCCGCTGAAGGGTCCCACACGGACTGTCCTGATGGCGCTGCGATAGACCGGCACCTTCATCCCCATTCTCACATGGCGCAGCTCGATGCCGCTTTCGATCAGCCTGTTCTCGAACGTGAAGGAACTGCCCAGGGCAAATGTGGAAAAATCTCCCCGCCACTCTTTGGTTATGTCCGTCTTCCGGCTCACCAATTCGCCAAATCGGTAGACATCGTATTGCGGCGCGTCGGTGCGCAGATCGATGTCGCCGAGCGCTCTTATGTGGGGCGACCCAACATTGCCCACCGCGACCAGGGGGCATGCCTTTGGGTTTCTGGCGCAGAACTGCTGAAATTCGTGGGCGTATCTGTTCGGGATCACCACGACATTTGCCTGAAGTTTGCCTGCCGACAGACCAGGGGTCCGTCCTACGAATTGCCCCAACCTGATGGAAATGCGCAGCCTTGCCGCGCTCATTTTGCGGACGTCTTCGTCCTTCTTCCAGGTGAGTAGCCGGAGAGTCGCGGCGCTCATGGCGACACCATGCAAAGAGCCGTCCCGGCCATTGGCGGGGTTGGGCGCTTTCCTGGTCCGCTTTTCCTGCGGAATGGCTGAATGGGTTGCAGCCTGAACTCGGCGCAAGACGGTCCCAGGCCGCAGTCTTCGCACGGCCCGGTCGTGCCGTATCGTTCCAGGCATCCGACCGGCCGGCAGGATGCGTGGCAATGTCGCTGCCTCATCAGCGAATTTACAGCGACCGACATCGTTCTCCCTCGTAGCGCAGGATGGACTTTGCGACCTGAGTGGTCTGTGCGCGATGCCGCATGGTTTGATCCCGATACCGCAGACTGTTGCAGCGGCTTCCAGCAGCCCGATTGCCTGGCCCCTCCGGCGCCAGGGCAAGTCTCGACCACATCGTGAGAGGACCTGAACTGCAGGCTGCTGGCGCACGCGGTCGCCGCCGGGAGAATTGCTGTCGTTCTCATCGTGATGGACCTAGAGAGAAAGGATCCAGTCAGCCCGTATCGCCGCTTGCCCGGATCGTGTTCAACAATGCCTGTTGCGTTGCTTGCCGGTACCAAACATGGGGTCGCTAAGGACCGCCGGCTTTCTCGACCCGGTAGCCGAATGTCGTGACGAAGCGTTTGCGGTCAGCCGGGCTGATTGCATCTGTGACGATCGTGAACCCGGCGCCGGGAGGGGCGACACGCACCAGTGCGCGACGGGCGAATTTCGAGGAATCGCCGACCGCGAGCACATGCGCCGACCGTGCGATCGCCTGCTGCTTGACCGCCACTTTCTCAAGATCGAAATCCATCAGTGCGCCATCCTCGTCGAAGCCGGAATAGCCGAGCACCGCGTAGTCGAAACGGAAGCGACCTATCATGGCCAGCGTCGTCTCGCCGGCCAGCGAACCGTCGGCGCCGCGCACCGCGCCGCCGAACACGAAGAGATCGATACCGGGGCGGCCGGTCAAAATCGCCGCAGCCGGCAGGCTCGCCGTGAAGACGCGCAGCCGCCGCTTTCCACATAGGGCCCGCGCGACGGCTTCGACGGTGGTGCCGACATCCAGAAAGACGATACTGTCCTCGGGAATCAACTCCGCCGCCCGCTCAGCGATGCGCAGCTTGGCGTCGGCGGCAACCGTTCGCTTTTCGGAGTAACCCAGACGCACGGACGCCTCGCACACCCCGACGCCGCCGTGAAAGCGCTGCAACAGGCCTTCGGCATCGAGCTTGATGATATCGCGACGCACGCTCTGGGCCGAAACGCTGAAATCGCGGGCCAGCGTGTCGATGGTGGCAAAACCGTGCTGGCTGACGATCTCGACGATGCGCGCCTGCCTCTCGGTAATCTTGTCGTTCAAGCTGGCTTCCATGGGTCCGACCTTGTCGCGACAGCTTCGAAGTGTGTAAGATATCTTCCATGTACTATCGCAGCATGATAAGCCTGCGGCAAGAGGAGAATAATGGTGAGCGAAGGGTTTTTGTGGTCGGCGTCCGAGAAAGCCCTGTTCGGCCCGGACGGCCGGTTCGATGCCTGGGCCATGGTATGGCGCGCTGGCGACGGGCCTGCGGACGCAGTTGCCGTCAGCGCAGTCGAGGCACTGCGCAGGCTGGCCGCCAATGGCGGCATCCGCCGCGTACCGGTCGGCATAATCGGACCGAAAATCGCCACGGACGACGAATTGGCAATGGCCGAACATATAGGCGGCGAGTTGGCGCGGCTCGGCCTGCAACTGTTATGCGGCGGCAGGAATGGCGTGATGGAAGCCGCCTGCAAGGGTTGCAGCGATGCCGGCGGGATGGCGATCGGCCTGCTGCCCGACGACGAATGGACCGCGGCCAACGACTATGTCGCCATTCCCATTGCCACCGGCATCGGCCCGGCCCGCAACGCCATCATCGCCCGCGGCTGCCAGATCCTTATCGCCATAGGCGGTGGCCACGGCACGCTTTCTGAAATGGCGCTTGGCCTGCATTTCAACCGCCCGGTTCTGGCGCTCGGCAACACGCCTCCGGTCGACGGCGCCACCCTGTGCCAGGATGCCGGCGAGGCCCTCGCCCGCCTGGCCGGATACATTCTGCGAGGCCAGAAACCAAACTTGTCATAAATCTATCACCCGCTGCGGATACATGGCACGATGAACGAAAACTTCCACGTACAGCCATTCAAATCAGAGGGACGCGGTTCGTGCTGCCAGTAACCGTTTTCTATCTGATCTTTCTGGCAGCGCCGATCCTGCTGTTGCTCATGGGTTCGTTTGGCGAGACGTGGAGCAACACGCTTCTGCCGCAAGGTTTTACCGGACGCTGGTATGCCGAGATCGCGGCGGACCCGAGCTTCCGCCGCGCCTTCACGACCAGTCTTCAGGTCGTGGCGGCCACATGCGTCCTCAACGTCATCGTCGGCCTGCCGCTGGCCTACGCCATCCATTCGGCAGCCCATCGCGGCCTGCGCTTCGCCGCGCGGCTTGCCGCGCTGATGCCGGTGGCCGCGCCCGAACTGGTGCTGGCCTTCGGCTTCATCCTGGTCTTTTCGTCGGACAGCCTGCCGTGGCTCGGCAGCTTCTGGCTGCTCGTCGCCGCGCATCTCGTGCTGACGCTTCCCTACAGCGTCACCACGCTGCTTGCCGATATGGAACAGCTGCGCCTTGCCGACTACGAAGGCGTGGCAGCTTCCCTTGGCGCGGGCTTTGCCCAACGCGCCCGCGACATCGTCGTGCCGCTTCTTGGCGCGAGCCTGACCTCTTCCCTGCTGACCGTGGCGGCGCTGTCGATCGGCGAGTTCCAGATTTCCAATCTGATCTCCGGCTTCCTCTCCCGCACCTATCCGGTGGTGCTGCTGCAGGCGTTCTACGGGGCGACGGGATTTGCCTGTGCGGCAACCGTGGTGCTCCTCGCATTGGCCACCATGGCGTCACTGGCGAGCTCGCTGGCGGCACGCACGACGGCCGGCGGGAGGACGGCCTGATGCTGGATCTCGACCAGGTCTCGTTCCACTATCCGCGCGCGAACGCCGGCGTCAGCGATGTGTCGCTGAAAGTCGGACGGGGCGAGCTGGTCGCCGTCATAGGCGCTTCCGGCTCGGGAAAGACCACCTTGCTCAACCTGCTTGCCGGCTTCCTGACCCCGGCCCAGGGACGCGTGATCATCGACGGCAAGGATGTCTCGGCCATGCCGCCGGAGCGGCGCGATCTCGGCATCGTGTTCCAGTCCTACGGCCTCTTCCCGCATATGCGCGCTTGGGAGAACGTTGCCTATCCGCTCAAGGTGCGGGGCATGACGCTGACTGAGCGGCGCAGGCGTGCGCTGGATGCCTTGGAGCGCGTCGGCATGAGCAACCGCGCCGACAACGCACCGCGCGAACTTTCAGGCGGCCAGCAGCAGCGCGTGGCGCTTGCCCGCGCGCTGGTGTTCCAGCCGCGCGGCCTTTTGCTGGACGAACCGCTTTCGGCGCTTGACGCCAATCTGCGCGTCGAGATGCGCGACGAGATCCTGCGCGTGCAGCGCGCGGCCGGCATCGCAACGCTTCTGGTGACGCATGACCAGCAGGAGGCGCTGTCGATCGCCGATCGCGTCGCCGTTATGCGCGACGGCAGGCTGGTGCAGGTGGCGCCGCCGCGCGAGCTCTACGACAGCCCTGCCGATGAGGCGGTGGCGCGCTTCGTCGGCGAGGCCAACCTCTGGCGCTCGACGATTACGGCCGCGGGCCACATCGAAACGCCGGTCGGCGTTCTCGCCTGCGACACGGCCGGCCATGCCCCTGGCGCGACCGTCATTGCGCTCGTGCGGCCCGAAAGCGTGGTTCCGCTCGGCGCGGATGCCCTGAGACACGTCAACTCACTTGCCGGCACCATCGTCGCCGACCGTTTCCTCGGCTCCACGCGCCGCATAGATCTTGCCGTCGGCAACGGCACGGTGCGGCTGGAAACTCGCATGCGCGAAGACGTAGGCGGCGTCGCGATCCCGCCGGACGCGATCCGGCTGCTGCCGCCCAACCAGCAAACCAGTTAGTCAAGCGACAGAGAGGAAATCGCAATGAACACGCATATCGGCCTCGGCGCCGCCCTTCTTACGGTCTCGCTGCTCAGCACGCCTGCCTTCGCCTTCGATGGGCCGGAACTGTACCAGGGGGAGCAGGCACTTTACGACGCCGCCCTTCAGGAGGGCATGGTCGTCTCCTTCGACACCGGTCCGACCTGGGCCAACTGGGCCGCCGAATTCAAGGCCTTCAAGACCCGCTATCCGGGCGTCGAAATGGTCTACAACGACCTTGGCTCGGCCGCGACGGTCGTGACGCTCGACAAGTCGAAGAACCGCCCCCAGGCCGATTCCGCCTACTACTTCGCCGCGTCCGCGCTCGACGCCGCGTCCAAGGGCCTGGCGGCCGATTTCAAACCGGTCAATTTCGACAGGCTGCCGGACGCTTTCCGTCATGAAAACGGCCAGTGGTTCACGGTCCATACGCTCAACGTATCGTTCCTCGTCAACACCAGGCTGGTCAAGAATGTGCCGCAAGGCTGGGCCGATCTCTTGAAGCCCGAATACAGGAATTCCATCGTCTATCAGGATCCGCGCTCGACGGGGCAAGGCCAGGTGATTGCCTTCGCCGCGGCCTTCGGCAATGGCGGCAGCATGGACGACGTTCAGCCCGGCATCAACTATCTCGGCAAGCTGACCGCGGCCGGCAACGTTCTGCGCACTGTCGGCACGACGCCTTACGCCCAGTTTCTGAAAGGCGAGATCCCGATCTGGATCGGCTACGAGAATGACGGCCTGAAGGCAAAGTACACGGACGGCATGGGCGACGACATTGCCGTGGTCATGCCGAAGGAAGCCTCCGCGGCCGCACCCTACGCCATCTCGCTGGTCAAGAACGGGCCGAACCCGAATGCCGGCAAGCTCTGGCTCAACTTCATCATGACCGAGACGGGACAAGGCATCTTCGCCGAAGGTTTCGTACGTCCGTCGGTGCCTGGCGTCAAACTGCCCGAGAGCGTGGCCGGCAAGTTGCCGGACGCCCCGCAACTGAAGCCGATCGATATCGTCAAGGCGACCGCCAGGAAGAGCGAGATCGATGCCGGCTGGGCGAAAGCGGTGCTTGGCCAGTAATCATTGCCGCATGACGGTCCGCGAGGACGAACCTCGCGGACCGATGCACAGCAAGGAACAAAAATGTCCGCAAGAACGCCCGGCGCCGTCACTGCGTCATTCGCCGTGCCAGGAACGGTGGTATTCGGCCTGTTCTTTCTTTTGCCGCTTGCCGCCATTCTGACCGAAGCCATGAGCGACGGCGGTTCCGCCTTCGCCCGCGTCTGGGACGATCCGACGTTCTGGACCGGCTTGCGCGGATCCATCCTGCTTGGCGTTGCCGCCCCGCTCTTTTCGCTTCTCGTTGGCGTGCCGGTGGCCATCACGCTGGCGCGCCTGTCGCCGCGCATGCGCACCTCGCTTCTGATCGCCATCTCGCTGCCCTTGACCTTCTCCGGCCTGATTGTCGCCTATGGCTTCATCCTGCTTTTGGGACGCGCGGGCTTCGTCACGCTGCTTCTGGCACAGCTCGGCTTCGACCCGGCGGCGGTCGGCGGCTTCATCTTCTCCACCCTCGGGCTCGGCCTCGCCTATTCCTACTATCTGGTGCCGCGCGTCGTCCTCATCGTGCTGCCGGCCGTGCGCAATTTCGACACCGTTCAACTGCGCGCAGCGCGCTCTCTGGGGGCCAGACCGCTGCGGGTTCTGGCGGATGTTCTCATACCGCAGATAATGCCTTCGCTGATCGCCGCTTTCTGCCTCACTTCGGCGGTGTCGGTCGGCGCCTATGGTACCGCGCTCGCCCTGGTCGGCACGCAAGTGAACATTCTGCCGTTGCTGCTTTACAGCAAGATCTCCGAGACCGGCACGGACCTGCCGTCGGCAGCCGTCATCTCGATCGTATTGATGGCTATCTGCGCCATCGCCATCGCCATCGGCGAGATCGTCTTCAGCCGCTCCAGGACGCGCGGCTGACCGCGGCTTCGCTGTCGACAGCTTCCTGCCATCCGGCTTCAAGCGCGCCGCCTTGGGCTTTGGATGGGGTATCATCCAAAACGCAATTCACGAGAACCAAGCAAGCCCTCGGGCCATCCTCGATGGCCGCTTCTGCCGTGCGGTCCCATGGGCAAATCGACAACGCATTCCCGCACACGTCTCGCAGTAAATTTGGTATGCATATGCGAGGGAGAGGGGAAAAACAGATGAAACACGATCCTGGCTTGCGGTCCGGCGCGGCGCCGACGCTCCTGTTTCCGAAGACCTGATGCAAAAGCAAAGCAAGATCTCATGTCTTCTTCAGATGTGACCGGCTCATCCAGTCCCGCAGGCTGGGGATTGGCTGCAAAGCTTTTTACAACCCTCGTCCTTCTTGGCGCGATCGCCGTCATGGTCACCGGGGCGCTCGGTTACTTCCGCGCCCGCGACGCTCTCGAAAAAGCAGTCTTCGACCAACTTACGGCCGCCCGTCAGACCAAGACGCGCCAGATCGAAACCTACTTCCGCACAATCGAGGCGGAACTGCGCCTGCTTGCCACTTCCAAGATGGTGGTCGATGCGACACGCGAGTTCCGGACCGCGGTCGACCAACTCGACCGGGCAGGCGCGCCGCCTGACCTGCGGCAGAGGGTCGGCGATTGGTACGCTGAGAACTTCATCCCCGAAATGACGCGCACCCTGGGCCGGGAACCAGCCCTGTCGGACTACCTGCCGGTCGATGGGGCCCCCTACTATCTGCAGTATCACTACATTGTGGACAATCCCAACCCCGCGGAGCGGCGCAACCTTCTCGACGACGCCGGCGACGGAAGCGAATACTCCAGGCTGCATGCCATCTATCATCCATTGATGCGCGCTGCGGCTACCACGGTCGGCTTTTTCGATTTCATGATTGCCGATCCCAAATCAGGTCGCCTGATCTATACGGTCGAGAAGGAGGTGGATTTCACCACGTCTCTTCAGTTGGGTCCGTACCGCAGCACCAACCTCGCGGCCGCCGTCGCCCGCTGCGCGCAGATCGCGGACCCGTCAGCCATCTGCCTCGTAGATTTCGCCTCTTATGCCCCATCAGGTGGCGCGCCGATCGCCTTCATGGCAGCACCGGTGATTGCCCAGGGCGTCGTCATCGGCGTGCTCGTCGCGCAATTGTCGAATGATGAGATCGACAACGTCGTCACCGGCAACCGCCGCTGGCGGCAGGAGGGGTTCGGCGACACGGGTGAGGCCTATCTCGTCGGACCCGATTATCTGGTGCGCTCTGGCCCGCGGGCGTTCTACGAGAACCGGGATAGCTTCTTCGCTGATCTCAAATCCGTCGGCACTTCAGACGAGGAGATCACCGTCATTCAGCGTTACGGGACACCAGTGCTGCATCAGCGCGTCGATACCAAGGCCTCGCGTGCCGCGCTCGCCGGTGTCGAGGGCACGGGCGAGATCATCGGATACCGTGGCGTCCCGACGCTCGCTTCATGGGGACCGCTCGCGATTTCCGATCTCAAATGGGCTGTCGTCGCCAAGATCGACAGCGCCGAGGCCTTCGCACCGATCGCCGAACTCCGCCGGGATCTGTTGCTCGCCGGAGGACTGGCGATGCTCGTGGTCGCGGCCACCGCCGCCTGGCTTTCGCGCGCGCTGCTCGGACCGCTCCGCGATCTCACTGCCGGGGTCAAACGCTTCTCTGCCGGCGACTATGCGACCAGCGTGCCGGTCCGCACGCGCGACGAGATTGGCGAACTCTGCTCGGCCTTCAATGGCATGGTTGAGGATCTGCGCCAGAAGAATGTCGTGATCGAGACCAAGAACCGCGAGAACGAGCTGCTGCTGCTCAACGTCCTGCCGGCACCGATCGCCAATCGGCTGCGCGCTGGCGAGGAGAGGATCGCCGACGGCTTCGCCGAGGTCACGGTCGCCTTCGCGGACCTGGTCGGCTTCACGGCACTGACATCGGACATGCCGCCGCACGATGTCGTGATGTTTCTCAACGGACTCTTCACGCGCTTCGACGTTGCCGCCAACGATCTCGGCATCGAGAAGATCAAGACGGTGGGCGACTCCTATATGGCGGTGTGCGGCCTACCCGTGCCGGTGGCCAACCACGCCGAGCGCATGGTCCGCATGGCCATCCGCATGGTCCACATTACCCGCGAGCACGCGCTGGAACACAACGTCTCGATGAAGCTCAGGGTTGGCGTCAATAGCGGGCCAGTGGTCGCCGGCGTCATTGGCAAGAGTAAGTACATCTATGATTTATGGGGTGACACAGTGAACCTGGCGAGCCGCATGGAGTCGGGTGGAGTTCCCGACTCTGTTCAGGTGACGCGCCCCGTCTACGAACAGCTCAAGGACCAATTCATCTTCGAGCCGCGCGGCGCTATCGAAGTCAAAGGCAAGGGAAAAGTGGAAGCCTGGGTGCTGAGATTTTAGTGGCGGGGCAGCTCCGATGCCGGTTTGCCCTCTACCTGTTCGGCGTCAATGGCTTTCGCCGCCGGCGCGACTTGGGCGTCCTGAGGGGAGCGGACCCGAATGTCCGCTTCACGCCTCAACGCGGTCAGCCGGTCGTCGTTCAACTCGATCCGCTCGCCGACCTGCTCAACCGAGCACCGCCCGGAGCCCTGAGTCGTCCTGGCGGAGACGTTCCTCGATCCATTGCGCCGTGCGGTCGTAGGCGTCCGAAAACAACTCGGAATGCCGACTCCAATCCATGAAGGTGCTCGAAACCTGCGGACAGACCAAGACATCCTCGTCGCCGACGGCAATGTCCTGCGGCCCGTGTGCCAGGATACTCGCGGCAATAACCTGAAGCATACTCGGAACCTGCGGCAGGCGGGCACGGCCGAAAGGGTTCAGCAGGGCGATCGCCAGTTCCGATCTTCCGGGGATGCGGTCATAGTCGATGTGGTATTTTTGCGGTGCACTGGACCCAAAGCTCACGATGACATTGGGGCCGGTCTTGAGTTCCCTCATCTGTTCCAGCGGCAAATTGTTCATGATGGCGCCGTCCACCAGCATATCGCCGTCGGCCGTAAAGAACGGCGGCAGGACACCCGGGAGCGAGCCGGATGCCCGAACGGCTTGCCAGAGTTTTCCACGACGGTGGACATGGGGCTGACGGCTGCTCAGATTGCTCGAAAGCGCAAAGAACGGAAACCAAAGATCTTCGATCAGAACGTCGCCGTATTCCTCCCGAAGGGCTCGATCGAAGGCTTTGTGATCCAGAAGCGCGAAACGCGGCCAGGTGGGGCGCCGAAACGCCCGACTCTTGACAAATACGTTGTGCGTGCCGCGGTCGATCTGCTCCGCGTCCAACCCTCTTGCGAAGCCGGCCATCATCGCCGCTCCGGAACTCGTCCCGCCGAGATAGTCGAAGCGCCCGCCCGCCTCGACGAAGGCCTTGTAAACGCCCAGATGGGCGCTGCCCAGGGACCCACCCCCCGCCGCCACGAAGCCACGTGCCTTGCAGGAAATAAATCGGACCAGGCGCTGGATATCAGACGCGTCCTCCAGCGCAACATGATGATGCTGGCCGACATGGGGGCGCTCATCGAGCCACGCAGAGGTGCCGGAGACCGCAGCCGAGCGATTGTCGTGAATTAAGACAAGCCGACCGGTCGATGGTGGATGGACCGATAGCGCCAATTCCTCGGACGTGTTCAAGTGAGGCGAGGAGGACGCGTTCGCTAGCAACAAAACGGTATCGGCCTGGCGAATGCAGACTCGTGTCCATTCATTAGGTTCTTCATCCGCGACGTAGACAACGAATTCAGCTTGCGCCTCCAGTTCGTTCAACCAGTTAAGGACCGGCTGGTCGTCGATCGGACGACCTGGGAACTTCGCGTGGACGTCAAGCCGGGAAACGAACTGAGCGCGCGTGACCGCGCCGAACTCTTGCTGTAGGTGCCCGATGAAAGCCGGTGAGATGCGACTTCCGCCGGCTGCAATGATGGCAAGCGTTCGGATTTTGGCAGGTTTCTGGAGACCTGACAAAATCGGAGATTGCGTGGCGAACCGACGCGCCAGAGATATTGTGACCGCCTCTCTCAGGTTCGGCAGAGCCTCGGCCGCCTTCTCGAAATGACTACGACTGATTTCAAGGACGATCGAATCGCGCGCTGCAAGGACAGTGGCCGTACGGGGCAGCCCTGCAAAGAAACCAATTTCGCCGACCAGTTCGCCCTGCGCGATCTCGGCGACCGAGCCAATCCGATCTCCTTTGTGTACCGTAAAGCGACCGGACAGCACGACGAAGAACCTGTCCGATGGATCGCCTTCGCGAACCAGGACCTCACCGCGCCTTAGGACCCGACGGTCGGATTCGGCAGCCAAAGCCTCGAGCGCCAGCAACGACGCACGATCGAACATCAATGTCGCCGACAATAATCTCGCGGCGAGAGAATCGGCGGACGACATTTTGAGCCATCCGGGGAACGCATTCGCTTCGGTATTGTATCCTGTACCGCTCGTGTTTGCAGCATCGCAAGGCGATACGAGCCGAACCGCAACGTTGCCGGCTGGGCCCGTCTAGGGGGCGGGGCAGCTCCGATGCCGGCTTGCCCTCCTCCTGTCCGCCGTCAATGGCTTTCGCCGCAGGTGTGACTGGGCGCCCTGAGGGGACCCGCTTCGCGCCTCAGCCCGCAATAACTTCGTGAACCACAAGGCGGACTGCCGGGGCCGCAAGAAGCTGTCATTTTCCGCACTGGTGCGATCCGATACTTTACATACTATGTGACCTTCAATCGGGGGCCATAGCAAATGAAAGAAGAGACCGGCGTTCAGAAGTTGGTGCGCACGCTACGTGCCCGAGCACCTGATGACGCAGCTGAATTGCTCGCCAGAGAGTCTCCCGAGTTCATCCGCGACACACTGAAGCTGTTACCGGACGGGCACGCCCGTAAGGTGGCCGAGCATTTGCCACTGCACATGCGGCCCATCGGGCCTCATGACGGTGGCGAGGATATCGCGATGCCCGAGTCGCTCATCGAGCTGATGGACCCGATTTCCGCCAGCGTTCCTGTCGGGACGACAGTTGCTGCCGCAGTTGAAGCTGTCAGACGCGCCCAGGTGCCGACCGAGCTCACTTATCTCTACGTCACGGACGAGGGCAATAAACTGGTTGGCCTGGTGGTCCTGCGCGATCTGATGCTGAGCGAACCGGACGCCATTGTCGATCAGATCATGCTGCCCAAGCCGTTCGCTCTCAATGTCGATCTCCCTTTGAGCAACGCATGCGAGGCAGCGGTACGGCGTCACTACCCTGTCTACCCGGTGGTGGACGCCGAGAACCGGCTGCTCGGGCAGGTTCGCGGTTGGCGCTTGTTCGAGCAGCAAATCATTGAGATTTCCGCCCAGTCTGGCCAGATGGTAGGCGTCCAGAAGGAGGAGCGCTCTTTTACGCCGCTGTTTTCAGCCTTCTTGAAGCGTCATCCGTGGCTGCAGTTGAACCTCCTGACGGCCTTCATGGCCGCATTCGTGGTCAGTTCGTTCACAGGCACGATCGAGAAGATCGTCGCCCTGGCGGCGTTCCTCCCGGTCTTGGCCGGGCAGAGCGGAAACACCGGCTGCCAGGCACTGGCCATGACGCTGCGTGGCCTTGCCTTGGGGGATGTGGACAAAAGACCGAAGCTGCACTTGGTGATGAGAGAGGGCGCGCTCGGGATCGCTAACGGCTTGCTGGTCGGCCTTCTTGCGGCTGCGGCGATGTGGTTCTACGCCTCGAGGCAGCCGGAGTCGGCGGCCCAAGCGCCCATGCTGGCACTTGTGATCCTGCTTGCCATGTCCGGAGCGTGCCTCTTGTCCGGAATCTCCGGCGTGCTGATCCCGTTGGGCCTGCGCCGGGTCGGTGCCGATCCGGCGGTCGCTTCGGCGATCTTCCTCACCACCTTGACTGATATTGTAGGCATGGGCCTGATGCTGTGGCTGGCCACCATGCTCGTGCTGTAGCAAGGCGCAGGCACGCGTCCCTGGGGATTGGGGGCAATAAGCTGGCCTCGTCGCCTTCGGAGAAATTGCGAGAGCCAGGCCGCATCGCGGACGCATGAGGAGCACCTCAGCATTTCGACCTTTGCGCAACGCGAAGGAAGACCTTTTGATAAAACGTGCGCGACCTTGAAGCCTCATCCGGTGACCGGATACGCGCAGAATCGCGCAAACAATGTAGATCTTGTTCCACGTAGGAGTTTGAATTATTTGCCACTAGAGCCGGATACTCCAATTACGTTCAGCAACGCTTGAGAAGATGTCTCGGCAAACAGCGTAGCCGAAATAGGAATGAACCCAAAAATTTGTTGCGCAGCTGCAACAGCTGCTGAGGCTCGCACGGTCTGGTGACGGTTCCGTCGCCTTTTTTCTTGTAGTCGTGCTAAATCCTTCGCACTAGTCGGGTTCGGGTGGGTTCTCGGCATGCTATCTTCGGCTCGAACGATCTTCGGCTTGGCCGCAGCGCTGCTTTTTAGCGGCGTATTGCCGGCCGGCGCACAAGGTCTTTCTACGGTCTATGACGATGCGTTTTCGGCCCGCATCGCCAGTCCGGCCGACAATGGAACACTCGCCCAATTCGTCACGGTTGCGGTCAACGCGGGACAATACGATCAGGCGATCTCCTCAATCGAGCAGTATCTGATCAAATACCCCCGCGATGCGCGCGCCCGGTTGGCGGCCAGCCGGCTGTATTATCATGTCGGGTCCTATGAATTGGCCCGGAGGCAGGTGCAGTACGGCATCGAAGTCGGCGGTCTGACCGCAAGTGAGCAGCAGGAAGCTGTCCGCCTGCTGGCGCGCATCGAGCGCGCGTTGCGTGGCGTCACCTGGGAACTCGCCCTGACTGGAGGCGTATTCAGCGCATTCACCGATTTTGAGCCAGGCGGGGCGCAGGACGACGACAGCTTCGTCTCGCCCTACGGGCGGGCCGACGGCTTTGTTCGGTGGGACCTCGGCACGCCAAGTGCTGACGCCCTCGTTCTTTCGGGCTCGTTGACGGCGACAGAGCGTTTTTTCACTGAAGACCTGTCGGTTCCGGGTAGCGAGAAGACTTTTGTCCACGGCAACGCAGCGATTACCTGGGACAAGGGGCTGCCCAACAGTGGGATTGATTCGCTTCGCCTGCTGCTTTCCGCGTTTACCGTTACAGATCGTTTCGACAGCGATATCCACGAAACCGGCGTCGGCCTCAGTGGACGTTTCCTCGTTCGCCCGACGGTCGAGACGACCCTCTTCGCCGGTGGCGGCTACATCGATCTAAGCGCCTCGCAAGGCATTTTCGCCGATAGCAGGGTCTTCTATGAGGCAGGCGGCAGTTACCGCTTCCGTAATGGCCAGGCGCTCGGACTGCGCTTTGTCGGCTCGAATGACTTCGCTTCGGGATCTGGCGAAATCGGCCGCAGCTACACGGGCGAGGTCCGCTATGGCGGCCTGTTGACGACCGTACCGGATTTTTTCGCATGGTCGCACCAGATCGCCCTCTCGGCCGGCCACAGCGACACTCCCGATCTGTCTGTCGGCATCGGCACAAATATCAAGAGCGACTTCTGGCGCATTGCCTCGGAAAGCGATTTTCAGATGACGGAAGCCCAGAAGATCAGCGTTGATCTCGCCTATCGAGAAACCAACTTCGCCATCGCTAACCGAGACCAAAAATCGTTCGAAATGCTCATGAGCTATACGTTGACGCTCAATTGAAAGGGCCGCGATGAGGTACCGTCCGATCGCGATTTTAATCGCCTGCCTTGCCTTCGCGGCACCCTCCGCCGCTGAGACGGTCGGGTCGATGACAGCCTATCAGACCAACATCGTCCGCAATAACGGTGGGACAATGAACGTTGGTGCCGGCGTCGAACTGGGCGACCAGCTGCGCAGCGATCCCACCGGTCTTGGAATGCTGGTGTTCCGGGATGAATCCAGCGCCAAGATAGGTCCGAACACCAGCCTGACGATCGATGAATTCGTCTATAATCCGGGCTCCGGCTCGGGAAAGATCGACATCGGGATGAACAGCGGCCTGGCCCGTTTTTATGGCGGTCAGGTTTCGAAACGGGGCGTCATGCAGGTTGCGACGCCGCACATGGTGCTCGGGGCGAGGGGCGGCATCATCGAAGTGCTGGTGGCAGCCGGCCAGACCGTCGGCATACTGCGCGCCGGCCGTATGACCTGCACGATCAATGGCAAACGGCTAGTCATCACAAACCCGGGCTACGCCTGCACATCGGAAGATGGCAAGCTGCTGGCCGGCTACGGCGGAATCGACACCTTCCCGATATTGGACAGTATCGACCGGATAGCCGGTACCGGCCTGCCAGGCGCACCGGGTCCTGGATTGGACGTAAGCGCAATTTGTGCGTCGGCGCTCGGCGGCTCGCTCAAAGTCTGCGACTCCACGGACGGCGCATTGCCAGGAGTGGTCATGGAATTCCCTGACAGCCCAACGCCACCTGTGGGCAGCGGAGGGCGGAGGGGCGATGGCGAGGGCGATGGCTGCTCCCGCTTCTGCAATTAAGCCCGGTCGTTCGGTATGAGCCCCTTTGCCGATCGGCGCTGGGCTGATCGGGGTTGGGCCGATTGGCGCTGGACCGTGAGGCGCAAGATATCCGGTCTCGTGCTCATTCTTTTGCTGCTCGCTTGCCATTTGGCTTTCGACGGGCCGCTGTCGCGCCTGCGCGAACGCACGTACGACTTCTACCAGTTTCTCGCCCCACGCCAAGCGACGAGCAATCCTGTCGTGATCGTCTCGATAGACGACGCCAGCCTCAATGCACATGGGCGATGGCCCTGGAACCGTGGCCTCTTGGCCGATCTGGTCGATGGCATCACCCAATCCGGCGCGTCGGTGGTCGGGCTTGCGCTGGTACTCCCCGAAGCCGACACCTCGCCTGAGGGCATCGCCGGAGACAAGCGCCTGGCCGCAGCGCTGGCCAAAAATCGGACGGCGCTTGCCGTCAGCCTGGGCAATGAGGCGACGGTTTCAGAAGCAGAACCCAAAGCCGGCTGGTCGATCGTCGGGCAAGTCCCGGATACACTTCCCGGCTTCACCGGCCTGACCGGCTCGCTTGCCGAATTCTCGCACGCGGCCGTGGGCCTCGGCGTGATTCGCACCTTGCCCGATCCCGACGGCGTACTGCGCCATGTGCCGCTGCTCTGGATTCGCAACACCGCTCAAGGCGTGCAACTGTGGCCGTCCTTCTCACTCGAACTCCTGCGCCTTTACGCCGGACAGGACGGTTACATAGCCCGGATGAATGCAGCCGGGTTCGACGCGCTCAGGATGGCCGGCGCCATTGTGCCGCTCGAGCCGGAGGGGGGCATCCGCCTCTGGGAAACCGCCACCGATACCCCCCGCCTGTCTGCCAGCACCATCCTTTCGGGCCATGGCGATCCGCGACTACGGAACGCTATCGCCATTGTCGACCTGTCGGCTGTGGGACTGACGCAGTACCTGCCCACGCCGACGCATCCAACGCGACCAGGCGCGGACATCCACGCCGATGCGATCGCCCAGATGCTTGCCGGGCGCTACCTGGCAGAGCCAACGCACGCGCGAATGCTCGAGCGGCTCTGGTTTCTCCTCGGTGCCGTCGTTTTCATCGGGCTTTCCGGCGTGCTCGCTGTGCGTGTCGTGGTTGGCGCCCTCGCCCTGACGCTGCTGGCCGTCACGCCGTTCGTGTTCGGCGCTCTCGAGTACAGCCTGCAGGGCGCACTCTATGACCCGCTGCAGCCGGCGCTTGCAACGATCATGGTTGCGGGCTTCGAAGGCTATGTCCTGTACAGGCGCAGCGAGCAGCGCCGGTCCACCCTGACGCGACAGTTCTCCCAATATCTTTCGCCCTCCGTGGTACAGCGCCTCGCAAGCTCGGACACAGAGGCAATCCTGTCCGGCGAGAAGCGCGAGATCACAATCCTGCTCAGTGACATACGCGGCTTCACGACGATGAGCGAACAGCTCGACACCCAGGAAATCGCCAAGGTGGTCAACCACTTCCTTGGCATTGCGACCGATGAGATCCTCAAGCGCGACGGCACCATCGACAAGTTCATGGGCGATGCGGTGCTGGCCTTCTGGAACGCACCGCTTGATCAACCTGATCATCGCGAGCGTGCGCTCGAGGCGGGCCTTGCCCTGATCGAGCGGGTGAAGCTCGAAGACGCCGCTTTCACCGCGGATGGCCATCGCTCCATCGAAATTGGCGTCGCCATCGAGACCGGCATCTGCTCGGTAGGCAATTTCGGCTCCGAACGGCGCTTCGATTACACCGCGATCGGCTCCCCGGTGAATCGCGCGGCACGGCTCGAATCGACGACCAAGAAGCTGGGCATCCCCCTGGTGCTTGGACCGGGCTTTGCGGCGGGAGCATCGATGCCGGTTGTTCAGGCGGGCGCCTTTGAGCTGCAGGGTTTCAAGGGCGAGGTACCGGTTTTCACCGTTCCGGAGATGCAAACTGCCGAGCCGCGAAGTACAGAGCCAACGTGAGCAATCTGGCGCCCCTGTCGGGGCGGGTGGTTCGCCGCCAACGGTGCAAATGGCACCGCCTAATGTTGCAGCCCGAACCCGAAGCACACTCTGACCGGTCCGCTCCCGGCTAACTTCAACATTTTCCACTTTGAGGTGAAATAATTCCCAACTATGATCCACCACGCTTAAGGCATGGGGGATTGCCGATGGTTTTGTCACGCAGGGGTGTCGTGATCGGTGGCCTGGCGCTGGTCGCAGCCAGTGCAACCGACACTGTTGTTCAAGCCGCGGCGGTGGCAAAATCCTTTTTCGCCGGCACCGCCACCGACAACAATTTTGTCTATCGCAAGACCAACTTCGCCAAGATCGACAAGAGATGGCATCGCCAGATCGTCAAGTATTTCAGCAGCGAGCCGGTCGGCACCGTCGTGGTCGATACCCGCCACCACTTCCTCTACCTCATCATGGAAAACAAGACCGCCATCCGCTACGGCGTCGGCGTCGGCAAGGAAGGTTTCAAATGGTACGGCCGCGCGACGATCGACCGCCGCGCGTTGTGGCCGCAATGGGTCCCGCCCCCCGAAATGCGTAAGCGCAGGCCGGAGCTGCCGGCCATGGTCGAAGGCGGCGCGCCCAACAATCCGCTCGGGCCGCGCGCGCTCTATCTGTACCGCGACGGCGCCGACATCGGCTACCGCCTGCATGGCACGCTGGAGCCATGGAGCATCGGTACCGATGCTTCCAGCGGCTGCATTCGCATGTTCCCGGAAGACATCATCGACCTCTACCAGCGGTGCCCGATCGGCACTGCGGTGGAGGTCCTGCCGCACATCGCCGACCAGGCGCCCCCTTCCACCACTGTCGAATGATTGGGCGCATCATGAACCGCTTGATTGAAAACACGCGCCGGCTGCTCGCCGCCAGCCTGCTGGTGCTGACCGCATCCTGCTCGACCAGCAACACGCTGACACCCACGCCGCCCACGCCCGACGTCACCAACGCCGAGATTGCCGGCTTCCAGAACGTGCAGCCGGGCAGCGAGGAGGATTTTATCCTCAATGTCGGCCGCCGCACCTATTTCACGAAAGGTTCGGCCGCGCTCGATTCTGTCGCCAAGACCACCCTCGACACCCAGATCGCCTGGTTGTCAAAGTATCCGCGCTGGCTGCTCAAGCTGCAGGGTTTCGCCGACGATCCCGGCGCAAGCGAAACTGCGCTGTCGCAGCAGCGCGCCGATGCAGTGATGAACTACCTCGCCGCCGGCGGCATTGACCGCAACCGGATGTGGGCCAAGGGCTACGGCAAGGACAGGCTCGTCCGCGACTGCCCCGACAACGCCTGCAGGTCGCAGAACCGCCGCGTTGTGTCCAATCTGCGCGATGAGAGGGACGACTCGTAGGAGGCTGCTGTTTTGCTTGTCACCAAATCAGAGCCTCACAACGCGACCGAATTTGCCCGTCTTGGCACTCCTGCCTGTATCATCCGCCGCCGCCCGCCTTGGCTTCCGGCATAACTTGCAGCAACGGTTGCGGTGATACTGCGATCTCTCCCGTAAAGGGCCGGTCGTGGGCAAGAATCAAGAGAACGGATGCCGCCACGCCGGTCGCAAAACTTCCAAGAGCGATCGCCGATGCCATTCGGTTATCACTATGAACGATCGCGATCGCGAGAAGAGCACAGAAGGCTTGCAGGATCAGGCATGCCCACTTCGTGGGGTTGACCTGTGCCGAGCTGACGAGAACCCGCTGGCGACGCGCCTCGAAGGCGTCTTCAAGCCACCTCGTAATCTCGCGCTGCGCGATCTCCTGGCCGGGATTGCTTGGCGTCAAAGCCAGCGTCGTCCGCAGCGCCTCGTTAAGCGCCGGTGGAATTATGGTGAGGGTCGCCGCGCTCTCGGCCATCAGCGGCCACTCCTGGCTCGTCGTTTCCTCGATATAGCTGCGCACCAGCGTCCGCAGGCGCGCCTCGGGCTCCCCGGGAAAGCTGCTCGCCAGAAGCACGACCGACCGCAACGCACTGGCCTCGCGATTGACTGCCGCATTGGCGCGATCGTTGTCGCTCCAGACCTGAGCGGCGGTGAACGCCACAAACAGGCCAAAGATGATACCGAGCGGCGGCAACATGCCAGGCGAAAGCGCCTTGAACGACCGCGCCGTGGAGCCCGCTGACAGAGCGGCGATGACTTGGTGCAAGATGAACGCGACGACATAGGTGGCCCCGAACACGACGACAGCCATCCAGGCGAGTGGAAGAGTATGCAACCAGCCACTCATAGTAGCGCCTGCCCCATCCTGAGAATTCGTCGTCAGCGTTTGTAAGGCCGTCGTTCCACTCGTGGCAATGCCACTGTGTTCCATCGTGTCAACAAAACTCTATGCACGTGTAATCGGCTGACAACCGGCGTGCTTACGCCGCGAAGTCGAAGCGGCAATGGTCGTGCCGGCCATCGCAGGCGCAATAGGTCTCCTCGCATTCCACTGCTGTCGGATCCACGATGCCGAGCAGGAATGAGAAAGCGCCAGTGATAAAACCTTCGAACATGTAGCAGACGCGCTGTCCGCGCTGCTGCCCGGCTTCGAGCGCGAAGATCGAATTCCTCAGGCTGATGCTGCCGCGGCGACTGGTGGTATCCAGCGTGTCGATGGAAAACTGGCCCCAGCCGCGTTGCGACAGGCGCTGGAAATAGTGGCGGAACGTCGCCGCAGGGTCGAGACCTTTGCCGCGCACCTGCGCCTCGCACCATTCGATGGCCGACTTCGCAGTCGATGCGCGCAGGATAGCGCGATAGGAATCGCGGCCGAGGGCTGCCTCGACCGCGAGATGGTTGTTCACCAGGAAATGCCTGGGCAGGTAGACCATGGGCAGCCCGTCGGTCCGCCAGATGCCGGTTGTGTCATCGACATCGATCGGGACCACAGGCTGCATGATGGTCGCCGGTTAGGCCGCTTGCCGCTGCGAAGCGACCGAGGCCGAGTGGTCCTTGTAGAGTTCGCCGTCCTTCATGATGACGATGAGGTTTTTCTCATGCACCATCATGTCGAGGTCCTTCAGCGGGTCGCCATTGACCAGCAGGAGGTCGGCGATGAAGCCTTCCTTGACCATGCCGAGCTCGTCGCCGAGGCCCATCACCTGGCCGCCGAGCCGCGTTCCGCATTGCAGGGCTTCGCTGGGCGAATAGCCCAGCAGGTCGACGAAGTGTTTTAGATCCCGCGCGTTGGTGCCTTGCGGCGTCTGCGCGAAACCATAGTCGCCGCCGATCAGCGCCCGCACGCCGCGCTTGCGCAGTTCGGTGTAGACCTTGCGGCTGTCGTCGAGGATGCGCTGCATGCCGAACTTCACCGCCATCTCATGAGTGAAGCCGAAGGGCTCGCCCTCGTAGAGCGTGCCGTAGATGATGCCGATGGCCGGGCCGACGAAGATGCGGTCCTTGGCCGATTCCAGCGCATCGAGCGCTTCCTCGTCGGCGGATTCGCAGTGGTAGATGACGTCTACGCCGCAGGTCACCGCGCGTTTCACCGAACCGGCGGCGCGGGCATGGCAGTTGATCTTCTTGCCGAAGTCACGCGCCACCGACACCGCCGTCATCACTTCGGCCTCGCTCATGACGGTGAGGCCGCCATGTGCGGCGGGGCTGAGATCGTCGCCCGAAATGTTGATCTTGATGTTGTCGGCCCCTTCGCGGCAGCACAGCCGCACCGCCTTGGTGATCTCCTCGACGCCGTCGGCGATCATGCCGAAGCTCTCGTGATACATATGCTGCTGGCGCTCGTCGCCGAGGCCGCCGGTGACGGTGATCTCGGGGCTGCCGGCGCGCATGCGCGGACCCGGCAGGCGGCCGGCATTGATCTCGTTGCGGATGACGATGTCGAGCCTGAGCTTCGAGGTCGCGGCGCTGTAGGCGCTGGTGAAACCATGGTCGAGCAAGGTCTTGGCGTTGCGCATGGTGAGCAGCAGATGCTCCTCGGGCGGGATCAGGCCGAGATCGGAATCCTTGATCGCGCCACCGAAGGAAATGTGAGCATGGCCTTCAACAAGGCCCGGCATCAGCGTCATGCCGCGGCATTCGACCGTCGTTGCGCCCTCGCCCGACAATTGTCCTGGCGTACGCGCAATGGTGACAATGCGGCCATTGTCGACCAGCAGATCGGCCGGAAAGGCATCGGCGCCGGTGCCGTCCCAGATCATGGCATTTCGAAACATCACTCTTGTCATGACATCGTCCTTTCGCGTTTGGCGGGTTACTGATTGACGGCTTGCCGGGCGGCGACATCGTCGGCCACGACATTGGACAGGATGCCGACGCCTTCGAGCTCGATCTCGCAGACATCGCCATGCTTCATGAACAGCTGCGGCTTGCGCGCCATGCCGACACCGGCCGGCGTGCCGGTGACGAGAATGTCGCCGGGCTCCAGCGTGATGGCTTCGCTGATGATCGAGATCAGCGAGGCAACATCGAAGATCATGTCGTTGGTCGAGGCGTTCTGGACGACCTCGCCATTGAGTCGCGTCTGGATGCGCAGGCCCTTGCCGCCCGGCGGCAACTCGTCCGCCGTCACGAAGATCGGCCCGAACGAACCGGTGCCGTCGAAATTTTTGCCGACGGTCCATTGCGGCGACTTGGTCTGGAAGTCACGGATCGAGGCATCGTTGAAGATCGAATAGCCGGCGACATGGCTGATCGCCTGGGCCAAGGGAATGTGGCGGCCGGCCTTGCCGATGATGGCCACCATCTCGCCTTCATAGTCGAGCTGGATCGAGGCTTCCGGGCGGCGGATGGCCGCGCCATGCCCGATCAGGCTGGACGAGAAGCGGGCGAACAGCGTCGGATAGGCCGGCGGCGTAAAACCGCTTTCGATCGAGTGGTCGACATAGTTGAGGCCGACGCAGACGATCTTTCCGGGCTTCGCGATCGGCGGCAGCCATTCGACGGCCTTCGCATCGATGCGCCGTCCGCAGGCCAGCTTCTCGCCTGCGGCGTAGAGCGCTTGCCCTCCTTCGGCGATCAGTTCGTCCAGCCAGCCCGGAAACATCGCATCGCTTGCGTCGATGCCGCGGAACTCGCCTGCCGGCAAGGCGATCGCCAGCCCAGGTCCCCGCGACGATTTATAGACTGCAAATCGCACTGGCCACATCCTCGTTGGTGAAGGCTGGACTTTGTTGAGAAATTATATATCTGTCAACAGAGAATATATTATTTTGCATTCTGATTTCTGGCTGAGATAATGTATCAAGACTCCTCAATGGACGGATTCGGCCGCGGGCAAGCGAATGGCTAGGGAAGGCTCGATCAATCTCACCCAGGGCGCGTATGAGGATCTGCGCGCCGACCTGTTGTCGTGCCGGATCGCGCCGGGCAGCCGGCTCAAGGTCCAGGAGCTCTGCGACCGGCTGTCCGTCAGCCTCGGCGCCATCCGCGAGGCGCTGTCGCGGCTGACCTCGGAAGGCCTGGTCGTGGCCGAGCCGCAGCGCGGCTTCCGCGCTGCCCCCATCTCGGCCGAGGACCTGCTCGACCTCACCAAGACGCGCATCCAGATCGAGACACTGTGCATTCGCCGGGCCATCGAGGTCGGCGATGTCGCCTGGGAATCGCAATTGGTCGCCGCGCTCCACCGGCTGTCGCGCACGCCCGAGCACACGCCCGACGATCCGGTGCATTCGAGCGACGAATGGGCGACCGCGCACGCGGCCTTCCACAAGGCGCTGGTGGCCGGCTGCGACAGCCACTGGCTGCTGCGCCTGCGCGACCAGCTTTACGACCAGAGCGAGCGCTATCGCCGCCGCTCGGTCTCGCTGGCGCCGAAGGCCCGCAACATCATCAAGGAACATCAGGACCTCGCCGCTGCCGTGCTCGACCGCAATGCCGAGAAGGCCGCCGAATTGCTGGCGGCGCATCTGGCTGTCACCACCGACATCCTGCTGGCGGCCGAGGCCTCCGACCTGCCGGCGCCAAAGACGAAGGTGCGGGCGTAGGGTTTCATCTCCAAATTCCTCCGGGAAACAAAACGCCGCCCGTGCAAACAAGCGGCGTTTTGCTGTCGGCCTACTGGCGCAGATTGGTCCAGATCCGGTCATAGGCGCGGATCGCCTTCTCGTCGCAGGACGGTGCGAACGAGATCTTCAAATCCGCCGGCGGATTGAACTCCGGCGAGCCGCCAATGTCCGCCGCCAGGAACTTGTTCGATCCGGCGATCGCGCTCTGGTAGCCGGTGTATTTCTGCTGCAGCGCGATGTTTTCGGGATCCATCAGGAAGTTGAGAAACTTCTTGGCGTTCTCGACATTGGGCGCGCTGGTCGGCACCGCGACATTGTCCATCCAGCCGACAACGCCTTCCTTGGGATAGACGTATTTGACCGTCGATTTCTGCTGCCGTGTCGCCAGCGCCTTGCCAGACCATTGCTCATGCATGACCGTTTCGCCGGCAACCTGGCGCTCGACGATGCCGTCGGAATTGTAGACTTTGACGAAGGGCTTCTGCGCCTCGAGCAAGGCATTGAGTTCCTTCAGATCAGCCGGATTGCTGTTGCACTGGTCCTTGCCGAGATAGACCAGCGCCAATGACATGACCTCGGTCGGCGAGCCGAACATGCCGACCTTGCCCTTCAGTTCCGCCGGCGGATCGAACAGCGGCTTCAGGCTGTCGGTCGGCCCTTTGTAGACGGCGGTGTCGACGGAATAGGAGGTCGTGCCCCACACCCATGGCACCGTGTATTTCGCATCCGGATCCCAGGGCCGATGCTGCCATTTCGCATCGACGTTCTTGAAGTTCGGCATCGCGCCTGCATCGACTTCCTGGAACAGCTTCTGTTTGACGAAGATCGGCACGAAGTCATTGCTGATGATCATCACGTCATAGCCGGCAGCACCGGAGCTCAGCTTGGCGAGTGCGGTCTCGTTGGAATCGTAGGTGTCGATGGTGACCTTCATGCCGGTCTCGGCCTCGAACTTCTTGATCATTTCGTCCGACGTGTAGTCGGTCCAGTTGTAGATGTGCAGCTCGCCGGCATCGGCGAGTGCCGTGGTGGTGATCGCGCCGAGCATGGCGGCGGCAAGCGCTATCCTCGAAAGTCCTTCTTTCCATTTGGTCATGGTCGTTCTCCTCTGGTCTGTTTTCTTGTTTTCTAGGCAAATCTGTTGCGTCGCCCGACGAGCAAGGCCGCCGCGACGAAGACGATGGAAACGGCAAGCAGGATGGTGGAGATGGCGTTGACCTCAGGCGTCACGCCAAGCCGCATCATGCCGTAGATGTAGACCGGCAGCGTGGTCGATCCGGCGCTCGAGACCATCATCGAGATCAGGAAATCGTCGAGCGAAACGACGAAGGCCATGATGGCGCCGGCAGAGATCGCGGGCAGCAGCAAGGGCAGTGTTATCAGGCGAAACAATCGCCACTCATCGGCATAGAGATCGCGTCCCGCCTCCTCCAGCGTACCGCCCATGTCGCGCAGCCGCGCCTGGATCGGCAGCAGCGCGAACGGGATGCAAAAGACGGTGTGGGCGATCATCAGATTGATCAGCCCGTGATGCATGCCGAGCCCTGAGAAAAAGATCAGCGTGGTGATCGCCACGACGATCTCCGGCACCACCAGCGGCATCGCAATCAGCGCAGTGGCTGCTCCTCGCCCGAAGCGCAGCCGGCCGCGCTCCAGCGCGAGCGCGCCGGCGGTGGCGATGGCCGTTGACGCTATGGTGGCGACAATGGCGACGATGACGCTGTTGTAGGCGGCGTCGCGGATCGCGCCATTGTTGGCCACAGCCACGAACCATTTGAAGCTGAAGCCGGCCCACACCGTGACCAACCGGCTCGAGTTGAAGGCATAGATCACCAGGATCAGCAGCGGCGCGTAGAAGAACAGGAAGATCAGCGCGGTGTAGGCCGACAGGCCGGGCGTATGCCGCCAGTCGAAAGGCTTGGCGCCATTCATCGCCGGTCCTCCTGTGCACGGCGCGAGCGGATGACGAAGACGGTCAGCACCACGACCGTGACGACGGTCGAAAGGGCTGCGCCAAACGGCCAATTGCGCGATGAGGTGAACTGCATCTGGATCAGGCTGCCGATCAGCAGCTTCTTGCCCCCGCCGAGCAGGTCTGGAGCCAGGAACGAACCGAGCGCCGGTGCAAAGACCAGCGTGGCGCCGGCCAGCGCGCCGGGCCGCGCCAACGGCCAGACGATGCGGCGGAACACGGCGGGGCGGCTGGCGTAGAGGTCGTGCGCCGCCTCGATCAGCCGGGGATCGATGCGCTCCAGCGTCGAATAGATCGGCAGCACCATGAAAGGCAGGAAAGTGTAGACGAGGCCGAGCAGGATCGAGCCGTCATTGTAGAGCAGCGGCAGCGGATCGGAGATGATGCCGGCATGGCGCAGCGCACCATTCGCCAGCCCTTCGTCACGCAGGATCAGGATCCAGCAATAGGTGCGGATCAGCGTGTTGATCCAGAACGGCAGCGTGACCGCGAACAAAAGGATCCGCCGCCGTTCCGGCGTCTGGCAGACAATGTACCAGGCAACCGGCAGGCCAAGCACGAGGCAGATCAGAGTGGTGGCGATCGCGAGATAGATCGAGCGCAGGATGATCAGCGCATAGCTTGGCGAGAACACCAGGCTGTCGTCGAAATCGCGCTGGTAGAGAAACTGCAGATAGGCGTCGAAGGTCGCCGGCTGGGTGACGCCGCCATAGGGATTGGCGGTCATGAAGGAATAGGCAACCGCCAACAGCAGCGGCAGCACCATGAAGATGCCGATGACCAGCATGGCCGGCACAATCAGGAGCCAGGTGCGGTTCGGACCCATCTCAGTTCGCCAGCTCGCGTTCGACGCCCGCGCCCAGTCGACGACAACCCTGTCGCCTGTCGAAAGTGCGGCACCGCCGCGCGAGCGCGAATGCAGCTTGGCCCCCTCCTCCAGCACGACCTCGTAGAGCGTGTCGGAGCCGAGGAAAGTGATGGCGGAGACCGCACCGGTGGCATGGCCCCTGGCGCCGTCCGATGCCGGCGACACCACGATATGCTCCGGCCGCACGACGATGGTCTTTGCCGGATCGCGGCCGAGGGCGGCGCCCGGTAAAAGATTGGACTCGCCGATGAAGTCGGCGACAAAACGGTCCTGCGGATTGTCGTAAATGTCGCGCGGCGTGCCGACCTGCAGCACGTCGCCGCCGCGCATCACCGCGATGCGATCGGACATAGCAAGCGCCTCTTCCTGGTCATGCGTGACCAGCACGAAGGTGATGCCGGTCTCGCGCTGCAGCCGCTTCAACTCGCTCTGCATGCCCTTGCGCAGTTTGAAGTCGAGCGCCGACAGCGGCTCGTCGAGCAGAAGCACGCTGGGCTTGGGGGCAAGCGCACGCGCCACCGCGACGCGCTGCTGCTGGCCGCCCGACAATTGCGCCGGGCGCCGCGTGGCGAAGTCTTCGAGCCGCACCATCTCCAGCGCTTCCCTCACGCGCTCTTCGATCAGCGCTTTTGGCGCGTTCTGCATTTCCAGCCCGAACGCGACATTCTCGGCAACGCTCATATGCGGAAACAGCGCGTAGCTCTGGAACACCGTGTTCACCGGCCGCTTTTGCGGCGGCAGGGCGGCGACATCATTGCCGGCGATGCGGATGGCGCCCGTGCTCGGCGCCTCGAAGCCCGCGATCAGACGCAAGAGGGTTGTCTTGCCGCAGCCCGATGGCCCCAGCAGCGTGAAGAATTCATTGTCGTAGATTTCGAGGCTGACTTCCTTCAGCGCGTGGACGGGATCGGTATCCCTGGTCACGAAGGACTTTGACACGCTGTGGATGTCGATCATGACCGGCACATTCCTGGACTGCATTTGAGATGGCCGGAAGGCCATCACGGTCGTCTGGCGCCGCACCTAAAAATTCGCTCCAAAATTATATTTGTCAACGGATAATATATTGTTTTTACAGTTCGACACGCGAATGTGTGGCGGACACCGTCCCGACCTGCTCCAGAGCCCTTTGCGCTCAGAGCACCTTGCCGCTTTCAGGGTCGAGCAGGTGCATGTGGCCCATGCCGAGCGACAGCGTTGCCATCTCCCCAGGCTTCGGCGTCGCCGCGGGATCGATCCGCGCCGTGGCCTCGGCGCCGGCGACCAGCACATGCAGCAGCGTCTCCATGCCCATCGGCTCGACGACCTCGACCGGCACCTTGATGTCGACGCTATCGGGCCGCTCGCGTTGCTCGGTGATGTGCTCGGGACGCAGGCCGAATTCGAGCTCGCGGCCGACGTGCGCAGCATAGCGCGCGGTGCGGGAGGCAGGCACGGCGAGTGCAGTACCATCGCCGAGCACCACCGCCAGCCTATCGCCATGCCCTTCCAGCCGGCACTTGAAAAAATTCATGCCGGGGCTGCCAATGAAGCCGGCGACGAAGCGGCTGGCCGGCTCATGATAAAGATCGTTGGGCGGCCCGATCTGTTCGATGCGGCCCTTGTTCATGACCACGACACGGTCGGCGAGCGTCATCGCCTCGACCTGGTCGTGGGTGACGTAGACGGTCGTGGTGGCGACCATCTGGTGCAGTTTCTTGATCTCGGCGCGCATCTTGACCCGGAGCTTGGCGTCGAGATTGGAAAGCGGCTCGTCGAACAGGAACACTTTCGGCTGGCGTACCATGGCGCGGCCCATGGCGACGCGCTGGCGCTGGCCGCCGGAGAGCTGGTGCGGCTTGCGGTGAAGAAGCTCGCTGAGGTCGAGAATGTCGGCGACGCGCGCAATGCGTTGCTTCACCTCGGCATCCGGCACTTTGCGGATGCGCAGGCCAAACGCCATGTTCTGCGCCACCGTCATTTGCGGGTAGAGCGCGTAGCTCTGGAACACCATGGCGATGTCGCGGTCGCGGGCCTGGACGGTGTTGACGAGCTTGCCGCCGATAAGGATATCGCCGCCGCTTGGCCGGTCCAGCCCGGCAACCATGCGAAGCGTCGTCGACTTGCCGCAGCCGGAGGGGCCGACGAGGACGACGAACTCGCCTTCGGCAATGTCGAGGTCGATATCGTGTACGACCTTCAGGTTCTGAAAACTCTTGGAAATCTTGCGCAGTTCGACATCGGCCATGGCGCTATTCCTTTGCCGTCGGCGCAAACATATCGAGCGCCAGAGCAGCTGTGCCGATCACGCCGGCGTCGTTGCCGTGCTCGGCCGCCACGATCACCGGCGGCCGGCCGGGCTTGAGCAGGACGAAATCCCGGACGTTCTTGGCAATGCGGTCGGTGAAGAACGGGCCGGCCAGCGACAAGCCTCCGCCGATGATCGCCGCCTCGATGTTGAGCATGTTCGACATGATGCCGATCATCTGGCCAAGCCAGCGCGCCACTTCGTCGACCACCTGCAGGGCGATCGCATCGCCGCCCTTGGCGAGATCGACGACGGTTTCTGCATCCTTTGCGTCGGTGTCCGGCTTGAGCTGGCGATATCGGTTGACCAGCGCCCGGGCGCTGGCGAGGTTCTCGACCATACCCGGCACCGGGTCAGCGATGTCGGTGCGGGCCGGGTCGAGCGAGATGCAGCCGAACTGCGGCGGCAGCCCATCCGGACCATCGATGACCTTGCGGTCGATGACCATGGAACCGCCAATGCCGGTGCCGAGCGTCAGCAGCGCAAAGCGCGAGAACGGACGCCCGGCGCCATGGCGCATTTCGCCATGGGTGGCGCTGACGGCATCGTTGCGGACAACGGCCGGCACGCCGAACCGGATGGAAAACAGTTTTGACAGCGATCCCTTGAGCAGCGCCGGGATCGCCGGACAACGGCCGTTGAGCATGCCGGTCTCGGGATTGGGCGTGCCCGGCACACCGATGCCGATGGCCGCGATGTCGGGATAAGCTTTTCTCAGCGTCTCGGTCGCTTCTGTGACCAGATGGACGAAATCCGCGAACTCGACATCGCGGTGTACAGGCACCGCATCCCGCGCGAGCACCTTACCTGAACCGTCGACGACGCCGAGCTTGACCAAGCTGCCGCCAATGTCGATTCCAACAGCGGTAACCATCACGCCTCCTTGCGGATGCGCACGTTGAGCCGCCGTCCGAGGTTGGGGTAGATCATCTTGTCGGGATCGATGCCGCGCGCGATCGCCAGCTCGCAGCCATACCATTGCAGCGGCATCGGCGCCCAGCTTCCGGCGAGCCATTGCTGCTCAGGTGCTGTCGGCCAGCTGACGTCGAGGTCGAAGCGGGTCGGGTGGCCAGAGAGGTTGAGGACGACTGTGCGCGGTCCAAGCTCGGCCAGCGCCTCGCCGAGATTGGCCGCAACCTTCGCCTCGCTCTCGGTCTGTGCAATAGCGATCACCAGGCTGTTGTTCGTCGTGCCGTAGACATGGCCGTGCAAGGCCTCTTCGGTGTCGAAGGCGGAGGTCGGCACGCCGCTGATCTCGGCGATCTTGAGCGACGCTTCGAGCGCAGTGCCGAGATGCGTCGCCTGGCCGGCGACCAGGATGTAGTCGGGAACGCCGAAACGACTGACCAGATCCTTCGCCGCAGCCAGACCGGTCTCCTCAGTCTTCTCCAGCTGGGCGAGCAGCCCCGAGACATCGAGTGTCTTCTTGGAGAGCTTGGCCGCGACCGCCAGCACCGAGATGACCGTGGCGGTGTAGCCCATGGTCTTGGGGCCGACCGTCTCCGGGCCGATCGGCATGACGATGATCTCGGCGCCGGTTTCGGTAATCAGGCTGCCGGCCTCGCCGGTGACGACGAGCGTTGGAAACCCAAGCTCCACCGACAGACGCACTGCCTCGATCGTGGTGATGCTCATGCCGGACTGCGACGCCGCCAGAACCAGCGTGCGCTGGTCCGATGCCTTGGGCGGCAGGCGCAGGAAGGCTTCCGGCTCCTTGGCGATGACCGATGCGCCGGTGCCCTCTTCCAGCGCCTCGGCGCCGGCCAGAAGCGCATTCATCGACGAGCCGGTGCCGAGCAGCACGATCCGCTGAGGCGCCTGGCGCAGGCTCGCAAAACCGTCGAGCTCCGCGCCGATCGCGGCGGGCAGGCTGGTGAGCGTCGCGGGCTGCCGCCGGATGTATTTGCCTATCTGCATTTCAATGTTCCATCAGTTCGAAATGTCGGAAATTACTTGCTGTAGCCCTTGCTCAGGCCGCTGATGAATTGCCGCGAGAACAGGGTGAACAGCAGCACCAGCGGCACCGCGCCGAGCGTCAGTGCGGCAAGCAGCGCCGGATAGTCGTTCATGAACTGGCCGACGAATTGCTGCACGCCGAGCGTCACCGTCTGGTTCTGCCGGCTTGGCGCCAGGATCAGCGGAAACCAGAGGTCGTTCCACACCGGCAGCATGGTGAGGGCCGCGACCGCGGCGAGGCCCGGCCGGACCAGCGGCAGCACGATCCAGAACGTGCGCAACTCGCTGGCGCCATCCATGCGTGCCGCTTCCTTGAGATCGGTCGGCACGGTGCGGAAATAGGTGACCATCAGCGTCACCGCGATCGGAATGCTCATGGCGGTGTAGACGAGGATGAGTGCCGCCAGCGTGTCCATCAGCCGCCAGGCCAGCATCATCTGGATCAGCGGGATGGTGCCGAGCCGGATCGGCAGCATGATGCCGAGCACGAACAGACCGCCGAGCAGCGATGCCAGCCGCACGCGGTATTCGACCAGCGCGAAAGCGGCGAGCGTCGACAGCACCACGGTGAGTGCGATCGTCGTCACCGTGACGATCAGGCTGTTGCGGTAGTTGACGATGAAATTGCCGCGGGTGAAGACGCGCTTGTAGCCTTCCAGGCTGAAGGTTTTGGCCGTCGGCAGATCGAACGGCCCGCCAAAGATCGCCGGCGTCGTCTTCAGCGAATTGATGATGACGATCAGCACCGGCCCGATGGCGAGCAGCACAAAGACGATCAGCAGCGCATGCACGATGATGCGCTCCGCCGTCCAGGGTTCGCGGTCCTGGCGGCGGCGGGCGGCTGAGGTCATGAGGTCCTGGGCGCTCATCTCAGTTCCTAGACCGAATAGGATTTCAGGCGGCGCTGGATCAGCCAGAAATAGGCTGCAGTCACCAGCAAGACCGTGAGGAAGATGACCGTCGCGACCGCGCTACCCAGATCGAGATCGGCAAGCTGTCCGCTCGAGCCGAAGAAGGTTCGATAGAAATAGGTGCCGAGAATGTCGGTGCTGTAGTTCGGCCCGGGCGCCGAGCCGTTGAGCGCGAACACCAGGTCGAAGCCGTTGAACGTCCAGATGTAGGTGAGGATGGCGATCAGCCCGAACTGCGGCGCAATCAGTGGGAACTTGATCTTCCAGAAGGTCGTCCAGCCGTTGGCGCCGTCGATGTTGGCGGCTTCGACCAGCTCGTTGGGCACCGCCAGCAGGGCGCTGTAGAGGAACACCATCGGGATGCCGAAATACTGCCAGACCGACATCAGCGAGATGGTGGTGAGCGCGGTCGATTCCGTGCCCAGCAGCGGGAAGCCGACCAGGCCCCAGAGCGGATTGATGATCAGCCGCCAGACAAAGCCGACAATGACCACCGACAGCGTCGCCGGGATGAACAGCAGCGTCCGATAAATGCCTTCCGAACGCGCCAATTTGCCCGAGGTCAGCAGCGCCGCCAGCAGCAGACCCATCGGCACTTCGACGATCAGATGGATGGCGAAATACTGCATGTTGTTGAGCAACGCATTCCAGAAGCGGGCGCTTATGGTTGGGTGGGTGAACAGCCGCTCGTAATTGGCGAAGCCGACAAAGACGTCACCCGCGCCGCCGCTGGTCTGGAAAAAGCTCATGACGATCGAGGTCGCCAGCGGCAGCACGGCAAAGACCAGATAGACGGCCAGCGCCGGCAGCACGAACAGCAGCAGGTTTCGATAGGCGGCAGCGGGAGATATCAACGGAAAACCTCATCTTCACGCCGACCGTCATGGCCGGCGTGCCGTCAGGCTTGCGCATGCCCCGCCAACTGGCAAGGCATGCGCTAAGCAGAGCCGGATTACTTCTTCTGCGGTCCGTACCAGGAGGCGAGGCCTGCCTGGAGTTCGGTCGCAACCTGCTGCGGCGTAACGTCGGACTTGGTGAACATCACCTGCAGCAGGCGCCAGGTCTCATCGTCGAGCGGCGGCGTGCCGGCGCTGAGCCGGTCCAGCGCCAGGCGCGGCGTCAGCTCGGCGCCCTTCTTCAGATCGGCAAAATCCTGCGCCAGCTTGTTCTTGTAGGTCACCGGCTTCGAACTCATGGCAAAGAAGCCGGGCGCTGCGTTGACGTAGAGTTCCTGGAACTCAGGGCCGGCGACCCAGTCGAGGAAGGTCTTTGCCGCATCCTTGTGCGCGCTCTTGGCGTTGATGCCGATGCCCATGTCGGGCATTTCCTGGAGATAGCGCTTGTCGCCAGCCTTCGGCACCGGCGGGCCGAAGACGCCGATGTTGAGACCCGTCGAGGTCGCCTGGTTGATGTCCCATGAACCGTCGGGAAGGATGGCCGCTTTGCCGAGCGTGAACAGCTGCGTCATGTCGGCATAGTTCAGGCTCTCCTGCCCGGCCGGCAGGAACGGCTTCCAGGCTTCGAAGGCGGCGATGGCGTCGACGAATTCAGGATCCGTCAGCTTCTTCTTGCCGTCGATCAGGCCAAGGCGACCCTCCTCGCCTTTCCAGTAGGCCGGGCCGATCGAGTAGAGGCCGTTATAGGCGAGCTGCCAGGATTCGGCTGAACCATAGGCGAGCGGCGTGTAGCGACCGTCCTTCTTGATTGCCGTGAGCACATCGATGAATTCGGCGCTGGTGGTCGGCACCTTGAGGCCCAGCTCCTTGAAGATGTCGGCGTTGTAGTAGAAGCCGGCGAGCACCGCGGCGACCGGCAGGCAGTAGGTCTTGTCGTCGGCGCCGGTCCAGGCCGCGCGGGACGTCTTGTCGAAGTTTTCCAGGCCCGCCAAGCCGTCAAGCGATTCGAAATAGCCGCGCTTGATCCATTCGCGGTTCACGTCGAATGGACGGCAGGTGATCAGGTCGCCACCGGCGCCGCCTTCGATCTGCGACTGGACAGCGGCATTGTATTCATTGGTGTTGATCGGCGCGAACTCGACCTTGATGTCGGGGTGCTTGGTCTCGAAGGCCGGCAGGATGGTGTCCTGCCACACGGCGATATCCTCGGTGCGCCAGCTGTTCAAGGTGATGGTGACCGGGTCGGCAAACGCGGCGCCGACACCCCCTGAAAACATCACGCCAAGCGTCGCCGCCAGCGGGATCGATACACGTATGGAACGCATTGTCCTGCTCTCCCTCAAGATGGTGCCTCGTGTGGATTCACGATTTTGCACTGTTGCCTCGGACCATACCTACTGATACATCTTGTGACAAGTGGTATTGTGTTGTCTTTTCCAATCAAGAAGCCGTGTTCGCCTCGGGCACAGCCAAAATTGATGGCAAGAAATCTGGGAGGACTTGTATGATTGGAGTTGGAATTCTGGGCTCGGGCTTCATTGCCGAGACCTATGCGGACTCGCTGCTCGACGTGCGCAATGCAGAACTGGTGGCCTGCTCGTCACGCAGTTTCGAGCGCGCCACGGCCTTCGCCAAGAAATGGGGTCCCAAGGTCACCGCGCACAAGGATATCGACGCGCTGTGCGCCGATCCGAAGGTTGAGCTGGTGGTCATCGCATTGCCCAACGAAATCCATCTCGAAGCCGTCAGGACGGCAGCAAAGCACGGCAAGGCCGTCATCTGCACCAAGCCGCTGGCGCGCACCGGCAAGGAAGCGCAGGAAATCCTCGACATCGTCAAGCGCGCCGGCATCTGGCACGGCTATGCCGAATGCGCGGTCTTCTCCCCCAACATCGCCAAGGCCCACCAGATGATCCAGGCCGGCGGCATCGGCAACCTCTTGACCATGCGCGCCCGCGAGGCGCATTCGGGCCCGCACGCACCGCATTTCTGGAACGCCGAACTTGCCGGCGGCGGCGCCCTGCTCGACATGGGCTGCCACACCGTCGAAAGCGCCCGTCACTTCTTCGGCAAGGACAATGCTATCACCGAGGTGTTCGCGTGGGGCGCGACGCTGGTCCACGGTGACAAGACGTCAGGGGAAGATACAGCCATCGCGCTTTTGAAATTCGCCGGCGGCCAGCTTGCCACCATCGAATCCTCGTGGATCGAAAAAGGCGGCATGCAGCTTCGCCACGAACTGGTCGGCTCGGCCGGCCGTCTGGTGACGGATACCTCCGTCGGCCCAGTCTGGGGTTTCATCGAGAAGCCGGTCGGCTATCTCGTCGAAAAGGCCGATGCCGAAACCGGCTGGGTCTATCCGGTGCCCGAGGAAACCCGCGCCTATGGTTTCTCGCAACAGATGCGCCATTTCGTCGACCATTTCGCGGCCGGGACGACGCCGCTGGAAACCTTCGAGGACGGCGTTATCGTCAACCACATAATTGACGCCTGCTACCGTTCGATGCGAACGGGCGTATGGGAAAAGATCAAGGGGTGACCGCGATGGAGGGCTCGCCACTGCAGTCGGACGGACCCGAACCACTCTGGCGGCAGGCCGCCGATGCGATCCTGCAGGAGATCGCCTCAGGCAAGCTTGCCTCTGGCGCGCGCCTGCCGGCCGAGCGCGACCTGTTCACGCGCATGTCGATATCGAGGGTGACCTTGCGCCGGGCCTTGCAGAGCTTGGTTGAGGAAGGTGTGCTGACGCCCTCGCACGGGCGCGGCTGGTATGTCTCGGCCAAGGTGCCGAAGGAGTTTCCCAACACGCTGGAATCATTCAGCGAGACCGCCAGGCGCCTTGGCCTGACGCCCTCCTCCAATGTGTTGCGCGCCGAACAGGCGTCGGCATCGCTGGACGAAGCCGAGGAGTTGTCGATCGCGCCGGGTGCTGCGCTGTTTCACCTCGAGCGCATCCGCCGTCTCGATCAGGTCCCGGTCGCCGTCGACACCTCGTTCTTTGCCGCAAGCCTCGTACCCGATCTCAGCCGCGTCGACTTCAGCAACGCCTCGCTGTTCGGCTTGCTGATCGATGCCGGTGTCGATCTGGCGCGCGCCGAAACCACGATCGAGGCGCATGACGCCGATCCCGTTCTGGCGCGGCACCTCGACATCGATGTCGGCAAATCGACCCTGGTGATGCGCCAGCTCATCGTCGACACCGCCGGCCGGCCGCTGCTGTCGTCGACCATCCGCTACGCCGGCGACCGCTACCGCCTGCGCACGTCATTTTCGCGCACAGGCAGACCGACGGGCCGCAATCCCTGAAACAGGCGGCGGCCTCGCCTACCGCCGCGCATCGGTATTGTGCTTGACTATGCCGCCCGCGCCATCCGCCGGACGCGAACGGACCAGAGCATTTCCGGGAAAAGTGTGAAACGCTTTTCCCTCGAAAAGCGTGTGGCGCTTTCCCCGAGCAATTGCCTCGAAATCAAAGAGATGGGGCGGTTTCAACGTGTCTGTGGAACGATTGACCGCTCTAGGTCTTTTGTCCGGGTTGGCATGGCTGGACACGTGCGGCTAAGGCTGGAAATGTGATTGCGTCTTCGCTGCCGGGGGGGCTGGCCGGAGGACGAGGAGGATGGCGCTGAATTTCGAATATATTGTCGGCCATCCGGCGCTGCATCGTCATGTCCAGGCGCAGTCGAAGGCGCTGCTGCACATCTATGAAACGAGCCCGCGCCTGGCCGCCGTATTCGCCACGCAACAGCGTTGGCTGCTGGCTCACACCGGCCTTGCCCTGCATTTCGCCCGTGACCCGCGCGATCCCCGCACGGAACTTACCCTCGCCCGCTTCATCGATGCCGTGCTTCACTATTCCGTCGCCAGCCGCAACACGGCCGAGGCCTTCATCAAGGAGATGCTGCACTATCACATCATCGAATATTTGCCGCACACCGGTGACGGACGCGCCCACCCGTTTCAGGTGACGCCGGCGACACTGAAGGAATTCGATGGCTGGGTGTTTGCGCATCTGCGCACACTCGACGGCCTCGACGGCGGCAATCGCCTCGCTTCGTTTCTCGAGCAGCCCGGCATGATTGCCAGGCTGCAGCCGCTGGTGGCGGAAGGCCTGCTTTCCTCCAACCCGGTGCGGGAGCCCAAGCAGACCTTCTCGCTGTTCATCTGGCTCAACAATGGCGGCATCGTCATGGATCGGCTGATGTCCGGTATTGACCCTGCCCATGCCGGCCTCGACCAGATCCCGACCAGCGTGGTTTCGATTGGCGAATTCGCCAGTTGGCTAAAACTGTCGCGCACCCACCTGGCGCGCAAATTGCGCGACGCCGAAAAGCTCGGCAGCATTGGCTGGATGGGCCGGCGCGGGCATTCGGTGATGTGGGTCTCGAACAGCTTCTATCAGGAATACATGACCGTGCAGGCCGCCAAGCTTGCGGTCATCGATGCCGCTTTCGAGGCCTGTCGCCCGATGCAGAAGGCTGGCTGAACCTCCACGCTCACAGGTAATCATCCCACTTGCCAGGACCTGGCAGCCCATGCCGGAATCGGTGGCTCTTCGCCGCCGGGATACGGACATCTGGACACCGGTGTAGAAGCCTGAAAATGTGAGTCCGTGGCTTGGTGGGATCGAGGCACGGGGGAATAATGCTTAATCTGGAAGATATTACCGGTCACCCGGCGCTGCACCGCTGTGTCCGGACACAGGCGCTGGCGATGATCACAGCCTTCAGAGCGGACCAGCGCCGCTCTTCGGTGTTTGCCACGCAGCAGCGTTGGCTGATGGCGCATCTCGGCCTCGCCCTTCATTTCAGGCGCGATCCCGGCGACTATCGCAAGCAATTGACGACGTCGCGCTTTCTCGACGTCATCGGCCAGCACTCCGTCGCCAGCCGCAACACCGCCGATGCCTTCATCCGGGAGATGCTGCACTATAATTTCATCGAGTATCTGGAAAACAGCGAGGACAGGCGCATCCGCCCGCTGCAGCCCACCGCAGCCTCGCTGGGGGCGGTGACCGGCTGGCTTCTTGCCCATCTGCAGACATTGGACAGCCTGGACGGCGCCAGCCGGCTGGCGAATTTCCTTCAACAACCCGATGGCCTCGCCAGGGTGCAGCCGCTTGTGGCCGACGGCCTGCTATCGTCCAGTCCGGTGCGTGAGCCCAAGCAGACCTTCTCGCTCTTCACCTGGCTCAACAATGGCGGCGCGGTCATGGACTGGCTGATCTCGGGCATCGACCCCGACCATGGCGGGCTGGACCGGATCCCGACCGGCGTGGTCTCGATCGGCGACTTCGCCAACTGGCTGAAGCTGTCGCGCACCCATCTCGCCCGCAAATTGCGCGACGCCGAAAATCTCGGCAGCGTCGGCTGGCTAGGCCAGCGCGGGCATTCGGTGATGTGGATCTCGAACAGCTTCTACCAGGAGTATATGAGCGCGCAGGCCGTCAAGCTCGCCATCATCGATAGCGCCTTCGCTGCATCGTTTCCGTTGCCGGCAAGTGGAACGATCCAGGCAGCACGATAGCGATCCACCCCGACTGCATCGGGATGGATCAACGCGTCAGGGACGCCGGCGCAGCGCCTCAGTCGATGTCGAACGACACGCCCTGGGCCAACGGCAGCGCCTTGGAATAGTTCACCGTGTTGGTGGCACGGCGCATATAGGCCTTCCAGGCGTCCGAACCGCTCTCGCGGCCGCCCCCGGTCTCCTTCTCGCCGCCGAACGCGCCGCCGATTTCGGCGCCCGAAGTGCCGATGTTGACGTTGGCGATACCGCAGTCCGAGCCATCGACGCCAAGGAAGCGCTCGGATTCCTGCAGGTCGCGGGTGAAGATCGACGACGACAGCCCGGCGCCGACCGCATTGTGCTCGTCCAGAACGGCGTCGAAATCGGAGTATTTCATTACATAGAGGATCGGCGCGAAGGTCTCTTCAGTAACCGGCGCAACCTGCTTCGGCATTTCGACCAGCGCCGGATGCACGTAATAGGCATCGGGATGGCCGTTCTCGACCCGCGTACCGCCGGTCACCTTGCCGCCGTGAGCGGTGGCTTCCTTCAGCGCCTTCTGCATGGCATCAAACGCCGCCTTGTCGATCAGCGGACCGACAAGCGAGGACGTCTCCAGCGGGTTGCCCACGGAAACGCTCTCATAGGCCTTCTTCAGCCGCGGCAGCAGCGCGTCATAGACGCTGTCATGCACGAACAAACGCCGCAGCGTCGTGCAGCGCTGGCCGGCGGTGCCCATGGCACCGAAGGCGATGGCGCGCAGCGCCATGTCGAGATCGGCGGTCGGGCAGACGATGCCGGCGTTGTTGCCGCCGAGCTCCAGCACGGCGCGGGCAAAGCGCTTGGCCAGCCTTGGGCCGACATCACGGCCCATGCGCGTCGAGCCGGTGGCCGAAACCAGCGGCACCTTCGGATGATCGACCAGGATCTCGCCAACGGCGCGGTCGCCGATCAGCACCGGCGCCAGTCCCTGCGGCGCGTCAGCGCCGAAGCGCTTGACCGCGCGGGCAAAAATCGCCTCGCAGGCGAGCGCCGTCAGCGGCGTCTTTTCCGACGGCTTCCAGACCACGGCATCGCCGCAGACCAGCGCCAGCGCCGCATTCCAGGACCACACCGCGACCGGGAAGTTGAAGGCCGAGATGACGCCGACGACGCCGAGCGGATGCCAGGTTTCCATCATGCGGTGGCCAGGGCGCTCGGTGGCGATGGTCAGGCCGTACAGCTGGCGGGAAAGGCCGACGGCGAAATCGCAGATGTCGATCATTTCTTGGACTTCGCCGAGGCCTTCCGACGGGATCTTGCCGACCTCGATCGACACCAGCCGGCCAAGCTCGGCCTTGTGCGCGCGCAATTCCTCGCCGAGCAGCCGCACCAGTTCGCCGCGCCGCGGACCCGGCACCATCCGCCATGCCTGGAACGCCGTGTGCGCGGCATCAATTGTCTTGGCCGCCTCGGCCGGTGAAATCGTCTTCAGCGCCGCGATCTGCTCGCCCGTCACCGGGCTGCGCACGATGAGGTCGCCGCCGGTGAGCGCGTCCTTGGCCACGCCCAATTTCGCCAGAAGTTCAGCCGTTTCCTTCGCTATCGTCATTTTTATCCCTTTCAGATCCGCTCGCCATCATGTGGCGGCGGTCAAGCCTTTGCGCCACGTCGCCCGCGTGCCGCAGGCACGTCAGGCGCTGTCATGGCGTGGCATTACTCGTTTCAGGGGAAAATCGCCACCCCGGCATGGTCCAAGCCGGGATTGCACGATTGAGCCAGCAGGCTTCAGTGCGCTGTCTTCGCCGGCGCCTTCACGGCGCCGTCCCGCATCAACCGGTCGATATGCATGCGGATATGGGCGGCTTCCGCCGCCGTATTGGCCAAAGCAATTGCGCGGTCAAAGGCGACGCGCGCCTCGTCGCCACGGTCGAGTTGCATCAGTAACCCACCCTTGAGGCCGAAGAAGTGGAAATAGCCGGACAGCCGCTCGCCGAGCGGCTCGATCATCGCAAGCGCAGCTTCCGGGCCGCGCACCTTGGCGACGGCGACCGCGCGGTTCAGCGTCACCACCGGCGATGGCTGCATCCTTTCCAGCAGACTGTAGAGCAAGTCGATCTCGGTCCAGTCGGTATCCTCAGGCGTTGCCGCCCGCGCATGCAGTGCCGCAATCGCCGCCTGCACCTGATAGGGCCCGGGCTTCTGGTGGCGCAGCGCCTTGTCGACCAGCGCCAGGCCTTCGTCGATCATCTTGCGGCTCCACAGCGAGCGGTCCTGGTCGTCGAGCAGCACGATCTCGCCATTCTCGTCGAAACGGGCCGGCGCACGCGCATGCTGCAGCAACAGCAGTGCCGTCAGCCCCATGATCTCCGGCTCGGTCTGGAACAGCCTGAGCAACAGCCGCGCCAGCCGGATCGCTTCCTCGCAGAGCGGCGCACGCGCCGGCGCTTCGCCGCTGTTGGTCGAATAGCCTTCGTTGAAGATCAGATAGACCATGGCTGCAACCGCGGCGAGCCGCTCCGAACGCTCGACTGCGCCCGGCGTCTCGAACGGCACGCCGGCGTCGGCAATGCGCGCCTTGGCGCGGGTGATGCGCTGCTCCATAGCGCTTTCGCCGACCAGGAAGGCGCGCGCGATCTGCTTGACGGTCAGGCCGGAGACGATGCGCAGCGCCACCGCGATCTGCTGCGTCGCCGGCAGGTCCGGATGGCAGCAGATGAACAAGAGCCGCAATATGTCGTCGCGGTAATGCGCGCCGTCCAGCCGCTCGGCGATGTCGCTCTCGGCATCTTCGAGGTCCGAGATCTGGTCCTCTTCCGGCATCGGCGCCTGCTTGGCGCGCTTGCGCACCGCGTCGATGCCGCTGTTGCGGCCGACAAAGATCAGCCATGCCGCCGGATCGCGCGGCGGCCCGTTTTGCGGCCAGTTCTTGAGTGCCCTCAGGCACGCATCCTGGAAAGCTTCCTCCGCCGTATCGAGATCGCGGAAATAGCGCAGCAGCGCACCCATCGCCTGCGGGCGGGCGGCTGAGATTGCGGAGCTGATCCAGGAAAGGTCGGTCATTTCAAAACTCGGGTTGGGTCGAAGACGGAAACCGGCCGGATCTCATAGGATCCGCCGCTCGGATTGACCTCGGACAGTTCGCGCGCGAAGTCGACGGCCTCATCGAGATCGGCGCATTCGAGCGTGTAGAAGCCAAGGAACTGCTCCTTGGTCTCGGCAAACGGACCGTCGATGACGACCGATTCGCCCTTGACCTTGCGCAGCGTCGTCGCAGCAGTGGTCGGCAAAAGCCGCGCCACCGGGCCAAGCCGGCCGGCGTCAGCGTATTTTTGCTGCACATTCAGGAGTTTCGCCATCACCTCGTCATCCTGTGCCTTGCTCCAGGAGGAGACGACATCTTCGGAGGCATAGCAGAGGATAGCGTAGAGCATGGGACGTCCTTTTCTCTCATCAAAGGACGAAACAGTAGGGCCTATGCCGACATGGCGTCGACAAAAAAGTTAGGGCATTTTTTCAACCTTCGCTGGCCTTCAACCACCGCAGCACCAGCGCCTCCTCGTCGTCCAGTCCGTCTATCGATCGCCTGCGCTTGTTGGCCTCGGTCATTTCGTCGAGCAGCCGCCCTTCCACCCAGGCTTCGAAGACTTGCGGATGGATGTAGCATTTGCGGCAGACGGCGCGCGTGTTGCCGAGCCGCTCGGCCACCTTGTCGATGACGGCATTCATCAGCCGCTTCACCCCGGCCTGGCTTTCGGGAAGCTCCGTCTGCGCGAACAACGACGCGGCATGGATGGTGCCGCCCCAGGTGCGGAAATGCTTCGAGCTGAAATCTTCTCCGACAGCATCGCGGATGTAGCGGTTGACGTCGTCGGAGCGCACCGGATGCCGGGCGTCGTCCTCGTCCAGGTACTGGAAAAGCTTTTGCCCCGGTATATCCTGAGCGCTGCGCACGACATGGGCGATGCGGCGATCGACAAGCTTCAGTTTCCATTCCTTGCCGGATTTGCCCTTGAAGGCAAAGCGCAGGCTCGATCCCTTGATGTCGACGTGGCGGTCCCGCAGCGTGGTCAGCCCGAAACTCTTGTTGTCGCGGGCATAGGCAGCATTGCCGACCCGGATCATCGTGTTGTCGAGCAGCCAGACGATTGCCGCCACGACGCGCTCGGCCGGCAGGCCGTGGCGGCGCAAATCGGCATCGATGCGGCGGCGCAAATCCGGCAAGCTTTCGGCAAAGGCGACGAGGCTTGAATATTTGGCGCCGTCGCGCTCGGCGGCCCAGAGCGGATGGTAGCGATACTGCTTGCGCCCGCGCTGGTCGCGGCCGGTCGCCTGGATATGGCCGGCGGGATCGGGCGAAATCCACACATCCGTCCACGCTGGCGGAACGGCCAGCGCCTTGATGCGGGCGATGGCCGAAGCGCTGACGGCCTGTCCCTTAGGGCCCTTGTAGGAAAATCCCTCGCCCGCCTTCAGGCGGCGGATACCCGGCTCGCTATCGCTGACATAGATCAGCGAGGCCTGATCGGCAGAGGCTTGCGCGCCATCCGTCGGCGTACCGTTCTTTCGTGCAAGCTCCCGGGCCGCCGATGAGCCGGATAGCGACGCGGATTTGTCCAGCATGCCCTCTCCCCACGGAATTTTTCCCGTAGATAAGCTGCGGGACCGGCAGCTGGTTCCACCGCGTTGCTATGGAATGTGGTCGGGTCCACCAATGGCGGCACCAGCCGACACGTCGGCCATCCAGAGGCCGCCATCGTCGACGTGAGGCGGATGGTAGTCGCGCCCGGGCGGAATCTGTTCGAACACGGCCCCTGCCTCATCGGCAAGGTAGTCATAGCCCACATCCTGCAGGACGCCCTTTGGATCGAGGTGGTCGTAGAGATTGCGGCGGGCGATCCTCCGCTTCGGCTCCATCATTTTCAGATGATAAAGGTTGAGCCCGCTTTTGCGGGCCTTGAAACCAAGATCGGGAGGGTACCAGAGCCCATGCAGGTCCTCTGGTCGGTACTTCGCCGGATCGTAGGCTCTGAATAGACGATACTGGAACTTTTCGGCCCACAGCCCGTCAACCCGGTACTCGGTCGGCGAATACAATTCGCGGAGCCGGAACCCCCAGGCCATGCGCCTGTAATCCCCCGTCAACTGTCCGATCCGCTCCGCGGTACCGCGTTCCAGCCGCTCATCGGGATCAATAGCCAGGATCCAGTCGGCGGCAGCTTCATGCGCTGCGTCGAGCAAGATCCGCCGCCGCCGCGGCTCGCTGCTGAACACGCCGGTCGCCCCGCGATCGTCATAGGCAATCCAGCCGTCAACGACCGGATCGATATTGGCGATCAGATCGGCAACCAGATGCGCGTCATAGCGATAGCTGAAAACTGCGACCGTTCTCTGCCGCGTCCAGAACAGTCGGCTCCGTCGCCAGCGTCGAGGCTTGATTTGGCTCGTTATCATTTTCTTGTTGCCGCTTTCACGCGATTTCGCACGCCAATATAGACACCCACGGATTTGACCAGCAGAGCAAGCCAGACAATTGGCATCGACATCATCGCGAAAGTTCGATCCCGATCGGAAAGCCCGATCTTCGCCAGCTTGCGGGCATTCCGCCGATCGCGAAACGTGTCGCGAAAACACCGAAACGGAGTGTTCGGGGCGGACGCTGCGAGGTAATCGCCGCGGCGACAGCCGCGCCTGTACTGATCGGCAAGCAATCTGGACAGCCGGGTTTCGTTGCGATGAACGGTTTGCACCTTAGGCTCCCAGACCGGCTGCAGTTCCTGCGGCAGCCGCCCCAGGAATTCGGTGTCTTCGGCAGCAGGCATGGTTTCATCGAACAAGCCATATTCATCGAACAGCCGCCGATCGAACGACACGCCGTAACGCAGCGCACGATCCGACGGCAGACCGGGAAGCCGTCGCATGAACATGATCAGATGAGCCGCACAGGCGATCAGATTGCGCGGATGGCTGTTCACCATGGCGCTCGCCACGGCGCGGTCGCCAGCCAGATGCCGCTGCATCCGTGCCTCGGCCCAGCCCGAACAGGCGAGGCAATCATCGGCAAGAAAGGCAACGAAAGGCGCTTTGGTGGCCGCAATGCCAAGATTGCGGGCTGCGCCGACAAACAGCCTTCGACCGACCTCGATCACTGGCACCTTGACCCCGGCGCCGGTCAGCAGCGCCAGCACCTCACCTCCGCCCGAGTTGACCACCATGATCTCGAGCGACGCATTCTGATCCAGCAGGGATGTCACCGCCTCGACGATTTGAGCCGGCGCGCGATAGCCGATGACAATGACGGCAAGCTGCGGCGGGGCTGATTCAGGCACGTTGCAACTGGGCGCGCGGAGAGGAAAACCAGCGCCGCAGCGCCAGCTTCAGCTGGTAGCGCCTGCAACGCCAGGTGTTCGACCGCGCCTTCGGCGCCGCCGCCGCGATCCTCAGGAACCGCGCCGCCGTCTCCAGATCGCCACGCGCATAGTGAACCCGGGCGATCTTGAGGGCGACTAGCCCTTCCCTGGTCTTCAGCGACGATAGTGGGATGCCACAGTCAGTCAGCTCGCGCAGCGCCAGCCGCCAGTCGAGAAAGCGGCGCACCGGCCTGATGATGAAGCGATCATCGGAACGCACTGCCGAAACGTCGTAGATCATGACGGGATGCACGATCAGGGCAAGCGACGCCCTGCCCATCAGCCTGGCCCAGAACAGCGTGTCCTCGTCATAGGCAAGCCCGGTCGGGAAGCGCGTGTCGCCGACGACGCGCCGAGAAACCAGCGCACTGCCCACGGCGATCGAGCGAATGCGACCTTCCAGATAGGCCGAGGCATTGGCTATACCGTCTTCTGTGTAGCCGGCTGGAAGCTTGAGGTTCCGATCCTCGCCATCGGTGCGCCGACGGTAGGCGCCGACCACCATGTCAGCGGTCGGCTGCTCCCCCGCCCGGACCAGCATCGACCGTAGCCCGCCCTCCAGATGCAAGTCGTCGGCGTCGATCGGGTAGATCCAGGAACATTGCGCCTGCGCCAGCGCCACATTGCGGGAGCCGCCCGCGTCCCGGCAGCTGCTCTTGAGCACGCGCAACGGCAACGAGAATTGCGTGGCGGCATTCAGCGCGGCTTCTGCCGTCCCGTCCAAGGAGGAATCGTCGACCAGCAGCACCTCGCCGATAACCTCGGCTTCAGAACGAAGCGAGGCCAGCGTGGCCGCTATAGTTGCCGCCGCATTGTGCGCCGGGATGATGACACTGATTGCCGTCAATACCGAACTCCGCATCGGCATGCCTGCCGACCGATCCTCCCCGAAGTTTCGACCGAGCATAACGGGCATGGCCGTTGTTGAGAAGCTGTGCTTCGAGGCTGTCAGGCCTTCTCGAGCGCGACCGGGATGACATCGACCGCCTGGTCGCCAACCTGACCGCCGGTGGTTTTCAGCACACCAACGATCGGCGCCACGTCGGAATAGTCGCGGCCATAGCCGACGGTGATGTGGTCGTTGCTGGCCCGCATGCCGTTGGTCGGGTCGAATTCCTGCCAGCCGGCATCGCGCCCGCACCACACCTTGACCCATGCGTGCATGGCGTCGGCGCCTTCGAGCCGCGGCTTACCCTTGGGTGGAATGGTGCGCAGGAAGCCGCTGACATAGCCGGCGGGGATGCCCAACCCGCGCAAGCCCGCGATCATGATGTGGGAGAAATCCTGGCACACGCCACGCTTCAAACGGAAGGCGTCGCTGGCCCTGGTATGCACGGTGGTCGCCTCACCATCATAGGTGAAGTCGCGATGGATGCGGTTGCAAAAATCCATCACCGTGCCGGTGGTCGACCCGGCAAGGCTCCGCCGCGCATAGGCGGTGATAGCCGCATCGATACCGGCATGATCGCTGGCCGTGAGAAAGTGATGCGGTGCGTCGGGCGCCAGGGATCGCACCGCGCCGAGTTCTTCCCTCAGCCGCTGCAAGTCGGGCGACACGTCGAGCCCAGGCTCCGGCCGCGACACCGACACGCGCGCGCTCATCCTGATGTCGAGCCCGTCATGGACATCGCGAAAGGCGATCGCGGTGACATTGTTGCCGAAGAAATCGGTAAAATCAGTGCGCTCCGACGGGGTCGGCACAAATGAAAGCGAGGCGGCGACCACGCGCTGCACGCCGGCAATGGTCTGCGGCAAGACACGCACCTGATGTCGGCTGCCACCGGCCGCGGCGTCATAGTCGTAGCTGAGATGAAGCCTGATGTCGTACAGCATGTTAACCGAAATACGCTTTGGCGAGGCTGTTGTAGAGGTTGCCGATCTCGGTGGCGAGATCGTCCAGCACCTCCGCCGACATCTCCGACGGCTCCATGACGGCAATCGCCGTGTTGAGCTGCAGGATTTCCTTGGCCGCCACCGACATGTGCCCCTCCGGGCCAACCGACGGCAGCAGGCCGATTTCCGCCTTCAGCCGCTCGAGCTGGAACAGGATCGAGCGCGGGTTGAGTGGGTCAAGCGCCAAGAGGTCGATCACTGTGCGCCGTCCGGCCCGCACCGGATACTGCCGGCGATGGGTCATGACGCTGTCGCCGATCTCCAGCATCATGTCGAGCGCGCCATCAGGTGCTTTTGCCCTGGTCAGGCGGGCAAGCGTGCGGGCGATCTGGATGCCGCGCTCGATGCGCCGGCCGATCTCGAGGAAACGCCAGCCGGTGAAGCGGTACATGTTCTCATGCAGCAGGCCGGAAAAACCAGCGAGCTTGCGCAGCATCACCGTCATCGCCCGTGTCGCATCGTCGCCCGGCGCCACTGTGGTGGCGAACTGGTGAATGGTCTTCGACAGATCCTTGAGCGCCAGCCAGCCGTCAGGCGAAAAGCGGTCGCGGATCTGCCCGGCGCTGTAGACGGCGCTGTCCAGCGTGCCGATCAATCCCGGAGGAATGGCCGATTCGAGGTCGATGCCGAACGGTTCGAGATAATCCCTGATATCGGTGAGCAATGGCATGTCCGGATCGGACGTCTCGGCCAGCCGCACGTGATAGGCGCGCAGGATACGCACCGTATCTTCCGAGCGCTCGATGTAGCGGCCGAGCCAGGTCAGGTTTTCGGCCGCACGGCTGGGCAGGCTGCCCGGCATGGTGCGGGCAAAACTGTCATGCTCCTGCGGCAGCAGCGTCTCGCGCTCGACCGGCTTCTCGCTGACCACCCAGACGTCGGCCGCCTGACCGCCGCGCTGCATGGCGATGGCCGTCGGGTCGAGCGACAGGCCGACGCGGGCGAAACCGCCCGGCATCACCGTCCAGCCTTCCGGCGTGCGCGCCAGATAGACGCGCAGGCTTGCCGGCCGTGGCTCCAGCCAGCCGCCGACGTAGACCGGCGTCGTCGACAGCGTCACCGCTTCCTGGCCGACGAAACCGCCGCCGTCGCTCTCGATCCGCGCAATCAGAGCAGTGCGTTCTTCCGGCGTCAGTGCCGAACCGAGCCTGGTCTGGTCGTCATCCTCGAAGGCAAGCCGCGTCGACAGAGCCGGCCCGACGACCATGCGGTCGAGATTGGCAAGCACATGCCGGCGTTCGCTGTCTTGCCCGCACCACCAGGTGGCGACGCTTGGCAACAAAAGCTCTTCGCCGCGCAATGCGCGCGAAATTTTTGGCAGGAAGGCGAGCAGCGCCCGCGTCTCCATCAAGCCCGAACCCAGCGCGTTGACCGTCGAAACGGCGCCGCGGCGGATCGCCTCGACCAGTCCCGGCGTGCCGATCTGCGAGTCTGGCCGCAGTTCCAGCGGATCGGCGAAGGCGGCATCGAGCCGCCGCCACAGCACGGTGATCGGCATCAGCCCGGAAACCGTGCGCACCATCAGCTTACCGCCGGAGACGGTCAGGTCCTCGCCCTCGAGCAGCATGATGCCGAGATAACGGGCGATATAGGCGTGCTCGTAGTAGGTCTCGTTGAGCGGCCCCGGCGTCAGTATGGCGACGCGGCCGTCATTCTCCTTGGCCATGCCGATCAGTGCGTCGCGAAAGCGGCGGAAGAAACCGGCAAGACGATGCACATGCATCTCGCCATAGATGTCCGACAGCGCACGCGTGGTGGCGACGCGGTTCTCCAGCGCAAAGCCGGCGCCCGACGGCGCCTGCGTGCGGTCGCCCAGCACCCACCAGCTTCCGTCCGGCCCACGGCCGAGCTCGAAGGCGCAAAAATGCAGGAAATGGCCGCTGGCCGGCCGGGTGCCGGCGACGGGCCGCAGATATTCAGCGCTCGCCGCAATCAGTCCCGCCGGCAGGATGCCCTTCTCGATCAGCCGGTTCGGCCCGTAAATGTCGGCGACGATCTCTTCGAACAGATCGGCACGCTGCACGAGGCCGGCGCTGATCTCGGCCCATTCCTTGTCCTCGATCAGCAGCGGGATATGCGCCAGCGGCCATTCGCGCTCATTGGCGCCGGCCTTGTCGTAGACGCGGTAATAGACGCCGGCGTCGCGCAGATACTGATCGGCGCGGGCGAAGCGCTGGCCGAGCTTCTCCGGACCAAGCTCTTCCAGCGCATCGATGAAGTTCTTCCACACCGGGCGCGGATTGCCCGCTGCATCGACCATCTCGTCGACGACGCCGTCAATCGGCTGGTAGTGTTCCAGCAGACTGTGCCTCAGCGGCTTGCCGCGCAGCTTTTTGTGATTCCCCTTTGCCATCGCTGATCAGAGTCTTGCCGGCCGCCTGAGGTCAAGGGTCATCGGGAAGTCTTCAGAGGCTTCTTCGTTGCGCAGCACATAGGCCGACGGCGTGTGGCCGCGCGGCTCGAAGCGGGCAAGCCGCCGCGCCTCGGCCTCATTGCCGTTAACCGGGAAGGTGTCGTAGCTGCGTCCGCCGGGATGCGCGACATGGTAGACGCAGCCGCCCACCGCCCGGCCCGACCAGCGGTCGTATATGTCGAAGACCAGTGGCGTGTTGACCGGCAGCGCCGGATGCAGGCCGGACGCCGGCTGCCAGGCCTTGAAGCGCACGCCCGCCACCGCGACGTCCCTGTTGTCGGTTACCTTCATCGGCACGACGCGGCCATTGCAGACGATGGAGTGACGTTCCGGGTTGAGGCCTTCGGTCCTGACCTGCAGCCGTTCGACCGAGGAATCGACGAAGCGCACCGTGCCGCCAATGGCGCCCTGCTCGCCCATGACGTGCCAAGGCTCCAGCGCTTGCCTGAGCTCCAGCTTGACGCCGGCATGCTGGACCTCGCCGCAGAAGGGAAAGCGGAATTCGAGCTGCGCGTCGAACCATTCCGGACGGAACTCGAAACCGTTGAGCTTGAGATCGTCGAGCACGTCGAGGAAATCCGCCCAGACGTAATGCGGCAACATGAAGCGATCGTGCAGCGACGTGCCCCAGCGCACGAAGCGGCCGTCGAGCGGGTTCTTCCACGCACGGGCGATGATCGCACGCACCAGCAATTGCTGCGCCAGCGACATGCGCGCATTGGGCGGCATCTCGAAGCCCCGAAACTCGACCAGGCCGAGCCGCCCGGTCGGCCCGTCGGGCGAAAACAGCTTGTCGATGCAGATTTCGGAACGATGCGTATTGCCGGTGACGTCGGTGAGCAGATTGCGGAACAGCCGGTCGACCAGCCATGGCAGCGGCGCGTTGCCCTGGTCCGGGTGCGGCACCTGCGCCATCGCGATTTCGAGCTCATAAAGCGAGTCGTGCCGCGCCTCGTCGAAACGCGGCGCCTGGCTGGTCGGGCCGATAAACAGGCCGGAAAACAGATAGGACAGCGACGGGCGCCGCTGCCATTGTAGCACCAGGCTCTTCAACAGATCGGGTCGGCGCAGGAAGGGGCTGTCATTTGGCGTCGCGCCGCCGACCACGACATGGTTGCCGCCGCCGGTGCCAGTGTGGCGGCCGTCGATCATGAACTTGTCTGCGCCAAGCCGCGTCTGCCGCGCCTCTTCGTAGATCGCTGTCGTCGTCGCCACACAGTCCTGCCAATTCGAAGCCGGATGGATGTTGACCTCGATGACACCGGGATCGGGCGCCACGCGGATGACGTTGAGGCGCGGATCGTGCGGCGGGCCATAGCCTTCGATGTGCACGGGAAGACCGATCGCCTTTGCCGCATTCTCGGCGGCTGCGACCAGTTCGAGATAATCTTCCAGCGCCTCGACCGGCGGCATGAACACGCAGAGCCGTCCGTCGCGCGGCTCGACGGAAAGTGCCGTGCGCACCGCGCCGCCGATCTCGGTGATTTCCTGCTCAACCCGGTCCTGCTGGCCGGTCGTCGCGGTGAAAGAAATCGCCTGCTGGCGGCGCGCCATTTCGTCGGCGCCTTCCAGTTCTGCCGGAGCCGGTTCCGGCAATATGGCTTCACGCGCCGGCAGCGGTCCGCGCGGCAGCGACGGATCAACCGGCACGATGTAGGGGAATTGCGCCGGCGGCACATAGGGCAGCGTGCCCAGCGGCAGGCGGTAGCCTACCGGTGAATCGCCAGGCACCAGGAACAGCCGGCCGCGCCGGGTCTTCCATTTCTCAGATCGCCAGCGCGGATCCGATGCCTGGCTGTTCCAGCGCTGCACCGGCAACACATAGCCTGACGGCTTGGTCAGCCCGCGCTCGAACACTTTCGTCATGCGGCTGCGCTCTTCCGGGTCTTCCAGCTTCGAGTTGGAAGGGTCGACATTGTCGGGCAGCTTGCCTTCCTTGAGCAGCCATTCTGCCGGATCCTCATAGGCTTCGCTGACCATGGCCTTGTCGATGCCGAGTTCGCCGGCAATCGCCGTCAGCAGGCTTTCGGCCTGCTGCGGTCCGACCTTTGCATCGCTCTTTTCGCGCGCGATCAGCGATGGATTGCTCCACACTGGCTGGCCATCGGTGCGCCAGTAGAGCGAGAAGGTCCAGCGCGGCAGACTCTCGCCGGGATACCATTTGCCCTGGCCGTAATGGAGAAAGCCGCCCGGCGCGAAGCGTTCGCGCAGCTTGCGGATCAGCGCATCGGCCTTTTCGCGCTTGGTCGGACCGACGGCAGCGGTGTTCCACTCGGCCGACTCGAAATCGTCGATCGACACGAAGGTCGGCTCGCCACCCATGGTCAGCCTGACGTCGCCGGCCTCGAGTGCCGCGTCGACCTTGTTGCCCAGCGCGTCCAGCGCCTGCCAGCTTTCGTCCGAAAACGGCTTGGTGATACGCGGATGCTCGGCGATGCGGTCGACCCGCATGTCGAAGCCGAACTCGACATTGGCAAAGCTCGCCATGCCGGAAATGGGAGCCGCATTGCGGAAATGTGGCGTTGCCGCCAGCGGCACATGGCTTTCACCGGTAAGCAGGCCCGACGTCGGGTCGAAGCCGATCCAGCCAGCGCCCGGCAGATAGACTTCGCACCAGGCGTGCAGGTCGGTGAAGTCGACCGCGGTCCCGGCCGGGCCATCGAGCGCCACCAGGTCGGGCTTCAGCTGGATCAGGTAGCCGGAGACGAAACGCGCGGCGATGCCCAGGTTGCGCAGGATCTGCACCAGCAGCCAGCTCGAATCCCGGCACGAGCCTTTTTTCGCCGCCAGCGTCTCCTCCGGCGAGAAGACGCCGGTTTCCATACGCACGATATAGGCGATCTCACGTTGCAGCCGCGCATTAAGGTCGACGACGAAATTGACGGTGTTGGTGGCGCTACGGTCGATCGTTGCGAGGAAAGCCGAAAGCAGCGGCCCGGCCGGCTCCGGCGTGCGGTAGATGGCGAGATCGTCCCTGATGTCTTCCGGATACTCGAACGGAAACGTCTCGGCCGCCGGCTCGACGAAGAAATCGAACGGATTGTAGACCGTCATGTCGGCGACAAGATCGACCTCGATCTTCAGTTCCGTCACCGGCTCCGGAAAGACGAAACGGGCGAGGAAATTGCCGTAGGGGTCCTGCTGCAGATTGACGAAGTGGTTTGCCGGTCCGACCTTGAGCGAATGGCTGAGCACCTTGGTGCGGGAATGCGGCGCCGGCTGCAGCCTGATGACCTGGGGCCCGAGAACCACGGGCCGGTCATATTTGTAGTGGGTCAGATGGTAGACGGCTGCCAGAATTGCCATGGGGCCCCGGAGATCGGCGTTTCAAACGAATTCGCGGAACCCTGACACATCTGCTGGCCAATCTCCAAGCAGAGATGTTGCGGTGCACCTAATTTAAGCAGCTAACGACTGCGCCGGCGACTGGTTCCACCGGCTTCCAGCCTCTGCGATTAGCGAGGGCTTTCGCGTCTTCGTCATCCTGGGGCGAAGCAAGGAGCGCAGCGACGCGGCGTAGACCCGGGGATCCATGCCGTTACGCCGATCGAAGAACGCAACGGCGCAGAACAAACCCGTTTTCGACCTACCCCGGAAATTTCGTTCACCTCAGCGGCGCCTTGACGTCGCGGCATGGATCCTCGGGTCAAGCCCGAGGATGACGACGCAGAGGGCTCAGAAGAACGCCTGGATACCCGTCTGCGCTCTTCCCAAAATCAGCGCGTGCACGTCGTGCGTGCCCTCATAGGTGTTGACGGTCTCCAGATTCTGCGCGTGGCGCATGACGTGGTAGCCGATCTGGATGCCGTTGCCGCCATGCATGTCGCGGGCCTGGCGGGCAATGTCGAGCGCTTTGCCGCAATTGTTGCGCTTGACGATCGAGATCATCTCCGGCGCCATCTTGCCCTCGTCCATCAGCCGGCCAACGCGCAAGCTCCCCTGCAGGCCCAGAGCGATTTCGGTCTGCATATCGGCGAGCTTCTTCTGGAACAGCTGCGTGCCGGCCAGCGGCTTGCCGAACTGCTTGCGGTCGAGGCCATATTGACGCGCCCGGCGCCAGCAATCCTCGGCCGCGCCCATGGCGCCCCAGGAAATGCCGTAGCGGGCGCGGTTGAGGCAGCCGAACGGACCACCCAGACCCTTGGCGTTGGGCAGCAGCGCGTCTTCGCCCACTTCTACGCCTTCCATCACCACCTCGCCGGTGATCGATGCGCGCAGGCTAAGCTTGCCGCCGATCTTCGGCGCCGACAGGCCCTTCATGCCCTTTTCCAGCACGAAGCCGCGGATTTCGTCCTTGCCGTTCTCGCCCTTGAGCTTCGCCCAGACGACGAACACGTCGGCGATCGGCGCGTTGGAAATCCACATTTTCGAGCCGGAGAGCTTGTAGCCGTTCGCCGTCTTCTCGGCCCGGGTCTTCATGCCGCCCGGATCGGAGCCGGCATCCGGTTCGGTCAGGCCAAAGCAGCCGATCCATTCGCCCGACGCCAGTTTCGGCAGATATTTCTTGCGCTGCGCTTCCGAGCCATAGGCATGGATCGGATACATGACCAGCGACGACTGCACTGACATCATCGAGCGATAACCGGAATCGACACGCTCGACCTCGCGCGCTACCAGCCCGTAGGTGACGTAATTGGCGCCGAGCCCACCATATTCCTCCGGAATGGTGATGCCGAGCAGGCCGGCCTCGCCCATCTCGCGAAAGATGCCGGCATCGGTCTTTTCCTCGAGGTAGGCCGCCTCGATGCGCGGCGCCAGCTTGTCGGCGGCGAAGGCAGCCGCGCCATCGCGCACCATGCGCTCATCCTCCGAAAGCTGGTTCTCGATCAGGAAAGGGTCTTCCCAGACGAACGCGTTCTTGTCGGCGGCCATGGCTCGGTCTCTCCCAGCGAAAATCTTGATTGCCCGGGCTTATCCGCCTCTGCCTCCTAAAAATCAAACGAAATTGCATCACCGATCAATGAGAGATAGTAATGGATCATGAACGTCCAGCGCCGCCTTTTGCCGAGCACCAGCGCCCTTGCCGCCTTCGAGGCGGTCGCCCGCCTCGGCTCCTTCACTGCCGCCGCACAGGAACTCGACCTGACCCAGGGCGCCGTCAGCCGGCAAATAGCACTTCTGGAGGACCAGTTCGGTCGCCGGCTGTTCGAGCGCGACAGCCGCAATGTCCGGCTGTCGGCTGCAGGCGAAACCTATGCCGAGGCGGTGCGCTCGGCACTTGGCCAGTTGCGCGACGCAGCGCTCGGATTGATGAGCAATCGGCATAGTGGCATGCTGAACCTTGCCATATTGCCGACCTTCGGCACACGCTGGCTGATGCCGCTGATCCCGGATTTCGTCGAAAACAACCCTGACATCACCATCAACTTCGTCACCCGCATCGGTCGTTTCGATTTCGCCCGCGAGCGGCTCGACGCCGCCATCCATCACGGACTGCCGGACTGGCCGGACGCGGACTCCACTTTGCTGATGCGTGAAACCGTATTGCCTGTGGTCTCGCCCGACTTCCTGGCCAGCCGCCTTATCGCTACGGCAGCCGATATCAGCCGCCTGCCGCTGCTGCACATGGCGACGCGCCCTGGCGCCTGGAGCGAATGGTTCGAAGAGCAGGGTCTCAGCGCGCCGAGCGGGCCTGGCATGCAGTTCGAGCAGTTCGGCACCGTCGCCCAGGCCTGCATGGCCGGACTTGGCGTCGCCCTCCTCCCGCAGGTTCTCATATCGGGCGAATTGCAGCGCGGTCAGCTCGTGCCCACTCCCGGCCAGCCGATGCAAAGCCGCAGCGCTTACTATCTCGTCGTGCCGCACGACAAGCGCGGCCACCCGCCGGTCGCCAGCTTCCGCGACTGGCTGCTGGGGCAGGTCGAGAAGGAGCCGGCTGTTCTGGCGTGGTAGCTACTTCCGCTTCAGCGCATCGGCCAGCGCCGCGCCGAACGCACCCTGCGACGGCCGCTCCGGCTGGCGCTGTGGTGTCGGCCCACGTGGCGCCGGCTTGCCGCCGCCACTGTCGCGCGGCCCTTTCGAGGCGCCGCCCTCGCCGCCATCCTTGCGCATGGAGAGCGCGATGCGCTTGCGCTTAATGTCGACATCGACGACGCGCACCTTCACGACATCACCGGCCTTCACCACCTCATGCGCGTCCTTGATGAAGCGGTCGGCGAGTTGCGAGACATGCACCAGCCCGTCCTGGTGCACGCCGATATCGACGAAGGCGCCGAAAGCCGCGACATTGGTGACGGTGCCTTCGAGCAGCATGCCGGGCTTCAGATCCTTGATGTCGTCGACACCGTCGGCAAAGGTCGCGGTCTTGAAGCCGGGGCGTGGGTCACGGCCCGGCTTTTCCAGCTCGGCGATAATGTCGCGCACCGTCGGCAGGCCGAAACGCTCGTCGACGAAGACGCGCGGGTCGAGCGCTTTCAGCGCAGCACTGTCGCCCATCAGCGCGCGCACATCGCGGCCGCAGGCGGCGACGATCTTCTTGGCCACGCCATAGGCTTCCGGATGCACCGACGAAGCATCGAGGGGCTCGCTGCCATTGGCAATGCGCAGGAAGCCGGCGGATTGTTCGAACGCGCGCGGTCCGAGCCGCGCCACCTTCAGCAATTCCTTGCGACTGGCGAACGGCCCGGTCGCATCGCGATGCGCAACGATGGCATCCGCGAGCGATGCGCCAAGGCCGGACACGCGGGCCAGCAGCGGTGCCGAAGCGGTGTTGAGGTCGACGCCGACGGCGTTGACCGCGTCTTCGACCACCGCTTCCAGCGAGCGGCCGAGCCGGTACTGGTCGACATCGTGCTGGTACTGGCCGACACCGATCGACTTCGGCTCGATCTTGACCAGTTCGGCCAGCGGATCCTGCAGCCGCCTTGCGATCGACACCGCACCGCGCAGCGACACGTCGAGGCCGGGGAATTCCGCCGCCGCCGTGGCCGAGGCCGAATAGACCGAAGCGCCGGCTTCGCTGACGATCACCTTGAGCGGCTTTGGGCCTGCACCGGCCGGCATATCCGACAGCATGTCGGCAACCAGCTTTTCCGTCTCGCGACTGCCGGTGCCGTTGCCGATCGAGATCAGCTCGACCTTGTGCTGGCGGATGAGGGCGGCGAGTTCGACTTGCGTGCCGCGCGCATCGTTTCTTGGCGGGAACGGATAGACCGTCGTCGTCGTCAGCACCTTGCCGGTGCCGTCGACCACCGCCACCTTGACGCCGGTGCGGATGCCGGGGTCGAGCCCCATGGTCGGCCGCGAGCCGGCAGGGGCAGCCAACAGGAGGTCTTTCAGGTTTCGGGCGAAGACATGGATCGCCTCTTCCTCCGCCCGCTCGCGCAGGTCGCGCATCAGATCGAGCGTAAGGTGCAGCGACAGTTTTATCCGCCAGGTCCAGCCGGCGACTTCCATCAGCCAGCGGTCGCCCGGCAGACTGGAGCCGATGGCATAGGCATTGGCGATCATCCGCTCGACCGGCTTCACTGACGAGGCGTCGTCGGCATCGACCTCTATGTCGAGCGACAGCACCTCTTCGTTGCGGCCGCGCAGCATGGCCAGCGCACGATGGCTCGGCACATTGGCCCAGCGCTCGACATGGTCGAAATAGTCGGAGAATTTGGCGCCGGCCTCCTGCTTGCCGTCGACGACACGGGCACGCATGAAAGCGCGTTCCTTCATGTAGCTGCGCAGCTTGCCGACCAGATCGGCATTTTCGGCGAATTGCTCCGACAGAATGTCGCGCGCGCCTTCCAGCGCCGCCTTGGCGTCGGCGACCTCTTCGGTCACATAGGCCAGCGCCGCCTCGGCCGGCACCAGCGAGCGATTGGTCAGGATGGCCTCGGCCAGCGGCCCGAGCCCACGCTCCCTAGCAATCTCCGCCTTGGTGCGGCGCTTGGGCTTGTAGGGCAGATAGATGTCTTCCAGCTCGGCCTTGGTGGTGGCGGCAACGATCTTGGCCTCAAGCTCCTCGGTCAGCTTGCCCTGCTCGCGGATCGAACCGAGAATTGTGTCGCGGCGCGCATCGAGCTCGCGCAGATAGGCCAGCCGCTCGGCAAGGTCGCGCAATTGCGTGTCGTCGAGCCCGCCAGTGACCTCCTTGCGGTAGCGCGCCACGAACGGCACGGTCGCCCCCTCGTCGAGCAGCCCGATGGCTGCCGCCGCCTGTTCCGGCCGCGCGCCGATCTCGGCCGCGATGATTGCTGCGATGCGCGTGCTGTCCGATGCCATGCTGGTCCTTGTCGCAAAAGAGCGGCGACCATAGGCGCAGACATCGGCGCCGCCAACTGCCGCGTCTTCACCAGCGCGCGAGATCCACAGGAAAGCACCGAAGTTCGGATGTCCGGGATGGGCTAAACCAGCCCGCTCAGCGCCTCGAAGAAGGCAACGATCTCGCGTTCAAGCGCAGGCTCCTCCGGCACTGGCTGCGACCCCATCTTTGCAATCACCACTTCCGTCTTCGGATTGACATAGAGCCATTGGCCATGGATGCCGATGCCGCAGAAGGCGCCGTTTTCGTGTCCCGTCTGGTACCATTTATTGCGATACCGGCCCTTCGGGAACAGATGCACCATGGTGCCGCGCTGCCAGGCTTCCGCATTGCCGCCGGTAACGACCGTATCGTGCACCCAGGCTTCCGGCACGATGCGCCGGCCATTGGCCGTTCCGCCCTGCCGCATCATCTCGCCGATGCGCGCGAGATCGCGCGGCGTCACCGAAATGCCGCCGGCGGTGCGCGCCGTGCCCTCCATGTCGACGCCGATCGAGGCTTCGCTGACGGCGCCGAGCGGCAGCCACAGTTTCTCGCGCATCAGGTCGGGGAAGCGCCGGCCCGAAGCGCGCTCCAGCAGGATGCCGAGCAGGTCGGAGTTGGGCGAACGGTAGCGAAAGGTCTCGCCATGCGGCTCGGCAAGCCGCTGCAGGGTCAGGATGAATTCACGCAGGCTTTCCGTGCCGCCGCCCGGATTCCACAGCGTGGCTCGGCGGTAGCGGGCAAAGGCGCTTTCGGGATCGAGATAGGCCTCCTCGAAATCGAGGCTGACGCTCATGTCGAGCACATGCCGGCAGCTCGCATCGGCATAGGCCGAGCCGGCGGCCTCTGGAATGTACTGCGCCACCGGCGCTTCCGGATCGAACACGCCCTCGGCTTCCAGTAGGCCGGCGATGATTGCGGTGACCGACTTGCTGATCGAGAAGATGATGTGACGGGCGCCGAACTCCATATTGGGCGCGAACCAGTCACCGACGATCTTGCCGCCCTTCATCACCGTCAGCGCGTCGCTGCTCGAGCGGACGAGAAATTCGGCCACCGTTTCCGGCGCGCCGGCGACAGAGACCTTTTCGCCAAGCAGCCCGCTCACGTCCCGCGCCGGCGCCTCGACGCTTCCCGGCGTCGCCGCCACGGGAGCGGTCGGCACCAGTTCGCCAAGATTCTGGAACGACCACTGGTTGAACGGGCTTTCGCGCCAGTTGGAAAGCAGCACCTCGTTGCGGGCAAAGCCGTAGCGGATCTCGAACGCGGTCTTGCCGGTCATGAACGTTTCCTCAAAGGGATGGTTTGTGTAATTTCAGCCAAGCGCCTTGGCGATGGCATGCACGGCCTTCAGCGTCGCCACCGAATAGGCGACATTGCTGAAATCCGGATAGGTCGAGAGCTTGACCACGACCATGTTCGTTTCCCAGTCGATATGGATCATCTGCCCGAACACGCCCCGGCACATCAGTGCGCGCGAGCGCGGGTTCTCGATCCAGAACTGGTTGCGGTAGCTGCCCTCCGGCAGGCTCGGATTGAAAGCCGGCCCATGCCTGCCGTTGCGCGTCGCCTCGATCCAGTCGGCCGGCACGATGCCTCGGCCCTTGTCGAGGATCAACTGGCCGAAGCGGGCGTAATCGCGCAGCGTCGCGTTGAAGCCGCCATCGGCCAGGGCATAGCCGGCGCTGTCGACCGTGAAGCAGGCGCTTTCGTCGGCGCCGATCTTTTGCCAGAGCTCCTCCGAGACCAGCTGCGCCAGCCGCTTGCCGGTCACCCGCTCCATGATGAAGGCCAGCACGTCAGTCTCGATCGAACGGTACTCGAACGCAGCGCCATGCGGACGCACTCTGTTTGTCAGCCGCAGGATCAGTTCGAACAGATGCGACGGCCATTGGAAATCCGGATCGCTGTCCGGCGGCACCGGCTTCCAGCCGGTGGCGACATCGACCTGGCCGATATCGGAATAGGGATCGGTGTATTCCTCGGAAAAGCGCACGCCGGTGGTCATGTCGAGCACATGCTGCACGCTGGCGCCGGCCCAGCCGGTCTCGCCGAGTTCCGGCAGATAAGTGGTCACCGGTTTGGCCGTATCGATCAGCCCGCGCCCGACCAGAATGCCGAACACCGTGCCGGTCACCGACTTCGCCATCGACTGCGACAGGTGCAGCGTGCGCTCGTCCATGCCGTTGAAATAGCGCTCGTAGGCAACCTTGCCGTCCTTGAGCACCAGGAAGCCGTCCGCATAGGTCTCGTCGAGCAGACCGGCGAGTGTGGTCGGACGGCCCTCGCTGTCCTCGACCGCCAGCGCGTCGAGATCGGTCTCGGCTCGCTCGAAACGATGGCGATGGCCTGTGCCGCGCCAAACCTCGATGGTCGGCAGGAATTCGCGGATGTGCTGGAAGGCCCAGCGGTTCCATGGCGGCCGGTCCCAATCGAGTTTCGGCAATACCATCTGCGGCGGCGAACCCTGCATGATCGGCGGCCGCGGATCGCTGTTGCGATAGGAGTCCATGAAAGCCATTCCGGAAAAGAAGAGACCCGGCGGGAAAGATCGCCGGGTCTCTCAAGAAGCGGTTACTTCTGCAGTTCGGTCCAGATCTTGGTGTAGATGTCCTGGATCTCAGGCGCGCACATCTTCTGGAATTCGCCCTGTGCCTTCGCAGCCTCCGGAATGACAACCTCCGGTGCGTCCTTCATGTCGGCCGGCATGTACTTGTCCGAGCCGGTGATGGCGTTGGCGTAGCGGTGGAAGGCCGAGAGGCCCGCCGCGTTTTCCGGATCCATGATGAAGTTCTGGAACAGCTTGGCGTTCTCGACGTTCTTGGCCTCCTTGAGAACGACGACGTTGTCGCTCCACAGGCCGTAGCCTTCCTTCGGATAGTTGTAGTGGATGGCCGGATTGGCCAGCCGCTGGCGCAGTGCCGAACCATTCCAGTCGCTGGTCGCCTTGAAGTCGCCGGCGCCCATCTTCTCGATGGTATTGTATTCCATGGCGATCCAGTTCGGCTTGGCCGCGACAAGCGTATCGCGCACCTTCTTCAGCACTGCCTTGTCGTCGGTGCACTGCTGGCCGCCGACATATTTGATCGCGGCGAAGATGACGTCATTCATCTCGGGAACGACATTGGTCTTGCCCTTGAGCTCGTCCGGTGTGTTGAAGATGATGCCCCACGAGTCGGCCGGTCCCTTGTAGACATCGGTGTTGACGACGACACCGACGGTGCCCAGCGCCCACGGAACCGAATATTTGCGGCCGGGGTCGAAATCGGGATTGGCCCATTCGGGCGCCACGTTCTTGAAGTTCTCCATCTTGCCCGGGTCGGTCTCGAGCACGAGGCCTTCCTTGATCCAGATCGGCACATAGGTCTGCGACGGCACGGCAATGTCGAAGCCGGTGCCGCCCTGGCGCACCTTGGCGAGCGCCGTGTCGTTGGAATCGTAGTCGGTGATGGTGACCTTGATGTTGTATTTGGCTTCGAACTTCTTGATCACGTCGGGGCTGGTGTAGTTGCCCCAATTGTAGATGTTCAGTTCGCCATCGGCGCGGGCCAGGCCCGTCGTTGCGAGCAGCGCCAACCCCATGGCGGCTGTCGTTGTTTTCCAGTTCATGGTTTTAACTCCCATTGTAGGTTCAGTCTCGTTTCCTGCTGACAAAGAAAAACAACGTGACGATCGCGACCGAAAGCAGCAGGAAGGCGGTCGATATCGCGTTGATCTCAGGCGTGATGCCGCGGCGGATCTGGCCGAGCATGTAGGTGGGCAGCGTGTCCTGCCCGCCGGATTTGACGAACTCGGTGATGACGACGTCATCGAGCGAGATGACGAAGGCCAGCATCAGTCCGGCCAGGATGCCTGGCCACAAAAGCGGCAGCGTGATGCGCCGAAAAGTCTTCCACGGCGTCGCATAGAGATCGGCCGCGGCGCGCTCCAGAGTCAGGTCCATGTTCTCCAGCCGCGCCCGGATCGGCAGGTAGGCGAACGGAATGCAGAACGCCGTATGCGCGGCGATGAGATAGCCGAGGCCGGAATAGCCGGTGAAAATCTTGATGCGCGAGAAGAAGATCAGCAGCGCCACGCCTGTGACGATCTCGGGCACCATCAGCGGCTGGTTGATTGCCGCATATTTGAAGGTGAGGCCGGGATAGGACGCCGTGCGGGTGGTGGCAAGCGCCGCCATGGTGGCAAAGATGGTCGACAGCACTGCAGCGATGGCGCCGATCTGGAACGAGCGCAGCGTCGCGTCGATAACCTGCACATTCTGCCACGCCGACTGGAACCAGCGCATCGAAAAGCCGCCCCATTCGGACGTCGAGTTCGCGGCATTGAAGGCGTAGGCGACCAGCACGATGATGGGCAGATAGAGCACGATGAAACAGGTCGCGGCGATCGCCGTGAAGCCGGTCTGGTGCTTGATCGAAAAGTTGCTAGCCATGTCGCACCCCCGACTTGCCGGCGTTGCGGACATAGGCAAGCAGCGCCACCATGACGATGATCATCACCGTGATCGACAGCGCCGAGCCGAGCGGCCAGTTGCGGCCCTGCCCGAACTGCAATTCGATCAGGTTGGACAGCATCATGTTCTTGCCGCCGCCAAGCACGCTCGGCGTCACATAGGCGCCAAGCGCCGGAATGAAGACCAGAATGGAGCCGGCGATGACGCCGGGTTTGACCAGCGGAAAGATGATCTTGCGCAGCACCTTGAAGCGCGTCGCGTAGAGATCATAGCCCGCCTCGACCAGGCGGAAATCAAGCTTCTCCATGCTGGCATAGATCGGCAGCACCATCAGCGGCAGGTAGACATAGGCCATGCCGATCAGGATCGCCGTGTCGGTGTAGAGGATCTGCACCGGCGCCGAGACGATGCCGAGCTTGATAAGGATGGTGTTGATGATGCCTTCGTTGCGGATGATCTGCAGCACGGCGAAGGTGCGGATCAGAAGGTTTGTCCAGAACGGAATGGTGATCAGGAACAGCCAGAGATCCCTGGTCTTTTCGCTGCGCGTCGCCATGAAATAGGCGGTGGGAAACCCCAGCGCCAACGTGGCGATGGTCGTCACCACCGCAAGCTTGATCGAGCGCCAGAAAATGGTGACATGCGCCGCCGCAAGCGAAAGCGTATCGTCGAAAATGTCGCGTTCCATGAATACCGACAGCCAGGCATCGGGCGAAAACTGCCACTTCACGTCGCCATAGGGGCCGGGCGTCAGGAACGAGTAGATCAGCACGATCAGCAAGGGGCCGGTCGCGGCGAGGAAAATCACTAGCAATGCTGGCGCTGACAGCAGCCAGCGGTCGCGCACATCGCGCCGCTCCGCTGCCTTGGCGACTTCTTCCGCGGTCGCCATGATCAGTCCTTCAGCACTTGCGCGGCGTCGTTGCCGATCATGATGCCGACCTGACCGCCCTGAACGATGCCGTCCCCGGCGCCGCGGCTGTTCTGGCGCCGCACGATGAACGGTTCGCCACCGGCAAGGCGCAGATGGAAGTGCGTGTCGGTGCCGAGATAGACGATGTTCTCGACGGTGCCGGACAGCGAAGCGCTCGGGCTGGCCGCACCCAGCTGCGCATGCTCGGGACGAACGACAATGGTGACCTTGCCGCTGGGGCTGAAACCGTCCGGCAACGAGGCCGGGATTTCCGTGCCAGACGAAAGCTTTACCGTCGCGCGGCCACTGGTCACGCCGACCACATCCGCCTTGAGGAAGTTCGACTCGCCGATGAAGTCGGCGACGAAGCGCTCGGCCGGCCGGTCGTAGATGTCGCGCGGCGAACCGACCTGCAGGATCTTGCCCGACGACATCACCGCGATGCGGTCCGACATGGTCAGCGCTTCTTCCTGGTCATGGGTGACGAAGATGAAGGTGATGCCGGTCTCGTGCTGCAGCCGCTTCAACTCGATCTGCATTTCCTTGCGCAGCTTGTAGTCGAGCGCAGACAGCGGTTCGTCGAGCAACAGGACCTTGGGCTGCGGCGCCAGTGCCCGAGCGAGCGCCACGCGCTGCTGCTGGCCGCCGGAGATCTGGCTGGTGCGGCGACCCGCCAGCGCCTCCATCTTCACCAGCTTCAGCATCTCGGCGACGCGCGCCGTGATCTCGGCCTTCGGCTTGCCCAGCATTTCCAGGCCGAAGCCGATATTGTCGGCGACCGTCATGTGCGGGAACAGCGCGTAGGACTGGAAGACGGTGTTGACCGGCCGCTTGAATGGCGGCAGCGGCGCAATGTCCTGGCCATAAAGCAGGATTTCGCCGGCGGTTGGAAAGTCGAAGCCGGCAATCAACCGCAGCAACGTGGTCTTGCCGCAACCGGACGGGCCCAGCAGGGTGAAGAACTCGTTCTCGCGGATGGATACCGAGACCGTGTCGAGGGCCGCGACCTGCCCTTCCCCTGATCCGAAAATTTTACTGACGTTTACGACTTCAATTGCATTCCGATCCGGTTTTTCCGGCACGATACGCCTCACTGTTGACCCCGCTCTTGTCGGCGGAGTTTTTCCCCTGTTCGATGTGATCACACGGCCGGTAGGTTGGCAAGTCCGGCATTGAATCACAGTTCAGTCAGTCAATTCGTCTTGCAAGCCGCAAGCTTTGCAAGCCGCATGCCATTGTCAGGCCTGGTAGGTGACCTTGCCGCCGCAGACCGTCGTCACCGGCCGCACCTTGTGCAATTCAGCCGGCGCCGTCTTCTCGATATCGGCGGACAAAACCACCAGATCTGCCATATAGCCGGGTTTCAGCACGCCTTTGCGCTGCTCGGCGAATTCGGCATAGGCGCCCTCGACCGTGTAGGCGGCGAGCCCTTCCTGCAGCGAGAAACTCTGGTCGGGATCGCCTTCTGCCCATGGTTTGCGCAGCAATGCCGCCTGGATGCTCAGGATCGGGTCGATCGCCGCCACCGGCCAGTCCGAGGCGAAGACGACATGGGCGCCGGCTTCCTTCAAGGTGCGCCAGGCATAGCTCAGCGGCCAGCGATCCCGCCCGATGCGCGATACGGTCGGCTCCAGCGGAAAATCCATGGCGCCGGGCGGATGCGACGGCTGCATCGACGCGATGACACCGAGTTCGGCGAAACGCGGCACATCTGCGGCGGTTGTGACCTCGATATGCTCGACCCTGTGCCGGCTGTCGCGCTTGCCATTGGCCTTTTGCGCCGCCTGGTAGCCGTCGAGCACCGCGCGCACGGCGCCATCGCCGATCGAGTGCACGGCGATCTGCAGGCCACGCTTGTCGATGGCGGTGGCGAGATCGATGAATTGCTGCGGCGTGAACAGCGGCTCGCCGACCCAGTCGGGACGGTCCGCATAGGGCTCGACCATGACCGCGGTCCAGGAGTCGAGCACGCCGTCATAGAACACCTTGACCATGCCCGATGACAGCCATTCGCTATCGTAGCGCTCAGCCATGACAGAGGCCTTCTCCAGGATGTGGAGGGTCATGAAATTCTTGTAGTGGAACGGGATCTTGACGCGGCAGGGCAAGCCTTCTTCGGCCTCGATCTCGGAGAGCAATTCGAGCTGGTAGAGATTGCCGTCCATGTTCTGGATCGAGGTGATGCCGTGGCGGGCGCACCAGGCAAGGCCTCGCCGCATGATGGCGCGGTCGGCGGCCCGCTCGGCAGCCGATGGCATCGGGTTGGGCTCGCCGCCGGTCGACAGCCCCAGCCGCACCCGGCTTTCGCCGGCAAGGTCGAGCACCGGACCGAAGGCTTCGCCCTCGCGCAATTCACCGGCAGCCAGGCCGTCTTCGCCCATGACGATCTCGTTGCCTGGACCGAGCGTGCGCCCCCGCAGAATGCCCGCCATCTCCAGCGCTTTGGTGTTGGCCCACATGGTGTGATGGTCGGGCGCCGCCATGCAGAAGGGACGGTCCGGCAGGATGGCGTCGAGATGATGGCGCGTCACCCGCTCGTCGCCGAGCACGGTGTAGTCGACCCCCTGCCCGACCAGCATTTTCGCCTCGGGCCGTGTCGTTGCATAGTCGCGGATCGCCTGCTGCAGCGCCTCGAAGCCGTGGATACCACCAAGCTGGAGGTGCGCGAGCTCGGCCCCTCCGGAGAACAGATGCATGTGGGCTTCGATGAAACCGGGCAGGACCGAACCGCCTTTGGCGTCGATAACCCTGGTAGCCGATCCCTTGAGTTCTTCGATGGAAGCGCGGCTGCCGATGGCGATGATGGCGCCGTCCTTGACGGCAATGGCCTCGGCGGCGGGATTGTCATCGTCCATGGTCCGCACGCGACCATTGATGACGATCAGATCAGCACCCGCACCCGTGACAGACATCGCGACTCCGCGCTTTTGACGACTGACTGAGACCGACAACCCTCTTGTCCGACAAGCTTCCACTCCGCTGGAGCGGCGCTATCGAACGAAAACTGATGCCAGTGCGCTGTTTTGAAATTCCCCTTGTGATCTCCGAAAACAGCGTGGATAAAAGAATGCGACTAATTATTCGCGTTTGTCAACGTGCCGAATTTCGAATGTATTGTGGACAACATCCGGCGCTTGGGACGGGCGAACGAGGGCATCGGGACGTGAAGCGCAATCTCAGCCGCGAAACCAGGATGGCGCTCGAACCGCGCAAGCAGCCGCGGCAGGAGCGGTCGAGCAAGGTGGTCGACCGGATCCTCGACGCGGCGCTGACCTTGGCGCGCGAGCAAGGAACCAAGACGCCGACGACGCTCGCCATTGCGCAGCGCGCGGGCCTGTCGGTCGGGTCGGTCTACCAGTACTTTCCCAACAAGGAAGCCATTCTCCTCGACCTCGCCCGGCGCTGGCTGTCATCCTTTCCCGAGGTGATCGCCAGGCGCATCGAGGTCGCTCCGCCCACCAACCGCGACGAGTTTCGCGAGGAAGTGCGCAAGCTCTTCATCGATACCTCCAAGATATATCTCGAGAACGCTACCCTGATGCCGGTGATCGAGGCCATCTCCGGCAACGCCGACCTCAGGCCGATCCAGGACGAATATGACGAGCAGATCATCGCGCTCTACGCCGCATGGCTGCAGCATGTGAACCCGGCGCTTGAAGACAAGATCGCCAGCCGGCTCGGCGTGCTGATGATGGATGTCGGCCACGCCTGCCGGCTCGTGGGGCTGAAACGGGACCGCAAGACATACGACCTCATCGAGGACGATGTGGAAAGAATGTGGCTCGCGCTGGTGACCCCCTATCTCAACCTTGACTGATTACGCACTTCGAGAGGAATTTCATGAAGACTGTCTATTCGCCGCTTCACGCCGGCCATGCCGGCCAGATGGAATTGGTCACATCAGCCATCGTGCCGGGTTTCGAAAAACCGTCGCGGGCCGAGTTCATCAAGGCGCGGGTCGAGAGCGAGAAGCTTGGACCGATCATCGGACCGGTCGAGCATGATCTCACCGCCGCCAAGCGCATCCACAAAGCCGATTACATCGACTTCCTGCCGACGGTATGGCCGCGATGGACCGCCGAAGGCCACAAGGGCACGGCCATGCCTTTCACCTGGCCGACACGTGGCCTGCGCGGCGACGTGCCGCCCCAGCGCGTCGATGCCCTACTCGGCTACTATTCCTTCGACGCCGGCGCCACCTTCGTCGAAGGCACCTGGACCGCGATCAAATCCTCCTACGATGTGGCGCTGACGGCGGCCGCCCTGGTCAAGGGCGGCGAACGGTCGGCCTTCGCGCTCTGCCGGCCGCCCGGCCATCACGCCGGCGCCGGCTTCATGGGCGGTTACTGCTTCATCAACAACGCCGCCGTCGCCGCCCAATGGTTCCGCGACCAGGGCGCCAAACGCGTTTCGATCCTCGATGTCGACTATCACCACGGCAACGGCACGCAGGAAATCTTCTACGACCGCGCCGACGTCCAGGTTCTCAATCTGCACGGCGATCCGATGGTCGAGTATCCCTTTTTCCTGGGCCATGCTGATGAACGCGGCGCCGGCGCCGGCGAAGGCTTCAACATCAATTATCCCATGCCCTTCGGCACCGACTGGGAGAGCTGGAACGCCTCGCTCGAAGACGCCTGTGCCAAGCTCGCCGCCTACGCGCCTGATATCGTCATCGTCTCGCTCGGCGTCGACACCTTCGAGAAGGACCCGATCAGCCAGTTCAAACTGAAAAGCCCCGACTATCCGAAGATCGGCCGCCGCATCGCCAAGCTCGGCCTGCCGACGCTGTTCGTCATGGAAGGCGGTTACGCCGTCGAGGAAATCGGCATCAACGCCGTGGGCGTGCTGACCGGCTTCGAGGACAAGTAGAAGTGGGGGGCCGCCACAGCCGCCCCCGGAACTCCACCTAGACAGCTGCGCCGGTGGTCGGCGCGGCCGCTGGAACGACTGGCTTTCGCGACCGGCCGATCCTATAGACGATCACCGCCGCGATCAGGCCGGCGGCCAGGATCCCTACCGCCAGCAGCGGCCGGTACCAGAACCAGGCGATGGCGATCGTCGTCGTGCCGACCATGATCGCCAGGACGAAGGCGATGATGCCGGTTCCCATCCGCGCCATGCTGCCGAGGAAGGGTATGACGTCGAGGATCACCCCGATCGGGCTGAGGAACAGCGCAAAGCCGATGGTCAGCAAAAGCAGGCCGGCGCCGCGTAGCAGCCAGGTGATCAGCGTGTTGGCGCTTACAGCGTCGGCGAACATCTTTTCGGCCGGCACGTTGCCGGTATCCACCATCAGCAACGCATCGCCCGCTTGCGTCTGGTATGGCTCGAACCGGCTGCCTGCCTGGCGCGCGACGATGCTGACCACGCCAAGCGGCGCCAGTTCGTAGCCGATGCGGTAGTCGCCCAGAGCAGGTGTTGTGTTGTCATTGCCGAGATAGATCCTGCCATCGACGATGCTGAGCGGCTTCGTCCCGGTATAGGCGGCCTTTATCGCCGCCGACTGATCGGCCGACAGCGAATAGTCCTTGTCGCCCTCGATGCGATCCAGCACCGGCGTATCCAGATCGAAGGCGACAAGCTTGCCCTGCGGGATCTGGAAAGTGCGGCTGTGGATCGCCATCGACGGATTCTGATGGCCGTCCGGCTTCTTGAAATCGGACGAGTCGATCTGGCTGTCGTCCCACACTTTCGAATAACTGTAGGTCGTCACCGTCTCTTCACCGCCGCCGAGCTTTTTCGTCGTCTCCGACTTGGACTCTTCCTTCCACTGATACATCTCGACGCTGCGCGACAGCCGCAATCCTTGCGCCGCGATGCCAAAATCCGGATCGGCGAGACCGCTGTCCGCTGTCACCGGTCCGCTGACATGGACCAGCTTGCCGTCATTGGCGGCATCGACGCTGTCGGCGCCGACCGAAACCACCGCGCCCGACCCTTCGGCCAGCGAGCGCGCCGTCTGCACGGCGCGGCCCTCGTTCCAGAACAGCCCGATCACCATCAGCACGATCAGGATGAGGCCGAAGATGACCCCGCCGACCGCACGCTTGATTCGCCCGAACCACGAGACGGATGTGACTTCTTGAAATGAATCGCTCATCGTTTCCCCCGAAACAAAGTACCCAAAATTTCAACGCGACCGGCGGCCGCGCGCCGAACTGACTAGTCTGCGTGGATCTGCGCGCCGCAATCCCGGTCGCCTGCGCAAGAGTGCACCGCCCGCGTCGTGCCGCCATCGCCGACCCGCCACGGTGAAGCCGACAGCGGCGCCTGCCGCTTGTTGCCGAGAAGATCGAGTGCCCGCATCGCGGTCTGCTCCGCCGTCTCTTCCCGTTTGACGACCAGCACATCCTTGAGGCCGATCGCGGCAAGCTGCGGCATCACCACATCCGGGTCGCCCGCCACCACGATCAGCGACGGATCCAGCGACGACAAGGCCAATGCCTGTTTCTGCACGGCGTCGAGCGTAAGTTTAGTGCGCGCGGCCATGCGGCCTTGCTGGTCCTCCAGCGTCGAGCCGCTGCCGACCGCAGCAATCAGCGAAGAGAACAGGCCGGCCGAGGTCTCGGCCGATCCGGCCAGCGCCCGGCGATAGACGGTCACCGTGCGGTCGACCTCGTCCTGCGCCACCGGCAAGGTGGTCAGGCCGGCAAAGCCTTTGAGGATTTCGGTGATCGCAGGACCGGTGTTGGCGCGCTCGACGGTGGTTGCCACCACCAGCCCCGAGCCGGCCTTCATCGGGCTCATCAGATAGCTCGACACGCCATAGGAATAACCCTTCTCCTCGCGGATCACCGAATTCAGCCGGCTGGAGAAATCGGCGCCGAGCAGGTTGGAGACCGCAGTCGACTCGGCACGCTCGCTTTCATCGGTGCCGGGCGCCGGCCGCGCCACGAACAGCGCCGACTGGCTTGCGCCGGGTTCGGGCACCAGCAGCACCTTCTGGCCGCCATTGAAATGCGCCGCCGGCGCTTGCTCGACAGCATAGCCGGCGGCGTCGCTTGTCCAGGCGCCGAATGCTTTCTCAAGGCCGGCGGCGACGGTCGCAACCGGCATCGGGCCGACGCTGTAGAAGGTCACCGCCTTCGGCGTGAACTCCGCCTTGAACGCGTCTCTCGCCTCATCGAGCGAGATCGAGGCCAGCGCCTTTGCCGACCAGTCGACCGCCGCCTTGCCAGGCACCGGTGGAATGAGCGCTGCCTTCGCCACGCGGCCGGCAACGCCGGGCAGATCGGCCTCGCGGCCATTCAGCCAGTCGACCGTCTGCGCCATCAGCACCGTCCATTCTGCCTTGTCGAAACGCGGCTTCAGCACCGCGTCGGCAAGCAGGCCGAGACCCTGGTCGAGCTTTTCCGGCGGCACGCCCAGCGTCATCGTCGTGGTCAGTGCGCCGGCCTGGTAGCCGACGCCGGCGCCGATGTCGCTGGCGGCCTTGGCGAAGTCAGCCGAGCCGCGATCCCCGGCTCCGCGCGTCGCCATGCTTGCGGCAAGCTCCAGCAGCCCCTCCTTGCCTTCCGGCACGCTGTTCCAGCCGCCCTGGGCAATGGCCGCGACATAGACCATCGGCGCTTCCGGCATTGTGTAGTGGACGAGCTTGATGCCGTTGGACAGCGTCGCCGTTTCTTTTGCGGGCAAGGTCGCCGAAGGCGCCTCGCCGGCTGCATGCTTTGGAATATCGATCGCTGCCCGCTCCGGTGCGGTGAACGGTTGCGGCGTGCCGGACGAGCCGATCAGAGCGTCGGGATAGCCCCCGCGCGGACCGGGCTTCAGCACCAGCACGCTGGCATCTTCCGGTTTCAACAGCCGCTTCATCGTCGCTTCGATATCGGCGATGCTGACATTCTTGACCCTGGGATCGTCGACCAACGCACTCTGCGCATCGCCGAGCACGTCGGCATTGTAGGAGACGGTGCCGGCCCGATCCTTCAGCCCTTCATTGCCGAGCCGCGCCGCCTGCAACAGGCCGGTGCGCGCGCGCTCGACATCGGCCGGATCGAGCGGCGTCTTGAGGAAATCGGCGAACGCCGTTTTCATCGCGCTCTCCAGCGCTTCCGGCTTGACGCCTTCGGCAGCACCCGCCTCGAAGGTAAAGCGGCCGCCGAGCAGGCCGACGGTCCAGTTCGCATTGGCATAGGTGGCGATGCCCAGTTGCGAAACCAGGCGGTTGCGCAGGAACCCATATTCGCCATTGCCGAGCAGTTCGGCGGCAATGCTGAGCGCGCCATTGTCGGGCGACTGCGCCACCGGGCCACTGAAGCCGACCACGACGATCGCGCTTGGCACACGATCCTCCAGCACCAGCTTCAGCCGGGCCTGCGTCGGTTCCGGCACAGCCGGCCGCGCCACATCGGCGCCGCGCGGCACCTTGCCAAACGTATCGGCAATCAGCGCCTTGGTGTCGTCGATTTTGAGATCGCCGACCAGCACCAGCACCGCATTGTTGGGCAGATAATAGCTGTTGAAGAAACCTCTGACATCGTCGAGCGTCGCCGCATCGAGATCGGCAACCGAGCCGATGACCATGCGGCTGTAGGGATGCGGTTTTGGGAACAGTCCGGACCAGAAGGCTTCCCAGCCGGAGGCGCCGGCCTTGTCGAGCACGTTCTGCCGCATCTCGTTCTTGACCACCGAGCGCTGTAGGTCGAGCTTGGCCTGCGTCACCGAACGGCCAAGATTGGCCATGCGGTCGGCTTCCAGCGACAGGATCATCGGCAGCGACGACGACAGCCCGTCGACGTAATAAACCGTGCCGTCCTCGGTGGTCCAGGCATTGATCTCGTTACCGAGTGCAGCGTGCGCGCCGAACACGTTCGGCCAGGCCGGGGTGCCGGAAAACATCAGATGTTCGAACAGATGCGCAAAGCCCGAGCGGCCCGCCGGTTCATTCATCGATCCGACGCGATAGCGCAGGTTCATCACCACCTTCGGCGCGCGATGGTCCGGCACCAGCACCACCTGCAGCCCGTTGTCGAGCGCATAGGTGACGATCGGCTCGGCCTTGGCGGGCGCTGCCGCGCCGGCAAAAACCGCAAGCACCACCACTGTGAACGCCAGGAAAACCTGCTTCATCACTACCCCCGATGCTGATGGCCGCGAAGCAAGCGCGCCCAAATCCGCCTTTTACGACCGAAGGGATGCCCACCCCTGCCGGTCGCCGAGAACCTATCGGAATCGATCGGCCCTCGATACGGCAGTGTCGCAACACCCTCTGTCTTTTTCGTGTCAGCGTTTCGGGTCGTTCGAGGCAGGAAAAGCCCACGAAAGCCGGCTCTGAGTCGCCTGAGTCCAAAAAAAACGATTTTGTCAAATCGCGTTTGATGTCGGATTCATCTGCGGGTAGATTAGACCCGAATCAGCCGGTCCTGGGGGGCGCGGCGACCACCCAAAGTCTCAAGTTCCGGCCTCTGACCGGCACCAGACGCGGACGGCTTCGCGTTCCCTGATGGATTCGGCGATCGGCGCGACCGCCGCGCCCGTGTGAGTGCTTCGTAAACGTAATGCGTCTTCAAGTTCGGCCGCTGGCGACCCCAGCATCCGGGCTCAAGAAAAGATTCCGGCCATGACATACAACCAAAGCATCCAATGAGCAGCTCCGCCGCGCTTCTCCAATCCGACACTTTAGGCTCGCGCCTCGCGTCCCGCGGCGATCTCACCTCCTTTTTCATGCAGCTTGCCGCCGAGATCGGCGCCGACAGCTATATGCTCGTCGCCATCGTCCATGACCAGGACCGCAACGACGCCCGCATCGTCTCCTCCAACTGGATTTTCGACGCCATCGAACTCATCGGCAAGCGGCTGATCGCCGGCCTCGCCCAGGGGCCGCTGACCGTAGCGCCCGGCATTCGTCCGAAGCCGCTTGTTGCCTCTGTCGCACCCGACACCGACGGTCTGGTCACCGGCGAGGAGGCCCGCCTGCTCGACGCGCTTGGCCATGCCGAAGTCTATTCGCTGCGGCTCAATGTCGGACGCCAGCGGCTGTTCGCCTTGTTCTCAGCGGCGGAGGCCGGCAAGATCGACCAGCCGGCGCTGATGAAGGCGCAGCTGAAGTGCTGCTATGCGCTGTCCGCCATTCCGCAATTGGTCGCCGCCGCCGCCATGCAGGACCCGCTGTCCGACCGCGAGCGCGAGTGCCTGTTCTGGGTGTCGGAAGGCAAGACCACCGATGAGGTCGCGGTCATCCTCGGGGTCTCGTCCAACACCGTCAACAGCTACATCACCCACGCCATCCAGAAATTCGCGGCCTCAAACCGCGCGATGGCCATCGCCACGGCGATCAGGAGCGGCATCATTTGAAACACGCTGACATCAAGGCGGCTGCCGAAGCCCTTTTCAACGAGCAGCGCAATCCGTTCGGCGCCTTCTCCATCGGCTCCGAGACGCACCACGCCGTCACCATCCCGGACGCGGTGCGCCGCTGCCGCTGGATCGCCGTCGACATCAACGCCTCGGCCTTCGGCCTCTACTTCGTCAGCCCGTCGCCGGAACGCGCGCGCCTGGTGCCGAGCTTCGATTCCGACTATCCCGCCACCGCGGTGACAACCAAGTTCATCGCCGGCGCCAATGGCGAGGAGATGGTGCGCCACAGCGGCGCCTCGACAGCGCCGCGTTGGTGGGCCGATGACGGCATCGCCGGCTCGGACGCCGTCTTCCAGAACCTTGCCTGGGCGGAGCGCACGGCGCCGCTGGCGCCGGGCACCAACGGCATTGCCTTTCCCGTCCATGCCGATCGCGGCCATTGCGGGTTGGTGGTGTTCCTGGGCTCGACGATCGCTCTGCCGGAGGACACTCTCTACGAAATCCACGCCCGCTGTTTCTCGCTGTTCGCCGCTGTTGCCCGCATTCGTCCCAACGACGCCAGCCGGATGCGCTCGATCTCCAAGCGCGAACTGGAGTGCCTGAAGCTGACCGCCAACGGCAACACCAGCGAAGAGATCGCCAGGCTGCTGAAGCTGTCCGTCCACACCGCCAACCAGTATCTCACCCAGTCCACGCAGAAGCTCAACGCGGTCAACCGCAACCAGGCGGTGGCCAAGGCGCTGCGGCTGGGGCTGATCGAGTGATCCAAGGACCAAGGCTGTCGTCTCGGAACGAAGTGTCTGAATCAAAAATCGTCAGGCCGCTGGCGAAAATGGTGATTTCGAGAACCGGAGCGGAGCGTACATGAAGGTACGCGAGCACCGGAAGCGCAGAAAGTGCCATTTGCAGCCCGGCATGGCGACTTTTGGATCAGACACTCAGCGATAGGCGAGCGGCTCGGTCCTCCGGATGCGCGCCTCTTCGATCACCGTTTCCAGCAGGACCGTGTTGTGCTCCGGGTCTTCGCCGGGCTTCTCGAACGATACATAGTTGACGGCAACCGAAGACCTCTCCTCGCTCAGCGTCAGCTGGAAATAGACGGTGACGCCGGGCGGCCTGAGCTCGAGATCGAGCACGATGCGCGGGCTGCCGCTCCAGTCGACATGCGCTTCACCGCCATGGCCGAGCCGCAGCGTGCCCGGCAGGAAGAAAAGCTCAACCGCCGAATCCACCAGGTCCGACAGGCAAGCGAAATGCTCCAGCCGGATGAAGGCGATGTAGTCGGCGACATCGATCAGCCGCAACTCGTCGACCACCTGCTCGATGGCCTTGGCGACGATGAGTTCGCGGGATTTTGCGTGCGGTTGGCGGTTCATGAAATTTGTCTCCGCTCAGCCTTTTTCGAGTAGACGATCCGCACCAGTTCGGCGACGGCCTGGTAGAATTGCGACGGGATCACGCTATCAACCGAAACTTGCTTGTACATGGAGCGGGCGAGCGCGACGTCCTCGAAGATCGGGATGTTGTGCTCCTTGGCGATCTCGCGAATCTTGAGCGCCACCAGGTCCTGGCCCTTGGCCAGCACCACGGGTGCCGAATCCTCGTCGCGGACATATTTAAGCGCGATGGAAAAGTGCGTCGGATTGGCGATGATCAGCGTCGCGCGCGGCACCGCCGTCATCATCCGCTTGCGCGCCCGGTCACGCGCCAGCGAGCGCAGCCGCGACTTGATGATCGGATCGCCCTCGGACTGCTTGAACTCGTCCTTGACCTCCTGCTTGGTCATGCGCAGATCCTGCTTCCAGTGGAAGCGCGACCAGACGACGTCGACAGCCGCGATCAACCCCATGACGAAGACGATCGCCACCAATATGTCGACGGTGATGCTTTTGATGACGAGGCCGAAAGCGACAGGGTTGGTGATCATGCCGGCCAGCAGCTGGCGGTAGTCCTGCGACAGCGTGAAGTAGAGCACGATGCTGGCGAAGCCGAGCTTGCCCAGCGATTTCAGGAATTCGACCCAGCCCTGAATACCGAACGTCCTGGTCCAGCCCTTGGCTATCGAGATGCGTGATAGCTGCGGCCGGATTCGCTCTCCGACGAATTGCGGCATGTTCTGCAGCACCGAGGCGCCGATGCCGGCCACCACCAGCAGCACCAGCAGGCTGACGACGGCACGGCCGATCTCCATCATCACGGTCTTGTAGAGCGCGATGACGTCGGTCTCAGTGTCCATCGGCCATGCCTCGGGTTTTTCCAGGAACATGGACAGGAACATGCCGAGATCGACGACGGCATCCTTGGCGTAGAAGACGGTGAACACCAGTATGGCGATGAAGGACGCCAGGAGTGCGGCTTCCCGCGAATGGGGCAGCTTGCCCTGTTCGATGGTGTCGCGGATTTTCTTTTCTGTCGCGTCTTCGGTTTTGGAGTCTTTGTCCGCCGCTTCAGCCATTTGAGGTCAGCGCTCGGCTTTAAGCCGCTTCGCTCTGCTGCGACGAGGACGGAAGTTCGAATGCCCCCTCGCGCGAAAGCCGGATCGTCGCCACCGCAATGGTCTTGCGCGCCGTCATGATGTCGACAAGCTGGATGCCTTCCGAGCCCTGTCCGAGTTCGGACTCAATCATGCGCCGCGACCGGGCGCCGATCGCCGACAGCACCGATTCCGTCAATCCGGGCGCAGCACCGCGCAGCGCCAGCGTGATCAGTTCGGTCGACAGCCCGTCGAACAGAAGCACCCTCGCCTTCTGCGTCAACAGCGGCAGATCGTCGAAGGCAAACAGCCTGGAGCGGACGCCGCCGAGGTCCGGCGTGCCGGCCTCTTCCAGATCCTGCATGACCTCTTCCAGCTGCGGCTTGTCCATTTCGTTGAGCACGCTGGCGACGCGCGCCTGTCCGGCCGATATGTCCTTGGTCGCGGTCTGCGCCAGCACGCTGGCGCGCAGCTGGTTCTCGATGATCCTGGTGGCCGCGTCGGGAATCGTCGCCATCGACACCATGCGCTTGATGATTTCGCTGCGCATCGGCTTTTCCATGGTCAGCAGAATGTTGGCCGCCGTTTGCGGCGCAAGCTTCGACAGCACCACGGCCGCTGTCTGCGGATGTTCGCCGGCAAGGAACGTACCCAGACGCGTTGGTTCGAGCTTTTCCAGTTCCGGCCAGATCGGCGGCGGTCCTTCCGGCGCAACCTCGAAGCGCTTGTCGCCCATGATGGCGCTCATCTCTTCGGGCGACAGCGATTCATTGAGGATGGTGTCCATCCGGTCGGCGGAATCGAGCAGGCCGGCGCCTTCGGTGAATTCGGCCTCGAATTCGGCGACGATGCGTTCGAGATCGCTCTGCGGAATGGTGCGCAACAGACGCGCCCCTTCGATCAGCGCCTTCAGCTCTTCCTGCTTGAAGAATTTCAGCAACCGGCTGGCCGACGGCTTGCCCATCGCCACCAGGATGGCGGCGGCCTTTTGCGGGCGCGTGAGTGTCACCGGCGTCGTCATGGCATAAGCTCCGATCGCTGCTGAGACCGCATATCGTCCATCCCTTTGAAGCAATTCCAGGAAAAGTGTGTGCGGTTTTCCGTCCGGAATTGCGTAAAAACAAATACTCTATGCGCTCTTGGTGGCAGCGATGATTTCGGTCAGCCGGATGCCGAAGCGCGACGGATCGCTTTCCAGCACGGTGATTTCGCCGCGCGCGATCTTGCGGCCGTTGACCACCACATCGACCGGTTCGCCGATGCGCCGGTTGAGCGCCACCGTCGAGCCCTTCTGCAGCGCCATCAGGTCCGACACCGGCATTTCCGTGCTGCCGAGAATGATCTGCACGTCGACCGGGATGCTCATGATGATGTTCGGATTGGTGCCGGACATGGCGGCCCGCAAACCGGCGTCGGGCCGCTTTTCCTCCTCCTGGAGCACGCCGCGCAATTCCTCGATGGCGCGGTCGAGCTGTTCGTCCGGCTGGTCGATATTGGCTTCCACCTTGGTCTTGGCCATACGTCGTCTCCAAATGCTTGGGTTTGCCCGGCGTCAGCCCGGCATAAGCCCATCGATAAAATCCTGACCGGCATCGTAAGGGTGCCTGATCCGGACGGTGTAATTCTGCCCGAGTTTGCCGAACTCGCAGACGAACAAAGTCTTGTCGCGCGCGCTCAGCTTTGCGTGCGACTGCGCCGTTTCCTCGAATTCGATGACCTGGCCAGGCTCGAAGCCGGCGAGGTCGCCGAGCGTCAGGCGTGCCAACGGCATGGTCGCTTCGAGCGTCACCGTCGAGCGCATCACCTCTTCCGAAAAGCGTGCCCGCCAGTCGGAGGTCGTGCCTTCGCCGTCATGGACATCGGCGATACCGCGGGTTGCTAGCAGGATGCGCTGCGGGATCATCACCGTGACCGTGCCGCTGTCGGTCGGCGTCGAGATGCCGAACACGATGCGCACCGCCGCGCCATCGCGCAATACGCGGCGCCTGGCTTCGTTGCCCGAAAGCGCCCGCGGCACCGGCAGCCGCAATTCGAGCGAGCGGCGGCCCGATCCGTTCAGCGCCTGCGCAACCTCCTGGAAGACCGTCGTCGCCACGTCCGTCTCGATCTGCGACAGCTCGCGCTCGATCGGCGCAACCGGCTGATCCGGATCGCCACCGAACAGCGCGCAGACCATGACTGCGATCGCCGGTGCATCGATCACCAGTGTCATCGCATCGGAAGAGGTCGGCGATGGGATGATGGTCATGGCAAAGCTGTCGCCGGCATGCACGCGCGCATCCGGCACGCGGCTGACCTCGACCGCGCGCAGGTCGACGGTGACTTGAGCGCCGAGTTCGCCGGCCAGGCTCTTCTGCAGCAGCGGCAGCGCGCGCTCACCCATCGAGCGCCCGGTGCCGATGACGTGAGCGGCCTCGCCACTGTCACCGACCAGACGCTCGATGATCAGCGAGCGGGCTTGCGAGGGGCTGCCAGGACTTGTCATGACGGCGTGCGGTCCTGTCTGTCGTCATGCATGGCTCAGGCCGCTTTCTTCTCGGCGGAGGCAGTGTTCATCGTACTCTGCTCGACGGCGTCGATGGTCGGCCGCTCATAGGACGAGATGGTCTTGCGGCCGAACTCGATCGCCACCTGCGGCAGGGCGCCGTTCATGTAGGCGAGCAGCGTCTGCTTGACGATGATGTAGAGGCGGTTCTTCTTCTCGCGCACCGTCTTGATCTTGGTGGCAACCGGCCCGACCACGGCATAGGACAGGAAGATGCCGAGAAAGGTTCCGACAAGGGCGGCGCCGATCAGGCCGCCGAGGATTTCCGGCGACTGGTCGAGCGCGCCCATCGCCTTGACCACGCCGAGCACGGCGGCGACGATGCCGAGCGCCGGCAGGCCGTCGCCCACTGCGACGAGCGCGTGATAGGCCTTCATCTTGTCGGACTTGATGGTCTGGATTTCCTCATCCATCAGTGCCTCGATCTCATGCGAGCGGGCATTGCCGATGATGATGATGCGGCAGTAGTCGCAGATGAAATTCGTCAGATCGTGATTTTTCAGCACGGTCGGGAACGCTTGGAAGATCGCCGATTCCTCGGGGTTGTCGATATGCGCCTCGACCTCGCTGCGCGACTTCGAGCGCAATTCGCGCATCAGGCTGTGCAGGACGCCCAGCGTCTCCAGATAGTCGCGCTCCTTCGGCACCGCCTGCTTGAAGGCTTCCAGGATGCCCTTGCCGGTGTCCTTGACCGTCTTCATCGGATTGGCGACGAGGAAGGTGCCGAGTGCGGCGCCGCAGATGACCACCGCTTCCCAGGGCTGCATCAGCACATGCAGATGGCCGCCCATGGCCATGAAGCCGCCGAGAACACAGCCGAGCGTCACCACAAGTCCGATCAGAATGCCCACGCCAGATCCTTCCACATCACGTCAGGCCTAACCGATAGTCCTCGTGCCTTGTGTGAGGCTTGAATCACACATCGCGAGCCGATTCAGCCTCGCGCAAGCAAGTCCGCATACTCTGTCACTGAAGCTGCGACCGGAGGCACGTCGTGTTGAGCACTTTTACCAGCTACCAGCTCATCGCCAGGGATATTCCCAAGGCGATCGATCGCATCGAGGCGGACCCGATCACCAAGCGCGACACCGACTACTATCTGGCCAACATCGGCAGCGTGAAATCGATCGACGATTTCGTCAAAAACACCCGGCTGTTCACCTATGCCATGAAGGCCTTTGGCCTTGGCGACATGGCCTACGCCAAGGCCTTCATGGTCAAAGCCCTGAAGGAAGGCGTCTCCGACTCCGATAGCTTCGCCAACAAATTGACCGACAAGCGCTACGCGGAATTCGTCTCGGCCTTCAATTTCGCAGCGCTGGGTGCGGATGCCACCAGCTACAATCCCGCGCAGCAAGGCGTGACCAAGAACTATACGGCCCAGATTGGGCTCGGCGCCTTGCAGAACGGGTTCGACTACTACAAGGGCGAGACCTCCTACTTCATTAGCAACATCTCGAACGTCAAATCGATCGACGATTTGATGGGCAACGATCGCCTGCTCACCTATGCGATGGCCGCATTCGGCCTCGATGCAGACGCCGAAGCGCCTGCGACCGTCCGCGCCATGCTGGAAGGCGGCGTCACCGACCCTAACAGCCCCGCAAACACGTCGACCAACAAGGGCTATGCGGCCTTCGTCGCCGCCTTCGACTTCGTCCAGTATGGCGACCAAGCGACAGCACGCGACGCCGTTCAGCAGGCGGTTCCCAAAGCCATCATGGCCGGAACCGGGCTGGTGCTGGTCAAGCCGACCGCGCAATATATCAAGGGCGAGGCCGACTACTACGCGGCCAACATCTCCAAGGTGAAGTCGATCGAAGACCTCTTGAAGGACAAGCGCCTGCTGACCTTCGCCATGGCTGCCTATGGGCTGGACGCATCGACCCAGACGGCCAGGCAGATCCGCACGATGGTCAACGGCGGCGTCACCGATCCGTTGAGCCCCGCCAACCAGTTGACCGACAAGAGCTACGCCAACTTCGTCAGCGCCTTCGACTTCGCCCAGTATGGCGACCAGACGACCACGCGCGACGCCGTGCTGAAGACCACGCCGAAACTCTACACGACCGAGTCCGGTCTTGGCCTCATCAAGCCGAATGCCGACGCCGTCCAGGCCGAGACCAGCTACTACCTCGCCAACATCACCAAGGTGAAGTCGATCGACGACCTGATGGCCGACAGCCGGCTGTACAACTATGCGCTGTCCGCAAGTGGGCTCGATCCGGCAACCACCAACAAGGATCTCGTCCGCGATGTCCTGGCGGGCGGCGTGCGCGATCCCGCCAGCATTGCCAACAAGCTCTCCAACAAGGCCTATGCCAGGCTCGCCACCTCGCTGAATTTCGAGGCTTACGGCGAAGCCGCAACGACACGCAGTCCGTCGCAGCAGCCGGTCATCGACAAATACATGCGACAGACACTGGAAGAGGATGCCGGCAAGACCAATGAGGGCGTGCGGCTGGCACTTTATTTCGAACGCAAGGCGCCGACGATCACCAACTGGTACGACGTCCTGGCCGACACCGCCTTGGCCAGCGTGGTGCGCACCGCGATCGGCCTGCCCGATTCCTTCGCCACCGCCGATATCGACAAGCAGGCGCAGGCCTTCGAGGCCAAGCTCGACCTGACCGATTTCACCGATCCGGCCAAGCTCGACAAATTCCTGACCCGCTTCACCAGCCTGTGGGAAATCAATCATCCGACCTCGACGGCATCGACATCGGTCGGCGTGCTGTTTGCCCAACCGACCACCGTCGGCATCTCGACCGATCTGATGATGGCCATGCAGAAACTGAAATTCTGAGAGCACCATGCAGGACAGCCTTTACGTCGCCCTTTCCTCGCAGATCGCGCTCGAGCGCCGTCTCGACACCATCGCCGACAATGTCGCCAACGCCTCGACCATCGGCTTTCGCGCAACCGGCGTGAAGTTCGAGGATGTCGTCTCCGGCAGCGGCCCCAAATCTGTATCCTTCGCCTCCTCCGGCAAAACCTATTTGTCCGGCGCGCATGGCGCGATGACGCAGACCGGCAATCCGTTCGACTTCGCCGTCCAGGGCGATGCCTGGTTCGGCATCGATACGCCGGCCGGCACCGTGATGACACGTGACGGGCGCTTTTCGATGAACGAGAACGGCGAGCTGATGTCGCTTGAGGGCCATCCGGTGCTCGATGCCGGCGGTGCGCCGATCCAGCTCGACCCGCGCGACGGCCCACCCAAGGCGGGCGCCGACGGTTCGCTGCGCCAGGGCGACAAACTCGTCGGCGCCATCGGCCTGTTCAATTTCGACCCAGGCCCGAATTTCGTTCGCTACGGCAATTCGGGCATCGTTCCCTCACGCGCGCCGGAGCCGGTCACCGACCGCTCCGATCTCGGCGTCGCGCAAGGCTTTGTCGAGGAATCCAACGTCAATCCGGTGCTCGAGATGACGCGCCTGATCATGGTTCAGCGCGCCTTCGAGAACACGGCGGCGCTGATGCGCCAGACCGACGCCTCGACCGACGACGCCATCAAGACGCTCGGCTCCAAGTCGTAGCGCATGTCGAGCCCGCAATCATCGATACGTGCGCTTGAACGGCAGCCGGAAGCAGCACCGGAAAACCGGCTGGCTGCGCTGGAGCGGATCTGGCACCGGTTCGACGATACGGAAACTCTGCTGCGGCGCGGCGGTCGCGTCGCCGAGGTTTCGCCGACGCACTACAAGGTGCGCGGCCTGTCCAAAGTCGCCAGGCTCGGTGACCTCGTCGAGCAGCGCGGCCAAGCCGGCACGCGCCGTGGCGAGATCGTCAGGATCGGCCGCGACGAGGTCGTCATTGCGCCTTTCGAACGCAGCGCCGATGCCGGCATCGGCGACGCCGTGTTTCGCCGCGGTCCACTGGTGGTAACGCCGCACGCCTCGTGGCGCGGCCGCGCCATCGACGCGCTGACCCGCGTCATTGACGGCGGTCCGCCGCTGATCAGGAACGGCGAAGCTGCAAGTGGCGACGGCACCACGCCCGGCGCCATGGCGCGGCAGCGAGTCGGCACCGCCTTCACGACCGGGGTCAAGGTCATCGACATCTTCACGCCGCTTTGCTTCGGCCAGCGCCTCGGCGTTTTCGCCGGATCCGGCGTCGGCAAGTCGACGCTGCTTGCCATGCTGGCCGGCGCCGATGCTTTCGATACGGTGGTGGTGGCGCTGATCGGCGAACGCGGCCGCGAGGTGCGCGAATTCCTCGAAGACACGATCGGTGCGCAAAGCATGGCCAAGACGGTCGCCGTCGTCGCCACCAGCGACGAGAGCGCCATGATGCGGCGGCGCGCGCCCGACACCGCCATGCGCGTCGCCGAACATTTTCGCGACCAAGGCCACCGCGTGCTTCTGGTGCTGGATTCGATCACCCGCTTTGCCCATGCGCTGCGCGAGGTGGCGACCGGAACCGGCGAACCGCCGGTCGCGCGCGGCTATCCTGCTTCGGTTTTCACCGACCTGCCCAAGCTGCTTGAGCGTGCCGGACCGGGCGCTGAAGGCCCAGGCGCCAAAGGCCAGGGATCGATCACCGCCATCATCTCGGTGCTGGTCGACGGCGACGACCACAACGACCCGGTCGCGGATTCGGTGCGCGGCATTCTCGATGGCCACGTCGTGCTCGACCGCGCCATAGCTGAACAGGGCCGCTATCCGCCGGTCAATCCGCTGTCGTCGATCTCGCGCCTTGCCGACAAGGCATGGAGCCCCGAGCAGCGCATGCTGGTGACGAGACTGAAGTCGATGATTTCGCGCTTCGAGGACACGCGCGACATTCGCCTGCTCGGCGCCTATCAAGGCGGCGCCGATGCCGAGCTCGACATTGCGGTGCGCCAGGTGCCGCTGATCTACGAAGCGCTGACGCAGTCGCCAAAGGACCGCGCCTCGAACGACGCATTCTCCGACCTCGCCCGTCATCTGAAAGGCAAGCAAAGTGTCGATGCAGGAGACTGAGCGCCAATACACCGAACGGCTTTTGCGGGAGATGCTGGCCGAGGCCACCGCCGCCGAGGAAGCCAGGGCTGACGAAGCACGGGCTGCCAAGGCGAAAGCTGAACGCGCCAAGGCAGCCAAAACCGAGGCCGCATTGGCCAGGGCGGCCAAGCCACCTTTGCCGAGACTGGTCCAGCCTGCGTTGCGCAGCGTGCCCGAACCTGCCTTGCTCGGCTCGCCTGAGGCTGCCTTGCCGAGCGTAGCCAACCTTGCCTTGCCAGGCATGGGTGAGCCATCCACGCCCGGCGCGTTCAGGCTTGCCCTGGTCGGTGCACCGAAGGCTGCCTTGCGCGGTATGTCCAGGCTTGCATCGGGCAGCGCGAAGCTTATATCGAGCAGCGCGTCCAAGGCGGCGTCGCGCAAAGCAGCCAGGGTAGCGGCGCGCAAAGCAGCCAAATCTGCCTCGCGCAAAATGGCAAAGCCTGCACCAACCGACGAAGCCAAGTCAGCATCGCTCAGGGCAGTCGAACCTGCATTGCGCAATGTCGGCAAGCCTGCCTTCCCGGAGGTGGCCAGACCTGCGCCTCCCGCTTTCGCCAAGCCCCCACTGCCCAAGGCTCCGCATGCCGAACTCAACGAGGCGATCGCGGCCAGCCGTGACTCGCTGCTCGACGGGCTCTTTCCCGACGTCGACTGGCCGCAGCCGCCAAGGGCGCAGTTTCCCAGGTTGAAAAAGAAGGATGACCGCCGCAGCGATATCGTCTTTGCCGCGCTCGGCATCACGCTCGGCCTGATATGCGCGCTGTTTCCCTGGTATATCTTCTTCAACCAGGACCAGTTCGGTGTCCAGGCGATCAAGTTCGGCGGCAGCGGCACCAATGCCGGTCGTGTCAGCGGTGGCTCGCAGATGGAAAATTCCGGCCAGCCGCTGACCGCAAACGATGTACCCGATGTCGACCTGTTCGCCACCGGCACGCTGCAGCACCCCGACGACAAGACCCAGCCTCCCGGGGCCGACGAGCAGCCCTTTCCGGGCGATCCCAAATTCCGCATGGTTCATGTCGCCAACGGCCGCGCCATGATCGAGGACGATGCCGGCCTGTGGATCGTCCAGCGCGGCTCGAAGCTGCCTGATGCCAGCACCGTCTCGTCGATCGAGCAGCGCGGCGGCAAATGGGTCATGGTCACCAGCACCGACCAGGTAATCGAACTCTCCAACTAATCCCACGCTTCAGCTGCGGCACGGGCCGGCCCGCGCAAGGTCCGCGCAAGACTGGCGGCCTAGTCTGGTGCGTACCAGCCTGGAGATCCCCATGGAGCCCGTCAACCTTTTCGATCTTGCAGCCAAGCAGTCGCAATGGCTGTCCGTGCGTCAGTCCGCCATTGCCGGCAACATCGCCAACGTCAACACGCCGGGCTACACCGCCGGCGATGTCGAGCCGTTCGAGAAGGTGCTCGACCGCACGGCGGTGTCGCTGACCGCGACCCAGGAAGGCCACCTCGGCACTGCCGCCACCAATGCCGGCTTCACGGTCAAGCCCGAAGAAACCACCGGCGCGATCATGCCGTCGAAGAACACCGTGGTGGTCGAGAACGAGCTGATGAAGGCCGGCGAGGTCCGTCGCTCCTTCGAGCTCAACACAGCGATCGTCAAGGCCTTCCATTCGATGATGATGATGGCGGTTAAGACCTGACCATGGACGCGCTCACCGCAGCCCTCAAGATCGCCGCATCCGGCCTCGGCGCCCAGTCGGACCGTTTGCGCGTGGTTTCGGAAAACCTTGCCAACGCGCAGTCGACCGGCAACACGCCGGGCGCCGACCCCTATCGCCGCAAGACCATCAGCTTCGTTTCCGAGCTCGACCGTGCCTCGGGCGGCACGATGGTCGAGGTCAACTCCATCGACCGCGATCCCAGCGACTTTCCCGTCGAATTCCAGCCCGGCAACGAGGCCGCCGACGACAAGGGCTATGTCAAGATGCCCAACGTTAACGTGCTGGTCGAGATGGCCGACATGAGCGAAGCCAACCGTTCCTACGAAGCCAACCTTCAGGTCATCAAGCAGGCGCGTGATCTGATCTCCATGACCATCGACCTGATGAGGAACCAGTAATGATCAGCGGCATTGGCGGTATCGGATCGCTTCCCCTCAAGCCGGAGATCGGCGGCACTGATGCCGCGACCGACCTGTTTCAGGGCACCACGGCGCCAATGGCCGGCGGCGAAATCGCCGGCACCTTCGCCGAGGCGCTGAGCCAGGCTGCCTCGAAGACCGTCAACACCTTGCAGAATGCCGAACAGGTCTCGATCCAGGCGCTCAAGGGCGACGCCGATACCCGCCAGGTCGTCGACGCCGTCATGAGCGCCCAGCAGGCCCTGCAGACCACGATCGCCATTCGCGACAAGGTCGTCTCCGCCTATCTCGAAATCAGCCGTATGGGCATCTGAGGAGACTTGCCGTGAAAGCACTCGCCATTGCAGCGACCGGCATGAACGCCCAGCAGACCAATCTGGAAGTCATCGCCAACAACATCGCCAACATCAACACCACCGGCTACAAGCGCGCGCGCGCCGAATTCTCCGACCTGCTCTACCAGGTCGACCGCTCGCAAGGCGTGCCCAACCGCTCCAACTCCTCGCTGGTGCCGGAAGGGGTGTCGATCGGCCTCGGCGTCAAGACGACGGCGGTGCGCAACGTCCATACACAGGGCGAGCTGACCTCGACCGGCAACAGTTTCGACATGGCGCTGACCGGCCGCGGCTGGTTCCAGATCGAGGGTGCCGACGGCGGCACGCTCTACAGCCGCGCAGGCGCCTTCAACACCAACGCCACCGGCCAGCTCGTGACCGTCGACGGTGCCAATGTCATCCCGGCCATCACCGTGCCGGTCGACGCCATCGAAGTCATCGTCAACAAGACCGGCCAGGTCTTTGCCCGCATCGACGGCCAGACCGATCTCCAGCTGCTCGGCCAGCTGCAGCTCGCCAACTTCGCCAACGAGGCCGGCCTGGCGCCGCTCGGCGACAATTTGTTCCAGGAAACGCCGGCCTCCGGTCCGGCCAATGTCGGCGTGCCCGGCGATCCCGGCTTCGCCACGGTCCAGCAAGGCTATCTCGAGGCGTCCAACGTCGATCCGGTCAAGGAAATCACCGAGCTGATCTCGGCGCAGCGCGCCTATGAGATGAACTCCAAGGTCATCCAGGCCGCCGACGACATGGCCTCGGTCGTGTCCAAGAACATCAGGTAAGGTTTGATGCTCTCTCCGGCCTCCCGCTTAGCGCTTTGCCGCACCGCGCTGATCCTCGCGCTGGCGGCCGGCGGCGTGCCTGCTTTTGCCCAGGAGAGCGCAGACCAGCAGGCAACGCAGGTCGCCAGCAACCAGGCGGCCGGCGAAGTCGTGTTGATTCCCAACCGGGTCATCTATCCCGGCGAGATGATCGATACCGGCGCCCTGAAGCCGGTGACGCTGCTGCCCGGCAAGCACAGGCCGGATGCGGTTGCCACGCAGGCCGAGGAACTCCAGGGCAAGGTCGCCAAGCGCACGCTGCTCCCCGGCCGCTACATTCCGGTCGCCGCCATCCGCGATGCCTGGCTGGTCGAACAGGGCGCCGCCGTGCAGGTCTATTTCATCGCCGGTGACCTCACCATTTCGGCCACGGCGGTGTCGCTGCAGCCGGGCGCCGCGGGCGATCTGATCAAGGTCCGCAACACCGACAGCGGCAAGATCTTTTCCGGCACGGTGATGGCCGACGGCACCATCCGGGTCAGCGCATCATGAGACGCGGACCTGCCCTTCTGCTCGCGGCCATTCTCGGCCTGCAGCCGGCGCTGGCCGACGGTCTTACGCCGAAGCAAAAGCGTGATCTCGCCGGCCAGAATGGTGGCGCCTTTGTCGACCCCGAATACGACCCGGCCACAACCAGCCGCATGTTCAGGGTGTCCAACGGCCCAAGCTCGCTGCCGCCCGGCCAGGTCGCATCGCGCATCAAGGACATCGCGCAACTGCAGGCTTCGCGCGACAACCAGCTTGTCGGCTACGGCCTCGTCATCGGCCTCGCCGGATCGGGCGACAGCTTGCGCAATTCGCCCTTCACCGAACAGTCGATCCGCGCCATGCTGGAAAATCTCGGCATCGCCACCGAAGGCGGCAGCGCGCGCGCCAAGAACGTCGCCGCCGTCATCGTCACCGCCAACATGCCGCCCTACGTCCAGTCGGGCGCCCGCATCGACATCGACGTCTCCTCGATGGGCGACGCCACCTCGCTTGCCGGCGGCACGCTGGTTATGACGCCGCTGAAGGCGGCTGACGGCGAGATCTACGCTGTCGGGCAAGGCTCGGTGATCGTTTCCGGCTTTACCGCGCAAGGACAGGCTGAGCAGCTGACGCAGGGCGTGCCGACGGCCGGCCGCGTGCCCAACGGCGCCATTGTCGAGCGCACGGTGCGCGCCGAGTTCGAAGACCAGTCGCTGCTCACCTTGCAGCTGCGCAATCCCGATTTCTCCACCGCCGTTCGCATCGCCGACGCCATCAACGGCTACACCTCACAGCGCTTCGGCATGCGCGTGGCGGCCGAGCGCGATGCGCGCACCGTCCAGATCAGGCGGCCGAAGAATGTTTCGGCGGCACGCTTCTATGCCGAGATCGAGAACCTGGTGGTCGAATCCGACACGCCGGCGCGGGTCGTCATCGACGAGCGCACCGGCACCATCGTCATCGGCAACGAGGTCAAGATCTCACGCGTGGCGATCAGTCACGGCACGCTCACCGTGCGCATCACCGAACAGCCGAAAATCGTCCAGCCGGAACCCTTCTCCAAGGGCGTGACGGCTGAGGAACCCTTCACCACCATCGAGGCCACCCGGCCCGACGCCCGCGTCGCCGTGCTCGACGGGCCTAATCTCGAAACGCTGGTGTCCGGCCTCAACCGTCTCGGCGTCAAGCCGGACGGCATCATTGCCATCCTGCAAGGCATCAAGTCGGCCGGCGCTTTGCAGGCCGATCTGGTTCTTCAATAGGCCATGAAGATGATCGATCGCCTTTCCCCAAAACATCGCCGCAACGCAGCCCTGGCAGCCTGCGCCGTCGCCACGCTTCTCGCCGCCACCTCGGTCGGTGCTGAAGAACCAGTGCGGCAGGTTCTGCCCGGCGGGCAGCAGCCGGCGGCAGCCCAGCAGCTGGTTCGCGAGAAAGCGCCGGACGAAAGCGAAATCCAGCGCTTCTGCTCCAACATCGCCGATGCCGCCCGCGACCGCCGCTACGCGCTGCAGGCCGAAGAGCTGAAGCAGCTGCAGGCCGGTATCGACCAGCGCATGAAGGCGCTGGACGACAAGCGCGCCGAATACGAGCAATGGCTGAAGCGGCGCGAAGTTTTCCTGGCCCGCGCCGAGGACGGCGTCGTCAAGATTTATGCCGGCATGAAGCCGGACGCCGCCGCCGAGCGCCTGGCCATGGTCACCCCCGATCTCGCCGCCGCCATCCTGATGAAACTCGATTCGCGCAAGGCCGGCGTCATTCTCAACGAAATGGACCAGAAGGCTGCGGCCACTCTCACCGGCATCATGGCCAGCGCGGCCCGAAGGGTAGATCCGTCATGAAGTTGCAGTTGCTCGTCCTGGTCGCGGCTGCCTCGCTGTCCGGCTGTGCCATCGACCCGAAGGAGATCGGCAGGGAGCCGGTGATGTCGCCGGTCGGCTCCGGCATTACTGGTAGCGTCAATGCGCCCTATGCATACCCGGAAGAGCCGCGGTCGCCGGTAAAGAAATTCTCGCTCTGGGACGATCGCCAGAGCCGATTGTTCACCGATCCGCGCGCGCTGCGCGATGGCGACATCCTGACCGTCAGGATCAAGCTCAACGACAAGGCCAACTTCAAGAACCAGAACGACCGCAGCCGCACCGCCGCGCGCAAACTCGGCTATGACGTCAAGCTCGGATGGGAAGATGCCAGCACCAGCGGCAAGGGCGACGCCGGCTTGAGCTCCAGCACCGAAACCAACGCCGACGGCGAGATCAAGCGTTCGGAAAACCTCGAGCTCAATGTCGCCGCTGTCGTCACCGAAGTGCTGCCCAACGGCAATCTGATGATCCGCGGCTCGCAGGAGGTGCGCGTCAACTACGAGCTCAGGGTGCTGACCATTGCCGGCATGGTGCGTCCCTCCGACATCGGCGCCGAAAACACCATTTCTTACGAACGCATCGCCGAGGCGCGCATCTCCTATGGCGGCCGCGGCCGGATTGCCGAGGTCCAGCAACCTGCTTACGGCCAGCAGATCCTCGACCAAGTCCTCCCCTTCTAGGTCAGGAGAACGGCGTCGTGGCAAATGTCGAACAGGTCCAGCCCAAGAAAGGCCCATCGCTTGTCATCCAGCTCGCGATGCTTCTCGCAGTGACGGGCGCTGCGATCGGCATGGGCTGGGTCTCCGGCGGCTATCTGAAGGGTGTCGGCGGACCGGTCCCGGTGCCCGCCGCACCCGAGAACCAGTCCAACGCCGAGCAGCCGAGCCCGGCCGCCGAACATGCGCCGGGCACCGGGCCGGCGCTCGTGCAGCTGCCGCCGATCACCACCAATCTGGCCGCGCCGGCCGATATCTGGATAAGGCTGGAAGCGTCGGTGGTCTATGACGCGCCGCAACCCTCGGAGATGACCGAGAGCATCCACCAGGACCTGCTGGCCATGGTCCGCACCTTGAAGATGCATCAGATCGAAGGAGCCAGCGGCTACCAGCATTTGAAAGCCGACCTCGAGGAGCGCGCAGCGATCCGCAGCGGTGGCCATGCCAAACAGATTCTGATCAGGACATTGCTGCTCGAATGAGAAAACTCATCCTCGCCGCCGCGATCGTCGTTGCTGCCACTTCTGTCGCCGCTGCCCAGCAGCTCGACCTCGGCGGCATCGGCAAGGCCGACGGCGCCACCGTCGGCTACATCATCCAGATGTTCGGCCTGCTCACCGTGCTGTCGGTGGCGCCGGGCCTGTTGATCATGGTGACGAGCTTCACCCGCTTCGTCATCGCCTTCTCGATCCTGCGCGCCGGCATCGGCCTGCAGTCGACGCCGGCCAATCTGATCCTGATCTCATTGTCGCTGTTCATGACCTTCTATGTCATGGCGCCGACCTTCGACCAGGCCTGGAACACCGGCGTCAAGCCGCTGATGGACAACCAGATCAGCCAGACCGAGGCGTTCGAGAAGATCTCGGACCCGTTCCGCACCTTCATGCTGCACAACGTCCGCGACAAGGATTTCGACCTGTTCGCCGATCTCGCCCGCGAACGCGGCCAGGTGGTTGCCAAGGAAACCGTCGACCTGCGCATCCTGGTGCCGGCCTTCATGATCTCCGAAATCCGCCGCGGTTTCGAGATCGGTTTCCTGATTGTGCTGCCGTTCCTCGTCATCGATCTGATCGTTGCCACCATCACCATGGCCATGGGCATGATGATGCTGCCGCCAACCGTCGTTTCGCTGCCCTTCAAGATCCTGTTCTTCGTCCTCATCGACGGCTGGAACCTGTTGGTCGGCAGCCTGGTGCGATCCTTCACCTGACCGCCGGCGGCGCTGCGTGGCGCCTGGCTAAAACTTTATCCAATATATTTCCGGTTAACCGTCCCGTTTAGCCCTTTGGTAGGGACTTGCCCGCATATTGCTCGCAGATGGCGGGTGATCGGGTCTCACGATCATTGGCATGATGCCGCTCCGTCATACCGGAAAAGCCGGTATGCAAAAAAACACCCTGTAAAAATCAAGGTACGAGTAGCCATGTCCAGTATCATGACGAACGCCTCGGCGCTGACCGCGCTGCAGAGCCTGAACAACACCAACAAATCCCTCGAGCAGACGCAGGCCCGCATTTCGACCGGCTACCGCGTCGCCACCGCCAGCGACAACGCTGCGTACTGGTCGATCGCGACCTCGATGAAGTCCGACAACAAGGCACTTTCGGCCGTTCAGGACTCGCTCGGCCTCGGCGCCGGCAAGGTTGACACCGCCTACACCGCCATCAACGACGTCAAGGACCAGGTCGACCTGATCAAGTCCAAGCTCGTCACCGCTCGCGGCGCCTCGAAGGAAGACCAGCAGAAGATCGCGACCGAAATCAACGCCATCCAGGCGCAGATCAAGTCCTCGGTCGCCAACGCCAACTTCGCCGGCTCGAACCTGCTGCAGAACGACGGCCTCGCTGCGTCCGACCTGAAGATCGTCGCTTCCTACAACCGTACCGGCGCGACCGTCACCATCGACACCATCGACGTCAAGGCTTCCGATACGCAGGTTCTCGACGTCGCCGGCACGGGCGGCATCGTCGGCGGCCTGCTCGCCACGGCCTTCTTCGATCCGAGCACCACGGCGGTTGCTTCCACCGCCATCGACACCGCGCTCGGCACCGTTGAAACGGCGCTTGCCAAGCTGTCCACCGGCGCTGCCTCGCTCGGCGCTGCCAAGTCGCGCATCGACACCCAGAAGAGCTTCCTGTCGAACCTGTCGGACTCCATCGACAAGGGCGTCGGCGCTCTGGTCGACGCAGACATGAACAAGGAATCGACCCGTCTGCAGGCCCTCCAGGTCCAGCAGCAGCTCGGCATCCAGGCGCTGTCGATTGCCAACGGCAACTCGCAGTCGATCCTGTCGCTCTTCCGCGGCTGATCTCTCGACTTTACGACTGACAAGATCCGATCGGGCCGCGCCAACAGCGCGGCCCGATTTCTTTTTGTGGCTGCTGATTTTCTGTTTAAATGGCGGCCGATTTTGCTTTTGGCCGGCGCCCGGATTGGCTTGTTTTAACAGGCCATTAACCATATCCCGCTAGTCATGGTTAACCATACCATGGCGGGCAGACCAGACGGTCGATGGGCTTATGCCTACCCCCTGATGAAGTTGATCCGGCGTGTGCAGGACACGCCAGTTTTTGAAAAGGGGTAGATATCTTGGCAAGCATCATGACGAACGCTTCGGCGCTGACCGCGCTGCAGAGTCTGAACAACACCAACAAGCAGCTCGAAATGACCCAGGCGCGCATTTCGACTGGCTACCGCGTCGCCACCGCCAGCGACAACGCCGCCTACTGGTCGATCGCCACCACGATGAAGTCCGACAACAAGGCGCTTTCGGCCGTCCAGGACGCGCTCGGCCTCGGCGCCGGCAAGGTTGATACCGCCTACACCGCCATCACCGACATCAAGGACCAGGTCGATCTGATCAAGGCCAAGCTGGTTACCGCGCGCAGCGCCTCGAAGGACGACCAGCAGAAGATCGCGACCGAAATCAAGGCCATCCAGGACCAGATCAAGTCGTCGGTCACCAACGCTTCCTATGCCGGCTCGAACCTGCTGCAGAACGATGCTACTGCAGCCTCCGACCTGAAGATCGTCGCGTCCTACAACCGCACCGGCACGACCGTCGCGATTGACACCATCGACGTCAAGGCTTCGGATACGCAGGTTCTCGATCTTCCCGGCACGGGCGGCATCGTCGGCGGCCTGCTTGCTGCGACCTTCTTCGATCCGAGCACCACCCAGGTCCTCCCGGCTGCCATCGACACCGCACTCGGCGCTGTTGAAACGGCGCTGGCCAAACTGTCCACGGGTGCCGCCTATCTCGGCGCCGCCAAGTCGCGCATCGACACCCAGAAGAGCTTCCTGTCGAACCTGTCGGACTCCATCGACAAGGGCGTCGGCGCTCTGGTCGACGCCGACATGAACAAGGAATCGACGCGGCTGCAGGCCCTCCAGGTCCAGCAGCAGCTCGGCATCCAGTCGCTGTCGATCGCCAACGGCAACTCGCAGTCGATCCTGGCGCTGTTCAAGCAATAGGCCTGACCCGGCTTTCCTTGCCTTCGAATTGAAGGGCCGCGCCAACAGCGCGGCCCTTTCGCTTTGTGGCTGTGTTTTGATGCATGTCGTTGGCCCGGAACCGCCGCACACTTCCGGGCGACATGCTCTATCATCTTCGCACAAGCTTCGCGGTCTAGTGTTCCCACGGAATATCATGCTGGGAGCGCTTGAATCGTGCCGCAACAGATCCAGAGCATCATCTCGAATCTCAGGGCATTTGGCGTCAGGCGCCTTGCCATGCTGGCCGGTATCGCCGCGCTGGTCATGGCCGTCATCGGCATTGGCTCGGTCTATCTCAACCGCCCCGCCTACGAGACGCTCTATGTCGGGCTCGACCGTTCCGACGTTAACCAGATCGGCCTGGTGCTCGGCGAGGCTGGTATCGGCTTCGACGTCGGCTCCGACGGCACGTCCGTGCTGGTGCCGGCCGGCACCACCGCGCAGGCGCGCATGCTGCTTGCCGAAAAGGGCCTGCCGACCAGCGCCAATGCCGGCTACGAACTTTTCGACAATGTCGGCGCGATGGGCCTGACATCCTTCATGCAGCAGATCACCCGGGTGCGCGCGCTGGAAGGCGAGATTGCCCGCACCATCCAGTCGATCGCCGGCATCAAGGCGGCACGCGTCCACATCGTCATGTCCGAGCGCGCCAATTTCCGCCGCGACGAACAGCAGCCCTCGGCCTCGGTTGTGATCCGCTATTCCGGCATCGACGCCGAAAAGAGCGCCATGTCGATCCGCCATCTCGTCGCCGCTGCGGTCCCCGGCCTGTCGGCCGACAAGGTGACCGTGCTCGATTCCAACGGCAATCTGCTGGCCGCCGGCGACGACCCCTCCAACACCAGTGCTGCCCGCACGCTCGGCGTCGAGCAGACTGTCGAGGCGCAGATCGGCGACAACATTCGCCGTGCACTGACGCCCTATCTCGGACCAGACAATTTCCGCGCCAGCGTCAAGGCCGATGTCAACACCGACACCCGCCAGACCGAAGAAACGATCTTCGATCCGGAGTCGCGGGTCGAGCGTTCGGTGCAGTCGGTGCGCGCCAACGAGAACAGCAACCAGAGGCAGACCTCGACTCCGGCCAGCGTCGAGCAGAACCTGCCCGAGACCCAGGCGACCAGCACCGAAGGTCCGCAGACGACATCGGCCAACGACCGCAAGGAGGAGATCACCAACTACGAGATCAACTCCAAGAAGATCGCCACCGTCTCCAACGGTTACTCCGTCACCAAGATGTCGATCGCCGTCGTCGTCAACCAGCAGCGGCTGATGACCATCCTCGGCAAGGACGCCACCCCCGAGCAGATCGCCAAGCGCGTCGCCGACATCCAGAAGATGGTGGCCTCGGCCACCGGCTTCGACGACAAGCGCGGCGATATCATCGACGTCTCGGCGGTCGAGTTCATCGACGGCCTGGACGGCGAGCCGATCGAGCAGCCGGGCATCATGGCATCGATCGGAATCCATGCCGGCACGATGATCAATGCCGGCGCCTTCATCGTCGTGGTGTTCCTGGTCGCCTTCTTCGGCCTGAGGCCGATGGCCGCCGCGCTGACCGCGCGGCCGACGCCCGCACTCGCCAGTCCAAGCTTCGACGATGTCCAGCGTTCGCTGCCGACACCTGAAACCACCGCCACTGCCGAACCCCCGCCGGCGGCATTGCCGAGCGGCCGTCCCGGGCCGACCCCGCTTGACGATCTTCGCCAGAAGATCAGGCCGGCGCCACAGGAACGGCTTGCCCGCATGGTCGATCTCAACGAGGAGCGCACCGCGCAGATCCTGCGCAAATGGGCGGCCCAGGAAGCAGCGGTGTAGACCATGGTCTCGGCAGCGCTTTTCGACCTTTTGCCTGATTTCGGCGCGCGCACCCAGCGCGCCGGCCAGCCGCCGCTTGCGACCAAGGCCGAGCCAAGGCCGGAGACGCCAGCGCCGCAGGCCGACATCGGCGCGCTGATCGCCGAAGCGGTCGTCGATGCCGAGGCCGCCCTTGAGGCCCGCCTTGCCGTGGCTCACGAGGCTGCGCTCGAAGCAGAACGCCAAGCCAGCGCCGATGAAGCAAAGGCCTTTCTGGAAAGCTTCGGCGGCGATGTCGGCGTAGCCGTTGCTGCCCGTATCGACGCCATGGAGGCAAAGGTCAGCGAGCTTGTCGGCGCCACCGTTGCCCGCATCATTGGCGGCATCGTCAGCGACGACCTGCAGAAGCGTTCGCTGGAAGCGCTTGCCGGCACGATCCGCGAAGCCGTCGGCGACAGCGAGGCGGTGCGCATCGCCGTGCGCGGGCCGCTGTCACTGTTCGAGACGCTGAAGGCTTCGCTTGGGCCGCGCGCGACCAATCTCGATTTCGTCGAGGCGCCCGGCTTCGACCTCACCGTCGCCATCGACGAGGCGGTGTTTGAGACCCGCATCGCCGAATGGTCTTCCGCCTTGTCCGAGGCCCTGTCATGAGTGCCGCCGACGCCGCCGAACACCCGCACGAGATCATCATCGTGCGGCGCAGTCACGACGACCACGACGACGCCCACCATGGTGGCGTCTGGAAGATTGCCTTCGCCGATTTCATGACCGCCATGATGTGCTTCTTCCTCGTCATGTGGCTGATCAACGCCGCCAACGAGCAGACCAAGGCAGCCGTCGCCAGCTACTTCAACCCGGTCAAGCTCGTCGACCGCAACGCCAGCCGCAAGGGCCTGGAGGATCTCGGCAACGGTCCGAGCGCGGCCGGCCAATCGTCAAGCGACCCACAGGAAAAGACCAGCAAGAGCGGACAGGACGAGAGCGGCGCTTCCGGCACGTCGGACAGCAGCGCTTCGGCGGCTTCGGAAAAGGGCACAGCTAGCGCGCCAGCCGAAAAGCAGACGAAGGATCTGGAGCAAAAGACCGATCTTTCCGACGAGCATCTGTTTGCCGATCCCTATGCGGTGCTGTCGGAAATCGCCACCGACACCGGCGTCATGCAGAATGTCAGCGAAAAGGGCGATGGCGGCGCGCAGGCGTCCGGCCCGGCCACCGGCGCATCGGGCGGCCAATCCTATCGCGACCCGTTCGCGCCGGATTTCTGGTCGCAGCAGGTGGCGGCACCAGGCGCCGAAGCCACCGCCGAACGCAGCAAGATCGAAGGCGATCCTCTCAAGCCCGGCGACAAGGCCGCAAAGGAGCAAGTGGCTGAAGTGAAGGCCGTGCCGCCCGCGCCGCCGGTGGTCGATGCGCCACTGCAGCCGCTGGCGAAATCCGCATCCGACAAGCCGCTTACGAAGGCTGAAGCCAAGGCAGAGGCCAAGGCAGAAGCCGCAAAGGCGGAAATTGCAAAGGCTGACGCCGCCGAAGCACAACCCGCACCCAAGCCCGAAGCCGCGGAAAAGGCGCCGAGTGCCGCCGCCGTCCAGGCCGCGGCGCAGGTCAAGCAGGAACTGGCCGAGGCCTTCAAGCCAGGCGACAAATTGCACGACGGCGTCTCCGTCGAGGCAACCGACAAGGGCGTCGTCATCTCAATCACCGACCAGTTCGATTTCGGCATGTTCGAGATCGGCTCGGCAGTGCCCAGGCGTGAACTGGTGCTGGCGATGGAAAAGATCGGCCGCATCGTCAACGAACAGAAAGGCACGATCAGCATCAACGGCCACACCGATGCGCGGCCGTTCCGCAGCGACACCTATGACAATTGGCGGCTGTCCACGGCGCGCGCCCATTCCGCTTACTACATGCTGGTGCGCGGCGGCGTCGACGAGCGCCGCATCACCGAGGTCGCCGGTTTCGCCGACCGCGAGCCGAAAATTGCAGCCGACCCGATGGCGGCCGCCAACCGCCGCATCGAGATCCTGATGGCGACCGACGGATGAGAAGCGGCGCCATCATCGGCCGCGCCGTCGGCCTGCTGCTGCTGAGCGCTGTCCATGTGCCGGCGGCTTTGGCCGAGGAGGGCCTGCAGCCCTATCAGCTGGTGCGCTCGCTGCAGCTGGTGCAGGACCGCATCGCCGCCGGCGACCATGCCGCGCTGCCGATGCAGGCCAAGCTGCTCGAAATGACCGACACAAGGCTGCGCGCGGCGGGCGCGCAGGACTTCAGCGACCCGAAGAATTTTCGCGCCTTGCTGGTCTATGGCATGAGCGGCGGCAACCCCGTCACTGTCGAGGCGGCGGTGTCACGCGCCAAGACCGACCCGCAAAGCCTTGCCATCGCCAAGGGCATTGTCGACTATCTGAACGGCCGCCCGGCGGCCGCGATCGAGGCGCTGAAGCCGATCGACCCGATGACGCTGCCCACCGATCTCGGCGCTTTCCTGGCGCTGGTCAAAGGCTCACTGCTCGCCACCGAGCAACCGGCCGCAGCACTTGCCCTGCTCGACGACGCTCGCCTGCTCAGCCCCGGCACGTTGGTCGAGGAAGCAGCGCTGCGCCGCTCGGTCGGCATCGCCGCCGCGCAAGGCGACGGCGCGCGCTTCGCGCTTGCCTCGACCCAGTATGTCGAGGACTACCTCTATTCGCCCTATGCCAGCCAGTTTGCCGACGCCTTCGTGTCCGGCGTGATCACGCTGCACATGGCGATCAGCCAAGACAAGCTCGCCGACATCACCGCAATGATGGATCCCGAACGTGAGACGGTGATCTATCTGCGCATCGCCCGCCGCGCGGCGATCGACGGCTTCGCCGATCTCTCCGCTTTTGCCTCGGCCCGGGCCGAACAGGGTCGCGACGGCATCCACAATCAGGACGACCCGCGCGCCCAGCTCTATTCCAGCCTGTCCACGGTGACATCGGGCACCATCGACGAGGTCCGCGCCAAGCTCGCCAAGATCGATCGCAGCCAGCTTTCGCAAAGCGATCGCGACCTGCTCGATGCCGCGCAGGCCGTGGCCGGCGAAGTGATCGCGCCCCCGGCGCCGCTGCCTGCCGACAAGCCGGCGCCCGCCGCAGCCAAACAGGAACCGGTCAAGACCGCGGCTGCGGTAAACCCCGATGAGCCCGAGCTGCCGCCGGTCGAAGGCGCAATGCCGGAGCAGCCAGCAGCTGGCGGACCGGCCGCAACCGACCAGCCGAAGGCCCCAGGCGAGCCTGCCGCTCAGGCACAAAGCACGCCTCAGACAAAGGCGCCGCAAGCGCCTGCGGTCGCCACCGCCGGTGATGCGGCGCCTGTCGTGCCGGCATCGGCGCCCGCAGCCGGCGCCGAGCCCGCCGATCCCACCGACGCCGCCATGGCCAAGACGCGTCGCCAGCTCGATTTGATCGACCAGATGCTTGGAGCAGCCCCGAAATGACCACCAATGTTGGCCAGGCCCTGCCGGGATTTGCGCCCGTGCACGCTGGATCGAAGCAGTCGGCACCGAACGCCAAGGGTGACGACAAAAGCTTCGGTGAACTGGTGCGCGGCGAGGACAATCCGCCGACCCAGAAAGGCCAAGGTGCAACTGAGGCCGCGCCGCACGAGCCACGCTGGACCCGACGCAGCGCGGCCGGTCCCATCAAGGGCGAGACTGCACACGCAGAGACGGGCAAGACGGCCTCCAAACCGGTTGTCGGGAAAGCTGCAAAAGACCCTGTCGACGGCGATCCGGACAAGACATCCGCTGACGCTGAAGCCGATGGAGAAGAGGCGGGCACGGCACCGCTGCAGGATCATCTGCCATTGCTGATAGCGTTGCATGATATCAGCCGTTTCTCGGCGGCCAGGGCGAGCGGGAACGGGCCCGCCGCGAACGAACAGAGTGAACAACCGGCACTCGACGGCGACACCGTTCCTGCGCAGACGCCGCCTCTGTCGTTGAAGAAATTCCGCGCGGCATCCGGCCCCGACAACAGCCTCGAAACGACGCCACGGCCCGAGCGGGCCAAGGCCGGCGCTGACATTTCCGAACAGGATCAGGGGCAAAAGCTGGCCACGATCGGACCCCAGTCCGACAAGCCGCCGCACCAGGATGGCGCGACGCCAACCCTGCCGGCGGACGGGCCGGCTAGCGACGGTTCAGCCCCCAATGCAAAGCGGTCTGCGCCGTCAATGAAGGCCGTCGATGGAGCCCATCCCGCTGCATCGTCCACACCCGAAAAACAGGCGCCGTCCGCCGGGCGCGTCGACATTGTCACCGAGCAGAGTTTCCCGGCGCCGGCGCAAAGCCCAATGAACCAGACGACGTCAGCTCTGGTCGACGCACTCGCTTCGGAAAACGGCCTGCGGCAAGCGGTTTCGACGCCGTCGACAAGCGCCCAGACTGCCGGCTCTGTTGCCGTTCCGACACATATATTGAAGATCGAGCTTCACCCGGCCGAGCTCGGCATGGTCACGGCCAGTCTCAGGCTCGCCGGGGAACAACTTTCGATAGAATTGAAGCCGGAAACGCATGAGGCTTATCGCCGTCTCGCCACCGACAGCGACGCCATTGTGAAGTCGTTGCGCGGGCTCGGTTTCGATGTCGACAAGGTCACCATCCTGCAACCCTCGATAGCAGTCCACGCGCCGGCGCGCAGCGATGCGGCGAACTCCCAGCCGATGCCGCAAGGCCGCGATCAGTCAGCTTTTCAGCCCGGTAACTCGAGCGGCAACAATGCGGGTTCGGGCGGCCAGCAGTCGGGAAGAAACCGCAATGACGATGCACAGGAATTCGGCCGCCCTGCAGCGCCTGTTCGCGAGCGTGCTGGCGACGATATGTTTATCTAGCCTCGGCATTGGCCCGGCCAACGCCGCTACCAACCCTTGCGAGCCCGAGATCCTGCGCGCCGCCGATCGCTATGGCGTGCCGGCCGGCATCCTGTATGCCGTCGGACTGACCGAGACCGGAAAGAAGGGCAGTCTGCAGCCTAATGCCTTGAATATAGAAGGAAAAGCTGTTTTTCCGAAGAGCCGCACCGAGGCTTTGGCGACCTTCGAAGCGGCCCGGCGCGAGGGCAAGACGCTCATCGATCTCGGCTGCATGCAGATCAACCATCACTATCACGCATCGCATTTTCGCAGCGTCGACGACATGCTCGACCCGCGCCAGAATGTCGACTATGCGGCGCGCTTCCTGGCCAGCCTGCATGCCCGTCACGTCAGTTGGTCGATGGCGGTCGCCCGCTACCACGCCGGCCCCAACAACGATCCCGCGCAGAAATTCTACGTCTGCCGCGTCATTGCCAACATGGTCGCCACCGGCTTCGGCAAATGGACGCCGAACGCCCGCACCTTCTGCAACCCATAGACGCATCCGCCCTTGTAGATGTGCCCAAGCCGCGAGCCTGCCAATGCCCCGGCACGTCACCGGTATCGGCAACCAACGATGCAACCCTGTGACTGCTGTTATTTCGAAAGCCGAAATAACTCCCAAGAAAATAGCTACAAGAAATGATGGTTGTTCAGGATTCCCGCCACCGGTTACGCCTCTTCCCACGGGGCAGATGATCTGATTCGGAGGCGGGGCCGATGATTGTAATCGTTGACGAGCGTGAGCTCGTAACTGAGGGGTATAACTCACTTTTCGATCGCGAGGGGGTCGCCTGCGCGGGCTTCGCGCCTGGCGAATTCGGCGAGTGGGTGACATCGGCCGCCGACACCGATTTGAAGTCGGTCCGTGCCTTCCTCATCGGCGACTGCCGCGAAGGCGCCATCTCGCCACGCCAGATCCGCGACCGCACCGGCGCTCCGGTCATTGCGCTCAGCGAACAGCACTCGCTTGAAAACACCCTGCGGCTGTTCGAGAGCGGCGTCGACGACGTCATCCGCAAGCCGGTCCACATCCGCGAGATCCTGGCCCGCATCACCGCCATCCGCCGCCGCGCCCATGAGGACGTCAGCTACACCGAGATCGGCGCCATGCGCATCTTCATGGACGGTCGCGATCCCGAGATCGATGGCCAGCCGCTGCCTCTGCCGCGCCGCGAGCGCCGCATCCTCGAATATCTGGCGAGCAACCGCGGACGCCGCGTCACCAAGACCCAGGTCTTCAACGCCATCTACGGCATCTTCGACGAAGAGGTCGAGGAAAACGTCGTCGAGAGTCACATCTCCAAACTGCGCAAGAAATTGCGCGAAAAGCTTGGCCAGGACCCGATCGATTCCAAGCGCTTCCTCGGCTACCGGCTGGTGTTCTGATGGCGGTCTGCGCCAGCCTCGCGCAAGACAGAAATTATACCCTCGCGACCACAGACATGGGCATTGAGGAGACGTTTCGATGAGCCTTTACGGAATGATGCGGACCGGCGTTTCCGGGATGAACGCACAGGCCAACCGCCTGTCGACGACAGCCGACAACATCGCCAATTCCGACACCACCGGCTACAAGCGATCCTCGGCCGAGTTTTCGACGCTGATCATGCCGCAGGTCGGCGGCGCCTATAACTCCGGCGGCGTCAACACCAGCATCCGCTCGGCAATCAGCGCCCAGGGCGTGCTTCAGTACACGACCTCGGTCTCGGACCTGGCAGTCAACGGCAACGGCTTCTTCGTTGTCCAGGACCCCAGCGGAACGCCTTTCCTCACCCGCGCCGGCGCTTTCGTCCCCGACGCCCAGGGCCGGCTGGTCAACGCCGCCGGCTACCAGCTTATGGCCTACAGCTACGCCAACGGCACACCTGCTGCCACCGCCAACGGCTTCGAAGGCCTGGTGCCGGTCGAGATTTCCGACCAGGAAATGACGGCGACGCCCAGCACCACGGGCAACTTCAACGCCAATCTGCCGGCCGGCGCCACCCCGCCCGCCGGTCCGCTGCCGTCTACCAACAGCCCGACGGCGGAGTACACGTCGAAATCCTCGATCGTCACCTACGACAATCTCGGCAACAAGAAGCTGCTCGACGTCTATTTCACCAATACCGGCACCGGCACCTGGTCGGTTTCGGTGTTCGACCAGTCCAAGGCGACGCCCGGCACGTCATTCCCCTACACGGGCGGTGCGCTGGCCTCGGCCAACCTGACATTCGACACCACCACCGGTAAAATCACCGGCGCCGTCGACTCGATTACGATCCCCGTACCCGGCGGCGCGTCGCTCGATCTCGATCTGTCCAAGCTGACCCAGCTCGGCACCGGCTTCACCGTCTCCGAAGCGAAGGTCAACGGCAACGCCCCCAGCACGATCGAAAAGATCCAGATCGGCGAAGACGGCGTCATCTACGCCCAGTATCAGGACGGCTCGACCAAGCCACTGTTCAAGATCCCGCTGGCCGACGTCCAGAGCGCCGACAACCTCACCGCACTGCCCGGCAATGTCTATGCGCAATCCACCGACTCCGGCACCGTGCGCATCGGCTTTGCCAATGAAGGCAAGCTCGGCAGCATCATCTCCGGCGCGCTCGAAAACTCCAACGTCGATATCGCCGAAGAACTGACCAACATGATCGCGGCGCAGCGCAGCTACACCGCAAACTCGAAAGTATTCCAGACCGGTTCCGACCTCATGGACGTCCTTGTCAACCTGAAGAGATAAACGACGGGCGCTAGTGGGATGAACCCAAACCAGAGCGGCGCGGTGCGCGGAGTTCGAATTCAAGGCCACACCGGCAAACCGGCTGGTGTGGTTTGGACTTGGAGGTTTCCGAATGCTGACGCCGCCAACAGGGCAGAAACGTCATCCCCCTCCCACTGGCCTCGTGAAAGACCCGCATGTCGCTGACTTCCGCATTGACCATAGCCCAACAGTCGCTTCAGACCACGTCGAAGCAGACCAGCGTCCTTTCCCGTAACATTGCCGACGCTAGCAATCCCGACTACGCCCGCCGCACGGCGGTCGTCGTCAGCAGCGCGCCCGGCGCCCGCTCGGTGGAAATCCAGCGCGCCGCCAACGCCCTGCTGTTTCGCCAGAACCTCAGCGCGCAATCGGCCTGGAGCGGCCAGAGCACGCTTTACAGCGGCATTGACCGCCTCGCCGTTGCCGTCAACGGCGTCGACAACGCCTCCTCTGCCTCGACCGCGATCGGCAACCTGCAAAACGCACTGCAGCTTTACGCCGCCACGCCATCCAACCAGAACCTCGGCTCCAGCGTCATCGACGCGGCCCAGCAGGTGGTACGCGCGCTGAACGACGGCACCAACGCGATCCAGGATTTCCGCACTCAGGCCGATGGCGAGATATCAACGGCCGTCGACGATCTCAAATCGCTGCTCAGCCAGTTCCAGGACGCCAACAAGGCAGTCATCTCCGCAACCCGCTCGGGAACGGACGCGTCCGACGCGCTCGACCAGCGCGACGCCCTGTTGAAGAAGATCGCCGACTATGTGCCGGTGTCAACCTTCACGCGTGGCGACAACGATATGGTCATCACCACCAAGGACGGCACGACGCTGTTCGAGACCATTCCGCGCTCGGTGAGCTTCACGCCGTCGGCGGGCTACACCGCCGGCACGCCCGGCAACACCATCTATATCGACAATGTGCCGGTCAGCGCCGGCACCGGCGGCAACGCCAGCGCCGACGGCAAGCTGGCCGGGCTGATCACCTTGCGCGACGGCGTTGCAGCGACCATGCAGAGCCAGCTCGACGAAGTCGCGCGCGGCCTCATCACCGCCTTTGCCGAGACAGCACCCGCGCAGCCCGACCGAACCGGTCTGTTCACCTGGTCTGGCGCGCCCGCCATTCCGGCCGCCGGCACGCTGATCGACGGCCTTGCCGGCTCGATCAAAGTCAACGCCGCAATGGATCCGAGCGTCGGCGGCAATCCGGTGCTGCTGCGCGACGGCGGCGCCAATGGCGCCGCCTATATCGCCAACACCGCCGGCAATGCCTCCTATTCGCAGCTTTTGATCGGCTATGGCGACAAGCTCGACAAGCCGATGCCTTTCGACGCTTCGGCCGGCATCACCGTCACCTCCAGCGTCTCCGACTACGCCGCCAACGCCATTGGCTGGTTCGAAGGCCAGCGCCAGCAGGCCTCGACCAACGCCGACGCCAAGGAAGCGCTGGCATCGCGCACCGCCGAGGCGCTCTCCAACGACACCGGCGTCAATGTCGACCAGGAGATGTCGCTGCTGCTCGACCTCGAACACACCTATCAGGCCTCGGCGCGCATGATGAAAACCGTCGACGACATGCTGTCGTCCCTGCTCGATGCTGTGGGATAAGCCATGAAAGCCACATCCGTCTCCTCAGCCGCCCTCTCCAACGCCGCGCGCTATCAGCAGATGCGCATGCAGGCCGAACTGGTCAAAGCCACCAAGGAATCGACGACCGGCACCGTCGCCGATGTCGGCCTGGCGCTCGGCGCGCGCACCTCGCAGGCGGTGACCTTCTCGCGCGATCTCGACCGGTTGAACGTCATCATCGATTCCAATTCGCTGGTCACCGCCCGGCTGTCCTCGACACAGAGTGCGCTTGGCCAGCTTTCCGACACGGCACAGAATTTGCTGACCGCGCTGACCGCCGCCGGCAATTCCTCGAGCACCATCACACAGCAAGCCGGCAAGGCCGCCGTGCAGCAGATGACCTCGATCCTCAACGCCAGCGTCAACGGCGAATATCTGTTTGCCGGCACCAACACCGACGTCAAGCCGATCGACGATTTCACCGCCGCCGGCTCACCGGCTAAGGCGGCATTCGACGCTTCCTTCGCCTCCTATTTCGGCTTCACGCAGACCGATCCGCTCGCCGCCAACATCACCGCCGCCCAGATGGACAGCTTCATCACCAGCAATGTCGTGCCGCAGTTCATGGGCGCAGGCTGGCAGGCCAACTGGTCGAATGCCACCGACCAGCAGATCGTCAGCCGCATTTCGCTCGGCGAAACCACCCAGACCTCGGCCAGCGCCAATGACGACAGCATCCGCAAACTCGCCATGGCTTCCGCCATGGTCACCAGCCTGCTCTCCGGCAACATCAGCCAGGCCGCGAAGACCACCGTTGTCGGCCGCGCCCAGGCGATGGTCGGCGAGGCCTTGGGCGGGCTCGGCCAGCTGCAGGCCGAGACCGGCCTTGCCGAAAAGCGCGTGTCCGACGCCAGCGACCGCATGAAGACGCAGGTCGACCTCTTCGAACGCCATATCCTCGATCTGGAAGGCGTCGATCCGGCCGAAGCCGCCACCCGCGTCGCGGATCTGACGCAGCATATCGAGACGTCCTTCGCGCTGACCGCGCGCCTGCAGCAGATGAGCCTGCTGAACTACCTGACCTGACAATCTCAACCGCAACGGTAGAGCCAAACGATGTACCAATTCTCCTACGCCGACATCCAGACCGACTCCGTCACCGACGCGAAGGATCGCGAGCGGCAGCTTTTGACCCGCTCGATCGAAATGCTGTCGGCGGCGGCGGCCGTCGGCCACACTTCGATGGAAGCGATCGAGGCGCTGCACTTTACCAACCGGGTCTGGACCACTTTCGTCGAGGATCTCGGCTCCAGCGACAATGTCCTGCCCAAGGAGTTGCGCGCCAACCTCATCTCCATCGGCCTGTGGCTGCTGCGCGAGGCCGAGGACATCCGCCAGGGCCGCACCAACAATTTCGAGGGCCTGATCGAAGTGTCCCAGATCATCCGGGACGGCATTCAATGACCAACACGCTGAAGATATCGCTGAAGCCGAACGAGAAGATCTACATCAACGGCGCCGTCATCCGCGTCGACCGCAAGGTCACCGTCGAGCTGATGAACGACGTGCAGTTCCTGCTCGAGAACCATGTCATCCAGGCCGAAGAGGCCTCGACACCTCTCAAGCAGCTCTACTTCATCCTGCAGGTCATGCTGATGAACCCCGCCGGCGCCATCGAGGCGCGCGCCATGTTCCGCCGCTCGCTGCCTCTGCTGTTGGCAAGCTTCGAGGACGAGCAGATCAGCAGCGCGCTGAAGCAGATCGACCGCATGGTCGGCGAAGACCATATCTATGAAGCGCTGAAGGCGATCCGTGCGCTTTATCCGCTCGAACGCCGCGCACTTGGCGGCAATGACGATGTTCAGGGCGCGCAGCGCCCGCTGGCCGTGGGAGCACACTGATGAATGTAGACATGACGACACAGATCCCGGCTGGCGCCAACCAGGGCACCCAGCAGACGTCGAAGACAGCGGTCGACTACCAGTCGTTCCTGAAGCTGCTGATCGCCGAGATGAAAAACCAGGACCCGACGAAACCGATGGATTCGACACAGTATGTCGCCCAGCTCGCCACCTTCTCGCAGGTCGAGCAATCGGTGCAGACCAACACCAAGCTCGACCAGATCATGCAGTCCTCGGCGCTGTCGCAGGCGGACGCCCTGATCGGCCGCTCGATCACCTCGGCCGACGGCAAGACGACCGGCGTCGTGGCCTCCGTCAAGCTTGCCAGCAACGGCCTGATCGCGGTACTTCAGAACGGCACCGAAGTGCCGGTCGGCGCGGGCGTTTCGATAAAGCCGGCCAGCTAGGCCCGGGTTCCGTAGAGGCGCACTCACATGAACGAGGCCGACGCTCTCGACATCGTCCAGTACGCGGTGTGGACGGTGCTCGTCGCCTCCGCGCCGGTGGTGCTGGTGGCCATGGCGGTCGGCATCGGCATCGCGCTGATCCAGGCCCTGACCCAGATCCAGGAAATCACCCTGACCTTCGTGCCCAAGATCGTCGCCATCATGCTGGTCGTGGCGCTGACCGGCCCATTCATCGGCAGCCAGATCTCGGCCTTTACCAACGTCATCTTCGAGCGCATCGAAAACGGGTTCTGAGCACCGCTTGCGGCCTGCCTCGTTCCAGCTAAATTGCGAGTCATGACCCAGGCAACAGCGACCGGCAGGCCATGTGCGGAATAGCCGGCGTCTGGCGTAAGCGAAACCCGATCGACGCCAATGACCTGTCGGATGTGATCCGCATGATGCAGGCGCTGGTGCATCGCGGCCCCGACGATCATGACAGCTGGAGCAACAACCGGCTGGCCCTCGGACACCGCCGGCTGACCATCATCGACCCCTCGCCCGCCGCCCGCGAACCCATGCTGACCGCATCGGGCCAGGGCGTGCTCGTCTACAATGGCGAGGTCTACAATTACCGCTCGCTGCGCGAAACACTACAGGCGCAAGGCTTGGTCTTTCGAACCGTCAGCGACACCGAAGTGGTGCTCGAAGCCCTGCATCACTGGGGCCCCGAAAAGGCCGTGCCGCTGTTCGACGGCATGTTTTCCTTCGCCTATTTCGACGCCCGCAACGGTACGCTGTGGCTTGCCCGCGATCGCCTCGGCATCAAGCCAATGTCGGTGGCGGAGATGCCAGATCGGATCCTGTTTGCCTCGGAGGACAAGGCACTCCTCGCCTGCGACGGTTTTGTGCGCGACATCGACAGCCGCGAGATGACCTTGCGGCTGGCCTGGCAGAGCCGCGATTCCAGCTACAGCCTGTTCGACCGCATCGAGCGCCTGCCGCCTGCCGGCCTGTGGAAGATCACCGACAGCGGCATCGAAAAGCGCCGCTTCTGGCACGTGCTGGACGTGCTGGAGACCGCGCGCATCACTGGCGACGTTGCCTCCGATGCCGAGCACACGGCGACGCTCGAGGCGCTGCTCAAGGACAGCGTCGGGCTTCACTGCATCGCCGATACCGGCGTCGCCACGGCCTGCAGCAGCGGCGTCGATTCAGGCCTGATAACGGCGCTGGCAAAGCGGTTCAGGCCGGAAGTCCATGGCTATGTCGTCGACCCCCGGCTCGGCCGCAGCGAGGCCGAAGACGCCGAACGCACCGGCCGCCATGTCGGTGTGCCCTTGCGCCGGGTGCCGGTCGACAGGGACCGGTTTTTCGAACTTTGGCCAAGGGTGATCTGGCATCTGGAAAGCGACGGCTGGCACGCCAGCCATGTCGGGCTGCTGGCGCTTGCCGAACAATGCCGGGCCGATGGCATCAAGGTGCTGCTGACCGGTGAAGGCGCCGACGAATTGTTTGGCGGTTACGCTCTACAGGCCCTGAGCATGAGGAAGTGGCGTTCCTGGTCGTGGCCCCGGCGTCTGTTGCATTCGAAGCGCTCGCTCGACCGGAAATTCGAACATCTGCGCCATGCCCCTTATAAGGTCTCGGCTGGCGGCCAATCGCAAATGGATCGCAGCATGGTCCTGCGCGCCCTGTCGCCGGAACTGAACTTCCTCCAGACCGAGATTTTCGACCGGCTGCAGCCGGTAGCGCCGCCCGCCGATCGTGCCTTCCTCGGACATTGCCTCTATGACCTTTATTCGCATCTGCAGGACATCCTCAACCGGCACGACCGGCTGAGCATGGCGGCGTCCGTCGAGCTCAGGGTCCCGTTCCTGGAGAACCGGTTGATCGACTTCGCGATCCATTTGCCGAGACGGCACAAACACCGCGACAAGACAGGAAAATGGCTTTTGCGGAAGGTCGCTGAAAAGCATATTCCGCGTCAGAACGTCCGGGCGCGCAAGATCGGCTTCGAGATATCGTCCGAATTTTCGGCCGGAACCGAGACTTTGCTGCGCGGCGGTTTCCTGCGCGATGCCATGAAGTGGCCCACAGCCAGCTTGGAGAACATGATCCAGCTGGCGCGGCGCGAGGAACCGTCCAGACTGCGGCTTGTCGGCATGGAGCTTTTCCTGCGCCTTCACGCCGGCGGCGAGACGACCGGCCGGCTCACCGAAGCCCTGCATGCCGCCGCCCGGGACAAAAGCTGACTTTGCCCAGCCGATAGCCCGGGGCCGATACCCTCCGCCGATACCCCGGCGCGGTGGACCAACGAGAACACCGCCCCTGGGTGGCGAACCCTTGCCGGCTGACGTATTTTCGCCTTGCTACCCTGTTGTTGGACCATGATCTTTCTCAAAGAGGCGTTCGCCCTTTTGGATGTCGTGCTCTATTTCAAACGGATGCCATGATTGTCGTCCCGGCGGACGAAACCAGCGCATGAAGGTGGGACAGGTCTGATGATCGATGACGAGCCGGACAGCGAACGCGTCTCGGCGCTGGCGCCGTTCCGGCATGGTATTTTTCGCGCCGTCTGGTCGGCCAGCCTGGTGTCGAATTTCGGTGGCCTGATCCAGGGCGTCGGCGCCGCCTGGATGATGACCACCATCGCCACCTCGCCCTACCAGGTGGCGCTGGTCCAGGCCTCGACCACGCTGCCGATCATGCTGTTTGCGCTCGTCGCCGGCGCTATCGCCGACAGCTTCAACCGGCGCAAGGTGATGCTGATCGCGCAGGTCTTCATGCTGGTCATCTCGGCGCTTTTGACGCTGTTCACCTGGAACGGCTGGATGACGCCGTGGACGCTGCTTGCCTTCACCTTCCTGATCGACAGCGGCACGGCGCTCAACAACCCGTCCTGGCAGGCGTCGGTCGGCGACATGGTGCCGCGCAACAAGCTGCCGGCGGCTGTTGCGCTGAATTCCCTCGGCTTCAACCTGACCCGCAGCGTCGGCCCGGCGATCGGCGGCATCATCGTTGCCGCCGCCGGTGCGGCCGCGGCGTTTGCCGCCAATGCGCTGAGCTATATCGGCCTCATCATCGTGCTCTTCCGCTGGAAGCCGGAGCTGCCGGTCTCGACCCTGCCGCGCGAGACGCTGGGCGCCGCGATGGGCGCCGGCCTGCGCTATGTCGCCATGTCGCCCAACATCGGCAAGGTGCTGGTCAGGGGCTCGGCCTTCGGCTTCAGCGCGGGTGCTGTGCTGGCGCTGCTGCCGCTGGTGGCGCGCGACGTCGTCAAGGGCGATGCCTTGACCTATGGCATCATGCTCGGCGCCTTCGGCATCGGCGCCGTTGGCGGTGCGCTGATCAGCGTGCGTCTCAGACAATTGCTGTCCAGCGAGACGATGGTGCGCATGGCCTTCGGCGGCTTCGCCGTCTGCGCCTTCAACGCCGCCATCAGCCACAATGCCTGGCAGACATCGGCGGGCCTGCTCATAGGCGGCGCTTGCTGGGTGATCGCGCTGTCGCATTTCAACGTCACCGTGCAGATGTCGACGCCGCGCTGGGTCGTCGGCCGGGTGCTTTCGGTCTACCAGACGGCGACCTTCGGCGGCATTGCGCTGGGCAGCTGGATCTGGGGCGTCGTTGCCGATGCGCATGGTGCCGAAACCGCGCTGATTGCAGCCGCCATCGCGATGCTTGTCGGCGGCGCCATCGGCCTGCTCCTGGCCTTGCCGCAGCAGGCCGCGCTCAACCTCGATCCGCTCAACCGCTTCAAGGAGCCGCATCTCGGCCTTGACCTCAAGCCGCGCAGCGGCCCGATCGCCATCATGATCGAGTATGTCATTCGCGACGAGGACGTCCCCGAATTCCTCGCCACCATGGCCGAGCGCGGGCGCATCCGCCGCCGCGACGGCGCCCGCAACTGGACGCTCGCGCGGGATCTGGAAAACCCATCCGTGTGGATCGAGCACTACCACACGCCGACCTGGCTGGAATACATCCGCCACAACCGGCGCGCCACTCATGCCGACGCCGTCGTCACCGAGCGGGTGCGGGCGCTGCACAGCGGCGACGAACCGCCGCGCGTGCGCCGCCTGATCGAGCGCCCGACGACCGCCGGCACCGCGCTGGTATCGCCGAAGGGCCCGATCGACCACTGATTTCGTCTGAACCGGTCCGCGCCTCTCAGCCCACGCTCTGGATCATGTAGAGCTTGCGGGTCGTCTCGCGTATCCGCCACTCGCCCTTCCAGCCCTGCGGCAGGACCAGCAGGTCACCTGGACCGAGTTCGCGCACCTCGCCATCGATGCGGCTCAGTTCCACGCGTCCTGAAATGATGTGGCAGATCTCCGACGAATCCGAACGATCGGCGGTGAAGCGGCCGGGCGTGCATTCCCAGATGCCGATATCGACGCTGCCGTCCGGTGACTGGAAGAACGAGCGGACGGCCTCGACCTGATCGCCTTCGAGGGAGGTCGGCTTGGGCGAGAACGCGCCGATCTCGGCATTGGCGAGATCGTGGAAGGTCGAAAGGTCGATCAAGTCTGGCTCCATGCAATGAGCAATTCCAGGAAAAGTGTGCAGCGGTTTTCCGTCCGGAATTGCGTGAAAACAAAACAAACTAGAGTGGTTCGGCAAACGCCGAGCCGCTCTAGTGGCCTGTGAGGCTGTCGGCAATGGCCGCCAGCTTCGAGGTGTGCGCAAGCCCTGCGGCCTCGCGACGATCGGCAATGCTGTAGAGCTGGTACATCGAATGCACGCCTAACCACCGGAAGGGCTCCGGCTCCCACGGCCTGACCTTGCGGTTGACCCAGGGCAGCTGCGTCAGCTCGGTGTTTTGGCCGAGAACAAGGTCGGCAAGCGTGCGCCCAGAAAGGTTGGAGCTCGACACGCCGAGCCCGACATAGCCGCCGGCCCAGCCGATGCGGGTTGCGGGATCGAGGCCGACCGTGGTGCACCAGTCGCGCGGCACGCCGAGCACACCGCACCAAGCATGGTCGATACGGCAGCCCTTGGTCTGCGGCAAGAGCGTCGTCAGGATCGTGTGCAGCTGGTCGATCGTGGCCTGCTGCGTCTGGCCGTTGACGTCGGTGCGCGAGCCGTAGCGATAGGGCACGCCGCGCCCGCCCATGGTGATGCGCCCTTCGCGCGTGCGCTGCGCATAGCAATAGGCGTGCGCCGCATTGCCGAGCAGTTCATGCCCTTCCCAGCCAATGTCGCGCCACAGTTCCGGCGGCAGCGGCTCGGTCACGATCTGCGCGCTGTTGAGCGCCAGCCAGGTCCGCTCCTCGCCGGGGATGCCGGCGGTGAATCCTTCGGTCGCGCGGATGATCGTCTCTGCCCTGACCGTGCCGCGGTCCGTCGTCACGCTGCCCTTGGCGATGCTGGTCACCGTCGTCTTCTCGTAGATTGGCACACCCAGCCGCTCGACGGCATCGGCCAGCCCGCGCACCAGCTTGGCCGGCTGCACCCGCGCCTGGCCATGGACGACGAAGCCGCCCATGACATTCCTGATGTTGATGCGCGCGCGGGTTTCGGCAGCGTCCAGCATCTCGACGCGGTTCGGATCGACATCCCACGAGCGGATCGTCTCGCACTCCTCGCGCACGCGCTCGAGCTGTGCCGGATTGGTCGCCACCGTCAGATTGTCGACGCGGCGAATGTCGGCGTCGATGCCTTCCTCGGCAGCCACCCGGATCACCTCATCCACGGTACCCGCCATCGCTGCCTGCATCGCCATCACGCCTTGCCGGCTCGATGCCTTGAGATATTTTTCGCGCGACCAGCTGAAGCCGCCCGACAGCCAGCCGCCATTGCGGCCCGAAGCGCCGAAGCCGGCAAATTCGCGCTCGACGATGACGACGCGCAGCGATGGCCTCGCCTTCTTCAGATAGTAGGCGGTCCACAGGCCGGTATAGCCTGCGCCGACGATTGCGACGTCGGTTTCGATCTCTCCGGGCAAGGACGGCCGTGGCGCCGGAACTGCCCCCAGATCCGCATACCAGAACGATATGTCGCCGTTGCGCTTGGCTTGCATGGAATGACTTTCAGACGGGATTACGTGAGAGTGGTATCGGCGGTGCTGTCGTCGGCGAGCATCTTGGCATCGGTGCCGTCGAAGCAAAGTTCGACCTTTTCGCCCAAGCCAAAACTCTCACCGGTCAAAGGTGAGCGCACGATGGCCGCGGAGCCGTCGGCGAGCTTCACTTCGTATTTCGATTCCGAACCGAGATAGATGGCTTCCGCGATTATCCCAGACAGGCGGTTGCCGCCGCCGGCGGCACTCTGGCCGGGTCGGCGGATCGCGAGTTTTTCGGGACGCAGCAGCATCACCGGACTGGCCTCCCCTGCCAGCCGGCGCGGCGCCGTCACCGTCTCGCCGGCGATGCTCAGCGCGGTGCTGGTGCCGTCGCTTCGCGCTTGCCCGCGCAGCACGGTGGAATCGCCGATGAAGCGGCCGACGAACAACGTTGCCGGTTCGTCATAGAGCTGGCGGCCGGTGCCGACCTGCTCGATGCGTCCGCGGTTGAACACGGCGATGCGGTCCGACAGCACCAGCGCCTCTTCCTGGTCGTGCGTCACATAGACGAAGGTGGTGCCGAGCTCGCGGTGGATGCGCTTGATTTCGAGCTGCAGCCATTCGCGCAGCTTCTTGTCGAGCGCGCCGAGCGGCTCATCCATCAGGAGCAGCGGCGGGTCGAAGACGATGGCGCGCGCCAGCGCCACGCGCTGCTGCTGGCCGCCCGACAATTCGCTGGGATAGCGATGCGCGAAATCGCCCATCTTGACCATGTCGAGCGCCCTTGCCACGCGCGCTTGCCGGCTCGCCTGGTCAACGCCGCGCAGCGTCAGCGGATAAGCGACGTTGCGGCCGACGCTCATATGCGGGAACAGCGCATAGTGCTGGAAGACGACGCCGATGTTGCGCTTGTGCGCCGGTACGCCGACGACGCTCTTTTCCCCGACCAGAAGCTTGCCGCTGGTCACATCGGTAAAGCCTGCAATCACGTTGAGCGTCGTCGTCTTGCCCGAGCCGCTCGGCCCGAGCAGCGTCATGAACTCGCCCGGCTCGATGCGCAGCGACACGCCGTCCAGCGCCTTGAAGCCGCCATAGGCCTTGCTGATCCCTTCCAGATCGATCGCCGCGCCCCTGCTTGCCTGCACCGGGTTCATGGGCGTCCTTTCCGCTCGCGGCCAAGAAGAAGCATGCCGCCGCCGATCAGGATCGTGGTCGCGAAAAGCAGGATCGTGCCAACAGCCGCAACCGTCGGGTCGGCGTCGCGCGTGATCGAGGCAAAAATCTGCACCGGCAATGTCTTGAGATAGGGGTTGGTGATGAACAGCGACACGACGATCTCGTCAAACGAGGTGGCGAAGGCGAACAGCAGGCCGGACGCCACACCGGGCGCGATCAGCGGCAGCGTCACCGTGCGAAACGTGGTCAGCGCGCCGGCGCCCAGGCTCGCCGCGGCTGTCTCCAGCCGCCGGTCGAACACTTCGAGACTGGCCGAGACGGCGATCAGCACAAAGGGTAGCGCAAGGATGGTGTGGGCGAGAACGAAGCCGAGCAGCGTGCCGACAAGCTGCGTGTCGAGATAGACGGCGTAGATGCCGATGGCCAGCACCACGCCCGGCACCACCATCGGCGTCAGCATCAGCATGCGCAAAAGGTTTGCCGGCCGCGCCTTCATACGGTCGAGGCCGAAGGCGGCAAGCGTGCCGAGCACCGTTGCCAGCACCGCCACGATCGACGCCACCTTCAGCGAGTTGAGGAAGCTCGACGACCAGTCCGGATTGGTGGCGAAATTCTGGTACCATTGCCAGGAGAAGCCTTGCGGCGGAAACGCCAGCGACTTGTTCTCGTTGAACGACATCGGCACCACGACCAGCGTCGGCGCCACCAGCCATATCGCCACCAGCAGGCAGACAAGGCCGAGAAGAACGCGGGTGAGCGGCTTCATTTCCATCAGCGCCGCCCCACTTCCCGGTGCCTGGACCGCATCACGGGTGCAGCCAGCGCCAACAGCACGAAGGTGGTGACCAGCAGCACCACGCCCATGGCGCCACCCCTGCCCCATTGCAGCAGGCTCAGCACCTGCGTCTGCACCAGCGTCGACAGCATGGTCGAGCGCGGTCCGCCAAGTAGGGCCGGCGTGATGTAGAAGCCGAGCGACAGGATGAAGACGATGATCGCGCCGGCATAGACGCCGGGCAGCGACAGCGGCAAATAGACGGTGAAGAACGCGCGGGAAGGTCGTGCGCCTAAACTTTGCGCCGCCCGCATCAGCCTGAGGTCGATGCCTTGCATAACGGAATAGAGCGGCAGGATCATGAATGGCAAAAGCACCTGCGCCATGCCGATGACCACGCCCGTCTGGGTGCGGATCAGCTTGACGCCGCTGAACCCGGCCGCGCGCAGCAGCGAATTGATGACGCCCGAATCCTGCAGCAGGATCACCCAGGACAGCGTGCGCACCACGCCGCTGACCCAGAACGGGATCAGCACGCACAGCACCAGCACTAGCCTCACGCGCGGCCCGACCGCGGTCATCAGATAGGCATAGGGATAGGCCGCGATGACGCAAACCAGCGTCACCCAGGCCGAAATGGTGAAGGTCCGCTGCAGCACCGTCAAATTGACCGGCGCACCGAAGAACCAGGTGTAGTTCTGCAGACCCCATTCGGGCTCCGACAGGCTGCGCAGCACGATGGTGGCGAGCGGATAGCCGATCACCGCAAAGAGCAGGATGAGCGCCGGCGCCGTGAGCGCGAACGGCCGCCATGCCCGACCCGGCCGCGCGTCGGCGGCGGGTTGGGCGATGGGGTCGGACGCGCTCACGGTCTCCCTCTCACGCGTTCGTTCAGTTGCCGGCCATCAGCGCCGCCCACTTCTCCTGCGCCACCGCAAAGTTCGGGACCCAGAACTTGAAGTTCTGCTTGTAGCCCTGCTTCTGGCGCTCTGGCGTGTTGGTCAGGAAGGCTGCGACCGAAGCGTCGACCTTGGGCTGCGCATCGTTGTTGATGGGCGTGTAGGAGGTCTTCTCGGCCAGGATTTCCTGCGACTGCTTACCGAGATAGGCGTTGAGCAGCGCATAGGATGCGTCCGTATCCTTGACGCCGACCGGGATCGTCATCTGGTCCATCACCACCAGCCAATCCTGCCAGGCCGGCGTATATTTGGCGCCGTTCTTCACCGCCGTCATGGCGCGGCCGGTCCACATCATCAGCATGTCGGCCTCGCCGGACTCGGCGAGCTGCTGCGATTCAGCACCCGTCTTCCAGAAAATGGTATCGGGGCCGAGCTTGCGGACCACATCGATGGCCTTGTCGATATCGGCCACCGTCATTGCCTTCGGGTCGCCGCCGGTGAGCTTGAACGCCTGTTCGAGCAGGCCGCCGGTCGGGCTGCCGGAGCCGTCGATCCCGCGCACGCCGGGGAATTTCTCCGTGTCGAAGAAGTCGGCCCAGCTCTTGGGCGGATTATCCTTGTACTTCTCGGTGTTGTACATCAGCACGACGCCGTAGTTCATCGCCGGCACCGAGCATTCGCCGACCTGGCCTTCCGGGATTTTCGAGACGTCAAGCTTCGTCAGATCCAGCTTCTGGAACAGCTTGCCGCAATAGACGTAGGGCGGCAGGTCGTCGGTGTCGACGACGTCCCAGGTGACGTTGCCGGATTCGACCTGCGCCTGCAGCTTGGCGATCTCGGTCGGCCCGTCATTGAGCAAGGTGACGCCGGACTTGTCGAGGAACTCCTTCAGGGCCGCCGCCTGGCCGTCCTGGTAGATGCCGCCATAGGAAACGAGCGTAAGCGTCTTGCCCTTGAGCGACCCTTCCTTGACCTCGCCGGCGACCGGCTTTTCCTGCGCCAGTGCCGCGGTTGCCAGCACGCCAAGCGCCAACACGGCGCCAAGCCCCAGATGTCTTGATTTCAGCATGATTGTCATTCTCCCATTTGTGACCCGCATTGGATTGAATCTACCTGGCTGCGAGCGGTTTCCAGGCCGTGTATTGATCGAGTTCGGCGCGCACCGATGTCGGCGGTGCAATGATCCACATCACCTCGGCTCGGCCACTGCCGATGTTCTCGGTGCGATGCGGGGTGGCGGTGGTGTATTCGACGCTGTCGCCTTCTTCGAGGACATGGCGCGCCTCGCCGAGCGACACCTCGACGACGCCGCGCAGCACGACGAGCATCTCGTGCGCGTCGCCATGCGTGTATTGATCGGAGCCGGTGGAGCCGCCGATTTCAAACTCGCCGACATAGACTTCCATGTCGCTTAGGGGAGGACGTGAAAGCAGCATCTTGCTGCAGCCGTCGCTGGGCGGCAGGCTCGGCCGCTCGCTGCGCCGCAGCACCCCGTGCTGCCCGGCGGCGCTGTCCTCGAACAGCATCGCGACGCTCACCCCAAGGGCGGAGGCTATCTGGTTGAGGGAAGCGGTGCTGGCGCCGGTCAAGCCGCGTTCGAGCTGGCTGATGAAGCTGGCGCTGGTTCCGGTCAGCTCGGCGAGCTCGCGCAGCGAAAGCCGGCGGCCAAGGCGCAGGCTCTTCAGCCGCTGGCCCAACATCTGATGGGCATGTGTCGCCGTCGAAGCGGCGCCATTCTTGACCGGAGCCTGGTTGCTGCTCATCCCGTCTTTCTCCCACTGAACAGTTTGTACAGTGACACTGTACAACTGGCAAGCACTGAGGCGGGGAGATTTTGAGATGCCGGCCGGGGGCCTACTCCTCCCCCGACAGGTCGCGCCGGGCCTTGTCGAGTTCCTCGGCGTAGCGCCGCATCAGATGGCTTTCAGTCAACAGGCCGAGCACGACGCGATTGTCGAAATCCTCGACCACGGCCAGTTCCTCAGCGCCGGCACGCTGAAAAGTTTCGGCGGCGGACTGGACGTTCATGGCGGGCACCAGCACCGCATCCGTGAATTTGGCCAGCGCCAGCACCGGCGTCTCGCCGTCGGACGGGTCGCTGTGCAGTTCGGCGACGATCAGCACGCCGACATAATGCTGGTCTTCGTCGACGGCGATGACGCGCTGCGCCGAACCGAGCGGCACGTCCTTGCGAAATGCGGCAAGCGTCTTTGCGGCATCGACGGTGCGGACATCCGACCGCATCATTTTTCCGACCGTCAGATTGCGCATCCAGCCGACGTCATGGGCGCTGCGGATCGTCTCGCCGCGCAGGTGAAAACGCCAGGTCGAGAAGGAGTAGCCGAAGGTCTCGCGCACCAGGATCGCCGCCATCAGCGACGCCGCCAGCACGACGCCGGTGAGCGTCAGGTCGCGGGTCGATTCCAGCGCCAGGAACGTCATCGTCAGCGGCCCACCGACGACGCCGACGGCAAGCGACGTCATGCCGACGACGGCGGCGACGGAAGGATCGATGCCGGTCGCCGGCGAGATGATCGCCATCACGGCCGCGAAGGCCTTACCGAGCAGCGCGCCAAGAAACAGCGAGGCAAAGAACAGGCCACCGCGAAAGCCGGAGCCGAGCGAGATCGCCGACGCCGCGAGTTTTAGCACAAAGACACTGGCGACGACGGCGAGCCCGTAATTCATCGCGAATTCGCGATGCAGCGCGCCATGGCCTGAGGACAGAACCTGCGGCGTGATCAGCCCGAGCAGTCCGACGGCGATGCCGCCGATCATCGGGCGCAGCGACCCGTCGACCGCCAGGCGCGCAAAGCCGCGCTCGACCAGGCTGACTAGATGCATGATGGCGATGGAGGCCGCACCGCCGAGCAGCCCGAGCAGCAGGAAAGGCAGATACTGGCTGGCGGTCAGCTCCGGCAGGCCGGAGAGTTCCATCGGAAACGGCACCACGCCGAACATCTCGGCAGTCAGCGACGCGCAGATCGCAGCAGTCATCACCGGCGCGACATTGGCGACCGAATAGATGCCGATGATCAGCTCGAAACCATAGAAGGCACCGGTCAGCGGCGCGTCGAAGGCCGCCGCGATGGCGCCGGCCGCGCCACAGCCGACCAGGATGCGGACATCGTTGCGGCGCAGCCTGAACGCCCGCGCCAGCCGCGACGCCAGGCCGGAGCCGACCTGCGTGTAGCCGGCCTCCAGCCCGACCGAAGCCCCGAAGCCGCTGGAGATCATCGTCTGTCCGGCGATGATGAACGTATCGGTGAGCCACATGCGTCCGCCATAGAGCGCATTGGCCTCGATCGGATCGACCGGGGTGCGGAATTTCCGCTTCCGCAGCCAGATCACCGTCAGGCCAAGCAGGATGCCGCCGATTGCCGGTATCAGCGCCTGGAACGGGCTTTGCAGGGAAAACATCCCCGACAGGCGGCCACCGGGCTGGACGCCGAACAAAAGGAAATGCAGGCCTTGCACCGCCTCGCTCATGCCGGTGACCAGCACCGCCGAGATCACCCCGACGACACCTGCGAGCGCAACGATGACGATGCCGCGTGCCTCGAGCAGCGGGATCGATCGGATCAGCACGGCGCGCAGGCGACGGGCATAGACCTGGGGTTCGTTAGGCAACGGAGCGGCTCGCCGGGTGCGAGGGATGAAAGCTGCCGTGCCTGTTACGCCCGGCGGCATTGCGTGGCAATCGCAATGCCGACTGCTTGTGGCGCCATTTTGGCGCTGCGGAGCAGATAGGCTTGCTGCCCCGGTTTCAACTTCCGTGCGAGCGTCTGTCGAGCTATATGAGAGGTCGCTTACGCAAGCGATGCAACTATGGTATTTTGCCCGTCTCCATGTCCCTCAAGGAGGAGAACATGAGTGCGCGGGGATTTTTTTCATTAGCTGTTGGCATGATTTTTTTGAGCTCGTCTGCAGTGAGCAACTCAAGCGTGGATATGCCAGTCAAGTTGAGTATCTCATACCCAACGTCTCTTTTGTCTGGCGACAATCCGGAAAAACAAAGTCGGCCAATAACAGAGTTTATTCAGACTGCGCAGCAAGACGTTTGCTGTCCTGGCGGCTATCCTTGGTATCGCAATTCGACAAACACCTGCTACGGCAGCTATGAAGACTGCCACGATACCGATGGCGGAGGTTGGTCCTGCAGACAGGTCAACGCCTGCTAGACCTTCTTGCCCCTAGGCTTACTTAGCCATTGCCTGATCCTCAGGTCGGCTTGGGCTCGCCTGCCTCATAAAGCAAGAGGTTGCGCTCGCCTATGCCGTGGACTGCCCAGCTCGCCCGCCAATCGGCGATGTGCGGCGAGCGAAAATGCGCGTCGAGTGCGGCCCTGTCGCCCCACACCTCCGTCACATGGATGAGCCCGGCGTCGAGCACGTCCTGCGCATAGGAATAGTCGATGCATCCGGGCTCGGCGCGGCTGCCTAAGATCATGCGCTGCATGGCCGGCTTTGCCTCGTCGAGCCGTTCCGCCGGCAGGCGGATGGTGCCGATGATCACCAGCATATTTTCCTCCTTGAGCACTGTGACCTCCCGGCAGTAGCCAGTCTCCCACCCTCGCGCAAGCTTGGCCGGTTAGGCTCGAAGGGCTGCCCTCATATCCGGGCAGTCCATGGCTCGGGGACGATATGGCGATCAGCGAAAGCTTAGCGACGGGAACAGTGGCCAAGAACGGCCGCGATGTCTTCTTCGCCATCGGCATCGTCATCATCCTGGCGGTGCTGTTCCTGCCGATCCCGGCCTTCCTCATCGACATCGGCCTCGCCTTCTCGATCGCGCTGTCGGTGCTGATCCTGATGGTGGCGCTGTGGATCCAGCGGCCGCTCGATTTCTCGTCCTTCCCGACCGTGCTGCTGATCGCGACGATGCTGCGGCTATCCCTCAACATCGCCACCACGCGCATGATCCTGTCGCATGGCAATGAGGGTACGCATGCCGCCGGCTATGTCATCGCCGGCTTTTCCAGGCTGGTGATGGCGAGCGACTTCGTCATCGGCCTCATCGTCTTTATGATCCTGATCGTGGTGAACTTCATCGTCATCACCAAGGGCGCTACCCGTATCGCCGAAGTCGGCGCCCGCTTCACCCTCGACGCCATCCCCGGCAAGCAGATGTCGATCGATGCCGATCTGTCCGCCGGCATGATCGACGACAAGACGGCGCAGCTGCGCCGCAGGGAACTGGAAGAAGAATCCTCCTTCTTCGGTTCGATGGACGGCGCCTCGAAATTCGTGCGTGGCGACGCCATTGCCGGCCTCATCATCACCGCCATCAACATCGTCGGCGGCATCGCCATCGGCTACATCAGGCACGGCATGGGCATGGGCGAAGCCGCCGACGTGTTCATCAAGCTGTCGGTCGGCGATGGCCTCGTCACCCAGATCCCGGCGCTCATCGTCTCGCTCGCCGCCGGCCTGCTGGTGTCCAAGGGCGGCACGCGCGGCTCGACCAACCAGGCGGTGTTCGGCCAGCTCGGCGCGCATCCGCGGGCGCTCTATGTCGCGGCCTCGCTGCTCGTCCTGCTCGGCCTGATGCCCGGCCTGCCGTTCTTCCCGTTCTTCACGCTGGCCGCCGGCATGGCCGGCCTCGGCTACGTCATCCCGATGCGCGCCAACCGTGAGGCTGCCGCCGTCGAAGCGCTCAAGGACCAGGAGAAGGCGAACAAGATCGAGGAGGAGAAGAACTCGGTCAAGGCGTCGCTCACCACCGCCGAGATCGAGCTTCTGATCGGCAAGCAGCTGTCGACCAGGCTCTTGGTGTCGCACCAGGAACTGGTGTTCCGCATGGCCAAGATGCGCAAGAAGTTCGCCACCCAATACGGTTTCGTCGTGCCCGAAGTGCGCGTCGCCGACGATTTCGGCATCCCGCCGAAAAGCTACCAGATCAAGGTCCACGGCACCGTCGTCGCCGAATACCAGATGCGCGTCGGCGAGATCATGGTGCTGCTCGGCACCCGGGACCTGCCCGACGTTCCGGGTGAGGAAATCCGCGAGCCGGCCTTCGGCATGCGCGCCTTCTCGGTGCTCGAAACCTTTGCCGAGGATCTGAAGCGCGAGAACTACACCTTTGCCGACAACATGTCGGTGCTGCTCACCCATCTGTCCGAAGTGATCCGCAACAACCTGCCGCAGCTTCTGTCCTACAAGGACATGAAGGCGCTGCTCGAACGCCAGGACCCGGAATACAGAAAACTCGCCGACGAAATCTGCACCTCGCACATCTCCTATCCCGGCCTGCAGGCGGTGCTGAAACTGCTGCTGGCCGAACGCGTCTCGATCCGCAACCTGCACCTGATCATCGAGGCCATCGCCGAGATCGCACCGCATGTGCGCCGCACCGAGCAGATCGTCGAGCATGTCCGCATCCGCATGGCCCAGCAGATCTGCGGCGACCTCTCCGAGGGCGGCATGCTCAAGGTGCTGCGGCTCGGCAATCGCTGGGACCTCGCCTTCCACCAGAGTCTCAAGCGCGACGCCAAGGGCGAGGTGCGGGAATTCGACATCGACCCGCGCCAGCTCGAAGAATTCGGTCAGGACGCGACCAAAGCGATCCGCAAGCATCTCGAGGCCGGCGAACGTTTTGTCCTCGTCACCGCACCCGATGCGCGCCCCTATGTGCGCATGATCATCGAGCGGCTGTTCACGACGCTTCCCGTTCTCAGCCACGTCGAAATCGCCAAGGGCGTCGAGATCAAGGTGCTCGGGACAATCTCGTGAACGTATTGTCGCAAGGCGTCGTCATCGCCGCCTTCCTCGCCTTCTGCCGCATCGGCGCCTGCTTCATGCTGATGCCGGGCCTGTCGAGCGCGCGCGTGCCGGTCCAGGTCCGGCTGTTCGTGTCGATCGCCGCCACCGGCGGCCTGCTCGCCTTCCTGTGGGACAAGATCTTTCCCTTCGTCGATGCGCGTCCGCAGGTGCTGGCGCCGATGATCATTTCGGAACTGCTCGTCGGCGGGCTGATCGGCGCCATGACCAGGCTTTACATGGAAGCGCTGCGCTTCATGGGCTCGGCCATCGCCATGCTGATCGGCTATGGCGGCACCGGCGGGCCGGCGATCGAAGAGCCGGAGCCGCAGGCGGCGCTCGCCGCCATCATCTCGTTTTCGGCGCTGCTGCTGCTCTTCGTCTTCGATTTCGACCATGAGATCATCCGCGCTCTGGTCGCTTCCTACACGGTGGCGCCGGTCAACGTCTTCTTCAACCCGCAGGCCGCACTGGTCGATCTCACCGACACGGTGTCGGACGCCTTCTTCCTGGTCATCCGGCTCGGCAGCCCGTTCATCGCCTATGCCATCCTGGTCAACCTGACCATCGGCTTCGTCAACAAGCTGACGCCGCAGATCCCGGTCTATTTCATCTCGCTGCCCTTCGTCATCGCGGGCGGCATGATCATCTTCTACTTCGCCATCGGTACCATGCTGTCGCTGTTCGTCGACGGCTTTGTCGACCTGACGCTGGCGAGGTGAGATGACCACACGCAAGGAACGGCTGAAGAAACTGGTCAAGGTGCAGGAGCAGTTGAAGGCGCTGCATGAGACCCGCCATGCGAGTTTCCTGGCGGCGGCGGCAACCGCCGAGACCGAGGCCAAGGAACTGGTCCAGCATTTCGACGACCAGTCGATGGCGGTCCTGTTCCCGGACCTTTACCATCGCCGCATCGCCAACGCGCTGGTCCGGCAGGAGGCGAGCCTGGAAAGCGCCAGGCAGGAGGTCACCCTCATCGCCACCGCGACTGCGCGCACCAACATTGTCGAGCGCGCCTACAAGGACGTGCGCCGCCAGGACGAGCGCGAACGCTCCGACCGCGATCGGCTCGATCTGATTGGGCAAAAGCGGGGACAAGAGTAGCTGCAGGGAATTTACCGCCATGCCCGTTCGATATTGGCAACGTCGTTTGACGCCGCTAGTGACGCTATCCGGCGAACAGGGCCAGACTTCCGCTGGAGATGATTGACGCTTTTGCCCGCCGCCATTGGCTGGAGCGCCTTCCCGGACCAGGCGTGTCGCGTCAGATCCTGCGGAGCGCGTCGGCGGGGAGAAGGCGCGTGGCGCGCCAGGCCGGGTAGAGCGCGCCGAGCGGGCCAGCGATGAAGACGAAGATCAGTGCCTGCGCGATCGACCAGCCTGACAGGTAAGGCACGATCAACCCCGCCGCAAAGTTTGTCTTCGCCGCCATCTCCATCGTGAGGACGCCCAAGACAATCCCGATTACCCCGCCGGCTGCGCTCATGATCACGCCTTCGATGAGAATGAGCCGAAGAATCCGCCGCGGTGACCAGCCAAGCGCCGCGAGAACGCCAATCTCGAACGTCCGTTCGTTCACGGCCATCAGAAGTGTATTGGCAACGGCGACAGAGGCCATCGCCATGACGACCAGTGAAATTGTCTGGGCAATCGCCCGAAGCAGATCGAAGATGCGGATGCTGTTGGCAAACTGCTCGGTGTCGCCGACCTCGAACCCCGGTGCGGCTGCGATGAGCTGGGTTCGGGCAACCGCGATGTCGTTCTTGTCGAGCGGGCGCTTCAACCTCACCTCGTACAAGGTAAACACGTCCTCCCGCGACAGGAGTTGCTGCAGCCCCTCGAGCGGAACGATCGCGCTGTTCTGGTTCAGCATGGACGAGAACGACGCGATGCCGACAACCGTATAGGGCTGGAACTGCAGCTCGACCGTATCACCGACCCGCTTGTCCAAGGCGCTGGCGATCGACTCGCCAAGGATCACCGGCCACTGGTCGCCCGGTGCAGGGATTCGCCCCGCCACGAGGTGCATGTCCTTCCACAGGAAGCTGCCGCTCGGCCAGCCGGCCATGACGATATTCGCGGCGTCGTCAGCGGTGGTGATGTTCAGGAGAACGCCCGATACGGCCTCGACGTTTGGCACCGCGGAAAGCCCGGAGCCCAACGATCTGGGCACGGTGCTGCTCACCAGGTTGAATGCGCTGCGCTGGCTTACCACCAGGTCCGCACCGTTCTCATCGATTCCCGATGCAAACGAATGCTGGACGCCAGCGGTCAGGCCGGTAAGCGCCACGAACCCCGCGACCGCCAGCGCGATGCCGAGAACCGTGAGCAGGGTGCGAAGCGGGCGCGCAATGAGACCGCGCAACGGAAGGGTCAGCTCTGTCATGGATTAGCCGATCCGCGACGCTGGCGCGGGCGCAAGCGTCGCCGCCATTCGGCTGTCCGAACGGATGCGGCCGTCGGAGATCTCGACACGCCGCCCGCACAGCGCGGCCACGTCCTCGTCATGCGTCACCACGATCACTGCGGTACCGAACTCGCGATGCACGTTGCCGATGATGCTCATCACGGACTGGCTCGTCTGCACGTCGAGGCTTCCTGTCGGCTCGTCCGCAACGAGAAGCTTCGGACGGTTGGCGAGCGCGCGGGCAATGGCAAGCCGCTGGCGTTCGCCACCCGAAAGCTCGGCCGGCCGGAGCGTCCCGCGCTCGGCAAGACCGAAATGTGCCAGAAGCTCGAGTGCGCGAACACGACGCTGCCGCGCTCCGCCGAGGTTTCCTAACAACGCCACCTCGATGTTCTCGCGCGCCGACAGGGACTGGAGCAGGAAGAAGTTCTGGAAAACGATGCCGATCCTGCTGGCCCGCACCGCCGCCCATGGGGCCCTGCCGCTGATGGCCCGTCCTTCGAACCGAACTTCGCCCCGCGTCGGCCGGTCGAGCCCACAGACCAGGTTCAGGATCGTGGACTTGCCGCTCCCGCTGCGGCCGACGATGGCGACGGTCTCGTCATTCCCGATCGTGAGCGACACATCATCGACGGCGACGATGCGGCCGCCGTCGAAGTCGCGGCCGACATTGCTCAATTCGACGAGGGCGGACATGAGCACGAGCGAGAAGTCATACCCGGCCTTTCCTGAGATCGGCGACAAGTGCTGGGATCGAGCCGCCATTGCCGGCGAGCAGCTGGGCTACGCGGTCCCGCTGCTGCACGGTCACCGAGCCGCCGTCGACAAAGACATCGCCGATGCAGAGTTGTCCGCGGCAGTGGCGCACACGCCAGTCCACGGAGGTTGGGCCGTGGAGCGGCCGGCGGAATTCGCTGCGCACCAGGATGTCGCCGTTGGCCAGAGCCTTTGTGCCGAGCACGGTGAAAGTCTTGTCCTGCGTCCGCTCCAGCTTGTCGGCCAGCCTGTGTGCGATAGCATAAAGGAGCGCATCGACCACCGAGGCGCGGTCGTCTGCACTCGCCCGGCGCCAATACGTCCCGAGCACGGCTTGCGCGATCCCCCTACCGTCGAACGCCGCGGAGATCGAACGGAGCTGCCCATCTGCGGATCCACCGTGCCCAAGCGCGATCGCCGCCTGGCGCACAGTCTCGACCAACCTGACCGCATCACTCTGCTCATCGGCAGATGCGGAAAGCGGTAGGACGCAGGTCGCCATCAACAGAGGGACGAGCAACAGCCGGGCGAAGGCTGCCAAGCTTGCGTGCGACCATCGGGCTGTCGTCATCATCTCATGTCATCCAATGCGCGGTTGGCTGTCAACATTGAGATTGGGCGTGCCGGGAGCCTGCGCCGGCGCATGCCCAAAAGCGGCTGCCAGCGGTGCGAGGCGAGCGGTGCGCGCTTTCTGCCTTTCCGTCAGGTGGGGATGGCGGTCGCGCACCTGTTTGCCGAACGTCGCGGCGACCCGCAGCATCCGCTCCTCGCGGTCGCGGAAAAATGGCAGGCCGAGTTCATGGTAGATCCGCTTCATCTCGCCCACGGGGTCGGCGGTGAGATCCTGCAGCCGCACTTCCGCGAGGTCGCCAGCTGGAATCTGAGCTCTATCGGCCAGATAGTGCGTCTCCGTCGCGAGATATTCGTGAGCGATGATCTCCTCCTGCTCGTCCTCGGCCAATGGCGGCTGCAGGGCGAATGCACGTTGCAATTCGCGCACCAGAAGGAGGTTGGACCGGAACACGACTTCCGGCGAACGGGAGATGTGGACAAACTTGGCGCCCGGGAACAGTTCCCGGAGGTAGCGGACGCGCGCCGTATGGCTAGGCGACTTGAGCAGAAGTCGTCGCCCGCCTGCAACCAGCGTGAGCTTCTGGACGAAAGCAAACTGATGTGAGCGCCAGCGGCTTAGCTCCGCCGCCGAAAGCCCGTCGAGATCGTGAAATCGATTGAAGAAGGCTTGCCGGCGGGGGAGCACGGCACGTCCCGCCAGGACGGACATCCCACCCAGATTGTTCAGCGCGAAGTCATCCTCTGCTGGCAGCCTGGCGCCCATGGGCACGACTGCGTCGAGGCGCGTCAACGGCAGCAAGGGGACGAAAAGGTAGCGCAGCAGAGCCCAGCCCAGAATGAATGTCTGAGGCGCCAGGACCTGCGGCCAGCTCGGCGATCTCAGGTTCGGATCGGTTGCCAGCAGGTTCTGCAAAAACGTCGTCCCCGATCGGAAGTAGCCGAGAACGAACACAGGAGCGTTGTCCCGCTCCATCCGGGGAGGTCGCAGCCGCAGCCATGCCCAAAGAATCACGCGCTCCGGCAGGGAGGCGATCGTGTTGATGCCGGAAAGCAGGAGCAGGAGCACCAGGCGCGGCCAGTAAGCCGGAGGGATTTTGCCCTCCGCGTACCACAAGACCCGCAGCACGGCGTCAAGAGGCGCCACACACATAAAGTGCGGAGACGGCAAATACGGCACCAGCCAGCGCTCTGCGAAAGCTCGGATGCGGTGCCGGATAGTGTTCGATGCCATCAGGCTGTCCTGAACATCATGGTCTCGGTGGTCAATCCTGGGCCGAACGCCATGCCGCAGCCGAGCAAGCCCGCCGGCTCCTTCAGCATTTCGGCCATCACGAACATCACGGTTGCCGACGACATGTTGCCGTATCGCCGCAGCACTTCGCGCGATGCGGCGAGCGCGGTCGGCTCCAGTTTGAGTGCCCGCTCGACCGCGTCGAGCACGGAGCGGCCGCCGGGATGCACCGCCCACAAATCGATCTCGCTCGCAGGCCTGCCGCCGAGGATGGCCGCACGGTCGTTGCGCAGTGTCTCACGCACCGCGCCCGGAACCTGGCCGGACAGCACCATGTCAAAGCCGTCGTCGCGGATGTGCCAGCTCATCAGCTCCTTGCGCTCCGCCGCCACGATGGCGTGGAAGCTTTCGAGCAGGATGCCGTGCGGTTCGGCCGTGATCAGTGCGGCCGCGCAACCGTCGCCCCACAGGCAGAACGAGATCAGCTTCTCAAGCTCAGTGGCTTCCCTGAAATGCAGCGTGCACAATTCGATGTTGACGATCAGCACGCGGGCTTTCGGGTCGGAGCGCACGATATGGCGTGACAGCTTCAAGGCGTTGATGGCGGCATAGCATCCCATGAAGCCGATGATGGTGCGCTCGACCGACGTCGCCAGGCCACATCGCTGCACCAGTTCGAGGTCGATGCCGGGCGCCGAAAAGCCGGTGCAACTCGTCACGATTAAATGCGTGACCGCCGAGCGGTCGTCGTCGGCCAGCAGCTTGTCGACGGCTTCTTGCGCCAGCTCCGGCGCCGCGGCTTCGTACATCTCCATGCGGATTGCGGTGCTGGCGAACGAGCCCCTGACCGAGGTGCCGTCGCGGTCGATTGCCCCACCGCAGGGATCATCGGCGGGCGCAAAGCAGGAATAGCGATGTTCGATCCCGGCCAGAGCGACCATTCGCTCGAAGAGCGCTAGGCGCTGGGCATCGTCTTCAAGCAGCAAAGCTCCATAGCGGAGGTAGAACTGATGCACGTCGTGTTCTGGAACTGACGTGGCAATGCGGTTCAGATACGCTTGAGGGGACAAAATTGCTCCGACAATGAGCCCAATCGGGTCTCATAAGAGGTCTAGGAATTCGGGAAGCGTTTCCTAAGGCAAACGTCGGCATAAGGCATTTTATTGCGTGGCGCCGATATTTCTTATTAGCAAATTGTGATACCAGCCTCCGATCCTGTATGAAAGAGACCTCGCCATCCGGATTGAGTTCACATGCGAGTTCCGTCATGAACTGCGCGCAGCCATACGGGTACGGCCGAATTCTATTTGCCGGATTGACGGCTGATGCCCTAGGTTGCCGATCCATCGCATGACCGACATAAACATCCGGCATCTGGAGCCAGAGCTCCTCGACGGCCTCGCGGCCGATGATCCTCGTGCGATCGCATCGCGTCGTGATCTCGTTCGCATCAACGCATTGATGTTCCAGGCCAGGTTCATGGCATCGCTCATGCGGGCGAACGTGCAAACGCCGCCGCTGCGCATCCTCGAACTCGGCGCCGGCGACGGAAAGTTCATGCTGACGGTGGCGCGGCTGATGGCGCGGCGTTGGCCCAACGTCGAGCTCGTCATGGTCGACAGAATCGGACTGATCGGCAAGGATGTGTGCGACGCGTTCGCCAAATTTGGTTGGCGGGCGCAACCCGTAACCGCCGATATTTTCGAGTGGACAGGAGACAAGCCTTTCGATCTTGTCTGCGCCAACCTTATCCTCCATCACTTCGACGACACGCGGCTCCTGGAGCTGTTTTCCCGTATCATGACGATGGCCCCGATGCTCGTCACGACGGAGCCGCTTAGGGCCAAGGTGCCGCTTGTCGCGACCCGGTTCCTGCGACTGATCGGCGCCTGCGCGGTTACACTCAACGACGCGACGCAAAGTGTCCGCGCCGGTTTCCGCGGCACGGAACTTTCCCAACTGTGGCAACTGTCAGGGGGCACGCCCGTGATGGAGGGCCGCAAAGGCCTGTTCACTCAAGGTTTTGTCGGTGCCAGTTTCCCCGGGGCAAGCATGCCCGGCACCAGATGATACACGACGCAATAGTTATCGGTGCTGGCCCCGCCGGCAGTTCTACCGCCGTTGCGCTGGCCCAGCATGGTTGGTCGGTGGCAATGGTGGAGAAGGTGGTGTTTCCGCGCCGAAAGGTCTGCGGCGAATTCATGTCGGGGACCAGCCTGGCCTTGCTCGACCGGTTGGGCGTCGGCGAGATCTGGCGCGCGGAAGCCGGCCCCGAAATACGTCGCGTCGGGTTCTTTTCGGGCGATGTCTCGGCGCAAGCGCGAATGCCGATCGCCAAGACGGGTCTCGGCCGCGCGCTCGGCCGCGACCGTTTGGATTACATCCTGCTGCAGGCCGCAGAACGCGCGGGTGTCGAAATTCTCCAGCCTTGCAAGGCTGTCGCCATTCGTCGGCGCGATGATTTGCAATTTGTGACCGTGGAGGCGGAACAGCACCAAAAGATTTTGAGTGCACCTGTCATCATTGCCGCGCACGGATCCTGGGAACCCGGGAAACTTCCAAGCCAGATTGAAAGAACAAGCGCCCCCTCCGACCTTTTCGGGTTCAAGGCGCATTTTACCGGCGCCGCGCTGCCGCCCGACCTGATGCCGCTGCTGGTATTCCCGGGCGGCTATGGTGGAATGGTAACAGCGGACCGTGGCCGGGTTTCGATTTCCTGCTGCATCCGCCGGGACGTTCTATCCGGCCTGCGCCAGCGCTTTGGAAACATTGCGGCCGCCGATGCATTGTGGCGCCACGTTCTGGCCTCGTGCCAAGGCGTAGAGACTGCGCTGGCCGGTGCCGAACTGGATGGCCCATGGCTCGCCGCGGGACCGATTCATCCCGGCATTCGCGCTGGCTATGATCAGGGCATCTTCCGCGTCGGCAACATCGCGGGTGAGTCACATCCTGTCATCGCGGAAGGGATTTCGATGGCGCTGCAATCCGGCTGGCTTCTTGCGAGAGAACTGATCGCATCGGGCAAGGGTCCCGAGGGCCACGACGCGGCCGGACGTCGCTACGAACGCGCGTGGCGCCGGCAATTCTCGGCTCGTCTGCGCGCCGCAGCCTTGATAGCCCGAATAGCGATTGGGCCCGGTGGCGGAACGGCCATGCGCGCCGTGATCAAATATTTTCCGGCGGCTTTGACGCTTGGCGCTCGATTGAGTGGAAAGACCCAGCCTGTTCCGGGCTTTTGACATTGAGTAGCGCCGCTTATTGGCCAACTGAATGAGGCGCTGGGGTGACGCAGACGTCGAGCAGATCCGCGCGTGCGCCGAGAGGCTTCCGTTGAGATGCTTCTTACGCCTGATGTGCCAGGGCTGACACTGGATCGAGCGCTCGTGCTTATCGCGATGTTCCGCCACGCCTATCATTTGGTTGGCTGATTGAGCCAGCCGTTGACACCGCGACGTAGGGCCCTGAAATGCCTGTATGGATAAGTCCGCAATGTCTTTGAAGTCGCCTAGAGCCGGGCATTCCCGCCTCCACCCTCGCTGGAAAGCCAGAATTTGCCGCACATGAGGGTGAGCCTTGCAAGACTGGTCAAGTTGGCCCGCCCGGCAGAGCCGACATGGCTGCTGCTTCGGGTCGTCATCAGCGACGGCGGTGACGCCGCCATGGCCTGGCGGCAGTGGTCGGACGCCAGAGCGGCCATCGAGCCGAGCGCGGCCGAAGTCCGTTTGATGCCGTCAGTGGCCGAGAGGCTGACGCAGTTGGGAATTTCAAGCAGCGCATCTGACAAGGTTGCTGCCGCGCGCCGCAATGCCTTTCTCGCCAACCATGCGCGCCTGACCGCCGCTTGCCCGTTGATTGAGCGCCTGGGCGCCAAAATGCCGGTCATGTTGCTGAAGGGGGGAGCGCGCATAGCCGCAAACCCCAGAGACTTGCACTTGCGAGCGATCAGGGACATCGATCTCCTGTTCAGGCCGGATGAATTGCCGCTTGCCTTGGAGATCGCGATAGGCCTGGGCTATCGACCGATCAGCGGGGTGCTCCCTGGGCCCGTCAAATCCAGGGCGCTTGCTCCGCTCTTTGCCGCCGGTCGGCCCGACTACATAGAGATCGATTTTCATGCCGCACCGCTACGCTTCGGTCGGCTCGGATCTTACGACGCTGGATTGTGGCAGCGGGCGGTCGATGCCGAGATCCTCGGTATAGCTGTCAAGATACCCTCGGCTTCGGACCGGTTCCTCCAGGCCATTGCGCATGGTCTGGTCTTTGACGACGACAGCCCCGCGGACTGGCTCGTCGATTCATACCTCGCACTTCAGGATGCTTCATTCGACCCCCAGATCGTCGCCGACGAAATCCGTCGACGCCGGATTGGCTTGCCGGTGATGATAGCAGCGGCGCTCCTGAACGAGCTTGGCACGGTGGTTCCAGCGCCGATCCTTGCGGCCTGCGAGCGCGATGGTTCCAACCCGCTCTACCGTCGGGAACTCGCGGCATCGATGAAACCGACGCGGGCGCGTACATGGCTTGATCGCGCCCTTGTCGTCGGCGCGGAGTTGCATCGCTCCTGGCGCTGGCTGGCGCACATCCCGAGCTGGAAGACATCCTGGCTGGTGGCGCCCTCGCTGCGTCGCAAGCAGGCGGGCTGGTGCAGGTTTGAAAACGGCAGAGCGACAATGCCGGTAAGCGGCATAGGCGAAGGCGGATTGACCGTTCGCTTTGCCGATGTTCCGCCAGGACTGGAACGCCTGTCATTCGATGTCTTGGCTGAGGACAAGTGGATCGGGCGAATCCGGTTTCGACTGGCGTACCGGCTTCTGCCCATATCGCCGCAATCCTGGCGCGCTCGCATGACTTTTCGCCATCCCGTGCAGTTGCCCGATCCAGCGCGGCTCACCGTAGTTGCCCTCAACGCGGAAAACACAGCGACGACCGGTATCGCCGAGGGCATGTCACTGACGATTGAACCGGTGGGCAATTGACGTCTTTCGAACCCGGTCGGATTATTTGGCGGCTCGGCTTGATTGCGGTGCTTCACACAAATTAGAGTGCAACCATGAACACAACTGCAAAACCAATGTCGGCCTACGGACTAAAGGGAAACGGGTCAGCCTGTCGCTTCATCGACGGCGAAGCGGTGCTGATCAATGCCGAGACATCAGCCTATTACAGCATGAACCGCACCGGCACCTTCGTTCTGCGCGAGCTTGTTGTCTCAGGCCGGCAGCCGGAGGAAATCGCCCGTATGTTCGAGGATCGTTTCGGCGCCCAGTCGGCGGACTGGAACGGCGATGTCGGCAAAACCATTGCACAGCTTGAATCGGAAGGCCTGATCGTGTCGGCGGACGGTCCTGCGCCGCAGCTCGAGGGCGCCGACGCTGTCGAACTCCCGCAAGTCTACGAGAAGCCGACGCTTGAGCGCCACGGCGAGCTCGAGCAGCTGATCCTGAGCGGCGAATAGACTTCCACCGATGGACCCCGACCACGCCAGGATGATCGGCAAGGAGCTTCAGGTGTCGGTGTCATCGACCGACCGCTCGCTCTATTTCCACGGCAACAGCATGCTGCCCTTCCTGCAGGAGGGCGACATGGTGGTCGTGCGGCCGGTCGCCTGGGCCGACCTGTCGCGCGGCGATATCGTGACCTATCGCAATGGCGAAAAGTTCCCGACCCGGCGCATTTTCTCCAAGCAGGCCGATCGGCTGACGCTCTACTGCGACGGCTGGAAATATCTGCACTTTTACGCCCACCGAGATGACATTCTGGGGCGAGCGGAAGCGCGCCTGCGCGGCGACCTTTGGATTACAATGTCGGATCCGGAGTGGCGGCGCACGGCACGGCGCTCGTTGCTTCATGCCTGGTGGCGGTCCTTGCGCGGCCGTTTCCGGCCGGCAACCGGACCCATACAGTGAGGCCGGGGCATGTTGCCATTCTCAGGATTGGCAGCCTTCGCGTCGAAGTCGATGCGTCGCAGGAACGCTACCTCGACGACCTCGCTCAGATCTATTCGACAGGGCTGCGGCCCTGCGACGACGAACTGTCGGTCGGCTTGCGTCTAGACATCGTCGATAGCCCCGGACCGACGCCGTTTGTGGTGCCTCCCGATGGCCTGGTCATCACGGCCGACGGCACGCTTCGCACCGAGGCGATCGATGCGCAGACCGCGCTGGAAGGCGACGCGTCGCGCGCCCGGTTCACCGTTCACAAGACCGGTCTGACCGACGCGGAAAGGCGTATCTATCTCGTCGTTCTCTTGAACAAGATCCTGTTCTGGATGGGCTATATCAGGCAGCATTCCTCGGCGATTTGTCTCGACGGGGTGGCCAGCATGTTCGTCGGCGACAGGGGGGCGGGCAAGAGCAGCACCTGCGCCTATCTCGCCGGCCGCGGCGCGCTGGTGCTGGCCGATGACGATGTCATGATCCATCGCAACGGCAAGGCATTCACGGTGAGCGGCTGCGACGAAACCATGCGGATCATGGCGGATGCCGAGCGGCGCCTGTTCGGTCATCTGGCCTTGCCGGCGCTCGATTTCGGCGGCATCGCGAAGAAGCAGATTGCGACTGCCAATCATTTCACAACCGCGCCCTATGTGGACTATCCTCTCAAGCAGATCTTTTTCCCCAGGGTCGGCGAGGCGTTCGAACTCGACCGCCTGCCGCCAAGTCGGGTGGCGGTTCGCTTGCTGCATTCCCTTGCGCCTTCCAACCGCTTTGCGGGAACGCAAGACCATCTGGATACGCTGGGCTATGTCTCCGAACTCGCAGCCCGCGTTCCGGCCTATGCCTTGACCCTGACCCGCGACTATCAAGGTCTCGACCGGCTTTTCGAGCACCTCACGGACCCGAGCCGGCCATGAAGATCTTCTACGTCATCAGCAATGCATGCGAAGTCGCCGGAGGGGCCGAGCGCGCTGCGCGGGCGGCACTGCGGCAGCTCCAAGCGCGCTATGGCTTCGCTTGCGAGATGCTCTCCGGCCACCCGGCGCCTTTCGAGCGGACCAGCGACGGAATTCGCCTGCGCGGATTCCGCGACGTGGAAGAACTGAAGACTATTGTCGGCGCTGAGCGGCCCGACGTCATCATCGCCTCGCTGGGCGATGCGGTGCCGGCGTTCCGAGTGGCACGGCGCTTCCGCATTCCGCGCATATTGTGGATACACGCCTACGAGCTCTCGCCGCCCTCGGACGAGGAAAGGCTGCAGTGGTCGATACCTCCAGCGCACCGCGCTTTGCCTGCGGATGATATCGACTTCGTTCTGAAGTCTGCGGATCACGTTTTCACCTGCTCGCAGCACATGCAGGGGTTCCTGCGCGATCGCGCTCATCGCGACAGCGAGGTGTTGCTCAACTCCTGGGACGAAGATGAGGTGCTCATCGCTGAACCCGCGGCCGGCGATGCCGCCTGCATCACTGCCGTTTGTGGGTATCGCCACAAGGGCAGCGACATCTTCCTTGAGATGGCGCGCCGGTTTCCGCACAAGCGCTTCATGCTCGTTGGTGAGCCGGGCAGCGACCTGTCCATCAGCACGGTGCGTGAAGCCGCGGCCTTGCCTAATGTCGAGCTGCCCGGCCGCATGCGTCCGCGCGATTTCCTGGCGCTGAGCAAGCTGGTTCTTGTGCCTTCGCAATGGCCCGAACCTTTTGGGCGGATCGCCGTCGAGGCTCTGGCCAATGCGATCCCGGTCCTTGCCAGCCGGGCAGGCGGGCTCAGGGACATCATCGGCGACGGTGCGATGGGTATCGACGACTACACCAGCATCGATGCCTGGGAGAGCCGCTTGTCGGCGGCGACAAAGGGGCATCTCATTCCGCCAGCCGACCTGCAGGAGAGTTGCGCGCGGGCACGCCGCATCATGCGCAGCGAACCTGTGCACCTGCTTTCCCAGACAATTCGATCGCTCTCCTCAGCTCCAGATTGGACATCGCCGGCCATTGCCTTTTCAGGCGGGATTGGCGGTGTGGAATCCTTCAAGAAGGACAACGCTGCCTGGAGCGAGGATCTGACCGGCCGCGGCTACACGATCAGGTCGATCGATGACGACCGGCACGACCTGCACAACGCTGTTTTGCTGCACGACTATCTGCACGACTTCAATGATTTCCGGCCGCCTGACGCCGGCCATTGCATCGCGGTCAGAACGTCGGATTTCGGACCCTACCCGAAAAGCTGGGTCACCAAGATCGAAACCGAGTTCGACCAATTGTGGGTGTACACGGAATGGATCGCCGAGCAGGCCCGCGCAAGCGGGATCGATCCGGCAATGATACGCGTGGTGCCGGTCGGCTTCGATGCCGATGTTTTCCGTCCTGACGGGCCCGTCTCGCCGCTGGTTCCAAGCGACCGCTTTGCGTTCCTTTTCGTCGGCGGAGCGGTGCGACGCAAAGGCATCGATATCCTGATCAAGGCTTACCAATCCGCCTTCTCGGCGAGCGATATGGTTGCACTGGTGATCAAGGGGGACTCGAAGAACAAATTCTACGCGGGCCGCAGTGAGGTCGAAGGCATCCTCCAAGCCGACGATCGCGCCGATCCTCCGCTGGTCGTCCACATCGATCAGCGCCTCTCGGTCGAGGAGCTCGCCGCGCTGTTTCGAGGCTGCGATGTCGGCGTGTTTCCTTACCGCGCCGAAGGTTTTGCAAAGCCGATCCTCGAAGCCATGGCATCGGGACTGCCATCGATCGTGCCGAACCTCGGGCCGGCGATGGACTACTGCTCGCCAGCCACGTCCTTCCTGGTACTGGCACGGCGCATCCGGCTGCCGTTCTCGCGCAACATCAATCTTGCGATGGGCTTCGAGATGGATGTGGAGGCGGTTGATTTTTGCGAGGTGCGGGTCGACGCGCTCGCAAAGACCATGCGCGAGATATTTGAGGCTGGTCGCGGTGCATTGCGTTCAAAGCAGGAGACCGGGATCGAGTTCGCACAGGCCAGGCTGAACTGGAGGTCATCCACTGACAAGGTCGAGGCAAATCTACGCGAATTGATTGATACAATCCCGCGTCGGATCATTTCCCAGCGCGAAGCGGCGGAAAAGCAGCACCGGCTCCAGGCCGCTGCCCGTCAAATGCTGATCGAGGCAGCGATCACTGGTCAATAGCACGACCGGCAGTACAGGCTGCGGATAGATCGCGACAGGATCGCGCACTGCAAACTCGGATCTCCAGCGATCTGCACGACAGCGCAAGAGTGACGGCGGACGGTGGCGGCTCAATTCGACGGCGCCGGGATGAAATCGGTCAACGCCGCGACAACCTGCTGTGGCTGTTCCTCGGCGATCCAGTGGCCCGAATCCTCGATGATGACCGTCTTCACGTTGCTTGCCACGTTGCGCAGCAGGATACCGATCGTGTCCCCCAATCCTCCCGACGCGCCTAGACCAAGAACGGGGATCGTCAGCGGCCGCTTGGCTAAAGCGCGGTTGTCGATCTCGTCTTGCGCAAAAGCGCGATAGTATTCGAACCCACCGCGCAGCGCGCCGGGTCGCGCATAGGATTTCGCGTAATAATCCTCCGACTCCGGGGTTAGCGCACTGGTATTGACGGCCTCGACGTTTCGGAACCAGCGGATGAATTCGCTTTCCCGTCCAGTGATGAGCATCTCGGGCAGATCGCGCACGTTGAAGAAGCGAAAATGCCAGGTTCGGGGCGTCGCCGATATATCCTTCCAAGGGTCGATTCCGGGGAGTGGCACATCCATGACGACGAGCCGCGATACCTCATCGCGATATTGCGCGGCATAGGCATAAGCGATCATACCGCCCATATCGTGCCCCGCGACAGTGACGCGCGGCCCCAGCCCCAGTGCCGCAACTAAAGCGTGAATGTCGCGCGCGACATTCGCCTTGTCATATCCCGTGGCCGGCCGCGCTGTATCGCCCAACCCCCGGAGATCGGGCGCCAGCACCGTGTGCCCACGTGCGATGAGTGCAGGCATCACATAACGCCACATATAGGATGTTTCGCCCCAGCCATGGAGCAGAACGATCGGCTCCCCGCGACCCATGGCTATCAAATAATGATATTGGACGCCGTTCACCTCGATCTTTCCGTCGCGGATCACGGTCTGCGACGTCGCCGCAGGGACAGGAGACTGCGCAGCGGCGGTGCCGGGCAGGCTGAGGGCGAGGATGGCGAAAGCGGCGGCGGCGAGAAGGGGTTTGCTCATTTGTCAGGCTTTCGGTTGTGAGTAAGACGCGTTGTTGATGAAAGGCCTTCTGACTGCGGTTCTGGAACCGATAGGCGGGCTCAATTAAGGATGTTTCATATCCTTGTGGATATACAATATCCTTATTTGCCGAGGTGTAAAGCGCGATGGCAAGATCAAACTATGGCAGAAGCGGAACGACGGGTTTTGCCCCAGCTCTTTAGAACCCGACGGGCAGCTCTCGGCCAAAACGCGACGTGCGAGTAGTGGCTTGGCGATGTCCGTAGTTGGCGCGAAAGCAGACGATCCCCCATCCGAATTTCGCCTCTGCTCTCTTGGCAAGCCTGCCACAAGCTTGTTGCGGCATGGTCGTTTCAGGAAACCCGGCAAAGAGGCGGACTTTCTTGGCGATTTCTCCACCCAGTGACATCGTTCTCGATGTTGCCCGAGCCGTCGACCCGACGGACATCGAGGCTGCCCGTGCCGCGCTCACCAAGCGGGCCAACGGCGTTGGCGGCGCCTTTTCTGTCGGCATGGCGGCTTCGGTCGATGCCGGCTCGATCCTGTCCCGCGCCACCGCCGACAAGGCTGCGGCGAACGCCGATCCCGCCAGCAAGTTCAAGAAGTTCGAGGCGATGGTCTTGCAGACCTTCATCCAGAACATGCTGCCCAAGGACACTGAAGGCGTCTATGGCAAGGGGCTGGCCGGCGACATGTGGAAATCGCAGCTCGCCGAGCGCGTCGCCGATGTCATGGCCGAGCGCGGCGGCATCGGAATCGCCAAGTCGCTGCTGGCCGACCACTACAAGGACGGCAAGCGCACCGTGCCGATCGGACCGGTGTCAACCGGGCCGCAAAAGACCGAGATCGACCAGCAGACCCGGCTCTCCACCTCGCTGGTCGAGGAATTGCAGCGCAAGGTCGCACGGTCGATGACCGGCGACGAGACGACCATCAAAACCGACATCAAGATCTAGACCAGGATTTTCAATGGCCGATTTTTCAAAATTCTCTTCCAACCTGCCGGCGCGTACTTCCGAGGCGCCGATCCCTTTTGCACGGCCGGGCAACCTTGCCGCCATCATCGGCCGCATCGAGGAGGCGGTCGAGGAAGAGACGGCGGGCCTGAAGAACGACACCAGCTATGACCTCAAGGCCTCCAACGCCCGCAAGAGCCGCTACCTCTATGAGCTGACCCGCGCCATGAAGGGCGCCAACGAGATCGAATTCCTGGAAGAGCATCGCGATAGCCTGGCGCGGCTGCGGCAGAAGCTGGCCAAGAACGAGGCGGCGATCCTCGCCCACCTCAACGCAGTCAACGAGGTCGCGACGCTGTTGAAGAACGCCATCCAGCGCGCCGAAGCCGACGGTACCTACTCTGCCGGTGAATTCGGATGGGCGAGCTGATGTTCCAGGTAAGACTTGGCGGGAAAAGCCGGTGATCAAATTCATCGCCGCCGCGATCTGGATCTGCGCCGCTACGCTCGGCGCCGTGTTCTATTCGTTCCAGGCAGCCGGCGAGCGCGGCGTCGGCGAAACGCCGAAGCCGATGCTGGGCGGTCTCGACTACGTCAAGACCGACGTCATCTCGGTGCCGCTGATCCGCAATTCCAAGATCGACGGCTATTTCCTCACCAAGCTCGTCTACACGGTCGAGCCGGCCGAGATAAAGAAGATGTCGATCCCGGCCGAAGCGCTGATGACCGATCAAGTCTATTCCTATCTCTACTCCAACCCGCAGATCGACTTCACCAAGAAGGAAACCATCGATCTCGACGCCTTCCGCACGGCCATACGCGACACCGTCAACACACGCGTCGGCGCCGACCTGGTGCATGAAGTGCTGATCGACCAGGTCAACTTCCTGACCAAGGACGAGATCCGCGACAACGCCATGCGCCGTCGCAAGGACCCGGCCACGCCGACCGAGCCGGCTGCGGCGGAATCCGCCCAGGCCGAGCCAGCCAAACCGGCCGCGGCACACTGACCCCGCCGCAGGGCGAATATTTCTCTGCCGCATTCCTTCCGACTGAAACGAGATGACGCATCGCGACCGCGTTGACGTTTACGTCAACTCGAAGCTATATGCGCCAAGCGACCAGGATCGCGGCACGCGCGACGGCGACTTCGGCAGAGGCCGGTCCGCGTGGCAAAACGCAACGAGACGAGGAGAACAGTCATGAGCGTTCAGGAGATTGCCGAGAAGATGAAGTCGCGCGTGGCGAGCGCCGGGTTCGAACATTCGGTGAAGTTCGATACCGGCAGCGACGGCGTCATCGTTATCGACGGCGCGACCGTCTCGACCACCGACGCTCCGACCGACTGCACCGTCAAGCTGTCGCTCGACGATCTGGATTCGCTGATCGCCGGCGACCTCAACCCGACCATGGCCTTCATGTCGGGCAAGATAAAGGTCGAAGGCGACATGACGGTCGCCATGGCGCTCAGCCAGCTGCTCGGCTAATCCCGTCGCAAAAGCAAAACGCCGCCCATCGGCGCCGTTTTGCTTTTGTCGACCCCCAGGCTTTGCGCCGCGGAAAGCCGAAGGCTTTACGCCGCGAAGGTCAGCGGCAGCGCCTTGGGCTTGCGCCCAGCCGCCTTCAGCGTGCCATGCGCACCGTCGAGTGCGCCCTCGACCAGCTCCAGCGCCAGCAGGCGGTGCCGCTCATACGGGCCGGGCATGGCGAGCAAACCGGTCTTGTCAGCCGAGAAGCCGAAGCGACCATAGTAAGGCGCATCGCCGACCAGCAGGATCGCCGCATGGCCGAGACGCTCGGCCTCGGCCAGGGCGTGACGCATCAGCCCCGAGCCGATGCCGGCGTTCTTCAGGGCCGGATCGACGGCGAGCGGGCCGAGCAGAAGCGCTACCGGACCGCCCTCGCCCAGGCGCACATCCCACAACCGCACGGTGCCGACCACCGCGCCGGCCGCATCGCGCACGACAAAGGCGAGGCCTTCGGAAGGCCGGCGGCCGCGCCGCAGCTTCTCCGACGATTTCTTGCGCCGCATCGGCCCCATGGCGCGGTCGAGCAACGCTTCACGCGCCGCGACATCGGCAGGGGTTTCGGCGACGATGGCAAGGACCGGCAAGGGGTCCACGATTTCAACTGGCATTTTCATTTCCGCGATCCTTCACGAGCGGAGCTTGTTCCACAGGCGAACCCAAGTGGGCGACTGACGCCCACCTGGGATGATCTGATCGGTTCTTTCGAACCGTCAGATCACGTAGGATCGGAGAGGCTCGAAGCCGTTGAAGGCGACCGCCGAATAGGTGGTCGTGTAGGCGCCGGTGCCTTCGATCAGCACCTCGTCGCCGATGGTCAGCGACAGAGGCAGCGGGTACGGCGTCTTCTCGTACATCACGTCGGCCGAATCGCAGGTCGGGCCGGCGAGCACGCAAGGCGCGGTCTCGGTGCCGTCATGGCGAGTTACGAGCGGATAGCGGATCGCCTCGTCCATCGTCTCGGCCAGACCGCCGAACTTGCCGATGTCGAGGAATACCCAGCGCACATTGTCGTTGTCGGCCTTCTTGGAGATCAGCACGACTTCCGACTTGATGACGCCGGCATTGCCCACCATGCCGCGGCCCGGCTCGATGATGGTTTCCGGGATAGCGTTGCCGAAGTGCTTGCGCAGCGCCGAGAAGATCGCCTGGCCATAAGCCTGAGCCGCCGGCACGTCACGCAGGTAGCGCGTCGGGAATCCGCCGCCCATATTGACCATCTTCAACACGATGCCTTCGTCTGCGAGCGTCGCGAACACCTTCTTGGCGTCGCCCAGCGCACGGTCCCATGCCGTCAGGTCGATCTGCTGCGAGCCGACATGGAAAGACACGCCATAGGCGTCGAGGCCGAGCGTCTTGGCATGGCGCAGCACGTCGACGGCCATCGCCGGCACGCAGCCGAACTTGCGCGACAGCGGCCATTCGGCGCCTTCGCCGTCGGTCAGGACGCGGCAGAACACGCGGGCGCCGGGAGCGACGCGGGCGATCTTGTCGACTTCCTCGACGCAGTCGACCGCGAACAGGCGAATGCCGAACTGGTAGGCGCGTGCAATGTCACGCTCCTTCTTGATGGTGTTGCCGAAGGAGATGCGGTCCGCCGGCGCACCGGCGTCCATCGCCATCTCGACCTCGGCAACGGAAGCGGTGTCGAAGGACGAGCCCATCGCAGCAAGGAGGCGCAGGATTTCCGGCGCCGGGTTTGCTTTCACCGCGTAGTAGATCTTGGAATCGGGCAGCGCCTTTTCGAAGGCGCGGAAATTGTCGCGCACGACATCGAGGTCGACGACGAGGCAGGGGCCGGACGGACGTCGGGTGGCGAGGAAGTCAAGGATGCGCTGGGTGGCCATCGGGGTCTCTCCATCGCGCCTTTCGGCGCGCACAAGGGTGCGGACGCGGGCCGTCGGCCTCGCGAACACGCGGTCAAACAAAGGCGGGACGTCGAATTCATGGAACCAGCCGGTGGAGACCCCGGAACCATGAAACGCCGTCTCGCGGCGATGAACCTTGGCCTTGCCCGGCCTCGGTTCGCTTTGTCTGCCTTGGCTTGGATGGGAGACCCGTCCGCACTGCCGGCAATGAAGGTGTGCCTCTTTAGTAACCCCGGTCTTTGGACAACCGGAAGAGAACCAGAAAGGCCCGCACCGTCGTTGCTTCAAGGTGTCCTCGGGCTGGCGGTTGGCCGCTAGACCGACTGGAGGGGTTGGCTCCAGTTACCTTACCGATTTCCCTCACCATTCGAGGATCGGCGGACACCCACAGGCACGTGCGACTTTGGGCAAGCGCGATATAAGATCGAAAGATTTCACAATCAATAAAAATCGTATCCCAGGTTGTAAAATTTCTGGCATCGAACAATGCTGCGCCAACCGTATACGGATATCGAACGATGCCAGGGACGCACGGCCCGCTCAACGCCTTCCTCGACCTTCGCCGCATGCCGGTCGCCAATGCGGAACTGGGCCCGCTGGCCGGGCTGCGCCTTGCCGTGAAGGACATTTACGACGTCGCCGGCTACCGCACCGGTTGCGGCAATCTGGTGAAGTTTGCCGAAGCGCACGCTGCTTCGAGCACGGCGCCCGCCGTACAGATGATTCTCGACGCCGGCGCGCGTTTCATCGGCAAGACGCAGACCGATGAGCTCGCTTTCTCGCTGATGGGCCAGAATGCGCATTTTCCGTTTCCAGTGAACCCGGCAGCACCCGATCGCGTCACCGGCGGCTCGTCCTCCGGGTCGGCGGCGGCGGTCGCTGGCAAGCTTGCAGACATTGCCACCGGCTCCGACACGGGCGGCTCGATCCGCGCGCCGGCGAGCTTTTGCGGGCTGATTGGGCTGCGCACCACGCATGGCCGCATTTCGCTGGAAGGCACCATGAAGCTGGCGCCGAGCTTCGACACGTTCGGCTGGTTCGCCGACGACATCGAAACCTATGAGACGATCGGCAAATTGCTGCTCGGCCGCGACCCACACCAGCATCCGCTGAACCGTCCACTTTCGATCCGCTGGCTGGATGCCTTCGTCGCAGGCCCGGCCGAGGCAGCCGAGTACGCCAGGATGAGAGCGCTGGCGGCCGCTGTCGTCGGCGAACCCAAGCCGGTGGAATACGTCTTCGCCTCCTTCCCCGACGAGCTCTACTGGTGCTTTCGCCGCCTGCAGGCCGCCGAGGCGTGGCAGCAGCATGGCGCCTGGATCGTGTCAGGCGAACGCGATCTCGGGCCGGGCGTCGAGGAGCGCTTCGGCTTCGGCCGAACAATCGACGCGAAGACCGCACAGGCCGAGGCGGTGCGCCGCCTGACCTTCCGCTCCGAGCTCGCCGCCCTGCTCGGCCAGGACGGATACCTGGTCCTGCCAACGGTTCCGGGTCCCGCCCCTCTGGTCAAAAGCTCGCCTGAGCAGCTCCAGGCCTACCGCGAAAGGGCCTTGCATCTTCTATGTCTTTCGGGTCTTTCAGGCTTTCCGCAAATCACCCTGCCCCTGGGCTCGGTCGACGGCGCCCCTTTCGGCCTCTCGCTGCTCGGCCCTCCCGGCAGCGACATTGCCCTGATACGGCTCGGCCGGCGGCTTCTCGATACGGCACGAAAGGCCTGATCCATGGACACACTGACCCGCATGCGCGCCTTCATCGACGTCGTCGAGGCCGAAGGCTTTTCGGCCGCGGCGCGCAAGATCGGCCGTTCCAAGGCGCTGCTGTCGAAATATGTGCGCGAACTCGAGGACGAACTCGGCGCGCTTCTGCTCAACCGCACCACGCGGCAGTTCTCGATGACCGAGGCCGGCCATACCTATTACAGCCGCGCTTCGGAAATCGTGCGCGAGGTCGACAGCCTGGCCGACGCGGTGCGCGAATCCTCCGGCGACGTGCGCGGCCGGATCAAGCTGTCGGCGGCTCGTACCTTTGCCGACGCGCCGATCGGCCAGTCGCTGATCGACTTCGCCAAGCAGCATCCCGACATCGTGCTCGACATCCATCTCGACGACCGTTTCGTCGATCTGGTCGAGGAGGGCTTCGACCTTGCCGTGCGCATCTCGCGGCTGGAGAACTCCTCCCTGATCGCCCGGCGCCTGGGGCCATTCTCGGTCAGGCTGTGCGCATCGCCGGAACTGATCGCCAGGCACGGCAAGCCGACGCGCCCGCAGGATCTCGCCAACATGCCCTGCATCGTCGACACCAATGGCCGCTCGCTCGCCAACTGGCGCTTCAAGGGCGATGGTGAGGAGTCCGTCAGCGTCAACGTGTCGGGGCCGATCGAAGTCAACAGTCCGATGGCCGCACGCGCTGCCGCCGTGTCGGGCCTGGGCTTCGCCATCCTGCCCGATTTCATCGCCGCCCCCGACCTCGCATCGGGCAAGCTGGTTTCCTTGCTCGACGACCGCATCCAGTCGGGCAGCGGCATTTTCGCCGTCTACCCGCATCGCCGCTATCTGCCGGCCAAGGTCCGCGTTTTCGTCGATTTCCTGGTGCAGTGGTTCAAGAACCGCGAGGGCGCCTGACCTGTCTTGGCTGTCAAAGCGCGTTGCGCTTTGAGTTTTGTAGGGCGCGTGTCGTTATCCCAAAACCGCTTCGCACTTTTGGGCGACACGCGGCAGCGGTCCCAATTTCGCCCGCTTTCTGGTAACCTCTCGAAATCTTCCCGAGGCCGATGGAACAGCGACCGAGAATGCACCTGAATCGCCACGCAATCATGCTGGCTTCGGCCTTGGCGGCGCCTTTTGCCGCCGTCGGAGCGGCTGGCGCGCATCCTCACGTCTTCGCCGAGGCTCGCCTCGACGTGATCCTGTCGCCGGATCACCAAAGTGTGAAAGCGCTGCGCCATCTCTGGCGCTTCGACGATTTGTTCTCGAGTACGGTGATGATGGAGTTCGACAAGAACTCCGACCTGAAGCTTGACGACAAGGAGCTGAAGGACGTTGCCGACACCGTCCACGCCTCGCTGGCCGAGTTCAACTACTTCCAGCTCGTCACCGTCGACGGCAAGGACGTGCCGATGACGCCGCCGCCGCATTTGATGGCGAATTTCGACAATGACCAGCTGATCATCCTGTTCGAATCCGAACCGAAGGAACCGATCAAGCTCGCCGGCAAGATCGATTTCGGTGTCTACGACCCGACCTTCTACACGGCCATCGATTTCACCGAGGATTCCAACATCACCGTCGAAGGCCTGCCTTCGAACTGCACCAGCAAGGTCATCCGGCCCGACCCGGACGAGGCGATCAAGGAAAACCAGAAGACCCTGACGGAAGCCTTCTTCAACGACCCGACAGGCACTGACATGAGCAAGATCTTCGCCACCAAGCTCGAACTGAACTGCCCGCCAGAAGGATAGATCCGGTGATGAAACCGTCCCTGCGTTTGGCATTCGGCCTCGTCGCCGCTGCCCTGGTGATGACGCACTTTCTCGGGCAGGCCCACGCCCAGAGCTCGCTCGGCATCGGCGTCAATGACGGCATGGCGCCCACCACCGGACCGTTCGCCCACATCCTGATGTGGATCAATCTGCGCCAGCAGGAATTTTATCGCGCGCTGGCCGCGGCTATGAAGGAAATGCGCGAAGACGGCAGCAAGATGTGGCTGCTGATCGGCCTGTCCTTTGCCTACGGAATTTTCCATGCCGCCGGCCCCGGCCACGGCAAGGCGGTGATCTCCTCCTACATGGTGGCCAATGAAGTGGCGCTCAGGCGCGGCATCCTGTTGTCCTTCGTCTCGGCGCTGTTGCAGGGCCTGACCGCGGTCGTGGTGATGCTGCTTGCGTATTTCGTCCTGCGCGGCACCGCCATCTCGATGACCGACGCAGCCTGGTTCATGGAGATCATGAGCTATGTCTTCGTCACTTTGTTCGGCGCCTGGCTGCTGTGGCGCAAGCTTGGCCCGACGGTCCAGCGCTGGTTCGGCAAGGCGCCCGCCTACAGCCTGTCGGCGGCTCACGCCGGTCATTCCCATGGTGGCCACTCGCATGCCGGACATTCGCATGCGGGCCATAGCCATTCCGCGCATGGTCATTCGCATGCGCTTCACGCCCATCACGATCATGCCGCGCACGATCACCCTCACGATCACGGCGCCCACGATCATGATCATGCTGGACATGACCATTCCCATCACGACCACGCTCACCGCGATCATGCGCATCACGACCATGCTCATCATGATCACGCGGCCGGCGAGGTCTGCGACACCTGCGGCCATTCCCATGCGCCCGATCCGGCGCTGCTGTCGGGCGACCGCTTCGACTGGCGCACGGCGTGGTCGGCGGTGGCCGCCGTCGGCATCCGTCCCTGCTCCGGCGCGCTGATTGTGCTGAGCTTCGCGCTGCTCAACGGCTTGTGGCTCGGCGGCCTGCTGTCGGTGCTGGCGATGTCGATCGGCACCGCGATCACCGTCTCGGCGCTGGCGACGATCGCGGTGACGGCCAAGAACTGGGCGGTCTATTTCGCCGGCGACGGCCGCATGGGCAACCGCATCCACACCTTCGTCGAGATCGGCGGCGCCGCCTTCGTCTTCCTGTTCGGGCTGCTGCTCCTGTCGGCGAGCCTGACCGGCAGCGTATGATGATTGCGGGTCAGGCCTGACCCGCAATCTTGCCATCGAGCTCATCCTCGATATGCGCTTGGATGATTTCATCAAAACTCTTCTCGGCGCTGAAACCGAGATCCCGCGAGCGCCGCGCCTCGAAGCGCGTCGGCCAGCCCTTGACGATCGCCCAGATCGTTTCGTCAGGCTGCTCGCGGATCAGGCCCGCGACCTTCGGTCCGGCAATGCGCTCCAGCGCCTCGATCTGCTCGCCGACGGTGACGGCAACGCCGGGCATGGTGAGGTTGCGGCGCGGGCCGACGGCGGCACCGTCGATCCCCGCCGCATGGATCAGGAAACTGACCGCCGAGCGCGGGCTGGCGTGGGTGTGCAGCACCGAACGCGGCACCGGCAGGATCGCCTCCTGCCCGGCGAGCGGCTCGCGGATGATGCCGGAGAAGAAGCCGGACGCAGCTTTGTTCGGCTTGCCGGGCCGCACGCAAATGGTCGGCAGGCGAATGCCGATGCCGTCGAAGAAGCCGCGCCTGGAATAGTCGGCCAGCAGCGCCTCGCTCATCTGCTTCTGCGTGCCGTAGGACGTCAGCGGCGTCGGATGAAAATCGTCCGGGATGACATCCGGGAACGGCGCGCCGAACACGGCGATCGACGAGGTGAAGACGAGGCGCGGCGCAAAGCCCGCCAGCCGCACGGCGTCGAACAGCGCCCTGGTGCCATCGAGGTTGACGCGATAGCCGAGATCGAAATTGGCTTCCGCTTCGCCCGACACGATGCCGGCGAGGTGGAACATCACGTCGGGGCGTGAGGCGACCAGGCTTTCGGCCGCGCCGGGCTCGGCAAGGTCGCCGGTGTGCGCGGCGATGCTCACACCCTCCATCGCCGGCGCCTGCGGCGGCACGATGTCATGCAGGTCGAGTGCCGTGATCTTGCGGCCGTTGAGCGTGCCGTCCTTGGCCAGCCGGGCGATAAGCTTGCGGCCGACCATGCCGGCCGCACCAGTAATCAGGATGCGCATTTGTAAAAGCCTCTTATTTGCCCTTGTTCTGGCTGCGGCTGCGCAGCCAGAACACCAGAAAGAATGCCAGCACGAAGCCGATGCCGACGATGCCGGCAAGGACGGTCGAGACATTGCCGAGCGCCAGCATCACCGTCGGCAGGTAGAACGCCGCGATGCCGAACAGCAGCATGATCCAGGCTGCGGCAATCAGCGCGTTTCTGTTGTCGCGATCCATCATGCCGTCCCGCCGTCGCGGGAGCTCGTCAACCTGGATGCCAATGCCATGAAGTTCCCTGTCAGTGGTAATGGCCGTGATGCGGTGGCGCACCATGGTCGTGGTCATGATCGTGGTCGTGCTCGTCATGGCTGTCGGCGCACTGGCCGAATTCCGGCTCGACGGTGGCGTGGCTGATGCCATGCTCGGCGGCGAGCCGCTTCTTGATGGCGCTGACCGCCTGATGCGGGTCGACGCCATCATTCAAACAAGCATGCAGCGTCGCCATGTTGCTGGAGCCGTCCAGCGACCAGACATGCATGTGGTGCACCTCGCGCACGCCCTTGACGGTGCCGGCAATATCCTTGGCGATGAGGTCGCGGTCGAGGCTCGCCGGCACGCCTTCGAGCAGCACATGGGCGGCTTCGCGCATCAGCGACCAGGCGGTAGAAAGGATCAGCACCGAGACCAGCACCGACAGGATCGGATCGATCGGCGTCCAGCCTGTCGCCAGGATGACCAGCGCCGCCACGATCGCCGCCGCCGAGCCGAGCAGATCACCCAGCACATGCAGGATGGCGCCGCGCATGTTGAGGCTGTCGCGGTCGCCGCCATGCAGCACGAAGAACGACGCGATATTGACGAGAAGGCCGGCGATCGCCACCACCAGCATCGGCCCGCCCAGCACCGGCGCCGGCGTCATCAGACGGCCCCAGGCCTCGTAGACGATCCACAGCGCGATGGCGAAGATGGCGATGCCGTTGGTGTAGGCGACCAGTGTCTTGACCCGGCCAAAGCCATAGGTGAGGCGCACCGTCGCCGGCCGTCCGCCCAGGTGGAAGGCGTACCAGGCAAGGCCGAGCGCGATCGAATCGGCCAGCATGTGGCCGGCGTCGGCCAGCAGCGCCAGCGATCCGGTCAGCAAGCCGCCAAGCACTTCGGCAACCATGAAGCCGGCGGTCAGGCAAGCCGCGATCAGCACCCGCTTCTTGTCGGTCGAACCATGCACGTGACCGGCGCCATGGCTGTGTCCATGCGCACTGTGCGAACCATGATCGTGGCTGTGCGCCATATGTTTTCTCCTACGCGCCGAACTCGGCGCGGAAATCCTCGAGCCGACGCTTCTGCCGGCCTTCGCCATCGAAATTGGCCGGATCGAGCCATGCCTCATAGGCTTTGCGAAGCGCCGGCCATTCCTTGTCGATGATCGAGTACCACGCGGTATCGCGGTTTTCACCTTTGACCACAAGATGCTGGCGGAAAATGCCCTCGAACTTGAAGCCGAACCGTTCCGCCGCGCGCTTCGACGGCTCGTTGCGGTTGTTGCATTTCCACTCGTAGCGGCGATAGCCGAGCCCCTCGAAAATGTACTTCATGAACAGGAACTGCGCCTCGGTCGCCGCGGGCTTCCTCGAAATCAGCGGCCCCCAATAGATGTTGCCGATCTCGATGACGCCATAGGCGGGATCGATGCGCATCAGCGTCTGCCGCCCGGCGACCTTGCCGCTGGCCTTGTCGATGACGGTGAAGAACAGCGGATCCTCACTTGCCTCGACCCTGTCCAGCCAGGGCTGGAAGTCGGCGCGGGTCTGCGGCGGATAGTCGGGCAGCCAGGCAAAGCGGCCGTCGATGTCGGGCACGGATGACGCCTCGTAGAGACCGTCGCCATGCTTTTCGGCGCTCAGCGGTTCCAGTCTGGCATAGCGGCCATCGATGGCCTTGCGCTCGGGTCGCGGACGCGCTTGCCAGTCTTTGAGATTTTCAGACACGTAGAACTCCAATCCGTTTGACTTTTGTGAGCAGACGCTCACAAAAACGCGACCCAACAGCAAGAACCACACGGACGGGAAAAATGCTCCACACGATTTCGGCCTTCGACCGCCTCGGCGAGGAAAACGCCTTTGCCGTGCTCGCGAGGGCGACGGCGCTGGCGCAACAGGGCCGCGACATCGTCAATCTCGGCATTGGCCAGCCCGACTTCAAAACGCCGCAGCACATTGTCGAGGCGGCGATCAAGGCGCTGCGCGACGGCCACCATGGCTATACCCCTGCCAACGGTCTGCTGGCGACGCGCGAGGCGGTGGTGCGGCGCACGCTGACCACGACCGGCGTCGAGGTCTCGGCCGAGAATGTGATGATCCTGCCCGGCGGCAAGCCGACCATGTTCGCGGCGATCCTGATGTTCGGCGAACCCGGCGCCGAAATCCTCTATCCCGATCCCGGATTTCCGATCTACCGCTCGATGATCGAGTTCACCGGCGCTGCACCCATTCCGGTGCCCATCCGCGAAGAGAACGGCTTTGCCTTCTCGGCGGAGGAGACGCTGGCGCTGATCACCTCGAAGACCAGGTTGCTCATCCTCAATTCGCCGGCCAACCCGACCGGCGGCGTCACGCCGCGCGCCGAGATCGAGAAGCTGGTCAAGGGACTGGAGAAACACCCACAGGTCGCCATCATGTCGGACGAGATCTACGACGTCATGACCTATGACGGCGAGACGCATTTCTCGCTGCTCAATTTCCCCGAAATTCGCGACCGGCTGATCGTGCTCAATGGCTGGTCGAAGACCTGGGCGATGACCGGCTGGCGCATGGGCTGGTCGATCTGGCCGAATGGCGAAAAGGGCGCCCACCTCTACGACAAGGTGCGCAAGCTCGCGGTCAATTGCTGGTCCTGTGTCAACGCCCCCAGCCAGTTCGCAGGCATCGCGGCCATAGACGGCCCGCAGGACGATGTCGACAAGATGATGCGCGCCTTCGATCGCCGCCGGAAGGTCGTGGTAGAGGGGCTGAACGCCCTGCCCGGCGTCTCCTGCATCACGCCGAAGGGCGCCTTCTACGCCTTCCCCAATGTTTCGAAGACCGGCTGGAAAGCGAAGAAACTCGCCTCGGCGCTGCTCGAGGATGCCGGCGTGGCGCTGATCGGCGGCCCCGATTTCGGCATTCTCGGCGAAGGCTATATCAGGCTCTCCTACGCCAATTCCGAAGAGAACATTCTGCGCGCGCTGGAGCGGATCGAGGCGTTCCTGAAGAAGTAGGGCTTACTACAAAAGCGCGCGCTGCCCCTCATTGCCCTGCCGGGCATTTCTCCTCGTATAGTGACGGGGAAGAGCTGGCCGCACCCCCGCACCTACGCGACAGCGCCCCTCGCCCCGATTACGGGGAGAGGATGCTGGCAGGCAGGTGAGGGGCGGCGCCGACGCTTTGGCTTGCTGCCTACCCCCTGCCCACAAACGGCATCTTCGTCGCCATCACCGTCATGAACAGCACATTGGCGTCTAGCGGCAGGCTGGCCATGTGGACGACGGCGTCGGCGACGCGCTGGACGTCCATCACCGCTTCGGCGGCGATCGAGCCGTTGGCCTGCGGAACGCCGACGGTCATGGCATATGCCATGTCGGTCAGCGCATTGCCGATGTCGATCTGGCCGCAGGCGATGTCATAGGGCCGGCCGTCAAGCGCCAGCGTCTTGGTCAGTCCTGATATGGCATGCTTGGTCGCCGTATAGGGCACCGAGCCCGGCCGTGGCGCATAGGCCGAGACCGAACCGTTGTTGATGATGCGGCCGCCCATCGGCTTCTGTCTGCGCATGGCGCCAAAAGCGGCGCGGGCACACAGGAACGAGCCGGTGAGATTGACGCCGACAATGTCGTTCCAGACCTCGACCGGGATCTCGTCGATCGGTGTCGACTTGTAGCTCATGCCGGCATTGTTGAAGAGCAGGTCGACGCGTCCGAAGGCCGCTGCCACCGTCTCGAACAGGTCATCGACCTGATCGGCCTTGCTGATGTCGCAGGCAACCGCCAATGCCTTGGCGTCCGTCTTGCCGGCTTCAGTGATCGCGGCGTCGAGCACCTGTTTGCGGCGGCCGCAAAACACCGTGTTCCAGCCCGCCTTGAGCAGCGCCGTGGCGACGCTCTTGCCGATGCCGGTGCCGGCGCCGGTGACGATGGCGGTTTTCTCTGTGAGGGCTGTCATGATTTTGCTCCTGCGCACCGCGCATCCCGGGCACAGTTCGGGATGCATCCGAACGCACCGAGGCATCGCAAATGACGGGGATCATGGCAAGCCGAACACTCGGTGATCGGCTGAACAAAAAGGGCGGTCATTGGCGACCGCCCTGATCTGAACCGGGCTTGGGAGGAGGAAAAGCCGATCCGACTGCTAGAATCATGCGCTTCCTCGGTAAACGAGACGTTAACGCTTTTTTCCGGCCCGGCGGCTCTGCCTACCAGCGCGGGTTCGGCGCGGTCCCCGCAGGGGCCGGCACCTTGGCCGCCGACACGGTCGCCTCGACATGGTCGACCAGTGCATCCGGCAGGCCGAGCCGGCCTGCGAGCAGGTCGAGATAGCCGCGTTCGGCGCGCGTATCGGGGTCGATGGTCAGCCGCGACGCTGTGTAGAGTTCGAGCCTCTGCTCATCGGTCTTGGCGCCGGCGACCAGCGTGTCGAGGTCGAGCGGGCTGTCCAGCTCGGCCAGCAGGAACTTTTCGGCATCGGAACCGACGCCGGCGAGTTTGAGCTTGCCGGCGATCTTTTCGCGTTCCTCGTCGTCGACATGGCCATCGGCCTTGGCCGCCGAGATCATCGCCCGCACCAGCGTCAGCGTGAACTCGTCCTCTCCCTGCGGCGCCTGCGAGGGATGGAAAGCGGTGTCGGCGGGCGGCGGCAGCAGTTCCGGCTGGCCGGCCGCCGGCGCTTGCTCGGGCGCATTGCCGGCCTTGTAGTTCTGATAGGCCTTGTAGGCGAGGCCGCCGATCGCGGCCAGTCCGCCGAGCTTGATGGCGGTGCCCGTCACCTGGCGTCCGGTGCCGGTCCCAAGCAGCACCGCGGCCAGCGCGCCGGCGGCCAGCGGATTGTCCTTGGCCATCTGCACGGCTTGCCCTGCCTTATCGCGGACGGTGCCGGTGGTGCCGGGGACTTGCGAGCCGAGCAGGTCGTCGAGAAGCTTCTTGGGGTCGAACATGGTGCCTCCAGAAAAGGGCCCGCGCCAAACGGGTGCAGGCGGGTTTTGGACGTTGCAGACGTAGGTCCCGCTTGTTGACATTACAATGACGGACGGGCGCTTTGCCAGCGATGCAGCCTTCGAAAAAATCGGCATTACCATGTGTCGAAATGGGCTGTGGCTTCCGCTAGTGTTGCCGCCGCACTGCCGAGGGAGGACCTGCTATGACCGAAAAGACCGAACGCGAAACCGCCCGCGATCCGCAGGATCTGGAACGCCTGCTGATCGACCGGCAGTGGGTGGGAGACATTGACGGCATGGTGGCGCTGTTCGAACCCGATGCGGTGGTAGACACCGGCCAAGCCGACTTGACGCGCGGCCACGACGCGATCCGCGCCCTGTTTGAAACATTCGTCGCAAGCGGGCGAAAATTCCAACGCGGCGAGCAGCGCCCAGCGGCCATCAATGGCGATCTCGCATTGACCTCGACCCGGCTTCCCGATGGCTCGATAACCTCGGAGGTCGCGCGCCGGCAGGCCGATGGCAACTGGCTATGGGTGATCGACCGCTACTCCGTCGCCTGGTGACCGAAGCCAGCTGAGCAATATCGATCTAACTGCCGATATGGCCCCTGCCCTGCGCTTGCGCCAATTCGACCTGGCGCTGCCGCTCGGCGTAGCGGGCGCGGTCTTCGTCGGAGCGGGCCTCGTAGCAGTGTGGGCAGGACACGCCGGTGGCATAGTGCGGCGACAGCCGGTCCTCCGGCGTCAGCGGATGCCGGCAGGCGCGGCACAGTTCAGCCTCGCCCTCAGTGAGCCCATGCGACACCGAGACCCGCTCGTCGAAGACAAAGCATTCGCCCTGCCAAAGGCTGTCTTCGGCCGGAACCTCTTCGAGATATCTCAGAATGCCGCCCTTGAGATGGAACACATCCTCGAAGCCGAGCGACTTCACATAGGCCGTCGCCTTTTCGCAGCGTATGCCGCCGGTGCAGAACATCGCGACCTTGCGGCCGTCGAGCTGGTCGCGATGCTTTTCGACCCAGGCCGGGAATTCGCGAAAGCTCGACGTGCGCGGATCTATGGCGCCCTCGAACGTTCCGATCGACACTTCATAGGTGTTGCGGGTGTCGATGACGATGGTGTCGGCATCCGAGATCAGCGCGTTCCAGTCGGCCGACGTGACATAGGTGCCCGCGCCCTTCGCCGGGTCGAGATCCTCGACGCCCATGGTGACGATCTCGCGCTTCAGCCGCACCTTCATGCGATGGAACGGCATCTCGGCGGCAGTGCTGTACTTGACCTCAAGATCGGCGAGGCCTTCGATGGACTCGAGATAAGCGATCAGGTCGGCGATATCGGTCTCCGAGCCGGCGACCGTGCCGTTGATGCCTTCCTGCGCCAGAAGCAGCGTGCCCTTGATGCCGCGCCCGCAGCAGAAGGCAGCAAGCGGCGTGCGCAATTCCCGCAGCGCGTCGAAGTCGCCCAACGCTGCAAATTTGTAGAGCGCGGCGACGCGCACAGGTTCATGGTTGGACAGTGTCATCGCCAAGCCACTAAACCGTGGTCAAAGCGGATTCAAGGCAGCGCTGAAGAAGCCATCCTCCCTTCAGCCGGTCGGCCGACAGATGTGACATCGCGGCAGGCCGGGTTTCGTGGACTCGGAATCGGCCTTCTGCTAATCGGTTGAAATCATCGTTGCCGGAGAGACAAGCCAATGCCCAGCAAGACCGAAAAGCTCCTGTCGCTGCTCAACGGCCAGCCGGTCATCCCGGTGTTGAAGATCGCCAATGTCGCAGACGCCGTGCCGCTCGCCCGGGCGCTCGCCGCTGGCGGCCTGCCGGCGATCGAAATCACGCTGAGGACCGCCGATGCGCTGGAAGCGATCCGCCGCGTCGCCGGTGAGGTCGAGGGCGCCATCGTCGGCTCAGGCACCATTCTCGATGCCAGGCAGTTCAAGGAGGCGGCGGCCGCCGGCTCGAAATTCATCGTCAGCCCCGGCATCACGCGCGAGTTGCTCGCGGCGGCCAAGGATAGCGATGTGCCGCTGCTGCCCGGCGCCATCACGCCCGGCGAGATCATGGCCGCCCGCGAAGCGGGCCTGCGCTTTCTGAAATTCTTCCCGGCCGAGCAGTCCGGCGGCATCGCCTCGCTGAAGGCCTTCGCCTCGCCACTGGCCGACGTGAAGTTCTGCCCGACCGGCGGCATCTCGGCCAAGAAYGCCGCCGACTATCTCAGCCTGCCCAACGTCATCTGCGTCGGCGGCTCGTGGGTGGCGCCGGACGAGTTGGTCAAGGGCGGCAAGTGGGACGAGATCGAGGCGCTCGCCCGAGAAGCAAGCAAGCTCAAGAAGTAAACGCCAGGCACTAAAAACCCGGCCGGCTTGAGCCGACCGGGTTCGCTGCTTGGATAATGGTCAGCCGCAGACCGTAACCTTCTTCACGAACTTCTGGTGATGCCGCCAGGTCGTGACCCACTTGGTCCGGCAGTGGTTGTGATGCATGCGCATATGGTTGTTCGTCTTGATGATGACGGTAGCGGCCTGTGTCGGGGCGATTGCGGCCGAAACCGTTGCCAATGCGATGGCCGACGCCAAAAGAATGTTTTTCATTGATATCCCCAGGTTGGAACGAACCCAGCCTAACCCGCAAAAGGGCCAGTCGTTCCGGCTTCACGAGAAGTTCAGCCGCGCGTGATCGCCAGGGATGGCGTGGCATAGCTGCCAGGGCCGTGGATGGAGAGTTGGTTCCCGCTCATGGGCTCGAACCACGATTCACGCCTTCAAAGGGCGCTGTCCTACCATTAGACGAAGCGGGAATGCAGGCTGGTGGTTAGCATTCCGGAACGCTGGAAGCCAGTGCCGGAGCTTAGCCAACAGCAAAAAGCCGCGCAGGTTGCCCAGCGCGGCTTTGATGTCTGTTCCGGTCGAGGCCTCTACTTCGTCTGGAAACGGGCGACCGAAAGGAATTTTACGGCATTGCCGGTGAAGCGGTTGGCATCGGCCATCTGGTTGTCCGCCTGGAAGCCTGCGGTGTAGACCTCGCTCGGCGGCGTATGCACGATGTTGTAGGCATAGCGCGGCGCAGTCGTCGGGCTGGAAACGGTGGCGATGGTGTCGCCGCTGCTCAGCGCCCAGCGCGCCGCCTGCGGTTCCGCCGCCACCACCACGGCCTTCGGCCCTGGCTTCAGGTCGCGGGCCGAGGCCCTGGCTTCCTTGCGCGTCGTCTTGACGCCGGCGCCGATCACCGAGGCCGGATCGGTACCAGCCGGACGGGCAGCAATGGCGCCACGCGGCGTTGCTGCATCGACACCTGACGGATCGTTGAACGCCGAGCGCGGCTCAAGCGAGGCAACCTGATAGTCGTCGGTGGCACTGGCCTGTTCGAGAACGGCCTTGACCTCGTCCGGACGCTGCGACGGCAGCACCGAGAAGGCGTCGGTGGCAGTCTGCTTATGGGCAGCCGTATCGGCCAGCGCCAGAAGCACACCCTTGTCCTGTGACGAAAGCTCGGCCGGCGGCGACGAGCGGTCGGGACGCCAGGTCGGCAGCGGCACGTTGACCGCGACCTGCGCCGGTTCTGCAGCGCCCTGGTCGGCCCCTTGGTCGGCGTTGTTCGGATCAGCCATGCCAAACGGCACGCTGGTCGGTGCCTGCGCCGTCGCCACCGTCTGCTCGGTGGTGGCATCGGCCATACCGAACGGCACGGTCTCAGGCTGCTGCGCGCCGACATCGGCTTTCGGCCGCGGCGCGAAATCGGGCAGTGGCACTTCCTTGGCCGGGAGTGCGGCGATGATCGTCTCCGGCGTGTCCTGCTGCGGTTCGGAATCGTCCGCGCTGTCGTCGGCAAGCTGCGGAATATTGGCGCGCTTGGCGTTCTGCGGCGACACGATGGCGATGCCGGGCAGGTTGCTGTTGTTGTCGTTGCTCCTTGCAGCCAGGACCGGCTTCACGCTTCTCGGCGACGGCGCGTCGCTTCTCGGCGACGGCGCGGCGGTCGCGACATCGGCGCTGTCGTCGGCTTCGTCTTCGCCGCCACCGCCAAAGAAAGCAGACAGGAAGCCACCGGATTTCTTGGTGCTGCCGCCAGCGCTGGCCATCATGATGGCCGGGGAACCGGCGCCCTTGCGCGCCTTGTATGCGGCGAGTGCCTGATCGTAGCCCGGCAGCGGCCGGCCGTCGCTCGGCACATGCAGCGTCTTGCCGTTGGGGAACAGGCTGACCAGTTCCTGGCGGCTGATGCCGGGCCAATGGCGCACATTGCCGACATCCATATGAACGAAGGGCGAGCCGGACGATGGATAATAGCCGACGCCGCCGCCCTGCATCTTGAGGCCGATGTTGCGCAGCTTCTTCAGCGGCACGCCGGGAATGTAGAAGTCCATCGCCTTGCCCAGCATGTGCTGGCTTTCCTTGGCGACACCGCGGCTGCGGCTGCGCAGCATCGAATTGGTTGCCGGCGAGCGATAGCCGCAGACGACCTGGATGTAATCGGTGGCGCCGGCCTGCCGGTAGGCTTCCCACACCAGGTCGAGCAGGCGCGGATCCATTTTGGTCGGTTCGTTGCGACGCCAGTCGCGCAGGATGATGTTGATCTTCCTGAGGCCTTCCGGATCGTAGCGGCCGTTGCGCTTGTAGACGATCTCGGCCTTTTCGTGCGTGTGGAGGTGATAGAGTTTCAGCGAGCGCGTTTCAGCGCTGGCGCCGGTTGCGGCCATTGCAAGGAAACCGAACGCAACAATCACCGCTGCCAGCCATCTCGGCCAGACGCCAATGTGATAGTGCCGCCCGTCGCTGTGTCGTTCGACTTTGTTCAAATCAAAAGGCCTTGCAGGCTGCCGTTTGTCCCCGGATTTGCCCAAACGGATGCGTGGTTCTCACATCCGAATATCGATCCTAATGGTTAATCATCGCTTATTGAAGCCGAAATGCGGTAACACCGTGGCGATATCCCGTCAAAAATAATACACAGGATTTCTTGGTAAACCGCTGGTTTAGATCAAGATTCAGCCTTTTCCCGCTACACGATCTGTTACCGTTAGCCTTAATGCGTGAACAGCGCTGCTCGCATCGGCCGTATTCCCGCCGCAACCCCTTGTGCAGCGCCGACTATCGCCTGGCAAGCTGGTCCCGGCCTTGCGTTGGCAAGTTATGGAATTCGTATTTTCAATGCATGTCGCTCAAAAGTGGTCCCGGTTTTGAGAGAACGACATGCACAAATGCAAAGACCTGAAGCGCGTCGCCTGATTCCGTTCAAGCGCGACGCGCTTCAGGAGGCAAGACGGTCGAGCCGGCCGGTCTCCGGGTCGATGCCATATTCCTTGAGCTTGCGGTAGAGCGTCGAACGGCCGATGCCGAGACGGCGGGCGACCTCGCTCATCTGACCGTTATAGTGATCGATGGCCAGCTTGATCATTTCGAGTTCGACATCGGCCAGCGCGCGCACATTGCCGCGCTCGTCCAGCGCCCTCAGCGTGCCGAAACGCTGAACTAGCCTGGCCGGAGGCTCGATCTCCGCCGCGACGGGACCGACGCCATCAGTCTGCGCGCTGTCGCCTTGCGATTCGCTTCTCCAGGCCATGACGGGGTCCGACAGGGGGACGTCGGCATCGAGATTGACCGTACCATCGACCTGCGCCCGGATCTGCGGGAATTCGTCTGGTGTCAGCACGTCGCCCTCGGCAAGCACCGATGCCCGGAACACGGCGTTTTCCAGCTGCCTGATGTTTCCCGGCCAGTCATAGGCCTGCAGCATGGCCAATGCAGCTTCCGAAATGCCGTGCAGGCGATGGCCCGCCGGCGCAACCTTGTCCATGAAATGCTTGACCAGATACGGGATGTCGTCGCGCCGGTCGCGCAGCGGCGGCACGAAGATCGGGTAGACGTTCAACCGATAGAACAAATCCTCGCGGAACTTGCCGTCCTTGACCTGCTGCAGAAGGTTGCGGTGCGTGGCCGAGATCAGCCTGATATCGACCCTCACCGTGGAGCGGCCGCCAACCGGATCGACCTCGCCATCCTGCACCGCGCGCAACAGCTTGACCTGCACGTCGAGCGGCAGGTCGCCGATTTCATCCAGGAACAGCGTGCCCGAATGCGCCTCGACGAACTTGCCGGTGTGTTTGTCGGTGGCGCCGGTGAACGACCCTTTCTCGTGGCCGAACAGGATCGATTCGACCAGATTGTCGGGGATGGCGCCGCAATTGACGGTGACGAAGGGTTTTGAGCGACGATCACCGGTGCCCTGGATGGCGCGCGCCACCAGTTCCTTGCCGACGCCCGACTCGCCCTCGATCAGGATCGGGATGTTGGAGGCCGCTGCCTTCTGGCCCAGGCGGATAACCCGGTCCATCGCCGGGCTGTGCGTGATCATGTCCTTGAAGGTCAAATGCCCGCCGCGCCGCCGCGACGTGCGCTTGACCTCGTCCTCGACCGCCTCGACCTTGAGCGCGTTGCCGATCGCGGTCTGCAGCCGGTCGGGAGACGCCGGCTTGACGACGAAATCGAAAGCGCCGTGGCGCATCGCCGAAACCACCGTCTCGATGCCGCCCTGCGCGGTCTGCACGATGACAGGAACAGTAATGCCGCGTTCGCGCATCGCCTTCAGCACGCCGATGCCGTCGAGGCCGGGCATGACAAGGTCGAGGATGACCGCCGACACATCGCGCGCGCCGGGTCCGTCGAGGGCCTCCAGGCCTGCCTCGCCGCCATCGGTAACGATGGCGCTGTGGCCGAATTTCGTCACCGCCGCCTCGAGCAGCCGGCGCTGCACGGGATCGTCATCGACTATGAGAATGGAACCTGTCATGACTGATTTCAGTTGTCCGCCCGGGAAATTCCCATGGATCATCCTGGCACAGGGTTCTAAACAAGGTTTCAAAAAACCCGGTGAATGAATTCCTTAGGATTTGACCGGCTTGCCCTTTCCCTTTGATTCCAGAAGGTAATTGTTGATGAGCAGGATTCTCGGTCGGCAGCTTGCGGCGGCAGCGTCCGGTCAGGGCGCGGCGGAGCTCGGCGACCTGCCGGAATGGAACCTCGGCGATCTCTATTCCGGCATGGAGGCGCCCGAGCTGAAGCGCGACATTGCCAAGGCGGCGGCCGACGCTGTCGCCTTCGAGAACCGCTGGAAGGGCACGCTGGCCGCGGAGGCCGGGCGAGGCAGCGCCGGCAAGCTCGGCGAGGCGCTGGCAGCCTATGAAGCGCTGGAGGAACTGATCGGCCGCATCGTCTCCTATGCCGGTCTGATCTATGCCGGCAACACCGCCGATCCGCAGCGCGCCAAGCTCTATGGCGACATCCAGGAGAAGATGACCGATGCCAGCGCGCATCTGTTGTTCTTCGCGCTGGAGCTGAACCTGATCGACGACAAGGCGCTCGAAGCGGCCCTCGCCGCCGACGCGGGCTTCGCGCATTATCGGCCCTGGGTCATCGATCTGCGCATGGACAAGCCATACCAGCTCGAGGACCGCGTCGAGCAGCTTTTCCATGAAAAGTCGATCACCGGGCGCGGCGCCTGGAACCGCCTGTTCGACGAGACGATGACCGATCTGCGCTTCGACATAGACGGCGAGGAGCTGACGCTGGAGCCGGCGCTGAACCGCCTGCAGGACGCCGATGGCGAGGTGCGCCGCCGCGCCGCCGAGGCGCTGGCCACGACCTTCCGCAAGAGCCTGCGCACCTTCACGCTGATCACCAACACGCTGGCCAAGGACAAGGAGATTTCCGACCGCTGGCGCGGCTTCGAGGACATCGCCGATTCACGCCATCTCGCCAACCGTGTCGAGCGCAGCGTGGTCGACGCTCTGGCGTCCGCCGTGCGCGAGGCCTATCCGCGCCTGTCGCATCGCTACTATGCGATGAAGGCGCGCTGGCTCGGCATGGACGTGATGAACCACTGGGACCGCAATGCGCCCTTGCCCGAAACCCCGCAGGCGGTGATCCGCTGGGACGACGCCAGGAACACGGTGCTGTCGGCCTATCAGCGCTTTTCCCCCGACATGGCGGAGATCGCCCGCGTCTTCTTCGACCGCAACTGGATCGACGCGCCGGTCAGGCCCGGCAAGTCGCCAGGCGCCTTTGCCCATCCGACCGTGCCTTCGGCGCACCCCTACGTGCTGCTCAACTACATGGGCAAGCCGCGCGATGTGATGACGCTGGCGCATGAACTCGGCCATGGCGTGCATCAGGTGCTGGCCGGCGGCCAGGGCGCGCTGATGGCCTCGACGCCGCTGACTTTGGCCGAGACGGCCTCTGTCTTCGGCGAGATGCTGACCTTCCGTTCGCTGCTCGACCAGACCACCGACAAGCGCGAGCGCAAGGCCATGCTCGCCCAGAAGGTCGAGGACATGATCAACACGGTCGTGCGCCAGATCGCCTTCTACGAGTTCGAGCGCAAGGTGCATGCCGAACGCAAGAACGGCGAACTGACTTCCGACAAACTTGGCCAGTTCTGGCTGGAGGTACAGGCCGAGAGCCTGGGGCCGGCGATCAAGCTGCGTGAGGGCTACGAGGTCTTCTGGACCTACATCCCGCACTTCATCCACTCGCCCTTCTACGTCTACGCCTATGCCTTCGGCGACTGCCTGGTGAATTCACTCTACGCCGTCTACCAGAATGCCGAGCACGGCTTCCAGGACAAGTATTTCGAGATGCTGCGTGCCGGTGGAACCAAGCATCACTCCGAGCTTCTCGCGCCCTTCGGCCTCGACGCCACCGACCCCGCCTTCTGGCAGATCGGCCTTGGCGTGATCGGCGGCTTGATCGACGAACTGGAAGCGCTCGACAGTTGACGTTGCGCACCCGTTGGACCGGTGGCGCAAAGCGACAGGTTCGGCGGCGGACTCGACTTTGCGAAATCACAGAACAGTTTAGCCGGAATGCATGTGACGGCAGCTCTGTTCTTGTTCTAAATACCTGTTCTTGAAGAACTCTCCGGCGAAATTTTCCGTTAGCTTTCCAGAATCCGTATGATAGCCTTTCCGACTGAAGCTCAGCCGGGCGCGCGGCTCAGGCCGGACAGCATCCCGGCCCATGGCAGCGGTCCGGCGAATGCGACAGCGACGGTTGGCAATGGGCGGGAAAGCCGAACGCCGGCAGTCGACGACAGAGCGGCTGTTCCCCGAACCGCCGAACCACATTGGATGATCCGATCTGCCAAGGTCATGACTTGAGGCGGCGGCGGACGGATCCGACTGGAGAGAGACGATGACCTTCTTCTACATTGTCCTGGCGTTCCTTGTAGGTTTGTTGGTTGGCTGGTTTATCTGGGGCCGGCTGCGCGGCGAGCTTGACAGCCTGCGCGGCGACCTCGACCGCACCCGCAGCGAGCGCGACAGGCTGCGCGCCGATGCCGATCGCCTGACCGGCGAACTCGACGCCTGCGGTAAAACCCGCGCCGATCTCGAACGCCGGCTGCGTGAAACGTCTGCTCCATCGGCCAAACCTTCCAGCGCGGCGCCGGCAGCGCTGGTGTCGACACCCGCAACGGCGAAGTCCGCCCCGGCTGCGAAGCCGGCCGCGCCCGCCAAACCCGCCGCGGCAAAGCCTGCCGCCGCCAAGCCAGCTGCGGCCAAGTCCGCGGCCGCCAAGCCGGCTGCCAGCAAACCAGCGGCTGCCAAGGCGAGCGCCGCTCCGATGCCTGCCGCTTCAAAGCCGGCCGCAGCCCCGAAGAAGGCTGCCCCGGCAGCTGGGAAGGCCGACAATCTGCGCCGCCTGATCGGCATCGGTCCGGTCAACGACAAGCTGCTCAAGGGCCTCGGCGTCACGACCTACGCCCAGATCGCCGCATGGACGGCCGCCGACGTCAAGCGCATCGAGGACACGCTGAATTTCGACGGCCGCATCGCCCGCGAAAAGTGGATCGAGCAGGCCAGGTTGCTTGCCGCCGGCGACGAGACGGAATTCGCACGCCAATTCCCGACCGCCGGGACCGCCAACAACACCTGACCGATCATTGGCGATAAGGCCGACAAGGCGGCGCCTTCGGGCGCCGCTTTTGTTTTCGCAAGCGCCACCGTCTTTGCGCCCTGCGACGCCGCTCCCTCGATTGCACGCCGCGCGCCCCCCATATAGAGCGGTTCTGGCGTCATCGACCGCAGCATCCGAGCCCCATGCCCCTGCCCTCTGCCATCTTCCGCAACGACGAAAGCGGCCGTCAGCTGGTCTTCGACCGCCCGGCCGACATCATCGTCGCCAATGATGCCAAGGATTTTCCGCCGGCGCTGGCGGCCGCGCAGGCGGCAACTGACGCCGGCAAATGGCTGGCCGGCTACTTCTCCTATGAAGCGGGTTATTTACTCGAGCCGAAGCTGGTACCGCTGCTGCCCGAGGGCCGCCGCGCGCCGCTTGTTTGTCTGGGTGTCTTCGATGCTCCCGTCGAAGAGGCCGTGCCGCGCGCCGATGCGCCGGCTACCAATGGCCCCATCTTCGACGCCAGGGCCAGTTGGTCCGCCCAGGATTACGCCAAGCGCTTCACACGCCTGCACGAGCACATCCGCAAGGGCGATTGCTACCAGGGCAATCTGACGTTTCCGGTCCATGCGCAATGGTCCGGCGATCCGCTCGCCGCCTTCGACGCGCTGACCGGTCGCCAGCCGGTCAAGTACGGCGCGCTGATTTCGCTCAGCGATCCCATCGTTTTGTCGCGCTCACCCGAACTGTTCTTCGAAATCGACACCGAAGGCGTGATCGAAACCCATCCGATGAAGGGCACCGCGCCGCGCGGCGCAACCAAGGCCGAGGACGCGCGGCTGAAGGCGTTCCTGCGCAATGACGAAAAGAACCAGGCCGAGAACCGGATGATCGTCGATCTCCTGCGTAACGACATCTCGCTGATCAGCGAGGTCGGCACGCTGGAGGTGCCGGAACTGTTCCGCATCGAGAGCTACCCGACCGTTCATCAGATGGTGAGCCGTGTGCGGGCAAAGCTGTTGCCTGACCTCGGCATCCGCCAGATTTTCGCAGCACTCTTCCCCTGCGGCTCGATCACCGGCGCGCCAAAGATCCGCGCCATGGAAATCCTGCACGATCTGGAAGCAACGCCGCGCGACGTCTATTGTGGCGCCATCGGCTGGATCGCGCCCGGCGGCACGATGCGCTTTTCGGTGGCGATCCGCACCATCTCTCTCTTTTCCAGCGGCGAGGCCGTCTACAATGTCGGCGGCGGCGTCGTCTTCGATTCGACGGCTGAGGAGGAGTATCAGGAGTGTCTGCTGAAGGCGCGCTTCGCGACAGGAACACCACCGACTTCGAGCTGATCGAAACCATGCGCTGGGAGTCCAGCCAGGGTTTCCTGCGCTTCGAACGCCATCTTGCGCGCCTCTACGGCTCGGCGGAAGAACTGGGCTTTGCCTGCGATCCGCAGCGGGTCGGCGAGGTGCTGGCGAACACTGTCGGGTCGCAGCAGACGACGCTGCGCACCCGGCTCGTCCTGCAGCGCAATGGCGAGGCGACCGCCTCAGTCCAGCCTTATGTGCCGCTCGCCGCCGACAAGGTCTGGCGGCTGCAACTGGCGCGCGTTCGGCTCTCCTCCTCCGACACGCTGCTGCGCCACAAGACCAGCCGGCGACAGGTATATACCCATGCCCGCGCAGAATATCTGATCACTCAGGCCGACGAGGTGCTTTTGGCCAATGAGCGCGGCGAAATCTGCGAGGGCACCATCACCAATGTCTTTGCCGATTTCGGCGATGGTGTGCTGATGACACCCCGGCTCGACAGCGGCCTGCTGCCTGGCGTATTGCGCGCCGAGCTTCTGGACGAAGGCCGCGCCGGCGAAGCCATCTACAGCTATGACGAGCTGAAGTCGGCGAAGGCTATCTATGTCGGCAATTCCCTGCGCGGCTTGATCCCGGCAACATTGGCCTGATACGAAGTTGCGCGCGAGAGTGACCGCCGCCGGACTGGACCTCACCCAAGCATGAATTCTCGCCTGCCCACGCACACGCCCTACGATGGCTCGTCAAAACTCTTCACCATCGGGCTGAAGCCACTTGAGCTCGACAAATGGATCGAGGTCGACGGACACCTCATCGACCATCTCGCCGAGAAGCGGCGGCTGTATGCCGAAATCCCCGACAAGGTGTTTGTCGAGGAGAATGGCACGCGCGACGCCCAGGGCGAAGTGCGTGACCTCATCGAAGCGCATCTGTTGGCGACATTTCCCGACACCTACCGACGCACGAGCGAGGGGATCGGGGTGATTGGTGCCGGAGGCAACAGCGCCGATCTCTTCAGCGACGCCCCGCTGGTCGCAGCCTCGCTGCTCGTCCAGGAAGACCTGATCCTGATGCGCCGCGATGACAGCGGCTGGCGGCTCGCCGCCGGCTCGCTATGCTTCCCCTCATCCTGGTTGCTGGTCGAAAAATTCGGGCGGCCGCTGCAGGAAATCCACGCACCGGTGCCGGGCTTCGGTCCAGGCACCAGGCCGGCCGAGCTCATCAACCGCATGTTCGACGGTCTCCAGGGTCAGGCCGTCGAGCGCTTCAACTGGTCGATCCAGGCCGACGACGCGCTCTATCATCCACTCTCCAATGTCGAGCGCATCGACCGTGCCACCAACCGCCCCTCGCGCTTCCCGGACGGCGACGTCAACGCGCACGCCTTCATCCGCGTCGAGCGCCAGACGCTGCGCAAGCTGCCCGTGTCGCGCGACATCCTGTTCACCATCCGCATCCATCTCGACCCGCTGAAGGTGCTGGCGCGGCATCCCGACAGGGCGACGCTTGCGGCATCTTTCGCGGAGCAATTGCTGGCGCTGGATGAGGCTCAACTCGACTACAAGGGCATGACCGCTGACCGCGACCGGCTGATCGTCCTCCTTAACCACATGGCCAATGCTGCCTAGCGGACGGTTGGCGCTTTTTGCTGGTTTGTGACAATGATCTGTGATGTAGCGCATGAGCACCGGGCAAAAAGCCCGGTTTTGTGCGTGTTTTCCCGGCTTTTGTGGGTTTTTTTGAAGGAGTGCTCGATAAAATGGCGAATGAAAACTGGCCCGTTTACGGTGAAATCACCGGCCCTGTCGTGATGATCGGCTTCGGTTCGATCGGACGGGGAACGCTGCCGCTGATCGAGCGCCATTTCAAGTTCGACAAGTCGCGCATGACGGTCGTCGACCCGCTCGATACCGACCGCAAGCTGCTCGATGAGCGCGGCATCGCCTTCGTCCAGGAACATGTGACCGAGAAGAACTACAAGAAGCTGTTGACCCCGCTTCTGACCAATGGCGGCGGCCAAGGCTTTTGCGTCAATCTGTCGGTCGACACCGGCTCGGTCGACCTGATGCGGCTCTGCCGCAAGCTCGGCGTGCTCTACATCGACACCGTCGTCGAGCCGTGGCTCGGCTTCTACTTCGACGCCAAGGCCGACAATGCCAGCCGCACCAACTACGCGCTGCGCGAAGCGATGATCAAGGAAAAGCACGACAAGCCCGGCGGCGCGACGGCGGTTTCGACCTGTGGCGCCAATCCGGGCATGGTCTCGTGGTTCGTCAAGCAGGCGCTGCTGAACCTCGCCGGCGATCTCGGCCTCGAATTTGCCGAGCCGGCGCAGGACGACCGTGACGGCTGGGCCCAGTTGATGAAGAAGGCCGGCGTCAAGGGCATCCACATCGCCGAGCGCGACACCCAGCGCACCAAGAAGCCGAAGCCGATGAATGTGTTCTGGAACACCTGGTCGGTCGAGGGCTTCATCTCGGAAGGGTTGCAGCCGGCCGAGCTCGGCTGGGGCACGCATGAGAAATGGATGCCGAAGAACGGCAAGGAGCACAAGCATGGCTCCAAGGCGGCGATCTATCTCGAACAGCCCGGCGCCAACACGCGCATACGCTCCTGGTGCCCGACGCCCGGCGCGCAATACGGCTTGCTGGTAACCCACAACGAGGCAATCTCGATCGCCGACTTCTTCACCGTGCGCGGCAAGAAGGGCAAGGTGCATTACCGCCCGACCTGCCACTATGCCTATCATCCCTGCAATGACGCGCTGCTGTCGCTGGACGAAATGTTCGGCGCCGCCGGCAAGCCACAGCCGGTCCACCATGTGCTTGACGAAAACGAACTGGTCGACGGTGTCGACGAGCTCGGCGTGCTGCTCTACGGCCACGACAAGAACGCTTACTGGTACGGTTCGCAGCTGTCGCTGGCTGAGGCACGCAAGCTGGCCCCTTACCAGAATGCCACCGGCATGCAGGTCACCTCGGCCGTGCTCGCCGGCATGGTCTGGGCGCTGGAAAACCCGGAGGCCGGTATCGTCGAGGCCGACGAGATGGACTACAAGCGCTGCCTGGAAGTGCAGTCCCAGTATCTCGGGCCGGTCAAGGGCTACTACACCGACTGGACGCCGCTCGATAACCGTCCGGGTCTGTTCCCGGAGGACCTCGACAAAAACGACCCGTGGCAATTCCGCAACATCCTCGTCCGATAGCGGTTCCATCCCCCTGCCTCACTGCCTTGCAATCGCCCGGAAATCGGGCGATTGAAGGGATGCGGACGAGAGCAGTGTGCGCCCCTTGGGGCGCACGAGGGACCGCTCTGGAAACTTGAGGCCACGCACATCGTGCTTCCCAAACGTCGTTTGGCGATTGGGCCGATGCGTCAGGAGAGGATTTCATATGACGATTGCGCGCAAAATTCTTTCGGCGGGCGCGGCGGGCGTTCTTGCGACGATGCTTGCCGCCTGCACCACCGGCGGTTCCGACGGGCCACCGATCGGATCGCAACCACGCGGGGTCGAAGGGTCCTGGCTGAACGCCGAAGGCAAGGCGGTCTCGACATTGAGCGGCGGCGTCTTCACCACCGTTTCGGCAGAGACCGGCGAGAAATTCGCTGATGGCAGCTACACCAAGACCGGCGCCACCTCGGTTGAGATCAACGGAACTTCGCTGATCCGGCAGCAGCCGATCGCTTTCAACTGCCTGCTGGTGTCGATCAACCAGCTGAATTGCACCAGCTCCGCCGGCCAGAACTTCGTGCTGACCAGGCGCAGCTGAGCATATCTCATACGGCCTTGCGAAAAGGCGGCGGCGCGATGCCGCCGCCTTTTTTGCGCCGGCAAACCGATGCCGATTTCGCCCGCCCTGATTCCTCTTGCATCGCCACAACCGCGATGGGAACATGCTGGAAAAGCTGGCTGTTATCCTGCAGTCAAGCAAGAGCGTTGAACGCTTTGATCAGGTTCCATCCGGGAGACGAAGATGAAGAAGCTCGCTGCCATTGCCGCCCTTTCTGCCTCGACGCTTGGCCTGTCGGCCGCACCATCCTTTGCCGACTACACGCTGAACATCCTGCATTTCAACGATTGGCACAGCCGCATTGAAGGCAACAACAAATACGAGTCGACCTGCTCGGCCGAGGAGGAGACCAAGGGCGAATGCATCGGCGGCGCCGGCCGGCTGGTCACCGCGATCGCCCAGGAGCGAAAGAAGCTCGAAGGCCAGAACGTGCTGCTGCTCAATGCCGGCGACAGCTTCCAGGGATCGCTGTTCTACATCACCTACAAGGGCACCGCGGAGGAGGAATTCCTCAATCAGATCAAGCCCGACGCGGTGACGCTCGGCAACCACGAGTTTGACGATGGCGAGAGCGCGCTGGTGCCTTACCTCGACAAGGCGCAGTTCCCGGTCGTGAGCGCCAATGTGGTGCCCAACGACAAGTCCGGCGCCGCGGGCAAGATCAAGCCGTCGATCGTGCTCGAGGTCGGCGGCCAGAAGATCGGCATCATCGGTGCCGTCACCAACGACACGCCGGAGCTGTCCTCGCCAGGCCCAAACATCACCATCGCCGACGACGTCAAGTCGATCACCGCGGAAGTCGAGAAGCTGAAGGCGCAAGGCGTCAACAAGATCATCGCCGTCACCCATATCGGCTACCGGCGCGAGCGCGATGTCATTGCCAAGATCCCCGGCATCGACGTGGTCGTCGGCGGCCACAGCCATTCGCTTCTGTCCAACACCGACCCGAAGGCCGAAGGCCCCTACCCGACCATGGTCGACAACCCCGACGGCTCCAAGGTGCCGGTGGTGCAAGCGGCGTCCTATTCGAAATATCTCGGCGAGTTCAAGGTCGTGTTCGACGACAATGGCAACGTCAAGGAAGCCAGCGGCGACCCGATCTTCCTCGACAAGTCGATCACGCCTGATCCGGCCGTGCTTGCCCGCATCAAGGAACTCGGCGCGCCGATCGAGGCGCTGAAGAACAAGGAAGTCGCCGAGACCACCGAGGCCATCGACGGCAGCCGCGAGAATTGCCGCACCAAGGAATGTGCAATGGGCAACCTCGTCTCCGACGCCATCCTCGACCGCGTCAAGGGACAGGGCGTCGAGATCGTCGTCTCCAATGGCGGCGGCCTGCGTGCCTCGATCGACAAGGGCACCGTGACTATGGGCGAGGTGCTGACCGTGCTGCCGTTCCAGAACACGCTGGCGACCTTCCAGATTTCCGGCAAGGATCTGGTTGCCGGGCTGGAAAACGGCGTCAGCCAGGTAGAGGACGGCGCCGGCCGCTTCCCGCAGGTGGCGGGTCTCAAATATTCCTTCGACAGGTCGGTCGCGCCCAATGCCGGCCGCGTTAAGTCGGTCGAGGTGATGGAAGGCGGCGCCTGGGCGCCGATCAACCCGGACAAGGACTATCTGGTCGCGACCAACAATTATGTCCGCCAGGGCGGCGACGGCTACAAGGTCTTCGCCGAAAAGGCCAAGAATGCCTATGATTTCGGCCCCGGCCTGGAACAGGTGGTTGCCGACTATCTCGCAGCGCACCGGCCCTATACGCCCAAGCTCGACGGCCGCATCACCGAAATCGCGGCAACCGTAGCGGCGGCTCCGGCCGCCGAGCCGGCAAAACCCGCTGAGGCAGCGCCAGCCGAACCGGCAAAGCCGGCCGAGGCAGCTCCAGCCGCGGAGCCGGCGATGCCCGCGTTGCCGGCAGGATCTGGCGACATCACCACCACGCCGCCGACTGTCCCGGCAGAAACCGCCCCGGCGGCGCCCGCGCCTGCCCCGGCGGCGCCTGCGCCTGCCGAACCGGCCAAGCCGGCTGAGGCRGCCCCTGCCCCCGCAACGCCCGCCCCCGCCGAGCCGGCGAAGCCGGCYGAGGCCAGCCATGTCATCGTCGCCGGCGATACCTATTGGGACCTGGCAAAGAAGGCCTATGGCGACGGCGCCAAATGGAAGGTGATCTCCGGGGCCAACAAGAGCTACGAGCCACGCCGGCTGCCTGTCGGCGCGACCCTGACCATCCCGCCGGCCGCCAACTAGAGCCGGTAGAAATCCGCAACACCCGTCCGGTCAGCCGGGCGGGTGTTGCTTTTCCAGACAGGTGCGGCCAGACGTGGCATTGAAAACGGGCGCGGCGCCGTTAGTTTCGCGGCGTGTCCGGAGAATTGCCATGACGATTGATCCCAAAGCCGCGAAAGCGCTCGGCCCGCTGCCGGCCGGACATCCTCCGGTCAAGGCAGGCAAGATCGGCGTCATGCTGGTCAATCTCGGCACGCCCGACGGCACCGATTTCAAGCCGATGTGGCGCTACCTCCGTGAATTCCTGTCCGATCCGCGCGTCATCGAACTCAACAAGGCGATCTGGTATCCGATCCTCTATGGCCTGGTGCTGACGACGAGGCCGAAGAAGTCCGGCGCCAATTACGCCAGGATCTGGAACCAAGAGAAGAACGAGTCGCCGCTGCGCACCTACACCCGCGCCCAGAGCGAAAAGCTGGCCGCGGCGCTGCGCGACCTGCCCGATGTCGTCGTCGACTGGGCGATGCGCTACGGCAACCCGTCGACCGCGAGCGTCGCGCAAAGGCTGGTCGCGCAGGGCTGTGACCGCATCCTGTCGTTCCCGCTCTATCCGCAATATTCGGCGACCACGACCGCGACCGCCAACGACCAGCTGTTTCGCGCGCTGATGAAGATGCGCCGCGCGCCTGCCGTGCGCAGTGTTCCGCCCTACTATGACGAGCCGGTCTACATCGAGGCGCTCGCCCTTTCGATCGAGCGGCATCTGGAAACGCTAGACTTCGAACCGGAGGTTGTCATCACCTCCTATCACGGCATCCCGAAGCCCTATTTCGAGAAGGGCGATCCCTATCACTGCCACTGCCAGAAGACGACGCGGCTGCTGCGCGAACGACTGGGGTGGGATGAAAAGAAACTGATCATCACCTTCCAGTCGCGCTTCGGCGCCCAGGAGTGGCTGCAGCCCTACACCGACAAAACGGTCGAGAAATTAGCCAAAGACGGCGTGAAATCCATCGCCATCGTCAATCCCGGTTTCTCCGTCGACTGCATCGAGACGCTGGACGAGATCGGCCGTGAGGCGGCCGAGACTTTCCATCATGCGGGCGGCGAGAAATTCGCCCACATTCCATGTCTCAACGACAGTGCCGAGGGCATGGCGGTGATCGAGGCGATGGTGCGGCGCGAGCTGTCAGGTTGGGTCTGAGGCCGCCGCATTTCGGCGATCGATCACCCCTGTTGTGCTATTCCACGCACTAATAATCAGCGATCACCAGATTGTAACATTATTGAAACACACCTAAGTGTTTGGTGAAGTCGGCTGCATGGAATCAACGCCATGGCCGGCATCTGAGGGAGATTTAAATGGACTTCAGCGGTTTCGGTATTGCAATTGGTGCGCTTGCCTTTCTGGTGTTGGTGCTTCTTATCAAAGGCATCCGGACAATCCCGCAAGGTTATAATTATACCGTGGAGCGGTTTGGCCGTTACACCAAAACACTGAGCCCGGGCCTCAATCTTATCGTGCCGTTCGTCGACCGTATCGGCGCCAAGATGAACATGATGGAGCAGGTCCTCGACGTTCCGAGCCAGGAAATCATCACCCGCGACAACGCCATAGTCGGGGTCGACGGCATCGCCTTCTACCAGATTCTGAATGCCGCGCAGGCCGCCTACCAGGTCGCCGGCCTGGAGAACGCCATCCTCAACCTGACGATGACCAACATCCGTACCGTCATGGGCTCGATGGACCTCGACGAGTTGCTGTCGAACCGCGACGCCATCAACGAGCGCTTGCTGCGCGTCGTTGACGAGGCGGCGCATCCGTGGGGCATCAAGATCACCCGCGTCGAGATCAAGGACATCAACCCGCCGGCCAACCTCATCGAATCGATGGGCCGGCAGATGACGGCTGAACGCAACAAGCGTGCGCAGATCCTCGCCGCCGAAGGCCTCAAGCAGTCGCAGATCCTCGAGGCCGAAGGCCGCAAGGAAGCCGCGTTTCGCGACGCCGAAGCCCGCGAACGCTCGGCCGAAGCCGAAGCCCGCGCCACCCAGGTTGTGTCGGAAGCGATCTCCAAGGGCGACGTGCAGGCGCTCAACTACTTCGTGGCGCTGAAATACACCGAAGCGATGGGCAAGATCGGCACCGCCAACAACAGCAAGGTCGTGCTGATGCCGATGGAAGCCTCGGCGCTGATCGGCACGCTCGGCGGCATAAGCGAGATCGCCAAGGAGGTGTTCCGCAGCGAAGGCACCGCCGGCGCCGCGCGGCAAGCTGCCCGCCCTCCGGTGGTTCGCCCAAGCGAGAACTGAGATCAGGCGAGAACTGAGATCATAGGAGCATGATCCCGAAAAGTGGGAACCGGTTTTCGGACAAGATCATGCTCTCAAACAAGAACTAGGAGCATACTCCCATGTTCGACCGCATTGTCTCTGAACTTGGTCCGTGGAACTGGATGGTTCTGGGCCTCGTCCTCCTGGTGATGGAGGTCATCGCGCCAGGCATCTTCATGCTGTGGATCGGTATCGCTGCATTGGTGATCGGCCTGATTTCGCTGCTCATCTGGGACGCAAGCTTCTGGACCTGGGAAATCCAGGTCCTTGCCTTCCTGGCGCTGTCGCTGGTCTCGGCCTTCGCCGGCAAGAAGCTGGTTGGCGGGCGTCATGACGCGACCGACCAGCCGCTGCTCAACCGGCGCGGCGCGCAGCAGGTCGGCAAGATGGCCACCCTTGCCGAACCGATCAAGGACGGCCGCGGACGCATCAAGCTCGGCGACACGCTGTGGCGCGTGTCGGGCCCCGACCTGCCGGCCGGCACGCAAGTGCGCGTCGTCAGTTCAGCCGACACCGACCTGGAACTGACGGTCGAGGCCGTCTGATCGCCCGAAAGCGCGCAGCGCTTTCGAAAGAGAAAAGCAGGGCGCGTCGCGTAGGGCTTTCCCCGAACGTGACGCGCCTTTATTTTTCAGGCCGCCCCGATGCGCAGCAGATCGTGGAGATGGACCAGTCCCACTGGCCGCCTGTCCTCGACCACCATCAGGCTGGTAATGGCCGAGTTGTTGATGGTCTGCAGCGCCGTCGCCACCAGCGTGTCAGGTGTGGCCGTCTTCGGCTTTTTCGTCATCACCTGATCGACGCTCATCTCCATGAGATTGCTGCCGATATGGCGCCTGATGTCGCCATCGGTGATGATGCCGACCAAGGCGCCGTCGGCCGCTGTGATGGCGACGCAGCCGAAGCCCTTGCTCGACAATTCCAGGATCGCCTCGCGCATGCCGGTGCCCGAAGTCACCAGCGGCAGCCTGTCACCGACATGCATGATCTCCTGGATCTGCGTCAGGTTGGCGCCGAGCTGGCCGCCGGGATGGAAGGTGCGGAAATGGTCGGGGGTAAAGCCGCGGGCTTCGAGCAGCGCGATGGCCAGCGCATCGCCGACGACCAGTTGCAGCAGTGTCGATGTCGTAGGCGCCAGACCGTGCGGGCAGGCCTCCGGCACGGTCGGCAGAAGCAGCACCACGTCGGCGGCACGCGCCAGCGCCGAAGTGGCGCCGGCGGTAATCGCAATCAGCGGGATCGAAAAGCGCCTGGAATAGGCGACGATGCCCGTCAATTCCTTGCTCTCGCCGGACCATGACATGGCGATGATGGCATCGTCCCTGGCAATCATACCGAGGTCGCCGTGATTGGCCTCCGCCGGATGGACGAAGAAGGCAGGCGTGCCGGTCGAAGCCAGACTCGCCGCGATCTTGGTGCCGATATGGCCGCTTTTGCCGACGCCGGTGACGATGACGCGGCCATCGATGCGCGAGATGATGTCGACGGCGTGCGCGAAGGGTTCGGCCAGTCCGTTTTCCAACGCGGCAGCCAATGCCGCCACGCCGGCCTGTTCCGTGGCTACCGTTCTCAGCGCCGAGGCGATCGAAGCCTGGCTGTCCAAAGGCTTCTTTTCTGGGGATCCCGCATGCATGGCTGATGCGATTAGCGCGTTGCTGTTCGCCTGTCCAACAGAATTGCCGTCCGGCCAGGTCTGACAGGCACCCCTTCAACCTCCCGTTAACCATCCCCGTTTACGGTTCGGTAAGTATGGCGCGCTTGCGCCGCGCAAGCAGTGGTGACGATGTCGCGGTCCCTTCCTGAAAAGAAAAAAGGTCGAACGGGCGGAGCCTTTTGCGCTCTGCTCTTGGCGACGAGCATGCTCGCTCTGCTGCGGCCAACTGCGCTTCATGCCCAGGAAACCGAGCTGCGCGGTGAAGTCTCGGAATCGGCGATTCTGTCCGACCAGCAGCGCCGGGCCAGGCAATTGAGCAAGGCCAACACGCAGGTCAAACCGGCGCCTGCCGACACCGCCCCCACGGAAAACACGCCAACCGCCTATGCGCCGGCCAGCGATGGCGCCCTGCCTGACGACACCAACCCGTCACAAGCCGGCGCAAACAGCATTTTCGACCAGCCGGCAGCGACCGACGACTCGTTCGCCGACCAGCCGCCAACCGTCCAGCCACGCCGGCCATCGACCGCAAAGCAACGCGCCGCCGCTGCGGACAAGACCAAGGACAAAACCAAGGCTGCCGACAAGAAGAAGCCTGGCCAAGCCACGGACCAGACCACGACCGGAACAACGCCAACCGACACGACGACAGACGGTACAGACCAGGATACGGCCAACCGCCGTGCCCTGACCGTCGACAGCGTCGACCGGCAGAAGCTCGATCCTGGCGCCGAGCGCACCGACGCCATCGAAGGCCAGAAGAAGAAGCCCGAGGACGACCCGTACGCGGCAACCGGCATCAAGGTCGGCTCCTTCCTGCTGCGGCCGACGCTCGAGCAAGGCGTTACCGTCACGTCGAACGCCGATTCCAGCAGCGGCGGCAAATCGGCGGCGCTGTCCGAAACGGCGCTGCGTTTCTCTGCCGCCTCCGACTGGCGCGAAAATTCGGCTGTCATCGACGGCTACGGCACCTTCCGCAACAGCATTTCGGGCCAGAAGATCAACGAGGGGCGCGGTCGTATCGAAGGCACGTACAATGTCGATCTCGACAATGAGCTGCGCGCCATCGCCAAGCTCGGCTACGAGATTGCACCGGAATCGGCCTCCTCGCCCGACGCCATTGCCGGCGTTACATCGCAGCCAAACCGCCAGACCATCGACGGCAGCCTCGCCATCAAGAAGGATGTCGGCAAGCTGCGCTTCGCGCTGACCGGCGCGGTCTCCCACGACATCTATGGCGACGCCAAGCTGACGGACGGCACAGTGTTGTCGCAGAAGGATCGCGACAACACCCTCTACACGGCGACCCTGCGCACCGGCTACGAGATCTCACCGGCCATCACGCCTTTCGCCGAAGTCGAAGTCGGCCGCCGCGCCTATGATTTGCGTCACGACTCGGGCGGCTTCGAGCGGTCATCCACCCGGCTCGGCGCACGCGCCGGCGTCGAAGTCGACATGGGCGAGAAACTGACCGGCGAGTTCTCGGCCGGCTGGCTTCGCGAAGCAATCGACGACAACAGCCTGGAGGCAAATGCCGGCCCATCCGTGAACGCCGACCTCAAATGGTCGCCCGAGCGCGGCACCATCATCGGCCTCACCGGGCAGACCACCATCGAAGGCACGACGGCCGCCAATGAGAGCGGCGACATCCTCTATTCCGGCCGCCTCACCGGCGAACGGCAGATCCGCGCCGACTTGACCGGCAACGCGGCACTTGGCCTCGACTGGCGCAATTACACCGGCTCCGACGGCCATGACATGACATTGAGCGCCGAGGCCGGGCTGACATGGTGGCTGAACCGCTATGTCGGCCTCACCAGCCGCGCCCGCACCGAAAAGCTGACCAGCAATCTGCCCGGCCGCAACTACACCGCCAACAGCATTTATTTGGGGCTGAAGCTGCAGCGGTAGCGGCGATCTATAAGCAACGTCGGCGAGACAGCACCCCCCTCTGTCCTGCCGGACATCTCCCCCTCAAGGGGGGAGATTAGCAGTGTCGGCGGCGGCGCCTTCCTTCAACATTGAAAATTGGCGAAAGCATTCGCGAAATCTGATCTCTCCCCTTGAGGGGGAGATGTCCGGCAGGACAGAGGGGGGGTGGGCGGGAACTCGACTTAAGCCGTTGGATCTCTGCTCACCAACGAATTGCGAACTAAAACGCCGCGCCCCGACGCTCCGACGGCTTCATCTCGTCGAGCAGCGTGCGGATGACGCCGGCCATGTTTTCGTTCATGTCGCTGCGCCAGAGCGCGAAGGCGACATTGGCCTCGACAAAACCTTCCGGCGAACCGCAATCGAAGGTGCGGCCCTGATAGTGGTAGCCAAAGAAGGGCTGCTGCTTTTCCAGCTTCAGCATCGCGTCGGTAAGTTGGATCTCGTTGCCGGCGCCCTTTTCCTGGCTTTCGAGGATCGTGAAGATCTCCGGCTGCAGGATGTAACGGCCGTTGATGTAGAGATTGGACGGCGCGGTGCCGGTCTTCGGCTTCTCGACCATCTCGGTGATGCGGAAGCCGTGGTGCGTGTCCTCGCCGCGGCCGACAATGCCATATTTATGGGTTTCGGCCGGATCGCATTCCTGCACGGCGATGATGTTGTTGCCGGTCTCCTCGTAGAGCTCGACCATGGCCTTCATGCAGCTCTTTTCCGACTGCATGATCATATCGGGCAAGAGCAGCGCGAAGGGCTCGTCGCCGACCAGCTCGCGCGCACACCAGACGGCATGGCCGAGGCCCATAGGCACCTGTTGGCGGGTAAACGAGGTCTGCCCCGGCGCCGGCTGCAGGCGCTGCAGGCGGGCCAGCTGCTCGTCCTTGCCGCGCTGGGCGAGCGTGTCATAGAGCTCGAACTGGATATCGAAATGATCTTCGATGACCGCCTTGTTGCGGCCGGTGACGAAGATGAAATGCTCGATGCCGGCCTCGCGCGCCTCATCGACGACATACTGGATGACCGGCCGGTCGACGACGGTCAGCATTTCCTTGGGGATGGCCTTGGTGGCCGGGAGGAACCGCGTGCCGAGACCGGCGACCGGGAAAACTGCCTTGCGAACTCGCTTCATGCGTCAATTATCCGTTTGATTGCCTGCTCCGCAATCCCGTTTCGAGACATTTTCACGCCGAAATCGAGGATTACGAGCTACTGGTGAGAACTTCCAGTGCCTAAAGCATCGACGTGTCTTTTCGTTCCAGGCGCCACCTATGGTAAACTAATTCCTAACCCGGTTCGGCGATGAATGGTCTTTCCTGAGATAAAGAAGGGGGAAAAGATGTCCGTTCGCAATGCCGCAAAACGTTTTACCAGCGTCATGACGGCAGCCAGCCTCTCGCTCGCTTTGCTGATGCCTGCCGGGCCGGCCTTTGCCGATGCCGGTTTCCGGCAATGGGTCGCCGGTTTCCGCGCCACCGCGGTGGCGGGCGGTGTTTCCGGCGCGGTCTACGACCAAGCTTTCCGCGGCATCAACGAACCCGACCCGGTGGTGCTGGAAAAGGCACGCACGCAGCCTGAGTTCACCGCACCCGCCTGGGATTATTTCGACAACCGCGTCCACGACCAGTCGGTTGCCGTAGGCCAGCAGATGGCCAAGAAATGGAAGCCCTGGCTGGACCGGATCGAAGCGAGGTTCGGCGTCGACCGCTACATCCTGCTCGCCATCTGGTCGATGGAATCGAACTATGGCGAGATCCTCAAGCGCGACGACATCATGCGCAATGTCATCCGCTCGCTGGCGACGCTCGCCTATGGCGACCCGAAGCGGTCGAAATTCGCCCGCACCCAGCTGGTCGCGGCGCTGAAGATCCTGCAGACCGGCGACATCGACGAAAGCCACCTCATGGGCTCCTGGGCCGGCGCCATGGGCCAGACCCAGTTCATTCCGACCAGCTACCAGCACTATGCCGTCGACATGGACGGCAACGGCAAGCGCGACATCTGGAATTCGATCCCCGATGCGCTGGCGACATCAGCCAATCTCTTGAAGAAGAATGGCTGGCAAGGCGGCAAGACCTGGGGCTACGAAGTCACCATTCCGGCCGGCAAGCTGCCCGCCGGCTCGAAGACGCTGGCACAATGGCAGGCGCTCGGCGTCGCCAGGGCCAACGGCAAGCCGTTCAAGAACGCAACCGACAAGGCAACGCTGAAAGTGCCGGACGGCCGCGGCGGACCGGCCTTCCTGATGATCAAGAACTTCTCCGTCATCAAGGCCTACAACAACGCCGACAAGTATGCCCTTGCCGTCGGCCTTCTTGCCGACGAAATCGCCGGCTCTAGTGGTCTGGTGCAGGACTGGAAGCGGCCTTTCACCAAACTGTCCTTCGAGGAAAGGCAGGAGTTGCAGAAGCGGCTTTCGCAGCACGGGCTTTACGACGGCAAGTTCGACGGCAAAATTGGCGATGGCACGAAAACCGCCATCATGACCTATCAGGCAACGGTCGGCTTGACCCAGGACGGGTATCCGAGCATGGAAGTGCTCAAATGGCTCAGAAAGAAATAGGGCCATCGGCGGTGCAGCGCATTTGCGACGCGCAAGGGACGCTGTAGCATCGATCTGTGCATGATCCCCCACGGGGCCATGTGCCAAGGGATGGAGAGGGTGCTTGGTTTCGGCAGCGCGTATCCGTGTGATCGTTTTCCGCTTGCCGATCCTCGTTCTGGCCATCGTTGTCCTAGCGACGGGAATAGCCGGCTCTTTCCACACACCCGCCTTGGCGCAGGAACAGCCGCAGAACCGTGGCTGGTCGCTGCGCGACCTTCTGTTTCCGCGCCGCAGCGAGCGCATCGAGCCGCCGCTCGACGTCCGCAAGGCAAAACCGAAGGTCAAGAAAAAGCCCCGTGCGCCCGTTGAACCTGCCGTTCCTGTCGTCGAGAAGGCGCCGGATTCCCGCGTCATCCTGGTGATCGGCGATTTCATGGCCAGTGGCCTTGCCGAGGGCCTCGACACCGCCTTTGCCGCCAACCCGGCCATCAGGATCGTCCAGCGCGCCAACGGCTCGTCAGGCTTCGTGCGCGATGACGTCTACAACTGGCCCGAACAGGTCAAATCGCTGATCGAGGCCGAGAAGCCGGCAGCGGTGGTCGTCATGCTCGGCTCCAACGACCGCCAGCAGATGCGCGTCAACGACGTGCGCGAGCAGCCGCGTTCCGAGAACTGGACCAAGGAATACGAACGCCGGACCGAGGCGTTGGGCGAGGCGCTGGCGTCGACCAAAGTGCCGTATCTGTGGGTCGGCATGCCGGCCTTCAAGGCGCCGAAGATGACCTCCGACATGCTGGCCTTCAACGACATCTACCACTCGGCCGCCGAGAAGAATGGCGGCGAATTCGTCGATGTCTGGGACGGGTTCGTCGACGAGAATGGCGCCTTCGTCACCACCGGCCCCGATATTAACGGACAGCCCGTGCGGTTACGCTCCGACGACGGCATCAACGTCTCGAAGGCCGGCAAGCGCAAGCTCGCCTTCTACACCGAAAAGCCGCTGGCCAAGATCCTTGGCCTGGCAGCGCCTGGAAGCGTGGTGACGGCTGCCGCACCGGCGGGCGCCCCGGTCGAGGAGCCGTCGCTGCCCGCCGCCCCGATTGTGGTCGACCGCACCGTTCCGATGCTGCTCAACGATCCAGCGCTCGACGGCGGTATCGAACTTCTCGGCGCCTCGGCGGCGCCAAAGGCCAATCCGGATCTGCCGGGCGAAAAGCTCATCCTCGAAGGCAAGGCGCCCGAGGCGTCACCCGGCCGCGCCGACGATTTCTCCTGGCCGCCCAAGGCACCCGCCACGGCCGCTGCCGCGACGGATACGACGACGGCGATCAATCGTTAAGTCCTGAGACTGCTTTCAGCGCGGCAGGACGGTCGTCCCCATCAGCGCTTCGTCGATCGAGCGTGCCGCCTGGCGGCCTTCGCGGATCGCCCACACCACCAGCGACTGGCCGCGGCGCACGTCGCCGGCAGCGTAAAGCTTGTCGACGCTGGTCTTGTAGTCGCGATCGTTGGCTTCGACATTCCTGGAACGGCGGTTGTCGGTGACGATTTTCATCTCGCCTTCCAGCTCCTTCGCCACGCCCACGCCAGCCGGTCCGGCAAAGCCGATGGCGATGAAGGCGAGATCGGCGCGGATGACGAATTCGGTGCCGGCGATCGGCTTGCGCTTCTCGTCGACTTCGCAGCACTTGACCCCGGTCAACTGGCCGTCTTCGCCGATGAATTCGAGCGTCGCCACCTGGAATTCGCGCTCGGCACCCTCGGCTTGCGAGGATGACGTCCGCATCTTGGTTGCCCAATAGGGCCAGACCGAGAGCTTGTCTTCCTTCTCCGGCGGCTGCGGGCGGATGTCGAGCTGGGTGACGCGCACCGCGCCCTGGCGGAAGGCCGTACCGACGCAGTCGGAAGCGGTATCGCCGCCGCCGACGACGACGACATGCTGGCCGCCGGCGATGATCGGATGCGACGGCCACGCCACTGACTGGATCGGCTCGCCTCCGACGCGGCGATTCTGCTGCACCAGATAGGGCATGGCATCATAGACGCCGCCGAGATCGTCGCCCGGAATGTTGGCCGGGCGCGGCGATTCCGAACCGCCGCAATAGAGCACCGCATCGTATTCGGCGAACAACTCTGCCACGGGCTTGTCGACACCGACATTGACGCCGCAACGGAAGGTCACGCCCTCGCCCTGCATCTGCTCGATGCGGCGGTCGATATAGTGCTTCTCGATCTTGAAGTCGGGAATGCCGTAGCGCATCAGCCCGCCCGGCCGGCTCTCACGCTCATAGACACTGACCTCGTGCCCGGCGCGGCCAAGCTGCTGCGCGGCCGCCATGCCGGCCGGGCCGGAGCCGATGACGGCGACCCGCTTGCCGGTCTTCTTCTCCGGCGGATAGGGCCGGATATGGCCGGTCTCGTAGGCCTTGTCGGCGATTGCCTGCTCGACCGTCTTGATGGCGACCGGAATGTCCTCGAGGTTCAGCGTGCAGGCTTCCTCGCAAGGCGCGGGGCAGATGCGACCGGTGAATTCGGGGAAGTTGTTGGTCGAATGCAGGTTGCGGATCGCATTGTCCCAATCGCCATTATAGACGAGGTCGTTCCAGTCGGGGATCTGGTTATGGATCGGGCAACCGGTCGGCCCATGGCAGAACGGAATGCCGCAATCCATGCATCGTGCGGCCTGTTTCTCGACCTCTTTGTCCGACATCGGCAGCGTGAACTCGCGGAAATGCCGGATGCGGTCGGAGGCCGGCTGGTACTTGTGCACCTGCCGGTCGATTTCGAGAAAGCCTGTTACCTTGCCCATAGTCCAGTTCCTGCTGTCCAGATGGTGCGGGGTTCGCCGCACCCGTTAACCCCTTGAGGCAGCCATGGCAACCTTGCATCCGAGGTCAAACTGTCGCTGAAAGTTCCGCCGGGAAGCCTGGACCTCCCGGCAAGTTCAAAAGCTTATTCCGCCGCCACGCCCATGCGCATGCGTTCCATCTCGATCAGCGCGCGGCGATACTCGACGGGCATGATCTTGCGGAATTTCGGCCGGAAGGTCGTCCAGTCGTCGAGGATCTCGCGGCCGCGCACCGAACCGGTGAAATGGACGTGGTTCGAGATCAGCTGGTAGAGCCGCTCCTCGTCATGGCTGGTCATGTCGCCGGAGACGTCGACGCGACCCTTGTGGTCGAGGTCGCCGCCATGATGCAGCAGCCTTTCCATCAGATCGTCCTCTTCCGGAACCGGCTCCAGCTCGACCATCGCCATGTTGCAGCGCGCGGCGAAATCGCCGGCTTCGTCCAGCACATAGGCGACGCCGCCCGACATGCCGGCGGCGAAGTTGCGGCCGGTCTGGCCGATGACGACGACGATGCCGCCGGTCATGTACTCGCAGCCATGATCGCCGACGCCTTCGACGACGGCGGCCACACCCGAATTGCGAACGGCGAAGCGTTCGCCGGCGACACCGGCGAAATAGGCCTCACCCTCGGTGGCGCCATAGAGCACCGTATTGCCGACGATGATCGATTCCGCCGCGACGATCTTGGACTCTTCCGGCGGCCGGATGACGATGCGGCCACCCGACAGACCCTTGCCGACATAGTCGTTGGCGGCGCCGACGAGATCGAACGAGATGCCGCGCGCCAGGAAGGCGCCGAAGGACTGGCCGGCGGTGCCGGTCAGCTTCACCTGGATCGTGTCCTCGCGCAGGCCCTTGTGCCTGAAGCGCTTGGCGACTTCGCCCGACAGCATGGCGCCGGTCGAACGGTCGACATTGCGGATGTCGACCTCGATCTTGACCGGCTGCTTGGCCTCGAGCGCCGGCTTTGCCAGTTCGATCAGCTTGCGGTCGAGCACATCGTCGATCGGGTGCTTCTGCCGCTCGGTCCAGTGGATGGCTTCATGCGGCGCGTCCGGCTTGAAGAACATCTTGCCGAAATCGAGCCCGCGCGCCTTCCAGTGCTGGATCATCTCGCGCTTTTCCAGAAGGTCGCTGTCGCCGACGATCTGGTCGATATGGGTGTAGCCCATTTCGGCCAGCAGCCCCCTCACCTCTTCCGCAACGTAGAAGAAGAAGTTGATGACATGCTCGGGCGTGCCCTTGAAGCGCTTGCGCAGCACCGGGTCCTGCGTCGCGACGCCGACCGGGCAGGTGTTGAGATGGCACTTGCGCATCATGATGCAGCCGGCCGCGATCAGCGGCGCGGTCGAGAAGCCGAACTCGTCGGCGCCGAGCAGCGCGCCGATGATGACGTCACGCCCGGTGCGCAGGCCGCCATCGACCTGCAGCGCAACGCGCGAACGCAGGCCGTTGAGCACCAGCGTCTGGTGCGTCTCGGCAAGGCCCATTTCCCACGGGCTGCCGGCATGCTTGAGCGAGGTCAGCGGCGACGCGCCGGTGCCGCCATCATAGCCCGAGATGGTGATGTGGTCGGCGCGCGCCTTGGCGACGCCGGCCGCAACAGTGCCGACACCGACTTCCGACACCAGCTTGACCGACACGTCGGCCGCCGGATTGACGTTCTTCAGATCGTAGATCAGCTGCGCCAGATCCTCGATCGAATAGATGTCGTGATGCGGCGGCGGCGAGATCAGGCCGACGCCGGGCGTCGAATGCCGGACCTTGGCGATGGTCGCGTCGACCTTGTGGCCGGGCAACTGACCACCCTCGCCGGGCTTGGCGCCCTGCGCGACCTTGATCTGCATGACATCGGAATTGACGAGATATTCGGCGGTGACGCCGAACCGGCCCGAGGCGACCTGCTTGATCGCCGAGCGTTCGGGGTTCTTCCCGCCGCCGGGCAGCGGCAGATAACGGTCGGCTTCTTCGCCGCCCTCGCCGGTGTTCGACTTGCCGCCGATCTGGTTCATGGCGCGCGCCAGCGTGGTGTGCGCTTCGCGCGAGATCGAGCCGAACGACATCGCCCCGGTCGAGAAGCGCTTGACGATGTCGGCGGCCGACATCACGTCCTCTATCGCGACCTTCTTGCGGCCGGTCTCTTCGGCGAACTTGATCCTGAACAGGCCGCGAATGGTCTGGGCGCGGGCCGTCTCGCCGTCGATCTGCGCCGAGTATTCCTTGAACGTCTCCCACGACCCCTGGCGCACGGCGTGCTGCAAGGTGGCGACCGCGTCGGGCGACCACATATGGGCTTCGCCGCGCATGCGGTACATGTACTCGCCGCCGACCTCGAGGCTGTTGCGCAGCACCGGATCGTTGCCGAAACCGTCGGTGTGGCGGCTGAGCGTCTCGGCCGCGACCTCGTCCAGACCCACACCTTCGATCAGCGTCGCGGTGCCGGTAAAGTACTTCTCGACGAAATCCGTCTTCAGCCCGATGGCGTCGAAGATCTGCGCGCCGCAATAGGACTGGTAGGTCGAGATGCCCATCTTGGACATCACCTTGAGGATGCCCTTGCCGATCGACTTGATATAGCGCGAGACGACTTCGTAGGCGTCGACCTCGGCCGGCAGTTCGCCGCGCTTGTGCATGTCGAGCAACGTGTCGAAGGCGAGGTACGGGTTGATCGCCTCAGCGCCGTAGCCGGCGAGGCAGCAGAAATGATGCACTTCGCGCGGCTCGCCGGATTCCACGACCAGGCCGACCGCGGTGCGCAGGCCCTTGCGGATCAGATGGTGGTGCACCGCCGCCGTCGCCAGCAGCGCCGGGATGGCGATCCGGTCCGGCCCGACCTGGCGGTCGGACAGGATGATGATGTTGTAGCCGCCGGCGACAGCTGCTTCCGCCCGCTCGCACAGACGCTCGACGGCGCCCTGCATGCCGGCGGCGCCCTCGCTCGACCCGTAGGTGATGTCGATCGTCTTGGTGTCGAAACGGTCTTCGGTGTGACCAATCGAGCGGATCTTTTCCAGATCGCCATTGGTCAGGATCGGCTGGCGCACTTCGAGCCGCTTGCGGCGCGAATTGCCGACCAGGTCGAAGATGTTCGGCCGCGGCCCGATGAACGACACCAGGCTCATCACCAGCTCCTCGCGGATCGGGTCGATCGGCGGGTTGGTGACCTGGGCGAAGTTCTGCTTGAAATAGGTGTAGAGCAGCTTCGACTTGTCCGACATCGCCGAGATCGGCGTGTCGGTACCCATCGAACCCACGGCCTCCTGGCCGGTGGTCGCCATCGGCGACATCAACAGCTTGGTGTCTTCCTGGCTGTAGCCGAACGCCTGCTGGCGATCGAGCAGGCTGACATCCTTGCGCAGTTCGCGCGGCTCGACCGGCTTCAGATCCTCGAGGATCAGCTGCGTGTTGTTGAGCCAGGTCTTGTAGGGATGCCTGGTCGCGATCTCCGACTTGATCTCCTCATCGGAGATGATGCGACCCTTGGCGAGGTCGATCAGAAGCATGCGGCCGGGCTGCAGCCGCCACTTCTTGACGATCTTCTCCTCCGGCACCGGCAGCACGCCGGCTTCGGACGCCATGATGACGCGGTCGTCGTCGGTGACGATGTAGCGCGCCGGGCGCAGGCCGTTGCGGTCGAGCGTGGCGCCGATCTGGCGGCCGTCGGTGAAGGCGACCGCGGCCGGCCCGTCCCACGGCTCCATCAGGGCTGCATGGTATTCATAGAAGGCCTTGCGGTCGGCATCCATCAGCTTGTTGCCGGCCCAGGCTTCCGGGATCAGCATCATCATGGCGTGGCTGAGGCTGTAACCGCCCTGGAACAGGAATTCGAGCGCATTGTCGAAGCACGCCGTGTCGGACTGGCCGTCATAGGAGATCGGCCACAGCTTCGAGATGTTGTTGCCGAACAGTTCGGAATCGACCGAGGCCTGGCGCGCCGCCATCCAGTTGTTGTTGCCGCGCACCGTGTTGATCTCGCCATTATGGGCGACCATGCGGTAGGGATGCGCCAGCTTCCACGACGGGAAAGTGTTGGTGGAAAAACGCTGGTGGACGAGGATCAGCGCGGTCTCGAAACGCGGATCCGACAAATCCTTGTAGTAGGCGCCGACCTGGTAGGCCAGGAACATGCCCTTGTAGACGATGGTGCGCGCCGACAGCGACACGCAGTACGCGCCGATATCCCTGTTGTTGTTCTCTGCATAGATGCGACCGGAAATGACCTTGCGCAGCAGGTACAGCCTGGCCTCATACTCCTCGTCGTCGGAAATATCAGCGGTGCGACCGATGAAGACCTGGCGATGGAACGGTTCGGAGGCCGCGATATCGGGCGCCTTCGACAGCGATGAATTGTCGACCGGCACGTCGCGGAACCCGAGCAGCGGCAGCCCTTCCGACTGCGCCGATTCGGCGATGACGTCTTCGATATGGGCACGCAGTGCCGCGTCCTGCGGCATGAACCAGTGGCCGACGCCGTATTGGCCCGTCGGCGGCAGTTCGACGCCCTGCGCCGCCATCTCCTCGCGGAAGAAACGGTCCGGAATCTGCACCAGAACGCCGGCGCCGTCGCCCATCAGCGGATCGGCGCCGACGGCGCCGCGATGCGTCAGGTTTTCGAGCACGAACAGCCCGTCCTTGACGATCTGGTGCGACTTGACGTTCTTCATGTTGACGATGAAGCCGACGCCGCAGGCGTCATGCTCGTTGCGCGGATCATAGAGACCCTGCGCGGCCATACCGTTGGTGGCTAGGCCATTGGTGGTTCGCCCGGTATTGGTCAGAACGGTATTTTTAACGGCTGCCGCTTTCGTCTGCGCGGCCTGGCCGATAATCGCAGATGGCGTCAGTTCCGTCATCGTCCTGTCCTCCGTTCCGGCCCCTTGCACGTCTAGCGTTTGGGGCGCTGGTCTACCTTGGGAAGCGACTGGCTTCCGCTCTCATTCTTGCGGCACGTCTTGCGAAATCCTTGGCGAACCGAGCGGTGCGCCGCCGGTTCGTATCCGGTATCGTACAGGCCACAGCCGAGCCGTCTACCCGTCGCTCGCGGCAACGGCCGGAGTGGCCCAAATGATACGCCAATCCAGCCTGACTTGTGCGACAAAATAAGACAGCACTGCTGTCCTAAATTTTTATGGCAGAAATCCTGAGCACACACAAGACCGATTCACAAAAATCTTGGGCATTTCGCGACAGAAAATTGCGCGACGCGCAGTCGAAACGAAAACTTCGGTCCCCGCACGCCTTCGTGATCAGCCTCTGGCTTTACCGCTTTTCCAGCCCTTGGCCCTTGCGCGTCAAACCCCGAAGCGGCCATGGTCGCGCTCTTTTTCGCAATCAGCCATGGACTTTTTGAATGTTCTTTGCATCCGACAACTGGGCGGGCGTCCATCCCGGCATTGCCGCCGGCCTGTCAGCCAATGCCGGCGGCTTTTCGACCGCCTATGGCGATGGCGATCTCGATCGCGCCGTCTACCAGCGTTTCAGCGAGATTTTCGAGCGCGAAGTCGCGGTGTTCTTCGTTGCCACCGGCACAGCCGCCAACTCGCTGGCGCTGGCCGCCTACAACAAACCCGGCAGCATTTCCTTTGCCCACCGCGAATCGCACATCATCGAGGACGAATGCGGCGCGCCGGAATATCTCGGCGGCGGCTCGCGCCTGCATGCGATCGACGGTGCACTGGGTAAGATCGATCCGCACAATCTTGAGCGCACCATCGCCCGTTTCGCGCCCGAGATCGTCCACTGGGGACGGCCGACAGCCGTCTCGATCACCCAGTCGACCGAGGTCGGCACGATCTATGGGCTCAATGATATCTCCGCGATTTCGGATATCGCCCAGCGCTATTCCCTGCCGCTGCATATGGACGGCGCGCGTTTTGCCAACGCGTTGGTCGCGCTTGAGACGACGCCTGCTGAAATGACCTGGAAGCGCGGCGTCGATATCGTCTCCTTCGGCGGCACCAAGAATGGCTGCTGGTGCGCCGAAGCCATTGTGCTGTTCGATCTCGACCGCGCCAAGGAGCTGTCTTTCCTGCGCAAGCGGGCCGCGCAGCTGTTTTCCAAGTCGCGCTTCATATCAGCCCAGTTCGACGCCTATTTTAGAGATGGGCTGTGGTTGGACACGGCCCGCCACGCCAACGCCATGGCCGCGCGCCTGGCCGCGGCAATCGAGGATTCGGCAACGGCGAAGCTCGCCTGGCTGCCGCAGGCCAATGAGGTGTTTGCGGTGATGCGGAAGGATCAAGCTGAAAAGTTGCAGTCGGCGGGCGCCGCCTTCTACGACTGGCACAAGCCGCACAGCTTCGATGGCCATGTCGGCGAAGACGAGTTGCTCTATCGCTTCGTCACCAGCTTTGCCACGACGTCGGATGAAGTCGACCGCTTCGGCCAGTTGATCGCCTGAGCGCCCAAGGGATCGAGCGTAAAGAGATGACCAAGCCACCCCTCGGCTCGACCATGCAGCTGCTTCGCCCGGCGCCAAACGTGCTGGGCTTCTACGATGGCCGCATCGACGGCGTTCGCGCCTGGTCGGACGAGCCGAACTGGCTGGACGACGGCGCCTATGCCCTCGGCATCTGCACCTATGCCGTTGTCGATGGGCCGCAGGCGCTTGTCTACGACACGCATATTTCGCTGCCCCATGCGCGCTTTGTCCGGCAGACGTTAGAAGCCATGGGGGTAAGCTCGATCCGGGTCGTGCTCAGCCACTGGCATGACGATCATATTGCCGGCAATGAAGTGTTTCAGGACTGCGAGATCATCGCCAACACGCTCACCGCCGCGGCGCTGGCGAACAACCGGGCCGAGATCGAAGGCGGTGTTCCGCCGATCAAGCCGCTCGTGCTGCCGAACAGGACCTTCGCAGGCAGTCTTGACCTCACCGTCGGATCGATTGCCGTCGAGCTGCGCCAGGTCGAAATCCACAGCCATGACGGCACGGTGCTGTTCATGCCTGGGAACGGCCTGCTCCTGGCGGGCGACACGCTCGAGGATCCGATCAGCTATGTCAGCGAGGCAGATCGGCTGGCTGAACATCTGGTCGATCTCGAACGCATGGCCGGCTGGCCGATAGACCGCATCCTGCCCAATCACGGTTCGCTCGAAGCGATCGAACGAGGCGGCTATGACAAAGGCCTCATCGCCGCCACGCAAGCCTATGTCCAGAAACTGCTCCGTTGCCGGCATGAGCCCGATCTGGCGAAGCAGGATCTGAAAACCTTTGGCGCCGACATGTTCGCCACCGGTGCGGTCGAGTACTTCGCGCTATACGAGCCCGTTCACCGGCAGAACGTCGAGGCCGTTCTCGCGACCGGCGCCAGCCGCTAGGCGAGGAATGGCCGCAGCAGAAGCTCCAGCCCAAGCAGGATCAGGAAGATCAGGAACCAGCGTCGGAAGGTCGCCGGGCTGATCCGCTGCCGCAGCAATTGTCCCAGCCACATGCCGAGCAGCGCTGGCAGGACCGCCAGCGACGACATGGCGATGTGCTCGACCTGGAACGCGCCATGCGAAGCAAGGCCGGCGGCAAGCGCGATGGTCGACACCGTGAAGGACAGGCCGAGCGCCTGGATCAGGTCGTCGCGGCTCAACCCCAGTGCCTGGATGTAAGGCACGGCAGGGACGACGAACACACCGGTGCCGCCGGTGACGAGGCCGGTGAGAAAACCGACGACAGGTGACGACCAGCGCTCGGCTGACGCGGGAACCGTCAATTGCCGCGCCAGCAGCGTGTAGACGGCATAGATGATCAGCGCAGCACCAAGGCCGGCGGTCGTCCATTTGACGTTGTCGCTGGCCAAGAGCCATGAGCCGGCCAGCGTGCCGGCGACGATGCCGACCATCATCAGCCACAGCTGCTTGAGGATCGAGGCAAAGCTCGGTCCGGCGAACAGCTGCCAGATATTGGTGACGAAGGACGGCACGATCAGCAGCGAAGCCGCCGCGACCGGCGGCATGATGGTGCCGAGCAGCCCCATCGCCAGTGTCGGAAGGCCCATGCCGGTAACACCCTTGACGAGGCCGGCAAGCAGGAAGGTGACGGCAATGGTGGCTGCCAACGCCAGCGAGAAATCAGACATCGCCCTTCATGGGAAGGCGGCGCCCCTACCAAAAGAGCCAGAGCCCATGGTTCTGGGTGACAGAGGCGTCGGCGCAACAAAAAAGCGGCGCCTTGCGGCGCCGCTTTCGTCTCGGGAGGAGACGCTTCTATCTCTGGGCGTTACCACGTCCCTTGGGCGATATCACGCCGCCGTCTTGATTACGCGGCGTTCTTGGCCTCGATCTGCTTGGCCTTCTCGGAGCTCGCGGTAATCGCGATCTTGCGCGGCTTCAGCTCCTCCGGGATGTTGCGCGTGAGATCGACGAAGAGCAGGCCATTCTTCAGCGTGGCGCCGACGACCTCGACATGGTCGGCGAGCTGGAAGCGACGCTCGAAGGAGCGCGAGGCAATGCCGCGATAGAGCAGCTCGGAGCCTTCGCCATTACCCTCTTCCTTGCGCTCACCCTTGACGGTCAGCACGTTGCGGTGGGCTTCGATCGAGATCTCTTCGTCCGAGAAGCCGGCAACCGCCATCGAGATGCGATAGGCGTTCTCGCCGGTGCGCTCGATGTTGTAGGGCGGATAGGTCTGCGCGCTCTCAGGCTGGGCCAGCGAGTCGAGCATGGCAAACAGGCGGTCGAAACCGACGGTCGAGCGATAGAGCGGGGAAAAATCAACGTGACGCATGAGGTGTTCTCCTGTTGAGCAACATGGTTTGCGTGTGGTCGGTGCGAAACCCTGAAAAAGGCGTTTCGGGTGGACCAGCAGCCCCGACATCGGCGGCTGCATCAGACATTTGGGGAGCGCAAAAGCGCATTTCAAGGATTTTTGAACAGCTGTGAATTGAGGCGTCGATGAACGGCAGATGAACCGCCGCTTCGGCGCCCGTTCAGCCGGCCGGCGTTAGAGTGCAGTCAGGATCAAGAACCAGGCGGCGCCGGATGAAGGTGCCGCGACGAAGCCGAACCGGGTGTAACGTCCCTTCCTCCCGGATCGACAGAGGCCGGAAGCACGCCGCAGGCTGCTTCCGGCCTTACTCGTTCTTCGTCCGCCCCCTTGGCGCCCCTCCCTTTGCTTTTCATCCATTGGCGTCTATCACCATGCCGACGCCCTGCCGGGCGAAACACCACCAAACGCAAGCACCGAATGACGGACCTCTTCCACCCCACGCCAGGCAACCCGCCGCCGCAAAATGTCGCCGGCGGGTTCTTCACCACGCGCGACGGTAAAAAGATCCGCTACGGCCTGTTTGCCGCGGTCACCCGGCCGCTGAAGGGCACGGTCGTCCTGCTGCCCGGCCGCAATGAGTGCATCGAGAAATATTTCGAGACCATCCGCAACCTGACAGATCGCGGCCTCGGCGTCGCCACGCTCGACTGGCGCGGCCAGGGCGGTTCGGACCGGCTGCTCCGTGACCGGCAACGCGGCTATGTCCGCTCCTTCTACGACTACACCGGCGACCTCGAGCAGTTCTTCGAGGATATCGTGCTGCCCGACTGCCGCGGCCCGTACTACATCCTCGCCCATTCGGCCGGAGCCGTGATTGCGCTGCTGGCCGCGCCGTCGATGGTCAACCGGGTGCGCCGCATGGTCCTGATTGCGCCTTTTCTGACGGTGCCCGATTTTCCGCTGTCTGCAAAAACGGTGCGCCGCGTCTGCTCTGTATTATGCTTTCTCGGCCTCGGCCGGCTCTATGCCGCCTGGGGCCCGCGTCCGCGGCAAACCCTGCCCTTTGCCCTCAACAAGGTGACTTCGGACCCTGAGCGTTATCAGCGCAACACGCAGATTTATGAAGCATGGCCGCAACTGGCGCTCGGCGGCCCGACCATCCGCTGGCTGCAGGCCGCCATCAAGGCAGGTGAGGTCATCACCGAGCCGGATTTCATGGCCAGGATCCAGGTGCCGCTGCTGGTGATCGCCGCCGGCGCCGATCAGGTCGTCTCGACCAAGGCAGTGGAAGCCTACACCAGGCGTCTGCGCGTCGGCTCGCTGCTGATGATCGATGGCGCCAAGCACGAGATCCTGCAGGAGGCCGATGTCTATCGCGAGCAGTTGCTCGCCGCCTTCGACGCCTTCATTCCCGGCAACGACGACCCCACCGCCTGATGTCGGCAGCGCCGCTGGTTGCGGCGCGCCTTGAGCTTGCGCCTGCTGACAGCCTTCTGTCAGGAGGACCGCCCGGCAGCGCCGGCCGCACGCAAAGAGCTAAAGATTCTGACAGCCGGTGCTGCCCCCGGAATGCTCATCTCCACGTCGAACTGAACGCCAAGGAGATGACATCATGACCGAGAAAACCTGCGCTGCCTGCGATTGCCGGCTGGACGCCAACCCGATCCGCGTCAAGGTCGGCGGCAAGACCGTCGAGGTCTGCTGCGAGGAATGCGCGATTGCGCTGAACGAAGCCGGCGCCTCAGTGGCCGGCGCCTCAGTGGTCGGCAACGGGGAGGCCTGAGCGATGCGCCCCGATCATGCAACGGTGGTGCACCTGGCACAGGCACCCACAACCCAATCCGCGACCTTCTGGCGGTCCTTGCGGACACACTGCATCGCGGCGGCCAACTGGATCGGCCGCCAACTGGAAAGGCGTCGGAGTCGCCTCGCACTGCTCGAAATGACCGACGAACAGCTCAAGGACATCGGCCTGTCGCGCGGTGAAGCCCACGGCGAATACATGCGCCATCTGTGGGATTGAGCCATGGCCGTTGCGACGGCGCTGACAGGTGAAGTCTCCTGACAGGTTTGGGCAGGCCGATCGCCTAAAGTGCCGGGATAGCTTCCGGCGCAAAGGGAATGCACGGCCATGTCTCAATTCACGTTACAGACGCTCCTCGACACCGGCACCGTCAGGGTAAGGGACGTTGTCTGCAGCGGCGAATGCCGGCACAGAAGCGAAGAAGAATGCACCGCCGCCACGCATCTGGTGTTTCCCTACCGCGGTGTCTTCGTGCGCCATGTCGGCCGCAACGATGCGGTCGCCGAAGCCAACCAGTTGCTGTTCTTCAATGAGGCGGAACCCTACCGGATCAGCCACCCCGTCGAGGGTGGCGATTCCTGCCTCGATCTCGTCATCGAGGAGGCGCAGCTGCAGGAACTGACGCCGAAGGACCAGTTGCGCTCGGGCAGCGCGTTGGCGTTTCGCCGCCAGCGCCGCCGCATCGACCCGCGGGCTCAGGCGCTGGTGGCGGTGCTGCGCCACAGCCTGAGCCGCAACATTGCCGAAACGCTGGAGGCCGAAACCTTGGCGTTGACGCTGGTGCGGCGCTCCCTCGGTGAACGCACCTCGCACGCCGCCGGTGCCAGCGCCGGCCGGCAGAAGCTGGTCGATCGCGCCAAGCTTGTCCTGTCCTCGGACCTGTCGCGGCGCTGGACGCTGGCCGAGATTGCCGCCGAAGTCGGGGTGTCACCGGTCTATCTGACGCAAGTGTTCCAGCAGGTCGAGGCGATGCCGCTCTACCGCTATCACCTGCGCCTGCGCCTGGCGCGCGCGCTCGACCTGCTTGGCCGCTACGACAATCTGACGACGCTTGGGCTGGACCTCGGCTTCTCCAGCCACAGCCATTTCAGCGCGGCGTTCAGGCAGGTCTACGGGCGAACGCCGGCGGAGTTCCAGCGTTCGATCAAGCCGCGTTGACAGGGACAGAATATCAGCCGCGCAGCGCCGCCATCGCCGCCGCGTGAAGCTCCGGCGTCACCGCCGCAAGTATGTCGCCGCCCTTCTCCGCCGGACCGCCTTCGAAAGTGGTGACGACGCCGCCGGCCTTTTCGATGATCGGGATCAGCGCCACGATGTCATAGGGCTTCAATCCGGGATCGGCGACGATGTCGACGCTGCCCGACGCGATCATGGCAAAGGCGTAGCAATCGGCGCCGTAGCGAACGAGCTGGACTTGCTTTTCGAATTTGTCGAAGCGCGTGCGCGCCTCGCCCTTGAACAGCGCCGGCGTGGTGGTGAACAAGGTCGCCTCGTCGAGCTTCGTCGTCTTGCGGGTCGACAGCTTCCGCGGACCGCCCGGGCCCTCATAGTGGGAACCGGAGGCGTTGGCATAGAACAGCTCGCCGGTGAAGGGTTGCGCCATCATGCCGGCGACAGCGTCGCCGTCGACCGTCAGCCCGACCAATGTTCCCCACACCGGCAGGCCGGAGATGAAGGCGCGGGTGCCGTCGATGGGATCGATCACCCAGACATGCCTGGAGGAAATGTTTTCGCTGCCGTGCTCTTCACCCAGGATGCCGTGATCGGGAAACTCGGCCGATATCAGCGCCCGGATGGCGCGTTCCGCCTCGCGGTCGGCTTCCGTGACCGGATCGAAGCTGCCCTTCTCCTTGTTGGCCACCGCGCCCTGTGCGCGGAAGCGCGGCAAGGTTTCAGCCGCCGCCGCTTGCGCGATCCGGCGCATGAAATCGATGCTGATGTCCACCTGATTCTCCCGCATTGCAGAGTGCCTGATCCGGTCTGGCGGCACTTTTGCGCCAAAACAAGCCGGTTTATCGATTTATCACTGAGATAATTGTTGCCAAAATGTCACATCGGCGCCACACAAACGCAATTTCCACATCAGAGTGAATTAAAAAAGCGTGGAATCGATTGACATTTGTGCATCGCACAATAACTTTGTACTCGGACAGGTTTTCCTGTCCATGCCCTCCTTGGGCGTTTCCTCCCTAGACTTCGACCGTGTCGTGCAAACGATGCGGTCTTTTTTTACGCCGCCGCATGGCTGGCGCGGGATCCCGTGAACAGCCGCCGTTCCGGCGTCATTCGGCAGCCAGCGGCAGGTCGATGAAATGGTGGTCGGGCATCGCCATCAGGTCGGCCGAAAAGCGCGCCATGTCGTCGGCCAGCGCATCGAAACCAGCCGATTTCTGGAACGTCCGCTCATTCATGTAGAGCCCGCGATTGACCTCGATCTGCAGCGCATGCAGATGGCGCGCCGGCCGGCCGTAATGCTCGGTGATGAAGCCGCCCGCATAGGGCTTGTTGTGAGCGACGGTATAGCCCATGCCGGTGAGCAGGCCTATCGCCGTCTCGGTCAACGCAGCCGTGGCCGAGATGCCGAAACGGTCGCCGACGATGAAGTCCGGCCGCAGGCCGCTGTCGCCCACCCTGATGCTCGCCGGCATCGAATGGCAGTCGATCAGCACGGCATAGCCAAACCTCGCATGGGTTCGGGTCAAAAGCCGCTTCAGCGTCTCGTGATAGGGTTTGTAGACGGCCTCGATGCGCTGCACGGCCTCCGCCAGCGGCAGCCGCCCGGAATAAATGTCGAGCCCCTCGCCCACCAGCTTGGGCACGGTGCCGAGCCCGCCGGCCACGCGCGCCGAGCGGATGTTGCAGAAGGACGGCACCGGCTCGGCGAACATGCGCGGGTCGAGTTCCCAGGGTTCGCGATTGACGTCGAGATAGGCGCGCGGAAAATTCGCTGCCAGCATCGGCGCGCCGAGCGCCACTGCACCGCCGAACAACTCATCGACATAGCAGTCCTCGGAACGCCGGATGGCGTTGCGGTCGAGCCTGGCCATGGCCAGGAAGCGGTCGGGATAATAGCGGCCGCTATGCGGCGAGTTGAAGACGAAGGGAACGCGCTGCTCGGCGCCCGATCGGATTTCGAAGGGTGGAACGACCGAAAAATCCTCGGCTGCCGTCGTCAATTTGAACGAACCCGGAAACAGCAATGCATCATGATGGGAAACTGCCACCTCATCAGCCGCATGTCCAGCATTTCGGCGTGCCAGAAACCCCGTCAAATCAGGATTAATGCTGCTAGCGTTCACTTGATGTTTACCGTCACCTCCTCATATACAGGATGGTTAACGGGCTTGCCGGACGGCAGGCTTGGGTGGGGTGATTCGGACGGGATATGATGGCACGCATTCTGCTGGCGGAAGACGACGACGATATGCGCCGGTTCCTGGTCAAGGCGCTGGAGCGGGCGGGCTACCAGGTCAGCGATTTCGACAATGGTGCCAGCGCCTATGAGCGGCTGCGCGAAGAACCCTTCTCCTTGCTGCTGACCGACATTGTCATGCCGGAGATGGACGGCATCGAGCTCGCCCGCCGCGCCACCGAGATCGATCCCGACCTCAAGGTGATGTTCATCACCGGTTTCGCGGCTGTCGCGCTCAACCCCGATTCCAAGGCGCCGAAAGATGCCAAGGTGCTGTCGAAGCCCTTCCATCTGCGCGATCTCGTCAATGAGGTCGAAAAAATGCTGCAGGCCGCCTGAAGCACGCCCAGTACGATTCCGCCGCTCGTCTGGCGGCGCGACAAAACGAGCCGTTCTTTCCCTTTTCCGGCTATTGACGCGCTGGATCAAAAATGGTGTATGCGCGGCTTCGGATGGGCGTGTAGCTCAGCGGGAGAGCACTGCATTGACATTGCAGGGGTCACAGGTTCAATCCCTGTCACGCCCACCATCCTTTCAATAACTTAGCTGAGCGCTTGTGCTGGTAGGCACAGAAACGCAGGCTCACTCCGCTCATATCGGACAGAACGACCCCGCGCCTTCAGCAACATTTTCTATCTTCTGATTTGCTAGACCAGGCGGGAAGGTGCTTTCGACGGAGAAGCCAAGTTTCATGCACGCCGATACGCACTGCGCAACGTAGGGATCCACGCGCTCACGGACTGGAAGAAATGCCGGTACCGTGTGTCCGCAATGTGCCTTCGACCCATCCGCGCGAACAAGGTCGAACGTCTGGATACTTTCTCCCCCGCAACCTGTTAGGGCGATCATAAAGAAAATAACGCACGTTTGTCCTGCCGCCTTCATTCTAGACCTCGCAAAGATCGCGCCGAACCGGACTTTTTCAACGCCTCAATCTATGCTGTAATTTCTCTCAGATAGGACAGTTGGAGGGAGGACATTGAGACTTATCTTGATAACTGCGATTGCAGGCGTTTGCTTCATATCTTCTGCTGCTTCAGCCGGTGAGGGAGAGAAAAAGAACATTGAGCACTTGGCTCGGATGCCGGACGCCCAGCTGAAGATAGCTGCCACCATGGCCGGTAACGTCAATGGGGTTATGCAAAGGTGCCGGAAGTTAAGGCCTGGCGAAGATGCAAGAACCTTCATCGCTGTTCCAGTGCTGCTATACGACGGCGTTGACAAGCATCTGACGTCCAACCCATCCAAATTCAAATGGGCGATACGCATCTACGAGAACTCATTTGTCCAAGCCGCAAACCGGCGAGATAGCTGCCAGGCCGAGAAGGCAAAGTATCCCGGACTGTACAAGTAGCTTGGGCACTTTCTGACATCAGACCTCGGCGGCATTCTTTGGAAGTCGGCATGGTGATGCCCGTACACTTTTGCATCGTCCCCGCCATTCGCCGCCCCGCAGGGGCCACGCGCCTGTCTTGACAACCGGGCTGATTTCACCCGGAGGTCGCCGGATGCATTATCTCAATGCTCACAAGCTCATGACCAACCTGCCGGTCGTCCAGGCCTATTTCGCCAAGCGTGGCGAACCGCGTGCCGATTTGCGCATCTTCATGCAGGACGAGCACAATCTGGTGCTCCCCGGCGGGCGCGACATTCCCCGCTCATCGCCCCGGGGCGTCGTCCCATCGATGTTCGGCGGCGACGAAAAATACCTGGTGCGCATTGCCAGGGAAAAGCAGTTCCGCGCCGCCGATATCGTGCTGGAATACAATGTGCCGAACATCGTCAACATCAGATCCAGCGGGAAATTCTCGCGCGATCTGTGCGACCGCATCGTCTACTGCCCAGCCATCCCGTTTCCGTATTCAAATGCCGGCGGCCGGCAGATCGACGTTCTGACCAACATCATCAACACCCGCGAGCCGAGGCGGGCAGCCGTGATCGAGAAGCTCGAGGGATTTCCGGGCTACCGGAACGCGCAAGGCATTTACGACCTGCCTGGGCTGCAGTCGCTGTACCGGAGCGCGAAGATCGTCGTGAACCCGCACCAGACCTGGCACCATCATTCGATCGAAGAGTTCAGGGTGCTGCCGGCGCTGTCGCAAGGCTGCCTCGTCATCAGCGAGGAGGTGCCGCTGCGAACGCACATCCCCTACCATGAGCATGTGATCTGGTGCCGTTATGAAGACATCCCGGGCGTCGTCGCCGCCACGCTTGCCGATTATGACGCCATCGTCGACAGGCTGCACGGTCCCGCGCTGCAGGCGTTGCTGGCGTCGATGGTGACCGAATTCGAACGGTCGATGGATGCGGTGTTGGCAGCCGACGCCGTCCGGTCTTCTCGGGTTTCGAGATTTCTTTCAGCCATTCGGCGCACTCTGACCCGGGCATGATCCCGAAAAGTGGAACCCGGTTTTCGAAAAAGATCATGCTCAAACAAAGAGATAGAGTGGTTCGGCGTTTTCCTGAAACGATGAACCGCTCTAGGGAAAACCGGGAAACGTCCCGGCGCGAAACCGGGACGATTCAGGCTCGTGGATCATTGCGGCCGCGGATCGGGCCTGTCGGGCTTGTCATGAGGGGCGTTGCGGCCTTCACGGCACGGGGTTCCGATGCCGCAGCATTTGCCGTTATAGGTGACACCAGGCTTGGTCTTCTCGCATTCCCTCGGCGGTGCCGTCTGACACCCCGCCAGCACCGAAACGGCGATGGCGGCGAGAAGGACGTTTCTTGAAGTGATAGACATGGACGTTCTCTTTGATGGACCGTGTTTGCTACACAGCGCTTGGTCGCGGGCGGCACCGAAATGGTTCACGAGCAAACTGAATTGCCGGCAAAGCCTTCCCGGCGCAGGCGGCTGAGCGGGCACGACAAGGCCTGGGACAAATTTTCAGTCGTGACGCCCGGGCGCGATGGCTTTAAGGCTGGGGACAGACGCGATGTTCGGGGGGAACAATGCGAATGACGACATCAGGATGGTCGAGGATCGGCTGCGGCCGTAACCATCGGCGCGCTCGCTTCGGCGGGTGGCCATGACGTCAACTCCGGCGGAGCGGAAGCCGGCCTGGCAACGCATCTACCTCGAGCTCAAAAGGGCGAGGAAATATCTCCAATCGCCAGGCGCGAGCCTTGGCGGCGTCCTGGTTGCGGCAAAGCGAACGCTCGAACACAGGCGCGATGTCAGGCTTCGCATCAGGGCGGCACGTGACGCATACCCCGCCTTGCCGATTGCGGCGACGAAGGACAGCTTCATGCTCGTCCGCATCATTGGCAACGATCTCGAGCCGCGGCACCGCAAAGGCCAGTCCTTCGACAATGCCCGCTTCATCCTGGACAACGAGCCCGCCTTTCCTGACTGCGACAAATTCTGGATCGTCAATCGTATAGCCGATCCAGATGAGGAGGCCCGCATCGTCCAGCTGCTGGAGGGGCGCGGCCAGAGCTTTCTGCGCATCCCTTTCGATCTCGAGGCCTATGGCAGGATTGCGTGGGACATCGACAGGCTGGCAGCAAAGGAAATCCGGTTTTCCGGCAAAAGCGGCCAATCGGCTGAGCTCACAGCGCGCTACGAAACGCTCATCAGGCGCAGCAAAAACCGTTATCTGATGAACAACAACGGCGCCCGCAACAAGGCGCTCGAGATCGCACGCACACGGGCGAAGTGGCTGATGCCGTGGGACGGAAACTGCTATCTGACCGAGCAGGCATTCCGGCAGATACGCGAAGCAATCGAGGCGCGGCCGTATCTGCCCTATGTCATCGTGCCGATGGCGCGCATCGTCGAAAACGCGGGCCTGCTCGACGAGAATTTCAAGCCGCCGGCCAGGGAAGAGCCCCAGATCATCTTTCGCACCGACACGACTGAGCTGTTCGACGAAAACTATGCCTATGGCCGCCGGCCCAAGGTCGAAATGCTGTGGCGGCTCGGCGTTCCCGGACCGTGGGACCGTTTCCGCGACGACCCGTGGGATTTCCCACGTCCGTCGCTGGCCCCCGATGCCGGGCTTTTCCAGAATGCCGGCTGGGTGGCGCGTCTGGATTCCGGGCGCGCGCATCTGGAAATCGGCAAGGTCGGTTTCGTCGCCCGCTGGAGCAGCCGCGACGAAGCGATCGTCGACATGATCGACCGCTGCGATGCCCTCGCAACCGCCGCCAGGCTCGATCCGTCGCGCCTGTTTTTTTACGATGACGCTGCTCTTGCCGCGGCATCCAGAAACCATGACGCCGAGCTTCGCCGCCAGCTTGAAACGGCCGCGAGCGAGGTGCTGGCCCGCGCTCATCGCACCGATCTCCATCAAGCAGGCGATCCTGCCCGCCTGCCCCATGTCCTGCAAGACATCACCGTGCTGGCGCTGGCGGCGGCCGTGCTTGGCGAGCAGCGCTTTGCCACCCATGCCGCGCAAGGGATCCGCGCCTGGTTCATCGACCCCGGCACAAGGATGAAGCCGCCTTACGCGCAGCAAGATGTCCTGGGGCTTGGCGATCTCCACTTCCTCCTCGATGCCGTCCGCCTTGTTGAACGCGCCGGGGTGCTGGATGGGCAGGCCCGGGAGGATTTCCAAGCCTGGCTTGCCAGCTACGGCAAATGGCTGGCCACCGCGCCGGCGACGGCGTTTGGCAATCGCGGTGTCGTCAGCGATCTGCAACGGGCATCGATCGCACTGTTTCTGAACGACGGCGCGACGCTGGCCAGGGTCCGCCTCCACGCCCGCGAAAGGCTGGTTGCCGAGATCGCATCCGACGGCTCGCTTTTGAACGAACCGTCCAGCCTGCACGACGCCATGTTCGCCTTGCAGGCTTGGACTTCCCTGGCGCGGCTCTTGTCCTCGGTCGGCGACGATCTGTGGCGGCACAAGGCTGCCGAGGGACAGGGGCTGGTCATGGCGCTGCGGCGGTTTGCAGCCGATATCGGCAGGCAAGATATCGAGACCATCGACCAGGATCTGGCCCTGCCGCTGCTGTTCGATCTCGCGCGCCAGGACCCTGAGGCGACAGCGCTTGCCGATCTCACCGCCGGGAGACCGCTTTTCCATCCCGACCGGGGCATCGCGCCGTTCTGGGTCTGGCGAAGGCAGTGATGGACTAAATCCTGATCCCGGCCTTCCAAAGACGCAGCCGCGCTTTCAATAGCGGGCTGGATTCACGCGTCGCGATCGGCCGGATGTAGCGCCTGATCTTTTTGAACAATGCATTGGCCGGTTCGGCAGCCTGCGATCCGGCGATCATCTCGAGCGCCGGTTTCAGTTCGCCAAACCCGTCATGCAGAATATGGGCCGCGCAGGCCGTGGCAAAGGGATGACCGGCCTTCGCCGCGGCAAAATAGAACGCGAAATCCTTGCCCATGGCGTGGCCGTGCACTGTTTTGCGCGACAGGGCCGAGAGCATTGGCAGCGGCACCTTGGGACACGCCTCGAATTGTGCAGTCATGCGCGATTTCAAAATGGCTTCGCCTGCAGCGTAATCCCCCTCGCGAAAATAGGAGGCCACGATCTTCAGCGCATAGGCATCGTTTTCAGGATCGAGCGCGCAGCCTTTGCCGAGAATGTCCCTTGCCCTGGCCGGGCTGATTTCATCCTCGACAGCCAGGAACGCCGACAGATAGCCGAAGGCCGCTTCGAACGGATGATAGTCGGACTGATGCTGCGCCAGCTCTTCGAGCATGAGTTGCGAGGCGCGGGGCGGGCTGAACAGAGCGGTGGTCTTGATGCGCGGAGAACCGCCGATCACCGAGGCCACCGATGCGAACACGCTGCTGCCGGCATAGATCCGCTGGCAGCGCGCCAGAAGCGCCATCTCGAAAAATGCCCTCAGCGTCTGATCCTCGAATGCGTTGGCGCCGAAATCGTCGGTCAGCAACGCGCCGGTTTGCGATCTCAAATAGTCGAGCGTCGCTCGGTCCTGGCCGACCAGCAGCGCCCTGTGACGCGAGCTCCGCCACAATCGCCTTGGCCAGGGTCGAAGGAATCACCTTGCCGTTGAAATTGAGCGTCGAACGGTATTTGCCGCGAACGATATCGCCGCTGCGCAGGTGCAGCCCGGCCATTTGCCCCGGAAATTGACAGGACTGGGCCGCGCGCAGCGCGTGGTTCACCGGCTCGGCAAAGCCGATCGTCCTGATCGTGTCGGATGTCGCGAGCGGCTTTCCCTTGTCGCGAAAAGATTCCAGAACGTTGAAATCGTTGCAGAGCCAGCCGCGAAAAAAGCTTCGCCGGGCTGACGCGTTCAGGCTTGCGCGGGTAAATTTCCCTTTCTTGAGAATCTCAAGAGATGCGCCTGTGATCTTTTCGCCCAGCCAGTGCTTTTCGATGAAGTTGGGAGCAAATATTTTGTCGACCGTATCGACAATGTGAAACGTCTTGTCCGAGACGGCTCGCTTCCAGGTGAAACCGAAGCGGTGGCCTGTTGCATCGGCAAGCGCCTTTGCGTTGACCATGGCCAGAAGCCGGCCGCCCAGCCCGTCATCCCGGGTCGCGGCAATCAACTTTGCATGCCGAGGATTGCGATCAGGCCGCGCCGAGGCGGACGTCACCCTTCTCAACATGCTGGAGAAACCAGGCATATGTCTGTTCCAATCCACTGCGAAGCGCGTATCGCGGGCGCCATCCCGTAGCAAACAGCCGCGACACATCCATCAGCTTGCGCGGCGTGCCATCGGGCCTCGTCGTATCGAAGGCGATCGTAGCCTCGACGCCGGCGACGGACGCGACGGTTTGGGCGAGTTCGGCAATGGTGACATCCTCCCCCGAACCGACGTTGACGTGGCTGTCGCCGGCATAATTCTTCAACAGCCAGACCAGCGCATCGGCTGCGTCGTCGACATGCAGCAATTCGCGCCGCGGTGTGCCCGAGCCCCAAACCTCGAGGCTGGTGTCGCCGCTCAGCGCCAGCGCATGCGCCTTCCGCATCAGCGCCGGCACCACATGGCTGCTCTGCAGGTCGAAATTGTCACCCGGGCCGTAAAGGCTGGCCGGCATTGCCGAGATGTAATCGACGCCGTATTGGCGCCGATAGGCCTGGCACAGTTTAAGCCCGGCGATCTTGGCGATCGCATACCATTCGTTGGTGGGTTCGAGCGGGCCGGTCAGCAGCGCGTCTTCCCGGATCGGCTGCGGCGCGAGCCTGGGATAGATGCAGGACGAGCCGAGAAACAGCAATTTGCCGACCTCGCTGCGAAAGGCGCCGTCGATGACGTTGCTCTGGATCACCAGATTTTGCTGCAGGAAGTCGACCGGGAAGCGGTCATTGGCCAGGATGCCGCCGACCTTGGCGGCCGCCATCACCACGGCGTCCGGGCGGTGGTCGGCCATCCAGCGCCGCACCCCTGCCTGGTCGAGCAGATCGAGCCTGTCGCGGGACACGGTGAGCACTTCGCAGTCCTCGCTCGCCAGTCGTCGCACGACGGCCGAACCGACCATGCCGCGATGCCCGGCGACGAAGACGCGCTTGCCTTTCAGCTCAAATGTCGCGTCCATCGGCCTGCCTCACGCAGAGCGGCTGTTCTGTAGCGTGCCGCCGGCAGCGCGCGCCAGATCGGCCTGCACCATTTCCGCCACCAGATCCCTGAACCCGGTCGTGTGCGACCAGCCAAGTCTTGCCTTGGCCTTGGCGGGGTCGCCGAGCAAAAAGTCTACCTCGGTCGGCCGGAAATAGCGCGGATCGATGCGCACCAGGACGGCGCCCGAACCGGCATCGACGCCGACCTCGTCGACACCCTCGCCTTGCCAGCGAATGGCCCGTCCGGTCTCGGCGAAAGCCAGTTCGACGAATTCGCGCACCGAATGCGCCTCGCCGGTCGCCAGCACGAAATCGTCGGCTTCGCTGTGCTGCAGAATGCGCCACATGCCTTCTACATAGTCGCGCGCATGGCCCCAGTCACGCCTGGCGTCGAGATTGCCGAGATAGAGCGTGTCCTGCAGGCCGTGTTGGATCGAGGCGACGGCCCGCGTAATCTTGCGGGTGACGAAGGTTTCGCCACGCGTCGGGCTTTCGTGGTTGAACAGAATGCCGTTGGCGGCGAACATGCCGTAGGCTTCGCGGTAATTGACCGTGATCCAGTAGGCATAGAGCTTCGCCGCAGCATAGGGCGAGCGCGGATGGAACGGCGTCGTCTCGGTTTGCGGTACCTCGCGCGCCCTTCCGTAAAGCTCCGAGGTCGAGGCTTGGTAGAAGCGCACCGACTTCTCCAGCTTGAGGATGCGGATCGCCTCCAGCAGCCTGAGCGTTCCCAGAGCATCGGCATTGCCAGTGTATTCGGGCGTCTCGAAACTCACCTGCACATGGCTCTGGGCGCCGAGATTGTAGATCTCGCTGGGCTGCGTCTCCTGCACCAGACGAATGAGATTGGTTGCGTCGGTCAGGTCGCCATAATGCAGGAAGAAGCGTGCGCCGCGCTCATGCGGATCGACATAGATGTCATCGACGCGCTCGGTGTTGAACGAGGACGAGCGGCGTTTGACGCCATGGACAACATAGCCCTTCCGCAGAAGCAGCTCTGCAAGATAGGCCCCGTCCTGCCCGGTTACACCGGTGATGAGCGCCACTTTTTCCGTCATTGCCGTATTCGTCCGCTCCCAATCCCGGCAACGGAATACAGATTTGGCGCGAGAACGCAAATCCCCCATACGGGGGATACTTTTCAGACGGCTATGCTGTTCTCAGGCACCCGCGACCGCGCAGAAATGCTTCATTCTGGTCAGCGCAAGCGCGGGATCGGCCAGCAAGCCTGCCTGGTCGGCAAGGCGGAAGATGTCGGCATAGTGCAGGACGCCGCGTGCCGACTGCATGCCGCCGACCATTGTGAAATGGTCCTGGCGGCCGTTGAGCCAGGCCATGAAGACGATGCCGGCCTTGTAATACTCGGTCGGCGCCTCGAAGATTTTGCGCGAAAGCGGCACCGTCGGCGCCATCAGCGCGTCATAGCCGGCGCGGTCGCCGTCGGCCAGCTTCGCCAGGGCCGCATTGGCGACCGGGGCTATGGCGTCGAATATGCCGAGCAAGGCATGCGAATGCCGCTTCCCGTCGCCGGCAATCAGTTCGGGATAGTTGAAATCGTCGCCGGTGAACATGACGACGCCTTCCGGCAGCCGGTTGCGCAAGGCGACCTCCTTGTCGGCATCGAGCAGCGATATCTTTATCCCCTCGACCTTGCCAGCATGGCGCTCGATGATGGCGACGACGGTATCGAGCGCGGCCTCGAAATCGCCGCTGCCCCAATAGCCCTTCAGTGCCGGATCGAACATGTCACCCAGCCAGTGCAGGATGACCTTGCCGGAGGCCTGGCTGAGAATGCGGTCGTAAACCCTGACATAATCATCCGGGCCTTTGGCGACCGCCGCCAGCGCCCGGCTGGCCATCATGATCGCCTTGCCGCCCTCGCCCTCGATGAAAGCGAACTGCTGCTCATAGGCGGCGATCACATCGTCCAGCGTTCTGGTGGCCGTCGGCGCCAGATGATCGGTGCCGGCGCCCGATGCCAGATCGGCGCCTTCGACGCTGCGTGCCTCGGCGATCGAGCGCCGGATCAATTCCTGCGCATTCGCCCAATCGAACCCCATGCCGCGCTGCGAGGTGTCCATCGCCTCGGCGATGCGGAAGCCGAGCCGCCACAGATGATGACGAAACGCCATCGTCTTGTCCCAGTCGACTGCAGGCTTCGACCACGGATTGGTCATGGCAAGCGGGTCGGCGACGACATGGGCCGCGGCATAGGCGATGCGCGGGAAAGCAGCGCCTATCCTGGGCTCCACCGGGTCACCCACGAGCTTGTAGCTGACGCGGCCGCCATTCTCCGCAGGCAGGGCAATATCCATGGCAACCTCCGTTTCCGGCATCCTATAAATGGAACGTTCCAATAAATCAAGAACCTTTATGATTCCTGAGATTGAACCGGTCCAAATGCCGAAAAGAGGTCAAGAGCCTTGCTGAGCACCGCATTCATCAATTTTTTGATCCTCGCTAGAATCCTGATTGACTCTCGTTTGGCACAGTGATTAGAACGTTCCAATAGATTTTCCAATTCAGGCGGAGGAAACCACCCATATGGCCAGCCGGCCCAAGGCAACGATCCTGGACATCGCCCGCGAGGCCGGTGTGTCCAAATCGACGGTGTCGCTCGTGCTGCAAGGCTCGGGGCTGATCCGGCCTGAAACCGCGGTCAAGGTTCGCAAGGCGATCGAGGATGTCGGCTATGTCTACAACCGCGGCGCCGCCAATCTGCGCAAGGCCCACTCCAACGTCATCGGCATGGTCATCAACGATCTCACCAACCCCTTTTTCGCCGAGCTGGCTGTCGGCATGGAGCGCGTCTTCCAGTCGGCCGGCATCGTGCCGTTCATCGCCAACACGGCGGAAAATCCGGTGCGCCAGGAAGAAGTGCTGAAGTCGCTGATGGAACAGGGCGTCGCCGGGCTGATCGTGTCGCCGGCGCGCGGCACCACGCCGGGCGCCTTCCGCCGCCTCGAGACGGCGGGCGTGCCGGTGGTGTTCGCCATGCGCCGCCTGCCGGACAGCCGCATCCCGGTGATTGCGCCCGACAACCATCGCGGCGCGTACCTCGCCGCCGCCCATCTTATCGGCAAGGGCCACCGCCGGCTGGCCTTCTTCGGCGGCTCGTCCGATCTGGTCGTCTATCAGGAGCGCCTGGGCGGTTTTCGCGAGGCCTGCGAAACATCAGGCATTGCCCGGCGCGACGTGCTCGTCGTCCAAGGCGAAACCAGCCGCAAGGGCGGCATCGCTTGCCTGGAGACCGCCCTTGCCCTGGCTGAACCGCCGACGGCCGCGCTTTGCTTCAACGACGCCGTCGCCTTCGGCGTCATGCTGGCGCTACGCAAGCGCGGGTTGGAGCCCGGCGCGGATTTTGCCGTCGTCGGCTTCGACGACGTGGTCGAGGCCGAGCATTACATGCCGGCGCTGACCAGCGTCTCGGTAGACACGGCAGGCCTTGGCGAGCGCGCCGCGCATGTCATGCTGAAGATGATCCAGTCGCGTACCACGCGCGCCGAGGACCATATCGGCGCCGTCAATCTGGTCGTCAGGGAAAGCTGCGGTCCCGATCGCCACGCCCAGAACACCGGAATGGGAGACGCGGCATGAGCGTCAGATGGGGACTGATCGGCGCCAGCACGATCGCCAAACAGTTCATGATCGGTGCCATCCGTGCCCAGGAAAACGGAGAAATCGCCGCGGTGATGAGCTCCAGCCCGGAGCGGGCCAAGGCCTATGCCGCGGAACAAGATATTCCGCTCGCCGTCTCGACGCTGGACGATCTGCTCGGCGCCGGCATCCACGCCGTCTACATCTCGACCACCAATGAACTGCACCTCGAACAGGCGCTGGCCGCCATCAAGGCGGACAAGCATGTTCTGTGCGAAAAGCCGCTAGCGTTGACCAGCGCTGGCGCGCGCAAAATGGTCGCCGCGGCCAAGGCAGCCGGAATCGTGCTGGGCACCAACCATCATTTGCGCAATGCCGGCGCCCATCGCGCCATGCGTGACGCCATATCGGCCGGCCGCATCGGCAAGCCGATCGCCGCCCGCGTCTTTCATTCCGTCTACCTGCCGGAAAACCTGCAGGGCTGGCGCATCACCAGGCCGGAGGCCGGCGGCGGCGTGGTGCTCGACATCACCGTCCACGATGCCGACACGCTGCGCTTCGTGCTCGGCGACGATCCGATCGAGATTTCGGCTTTCACCCAGTCGGCAGGGATGGCCGGCAGCGGGTTGGAAGACGGCGCCATGTGCATCTGGCGCTTCAAGTCCGGCCTCATTGCCCAGTCCCATGAAGGCTTCACCACCCGGTACGCCGACACCGGCTTCGAGGTGCATGGTTCCGAAGGCTCGCTGATCGCTAAAAATGTGATGACGCAGAAGCCCATCGGCTCGGTGCTGCTGCGCACAGCCAAGGGTGAGGAAGAACTGAGCTTCTCCCGCGAAGACCTCTATGTCCGGTCGCTGCGCAAGTTCCATGCAGCCATAAGCCGCAAGGGCCAGCCTTCCGCCACCGGCGAAGACGGCGTCTGGTCGCTGGCCTCGGCCGAAGCGGCATTGCAATCGGAGAAATCCGGCAAAGCGGTCGCCATCGATCCCAAGCTCGGGAGTGCCAAGTGAGCAAACTCGTTTCCGCCGCCGAAGCCGCCGGCCTGATCAAGGACGGCATGACCGTGTCCGTCTCGTCGTCGAGCGGCCTCGGCTGCCCGGATGCGGTGCTCGCCGCCATCGGCGAGCGCTTCGATAGCGAAGGCCATCCGAAAAATATCACCACGCTGCATCCGATTGCCGCCGGCGACATGTATGGCATCAAGGGCATCGACCATCTGGCCAAGCCCGGCCTGTTGAAGCGCACGCTCTGCGGTTCGTACCCGTCGGGCCCCTCCTCGTCCGAACCGCCGCAGATCTGGAAGATGATCGGCGACAATTCCGTTGCCGCCTACAATGTGCCCTCCGGCATCCTGTTCGACATGCATCGCGAGGCCGCCGCCAAGCGGCCGGGTGTGCTGACCAAGGTCGGTCTCGACACTTTTGCCGACCCGCGCCATCAGGGCTGCGCCATGAACGCGGCGGCCAGCGAGCCGATCGTGTCGGTGCAGCAGTTCGACGGCGAGGAATGGCTCTATTTCCGCTCGATCGTGCCTCACGTCTCGATCATTCGGGCCACCACAGCCGACGAACGCGGCAACCTCACCTATGAGCATGAAGGCGCCTATCTCGGCGGCCTCGAACAGGCGCTCGCTGCCCGCAACAATGGCGGCATCGTCATTGCGCAGGTCAAGCGCGTCGTCGAAAACGGTACGCTGAAGCCGCATGACGTGCGCGTGCCCGGCGTGCTGGTCGACCATATCGTGGTGGCGCCCGACCAGTTGCAGACGACGCTGACGCCTTACGACCCGGCGATTTCGGGCGAGATCTTCCGGCCGCTGTCGAGCTTCCGCAATGCCGAGATGAACGTGCAAAAGGTCATCGCGCGCCGCGTCGCCATGGAATTGCGCGACGGCATGGCCGTCAACATCGGCTTCGGCATGTCGGCCAACGTGCCGCGCATCCTTCTCGAGGAAGGCCAGCACGGCAAGGTCACCTGGGTGATCGAACAGGGCGCCGTCGGCGGCGTGCCGCTGCTCGACTTCAAGTTCGGCTGCGCCTCCAACGCCGAGGCGATCATGCCCTCGCCGCACCAGTTCATCTATTTCCAGGCCGGCGGCTTCGACGCCTCGCTGCTGTCCTTCCTGCAGATCGACCGCCATGGCTCGGTCAATGTCTCGAAACTTTCGGCAAGGCCGCATGTCACCGCCGGCGCCGGCGGCTTCGTCGACATCACGGCGCGGGCCAAGAAGATCGTCTTCTCCGGCTTCTTCAACGCTGGCGCAAAGCTCTCGCTCGCCGATGGCGGCATCCGCATCGACGCCGAAGGCAAGGTCAAGAAGGTGGTCAACGAGGTCGAACACATCTCCTTCTCAGGCAAGCGAGCGGTCGCTCAGGGACAGGACATCACCTATGTCACTGAGCGCTGCGTGATGAAGCTGACGCCGGACGGGCTGATGGTGACGGAACTGGCACCCGGCATCGACCTCGAGCGCGATGTGCTGGCGCAGTCCGAAACACCGCTCGGCGTCGCCAACGACCTCAAGGTCACGCCGACGGCCCTCTACCAGGATCGGCCGATCGGCCTGTCGCTCAATGGCGGCGCTTCGCTCGGAGGCGCGCATGGCTGAGCGCCCCGTCACCTTCGAGCAGGACGGCGCCATCGGCATCGTCACGTTGCGCCGGCCGGAAAAGTTCAACGCGTTGGACATTCCGATGCTGCGTGCTCTCGAAGCAGCGCTCGACGAAGCCGAGATGGCTGAAGGCGTGCGCGTCGTGCTGGTCCGCGCCGAAGGCAAAGGCTTTTGCGCCGGCGGCGATGTCGAGGCCTGGGGCGAGATGAGTGCTGCCGATTTCCAGGTGCAATGGGTGCGCTACGGCCACCGCGTGTTCGACCGGCTGGCAAGGCTCAGGCAACCGACCATCGCCGTGCTCTCCGGCCATGCGCTGGGCGGCGGGCTGGAACTGGCGGTCGCCTGCGACTTCCGTGTCGCGGAAACACAAATTAAGCTTGGCTTCCCCGAGACATCGATTGGCGTCGTCCCCGGCTGGTCCGGCACGCAGCGCGCCGTGCGCCGCTTCGGTGTCCAGATCGTCCGTCGCATGGCGCTTGGCGGCGAGGTTTTTGCCGCCCCCGACGCGCTTGCCCTCGGCATTGTCGACCGCGTGGTCGCGACCGGCCAGGCGCTGGCAGAGTCCAAGACTTGGGCGCAAAAAATCGCCGAGCGCGGACCGCTCGCAACCGAAGCCGCCAAACTGATGATCGCCGTCGCCGAAGGCGAGGAAAGCGCTGCCGCCATCGAGGCGCTCGCCAGCGGCTTCATTGCGCTGACCGGCGACATCAAGACCGGCGTAAGCGCCTTCAAGGCCAAGCAGAAGCCGGCCTTTTCGAGATCCTAGAGAAAGCACGATGAACGCACCGCTCAACATTTCCATGCCAACTGAGGCGTCCAGGACGCCGAAGACTTATAAGCTCCTGATCGACGGCAAGCATGTCGATGCCCATGATGGCCGCACGCTGGAGCGCAACAGCCCCGGCCACGGCTTCACCGTCTCGCGCTATGCACAGGCCGGCGAGACCGAGGTGGAAGCGGCCATGCAGGCCGCGCACAAGGCTTTCGAGACCGGCCCGTGGCCGCGCATGAAGGCGGCCGAGCGCGCCGCCATCCTGCTCAAGGCCGCCGATCTGATCGAAGCCCAACTCGAAGACATCGCCCGCCTCGACGCATTGGAATCCGGCAAGCCGATCGCCCAGGCGCGCGGTGAGATCGGCGGCGCCGTCGACATCTGGCGCTATGCCGCCTCCCTCGCCCGCACGCTGCACGGCGAGAGCTATGCCAATCTCGGCGACGCCATGCTGGGCGTGGTGCTGCGCGAGCCGATCGGCGTCGTCTCGATCATCACACCTTGGAATTTCCCCTTCCTCATCGTCAGCCAGAAACTGCCCTTCGCGCTCGCCGCCGGTTGCACGGCGGTGGTGAAGCCGAGCGAAATGACCTCGGCTTCGACCTTCGTGCTCGGCGATATCCTGATGCAGGCCGGCCTGCCCGCCGGCGTCGTCAACATCCTTGCCGGTCTCGGCGCCGATGTCGGCGCGCCGATGGTCAGCCACCCGCTGGTCGAGATGGTGTCCTTCACCGGCTCGACCCGGGTCGGCAAGATGACCATGGCGTCCGCCGCGCAGTCGCTGAAGAAAGTCTCGATGGAGCTCGGCGGCAAGAACGGCCAGATCGTCTTCCCCGATGCCGATCTCGAGGCTGCCGCCGATGCGGCGGTGTTCGGCGGCTTCTTCAATGCCGGCGAGTGCTGCAATGCCGGCAGCCGGCTGATCGTGCATGAGGCGATTGCCGACGATTTCCTCGCCGCCGTAAAGGCCCTGACCGCCAAGGTGAGGGTCGGCGATCCGCTCGACGACCAGACCAAAGTCGGCGCGATGATTTCCGCCGATCATCTGAATAAAGTCGCGGGTTACGTTACGGCAGCGGCAAAAGACGGCAGCAATGTCTACAGCGGCGGCGCGCAGCGGGCCTCCAATGCCGGACAATACCTCGATCCGACCATCATTCGCGGCGTCACCGAAGACATGGCCATTGCGCGCGAGGAAGTGTTCGGCCCGGTGCTTTCCGTGCTGACTTTTGAATCGATTGAAAAGGCGTTGCACATCGCCAACAACACGCCTTATGGTTTATCCGCGGGTGTGTGGAGCGCCAGCATCGACACGTGCATGTCGGTGGCGCGTGGTGTGCGTTCGGGGACGGTTTGGGTGAACACATTCATGGAAGGCTACCCCGAGCTGCCATTCGGGGGCTACAAGCAGTCCGGCATCGGACGCGAACTCGGCAAACGCGCTGTCGAGGATTATACCGAGGAAAAGACAATCCAGTTTCATCGCGGCCAGCGCACCGGTTGGTGGGTCGGCTGAGTTTGGAAGAACCCGGCGGGCATCCGTCGGTTATGTGACTGCAACAAGGGAGGTAGTACATGTTGCGCAAACTGCTTATCGGAACGGCTCTTGCGACGACCTTTGCTTTCTCGGCGCATGCCGAGGACGTCAAGGAAGTGCAGATGCTGCATTGGTGGACGTCGGGCGGCGAAGCGGCTGCTCTCAACGTCCTCAAGGGCGACCTGGCCAAGGAAGGCTATGCCTGGAAAGACGTGCCGGTGGCCGGCGGCGGCGGCGACGCCGCCATGACCGCGCTGAAGGCAATGGTCGCGGCCGGCAATTACCCGACGGCATCGCAGATGCTCGGCTACACCGTGCTCGACTATGCGGCGGCCGGCGTCATGGGCGACCTGACCGAGACGGCGAAAAAGGAAGGCTGGGACAAGTCGGTTCCGGCAGCCCTGCAGAAGTTCTCCGTCTATGACGGCAAGTGGGTCGCGGCTCCGGTCAACGTCCACTCGGTCAACTGGCTTTGGATCAACAAGGCGGTGATGGACAAGATCGGCGGCGCTGAGCCGAAGACCTTCGACGACTTCGTCGCTTTGCTCGACAAGGCCAAGGCGGCTGGCGTCATCCCGCTCGCTCTCGGCGGCCAGAACTGGCAGGAAGCCACCATGTTCGATTCGGTCGTTCTGTCGACCGGCGGACCTGAGTTCTACAAGAAGGCCTTCAACGACCTCGATGACGCTTCGCTCAAGTCCGACACGATGAAGAAGTCGTTCGACAACCTCGCCAAGCTCGTCACCTATGTCGACCCGAACTTCTCGGGCCGCGACTGGAACCTTGCCACCGCCATGGTCATCAAGGGCGACGCCCTTGTCCAGGTCATGGGCGACTGGGCCAAGGGTGAGTTCCACGCTGCCAACAAGACCCCGGGCACGGACTTCCTGTGCTATCGCTTCCCGGGCACCGACGGCTCCGTGATCTACAACTCCGACATGTTCGGCATGTTCAACGTTCCGGACGACCGCAAGGCCGCCCAGGTCGCGTTGGCCACCGCCACCCTGTCAAAGAGCTTCCAGTCGGCCTTCAACGTGGTGAAGGGTTCGGTTCCGGCCCGTACCGACGTTCCGGACACCGACTTCGACGCTTGCGGCAAGAAGGGCATCGCTGACCTGAAGGCTGCGAACGACGGCGGCACGCTGTTCGGCTCGCTCGCCCAGGGCTATGGCGCGCCTCCGGCAGTCGCCAATGCCTACAAGGACGTCGTGTCGAAGTTCGTCCATGGTCAGATCAAGACCTCGGACGAAGCCGTGACCGAACTGGTCAAGGCAATCGACGACGCCAAGTAAGCACTACGCCTAAAAACACCTTCCCCGCTTCGGCGGGGAAGGTATCCATCTCGCAATTGGCCGGCTTGAACACCATGCCGACTGAAGACCCGTATGCACGGGGCCGCCTTGCCGCCTGACGGCAGAGCATGGACGACCCGAAACGGGAGGAGCCTCATGAGCAGTGTAGCGACAAGCCAGATCAAGCTGACGCCGGAGCGGTCGCGCCCCTCGGTGCGCTCGCGCCTGCAGGACGCGCTGCCGAAGATCGTGCTGGCGCCGAGCTTCGCCATCACCATCGTCTTCGTCTACGGCTTCATCCTGTGGACAGTCTATCTGTCCTTCACCAATTCCAAGACCTTCCCGTCCTATGTCATCACCGGACCGCGCGCCTATCAACGGCTATGGGGCTGGACTTTCGACTCTGACCCGCCATCGAGCTGGTACACGTCGATCGTCAATATGGGCATTTTCGGCTTTCTCTACATCGCCATTTGCCTGGCGCTCGGCCTGTTCCTAGCCATCCTGCTCGACCAGAAGATCCGCGGCGAAGGCGTCTTGCGGCCGATCTATCTCTACCCGATGGCGCTGTCCTTCATCGTCACCGGCGTCGCCTGGAAATGGTTCCTCGATCCGGGTCTCGGCCTCGAGCAGACCTTGCATCAATGGGGCTGGACGAGCTTCCATTTCGACTGGATCAAGAACAAGGATTTCGTCATTTACACGGTGGTCATCGCCGGCGTCTGGCAGGCCTCCGGCTTTATCATGGCGATGTTCCTGGCCGGCCTGCGGGGCATTGACGGCGAGATCATGAAGGCGGCGCAGATCGACGGCGCCACCACCTTCCAGCTTTACCGCCGCATCGTCATTCCGCTGCTGCGCCCCATCTTCCTGTCGGCCTTCATCGTGCTCGCTCACCTCGCCATCAAGTCGTACGACCTTGTCGTCGCACTCACCAGCGGCGGCCCTGGCGGCTCGGCCTGGCTGCCGTCCAACTTCATGTATGAGTACACCTTCAAGCGCAACGAAATGGCGGTCGGTTCGGCAAGTGCCGTGATCATGCTGATGACCATCGTCGCCATCATCGTTCCCTATCTCTATTCCGAACTGCGGGAGAAGCCGCGATGAACGCCGTCGCCACCCCTGCCCGCCAGGCCTCCGGCGGCATGAGCACCAAGACCCTCAACCGTGTCGTCATCTACGGGTTGCTGGCGCTGTTTGCGCTGTTCTACCTGATGCCGCTGTTCGTCATGCTGGTCACGTCGTTCAAGACCATGGACGAGATCCAGAACGGCAACATGCTGGCGCTGCCCAAAGCGCCCACCTTCGACCCCTGGCTGAAGGCCTGGGGCGAGACCTGCGTCGGCCTGACCTGCGCCGGCATCAAGGGCTATTTCTGGAACTCCATCAAGATGGTGGTTCCGGCCGTGCTGATCTCGACCATGCTCGGCGCGCTCAACGGCTACGTCTTGACCAAATGGCGTTTCCGCGGCGCCACGCTGGTGTTCGGGCTGATGCTCTTTGCCTGCTTCATTCCGTTCCAGTCGGTGCTGCTGCCGATGGCGACCATCCTCGGCAGCCTGGGACGCTTCGGCGTGTCGTTGCAGAACTCGGTCGGCACCAGCTTCGGCCTCGGCAACCCGACGGTAAATCTGGTCTTCGTCCACGTCGTTTACGGCATCGGCTTCACCACGCTGTTCTTCCGCAACTATTACGAAGCGTTCCCGAACGAACTGATCAAGGCGGCACAGGTCGACGGCGCCTCGTTCTTCCAGATCTTCCGCCGCATCATGCTGCCGAACTCGATGCCGATCTTCGTCGTCACCGTGATCTACCAGTTCACCAACATCTGGAACGACTTCCTGTTTGCCTCCGCTTATGCCGGCACAGGCGACTCCATGCCGATGACGGTGGCGCTCAACAACGTCGTCAACACCTCGACCGGCGTCGTCGAATACAATGTCAACATGGCGGCCGCGATGATCGCGGCCCTGCCCACCCTGATCGTCTATGTCGTCGCCGGCCGCTATTTCGTGCGCGGGCTGATGGCAGGTGCGGTCAAAGGCTGAGCTATCAGGAAGGAATAACCCATGGCTTTTCTGGAAATTGATGGGCTGAAGAAGCGCTTCGGGAATGTGGAGATCCTGAAGGGCATCGATGTCGAGCTCGAAAAGGGCGGCTTCCTGGTGCTGGTCGGCCCGTCCGGCTGCGGCAAGTCCACTCTGCTCAACACCATCGCCGGCCTGGAGCAGATCACCGAGGGGGAGATCCGCGTCGACGGCCGCGCCATCAACGATCTGCATCCTTCCAAGCGCGACATCGCCATGGTGTTCCAGAGCTATGCGCTCTACCCGAACATGACGGTGGCCGGAAACATCTCCTTCGGCATGGAGATGCGCGGCGTACCGGCCGACGAGCGCCAGAAGGCGATCGACAAGGTGGCCAAAGTGCTGCAGATCGGCCACCTGCTCAACCGCAAGCCGAGCCAGCTTTCCGGCGGCCAGCGCCAACGCGTCGCCATGGGCCGCGCGCTGGTGCGCGACCCCAAACTGTTCCTGTTCGACGAGCCTTTGTCCAACCTCGACGCCAAGCTGCGCGTCGACATGCGCATCGAGATCAAGCGCCTGCATGCCACCACCGGCACGACCATCGTCTACGTCACCCACGACCAAATCGAGGCGATGACGCTGGCGACCAAGATCGCCGTCATGCGCGACGGCGAGGTGCAGCAGTTCGGCACCCCGGCCGAGATCTACAACAACCCGACCAATCTGTTCGTCGCCGACTTCATGGGCTCGCCGGCGATGAACCTGATCCCGGCGACCATTGCCACGTCGGGCAATGCGCTGTCCGTCGTCTTGCAGCGCGAGGCGCGCGAGCCGATCACGCTGCCGATGGCCAATGCACCGGCGGGTCTCTCGGCCTTCCAGGGCAAGCCGATCATCTTCGGCGTGCGGCCTGAAGCGCTGACCGATCCGGAAGGTGCGGAACGCAACGCCTCCAACATCGCCACCGCCGACCTGCACATCGAGGTGGTCGAGCCGGCGGGCTCCGACACGTTCGCGGTCACCAATCTCGGCGGCAAGCCCGTTGTGGCGCGGCTGCGCGCCGACGCCAATATCCAGCCGGGCACCAGCACGCCGCTCGCCTTCAACCTAACCAAGGCAGTGTTCTTCGATCCGGCGACCGAACACCGCATCCGCTGATCGAGATGAACAGCCCCGATATCGTCATCATCGGCTCCGGCATCGGCGGCGCCACGATCGCCTCCGGTCTGGCCGGCAGTGGCGCCTCGATCCTGATGCTGGAGCGGGGCGAACCCTTGCCGGCAACGCCACATGCCCGCGACACGCGCTCGATCTTCGTCGATGGCCACTACCGTCCCAATGAGATGTGGCGCGAGGCCGGCGGCGCCGCCTTCAACCCCGGCAATTACTACTATGTCGGCGGCAATTCGAAATTCTACGGCGCGGTTCTGATCCGCTATCGCAAGGAAGATTTTGCGGCCATGGAGCACTTCGGCGGCGTGTCGCCGGCCTGGCCGTTTTCCTATGACGAGTTCGAGCCCTGGTATTCGAAAGCCGAACAACTGTTTCGCGTCCGCGGCACGCTGGGCGAAGACCCGACCGAACCGTTCCATTCAATCCCTTATGCCTTCAAGCCGGTACCCGACGAAGCGCCGATCGCGCGCGCCCGCGCCGAACTCAAGAGCCTCGGCCTGCACCCGGCCTCGCTGCCGCTCGGCGTCGACATCGACACATGGCTGAAGGAAGGCAAGACCGGCTGGGATGCTTTCCCGAACACCGGCCAGGGCAAGATGGACGCCCAGACGGCACCGCTGGCGGCAGCGCTCAAGGACAGCAACATCCGGCTCGAGACCGGCTGCTATGTCGAATATCTCGAGGCTGCGTCGGACGGCAAAAGCATATCGGTCATCCACTACCGGCAGAATGGCGAGCTGAAGAAAGTGTCGCCGAAGCTGATCATCCTGTCCGCCGGCGCCGTCAATTCCGCCGTGATCCTGCTGCGTTCGCCATCCTCAGATGGCAAAGGTCTCGCCAACCGCTCCGACCAGGTCGGCCGCAATTTCATGAACCACAATTCGAGCGCCATGCTGGCGATCGATCCGCGTCGCCGCAACGATTCCGTCTACCAGAAGACGCTGATGCTGAACGACTACTATCTCTCCGACGGCAAGGGCGGCAAGCCGCTCGGCAATGTCCAGTTGCTCGGCAAGATCGACGGCAACATGCTGAAGGCCAATGTGAAGTCAGTGCCGAAATTCGTGCTCGATTACATGGCCGGCCACGCCGTCGACTGGTATTTGATGTGCGAGGATCTGCCCGATCCGGAAAGCCGTATCATGGTCGACGGCAAGGACATCGTCATGCAGTGGCGGCGCTCCAACATGCAGTCGCTCGACGGGCTGACCAAGGTCATGCGCGAACATTTCCGCGCCTGCGGTTATCCCATCGTGCTGTCGCGTCCCTTCGACAAGCGCACGCCCTCGCATCAATGCGGCACGGTCAAGATGGGCGACGACCCAGCGACGTCGCCACTCGACCCCTTCTGCCGCGCCTTTGATCATCCGAATCTGTTCGTGGTCGACGCTGGTTTCCTGCCGAACTCGGCCGCGGTGAATCCCGCGCTGTCGATTGCAGCACAGGCACTGCGGGTTGCCGATCATATTCGCCGAACGGACCTCGCGGCATGACCCGCCCCGCGGCAATCGTCACCGGCGGCGCGCGCGGCATTGGGCTGGCCTGCGCCGAGGCGCTGGCCGATGCCGGCTTCGACATTCTGGTCGCCGATCTTGCCGACAAGGCCGCTGACGGGCTGTCAGAGAACATCACCGGGCGCGGCGCGACGTTCGCCTATACCAGCTGCGATATCGCCGATCTCGCCGGTCACGCCGCGCTGGTCGACAAAGCCACAAGCGCCTTCGGCCGCATCGACTGCCTCGTCAACAACGCCGGCGTCGGCGCCGTCGTGCGCGGCGATTTGCTGGAGCTGAAACCGGAAAATTTCGACCGCGCGCTCGGCATCAATCTGCGCGGCACTGTCTTCCTCAGCCAGGCCGTCGCCAAGGCGATGCTGGCAGCGCCCGGCGATCTTCCCCGGTCGATCATCACCATCACCTCCGTCAGCGCCGAAATGGCCTCGCCGGAACGCGCCGACTACTGCATCTCGAAAGCCGGGCTTTCCATGTGGGTGAAGAACCTGGCGCTCCGCCTGGCACCTGAAAACATCGGCGTGTTCGAGCTACGCCCGGGCATCATCCGCACCGAGATGACGGCGGGCGTCACCGCCAAATACGATGCCTTGATCGATGGCGGGCTGGTGCCAGCAAAGCGCTGGGGCGAAGCATCCGACATCGGCGCTGTGGTGGCGACGCTTGCTGCCGGCAAGCTCGGCTTTTCGACCGGCTCGATCATCAATGTCGACGGCGCACTCTCCGTGCCGCGACTGTAAGTGGATGGTGTCATGACCGACTATATCATCGTAGGCGCCGGCCCAGCCGGCTGCGTTCTGGCCAACAGGCTGAGTGAGGAACCCTCAAATTCGGTTCTGTTGCTGGAAGCCGGCGGCAAGGACTGGCACCCCTATATCCACATGCCGGCGGGCTTTGCCAAGATGACCAAGGGCATCGCGTCCTGGGGCTGGTCGACCGTGCCGCAGAAGCACATGCAAGACCGCGTCTTCTGGTACACGCAGGCCAAGGTGGTCGGCGGCGGCTCGTCCATCAACGCCCAGATCTACACGCGCGGCAACGCCCGCGATTACGACGCCTGGGAGAAGGAAGAGGGCCTCGCGGGATGGGGTTACCGCGACGTGCTGCCCTATTTCAAGCGGGCCGAGAACAACCAGCGCTTCGCCAACGATTTTCATGGCGACCAGGGGCCGCTCGGCGTGTCGAACCCGATTTCGCCGCTGCCGATTTGCGAGGCCTATTTTCGCGCCGGCCAGGAGATGGGTATTCCCTTCAACCCGGACTTCAACGGCGCCAGCCAGGAAGGGGTCGGCTACTACCAACTGACCCAGAAGGACGCCCGGCGTTCATCCGCTTCGGTCGCCTATCTGAAGCCGATCCGCGCCCGCAAGAACCTGACCGTCAGGACCGATGTGCTGGTGACCCGCATCGTCGTCGAGAAAGGCCGCGCCATCGGCGTCGAGATCGTCGACAAACCCGGCGGCCAGAAGACCATCCTGCGCGCCGAACGCGAAGTGATCGTCTCGTCCGGCGCCATCGGTTCGCCGAAGCTGTTGATGCAGTCCGGCATCGGCCCGGCCGATCATCTGAAATCGGTTGGCGTGACGCCGGTGCATGATCTGCCCGGCGTCGGCTCCAACATGCAGGACCATCTCGATTTGTTTGTCATCGCCGAATGCACCGGCGACCACACCTATGACAACTACGCCAAGCTGCACCGCACGGCATGGGCCGGCTTGCAGTATCTGCTGTTGAAGAAAGGACCGGTCGCCTCCAGCCTGTTCGAGACCGGCGGCTTCTGGTACGCCGACCCGACCGCCGCCTCGCCCGACATCCAGTTCCATCTCGGCCTCGGCTCCGGCATCGAGGCCGGCGTCGAGAAGCTGAACAACCCGGGCGTCACCTTGAATTCGGCCTTCCTGCGCCCGCGCTCGCGCGGCACGGTGCGGCTGAAGAGCGGCGATCCGGCCGACCACCCGCTGATCGATCCCAACTACTGGTCTGACCCTTATGACCGCGAGATGTCGGTCAAGGGCCTGAGACTGGCGCGCGAAATCATGCGGCAGAAGGCGCTTGTCCCTTACGTTCTGCGCGAGGTGCTGCCTGGCCCGTCGCTTGCCGGCGATGACGAGCTGATCGATTACGCCTGCCGCACCGCCAAGACCGACCATCATCCGGTTGGCACCTGCCGCATGGGCAATGATGCCATGGCCGTGGTGACGCCGGATTTGCGCCTGCGCGGCATCGAAGGCCTGCGTGTCTGCGACGCTTCGGTGATGCCGCGCGTGCCCTCCTCCAACACCAATGCGCCGACCATCATGGTCGGCGAAAAAGGCGCCGACATCATCCTCGGCCGCGAGCCGCTGCCGCCGGCGGTGTTTTCCGGCAATCGCGCCGCATAGCCACTCAGGAGAGCCAATCAATGATCAGGCACTGCGTCTTCGTCCGCTTCCGCAGCGATGTCGCCGACGCCGAACGGGCGACAATCCACGCCGATCTCGAGGCGCTGCGCTCCGTTGTCGACGGCATGGACACAGTCCATTTCAGCGCCAATGTCAGCCCGGAGCCGTTCGCGCGCGGCTTCAGCCATGGCTTCACCATCGACTTCCGCGATGCCGCCGCCCGCGACGCCTATCTGGTGCATGAAGCGCATCAGCGCGCCGGCGCCCGCTTGGTCACCGCACTTGAAGGCGGCACCGACGGACTGATGGTATTCGATCTCGATATCTCGAAAAAGTGACCGCGCTTCTTTCAAAAGCCGGCTGACCACCTGTTCTCTTTTGCGGCCCGAGGAACATATCGTTGCCTGGGGGGTGCATTGGAGCAACGTCGTGGCCCTCACCTCGCAACAGAAGAAAACCGTCCTTGCCTCCTTCCTCGGCTGGACGCTCGACGCTTTCGATTTCTTCCTTCTGACCTTCCTGCTCACCGACATCGCAACCGAATTCAACACCGACGTTCCTGCGGTCTCCAAGGCGCTGTTCCTGACGCTGGCGACGCGCTTCATCGGCGCCTTCTTCTTTGGCATGCTCGCCGACAAATACGGCCGCAGGCCCATCCTCATGCTCAACATCGTCAGCTATTCGGTGATCGGCGCGCTGGCCGCCTTCTCGCCCAATCTCGGCATTTTCCTCGCGCTGCGCGCTCTGTTCGGCATCGCCATGGGCGGCGAATGGGGGCTGGGCAGCTCGCTCGCCATGGAGTCCATTCCGCCGAATGCGCGCGGCATGGTCTCGGGCATCCTGCAATGCGGCTATCCGACCGGCTATCTGCTGGCGGCCGTGGTCTATGGCCTGCTCTACCAGCAGACGATCGGCGGCTACACGATCGGCTGGCGCGCCATGTTCCTGCTCTCCTTCCTGCCGGCGCTGATCGTTCTGTTCATCCGCTCGCACGTGCCGGAATCGCCGGCTTTCGTCGAGGCGCAGAAATCCGTCAAACCGGGACTTCTTGAAACGCTGCAGAAGCACTGGGGCGTTGCCGTCTATGCGGTCGTGCTGATGATGTTCTTCAACTTCTTCAGCCACGGCACGCAGGATCTCTATCCGACCTTCCTGAAGAAGCAGCATGGCTTCGACCCGCATACGGTGAGCTGGATCACCATCGTCGCCAATATCGGCGCCATCGTCGGCGGGCTTGCGTTCGGCGCGCTGTCGGAGAAGATCGGCCGCATCAACGCGATCACGCTCGCCTGTCTGATCGCGCTGCCGGCGATCCCGCTCTGGGCTTACAGCTCGACCCCCTTCATGCTGGCCATCGGCGCTTTCGTCATGCAGGTCGCCGTGCAAGGCGCCTGGGGCGTCATCCCGGTGCACCTCAACGAGCTGTCGCCGGGTGCGGTGCGGGCGACCTTGCCCGGCTTCATCTACCAGGCCGGCAATCTCGCGGCGTCCTATGGCGGCCCCTACCAGGCCGGCATCGCCGAGGCGCCCGGAGGCAGCTATGGCTACGCGCTGGCGCTGTTTGCCGGCGTGGTCGCCGTCTGCATCATCGTCGTCATCCGCTTCAGTCCGGAGCGGCGCGGCCGGGTGATGACGGTGCTCGGCTGAAGAACTAGGCCCTCATCCCATTCTGAGGGCCACGACGCCGGCGACGATGCTGAGCGCAGCGGCGCCGCGCCAGCCAGTCATCTTTTCGCCCAGCGCGAAGACCGAGATCATCATGGCAAACAGGATCGAGGTCTCGCGCAGCGACGCCACCGAGGCGATCGGCGCCTTGGTCATCGCCCACATCACGATCCAGTAGGCGGCACCGCTGAGCACGCCGGTGAACAGCCCCGCCTTCCAGTCGCGCGCCAGCACGGGCAGTGCCTTGGGCCCGCGGAAGACGAGGCACAGCACCAGCGCGCCAAAGGCGTCGCAGATGAACAGCCAGGCGGCATAGCTCTGCGCCGTCGCCGCCAGCCGAGCACCGCTGCCGTCGGAGAGCGTGTAGCTGGAGATAAAGATCGAGGTGCCGAGCGCAAAGCCGACCGCGCGAAGATTGAACCGCTCCAGATGTACGCCGCCGCGAAACGACATCACCAGCGTTCCGGCCGACAGCAGCAGGATGCCGAGGATGGCGAAAGGCGCCGGCATCTCCTGCACCACGACAATGCCGCCGAGCGCGGTCAGCAGCGGCGCCGTGCCGCGCGCCAGCGGATAGGTCTGGGCGAAATCACCCGCCTTGTAGGCGCCGATCAGGAAGGTCCGGTAGCCCATGTGAAAGATCACCGAGGCGATGATATAGGGCCACACTTCGACCTTCGGAAACTCGACGAAAGGCAGCACGAACAGCGCGGCAAAGCCCATGCCCAGCGTCATCAGCGTGATCGACAGGAAGCGGTCGAGATGCACCTTGACCAGCGCGTTCCAGATCGCATGCATGGCGGCAGCGGCAAGCACCGCGAAGAAGACGAAAAGCGTCATGGAGGGCTCAACGACCTCCCGAGCCCAAAGGCGTTTCGAGGTCGATGTCGACCCGAACCGGGAAGTGATCGGACGCCACCTCGCCGATATCGGCACGGACCGAGCGGACGCGGTCCGAGAACATGCCACCGAGGAAGCAATGGTCGAGCCGGCGCTTCGTCACCTTGCCGTCGATGGTCTTTACGTGGGTGTGGAAATCCGCCGTCGGCTCGCTGGCGACCGAAGCCGCATCGACAAAGCCATCGAGATAGGCGGCGCCGCGATGGTATGGCGTGCTGCCGACGATGCGGCGATACTCGGCACTTCCCGGTTCCATGTTGAAATCGCCCATCCAGATAGCTGCCGTCGGGCTTTCCGGCTCGGCTTCCCCGCTGGTCCAGTTGCGCGAAGGCTCGTCGTCGATGCCGCTCCACGGTCCGCCTTCGGACGGCGCGCGGCGATGCTCGTTGAGCAAATAGTCGATCTGTTCCAGCCGCTCCTCCGCCGCGATATGGGCGAGATGCAGCGACAGGAAACGCACCGGGCCGGCCGGTGTGCGGATCATGCATTCGAGTGCGGCGTTGCGGGTGTTGAGCGGCCTCAGCGTGCGCCGCATTGGCAGCGCGTGCAGCCGCGACCAGACGATCGGCAGTTTCGACAGCAGCATGGTGCCGAACTGCCGGCGGCGGCTGACGATGCGTCCGTCGCGCCGCTCGCTGGCATCCATGTCGAAGGCCGGGCCGTAGACCCAGTGATAGTCGGGCAGCAGTCGCGACAGGACCTCCGGCTGGTCGTCCTCATTGCTCCGCTGCCAGTGCCGCTCAACCTCCTGCAGAGCGATGATGTCAGCGCCGTCAACGATCCGCGCGGCGCGCGTCAGATCGTAACGGCCGTCGCTGCCGAACCCGTACTGGATGTTGTAGCTGACCAGCTTCATTGCTTATCCGGCTCAGTTTCGCTGTTGGCAGTAGCGGTTCGGCGATAGGCTTGCAATGGACCGCCGCGGCAACGGCGCTGGGCCAGCTTACCAAGTGGTGAGCGGCTGAAAACTTCCCGCCGGCGACGCCGCCAGTTCCGCCCAGTCGATCTCTTCCTCCAGCCGATGATAAGCCTCGTCGCCGATCGTGCCGTTGCGGCGCAGTTCTTCCAGCGTGTCGCGCTGGCGGTTGATGGCATAGAGGCGCAGCCGGTCATATTCGGTCGCGGCTTGAGCGTCATCCGGATTTTCCGCGATCACGCGCTGCGCCTCATACTGCTCGCGCACGACGGCGGCCGCGGCGGAAGTCTTCCGGTTCAGCACGTCGAGTGCGGCCTGCATGATAGCAACGCGCGCCTGCGCAACCTCGTTGTCGACCGTTCTGTCCGGATCGAAGTTGATCCAGCGCAGCAGCGGCTTCAGGGTCATGCCCTGAAGCACCAGCGTGCCCAGAACCACTGCGAAGGCGGCAAGCACGATCGGGTCGCGGTGGGGAAAATCGGCCGGCAGGGCAATGGCCACCACCAGCGTCACCAGCCCGCGCATGCCGCACCAGCCGACCAGCACGGCGCCGCCAAATGTCGGCAGATCGCGCCGTGCCTCTTCGCTGCCGAGGCGGGCAAGCCATCTGATGATGGCGACGTAACTCCCGACCCAGACCAGCCGCGCCACGATGACGACCACCAGCACGGTTCCCGCGAAGAGAAAGGCTTCGCCCTGCCCGTCGCCGGCAAGCCGGCCGACGATCGAGCGAGCCTGCAGGCCCATCAGCACGAAGGCCAGCACATTGAGCACGAACACCGCCGACTCCCACACCGAGTAGGTGCTGACACGGCGTCTGGCCGACATACGCCGCGGCGCCCTGCGTGCGATAGTGATCGCGTAGACGACGATGGTGATGATGGCGGACAGACCGAGCTTGTCGGCGATGATCCAGACGGCAAAGGTTCCGGCGAACTGCACCACCGTGCTGCTCGCCGCGTCCTCGATCCGGCCAAGCGTCAGCAGCGAGATCCGGCCGAACACATAGCCCGCGACCAGACTGCCGATCGTTGCCAACAGGATCACCGGAATGGCGTTGCTCAGCATGATCGTGCCGAGCGCGGCCGAAACCGCCAGCCGGTAGATCAAGAGCGCGGTGGCATCGTTGAGCAGGCTCTCGCCCTGCAGGATGGCGGTGATGCGGTGCGGCACCTTGAACTGGCTGAGCACGGCAGATGCGGCCACCGCGTCCGGCGGCGCGACGATGGCGCCAAGCGCGACCGCCGCCGCGATCGGCAGGCCGGCCATTTTCCAGCCGACAAAGGCAACCACCACGGTGGTGAAGACCACGGCGCCAAGCGCCAGCAATGCCAGCGACAGCCGGTAGCGTTTCAGGTCTCGCAGCGAAGTGTCATAGGCGGCATCGAGAAGCACCGGTGCGATGAACAGCGCAAGCGCCAGTTCCGGATCGATCTCGATCGTCGGCGCACCCGGCACGAAGGCGATCGCGACGCCGGCAAGAGCCAGCAGGGACGGATAGGGAATCTCCAGCCGTCGCGACAGCGCCGTCAGCGCGACGGCAGCCAGAAGCAGGACAAGGGTCAGTTCGAAAAGGGCCATGGCCCATCGTAGCGGCGAAGCGGCATCATGGGCAGTGGCTGGATGGCAAGATGCTGTTGATTGTCCAGCGCATTCCCGCTCCTGGCCGTAGGCGCGGGTCGGATTGCCTGCGTATAGGATGGGTCATGATCCTCATTGGCCAGTATGACTCGCCCTTCGTCCGCCGCGTCGGCATCGCCATGACCCTCTATGGCATTGCCTTCGAACATCGGCCCTGGTCGGCCTTCGGCGAGGCCGATGAGATACGCCCCTACAACCCGCTGACGCGCGTGCCGACACTGGTGCTCGACAATGGCGAGGTGCTGATCGAGAGCCACATGATCCTCGACTATCTCGACAGCCTCGTGCCGACCGACAAGAGGCTGTTTCCAGCGAGCGAACCGACGCGGCATCAAGCCCTTAAGGTCGCTGCCCTGGCGATAGGCCTCGGCGACAAGATCGTCAGCCTGTTCTACGAAGGGCGCCTGCACGACAAGGTCTCCGACCTCTGGGTCGGCCGTTGCCGCAAGCAGATCGAGACGGTGCTGGCTGTGCTTGAAGCGGACCGCGCCGCCCGGTCAGGCACCTGGTGGTTCGGCAACCAGTTCGGTCATGCCGACATAGCGGTGGCTGTGATGCTGCGCTTCCTCGGCGATGCTCATCCGGGGCTGGTTTCGTTGGCCGACTTCCCGAAGCTGGAAGCCCACGCCGCGCGGATGGAAGCACTGCCGGCCTTCCAGGAGATTTCGCAGCCGTTCATCGCGCCGGCTTGACCTGTCGAAGGCATCGGTCGTTTACTGCGGAACGCTGTAATTCACAGGTTTTAGCCGCATAAGGAGCTCTCCGTGCAAAGACTATTCATAGCATTGTGCGCGCTGATACTGCTTTCACCCGCTGCCAAGGCTTCCGCGCTTTACGACGAACTGAAAGCGGCAAAGATCAAGCTTTTGGGGACGCCGCGGTCTGACCCAGGTATGGGGCTGTGGGCGCAACAGACGAACGAGAAAGCCCTCCCTCTCCTGGAAGGGAAATGGCTCGATCTGGGATATGCCGACGTGACCAGCGAGGACGGCGTAAGGAAAAATTGCCTCGACTACGGCGTAAACTTCAAGAAACTGACTGACTATTCCTTTGAAATGATAATCCACCCGGTGCGGGCGAAGCAGGCGATCCACAGAGAGTACATTTTCAGAAGAGGCATGACCTACAGCTATCGATGGAACGTCCAAGAGAAAATGGACGTCCAAGGGACATTGGGGGGAAATGGCAAAGAGATCCTCAGAACGGCCAATGGCACAAGCGCATTGATGATGATGACACCCAACACGCTGATCGAGGTCGATTTCGACTACGGAATGCCTACGCTCTGGGGCCGCTGCCCGACCGAATAGAACGGCGGCCCTTTGCCCGGTGACCTAAACGGTGCCCGTCGTTCCTAGTGCAGCACCAGCATATCGCTCGACGAGAACGATATGTCGGCCTTCTCGCCGACAGCGGGTGGCGGCGTGGCCGGGCTGTTGAACGTGTCCAGCGACACCGTGTTGCCGCCTATGCCGACGCGAACGCGGATCACCGAGCCGAGGAAATGCACTTCGGTGATTTCGCCCGAAAGGCTTGAGTCACGACCGGGCTGGCGCCCCAGCGAAATCGCCTCGGGACGGAGCGCCAGCGACAGCATGTCACCGGACTTCGAACCGTTGAGCTTGCCCTTCAGCGACACTTCCTGGGTGTTGACCTGCACCGTGCCGGCCGCGGCATCGGTGACCTTGCCTTCGAGCACGTTCAGCGTGCCGACGAAATTGGCGACGAACTTGGTTGCCGGGCGATTGTAGATCTCGAACGGCGTGCCGACCTGCTCGGCCTTGCCGCCATACATGACCGCGATGCGGTCGGAGATCGACAGCGCCTCTTCCTGGTCATGGGTGACGAAGATGGTGGTGATGCCGAGCTTCTTCTGGATCGAGCGGATTTCCTCGCGCAGCGACACGCGCACCTTGGCATCAAGCGCCGACAGCGGTTCATCGAGCAAGAGCAGCTTCGGCTTCGGCGCAATGGCGCGAGCCAGCGCGATACGCTGCTGCTGGCCACCGGAGAGCTGGTAGGGATAGCGGTCGGCCATCTGCGGCAGCTTGATGATGTCGAGCATCTCGGCAACGCGGGCATCGATATCTGCCCTGGGCATGCCGGCGACCTTCAGTCCAAAGCCGATGTTCTGCGCCACCGTCAGGTTGGGGAACAGCGCATAGGCCTGGAACACCATGCCGACATTGCGCTGGTTTGGCTTCAGCCTCGTGATGTCCTTGCCTGCAACGACGATCTTGCCCGCCGACGGCTCTTCGAAACCGGCGACCATGCGCAGAACGGTGGTCTTGCCGCAGCCGGACGGCCCGAGGAAGGAAACGAATTCGCCCGGCTCGACATCGAGATTGAAATCCTCGACCACAGTGGTGGCGCCGAAGGATTTTCGCACATGCTGGATGGAGAGGAATGGTTCGGCCATGGCTTTTTCTTTCGATCAGTACTTTGTCTATCAGTTCGGGCGGTTCGCCGATCTCGGCGCGAACCGGGACAAAATCTGGATCAGCGACATGCAGCCCCAGGTGATGGCGAAGGCGATGATGGCAAGCGCCGCCGGCTCATAAGCGCGGTTGGCGCCAACGTTTTGCAGATAGGGGCCGAAGGCGGGCCGATTGAGCAGGCTGGCCATGGTGAACTCGCCGATGACGATGGCGAACGTGAGGAAGGCGCCCGACAACACCGCGATCAGCACATTGGGCAGGATCACTCGACCAATGATCGTGCCCCAACCGGCGCCCAGAATCTGCGCCGCTTCCGTCAGCGTACGCACGTCGATGGTGCGAAGTCCGGTGTCCACAGCACGGTACATGTAGGGCAGCGCCAGCATCGCATAACCGATGACCAGCAAGGCATTTGTACCCATGTCAGTCGCCAGGAACGGCAGCGGCGAATTCGAACCGTACATCCTGATATAGCCGAAGACGATGACGATGGCCGGAATGACCAGCGGCAGCAACGTGATAAACTCGACGATCGGCCGCAGTTGCGGCAGGCGCAGCCGAATCCAGTAGGCGGCGGGCACCACGATCAACACGCCGAGAATGATGGTGAAGACGGCGGCGAGCACCGAGTAGCCAAAGGTCGCCTGAAAACGAGGGTCGCCAAGCACGATCTGATAGGCATCGAAGGAATAGGCGCCGCGCCGCATGCGCATGGAAAATTCCACGGTTGCGATCAGCGGAATGAAGAAATAGGCCGCGCCCAGCGCGAAGACGACCCAGGCCCAGAATTTGCCGGACTTCATTTCAGCCACCTCTCCGAACGCGTCCGGAACCAGATGTAGAAGACATTAGCGAGCCCGGTGATGACGATCATGCCGAAGGCGATCGCATAGCCGAGATGAGCATTGTGCAGCACGTCGCCGCGGATCTGCGCATAGAGCAGGATCGGCACGATGTTGAGGGAGGAGCCGGTCAGCGCATAAGCGGTGGCGATCGCGCCGAAGGCATTGGCAAACAGCAGGATGACCGTGCCGAGGAAGCTCGGCCAGATCACCGGGATCACCACCATGCGCCAGTATTGCGCCTGGGTGGCGCCGAGCGTCGCGGCGGCCTCGCCCCATTCCTTCTTCAAACCGTCGATCGCCGGCGTGATGATGACCACCATCAGCGGGATCTGGAAATAGACATAGGTGAGCGTCAGGCCCCAGAACGACAGGATGTTGAAGCCGTGTGCGTAGATGTTGAGGCCGAACACCGTGTTCAGAAGCACCGTCGCGAGACCGAGCCGTCCCAGTGTCGCGAGGAAGGCGAAGGCCAGCGGTACGCCGGCGAAATTGGAAGCAACGCCGGAAAAGGTTAGCGTTGCCGAGCGTATCCACTCCGGCAGGCCGCCGCGCACGATCGCGATGGCGATGGCGAGCCCGGCGAAGGCACCGATCAGCGCCGAGGAAAGGCTGACCTTGAGCGAGATCCAGTAGGCGGCGACAATCGATGGCTGCGCCAGGGCCGCTATGTTTTCGAACGTGAATTCGCCGGCATCGTTCTGGAATGCGCCCAGCATCAGATAGAGCGTGGGCAAGATCAGGAACATGATTGCGAAGATGAAAAATGGCGCGACACCGAGCCATTGCGTCGGCAGTCGCAATGCGCGCGCCTCGCTGGGCGGCGCGGTCTTCCCGGCGACTGCGTGATCGGAAAGCGAGAGATCTGTCATGCGCCGGCTACCGTCTCCGAGGAAAACCGGGCGGCCGCGAGGCCGCCCGGTTGGCTTCAAGCCTTACTTGACGTTGGCGCCGACGACGGCATCCCAGTTCTTGGTGACGGCTTCCTTTGCCTTGCCCTGCTCGTCCAGCGTCGGGAACACCGCCGCAGCGTAAGCCTCAGCCGGCGGCAGCTTGGCCATCACGTCCGCCGGGAGCTTGCCGTTCTTGGCAAGATCGTTGAAGCGGATCGGGTGGCAATAGCCTTTCAGCCAGCCGATCTGGCCTTCGTCGGAGTAGAGATACTCCAGCCACAGCTTGGCAGCGTTCGGATGCGGTGCGAAAGCACTGATAGCCTGCACGTAGACGCCGGCAACGACACCCGTCTTCGGCACGACGACGTCGACGGGCGGATTACCCTTCAGCGTGTCGCGACCGGCAAGTGCATTGTAGTCCCAGGTCACCAGGATCGGCGTCTGGCCTTGAGCCAGGGTCGCCGGCTTGCCGATGACCGGCACGAAATTGCCGGCGGCATTGAGCTTCTTGAAGAAGTCGAGGCCGGCGGTACCGGCAGCTTCGCCGGCAGCCGCGCCGCCTGAAAGGCCCGCCGCGTAGACGGCCTGGATGGCCTGGTTCGAGGCGCGCGGGTCGCCTGCAAGCGCCACGGTGTTGGCGAATTCCGGCTTCAGCAGGTCAGCCCAGTCAGCCGGTGCTTCCTTGACGAGATCCTTATTCACCAGGAAGGACAGCACGCCGTAGTAGTCGCCGGTCCAGAAACCGTCGGCATCCTTGGCGCTGTCCGGGATCGAGTCCCAGGTCGACACTTTGTAGGCCTGGATAAGGCCGTCGGCCTTGGCGGTCGGGCCGAAGGATAGGCCGACATCAATGACGTCGGGAGCCTGCGGGCCCTTGTTGTCCTTGTTGGCCTTGATCGCCTCGACCTCGTCGCCGGAGCCGGCATCGGGATTGAGTTCGTTGACGGTGATTTCCGGATACTTCGCCTTGAAACCGTCGATGACGGCGCCATAGCCACACCAGTCATGCGGCAGCGCAATTGTGGTGAGCTGGCCTTCCTTCTTCGCCGCGGCAACCAGTTCATCCATGGACTGGGCCGATGAGATAGCAGAGGTCGCCATGAGGGCGACGGCCGATAGGGAAAGCACTTTCCCCGTAAACTTGAACATGTGTTCTCTCCGTTGAACTGGCGTCGCTGGACGCCTGCGATGCGGTATCTTTTTCATATGACAGCCAGATGAAAGCTTTTTGAAACTGGCCCCGGCGGTACGAAAAGTTAACTCTTTTTAACGGGCTGTAGCAATCAGCCTCCACTTAATTTCCCGGCTAATGGTTTATGGCCTTGCCCTTTGCCCCCTTGCCCTTTCCTTTCCCCTCGTTTCCAGATCACTTCCGGCGCCGCAATCCGCCTCAGACGGTGCCGGCTATTGCATTTTCGAGCAGCGTCAGCGCCGCCTTCTTGGTCAGCTTGACCGGGTTGCCGCCGGCGGTCGGATCGACCACCGCCATGTCGGCGATCAGCCCCTTGCGCTTCTTGTCCATGTCGAGCCCCTTGATCAGGCCGGGCAGCGCATGCGGCACCTTGAGCTCCTTGCGCAGCTTGATGATCGCTTTGGCAAAGCCGTCGAAGCCGCCCTTGATGCCGCAATAGGCGGCGAGCCGGGCGATGCGCTCCTCGATCGAGTCCCGGTTGAAGGCCAGGACATAAGGCATGAACACCGCATTGGTCATGCCGTGATGGGTGTCGTAAAGCGCGCCGATCGGGTGTGACAGCGAATGGATGGCGCCGAGCCCCTTCTGGAAGGCGGCGGCGCCCATGGCGGCCGCGCTCATCATATGGGCGCGGGCGACCAGGTCCTTGCCGTTGGCATAGGCCTTGGGCAGGTTCTCGAACACCAGGCGGATGCCTTCGACGGCGATGCCGTCGGCCATCGGGTGATAGCCCGGCGCGCAATAGGCTTCGAGACAGTGGGCGAGCGCATCCATGCCGGTACCGGCGGTGATGAAACCCGGCATGCCGACCGAGAGTTCCGGATCGGCAATGACGATTGCCGGCAAAAGTTTCGGATGGAAGATCACCTTCTTGGTGTGCGTCGCCTCATTGGTGATGACGCCGGCGCGGCCGACTTCCGAGCCGGTGCCGGCCGTGGTCGGCACCGCGATGATCGGCGCGATCGCATCCGAATTGGCGCGCGTCCACCAGTCGCCGACATCCTCGAAATCCCACACCGGCCGCGTCTGCCCGGCCTGGAAGGCGATCAGCTTGCCGAGATCGAGCGCTGAACCGCCACCGAAGGCGATGACGCCGTCATGCTTGCCTTTCTTGAACACGGCGATGCCGGCGGTGAGGTTGGAATCGACTGGGTTCGGCTTCACCTCGGAAAACACGCCATAGGGGACCTTGGCGTCGTCGAGGATCTTTAGGGTCGAAGCGACGACCGGTAGCTTGGCCAGCCCCGGATCGGTGACGAAGAGCGGCCGCTTGATGCCGGTGGCGGCCAGCACGTCGGGCAATTCCTTGATGCGCCCGGCGCCGAAGCGGACGGTGGTCGGATAGTTCCATTTGGAGATCAGCTTGGACATGTCTTGTCTTTCAAAAATCAGATGGCTTCGCGCAGGTGGAAGGATTTCGGCCGGGTCAGGTTGTCATAGCCGAGCGCCGACAGGGCAACGCCCTTGCCGGTGTCCTTGACGCCGGTCCAGACCAGCGCCGGATCGAGGTAGTCGCAGCGGTTCATGAACACGGTGCCGGTCTCGACACGATCGCCGATCGACACGGCGTGCTCGATGTCGCCGGTCCAGATCGAGGCGGTCAGGCCGTAGGGGCTGTCATTCATCAGCGCGATCGCCTCCTCGTCGTTGCGCACCTTCATGATGCCGACGATCGGACCAAAGCTTTCCTCGCGCATGACGCTCATCTGGTGGTCGACACTGGTCAGAACTTCCGGCGCCAGATAGGGCGAGCCGGCTTTATCGTTAGCCACCTTCATATTGATATGTGCCACCGCGCCCTTGCGCAGCGCCTCGGCCTTCTGCTCGCGGATCAGGTCGGCAAAGCGCGCCTGCGCCATCGGCCCCATTGTCGTCGCCTGCTCCAGCGGATTGCCGACGACATAGTTCTTGGTCTCGGCAATGAAGCCTTCGACGAACTGGTCGTAGACCTTCTCATGCACATAGACGCGCTCGATGCCGCAGCAGCATTGGCCGGAATTGTAGAAGGCGCCGTCGACCAGATTGGCCACCGCATGGTCGAGCTTGGCGTCGGGCAGCACATAGGCCGGATCCTTGCCGCCGAGTTCGAGGCCGAGCGTCATGAAAGTGCCGGCCGCTGCCTTTTCGATGGCGCGGCCGCCGCCGACCGAGCCGGTGAAGTTGACATGGTCGATCTTGCCTGAGCCGAGCAGCTTCTCGGTCTGCGCATGGTTGAGCACGACATTCTGGAACACGCCCTTGGGCAGACCAATCTTGTCGAAAGCCTGCTGGAAACGTTCGCCGACGAGCAGCGTCTGCGCCGCATGTTTCAGGATGACGGTGTTGCCGGCCATCAGCGCCGGCACGATGGTGTTGACTGCGGTCAGATAAGGATAGTTCCACGGCGCGATCACCATGACGACGCCGAGCGGATCCTTCTTCACATAGCGGCGGAAGCCGTCCTTCGGATTGGATGCCGGCACGGATTTCAGCGCCTGTTCGGCAATCTCGACCATATAGTTGGTGCGTTCTTTGACGCCGCCAAACTCGCCGCCATAACGCACCGGCCGGCCCATCTGCCAGGCGATCTCCGGCACGATCTCGTCGGTCATGGCGACCAGCGCTTCCAGCATCGCCAGCATATACTTGCCGCGCTCGACGATCGGCGTCTGCGCCCACTTCTCCTGCGCCGCCTTGGCGCGCTCGACCGCGGCATTGATCGCCTGGTCGGTCGCAATCGGGCGCTCGGCATAGATCGAACCATCGATGGGGGATTTGAGTTTGACCGTTTCGGTCATTTTGTAAGTCCTTGTACTTTTACAACAATCAAGAATGACATGGCTTGGCGCTGCCCGCTCCAACGCTGGCGCACTCCTTCCCCATTCTCAACGGGGAAGAGTGCGAGGCAGCCGACGTTTCGCAGGCTACCCTAGTACCGCTCGAACCCCCTGTGCAGTTCCCAATCCGTAATCCGGCGGTCGTATTCGAACTGCTCCCACTTGGCGGTGTGGACATAATGTTCGAGCACATCGTCACCGAGCGCCTGCTTCAGCATCTTCGACTTCGCCAGCGTCTCGGTGGCGTCGCGCAGTGTCTTCGGAATCTCCGGCAGGCGCGAGGCCTGATAGGCGTCGCCGACGAAAGGCTTCTGCAATTCGAGCTTCTCATCGATGCCAGCAAGGCCGGCCGCGATCAGCGCGGCGAAGGCGAGATACGGGTTCAGATCGGCGCCGCCGATACGGCATTCCATGCGGATGCCCTTGGTGCCCTCGCCGCACAGGCGGAAGCCGGCGGTGCGGTTGTCCTCGCTCCACATGATCTTGGTGGGCGCGAAGGTGCCGGCCTGGAAGCGTTTGTAGGAATTGATGTAGGGCGCCAGGAACCAGGTGAACTCCTTGGCATATTTCAACTGTCCCGCCGCCCATTGCTGGCCGAGTGTCGACAGCGTCCAATCCGCCTTTTTGTCGAAGAACAAAGGCGTCTTGCCGTCGGCGCTCCACAGCGAATTGTGGATGTGGCTGGAATTGCCAGCGAGCCCGTAATTGTATTTCGACATGAAGGAAATCGACTTGCCTTCGGACTCGGCAATCTCCTTGGCGCCGTTCTTCAGGATGACGTGGCGGTCGGCCATGTCGAGCGCTTCGGCATAGCGCACATTGATCTCTTCCTGGCCCGGACCCCATTCGCCCTTGGAGTTCTCGATCGGGATGCCGGCCGCTTCCATCTCGTTGCGAAGCCGGCGCATGACGCCTTCTTCCTTGGTGGTGATGCCGATCTGGTAATCGCCGATATAGGGCGAAGCGGTGTCAAGACCCTGCCAGTGCTTCTTGCGGGCGGAATCGTAGGTCTCGTTGAACAGATAGAATTCGAGCTCGGAAGCGAAGTAGCCGATATAGCCGCGCTCTGAGAGCCGCTTGACCTGCTTCTTCAGAATGGCGCGCGGCGAATGCGGCAAGTCGTCATGGGTGTGGTGGTCGAGCACGTCGCAGATCACCAGCGCTGTCTTTTCCAGCCACGGAATGCGCCGCAGCGTCGAAAGATCCGGCTTCATGACGAAGTCGCCATAGCCCTTCGACCAGCTTGCCGCCTTGTAACCTGGCACCGGCTCCATATCGATGTCGGCGGCCAGCAGATAGTTGCAGCCATGCGTCTCGTCATGGGCGGAATCGACGAAATATTGCGCGAGGAAACGCTTTCCCGCGAGCCTGCCCTGCATGTCGACGATACAGGCGAGCACCGTGTCGATCTCGCCATTGGAGACCGCTTTCTTCAACTGATCGAATGAGAAATTTCCGGCCATTCCTTTGGCACTCCAGCGCTGGTCGTTGAGAGGGGTAAACGAAACCATGGCCGGCGCGAGGCCGGCCATGGTCGTGATGGATGACGTCAGTGGCCGGTTTCGCCGACCGCCTGTTCGGCTGCCTTGATCGCTGCCTGACGCGCCGCGATGATGTCGCCGAGCGGCGGACCCTGGAAGCGGTTGCGTTCGAAAGCGAACCACACGATCGCCGTCAGGATGAAGAAGCCGACGGTGATGTAGAGCGCCCAGTCGTTCGGCGGCTGGATGCCGATGACGAAGATCAGGATCATCGAGATGATCGAGAGAACGCCAAACAGCATGAAGATGCCGCGGCCCAGATTCCACGGGCCCATCTTGTCCCACTTCGGCGTGCCCCAAGCCAGCATGCCGAGCACGATCGGCACGGTGAACGACAGGAACAGGAAGATGACGGTGCAGGACACCACGATGGTGTAAGCCGAGGTGCCGGCGACCGAAACCAGCGTCGAACCCCAGACGAACAGCACCGACAGGATCGATGCCGTCCAGATCGCCGCCACCGGCGTGCGGTAGGTCGGGCTGACCTTGGCGAGCGCCGCCGAGCCGGGCAGGCCGCCGTCACGCGAGAAGGCGAAGATCATGCGCGAAGCCGATGTGACGGTCGCGAGACCGCACAGCAGCTGGGCGATGAACACCACGAGGTACACGAACTCCTTGAGGCCGGGGCTGACGCGCTGGTCGAAAGCCCAGAAGAACACGTTCCAGCCCTGCTTGGCGGCGTCGTCCATGTTCGGGATCATCAACACGAAGGCGGCCAGGAACAGATAGCCGAACACCGCCGACCAGATCACCGACATGACCATGGCGCGCGGCACCGAGGACGCCGCCTTGATGGTTTCTTCCGAGGTGTGCGCCGAAGCATCGTAGCCGGTGATGGTGTAGATCGGCAGGAGCAGGCCGAGCGCGAACACCCAGGCATTCGAGACCGACGGCCAGACGCTGGCGCCGGCCTCACCCGAGTAGTTGTGGAAGGTGAAGAGCCGGCTGAAGTCCCAGGTCTCGGCGGAGAACAGGCAGACAACCGCGATCAGGATCGAGCCGAAGAAGATCAGATAGCCCGAGAAGTCGGTCAGCTTCGCCGTCAGCTTGATGCCGAGATGGTTGATCAGTGCCTGGGCGCCGGTGATGATGACCAGGAAGATCATCTGGTTGGTCAGCGTGCCCTCGATGCCGAGCGTCGGTCCGAAGGCGCCGACGAAGAACGTCCAGGTGCCGACATTGATGGCGCCGAGCACGGTGATCAGTCCGAGCAGGTTGAGCCAGGCCGTCACCCAGCCGGTGCCGCGATTGCCGAGGATCGAACCCCAGTGATAGAGGCCACCGGCCGTCGGATAGGCCGAGCTGATCTGCGACATGGCGACCGCGAAGGTCAGCGAGACGAAGCAGCCGACCAGCCAGCCGATGCCGATGCCGATGCCGCCGGCGCCCGACGTTGCCTGCGCCAGCGAGTTGATGCCGCCCGACAGGATGCAGATGATGGAGAAGGAAACCGCGAAGTTCGAGAAGCGGCTGAGCCGCCGCTCCAGTTCCTGGGCATAGCCCATGCTGTGGAGGTGCTTTACGTCCTCCGCCTTGTCGACGTCTGAATAACCCGGTGCTGCCATTTGAAGTCCCCTTTGCGTTCTTAGCTGGCGGGCCCTGCTCCGGCCGGCGTGCGCGGCCGGAGCAGTAGTCTTGCTGTTAGCCGGCCGTCTGGCCAACGGCTTTTTCCGCCGCCGCGATCTCCACAGCGCGGCGGGCGATATCGGCGCCGATCGGCGGGCCTTTGAAGCGGCGCGACTCGATGCCGAACCACAGAACCACGAGCAGAACGATCAGGCCGATGGCGTAGTTGATCAGGATGTCGAATGGCGGCTGGATGCCGGCATACATCAGGACCAGAACGCCAAGCACCGTGATGACGGCGAATGGCTTGGACCAGATGCCGAGGCGGAACGGACCGAATTCGGTCCAGCTCTTGCCCTCGGCAAGCAGGCCAGCCGCCACCGGCATGGCGTAGGACACGTAGAGGAACAATGCACAGCCGGCGGCTAGTGCGGCAAAGGCCGGCGAGTACAGTGTCGCCGCGATTGCAAGCACCGCTCCGAGCCAGATCGCCGCCACCGGCGTACGCCATGTCGGGCTGACGGTCTTCCACACCGACGAACCGGGCAGGCCGCCGTCACGCGCAAAGGCGAAGATCATGCGCGAGGTCGACGTCAGTCCGGCGAGCGCGCAGATGAAGTTCGCCAGCACGATCGCGATGGCAATGATGCTCTTCAGCCAGAATGGTGCCGGCAGGTTGTTGAAGAGATTGAACCAGGCATTGGCGCCATCCTTGGCTGTTGCTGCCAGGTCGGGGCTGGCCAGCACGAACGACACGGCCATGACGAGGCCGAAGACCAGCGACCACAGAACCGAATGGATCATGCCGCGCGGCACCGCCACGCGGGCATTGTGGGTCTCTTCGGACGTGTGGGCCGAGGCATCGAAGCCGGTGATCGTATAGAGCGGGTAGAGCAGGCCGATCAGGAAGGCGACGAGTGCCGTCCGTGCGGTGGGAACGTATCCGGCGCCCGGATCACCGGTGTTGTTGACGAAGGTGGTGAGCCGCGAGAAATCCCAGCTTGCGCCCCAGATCAGGAACATCGCCGTCAACACGACGGCGACGATCAGAATGAGGTAGCCCGAGAAATCCGTCAGTATGGTGGTGAGCTTGATGCCGAAATGGTTGATCAGCGCCTGTGCGACGGTGATGATCACAACGCCGATCACCTGCTCCTGATAGCCCCACGCCGATACGTCGTGGCCGAACACGCCGGACCAGACGAGATCTTTGAACAGTGCATAGACGCCGACATTGACCGATGCGACGACGAAGATCAGGCCGAGCAGGTTGATCCAGGCCGTGGCCCAGCCCCAGCCGCGCCCGCCAAGAATTGACGACCAGTGGTAGAGACCGCCGGCCGTTGGGTAGGCCGAGCCAATCTGCCCAAGGGACGCAGCCACGATAAGAGCAAAGACACCGCCGATGATCCAGCCGACAGTCGCCTCGAAGCCGCTGCCGGTCGCCATGGCCAGTGGGAAGGACGTGATGCCGCCCGCCAGAATGCAAATGATCGAAAAGGAAATTGCGAAGTTCGAGAAGCCGCTCATCCGGCGAGCCAACTCCTGGGCATAGCCCATGCTATGGAGGGTTTTTACGTCCTCCGACCTCTCATGGTCTGATGTATCCGGTCCTGCCATTTTCGTCCCCTGTTGTTTCTAGCTGGCCGATTGAACTGATTTTCCCATTGCGTGTCGTCGGGAGCCCTTGGCCTCCTCGGGCTCCAGATCCGAAAAAATGCCGGTGAGCAGATCCGCCCATTTCCGCTGCCCGGTCTCGCCGGAGATTTCGTCGTTGCGGATTTCGATCATTGCGCAGGCAAGGCCGCGCGAGCGCGCATGGCGCTCCAGGGTGAAATAGACGCGGTCGGCCGGCGAATAAGGTTCGTTGACGCCGACGGTGACGCCGGAGAGACGCTGCAGCGCCGCTATCAGCGGCGACGCCAGCCGGCGGTCGTCATCATGGATGATGCCGATATGCCAGGGCCGGCTCTTGCCTTTGTAGACTGGGGTAAACGAGTGCACCGACACCAGCCGCGTCTCCTGCCCGCGCGCCAGCCGGTCGTCGATGATGTTGGCGATCGTGTCGTGGAAGGGGCGCCACGACAAAGCGATGCGTTCGGCGCGCTCACTGTCCGACAGGCCGGCATTGCCGGGGATGGTCGTCGTCTCGCTGACCGGCGGCACCAGGTCGGGCGCGTCGAGCGGACGATTGCAGTCGACGATGAGCCGCGAGATGCGGGTTTCGATGAGCGCCGCATCGAGCGCTTCCGCCATGCGGCTTGCCACAGGCAGCGCGCCGGGGTCCCAGGCGATGTGGCGGGAAAGATCTTCTGCGCTCAGGCCGAGCGTGCCGAATTCGGCCGGCAGGAAGTTGGAAGCGTGGTCGCAGGTCAGCACGAAAGGACTGGACCCGCCGGGGTTCGTCACCCCTACGGTATCAGACGATGCAAGGCTGGCGGGCCGTGCTCTCTCCATACTGCCGTCCCCTGGGGAGCGCTGTATCTTATGTTACGTATTTTGCCTCATTGCGTCCCTGTGGATGATTTCATACAGTTTATCCGGCTTTGTCAAACGCGATTTCGGGGAAGCGGTGTAGACCGGGCCAAGGGCGGGGGAAAACCATGATTTCCAGCATTGCCGAACTGATTTCGGACCGCATCGGCACGATGCCGGCCGGCGAGCGCCGCGCCGCGCAGACGCTGATTGCCAACTATCCGTTGATCGGGCTGAAGACGGTCGCCGAGTTCTCGGCCGCCGCCGGCGTGTCGTCGCCGACCATCCTGCGCTTCGTCTCCAGGCTGGGTTTCCAGAACTATCCTGAATTCCAGTCGGCGCTGCAGGACGAACTGGCGGCGCAATTGCAGTCGCCGGCATCGCGCACGCTCAACCCGGCCTCCCCGAGCGGCGCGATATCGCCGATGCTGGAGGCGACGCTGGACAATATGCGCGAGACCTTCCGGCATCTCTCCGACCGGCAGCTTGCCGATATCGCGGCCAGGCTTGCCGAGCGGCGCGGCAAGACCTTCTTGATCGGCGGCCGTTTCACCGATCCGCTGGCGCGCTACATGGCTGCCCACCTCGCCATCATCCAGCCCGATGTCTATCACCTCGCCGGCCAGGAGAGCATCTGGCGCGATCGGCTGATCGACATGGGCAAGCGCGACGTGCTGGTGATCTTCGACATAAGGCGCTACCAGGACAGCCTGGTGCGCTTTGCCGAGACGGCGCATCAGCGCGGCGTGCAGATCGTGCTGTTCACCGACCAGTGGCTGTCGCCGATCGCCCGCTTCGCCCGCCATGTCATCGCCGGACGCACCGCCGTGCCCTCGGCCTGGGATTCCTCGGCGGCGCTTTTCGTCGTCGCCGAGACGCTGATCGGCGCCGTCACCCGGCAACTCGAGGCCGACAGCGCCAAGCGCATCCGCGACCTGGAAGGACTGCGCTGACAGCCTCAATCCCCGCCGCAGGCGCGCAACGTTACGCAGATTTAATGTGCATGGCCGCGGCAGAATTGCCATAAAGCCATGATATTGCCGTGGCTTCGCACATACCGGGTGCGTCGCTGCGCGTTTTTGCTTGGGGAGACCGGTAGACGTTTTGCCAACCGGAGTGCCGATGGCCGCCTGGAAACAGATCGTTTTTGCGCTTGTGATCCTGGTCGCGGCTGCCCTCGCCTGGGCGCGCTTCTTTCCGGGCGCGCCGGAGGTTCTGGCACGCTGGGGCATCGACTGGGCCTATGCCTCGGCGCCCGCCACCACCGGCGCGGTCGACACGACGAAACAGGCAGGCGGCCGTAACGCCGCCGGCCGGCCGGCGAATGTCGTCGCCTTGCCGGCAGGCACCGCAACCATCAACGATCGCTTGCAGGCGATCGGCACCGGCCGCGCCAACGCCTCGGTCACGGTCAACCCGTACAGCTCCGGCCGGCTGGTTGAATTCCTCGTCCAGTCCGGCACCCGCGTCGACAAGGGGCAGGTCATCGCCGTCCTCGATTCCGAAACCGAGGTGATCTCCCAGGATCGCGCCAAGCTCGCTCTCCAGGATGCCCAGGACAAGCTCGAGCGGGTGAAATCCCTGCGCGCCTCCAACGCCGCGACCCCGGTCGCCGTCGCCGATGCCCAAGTGGTGCTGGCCGGCGCAAAACTCGCGCTGCAGGACGCCGAACTCGCCTTGCAGCGTCGCTCGATCGTAGCACCGATAGCGGGCACGGTCGGCATCCTGCCGATCTCGGCCGGCAACTACGTGACCAGCCAGTCAGCAATCGCCACGCTCGACGACCGCTCTTCCATCCTGGTCGAGTTCCTGGTGCCCGAGCGCTTTGCCGCCGCCGTCAAGGTCGGCGCGCAGCTGTCAGCGACGCCGATCGCCAATCCGAGCAAAGCCTATACCGGCACGGTGTCGGCCATCGACAACCACATCGACGAAAAGAGCCGCACCCTTCTGGTCAAGGCGGCTATCGCCAATCCGGCGGATTCGTTGCGCGCCGGCATGTCGTTCGGCATCACCATGCGCTTCCCCGGCGACACCTATCCGGCCGTCAGCCCGCTGGCGATCCTGTGGGGCTCGGATGGCGCCTATGTCTGGCAGGTCGAGGATGGCAAGGCCAGGCGCGTTCCCGTGCGCATCATCCAGCGCAACACCGAGACGGTGCTGATCGACGCCGAGATCGAGGATGGCGATATGGTGGTGACCGAAGGCACACAGAGTGTCAGCGAAGGCGGCGAGGTCCGCATCGCCGGCCAGCGCGCCGCGAACGCCGCCGAAGGCTCATGACCACGACCACAAACGCCGCCAGCGAAACCGGCTTCACCGCGCTCTTCATCCGCAGGCCAGTCATGGCCTTCGTGCTCAACACGCTGATCGCGGTGGCTGGCCTTGCCGCTTTCTACGGCGTCGAGATCCGCGAACTGCCCGATGTCGACCGCGCCGTCGTCACTGTGTCGACCGTCTTCGAGGGTGCGGCCGCCGAAACCGTCGACCGCGAACTGACCGACACGATCGAAGGCGCGGTGGCCCGCGTCTCCGGCGTCAAGTCGATCTCGTCGACCTCTTCCTTCGGCCAGAGCCGCGTCACCATCGAGTTCAATGACGGCGTCGACTTGAACGTCGCCGCTTCCGATGTGCGCGACGCCGTCGGCCGCGTCGCCAACATGATGCCGGAGACCGCCGATCCGCCGCGCATCGTCAAGGCCGACGCCAATTCCGATGCGGTGATGCGGCTGGCGGTCACCTCCGATAGCATGTCGGTGCAGGACATGACGGTGATTGTCCAGGACCAGATCGAGGACGAGCTGGCTGCCGTGCCCGGTGTCGCCGACGTCCAGGTCTATGGCGACCGCGACAAGATCTTCCGCATCGATGTCGACCAGAACAAGCTGGCCAGCCTCGGCTTTACCGTCGCCGATTTGAGGGCGGCACTTGGCTCTGTGGCCTTCGATTCACCGGCCGGTTCGATCACCACCACCAACCAGGACTTGATCGTTCGCACCACAGCCGATGTGACGACGCCGGAGGAATTCGAAAACATCATCATCGGCGGCACGACGCGCATCCGCGACGTCGCCACCGTCACGCTTGGCCCCGATATCGGCCAGACCTCGCTGCGCTCCGACGGCAAGACCGGCATTGGCCTCGGCATCATCCGCCAGGCGGAATCGAACACGCTGGATATCTCCACCGGCGTGAAGGCGGCAGTCGCCAAATTGCAGGAGAACCTGCCCAAGGGCATGTCGATCAAGATCACCAGCGACGACGCCGTCTTCGTCAACGGCGCCGTGCACGAGGTCGAGATCGCACTCGGACTGTCCATCTCCATGGTGCTGATCGTCATCTATGTCTTCCTGCTCGACTGGCGCGCGACGCTAATCCCCGGCCTGTCGATGCCGGTCGCCATGATCGGCACCATCGCCGCCATCTATCTCGCTGGGTTTTCGATAAACATCCTGACCCTGCTGGCGCTGGTGCTGGCGACAGGCCTGGTCGTCGACGACGCGATCGTCGTGCTCGAAAACATCGTGCGACGGCGCAACGAAGGCATGGGTCCTCGCGCTGCCGCCGTGCTCGGTGCACAGGAAGTGTTCTTCGCCGTCATCGCCACCACGCTGACGCTGGTTGCCGTCTTCGTGCCGATCTCGTTTTTGCCGGGGCAGACCGGCGGCCTTTTTCGCGAATTCGGCTTCGTGCTCGCCATGTCGGTGCTGCTCTCCTGCGTGGTGGCGCTGACGCTGTGCCCGATGCTGGCCTCGCGCATGCTGACCGGCGCCTCCCTCCACCACGAAGGTGGCCATGGCATGGGCGCGCGCATCGGCGGCGCGCTGAATTCAGCCTACAAGCGCGGCCTGCATGCCTGCCTCGGCGCGCCATGGATCGTGCTTCTGGTCGCGGTGCTGTTTGCAGGCGTCGCCTTCAGCCTGTTCGGCACCATCCGCCAGGAGCTGACGCCGAGCGAAGACCGCGCCGTCGTGCTGTTGCGCATCAATGCGCCGCAAGGCGTCAGCCTCGACTACACCACCCAGCAGATGCAGAAGATCGAGCGGTTGATCCAGCCGCTGCGAGATTCCGGCGAGATCGTCTCAACCTTCGAAAACGCCGGCCAGAACGGCGCCTATAACTCCGGCTTCATGGTGATGACGCTGGCCCCGTGGGACGAGCGCACGCGCAGCCAGCAGGAGATTATGGCGCAGATCACCCAGCTGACCCGCCAAGTGCCGTCGGTGCGCATCTTCCCGGTGCAGGCCAACAGCCTCGGTATCAGAGGCGCCGGCAACGGCCTGCAATTCGCGCTGGTCGGCAACGACCGCAAGGCGCTCGGCGACGCGGCAGTGAAGATCATCGCGCAGATGCAGGCCGACCCGCGCTTCCAGACGCCACGGCTTTCCGTCGACCCGACGCAGCCGCAGCTGGCGGTGGCCATCGACCGCGAGCGCGCCTCCGATCTCGGCATCGACATCACCGGGCTCGCCAACACCTTGCAGGCGATGCTCGACGGCAACGATGTCGTCGACGTCTACATCGCCGACCGCAGCTATGGCGTGAAGCTGGTCTCGACCACCAACCCGATCAACGATCCCACCGATCTCGAAAACATCTTCCTGAAAACCGCCGACGGCCGCTTCGTGCCGATGTCGACCATCGCCACGCTGACCGAGCGCGCCGTGCCGCCATCGCTGACGCGTGAGCAGCAGCAGCCCTCGGTGGCGATCACCTCCAATCTGAACGGCAATTTCGCACTCGGCGATGCGCTCGGTGTCGCCGAGCAGATCGCCACGCCGCTGCTGCCGCCGGGCAGCCGCATCCTGCCGCTGGCCGAGGCCGCGACGCTTGGCGAAACCAACAGCGCCATGGTCACCATTTTCGGCTTCGCCCTGGTCATCATCCTTCTGGTGCTTGCCGCGCAGTTCGAAAGCTTCGTCAGCGCAATCATCATCATGGCGACGGTGCCGCTCGGCCTTGCCTGCGCGATCTTTGCGCTGCTTTTGTCCGGCACCAGCCTCAACGCCTACAGCCAGATCGGCCTCGTGCTGCTGGTCGGCGTCATGGCCAAGAACGGCATCCTCATCGTCGAATTCGCCAACCAGCTTCGCGACCGTGGGCTGGGCGTGCGCGAGGCGATCGAACAGGCCTCGATCATCCGCCTGCGGCCGGTGATGATGACGATGATCTGCACCATCCTCGGCGGCGTGCCGCTGGTGCTGGCCGCCGGCGCCGGGGCGGAGGCGCGCATAGCGCTTGGCTGGGTCATCGTCGGCGGGCTGGGGCTGGCCACCGTCTCGACGCTGTTCCTGACCCCGGTCGCCTATCTCCTGCTCGGCCGCTTCGTCACGCCGAAGACGCATGAGGAAGCAAGGCTGAAGCGCGAGCTGGAAGAGGCGGCTTATACGAATGTCGAGCCGGCGGAGTAGTTGGCTCTCCTGTCAATAGTGCGCCTGCACTATTGACCAGTGAACTCTGCCAGCTGGATGTACGGATTGGCCGGGTCGTAGCGGCGCTTTGGCTCACCTTTCCCCGGTGATATGGCACCCGCGATCAGTGCTCCTTTCGGCCCGAATTGATAGTCTATTCCGGCACAGAGGTGGGCGAGATCTTGATAGTCGAAGCCGCGCAGTGCAACGCCGGTTTGAAACGCTGCCGCCTTGAGGGCGTCAGGCGAAAGCCCACCGAGCGTGCTGTCGCCATATGCTTTGAGCTTGGCCTTGTTGAGTTTGGACGACTGGCACTCCGAACCGAGTTCTCGCGCCAGCACGATATTTCTGACTGCGGTCGCAGCAGGATCGTCCAGGGCTGCCGAATATTTCTTGAGGAAGAAGTTTGTACTCGGATCGTTGGTCATCGACTTGCGCCAGGAAGGCGGGAACTTGTCGGCGGCCTCGGCAGAAATCGTACCTGCCATCGACGTGAGGACGACTGCAACGAACCATAGCTGCTGCTTCATAGGGAGAAACCTCGAACTCGTCTGATCTATGGCCTAATAAACACCTTCCCGTTCGGCTTCGCCAGTTCCGCCGGCACCTTCGCCATCGCTTCGTCCAGCGGCAGCACCGCCGTCACATCCGTCGACCAGCGCCCGTCGGAAAAGCGCTTCTGCGCTTCCATGATCGCCGGGCCGCGCTTGTCGCGGAACTGGCGCATCCATTCGACCAGCCAGAAGCCCTCAATATGCTTGTTCTGGAAGATCAGCTGGCCGGGCTCACGGATGACAGTGGTGTCCGGGTCGAGCCGGCCATAGATGATCCAGCGCGCGCGCTTCGGCATGGCGTCGAAGATGACTGAGGCCAGCGGCCCGGTCACCGCGTCGAGGAAGATGCGCGGCTGCTCGGTCTTGATCACCTCGCGTAGCGCGGCCTTGAAATCCGGCGCCTTCTCGTTGAGCACATGGACAGCGCCGATCTCCTTCAAGAGCGGGATCTGCTCGTCGCGGCGCACGGTGACGATCGGCCGATATCCTGCCTCCTTGGCGAGGCCCGCGATCAGTTTGCACAGCTGACTGGCGCCGGCGGTCATGATGAAGGCCTTTTCGCCGGCCTCCTTGACGATGTCGAACATCGCGATCGCGGTCAGCGGGTTGACGATCAATGCGGCGCCGTCCTCGTCGCGAACCGTGTCGAGCAACGGGATGCAGACGGCGGCTTCGGCGACCGCGTATTCGGCCCAGGAACCCCAGTTGGTGACGCCGGTGGCGAAGGCGACGCGCTTGCCGATCAGGGTTTTCGGATAAGGCTCGTCGCCGGTGGCGACAATGGTGCCAACGCCCTCGAAGCCGGCCGGCTGGCCCTTGGCGCGCGGCTGGCCGTACTGGCCTTTGATGAACATCACATCGGACGGATTTATCGAAGCGAGGCTGACCTTGATCAGCACCTGGCTCGGCCCGGGCGTCGGCACGCCGATGCTGCCCGGCACAAGATATGGCTCCATCGCCTCCAGCACGGTGCCGGTCGGCGTCCTGGTGTAGCCGTCGCCGGTCAGCAACAGCGCTTTCATCTCGGAGGGGATGGCCATGGCGGGCTCCTTACGGTTTGAGGATGAGCTTGCCGGATGCGCCGCGGCCGAGCACGCGCTTCAGCACGGCGGCGGCATCGGCCAGCGGGTACGTGCCTTCGATGACCGGCCGGACCTTGCCGCCCAGGTACCAGCCGACAAGCTCCTTCATATTGTCGGCATAGACGCGCGGCTCCTTGGCCGTGAACGCGCCCCAGAACACGCCTACGACCGAAAAGCCCTTGACCAGCGCCAGGTTGACCGGGAATTGCGGAATGGTGCCGGAGGCAAAGCCGATGACCAGCAGCCTTCCGTTCCAGGCCATCGAGCGGGCCAACACGTCGAAGGTTTCGCCGCCGACCGGATCGAAGCCGACATCGACGCCCTTGCCGCCCGTCACCTCTTTCAGCGCTTCCTTGAGGTTGTCGTAGCCGAGAGCAATGTCGGCGCCGGCTTCGGCCGCAATGCGGCGCTTTTCCTCTGACGAGGCGACGCCGATGACGCGGGCGCCAAGCGCCTTGCCGAGCTGGATGGCGGCAATGCCGGTGGCGCCGGCCGCGCCCAGTACGCAGAGCGTCTCGCCTTCGCGCAACACGCCGCGCTGCTTCAGCGCATAATGCGAGGTGCCGTAGCCGGCCAGCAGCGCGCAGGCGTCGGCAGCAGGCATATCGGGCGGCAGCGGCATGACCAAGGGTTCGGCTACACCCACCCGCTCGGCATAGCTGCCATGGGTCGAGAGCGCGGCAACGCGGTCACCGACCTTGACCGTTTTCACGTCAGGTCCGACCGCGAGCACCCGTCCCGCGACCTCCATGCCGGGCACGAAGGGCAGTAGCGGCTTCATCTGGTAGAGACCCTGGACGAGCAGGCCGTCGGGATAGTTCACCCCGATCGCCTCGGCCTCGATGACGACAATATTGCCCTTGGCCTCCGGCTCCGGCCAGTCGCCATAGACGAGCTGGTCGAGCGGCGCGAAGTCGCGGGCGATGATGGCTTTCATGCCGTCACACCTTTTCCTGCGTGTATTTCCTCAGTTCCGTCCGCGCCACTTGCCGGCGATGCACCGCGTCCGGCCCGTCGGCGAGCCGCAGCGTTCGCAGATGTGTCCACGAGCGCGCCAGCGGCGTGTCCTGGCTGATGCCTTGCGCGCCGAACATCTGCACGGCTTCGTCGGTGACTTTCAGCGCGACGCGCGGTGCGATGACCTTGATCTGGCTGATCCAGGGCGCAGCGGCGCGCGCATCGCCCTGGTCGATCATCCACGCCGCCTTGAGGCAGAGCAGCCGCGCCATCTCGATCTCCATCCGGCATTCCGCAATGATGTCGAAATTGGCGCCGAGTTTTGCCAGCGGCTGGCCGAAGGCCTCGCGCCGCACAGAGCGCTGGCACAGCATTTCCAGCGCCATCTCGGCCTGGCCGATGGCGCGCATGCAGTGATGGATGCGGCCCGGGCCGAGCCTGCCTTGCGCGATCTCGAAGCCCCTGCCCTCGCCAAGGATCAGGTTCGATGCCGGCACCCTCACATTGTCGAAGCGAAGATGCATATGGCCATGCGGCGCGTCGTCGTCGCCATAGACCTGCATCGGCCGCAGCTTGGTCACACCCTTGGTATCGGACGGCACCAGGATCATCGAATGGCGGCGGTGCTGCGGCTCGCTATCGCCACCGGTGCGGACCATGACGATGTAGATGGCGCAGCGGGGATCGCCGGCGCCCGACGCCCACCATTTCTCGCCGTTCAGCACATAGTAGTCGCCCTGCCGTTCGCAGCGCATGGCGATGTTGGTGGCGTCGGAGGATGCAACGTCCGGCTCGGTCATCAGATAGGCCGAGCGGATTTTTCCCTCGAGCAGCGGCTCCAGCCATGCCTTCTTGTGATCCTCCGAACCATAGCGCTCCAGCACTTCCATATTGCCGGTGTCGGGCGCCGAGCAGTTGAAGGTCTCGGCGCCGAGATGCGCCTTGCCCATCTCCTCGGCGAGATAGGCATATTCGACCGTCGAGAGCCCATAGCCGCGCTCGGAGCCGGTCAGCCAGAAATTCCACAGGCCGCGCTCCCTGGCCTTATTCTTCAGCCCTTCCAGAATTTCGGTCTGCCGCGCGGTGTAGATCCAGCGGTCGCCGGCCTTGCCGACCTCGCTCAGAAATTCGTGGTCGAGCGGCATGATCTCCTCGCGCACCATGGCGGCGACGCGGGCGTGGATCGGCTTCAGCCGCTCGGTCATGCCGAGATTCATGTCGCTCATCGAATGTTCTCCTCAGCCGCACCCAGACCACGCGCCGCGAAAGCGACGACCTCGCCGACAATTGCCTCGACATCGCCGTCGGTCTCGGCCGGTCGCGGCGTGTACCAGAACAGCGGGGAGTTCAGCGTCAGGAACATCAACTGCTCGGCAATGCCGATCGTGTCGAAGCGCATGTCGCCTTCGTCGCGCGCAGCCGCAATCGCCTCTCGAAAGATGCGGCCATAGGCATCGCGATACTGCATCAGCCGGGTAAATTCCTCGCGCTGTTCGGGCGTGGTCGCACCGCGCAAATAGAGCTCGACACCTTCCCAGACCACGCGCTGGAACGGCTTGGTGCGGATCATCTGACCGCAATGGATGGAAGCCATCTTGCGCCAGCGTCCAATCGCCGGGCCGGGAAGCGCGCGCACCGGCTCGATTGCAGCAAAATTCATGTCCATGCCGGCGCGAAACACATCGGCGAACAGATCGGCCTTGGACCGATAGTGATGGTAGATGCGGCCCTTGGTAGAGCCGAGGCTGCGCGCGACGTCGTCGATAGAACTCGCGGCATAGCCCCGCTGCATGAAACAAATGGCGGCGGCGCGCAATATGTCGGCGCGCGGGCGATCGAGCAGTGGAGCTTCGACGCTGAGCATCGGTTATTTTGCCTTCCGCCTGCTTTCCGCCGAGATGCGGCATTGAGGCCTTTACCTCTGCCGAAAAGATGAACATACTACCGGGTATGTTGTCAATGCGGCAACCGCCCGAAGAGGCGATATCGCCGCGGGGAGGATCGATGAGCTATCTCGACGAGCTGTTTACGGTTGCCGGCAAGACCGCGCTGGTAACGGGAGCTGCGACCGGCATCGGCCGCATGGTGGCGACCGCTTTGGTTCAGGCCGGCGCCACCGTAATGATCGCCTCGCGCAAGGGCCAGGACTGCATCAAGGTCGCCGCCGAATTGAACGCGCTGGGCGCCTCCGGCCGCGCCGAAGGTTTTGCCGGCGATGTCTCGACCGAGGCCGGCATTGCCGCGCTGGTCGCCGAGGTCAAGGCGCGCACCGAGCGGCTGCACATACTGGTCAACAATGCCGGCATATCCTGGGGCGCCACTCTCGAGGATTTTCCCTACAGCGGCTGGGCCAAGGTGTTCGCCGTCAACGTCACCGCCGTCTTCCACCTGACGCGCGAATTGCTGCCGCTGCTGGAAGCCGCGGCCAGCGATGCCGATCCGGCCCGTGTCATCAATCTGGGCTCGGTGATGGGCACGCAGCCGCTGGCTGACGATGCCTATTCCTACACCGCCTCCAAGGGCGCCGTTCACCATCTGACGCGCACGCTGGCGATCGAGCTCGCGGCGCGGCGCATCACCGTCAACGCCTTCGCACCCGGCCCCTTCCAGAGCCGCATGACCGCCTTTGCCACCGGCACCGAGGAAAAGGCCAGACATGTCGGCAGCCATGTCCCCATCGGCCGTATCGGCGTGGCGGATGACATTGGCGGCGCAACGCTCTATTTGTGCAGCCGTGCCGGTTCCTATGTCACCGGCGCCATCCTGCCTATCGACGGCGGGCAGTCGGTGCAGCATGGGCTGACACTGTTCAAGGAATGAGCCGCGGGCGGCGGCAAACGGAGGACATCGCAGTGGAACCGATCAGTCTCGATGTGCTTCTGGCCAGCGTCGGCAAGGAAGTCGGCGTGTCGCCCTGGCGCGTGGTCACGCAGACCATGATCGACCAGTTCGCCGACGCCACCGACGACCACCAGTTCATCCATTGCGACCCCGAGCGCGCCAAGCGCGAAACGCCGTTCGGCGGCACTATCGCGCACGGCTTCCTGTCGCTGTCGCTGCTCTCCGCCATGACCTTCGAGACCATGCCGCCGCTGGAAAAGAGCAAGATGGGCGTCAATCACGGTTTCGATTCGCTGCGCTTCCTGGCGCCGGTGAAGACCGGTTCGCGCATTCGCACCCGTTTCGTGCTGGCCGACGTCAAGGTCAGGCCCTCGGGCTGGGTGCAGACGGCACATGACGTGACCATCGAGATCGAAGGCTCGAAGAAGCCGGCGCTGACCGCGCGCTGGCTGACGCTGACATTGATCGAGCGTGAGCCGGAGACTGCATGAGCGGCGACGCCAACGCCCTCGATCAGACAGCACTTGCGCCCTATCTTGAGGCGCACATCCCGGGTTTTGCCGGGCTTTCCTCAATCGAAAAATTCAAATCCGGCCAATCGAACCCGACCTATCTCTTAACCACGGCCAGCGGCCGCTATGTGCTGCGCGCCAAGCCGCCGGGCCAGTTGTTGAAATCGGCGCACCAGGTCGACCGCGAATTTACTGTCATGAAGGCGCTTGCCGGCACCGCCGTGCCGGTGCCCCGAATGCTGCATCTGTCGGGCGAGGACTCGCCGATCGGCCGCATGTTCTACGTCATGGAGTTCCTCGACGGCCGTATCTTCTGGGATCCGGCCGTGCCGGAAGCTGGCGGCAACGAGGAGCGCGCCACGCTCTACGACGCCATGAACGCCACGCTTGCGGCGCTGCACGACGTCGATGTCGAGGCCGTCGGGCTCGGCGATTTCGGCAAGCCCGGCAATTACTTCGAACGCCAGCTGGCTCGCTGGACCAGCCAGTACCGCGCCTCGGAGACCGGCATTGTGGCCTACATGGACCGGCTGATCGCCTGGCTGGAGACGCATATGCCGGCCGATGACGGCCGTGTCTCGCTGGTGCATGGCGACTACCGGCTGGACAACATGATCTTTGCAGCCAGTGAGCCAAAAGTGCTGGCGGTGCTCGACTGGGAGCTGTCGACGCTTGGCCACCCCTTCGCCGACCTCGCCTATCAGTGCATGCAATGGCGGCTGCCACACGCGTCGAGCCTGCGCGGCCTGCGCGGTATCGACCGGGCCGCGCTCGGCCTTCCCTCCGAGGAGGCTTATGTCGCCGCCTATTGCCGGCGGCGCGGGCTGGACGGCATCGGCAACTGGAGCTTCTTCCTCGCCTTTTCCTTCTTCCGGCTGGCGGCGATCTGCCAGGGCGTCTACCGCCGCGCCCTGGACGGCAACGCGTCCAATCCGGGAAAAGCCCAGATCTATGGCGAGATCGTCAAGCAGCTGGCTGGCCTCGCCGTGGAAATCATCGACAAGAAGACCTGAAGAATACGGGAGAGCTGAATGGGCCGTTTTGACGGAGCAACGGTGCTGATCACGGGTGCCGCCGGCGGCCTCGGCCGGGGTGCTGCGAAAGGCTTTGCCGCTGAAGGCGCCCGCCTGGTGCTGTCCGACATCGACGACAAGGCGCTGGCGGATCTCGCCAGCTCGCTGCAGACCGAGACTGCCATCCTCGCCGGCAACATTGCGGACGAAAAATTGTCCGAAGATCTGGTCAAACTGGCGGCGGAGAAATTCGGCCGGCTGGATATCGCCATCAACAATGCCGGCATCGTCCAGAGTTTGGTGCGCCTGCCGCAAGTGGCCTCCGACGAGGCGCGCCGCGTGCTGGAGATCGACCTGCTCGGCGTCTTCTACGCCATGAAGCACCAGATCCCGCAGATGGAACGGCAGTTCAAATTGGACGGCAAAGGCGGCGCCATCGTCAACATCGCCTCGGTTGCCGGGCTGGTCGGCGCGCCGAAACTGTCGGTCTATGCCGCCGCCAAGCATGGCGTCGTCGGGCTGACCAAATCGGCGGCCGCCGAATACGCCACCAAGGGCATACGCATCAACGCCGTTTGCCCGGCGCATACGAGAACGGCCATGGTCGACGGCTTCGTGCGCATCTCCGGTGCGCCGGAAGCCGAAGCGCTGGCCGAGCTGACGCGCGGCGTGCCGATGAAGCGGGTCGCCGAAGTCGACGAGGTGGTGACCGCCATCCTGTTTGCCGCCGACCCCGCCAATTCCTTCATGACCGGCCACACGCTGGCCGTGGATGGCGGCGTCGGCGCGATTTGATAGCGCCAACTTTGACAAGCGCACTTTGGTAACCATTGCCGTTGCGGGAACCTGTGGCGGCCTTGTTCGTTTTCGTACAGCGTATATAATTTAGCCAACACCCACCCCATGAAGGCAGACTCACGTGCCGCTGAGCGTCCAGAAACGCCGCGAAAAACAAAAGGCCGAACTGCGTTCCGAGCTGCTCGACGCAGCCCACAAGCTTGTCAAGGAAGAGGGCTATGAAGGCCTGACGATCCGCAAGCTGGCCAACCGGGTCGGCTATGCCCCGATGTCGGTCTATTCCTATTTCGCCGACAAGCAGGACATCCTGTTTGCGCTGGCCGAGGATGCGTTCGAAACACTTGCCCGCAACATCGAGGCGCACCCCTCCGACGACCCGATCGAGGCGCTGAAGGCGGTGATGACCGAATATGCCGCCTTCGGGCTCGGCAACCCCAACGAATACCGTACCGTCTTCATGACTGAAAAGACCAAGCTGCCGGAGGGCAGAAGCTATGAGGACATGGAAGAGGCCAACCCGGCGATGAAAGCGCTGATCTCCAGGGTCGAGGCCTGCGTCGCCGCCGGCAAATTGCACGGCGATGCGCGAGCCATCGCCACCATGCTGTGGGCGGTCGGCCACGGCACTATCTCGTTGCTGATCACCTTTCCGTTCTACCCCTTTGGCGATCCGCAGGCTTTCGTCAGGCGGATGTGCGATTCCACCCTTGCCTCGCTCACCACGCAAGACGTGCCACCGCTGAACAAGACCCCGGTCAACTGCTGACAACCTGGGTATCGCCCGCCCCTCCAATTGAACGTCCGGGCTGACAGCTTCCGCTGTGTCAGTACGCCGCGATTTTGGGTGTTCAAAAAAAATTGTCGTACATGTACGTTTTCTGACTTGAAAACCTGTTTCCTCGGGCGTATCTGTACGTTGTATCGTACATGTACGAAAACAAATTAACCGATGGAGACTGACATGAACAAGATCCTTCTCGCTCTCGCCACCGTGCTGGCGGTCTCCGGCTCGGCCTTCGCTGCCACCAGCAACCACTCGGCCAAGCAGGCCCCGGCTGCCACCTGCGTCGACACCACGACCAATGCCAAGCTCGATTGCAGCGTGACCGGCTCGGTTGAAAAGCCGGACGCCAAGGCCAAGGGCCCGCGCCTCGGCATCGAGATCGACCCGTGGATCGTGCCGAGCACGTTCTAAATTGAGCGCGACCACCGAACAGCACAACGACTAAGGGCGGCAGGACAATCCCGACCGCCCATTTTCCCCCGGCGAATGCCGCGGTTTTCCTGAGTTCAAGCCTAAGCGTCGCGGAACGGACTATGTCTTGCGCGGCTTTCGTCCCGGCACGGTCTTGGCCTTGCCCGGCCTCGCCGGAGCGCCGGAGATGGAGGTCGCGGTGATCGACACCGGGTCGCTGGCCGGGAACGTATCCTCGAGACCTTCCTCGAGTTCCTCTTCGGCACTCACCGCGTGATGCTGCTCATGTTCGAGCGAGCGCACCGCCGACGTCTTCTTGATCGGTGACTTTGGCGTGGCTTTCGGCGGCATGGCGGCTCTCCCTCGACAGGCGGAAGCAGAACGAGCCCGCGCGGCAGACGTTCCCGGAGCAATCCGAAAAGGATTGCTCTACGCCGCTGCGTCGCTGGCTGCTTCCGACAGGAAAGTAAAGACATAGTCGGAGAAGGAGCGCCAGCACTCGACCCGGAAGGCGTCGGCTGCGGTGCGCAGCAGCACGATCTCGCACTTGCCGAGAATGGTGCGTGAGGCCGCTCCAACCGGAAAGGCTTCCAGCGACAGGTCCTGCGGGCAGCCGGCATTGATCGCAGCAGCCGCCGCCGGGCCAGTAACGGCGAAGGCGACGTTGCGATGCGAGATGCCGACCGCCGAATGCAGCGCGGTCACTTTTGCGCAATCGGCGAGCGGATCCTTTCCGGCCTCGTCGATCAGAAACCATTCGTCCGGCCCGAGCCACAGTGCCGTACGGCCAGCCTTGGTCGCCGAGCTCTTCGGCTGCTTCGGCAAGGTCAACCCGAGCGCCTTCGACAGCGCGGCGACGGAAGCCTCCGGCGCGCGCAGCGAGATGCGCTCCGCCGGCGGCAGAACCTCGACCTTGACGTTCTTCGCCGAGACGCTGCGCCCGGCCTGTGCCGGACGGCGCTCAGCCGACGATGCGTTTGCTTTCGCAGCAGCCTTAGCCATTGAGGCGCCCTCCCGTCTCGTCGAAGAACACCATGCCGGTAACCTCCACTTCGATGACCCCGTTCGGCATCGGCACGTAGAGCGTCTCGCCCATCCGGTCGCGCCCGCCGGCGACCAGCGCCAGCGCGATCGAGCGGCCGCAATTTTCCGACCAGTAGCTCGAGGTGACATGGCCTATCATCTTCATCGGGATCGCCTGCTTGGGGTCGGCGACGATCTGCGCGCCTTCCTCCAGCACCACTTTCGGGTCCTTGGTCTTAAGGCCGACCAGCTGCTTGCGGCCCTTGGCGACAAGATCGGGCCGCGTCAGGCCGCGGATGCCGACGAAGTCGGTCTTCTTCTTGCCGACCGCCCAGTCGAGCCCGGCATCGTTCGGCGTCACCGTGCCGTCCGTGTCCTGGCCGACGATGATGTAGCCCTTTTCGGCGCGTAGCACGTGCATCGCCTCGGTACCATAGGCGGCAGCGCCATGCTTCTGGCCCTCGGCCCACAGCGCTTCCCAGACGGCCTGGCCGTAGTCGGCCGGCACGTTGACTTCAAAACCGCGCTCGCCGGTGAACGACATACGGAACAGCCTTGTCGGCACGCCGCAGATCTTGCCTTCGCGCACCGACATATGCGGCAGCGCCTCGTCCGACATGTCGATGCCTTCGACCAAGGGCGCGATGATGTCGCGCGACTTCGGCCCCTGCACGGCGATGACAGCCCATTGTTCGGTGATCGAGGTCAGCCAGACATTGAGATGCGGGAATTCGGTCTGGAGATAATCCTCCATATGGTTCATGACGCGCGGCGCGCCGCCCGTCGTCGTCGTCACATGAAAGCGGTCCGGCGCCAGCCGGCCGACGACGCCGTCATCATAGATGAAGCCGTCCTCGCGCAGCATGATGCCATAGCGGCAGCGGCCGGGCTCCAGCTTCTCCCACGGATTGGTATAGAGCAGCTCCATGAACTTGGCGGCATCCGGCCCGACCACTTCGATCTTGCCCAGCGTCGAGGCGTCGAACAGCCCGGCATTGGTGCGCACCGCAACGCATTCGCGGTCGACCGCGGCATGCATGTCCTCGCCGCCCCTAGGGAAATACCAGGCGCGCTTCCACTGGCCGACATCCTCGAACACAGCACCCTGCGCTTCGGCCCATGGATGGATCGCGGTTTTGCGCGTCGGGTCGAACAGCGGCCCGCGCGAATGGCTGACGATCGCGCCGAAGGTCACCGGCGTATAGGGCGCACGGAAGGTGGTCAGGCCGACCTCCGGGATCGGCTTGCCCAGCGTCTCGGCGGCAATCGCCAGGCCGTGCATGTTGGAGGTCTTGCCCTGGTCGGTCGCCATGCCGTTGGTGGTGAAGCGCTTGACGTGCTCGATCGAGCGCATGCCTTCATGCACCGCCTGGCGGATGTCCTTGGCGGTGACGTCGTTCTGGAAATCGACGAAGGCCTTGACCGTCTTGTCCGGTCCGGCGCCGGGCGCCGCGCCCAGCATGCCGCGCGACCAGCTTTCGCTCGCATCAACCTTCGGTGTGACTCCCTTGGCCGCCTTGGCGCCGGCGTCTTTCGCCGCCTTGGCGCCCGCCGCATAGGCTTCGTCGATCGACGCCGACAGCCCGTCCGTGCCGTTGCATGCTCCGACCGAGACGCAGTCCTGCGCGTAGGTGCCGGGCACGAAGCGCTTGGTCTCGTCGTTGAAGGCGACCTTGCCGCGCGATTGCGAGAACAGATGCACCGACGGCGTCCAGCCGGCCGACATCAGGATGGCGTCGACGGGAATGGTGCGCTCGCCGCCGCCATTCTTTGGCTGCACGGTCATCGAGGTCACACGCAATTTGCCGTCGGCGCGGATCACCGCGCGGCCGAAATTGATCTCGATGCCGAGCGCCCTCGCCTCGTCGATCACCGGCCCGGTCGGATGGTCGCGCAAATCGACGATCGCCGCGATGTTGACGCCGGCCTTCTTCAGGTCGATCGCCGCCGCGTAAGCCGAGTCGTTCGCGGTGTAGACGCCGACATTTTTGCCGACCGCCACGCCATAATGGTTGAGATAGATGCGTGCCGCCGAGGCCAGCATGATGCCGGGCCGGTCATTGTCGGCAAACACCATGTGGCGCTCGATCGAGCCTGTCGCCAGCACCACGCGCCTGGCGCGGACCTGCCACAGCCGCTCGCGCGGCACATCGTGGCCGGGGCTTTGCAGATGGTCACTGACGCGCTCGACCAGGGCGACGAAATTCTGCGCGTAGTAGCCGAAGGCCGTCGTGCGCGACAGCACGCGGACATTGTCCATGGCCTTGAGTTTCGCGATCGCGCCTTGCGCCCAGGCATAACCGTCCTGGCCATCGATCTTTGCGCCGGTCTCGAAGCGCAGGCTGCCGCCGAAATCCGCCTGCTCGTCGGCGAGGATGACGCGCGCGCCGGTTTCGGCAGCGGCAAGCGCCGCCGTAATTCCGGCCGCACCACCGCCCAGCACCAGCACGTCGCAATGCGCATAGCGCGACGAATAATGGTCGGGATCGGGCTTGTCAGGCGAAACGCCGAGGCCTGCAGCAGCGCGGATCTTCGGCTCGTACAGGCTCTTCCACGCCGCCTTCGGCCACATGAAAGTCTTGTAGTAGAAGCCGGCAGAGAACAGCGGTGACGCGATGTCGTTGACTGCGCCGACGTCGAAGGCGAGCGAGGGCCAGCGGTTCTGCGAGCTTGCGACCAGCCCGTCATAGAGCTCTTGCACGGTGGCGCGGATGTTCGGCGCCTTGCGCGCCGCGTCGCGCTCGATTTGAACCAGCGCATTGGGCTCTTCCGCCCCGGCCGACAGGAAGCCACGCGGACGGTGATATTTGAACGAACGTCCCACAAGATGCACGCCATTGGCGAGCAGTGCCGAGGCCAGCGTATCGCCTTCGATGCCGGTGTAGGACTGGCCGTCGAAGCTGAAGCGCGCGGTCTTTGCCTGGCTGAGCCGGCCGGCGCTCGGAATACGGAACGCGCCGCTCATTTGGAAGCTCCCGGCAACTTCGCAGGTTTCGGCTCGCCCGCCTTGTAGGTCATGACGAACTTGTCGGTGACGGTGTCACGCACCGCGTTGAAGAAACGCGCGCAGCCGTGAATGTGGCGCCAACGCTCATAGATGATGCCCTTGGGGTTCGAGCGGATGAAGAAGAACTTTTCGAAGTCGTCGTCGCTCTCGCCGGCAATATTGGCCGAGCGCGCAATATGCGCCTCGCCGGCGTTGCGGAACTCGAGCTCCGGGCGCTCTTCCTCGCAATAGGGGCAGCGGATGAGAAGCATGGTTTCCGATCCTTAGATTTCGCTAGGGCCGACAATGGTGCCGGGCGGCTGATCGCAGAGCGCTTCGCCCAAGGCGGCATAAGGCCCTAGTCGCCGAAGAAACTCCTTCAGGCTCGGTGTCTGGGCAAACATGCTGGTGCTGCCTAAACCGGCCAGATTGATTTTCTTGGGATCGAGCGTGATCAAGACGCCACGATCCCCGGGACCAGTGTCTTTGAGGTTAGGGTTCTGGGGCAGCCTTTCGAAGAAGAAAACAACCTTTTGGCTGCCCAGAAAGGTGCAGAGCAGGTAGCCGGTGTCGACCGAGAACGGCCAGTCCTTCTCGATGCCGACTTTGGAGATCGCTTGCGCCCGAAATTCATCTTCGGCCGCGACATACGTCAAATCCCCGCTCCATGACGAAGACAGAGCCGAGGCTGCGACTATGGCGAGCGCCAGCGAGCTCATCCGTAGACTCTCCGAAACGAGATGGTGGTGGCGGCATCCATCATCAGTGCGCCACCGCCGCCGCCGCTGCCTCGTCGATGAGGCGGCCGGTGCGGAAGCGCTCGATGGTGAAGGGCGCGTTGATCGGGTGCGGATCGTCCTTGGCAATGGTGTGGGCAAAGACATGGCCCGAACCCGGCGTCGCCTTGAAGCCGCCCGTGCCCCAGCCGCAATTGACGTAAAGGCCGGGCACCGGCGTCTTGGCCAGGATCGGCGAGCGGTCGGGCGTGACGTCGACAATGCCGCCCCACGAACGCAGCATCTTCATGCGCGTGAAGATCGGGAACATTTCGCAGATAGCGTCCAGGGTGTGCTGCAAGATGTGCAGGCCGCCGGTCTGCGAATAGGAGACATACTGGTCGGTGCCGGCGCCGATCACCAGCTCGCCCTTGTCGGACTGCGAGATGTAGGCATGCACCGTGTTGGACATCACCACGCACGGCACCACCGGCTTGACCGGCTCCGACACCAGCGCCTGCAGCGGATAGCTTTCCAGCGGCATGCGAACGCCGGCCATGTTCATGATCACCGAGGAATGGCCGGCGGCAACCACGCCCACCTTCTTGGCGCCGATGAAGCCGCGCGTCGTGTCGACACCCATGACCGCGCCATTGGCGGCGCGCTTGACCCCGGTGACCTCGCAATTCTGGATGATGTGCACGCCGCGCGCCGAAGCGCCGCGCGCATAGCCCCAGGCCACCGCATCATGGCGCGCCGTGCCGCCGCGGCGCTGGAGCGCTGCACCGACGACGGGATAGCGTGCCTGCTTCGAAATGTTGAGCGGCGGGCAGAATTCCTTGGCCTGCTCGGGCGTCAGCCACTCATTGTCGATGCCGTTGAGGCGATTGGCATGGACATGGCGCTTCAGCACCTGGATGTCGTGCACATTGTGCGCCAGCATCATGACGCCGCGCGCCGAATACATGACGTTGTAGTTGAGCTCCTGGGAGAGCCCGTCCCACAGCTTGAGCGCATGGTCGTAAATGCCGGCGCTCTCGTCATAGAGATAGTTGGAGCGGATGATGGTGGTGTTGCGGCCGGTGTTGCCGCCGCCGAGCCAGCCCTTTTCCAGCACCGCGACATTGGTGATGCCGTGCACTGTGGCGAGATAATAGGCGGTGGCCAGGCCATGGCCGCCGGCGCCGACGATGATGACGTCATATTCCTTGTTCGGCTCGGGCGAGGACCATTGTTCCTCCCAGCCCTTGTGGCCGCGCATGGCCTCGCGGGCGATGGCGAATACCGAATATTTTTTCAACGTTCCAGCCTCGCAAATGGCGGCAGGGGCATTCACTCGGCCCCGGCGCGCGAGGTGTATCACTAGCGAAACAGCGCTTCCACCCTTGCGCTGTTTGCGACGGCGCTTGCCGTTTTGCGCCGTGGCGGAAAAGACCGGCCCGGACTGGCAGCCAAGGTTACGTTCGGCCACACTGGCGGTCGCGAGACTCTGGAGGACAAGTATGGGCAACGCCTGGTGGAATCTGACGTTGCGCTTCCTGCTGGAACTTGCCGCTTTGCTTGGTCTCGGCATTGCCGGCTGGAGCCTCTCCGGCGGATGGTGGCGCTGGCTCCTCGCTCTGACCTTGCCGCTCATTGCAGCCGTGCTGTGGGGAACCTTCGCGGTGCGCGACGACCCAAGCCGGTCAGGTCGTGCGCCGGTGCCTGTGCCGGGTGCGGTGCGGCTGGTGTTAGAACTGGCGATCCAGTTTGGCGGTGCTGCCGGATTCTACGCCGCCGGTCACACGACCACGGGCATTATCGTCACGCTGCTCATCGCCATCAGCTACGCATTTTCGCTCGACCGCCTCGGCTGGCTGCTGAAGCAATAGTCAGGGCGGCTGTACCGCCATCATTCAGTTCAGCAAACCGAACAGTGCGCACGTATCGGGTGGCTCGCGCCGCCCCAGGCTGCGATTACCCATCCCGATTGCCGGCGCTGCTGGCGAAGAAAAAGGATGCAGAAAACGTTCGCACTCGCCAACAAGGTCGCCATCGTCACCGGCGCCAGTTCCGGCATCGGCCGCGCCACCGCGAAACTCTTTGCCGAGGAAGGCGCCAAGGTCGTGGTCGCCGCCCGTCGCCAGGCCGAGCTTGAGGCGCTGGTGGCTGAAATCGAGGACGCCGACGGCACGGCCATCGCGCTTGCCGGCGACGTCACCGACGAGGCCTATGCAAAAGCGCTTGTCGACCTGGCTCTCGAAACATTCGGTGGGCTCGATGTCGCTTTCAACAATGTCGGCTCCGTCGGCCCAATGGGTCCGATTTCGGAACTGTCGCTCGAGGGCTGGCGCGAGACGCTCGACGCCAATTTGACCAGCGCCTTTCTCGGCGCGAAATACCAGGTGCCGGCCATGGTCGAGCGCGGCGGCGGATCGCTGATCTTCACCTCCACCTTCGTCGGCCACACCGTCGGCCACACCGTCGGCATACCCGGCATGACCAGCTATGCCGCCAGCAAGGCCGGGCTGATCGGGCTGACGCAGGTGCTGGCCGCCGAATACGGCGCCAAAGGCGTGCGGGTCAACGCGCTGGTGCCGGGCGGCACCGACACGCCGGCAAGCATCACCAACGCACCGGGTGCCGGCCCTGAAGTGCTGGCTTTCGTCGAAGGCCTGCACGCGCTGAAGCGCATGGCGCAACCGCAAGAAATCGCCCGCGCGGCGCTCTTCCTGGCTTCGGACGCGTCGAGCTTCACCACCGGATCGGCGCTGTTTGCCGATGGCGGCGTCTCGATCACCCGGACGTGAAGCATTTCGCGGTCACAGCCTACCCCGATCAGCCATAGAGCCTCGAAACCGGACTTGCTTTTTCCTCGCGATTTGGCAATTCGGTTTCGAGTGAGGAGACGGATATGCTGCTGATCAGAACCTATGTCGCCCAGAGCGCAATCGAGGGCGTCGGCGTGTTCGCCGCCGAGCCGATCAAAAAGGGCGCCTCGATCTGGCGGCTCGATCCGGATTTCGACCGGCTGATCCCGATGGACAGATACGAAGCGGCCCCTCCGCATCTCCGCGAACTGCTCGACCGCTACGCCTATCCGAGCCCGGACCGCCCCGGCTTCATGGTCTATGAGGTCGACAATGGCCGCTTCATGAACCATGCCGAGCGGCCGAACACCGACTTTTCACAATATGGCGGCGCCACCGCCACCCGCGACATCGCCGCCGGCGAGGAGATCACCTGCGACTACGGCGAATTCTTTGAAGATTTCGCCCGGCTTCACCTGGCCAGCGCCTGATTGGCGCCCTATCTCGAGGCGACCGTGGCAAATTGGCGGTTGTCCTTCATTTCGAGTGTGGACAGAGCGGCCTGATTCTGCTATCAGCCGCCACAATTCGTGGTGTAAATCGCCGCGGAGGCATGTGGCTATTGCCGCTTGCCTGTTGATATCAAACCCGAAAGACAGGATTGCCCGTGCAGGTACTCGTCCGCGACAATAACGTTGATCAGGCGCTTCGCGCTCTCAAGAAGAAGATGCAGCGTGAAGGCATTTTCCGCGAAATGAAGATGCGCGGCCACTACGAGAAGCCTTCCGAGAAGCGCGCCCGTGAAAAGGCTGAAGCCGTTCGCCGCGCCCGCAAGCTGGCCCGCAAGCGCGCTCAGCGCGAAGGCCTGCTGCCGATGACGCCGCGCCCGGTTGCTGCCGGCGCCGCCGGTGGCCCTGGTGGTGCTCCGCGTCCGCCGCGGTTCTAACGCCAATTTTTCGTCCTTTTCGAAGGATATCAGAGGTGGCGCGATGCGGAATCGCCGCCACCTTTTTGTTTAGAGCGCCGCCTTTTTGTTAGAGGGCGTTCCCTTGAACGCGCAAACGACGCTCTAGATTTTGTTACGACAATCTGTGGACCCGGCCCGGAGGGGGACCTGGACTGAGCGACGCGACTGAAGTGAGGACAGGGCAGACATGAACGCAACCAGCGTAGAGCGCAGAACCACAATGCGCGGTTTCGCCCTGACGGCAGCCTTGCTCTCCGGCCTGGTGCTTGCCAGCTGCCAGAGCGTCCCGACCGGCGAGTTCAACAACATCGACAAGGCGCAAGGCTCGACCGAGAACATCTCCTCGCTGTCGGCGGTGATCCAGCGCAATCCGCAGGATCCGGAAGGCTACAATGTGCGCGGCTCGGCCTATGGCCGTGGCGGCCAGTACCAGGCGGCGCTGAAGGACTTCGACACCGCCATCCAGCTTAACCCGAATTTCTACCAGGCCTATTCGAACCGGGCGCTGATCCAGCGCTTCCTCGGCAACCAGTCCGCCGCCCTTGCCGACTACAACCGCTCGATCCAGATCAATTCGAACTACGACGCCGCCTATATCGGCCGCGGCAACCTCTACCGCAAAGCCGGCCAGACCCAGCAGGCCTTCAACGATTTCCAGAAGGCGATCCAGCTCGACACCACCGATGCCCGCGCCTACCACAATCGCGGCCTGATCTATCAGAGCCAGGGCCAGCACAAATTTGCCATCGAGGATTTCTCGACCGCCATCTCGCTGGCGCCGGATGCCGCCGAACCCTATAACGGCCGCGGCCTGTCCTATCTCGCCATGAATGACGAGGATAACGCCTTCTCCGACTTCAACATGGCCATCAAGCTCGACGGCAAGAACGCCGAGGCCTGGTCCAATCAGGCGCTGATCTACGAGCGCCGCGGCGACAAGGTCAAGGCGTCGAAAGCCTACCGCGAAGCCGTCCATCTCGACCCGACCTATCAGCCGGCCAAGGACGGCCTGTCGCGCACGTCGACCGCTGCCGCCGGCTGATATCCAGCCGGCGCGCCACCACCGGCGTCGACCTTTTTCAACAATGTTCCGTTCCTGATGCAGCGCCTCGCAAGGCGCTGCGCAGCAAAATCGCAATCTTTGCGTTCCAGAATGGAAGCCGGACCGCGACATCGGAACGGCACCGCGATGGATGAAAACGAGCTCCTGATCAAGCAGCAGATCGCCTGGCTTGAAACCGCCTCTCCCGACGATTGGCATCGGGCTGTGCTCGACTTCAACTGGGATTGGGATATCGACCCGCTGCTCTGGATCGCCCGCCAGCCGCAATGCGACAAGGCCACGGCCTTGACCATGTTCTGGCTGGGGCAGCCGGCCTATTACCTCATCCTGGCGGCGGAGAATGGCGGAACGGACGATAGCGACGCCCCGGTATGGGAGATGCTGAAGTTCATTGCCCAGCGCATCAATGCCAATGGCTATGTCCGTTCGAAGATCGCCTTCGACGTCGATGATTTCATAGAGCAGGATTTTGAAGAGCTGGTCGAGAAAGCCGGTCAGCTCGCCCACTCGCCGCTGAAGCCGCATCCCGATATGCGCCGCGCCCTTCGCGGACGCCGGCCCGTCAACGACATCGACTTCTACCAACGGTACCCCCAGGATTTACACGGCACGGTGCTGGTCGATTTGCCGGACCCAGGCCCGCTGGACAAGGCCTGGTCGGCGCTCGGGCGCTTGTGGCGCCACTGAGCTTTGGCCGACACGCCCTCACCCAATCTTAACCACCGATGGCAAAGCGTTAACCCTTGCCTTGATCGCGCCAAGTTTTCGGCGGAACGCTCCGGGCCATTCAACCGTTGTTGAAGGCAATTTTCGAAAGGACTGACCCATGATCAAGAAAATCATCTGTGCCGCAGCGCTCGCCACGACGCTGTTTGCCGTTCCCGCTAGCGCCGGCAAGCTTCAACTCGGCACGCTCGATTGCACCATCGACGGTGGCGTCGGCTACGTCGTCACGTCGAACAAGGGCGTCGACTGCACCTTCCGCCCGTACCACCATGGACCGTCCGAGAAATACACGGGGATGATCTCCAAGCTCGGCGTCGATCTCGGTCAGACGCATCAGGGCCAGCTGGTGTGGGCAGTTCTGGCCGCCACCCGCGGCCATGACGAGGGCGACCTTGCCGGCCATTATTACGGCGTCAACGCCGAGGCGAGCGTCGTGACTGGCGGCGGCGCCAATCTGCTGGTCGGCGGCCTGGACGGCGCCTTTGTGCTGGAGCCGCTCAGCGTTCAGGCGCAGACCGGCGTCAACGTGGCGGTGGCGGTGACCTCGCTGGAACTGATCCACTCGTTCAAGTAAGCATCGGCAAATAAGGATCGACTGATCCCTCTACGTGCGGCGCGGAACAGGATACTGTTTCGCGCCGCATGCATTTTGGGGGAACCGCCATGCTCAAGACCGTAGTCGCCGCCGCTATCATCGCCATTGCCTGGACAGGGCAGACCCGGGCGCAGGACCAGGGCCTCGAACTCGGCGTGCTCGATTGCGCCATCGGCGGCGGCACCGGCTTCATCTTCGGCTCCAGCAAGGATCTGAGCTGCACCTTCACGCCGGCCGACAAGAGCTTCTCGCCGGAGGCCTATTTCGGTGCCGTCAACAAATACGGGCTCGACATCGGCACCACCAAGCAGACGGTCATGCAGTGGCTGGTGTTGACGCCGCTGAAGAACATCTATGCGCCGGGTGCGCTGGCCGGTGACTATGTCGGCGCCAGCGCCGAGGTCACGGCGGCGGTCGGCGCCGGCGCCAATCTCCTGGTCGGCGGTTCCTCGCAGGCCTTCACCTTGCAGCCGCTCAGCCTGCAGACCCAGACCGGCATCAACATCGCCATCGGCGTCAGCCAGTTCCAGCTGCGCAGCACCGAGAACTGATCGGCGAAAAAAGCCGCTTGAACTCAACCGTGGTTGAGGTTTTACAAGCCTGCCCTGACTGAAACAGCGCGCATGGCCCCGCCGGAAACCCTTGCTGGCTTCTGGCGCCATGCGCCGACATAGAGATATGCAAGGCAGGGTAAAAAGAATGACTGACATCACCAGCAACAAAGTCGACTGGCGGGCATTGCGGGCAAGCGGCGACCTCGCTCGCTTCTGCTTCATCAGCCTCGGCATCCTGCTGCACGCCACCAACGAGACGATGGTGGCAACCGTCATGCCGGCCATGGTCGGCGACCTCGCCGGCGTGCAGTTCGTCGGCTGGTCGCTGGCCGTCTACGAGCTCGGCGCCATCGTCGCCGGTGCTGCCGCCGGGCGCATGGTCAGCTATGTCGCTCTGCGCTCCAACGTCACGGTCGCCGCTTTGCTCTATGCCGCCGGCGCACTGATCTGCGCCACCGCACCGTCAATGCCGGTGTTTCTCGCCGGCCGCCTGGTCGAGGGTCTCGGCGGCGGCGCGCTGGTGTCGCTGGCCTACGTCTCGGTCCAACGGCTGTTTGACCGCAACATCTGGCCGCAGCTGTTCGGCATCATGTCGGCGATCTGGGGCGTTGCCGCCTTCAGCGGCCCGATGCTCGGCGCCATCATGGTCGAGCTGTTGTCCTGGCGCTGGGCTTTCGGCGTCTTCGTGCTGGGCGGCATCGCCATGGCGCTGGCGAGCTTCATCGTGCTGAACACGCCGGAGGCGACAAAGCCGCAAGCCGCCGCCGGCACCTCGCCGCCCTTCCCCTTTGCGGCACTTGGCTGTCTCGCCATCGCCGTTGTGCTGATCGCCACCGCCGGCGTCGACGTCGCCCTGCTGCGCTCATCGCTGCTGCTCATCCTCGGCCTCGCCGGCCTGGCGTTCTTCGTCTTCGTCGACGCCATGAAGCCGCGCTCGCGGCTGTTCCCCTCGCAGCTGTTTTCGTGGCGCTCGCCGCTCGGCAGCGGCATGACCGTGGTTGCCGCCTTTTCGGTGGCGACCGTCTCCTTCTCGATCTACGGGCCGCTGCTGCTCACCACGCTGCACGGCATCCCGATCCTGACCACCGGCTACATCATCGCCGCCGAATCGATCGCCTGGTCGATCCTGTCGATTGCCGTCGCCAATGCGCCACTGGAGCGTGAGCGCCAGATCATCGTCATCGGCGCGCTGATGATTGCATCCGGCCTCGCCGGTTTCGCCTGGTCGATCCCGTCGGGATCGATCCCGCTGATCCTGGTCTGCGCCCTGCTGCAAGGCGGCGGCTTCGGCGTCACCTGGCCGTTCCTGACCCGCATCATCGTCGCCTCGGCTCGCGATGGCGAGCAGACGATCGCCTCGGCCGCCGTGCCGACCATGCAGCGCATCGGCTACGCCGTGGGTGCCGCCGTGGCCGGCATCATCGCCAATGCCAGCGGCTTCTCCGCCGGGCTGAACCGCGACGCGGCGGCCAGCGTCGCCGGCTGGCTGTTCCTTGCCTTCGTGCCGCTCGGCATTGTCGGCTGCCTGGCGGCGTTGCGGATGGCTTTGACGGCAGGCCGGCCGCAATTGGCGACAGGCTGAGGCCATCGCTGGATTGGCCGGTCGCCGGTAACCGGCCACCTCTCAAAGCAACGGAAGAACGCCGCGTATGTGATTGGCAAACGCCTCGACCGCGGGGGATCGCTCCGTGTCGGCAAAAGCAATCAGAATGCCAAGGCGCGGCAGTGGAGGCAGTGGCAGAACATGCAGGTCGGATGGCACCGCCTCCTGCGCCATCACGCTGATGGCGAGACCCGACCGCGCCACGGCGATCAACCCGGCAAGGCTGTTGCTGGCATAGGCGATCTTGTAGCGCAGCCCGGCGCGGGCCATGGCTTCGCACGCCGCTCTGTGGTCGACGGCATTCGACGCCGACAGCGCCAGCGGAACGGTTTCTCCGAACGCGTAGAGGTCGAGCGCCGGCTTGCTTCCCACCCAGACCAGCCGTTCCGTGCGCACGACGCCTTGTGCATCGTCTGCATCCGAAACCAGCGCGAGATCGATCTGGCGCCCGTTGAGAAGCGTCCGCAATTCGACCGTCGGCGCCGAAACGACCTTGATCTCGACATCGGGATACATCGTGCCGAAACTCTTCAAGAGCGCGGGAAAGAAGGCGCTGAGATAATCCTCGGGGCTGCCGAAAATAATCGAGCCGTGCAGGCCCTTGTCGGACAGCGCCGAGATCGCCTCGTCATGGAGTTTGAGGATGCGCTCGGCATAGGCGAGAAACCGCTCGCCGCTGCCGGTGAGCCGCACGCCGCTGCCGCTGCGATGAAACAGGTTCTGGCCCAGCGCCTCCTCGAGCCGCTGTATCTGCATGGTCACGGCCGACTGCGTGCGGCCGACCTGTATGGCGACCGCGCTCAGGGTCCCCGAATGAGCCGCCCGCACGAAGGTCGCCAGCAGTTTGAGATCGAGTGGAGCCTGCATATCAATTCCATTGATATCGGAATCCGATTACTATCAATTTTACTGCATTCGTACCATCGGCTATTTTTTGCTCCTCAACGGTTTGATGGAGCAGCGGCATGTCGAAAAACGCGGATCGCGAATTCTGGGCGGCGGCGCAGAAGCATTTGATCCGCTATGGCGGCAGCTTCGAACCCGCCATCATCGAGCGTGCCGCCGGCTCCTTCGTCTACGATGCCGACGACAGGCCGATCCTCGACTTCACCTCCGGCCAGATGAGCGCGCTGCTCGGCCATTCCCACCCCAGGATCGTTTCGACGGTGACACGCCAGGTCGAGAAGGTAGCCCACCTCTTCAGCGGCATGCTGTCGAGGCCGGTGGTCGAGCTTGCCGAACGGCTCGCAGCACTTGCGCCGGGGCTCGACCGGGTGATGCTGCTTTCGACCGGTGCGGAATCGAATGAAGCCGCGATCCGCATGGCGAAGCTGGTGACGGGAAAACACGAGGTCGTTGCCTTCTCGAAGAGCTGGCACGGCATGACGGGTGCGGCGGCCTCGGCGACCTACAGCGCCGGCCGCAAGGGCTACGGTCCGGCCACGGTCGGATCGCTCGCCATCCCCGCCCCCAACAGTTTCCGGCCGCGCTTCAGGAATGCCGACGACTCGCTGGACTGGCTGACTGAACTCGACGACGCCTTCGATCTCGTCGATAGCCAGTCGACCGGAAGCCTGGCGGCCTTTGTCGCCGAGCCGATCCTGTCGAGCGGCGGCATATTGGAACTGCCGTTGGGCTATCTGGCGGCGCTACAGCAAAAATGCCGCGAACGCGGCATGCTGCTGATCCTGGACGAAGCGCAGACCGGCATCGGCCGCACCGGAGATATGTTCGCCTTCCAGAGGGACGGCGTCACCCCTGACATTCTCACCCTGTCCAAGACCATCGGCGCCGGCCTGCCTCTGTCGGCCGTGATGACGACAGCCGAGATCGAAGACGCCGCGCATGAAAAAGGCTTCCTGTTCTACACCACGCATGTCTCCGACCCGCTGCCGGCGGCGGTCGGACTGGCAGTGCTCGATGTGGTGGAGGAGGAAAAACTGGTCGACCGCGCCCGGCATATGGGCGCGAAATTGTTCGACGGGCTGTCGCGGCTGAAGCAGCGGCATGACTGTGTCGGCGACGTGCGCGGGCGCGGCCTTCTGCTCGGCGTCGAGATCGTCAAGGACGGCAAGCAGCCGGACCACCAGCTCGGCGCCGTGATTGCGGCGGAAGCGTTCCGGCGCGGGCTCAGCATGAACATCGTCAAGCTGCCCGGCATGGGCGGCGTCTTCCGCATCGCCCCGCCACTGACCATCTCCGAACAGGAACTGGATCTTGGCTTGCGGATCATCTCGGAGTCGATCGAAGCCGGACTTGCAGCCAGCGCTCCCGGCATCGCCGCGGAGTGAGCCGGGCGGCTGGTGCGGCTGCTTAGACCACGATCGTCTTCAGCCGCTCGGCGATGAGCGCGGCGAGTCGCGCCGCCACTTCGTCCTTGCCCATTTCCGGCCATTCCTCGACGCCGGCTTTCGACACGATCCGCACCTTGTTGCGGTCGCCGCCCATGACGCCGGTGGGGCCGACGCCGCTTTCATGCGAGACATCATTGGCGACGATGAAATCGGCGCCTTTCTTCTTCAGCTTGGCCTCGGCATTGGCGATCAGGTCCTGCGTCTCGGCGGCGAACCCGACGACCAGTCCCGGACGCTTCTGGTGATGCCCCACGCCGGCGAGAATGTCGGGGTTTTCGACCATCTGCAGCGCCGGCGGCCCCTCGCCCGCCACCTTCTTGATCTTCTCGCCGGCCGTACCGGCGGTGCGCCAGTCGGCGACCGCCGCGACGAACACCGCGGCATCCGCCGGCAGCAGCTGCTCGACGGCCGCCTTCATCTCGGCTGCGGTCTCGACATGCGTCGTCGCAACGCCGGCCGGGTCGGCAATGCTGACCGGACCGGAGACCAGCTGCACATCCGCACCTAGTCTCGCCAGCGCTGCCGCAATCGCATGGCCCTGCTTGCCCGACGAGCGATTGGCGATGTAGCGCACCGGGTCGATCGGCTCATGCGTCGGCCCTGAGGTGACGATGATCCTGCGGCCGGCCAATGGCTTCGGCTTTGTGTCGAGCAATGCCTCGATCGCCGCGACGATCTCCAGCGGCTCGGCCATGCGGCCTTCACCGGCCTCGTTGCTCTCGGCCATCTCGCCCTTGGCAGGGCCGACAAAGGCAATGCCGTCCTTGGCCAACGTCAGACGGTTGCGGCGCGTCGCGGCATGCGACCACATTTTCGGGTTCATCGCCGGCGCCAGCAGCACCTTCTTGTCGGTGGCGAGCAGCACGGTCGAGGCCAGGTCATTGGCGTGGCCGTTGGCGAGCTTGGCCATCAGGTCGGCGGTGGCCGGCGCCACCACCAGAAGGTCGGCCTCGCGCGACAGCCTGATATGGCCGACATCATGCTCGTCCTTGCGGTCGAACAGTTCCGTAAAGACGTGGTCGGCCGAAAGCGCCCCGACTGACAAAGTGGTGACGAACTCCTGCGCGGCCGCTGTCATCACCACGCGCACCGCGGCACCGCGCTCGCGCAGCCGGCGGATCAGGTCGAGCGCCTTGTAGGCGGCAATGCCGCCGCCGATGATGAGGAGGATGCGCTTGCCGGAGAGAGAACCACGCGGCTGGGTCTTGCTCACCGCAGCAACGACCGGTGCTGCCGGGCTGCGTGCAACAGCCAACTCCCGCAGCGTTTCTTCGATCCGCTCGATGCGACCGGAGGGGCCAAGCTGGCCCTCGACCGCGGCACGGATCATCACCCGCGCCTGCTCTTCCATCGAGCGGTCATTCTCTGCTGCGAGTTGCCGCAGCAGGTCTTTCACGTCATCGTCGAGATTGCGGATGGTGATGCTGGCCATATGATTGCACTCTGCTCGACACAACCGGAAGCAATGATAGCAATGCAATCAGTTGGGGACAAGCCGCTCCTGGCAGACCGCTAGAACAGCTTCCAAGCGATATAAACCAGCGTCAGCGCAATCACCCACAGCGCCACTCGGCCGGAGCGCGTATAGCGCGCTTCGGCCTTGCCGATGGCGCGCGAGGTCGCCTCGTCGAAGCGCAGGCCATGCTCGGCCATCAGATCGATCTCGCGCGACAGCCGCTCGGTGCGGGCGACAAAGTCCGGCGCCTGGCGAGCGAGCGCCAGCAGCGCCTTGGCGCCGTCGCGCGCGTCCATGAGCAGGCCGCTCGGACCCAGATTGCCGGCGATCCACTGGCCGACCACCGGCTCGGCCGTCTTCCACATGTTGAAGGCCGGGTCGAGCGTGCGCGCCACGCCTTCGACCACCACCATGGTCTTCTGCAGCAGGATCAGTTCCGGCCGCGTCGCCATGTCGAACAGTTCGGTGACCTCGAACAGCAGCGTCAAAAGCTTGGCCATCGAGATCGTCTCGGCCGGCTGGCCATGGATCGGTTCGCCAATGGCGCGGATCGCCTGCGCGAAGGCAGCGACATTATGCTGGCGCGGCACATAGCCGGCCTCGAAATGCACTTCGGCGACGCGCAGATAGTCGCGGGTGATAAAGCCGTAGAGGATTTCGGCAAGGAACCGGCGCTCCTTCTTGCCGAGCCGTCCAGCAATGCCAAGATCGACGGCGACGATATCGCCGTTGGCCTCGACGAACAGATTGCCCGGATGCATGTCGGCGTGGAAGAAGCCGTCGCGCAACGTGTGGCGCAGGAACGACTGGATCAGGTTGGTGGCGATCGCCTTGAGATCGTGACCGACCGCCACGAGACCAGCCACGTCGTTCATTTTGACGCCGTCGACCCACTCCATGGTCAGCACGTCGCGGCCGGTGCGTTCCCAGTCGACCGACGGCACGCGAAAACCGGGATCATCCTTGGTGTTTTCGCCGAGCTCCGAAAGCGCAGCCGCCTCGAGCCTGAGATCCATCTCGACCTTGGTGGTCTGCGCCAGCGTCTCGGTCACCTCGACCGGCCGCAGCCGGCGCGACGACGGGATGTATTTCTCCTGCAGCCGCGCGGCGAGGAAATAGCTCTCCAGATCCTGGAAGAAGCGGCGGCGCACGCCCGGCCGGATCACCTTCACCGCCACCTTGGTATCGACGCCATCATGGATGGCTTGCGCCGGATGAACCTGGGCGATGGAGGCCGCCGCCACCGGATCGCCGAACGCGGTATAGAGCTCGCCGATCTTGCGCCCGAGCGAGCCCTCTATCGCCGCCACCGCTTCCGCCTGCGGAAAAGTGTGCATCTTGTCCTGCAGCATGGCGAGGTCGAGCGCCATGTCGTTGCCGACGACATCGGGCCGCGTCGCCAGGAACTGGCCAAGCTTGACGTAGGAGGGCCCGAGCCGGACCACCGCCTTGGCCAGCCGGTCGCTGCGCTCGTAGGCGAGCGCGCGGCGGCGAGTGAACAGCCTGGCCATGCGCCAGCCGAATTTCGGCAGGCCGGTGAGTTCGTCGCCCGGAAGTGCTGCGATCACGCCCTCGCGGACCAGCACCCAGCCGGCCCGTGCCAGCCGAAAGGCGGCGCCGACGCTGCTCATGCCCGGACCTGCTTCAAAGAGACCTGCTGCAAACTGTCCTGCCTCAAAGCTTCCAGCCCGAATGCAGGGCGGCAATACCGCCGGAATAGTTGCGGAACGAAACCCGCTCGAAGCCGGCGCGGGTGATCATCGAAGCAAAGTTCTGCTGGTTGGGGAATTTGCGGATCGATTCGACCAGATAGGAGTAGGGTTCGCCGTCGCCGGTCACCATCTTGCCGATCTGCGGGATGGCGTTGAACGACCAAGCTTCATAGACCTTGTCGAGCAGCGGCATTTCGACCTCGGAAAACTCCAGGCACAAAAAGCGCCCACCGGGCTTCAGCACGCGGAAGGCTTCCGTCAGCGCGACATCGATGCGCGGCACGTTGCGGATGCCGAAAGCGATGGTGTAGGCGTCGAAGGTGCCGTCCGCAAAAGGCAGTTCTTCGGCATTGGCCTCGACGAAATCGGTGCTTCCGGAGAGGCCCTTCTTCTCAGCCCGGTCGCGGCCGACGCCGAGCATCGAGCCGTTGATGTCGAGCACTGTGGCATGCGCGTTACCGTGGCTGGCGTCGACGATGCGGAAGGCGATGTCGCCGGTGCCACCGGCCACGTCGAGCACTTTCCAGCCTGGACGTTTCGGCGGATTGAGCCATGTCACCATGGCGTCCTTCCACAGCCGGTGCAGTCCAGCCGACATCAGGTCGTTCATCAGGTCGTAGCGGTTCGCCACCTTGTGGAAAACGTCGTTGACCAAGGGCTGCTTGTCGCCTGGCCCTACGCTCTTGAAACCATAGGAGGTTTCCATGCCGCCCGCGGCCGTGGTTCTCTCAACTGACATTATTTTGATCCGTCATAAAACCGGCGGGACCATAGCCGATCGATGGTGCGGGCGCTATTGTTTAAGGCGCGGTGTTCAGCCGCGCTTCCAGGTGGTGGGCTTTTTCGACCTGGACTGACAGACGGGATGTTTGAATGCCTTTGAAAGCAGAACTGCACTGCCACATTGAAGGGGCAGCGGCGCCCGAGCTCGTCATTCGCCAGGCGCAGAAATACGGCAAGGACACCTCGCCCTATATCCAGAACGGTTCCTTCGTCTGGCACGACTTCACCTCCTTCCTCGCCGCATACGATTTTTCCGCCGATTTGTTCCGCACCGAGGAGGACTATGCCCGCCTCGCCGACCATTATCTGACCAGCCTGGCGCGCGACGGCGCCATCTATTCCGAGGTGTTCACCTCGCCCGACCATGCCGTCAGGGCCGGCCTGTCGCCCAAGGCCTACACGGACGCACTCGGCGAAGGCATGCTGCGCGCCAAGGCCAAGACCGGCATAGAGGGCCGCATGATCGTCACCGGCGTGCGCCATGTCGGCGTCGAATCGATCGAGCAGGCGGCGCGCTTCGCGGCGCGCTGCGGCAACCCGCTGGTCACCGGCTTCGGCGTCGCCGGCGACGAGCGCATGGGCGAGATGGAGGATTATGTCCGTGCTTTCGAGATCGCCCGCGAGGCCGGCCTCGGCATCACCATCCATGCCGGCGAACTGACCGGATGGGAGACGGTGCAGGCAGCCCTCGACTACATCCGCCCCTCGCGCATCGGCCACGGTGTGCGCGCCATCGAAAACCCCGATCTGGTGCGGCGCATCGCCGACGAGGGCATCGTGCTCGAGTGCTGCCCCGGCTCCAACATCGCGCTAAAAGTCTACGACAGTTTCGCCGATCACCCCTTTCCGGCACTGCAGGCTGCCGGCTGCAAGGTGACGCTGAACTCCGACGATCCGCCCTATTTCTGGACCTCGCTGAAGCGCGAATACGACATTGCCGCCGAGCATTTCGCTATGAACGAAAAGGCGCTGACCGCCGTCACCAAAACGGCGATCGAGGCGGCTTTCGTCGACAGGAAGACCAAGACTGCGCTTCTGGCACGTCTGAACAGCGCCGCGCGCTGACCGCTTCCCGACGATTTCCCGCGACAAAACTGTGGCCGGTCACGCCCAAGCGGTTCCTTGGCCGGCGCATTGTCGCTAGGGTCTTTCCCAAGCAGCGAAAAATTCAGGAGCAACCCATGCAGGGCGTCACCGTCGTCGACCACCCGCTTGTCCAGCACAAGCTGACCATCATGCGCAAGAAGGAGACGTCGACCGCCGGGTTCCGGCGGCTGCTGCGCGAGATCTCGCTGCTGCTCGGCTATGAGGTCACCCGCAACCTCGAACTGACGACGACCACCATCGAGACGCCGATAGAGACCATGGAGGCGCCGACGCTGGAGGGCAAGAAGCTGGTCTTCGCCTCGGTGCTGCGCGCCGGCAACGGCCTGCTCGAAGGCCTGCTCGACCTGGTGCCGGCGGCGCGCGTCGCCCATATCGGCCTCTACCGCGACCACGAGACGCTGGAGGCGGTGGAATATTTCTTCAAGGCGCCGAGCGATCTCGCCGACCGGCTGGTGATCGTCGTCGACCCGATGCTGGCGACCGCCAATTCGGCGATCGCGGCCATCGACAAGCTGAAAGGGCGCGGCGCCACCAACATCCGCTTCCTCTGCCTGCTGGCGGCGCCCGAAGGCATAGAGCGCTTCACCAAGGCGCATCCCGATGTCCCGGTCTTCACCGCCTCCATCGACCGCCAGCTCAACGAGAAGGGCTACATCATGCCCGGCCTCGGCGATGCCGGCGACCGCATGTACGGGACCAAATGACGGCGGCTGGCAAAGCCGGCTGACGCTTCCTCGTTTACCGCCCGTTTACGCAAAGCCTCGGTTTCGGGCAGGCGTTAAAGCGGCAAACACCATGTGCGGACAAGAATGGGCCTTCACGAAGGTCCATTCATGCTGCGCAAGCTTGTCATTCTTGGCGTGTTCGCCGGAACATCGGCGTCGATCCCGATTGTCTACCAGTCGAACCCGCAAATACTGGACAGTCTGCTGAAGTCGACGGTTGCCAGCAAGCCGGCCGCCGAACCGCCGCCCGAGCTGAAACTCGCTTCGGTTCCCGACAAACCGGCCGCACCGCTGCCCACCGGCCGCAAGGTATTGGTGGCGGCCGACGAGCGCGGTCATTTCACCTCCGCCTTCAAGCTCAACGGCCGCCAGGTCGACGGCATGATCGACACCGGCGCCACGCTGGTCGCCATCAACACCTCGACGGCGCGGCGCATCGGCATCTCGCTCAACCCGTCGGATTTCAGCCATCAGGTCAACACCGCCAACGGCGCGATCAGAGCGGCCGTGGTCAACATCGACCGTCTGCAGATCGGCAAGATCAGCGTCGACAACATCCAGGCGGTGGTGCTCGACGACAGGGCGCTGCAGACCAACCTGATCGGCATGAGCTTTTTGCAGCGGCTGGCAAAATACCAGGTCGAAAACGGCACCTTGCTGCTCGTGCAGTAGGCTACCTCCACTAACCGCGCGCCAGCACCCGGCGGATGACAGTCTTGTCGGCGGCCGGCTTGGAGGCGCCGACCGTATAGGCCGAAAGCACGGCGGCCGCGGCTGCCTCGGCCTCCGCATGCGTGCGGGCATGGACCAGCGCCAGCGCATCGCCGGCCCGCACCTCGGCGCCGATCGGCAGCAGCCTTGTGATCCCGACCGCATGGTCGATCTTGTCGTCCGGCCGCGTCCGCCCGCCACCGAGCCCGACTACGGCAAGGCCGATATCGCGGGTGGCGATCCCGCTGACAAAGCCATTCCCGGTCGCCTTGACCGCAAACTCTACCGCCGCCTTGGGCAGGTATTTCTCCGGCTTCTCGACAAAATCGGCGGGGCCGCCAAGGGCGGCCACCATGCGGGCGAAAATGGCCGCCGCGCGGCCGCCGGCGAGCGTCTCGGCGGCCCGCCTGAGACCATCTTGCTGCGACGAAACCAGCCCCGCCGATTGCAGCATCTCGGCCGCCAGCGCGAGCGTCACATCCTCCAGCCGCTTGTCGCGGAACCGTCCGGTGAGGAAGTCGACGGCATTGCGCACCTCGACCGCATTGCCGGCCGCCGACGCCAGCGGCTCGTTCATGCCGGTGACCAGCGCCGAGGCCTTCAGGCCGGCGCCATTGGCGACCTCGACCAGACTGTTGGCCAGTGCGGTGGCATCGCGCGACTTCTCCATGAAGGCGCCGTTGCCGACCTTGACGTCGAGAACCAGCGAACCCAGGCCGGCCGCCAGCTTCTTCGACAGGATCGAGGCGGTGATCAGCGGCACCGATTCCACCGTTCCGGTCACGTCCCGGATCGCATAGAGGCGGCGGTCGGCGGGCGCCAGATCGGCGGTCTGGCCGATGATGGCGCAGCCGGTCTCCAGCACCGTCTTGCGAAAGCGCGCCACATCTGGCTGGCTGATGTAGCCAGGGATGGCATCCATCTTGTCCAGCGTGCCGCCGGTATGGCCGAGCCCCCGGCCGGAAATCATCGGCACATAGGCGCCGCAGGCGGCGACGATTGGCGCCAGCATCAGCGAGACATTGTCGCCGACGCCGCCGGTCGAATGCTTGTCGGTGACCGGACCCGGCAGGTCCGACCAGTCGAGCACGTCGCCGGAATCGCGCATCGCCAGTGTCAGCGCCACCGCCTCGTCGCGGCTCATGCCGTTGAAGAACACCGCCATGGCGAACGCGCCGACCTGACCGTCCGTGACGCTGCCCGAGGTTACGCCGGCGACGAAGGCCGCTATCTCCGGCGCCGACAGTTTCTGGCCGTCGCGCTTGCGACGGATGATTTCCTGCGGAAGCATCAGGCGTCGTCGCCCTTCGGCTCCGGCAACCCGTCCTGGAACAGATGCGCAAGGATCGTCGCCAGCCGCGCGCCACCGATCGGCGCCATGTCCTTGGTCTCCTGGTGCGACAGCTCCGCCCCGGTCATCCCGGCGGCGAGGTTGGTGATCACCGAACAGGCGGCAACGCGCAGGCCGAAAAAGCGGGCGAGGATGACTTCCGGCACGGTCGACATGCCCACCGCATTGGCGCCCATGATGCGCGCCATGCGGATTTCTGCCGGCGTCTCGAAGCACGGGCCGGAAAACCACATATAGACGCCCTGGTGCAGCCTGGTTCCGGTGGCTTTTGCGGCGCGTTCGATCGCCGCGCGCAAGCCGATGTCATAGGCTTCGGTCAGGCCGACGAAGCGTCGGTCGCTGGGCTCGCCGATCAGCGGGTTGGAGCCGGAGAAATTGATATGGTCGGTGATCATCATCACCGATCCCGGCGGCATGTCGGGATCGACCGAACCGGCGGCATTGGTCAGGATCAGCTTGGTGATGCCGATGCCGGCGAGCACTTCCAGCGCCGGCCGCATCGCCGCGGCAACGCCGTGCTCGTAATAGTGGGCGCGCCCCGACAGCATCAGAACCGGCGTGCCGGCAAACAGCCCCGCCACCACCTCGCCGGCATGGCCGGTAACGCCGCTGCGGGGGAAACCCGGCAGGTCGGCATAGGAAACGCGCACGGCATTTTCGACCTGATCGACAAGCCCGCCAAGGCCCGAGCCCAGCACCATCGCCGTGGTCGGCGCCAGCCCGTCCAGCTTCTCGACAAGATGGTCCAGAGCTTCTTTCATGTCAGCCAATCTTCATTTCAAAATGTCGCCACGGAATCCGTAGGGCAGCATGTCGCCCATGGTCACGGTCTCGACCACGCCGCCATTGTCGCAGAGGTAGAGTTTGGTGTCCGGCCGGCAGAACTCCGCCAGCCTTTGCCGGCAGCCGCCGCAGGGCGAGCACTTCGCCATGCGCGAGGCAATGACGGCGATCTCCACGATCTTGCCGCCACCGCCCATGATGTAATGGCCAAGCGCCGTGGTCTCGGCGCACCAGCCTTCCGGATAGGAGGCGACCTCGATGTTGGCGCCGGTGAAGACACGGCCGTCCTCGGTGCGCAACGCCGCACCCACCGGAAACTTCGAATAGGGCGCGTAGGCCTTGCCCATGGCTTCCTGCGCGGCTTCGAACAGATCATGCGACATATCTGGTGTTCTCTCCGACGATCATGGTCAAAACCCGGCGCTTTGCGTTTTCCTCGCGCCTTTCACGCACCGAGCCGCACGTTCGGCTCAGCGTTCTCAGACTAGCGTTAGCGGATCACCGTTCCTTGACATAGGGCACCCCGCCGGCGCGTGGCGGGATCGCCTTGCCGATGAAGCCGGCCAGCAGGATGACGGTCAGCACATAGGGCAGCGCCTGCATGAACTGCACCGGCACCTTGCCGATGAGCGGCAGCGGCGAGCCCTGCAGGCGGATCGCCGCAGCGTCGAGGAAGCCGAACAGAAGGCAGGCGAACATGGCGTTGACCGGCCGCCATTTGGCGAAGATCAGCGCCGCCAGCGCGATATAGCCCTTGCCGGCGGTCATGTCCTTCACGAAGCCGCCATTCTGCACCATCGACAGATAGGCGCCGGCGATTCCAGTGAGGATACCGGTGCAGATCAGCGCCCGGTAGCGCAGCCAGGCGACCGAAATGCCGGCGGTGTCGACAGCGGCCGGGTTCTCGCCGACGGCGCGCAGGCGCAGGCCGAAGCGGGTGCGAAACAGCACCCACCAGGTGAACGGCACCATGGCGAAAGCGAGATAGACCAGGATCGAGTGGCCGGACAGAAGCTCGGAATAGATCGGTCCGATGATCGGCACATCGTGGATCGCGGCGGCACCAGGCAGAGTGATGGCCTCGAAGCGCTCGCCCGGCTGCAGCGCCGGCGTCCGCCCGCCTTGCTGGAACCACGCCTGGCCCAGAATGATGGTCGACCCGGCGGCGACGAAGTTGATCGCCACGCCGGAGACGATCTGGTTGCCGCGATGGGTGATCGAGGCAAAGCCGTGCACCAGCGCAAAGGCGACCGACATCACGATCGCCATGCCGAGACCGAGGAAGGCGGAATGGAAGACCGAAGCTGCGGCTGCACCGGCGAAGGCGCCGACCAGCATCTTGCCTTCCAGTCCGATGTCGAAGACGCCAGCGCGTTCGGAATAGAGGCCGGCGAGGCAGGCGAGCAGCAGCGGCACCGACAGGCGGATCGTCGAGTCGAGTATCTGCACGATGGCGATGAACACATCCATCTCAGGCGCCCTTCCCTTTGACCGCTTCAATGCCGACCGACCTTGGACTGAACGAGGCGAACAGCGCCTGGACATAGGGCCGGAACATGTGCTCCAGCGCACCGGCGAACAGGATGACGAGACCCTGGATGATGACGATCATGTCGCGGGAAATCGCGGGCATCTCGAAGGCAAGTTCGGCGCCGCCCTGGTAGAGCATGCCGAACAGGATCGCCGCCAGCACGATGCCGACCGGATGCAGCCGGCCCATCAGCGCCACGGCGATGCCGACGAAACCGGCGCCGGAGACGAAATCGATCGCCACATTGTGCTGGTCGCCCATCACCGGGTTCAGCGTCATCATGCCGGCCAGCGCGCCCGAGATCATCATCGCGATGATGATGATGCGGGTCTCCGAAATGCCGGCATAGCGCGCCGCTTTCGGGCTATGGCCATAGGTGCGCATTTCATAGCCGAGCTTGGTGCGCCAGATCAGCAGCCAGACCAGGAAGGCCATCACCAGCGCCAGCAGGAAGCAGATGTTGAATGGCGCCGAGCGGATCTTGGCGCCGAACAGTTCGATGATCCAGTTGAGCTTGGGCAGTTCGGCCCCCGCGAGGAAGTTGCGCGTCTGCGGCGCCTGCGACGCCGCCGGCTTCAACGGCCCGACCAGGAGGTAGACCATGATCGAGGCGGCGATGAAATTGAACATGATGGTGGTGATCACGATGTGCGAGCCGCGCTTGGCCTGCAGATAGGCCGGGATCAGCGCCCACAGCGCGCCGACCGTCGCCCCGGCGGCGATCGCCAGCGGAAACGTCAGCCACCATGGCAGCACGCTGTCGAAGGCCAGGCAGACCACGCCGACGCCGAGGCCGGCAATATAGGCCTGGCCCTCGGTGCCGATGTTGAACAGGCCGCAATGCGCGGCCACCGCCACCGACAGACCGGTGAAGATGAAGGTGGTGGCGTAAAACAGCGTGAAGGCGATGCCGGTTCCCTTGCCGAAGGCACCTTCGACCAGGATGACGGCCGCGCGAAACGGGTTCTCGCCGACCAGCATGACGACGAAACCGGCAACGATGAAGGCCACCGACAGGTTGATCAGCGGGATCAGCCCATAATCGGCCCAGGCCGGCAATTTGGCGTAAGGCGTGCTCATTCTGCAGCCTCCTGGCGCTCGACGCCGGCCATCAAGAGGCCAAGTTCGCCTTCGGTCGCCTCGGGGCCGCGCTCGCCGACGATGCGGCCGGCAAACATCACCAGGATGCGGTCGGACAGCGAGCGGATCTCGTCGAGTTCGACCGACACCACCAGCACCGCCTTGCCCTGGTCGCGCATGGCGATCAGCCGCTTGTGGATGAATTCGATGGCGCCGACATCGACGCCGCGCGTCGGCTGGCCGACGATGAGAACACCCGGGTCCTGTTCCATTTCCCTCGCCAGCACGATCTTCTGCTGGTTGCCGCCGGAGAAATTCGCCGTCTTCAGGCGCGGATTGCCGGGACGGATATCGTATTTCTCGATCTTGTCCTTGGCGTCGGCCATGATCGCGTCGATGTTGAGGAACGGCCCTTTGAGGTAGCGCGGGTCGTCATGATAGCCGAGAATCGAATTCTCGTTCTCCTCGAAGGCCAGCACCAGCCCGACATGGTGGCGGTCCTCCGGCACATGGGCGAGCCCGCGGTCGCGCAATTCGCCGGGATCGGCCTTGCCGGTGAGGTCGATCGGCTTGCCGTCGAGCATGACAGAGCCGGAAACGGCATGCCTGATGCCGGAAATCGCCTCCAGCAGTTCGGACTGGCCGTTGCCGGCAACACCGGCAATGCCGACGATCTCGCCGGCTTTGATATCGAAGGAGATGTCGTCGACCATGGTGACGCCGCGGGAATCCTTCACCGTCAGGTTCTTGACCGCGAGCTTGACGGCGCCGGCTTCCGCTTCGCCTTTTTCGACCCGCAGCAGCACGCGTCGCCCGACCATCAGCTCGGCGAGTTCCCCCACCGTCGTCTTGGCCGTTTCGCGCGTCGCCACCATCGTGCCCTGGCGCATGACCGAGACATTGTCGGTGATGGCCATGATCTCGCGCAATTTGTGGGTGATCAGCACCACCGTTTTTCCCTGGTCCTTCAACTGCTTGAGGATGCGGAACAGATGGTCGGCCTCGGCCGGCGTCAACACGCCCGTCGGCTCGTCGAGGATGAGGATTTCGGCGCCGCGATACAGCGCCTTGAGGATTTCGACGCGCTGCTGCAGGCCGACCGGCAATTCCTCGATGATGGCGTCGGGATCGACTTCCAGCCCGTATTCGCGTTCGAGACGCTCCAGCTCGGAGCGCGCCTTGGCGATGCTCTTTTTCAACAGCGCATCGCTCTCGGCGCCGAGGATGATGTTTTCCAGCACGGTGAAATTGTCGACCAGCATGAAGTGCTGGTGCACCATGCCGATGCCGAGCGCGATGGCGTCATTCGACGTCTTGATCGAGGCCGTCTTGCCGCCGACGCGGATCTCGCCGCTGTCGGCCTGGTAGAAGCCGTAGAGGATCGACATCAGCGTCGACTTGCCGGCGCCGTTCTCGCCGACAATGCCGTGGATGGTGCCGCGCGCGATCTCCAGGTTGATGTCGCGATTGGCGCGCACGGCGCCAAAACTCTTGTTGATGCCGATCAGCTCGATTGCGGCTTGCGCCATGCAGCCTGTCCCACTCTTATTTTTTTATCGCTTGGTCAAAACGCCTAGCATGATGCCCCACCCGTGCCAATTGGCGGCGCAGGCACACTCTCGACAAATCCCTGTACGATTGTCAATTTCGAACGTGACCTGAGACCTTCACATTCACTAATATACAAAGCTCAATGTCGCAGCATTGTGCAGCTGCGTCCGCCAGAACCGAAGGATTTTCTCGATGATCATGCCTGCCGACCGGCTGACGACGCTGGAAATCCGCGCCACTGAACAGGAAAAGACCATTGAAGAACTGTCCGGCCAGATTGCCGAGCAATGGCAGGTCATCGAACGCATGCAGCGCAAGCTCGACGCGCTGGCCGAGCGTTTCCTGGCGCTGGAAGAGCAGTCGTCGCCTGACGTGCCGATAACCAAACCGCCGCACTGGTAGCAAGGAGAGGCAGATGGCCAGTGAGAGCGATCGCGTTGCCCGTGCCGGCGACTATGTGCTTGGCCTGATGAACGACCGCGACCGGGAACGCGCCGAGCGCGACCTCGAGATCGACCCCGCCTTCCGCGACACGGTGATGCGGCTGGCCGAGCGCATGCATGTCTTCGACCGCGCGGAGCCGTCGGGCGGCAGCGACCGCTGGCGGCTGATCTCGCAGCGCATCGCCGAAATGCCGCAAATGCGCGTGGTCGGCCAGGACGAGATGAAGCCGACGCCGGTGATCAGCAGGCTGGAGCGCCGCCCCTACGGTGTCGGCGTGCATTCGCTTGGCAGCCGACGAGGCGCCGTCATCGCCATAGTGCTGATCGTGGTGTTTGCGCTGGGATATCTCGTCGGACAGCTATAGTGTGAGCTCGCGGAACATCAGAGCCATTGGTCCGCCATCCTGCTCGAAGGATTGTACCTCCACCCAGTTGAGCGCTGCGTAAAAGCGGCGCGCTTGCCACGTGTAGAGATAGAGCCTGGCAACGCCCGCCGATGCCGCATGGGCTTCGACCGCTCTGACCAGCGCTGTGCCGATACCCCGTCCCCGATGGCCTTGGTCAACGATCAGCCCGGCAAGCCATGGCGTCAAATCATGCGCCGGATCGATCTCGTTGCGTACCAGCAGACAACTGCCGATTGGCAGGCCCTGGTCTCGCGCAACGAACGCGGCCTCGAACCCGTCGCTGGCCAGCAATTCGCGAAGCCCGGCTGCGTCTTCCGCCAAAGTTCGTCCGGTACCCGCAAAGAACGCGGCAAGCCGCAGCCTTGCGACGGCCTCCACGTCGCGCTCCGCCATGGCTTCGATTGTGGTCGGCATCGCAGTTGCACCTCAAAAACAAAACCGCCGGGCTCTCACCCGGCGGTTCCAAACCTCAGCGCTTGCCGATCAATACGGGCAGGCGTTGTCGGCGGTGTAGTCGTGCACCTGGATCGTGCCGGCAATGATGTCGGCCTTGGCCTTTTCGACCGCCGCCTTCATCTCGTCAGTGACCAGCGCCTTGTTGTTGTCGTCCATGGCGTAGTCGACGCCGCCTTCCTTGAGGCCGAGATTTTGCAGGCCGCCTTTGAAGGTGCCGTTCTTGCCGTCCATGAAGGCGGTGTAGACGGCCACGTCGACGCGCTTCAGCATCGAGGTCAGCACCTTGCCGGGCTGCAGGCCGTTCTGGTTGGAATCGACGCCGATGCCGAGCTTGCCGGCATCCGCCGCCGCCTGCAGCACGCCGACGCCGGTGCCGCCGGCCGCTGCATAGACCACGTCGGAGCCCTGGTCGATCTGCGTCTTGGCGATCTCGCCGCCCTTGGCCGGATCGTTCCACGCCGCCGGGGTGTCACCGGTCATGTTCTGGATGACGTCGGTCGCACCGGCAGACTTGGCGCCGCCGACATAGCCGCATTCGAACTTGCGGATCAGCGGAATGTCCATGCCGCCGATGAAGGAGACCTTCTTCGTCTTCGAGGCCATCGCCGCCAGGATGCCGACGAGATAGGAGCCTTCGTTCTCCTTGAAGACAAGCGAGCGGACATTGGGCATATCGACGGCGTCGTCGATGATGGCGAAGTTGAGGTCGGGATATTCCTTGGCGACCACCTTCAGCGCATCTTCCCAGGCAAAGCCTGCCATGACGATCGGGTTGCGGCCGTCCTCGGCGAAGCGGCGCAGCGCCTGCTCGCGCTGCGAGGCGTTGGACACTTCGAACTCGACATAGGCGGTGCCGGTTTCGGTCTTGAACTTTTCGGCGCCGTGATAGGCAGCCTCGTTGAAGGATTTGTCGAACTTGCCGCCGAGATCGTAGAGGATGGCCGGCTGGACATCCGCGGCGAAAGCCGGAAGAACCATTGCGGTTGCGGCCAGGAGGCCGAGAACGATACGTTTCATGTGATCCACACCCTGTCGGTTATTCTTTTCCGTTACGCGCCGCCCGCCTGCCCGGTTCTCCGGCAGGCGTGCGACATCAGCCAGGAGCGTACTCCCCTCCCGCTCCGGGCAATCTGGCACGGCCCGAAACAAAATTCACGCGGAATTTTGACCTTTTGGAAAAGCATGCCCAAGGCGGTGACAGCCGTGGGCGGGAGCCGCCTTGTCGTCGCAAGTCCGCCCGGAACAATCCGTCAGCCCGGCGCGAATTCTCCGCCTCGCCGCCGGCGCCGGTAGCCGATCGCGTAGAGCAGCAAGGCAAGTACCGCGAACACGGCGAAGCCCGGCTGGGCCAGTACCCAGGCGATGCCGCCGTCCCAGACGATCGGATTGGCCTTGGCGCGCACGAAGGTCTCGAAGGCCGCGCGGGTGTCGGGCGAAACCGCCAGCCAGCTCGAATTGAGCGGTGTCATGACCAGTGCGGAGGCCGCCACCGAGCGCGTCGCGTCAAGCACCGCCATGATGACGGCGACCGAAAGGGCGACCATGGCCGCGAGGCGAAACAGAAAACGCAACATCGAAATCTTCCTCCGGTCCTCAAGCTCCTCCCGAGGACCTTCCGGTCAAGACGAGGAATAGAATGCGTACGCCCGGCGCGCAATTGGCTTACGCGAATTTGAAGCCCCCGTCCGCCTATATGGTCGCCTTTCGGCTGCGCCGATGGACGAGCCAGACGGCAAGGATGCCGCCGGCAATGGCGCCGACCACCAGCCCGGCAAGGCCGATGAACACGGCAAAATAGCCGCAGCCGCCCTCAAAACAGCTGATGTCGGTGACTTCGGCGATGACAGCACCCAGCCCAAAGCCGGCGACGGCGCCGACGATCGCGCCAAGAATGATGCCGAGCAGGGCTGCGGCAATCGAGGCGAAGGCTGACGGCGCTTGCGCTGCCGGCCTGGCATAGACAGCCGCGGGTCCCGCGTCGCGGCGCAGCAGGTAGATGCAGAACAAGCCAATGCCGATTTCGGCGGCAGTGATGGCCAGGCTTCTGGCGGAGAACACGAATTCCGGCACAGCCAGCACATAGACCTGCCTTGCCAGCAGAAAGACGATGACGGCGATCTGCCAGAAGGTGAAATGGCGCGGGAAGTGCGCCGAACGGCCGAAGGCGAGGCCGAGCAGATAGAGGCCCCACAGGATGGTGACGATATCGAAGGCCAGCGCGCCAAGGACGAAATAGAAGACCGTGTCCGGCAGGCCGGAACTGCCGACCAGCCACCAGGCCGAAACCAGCCCATAGACCGACAACGCCATGACGAAGAGGAGCCAGACCACCGGGATGAAGGACAGGTCCGAACGCCCGGGCGGCGGCAGCCCGCCCGGCACACCACTGCCTTGCACGCCTCCGGCCGGCGTTGCGCTGGCCGGCTGTTCATTGCTCGATGTCATGTCCGGACGTTGCCCCCGCAAAGCCTCCGCCTCACTCGACAGCCGGCCCGGGGCGAAGTCAAGCGCGGCCGGCCCTGCCGCCTTGCCTGTGCACACCATTCGCAACCGAGGCGCCCTTGAAGCGGAGGCGTTGCCGGCCCGAGGAAACGATGCATGGCCGGCAAAGCGAATAGACTGCCGTTATGGCTTGGCATTCGGCGCCGGATCGACTAGATGAGCCCCGCGCCTGTTTGATTGACGGGCGCCGGGAAGGGCATCCGCTGGTTGGCGGCGCCCGTGACGCGGGTCTCCCCCGCACTTCCCAAAGGGATGCATCTCCCCAACCCGCGCGGCAAAACAGGCCGGCGCGAATGCAAGGACGGAGAGGTGGCCGAGTGGTTGAAGGCGCACGCCTGGAAAGTGTGTTTACGGGAGACCGTAACGCGGGTTCGAATCCCGCTCTCTCCGCCAATGTTAATGATTTTATTACTTTTTTTGGCGTTTTTATCCCGATGCCATAACCCAAAAAACCCGGCCGATGCGGCTAAACCTTCATGTGATCCGATAGCGCCTTCGTTTAGCGCACTAATACCCTCGCACAATTGAGGAACGGGGCCGCCGTTGGTAGTTTTACAGATGTCGGCCATCTCCTCCCTCCCAAGCGATGGCGGTACCAAGCTCACCCCCGAGCTTGAAATCAACCCGCTGCCTCCCTCCCCCAAGGCAGCGGGTTTTTTCGGCGCAGAACGGATACATCAAAGAGCCCCGCCGAAGCGGGCTGTGTCGTTTGCGGTGCTGAGCGGCTAGGCGTTCCAGGGTGTATCCTCGTCCGCAGTCTACGGCCTCAATGTCTTCGTCGGCGACGGCAACCAATGCATCGGCAAGGATCATGGTGTCCCAATCATCACGAAGGCGGCGCTGATCAAGCAACCTCACGCTGCGGCGCCGGCCATCTCTTCGTCCATGGGGCTGTGAGAATGTGCTACGATCCAGCGAGCTCTGAGGCTTAAGTCAGGATAATCCCGAATAGTTCCGCTGGGAGGCAGACCATGACAAAGGTGCGTCACGTCTCATTTGCGGTCCTTGGCACATTTACCGCGATGCTGGGGTTAGCGGGCAACGTAGATGCTGAGGATGCATCTCCGACAATCGTCACCCTCGGAGACAGCTACATCAACGGCCACGGAATAGAGGCACCAGCTGACGCATTTGCGGCTAAGCTCAAGTCGGCGCTGGGCGCCGACGGGCACCAAGTGACAATTGTAGAGGTCGGGTACACAAACGACAGCAGGGTGGGTCTCCGTTGGTTGACGAAATCGAGCGGCGGCCTTGACCTGCAGGCGACCCCTGCAAACAACGTTCTCACTGTCGAACTGGGGCAGAACGATTGCGGGCTTCTCGACCTCGAGCACACGCGAGCGAATCTCGACCAGATTCTGGGTATTCTCGACGACAAGCGGGTTCCAGTGCTGGTCGTCGGAACCGCGGCCTATGCCTATTGCGGGGCTCCCTATGCCGAGCCGTTTTCAAAAATGTTTTCCGAGCTGGCGGCCAAGCATGGCGATTTGCTCTACGCCGACTTCAAGAAGGGGGTGACGGGGAATCCGGATCTGCTGCAATTTGACTACGACCACCCCAATGCAGCGGGCGAGGCGATCATCGTCAGGAATATGCTCCCTGTGGTTGAGGCGCTCCTCGCACAAGTGCAACCGCATTGAGCACCCGTCTGAAGAACGAGCGAGGACGACGGGAATTTACCTTTACCCCGGATCCCTGGGAATATCTGTCTCGATCGCAGCGTTACGAAATCCGCGCGGCCTTGGCGCAAGGTTGCGCACCTAAGCCCGCTCCCATAGACACCTCTACATGACAAGGGGTGCCGCTGTACCAATCCTGGGCATTCGCGTTGACAGATAAGACAAGGCACGTCAGCGCGATCCATCTTCGTGCCAGTCCCATGACACCCTCGCTGCTGGCACCGGCCATCGGTGTGCCCTATGAAGGCGGCAACGCCCCCAACATTGCCGCCTTGGCTCTCCCTCTGCCGTCGCTAGCCCTCGCGATAGACAAGCAGCAGCATCATCATCGCCGCTGATCCGGCTGGTGCTTTCGTCGGCAGGCTCGCCGCGAGCGCTCTAAGCGTTAGGTCGTTCATGGATGAGATATCAATGGAACTAATACCCGGTTGTGCGCGTAATAGCGTGCAACTGGTGGGGCATTAACAAATGATGGTCGGGGCGATTCTGATCGTTGAAGACGAGCCGCTTATTCTGCTCGATGTCGAAACGGGGTTGCAGGAAGCTGGCTTCGAAGTGGTAGCGGCCCACAATGCGGCGGAGGCGATTGCTGCTTTCGACGCGGAGCCGGACAGGTTCAAGGCTCTTGTCACGGACATTCGATTAGGCGCTGGTCAATCGGGCTGGGACCTGGCTAGGCATTTGCGGCAAGCCAAGCCCACCCTCCCAGTGATCTATATTAGCGGTGACAGTGCTGTTCATTGGGGCGCTGAGGGCGTTCCTGGCAGCGTGATGATCTCCAAGCCGTTCGCCCTGCCCCAAATCATAACCGCGTTGTCGACGCTCCTAAATGCGCAGCCGCCTGCACCTGAAGCTTCGAATTAGAGCCGCAAGAGGAAGCTTACAATCCGTATGGTCGCTGCTTCCTAGCGCTTACTTCCGAACAATCCAGTCTAGCAACTCGGGATCGACGTCATCGCTGCCTTTATAGGCGCGGATCAAAAGCGCGGCGTGTTCTCGCCAGCGCTCTTCGGGTATTTTCTCTTCGATGACGGATTTCTTAAAGGCGCTGCGCAGCACCTCGCACTCGTAAGATGAAACCCGAACCCTATCCATCGCCGCTGCCCTCGCAATGGGAAAGCGATTTATAGGTCCGCTGAAATCCGTTTTTCAAATCAATTTCGGCTAGAGGTGTAACTGCCACCACGTTTATTAGGATTTGCTCATCCTTGACGCCGGCGCCCGCTGCCCCAGAATCCTGGCATGGCTCGGGGAGATATCAAAGTAGGCGATGAAGTCGCTGTCACTGCGGTTGTGCGCGGCCGGGTGACGCCCGATCGCATCAGCGTGACGATCCCTCCTATGCGTTCACGCATTCGGTGTGGATTCCACTTCGAATGCGGGTGATCGGCCAGCATATAGATCTAACCGGCCATGTCACTCGTATCGGGTGACGATAAGCCTCCGGCCGTTGGTGACGGTCGACGCCGAGCATGTCCGCCTGGTGGAAAGCTACGTCCCGCCCAACCGAAAAAGGCCGCTTGTCCGCAGCCCATCCCGAAAATGATAGGGGCGCCGAGCCTCTGGGATCTTTTTTCTTTCGACTGGAAATTTATTGAGGCCGCCGCGTTGTGGGTGCGCGCGGACGAAGGGGATTCAAGGTGCAGGTTTTTGATAGGCTTGAAGCGTTACTGGATGCGGGCGATCCATCCGCCGCTCTGGAAGAGGCGCGAGCTTCGATGCTTCAGATCAAGGGGCGGTCGAACGTGGTCTCGCGCGCGATCGACGATTTTTTGATCGACTTGATGACCCTAGCATTCGTCACCGAAGCCTTTGGCAACCATCTCGCAGATGCGGTACACAAGCTCGCTCGGCGAAGGCTCTCAAAAGTCAGACTGCTGATTACCTGACGGGCGCCAGCGCTCGTTCAACCTTGCCCGCCGTCGAGCACCGTATGGGCCCGGGCGTCTCTTTGCGCCTCGCTGTGGCCTGCAGGGAGCGTTTCTGAACACGCTCCCTAAAACTTAGCAACCTTCCGCTTTCAGGGATCGCACCATCCGCACAACCACCGGGTCATACGGGACTTTTTCCGATCTGCTGTAATTTATGGTGAAGAGTGCGGCACGGTCGCTGCAGATCGCGATAGCGCGGACATATCGAATCTGGCCACTTTTAATGCCCGAGTAACTGGCCCACCTCGGGGTGACGCGCCGATAAGTCAGCTTCCACCCACCCTTTTCGTCCACAATCATGCGGTGCTCGACCTCGGCGGGAAAAGTGGCGTTTCCGAGTCTGGCACCCCAGACAGCAAGGAAGGCATCGTTTTCGCCTTGAAAAGCGGCGCCTTGATCTGAACGCTGAGTCAGAACAAAACCCGGCGGAACATCAAATGTGAAGCCGAATTGCCTGACACCGAATTGCTGCCACGCCTGCGCCAGAAGAAGCGTGCTGCAAAATAGGACCGGAACGAGGCTGAGCAGAAAACGAACCATGGCGGGAAAATGGTAGCCCCGCGATTCCGTTCCATTAGCAAGAAATGAGATTTCGAAGACACTAGGCCCGATCGGGAAACCGCCTTTCGCGGCCAAGCGACTGAGCGTGCGTCTAACCGTATTTTGCATAGGCCACGATATTAGTCTGCGGCTCCCGCAACCCCCCTTGGCGCGCTCGAGATCGAACTTATCACCTTGGCTTGGGGGCAATCCAAGAATTCATGATTTATCTCTTGTAGTGTTCGTTCGCTCATTTCACTCTGTGCCAACCCCAGCAGCTTTCCACTGTCTTTCGCGCTGAAGCCGTTTGCCATCAGTTTCTTGTAGTGCACCAGCATCTCTGCCGGGACTGCGAAGCCACGTCGAAAGTCTGACGCGGCTTTCTGGGTGCGGGTGATGCCCAACTGGCTGGCCGTAGCCTTAACAGAAGCCACGCTACAGCTAAGCCGTGTGGCTATCACTTTCGGGCTCTCGTTGTTTGCATACCCTTCCTTGATCGCAATCCGTCGTTCTGTCATTTTCATTCGCACTTGCCCGTCTTCTAGTCCACGATCAGGCCGAGCGGCCCGCTATAAGATCCCAAAACCCGCCGCTCCATTCACCGCAGCGGCGGGTCCAGAAGATGCCGGGGGGTTGATGTGACCCGACGCTAACGAACGGTCGAGACGCTCAGATGTTCCTGCGGCTTCGATCCCAAGGGTCATGGGTACAAGGCGCGTTCTATGCCGCCGCTCTCCTGCTCCGGCGAAGCGTCGGATGCGCTCTGGCGGCTCGCTGTGGCCTGCCGGCAGCGGTTCTGAATACGTTCCCCCGAAGAAAAGATGCGTCCGCGCTGCTTCTCTGCCTCACGGTCAGCCTGTACCTGCAGCAGCGGCTGCCAATCGTCGGCTTGGAGAAGAAATTACGGGGAACATATTAGCCATATCGAATGTTAAGTGCTCCTGAACAGCCGCAAACAGCTCTCAGCAGATGAATTAAGGGCAGCGCGATCCCTACTGAACTGGTCGCGAGTCCGACTTGGCGCGAAGGCCAATCTTAGCGAAATGACGATCAGCGATTTCGAGAACGGCGTTAGGAAACCGCGGCCCCACAACATCGAGGCGGTGCGCCTGGCGTTTGAGGACGCCGGAATTGTATTCACCGCAAAAGGTTCTCCATCGCTGGCCAACACTGAAGGTGATAGCGGCCTCGACACCTGACAGTCGATGCCGCCACGGTCCAGATGGGGGCGAAATACCGCCGGCCGAGAGGAACGGAGCCGTTGCGGCAGAAGCCAGCTTGCTTAGTCGGGGATGTGTCGGGTCGCCTTCCTCAGGGTTCCATCGGATAGACGATTCTAGAGGGTCGATACCGGGATTGCTTATCGAAGGAACCAAAAAACGAGCAGTGCGACGGAGGCAAAGAATAGAGTTCCGGCGGCTACCAACACCCCTTTGCTGGCCTCCCGCCGCGGCTGGGGGTCGGGGACGAGCTTTTTAGGATTCGCCTCTTCGTTCATGGGAGCTAAAGTTGCGGCAGCAAATTAGGTTCCGCTAATCCTTGACTGCTCAAGAACCCGCCGCCCCATTCACGGCGGCGGCGGGTCGATCCCGCTTTTTGGGCTGGACCTGCAGCAGGCGAATTTGAGGGAACTGCGCCTGCTGTAAGCAGAAACCTTTGACGATCACTTACGTTCCGGATGCATGAGTCCTTGGGACATTGCGCCGATTTCTTCGTCGATCTCTTGGCCCGGAATGCCTTGGATTTCCGCTGCCCGTTTTGCGTCCACAACCATATCTGTCACCAGCAGCACCGGCCCAGTAATCGGATCGTCGGGTAAATGGTCCGATACCCAATGGTAGAGAAAATCGCTGCCTCGCCTGCTCATTCCTCCCGAAAATCCTGAAGGGAAGCGTGCCGCAAGTCTGCCTCACCGCGCAGGTTCTTTACCCGGTCAGGCCCGGTTTTACCCATTGGGCGGCCGGCCGCTTCATGCACTTCGGCGCCGGCCCAGCGTGCTTCTGGACGCGCTTCCAGAGTCGTTCGTGGATTTCCCAGCCGGAGTTGATGAAGGCAAAGCCGACATAGCGGCCGGTGCCGCGCTCGGTCATAAGGGCAAAGGCCGGTTGGCCGGGCTCGCGGCTCGACGCCGAGCAAGTCGTATTCGCCGATGGTGTAACCCTCCGCTTTCAACGAATTGCTCGGTCGCCCGCTCCGGCAAACGCTTGGCCCTGCGCTTCGAAACCATTCCTTCAAGCCCGGCCTGATCGACAAGATGGATATTGCCGCAGCATCGCCTGGGAGGGACTGGTTTCGCTTGGCCATCCTGGAAGATCGCTTTCAAGCGAACGAGAATTGCGCCACTAGGCCTCTTAGGTCGACGGTTCCGGCGGTTTTGCGCAACATCGCACTAGCCTTCGGGCGCGGAAATCGGTCCAATCCCGGCAAATTCAGCCAGGCAATGGGCTGTCGACACGAGCCCTGATTTCCGTGCTCGGTGGAATCTGCTCCGATTTCCCATGCCTCTCCACGGCAACATGAGTGACGGGCTCGTGCGGCGGATGCGGGCGCTCGTGGAGACGCGTTCCCTTTGCCCAGAGAAGCAGCGCCTCCCAGTGAATGCCGATTGTGACCTTCAGCGTCACAAGAGGGTAGGCCAAGAACGTCGCCGCCAGTGTCGCGTCGCTGAGCGGACGCCGCTTGCCCGAGAAACTGGCGACTATCAGAGGTCCCTGACTGTCACTGCCGGTAATGTGAACCGACACGACCTCCTCGGGGGGGCCGATCCGGAAGCGATATTGCATGCCCATGCCAAGGAAAGGCGAGACGTAGAGACGCTTGGCGCAATGTTGGTCCACGAAACCTTTGCGTTCGCCATCCTCGACAGGGATCAGATAGGTGTGGCGCTGCCCAAACGTATTGTTGACCTCATAAAGGATGGCGGCGAGCCCGCCCCGCCGGCGGTAGCAGAAATAGACGCTGAGCGGATTGAAGGCATAGCCAAGCACCCTTGGCATCGACAGAATCCGCACGGCACCGCCGTCGATCTCGATTCCGGCCATGTTCAGTTGGCGCTCGACATAGGCCTTGAGGGCGCCGCCGGAACCGTCGCCGTGGTCCCGGTCGGCAAAGCTCAAAAAATTGAACCGGTTGCGCGAGAAGAGCCATAGCCTTGCAGCTAGATTGTCGATCTCGTCGAGGTCAAGTAGCAGAAAGAACATACGGTAGGACAGCCTGTGCGGGCGCGGTTTCAGGCGCTGGTGCATGACCCTGCCGGTATAAAGGGCTGATTGAACATCTGGCATCAGGCGGCTGCCAGATCAGGCCGCTCAACGGCTGCCGAAAGGTGGATCCTGCCCGATTCGTCCACCACATCCCAAGGGCGCCGGATGCCACCCAGCGCCTCGGCCACGGCAAGGCCGGACTGCAGTCCGTCCTCGTGAAAACCGGCTCCGAAATAGGCGCCGCAGAACCAGGTGTTGCGGACCCCTTGGAGCGACCAAAGTTTCTTCTGGGCGCGCATAGCGGTGGTGTCGAATGCCGGGTGCTCGTAGATCACGCTATGTTTTACCGCGCGAGCCTCGGGTTCCATAGCGGGGTTGAGCGTGACAAACAGCGGCAGTTGGTCAGGCAGGGACTGCAGCCTGTTCATCCAGTATGTGACCGAGAGCTGGCGGGTTTCACCGCGTGTATCGGCAAGGTAATTCCAGCTCGACCAGGCCCGCTTCCTGCGCGGCATGAGGCGGGGATCCGAGTGCAGCACGGCCTCGTTTCGACTGTAGCCGAAGCTACCCAGCAACTGCTTCTCCTCGTGGCTCGCGTCGGGAAGCATGGCCAGCGCCTGGTTGGCATGGGTCGCTACCACGACCTGGTCGAAGCGTTGCTCGACGCCGTCAATATCGGTGAGCCATACCGCTCCCGAGTTCCGCGCAATGCAACGCACGCGACGCCCCAGGAATATCCGGCCGGTAAATCGACCAGCCAAATTATCGACGTAATTGCGACTGCCGCCATCAACCGTCCGCCACATCGGACGGCCGGCAAACTTCAGCAAGCCGTGATTGTCGCAGAACCGGATAAAGGCGGCGGCCGGGTAGTTCCCGACTTCCGCCGCCGGCGTCGACCAGATCGCGGCTGCCATCGGGTACAGGTGGTCCTCGCGAAATGCTGCCCCATAACCTTTGGCATCCAGATACTCGGCAAGGCTGCTCTCGCCGATCCGTGAAATGTCGTAGGGCGCTTCGCGATAGAATCGAAGCAACTCCCTCAGCATCTGCCAGAACCGTAGGCGTGTGACGTTGCCGGGATGTGCAAGAAGACCGCCCAACCCGGTCCCGGAATATTCCAGGCGGCCGCCGTCCAGCGAAACCGCAAATGACATCTCGGATGGCTTGGTGCGCACGCCTATATGGGCAAAAAGAGCCGTCAGATTGGGATAGGTTACCTCATTGTAGACGATGAATCCGGTGTCCACCTGGGTTCCGCCGGCATTGACAGTGTTGCTGTGGCCGCCAAGCCGGGTATCTGCTTCGAACAACGATACGTTGTGGCGCTGCGAAAGCAGCCACGCCGCCGACAGTCCGGATATCCCACTGCCGACGACCGCTATGTCCATCGGACGATCCGTGACCAGGCGTTTGCCCACTGCCGTCATACGCACGCTCCAGTTTCCAGTGGAAGGGGTTGCCCTCCTATCCTAACTTCAACTTCTACGCGGCCGCGGGCGGCATGGATCACAGTCGGGTGGAATGCCGCGGACATTGTGATCCGAACGCCCTGGCAGCGCGTATCAGGGCGCATGTATGCATCGAGATACGAGTTCATTGCCGGCACGGTTTCGCGTACGTTCGATCGCACGAGGATCGAACTAGCGATGACCATGCGCACTGATACGGAGTCGCTGTCGGCCGAGGAAGCCAAGCGTCTGCTCTCCGCGGTAGCGGAGCGACGCGATCGCTCGGCTTTTGCCTTACTCTTTGGCTTCTACGCCCCGCGACTAAAGGCCTTTATGATGCGATCCGGCATGGCGGTTTCCAGCGCCGAGGACATCGCGCAGGAGACTATGCTGCTGGTCTGGAAGAAGGCCTCATACTACGATCCGGCGCGCGCCGGGGTCTCGACGTGGATATTTACGATCGGCCGCAACGTGCGGATCGATCGGCTACGCCGGGAAAGCCGACCTGCGGCCGTTGCCAGCGCTTTCGACCCCTCGGACGAGCCCGACAGCCCGGTTTCGGGTGAGGCGGCTGTGATTGCCGCAGAGCGCGAAGAACGCGTGCGCTCTGCGGTTGCCCTGTTATCTCCCGAACAGGCCGATATCCTGCGGCTGTCATTCTTCGGCGACAAACCTCAATCGGAAATAGCGAACCAGCTTCGCATCCCGCTCGGTACCGTTAAATCGCGCGTGCGGCTGGCACTCAGCCGCCTTCGCCTGATCCTGGACGACCTCAAATGATCAATCATCATCCAAGCGACGAGACGTTGCTCCGCCAAGCCAGTGGCTCCCTGGAGGCCGGACCGCGAATCGTTGTGGCGGTTCATATCGGCGGTTGCCCGGCCTGTGCCGAACGAATTGCGCAATTCGAAGCCACAGGCGGCTTTTTCCTCGACGAAATAGAACCGCAAGCGATGAGCGAAGATGCCTTGGACCAGCAGATGGCGAAGATCGAGGTCGACGGCGAAAGGCCGGAGGAGCATCCAAGGCCGGCGCGCGCCGATATCGGCATCCGCCTGCCTGCGGCTCTGGATGGGTGCGGCGTTGGTCCATGGCGCTGGATCGGTCCCGGAGTGCGCTGGAGCCGGGTGACGGTCCCGCAAGATGCTGGAGCAAATGTCATGCTGCTGAAGGTGGCGGCCGGGCGCAGGATGCCGGAGCATACCCATTCCGGCTACGAGTACACTCAAGTGCTGAAGGGCTCGCTTTCCGACGCGCGTGGCCGCTACGGTCCTGGCGACCTGGATGAGGCTGACGATGAGGTTCAGCATCAGCCGGTAGTAGACGAGAGCGGGGAGTGTATATGCATCGCCGCCCTCGAGGGGCAGATGAGGCTGCGTGGCTTCTTTGGACGATTGATCCAACCTCTGCTTGGCGGTTGAGACGTTCCATGAGCGTCGCTACCCCCCTCGTCCTTGCTGCTATCTGTCTTTCGGTGACCATGGTGGCGGCGTGGTCTATTGCTCTGAGAACGGATCGGTCGGGGTGGATCGACGCGATCTGGTCATTCGCCGTCGGCATCTTCGGCGCTTTGGCGGCACTTCTCGTTTCGACCGATGACAGCTCAGTGCATCGGCAGTGGCTGGTCGCCATTCTCGCACTCGCCTGGTCGCTGAGGCTAGGCCTCCATGTCGCCAACCGGACCGCACGCAGCGGCCACGACGATCCGCGCTACCAACAGCTGAAGGAACAATGGGGCTCCAGCTTCCGCGCCAGGCTGTTTTGGTTTCTGCAGGTCCAGGCCGCGGCCGCTTTCCTGCTTGTGCTGTCGATTGTAGCCGCTGCCCACAATCCCGCCTACACCTTCGGTGCAAATGATTGGACCGGTGTAATGCTAATGCTGCTGGCGGTAGGCGGCGAGGCGACGGCCGACCACCAGTTGAAGGCCTTTCGAGCGGACCCCGCCAACAAAGGCCGGGTCTGCGATGTGGGCCTTTGGCACCTGTCGCGCCACCCCAACTATTTCTTCGAATGGCTGGCTTGGCTCTCCTATGTGGTGATCGGCTTCGATCCTTCAGGTCGCTATGCATGGGGATGGATCACGCTGGCCGGCCCTGTCCTGATGTACTGGCTGCTTGTCCATGTATCGGGCATCCCGCCGCTTGAGGCTCATATGCTGCGCTCGCGTGGCGAGCCTTTTCGCCGCTACCAGACGCGCGTCAATGCGTTCTGGCCAGGCCCACCAAAGGCGGCTGCCGCCGACTGGAGGAGATGAGGATGAGCCTGATCGCATCCGCAATCCGCGCTGTCGAGCGCGCCCCGTTGCCAGACGCCGCCACCCGCTACGGCATTGAGGTTCTCGTCGGTCGGACACGGCGGCGGCTGGCGGCGGGGCCCTCAGTCGACGACGGACGCTTTGCCAAAGACATGGCTGGCCGCTCCATAGCCGAGCACACGGCAGCAGCGAACGAGCAGCACTACGAGCTGCCGCCGGAGTTTTTCGCGCTGACGCTTGGTCCCCGCCGCAAATATTCTTGCTGCCTGTATCCGACGGGGAGCGAGACATTGGCCGAGGCGGAGATCGCCGCGCTGGAGCAGACCGTTGACCATGCAGGGCTTCGCGACGGTCAGTCGATCCTCGAACTCGGCTGCGGCTGGGGTTCGCTGACGCTGTTCATGGCGCAGCGTTTTCCTTCGGCCCGAATCGTAGCGGTGTCGAATTCGACGCCGCAGCGACTTTACATTCAGGCGGAGGCGACAGCACTCGGGCTGCGCAATATCGAGGTCATCACCGCCGACATGAATGAATTCCAGCCGCCAGCGCGGTTCGACCGCGTGGTATCGGTTGAAATGTTCGAGCACATGTCCAACTGGCGCGACCTGCTCGACCGTATCCGAACCTGGCTCCAGCCCGAAGGTCGGCTGTTCGTCCACATCTTCAACCATCGCCATAGCCCGTACCGCTTCAATCAACGCGATGACGCCGACTGGATCGCTCAGCACTTCTTCACCGGTGGCATCATGCCGAGCCACAAACTTATCAGCCAATTCCCGGATTGCTTCTCGATCGAGCGCGATTGGCGTTGGAACGGCCAGCAATACGCACGCACCGCCCGCGACTGGCTCGCGCGCTTCGACGCGAACCGCGGCCCGATCGACGCCATCCTTTCGGCTGTCTACGGCGCTGATGCGTCGCTCTGGCGTCGGCGCTGGCGGCTGTTCTACTTCGCCACCGAGGGCCTGTTCGGCCATGCCGGCGGCAAGGAGTGGGGCGTTAGCCACTACCTGCTCCGGCCGGCAGGCTGACATGCCAGGCTTCGCGCGCCTTTGGCGGGGGATCACCGCCTATGCCGCGCATGACGATCCGCTGACGGCCGCCGCTAACTGGATTGCGCTGGTTGTCGCCTGGAACCAGCCCTTCTACCCTTTCTATCTATGGGCGGTGGTCGGCGGCGATAAGGTCGCGCCGTCATTTCTCACTTTTCTGTCGACGCCCTTCTTTCTCGCCGTTCCGGCAGTTGCGAGACGGCATCCGCTCGCCGGGCGCCTCATGCTGCCGCTGGCAGGCATCGCCAATGGCGTCCTCAGCACCAAGGCGTTCGGTATCGGGTCGGGGGTCGAGATATTCCTCGTTCCTTGCGCGCTGATCGGCGCTGCCTTGTTCAGGCCTTCCGAACGGCCAATCGGGCTCGCTGTCGTTGCGCTCTGCGCTGCAGCCTACTTCATACCTGAGCGCGTATTCGGTCAGCCACTGGCCGACTATAGCGCTGCCGAGAATAATGGCATGGTCGGGCTCAACGCCTTGAGCGCCGCGACATTGATCGTGTTTGTCGGCTTGCTTTTGTCGGGCGCCGTCGCGGCGTCTGAGGAGCCCGACGTCAGGCGCCGCGCAGAAAATAGCGGGTCAGCAGAAAACCAAGAACCGCCGCCACCGCGCTGAGCAGAGAACCCCAGCAAATATCGGCCACCGTGATGATAGCCGGCCAGCCGCGTACGGTTGCCTGGTTGGTAAGATCGTAGGTCGCATAGGCGAAGAACCCATAGAGCGCGCCATAGACTGCCGCTGTAGTCCACTTGCCGGTCGAGAATGCCGGGGCGGTAGCAAAGACGATGATGCCCCCGATGTAGATCAGATAGAACAGGGCGGCTGGCGCGAGATTGACGTCGTCCACCAATATGTCCGCGAGATAGCGGCGGTAGAGGCGCTGCGACATCGTGGTTAGCCAGAGTGCATCAATGGCAAGGAAGGCGACCAGGGTGGTTGCATAGGCGACCGTGTAGCGGATCATGAAGCTGTTTCCTTTGCACTCGATATCTTGGCCTTGTCTTTTATGGACTGGTAAAGGATCAATGCCCTGTCTCGTGCGGCGCCATGATCAATGATCGGATTTGGGTAAGTCTTGCCGAGCTCTATTTTCACATGTGTCAGCAAGGTAGCTGGCGCCTCCCACGGCCGGTGGATGTAGCGGTCGGGCAAGCCAGCGATCTCCGGAACATAGCGGCGTACATAGTCGCCATGCGGGTCGAACTTTTCGCCCTGAAGGACAGGGTTGAAGATTCGAAAGAAGGGCGCGGCATCCGCGCCTGATCCGGCTACCCACTGCCAACTTGCGGGATTGTTCGCCGGGTCCGCGTCGACAAGAGTGTCCCAGAACCATCTCTCCCCTTCCCGCCAGTCAATCATCAGATCCTTGATGAGAAAGGAGGCGGTGATCATGCGCACGCGGTTGTGCATCCACCCAGTTCGCCAAAGTTCGCGCATGCCTGCGTCCACGATTGGGTAGCCAGTCATCCCGGTTTGCCAGGCCTTTGTCGCCTGGCTGTCGCGGTGCCAGGAGAAATCCTCGAATTCCGGGCGGAAACTCTGCTCGTGCAGGTGAGGATTGTGAAAGAGGAGATGGTAGGAGAACTCTCGCCAGCCGATTTCCTTGCGAAATTTCGCCTCTCCAGCCTTGTCCGACCTCCGCAGTGCGGCAAATATTTGAACTGGCGTGACTTCGCCGAAGGCTAAATGGGGTGAGAGGCGCGAGGTGCCCCGAATGGAGGGTATATCGCGTCGGTTTTCGTAGTCAGCCAAATCCTCATTGTTGAAGGCTTGCAGTCGGTGCCGAGCGCCAGCTTCGCCAGGGGTCCATCGATCTGCAAGCCCTTCCGCCCAATCAAGCGTTTTGGGAAGGAGGTCGAGGTCCTGCAGGGACAGGCCGTCGAACTTGCCCTCCCAGCCGTTGATTGATTTCGGTGCATCGATCGGATCGCGTAGGGCGCTCCCACTATTCAGTGCCTTCCAAAAAGGGGTGTAGACTTTGTAGTATCCGCCTGAGCCAGTCTTGAGCAGGGAGGGCTCGTGGAGCAGCGCGCCATCGAAGCTTTGCGCGATCAGCCCGGCTTCGCGAAGTTTCGTCTTCAGCGCCGAGTCTACAGCCGCTTCAGCCGGGTGGTAACGACGATTCCAGTACACACAATCCGCACCGCTCGCCGCAATGGCCGTGGTGACGACATCTCGTGTTTTGCCCCAGGCTAAAATAAGCTTCGCGCCGGCACTTTGCAGGCTCTGGCTCAGCGCGACCAGCGAATGGTGTAGCCACCAGCGGCTTGCTGCCCCCATCGGCCTAGTTCGCTGTATGTCTTCGTCAAGAATGAAGAGCGCCAGAACATGTCCATTCCGGTTGGCCGCAGCCGCAAGGGCGGCATTGTCGCTAACGCGGAGGTCACGTCGAAACAGTACAATGGTCGGCGCCGAACGTGACCTGCCATTCATTGTGTGGCCCGATTCACTTTGCCGGCGTCCAGCTGGTATTTTTGCAGATCACTCCACCGATGACACAGCCTCGCGTCGTCAACCCTTTGCCGGCAACCCGTAGGGTCATCGAAAATGTGAGCTTTCGCTTGGGGTCATAGGCGGTCCCCTTCAAGGTGCTGCCGGAATTCGGCTTGAGCGTCATGATCAGTTTGTCGCCAACGTCTTCGCCTTTACTGGTATCCCTGATCCAGAGATTGGTTGCGCACAGTTTCTCTCCGCAAGGAGCAATCCTGACGAGAGCATTGCCGTCATCCCTCAACCACACGCCGCGGGCGTCGGATAGAACGTCGGCATGCGCCATTGCTGAAACAAGCGTACCCACTGCGAATGCAGCTATCCCTTTCATCGACCAAGTCTCCGTACGCCCAATTCGCATTGTACGTCGCGACGGTGGGCGTGGATCACCTGATCCGCGGAAGCAGCCAACGCCCGCCATAACTCATGAGCAACTGTGGGGTAGGTCCGTGTCACATAGACATTCGCAATGACCGCTTCGGACCGTATGGCGACGTCCTGCTCAGTCACCAATGATGTCCGCTTTCTGGCAGCGGCGCAGCTGTCTTCAACGGCCGGGATAAGGCGCGAAGCCGCCATTTCTCAATGAGCCCGCCGCAATTCACCCGCCAGAACGGCGGTGTCGAGCAAGCAGAGAGGGCGATAACGCGACGTCTTCCTCCTCAAGGGGGCGGCTCCCCTTCTCGGCAAGTCGCTTACGCCTCTGTTCGCGGAAGGCGGTCAAGCCACATCGCGTGATGCCATAGAAGAACAGGCCAAAAATCAGCCCCAGTGGCACCGCGCCGAACAGCATCGGCTTTAGCACCGGTTCCCACAGTTGCGAAATTGAATGGGCTTGGAACATCTCACTCAGATGCGCTGGCGGGCCGTTTCGCACGTGGCCGTTCAACATGATCTTGCCGGCTTCCCAGGACGCTCCCGCAACAAGCGGGAATGTCAGCGGGTTACCAAAGACAAATGTTCCTAAACCTCCTGCCACCATGTTTCCCGCGATGAGCCAGCACACAATGGCGGCAATGGCGAAATGGGATCCCACCGGAAAGAATGACGCGAAAATGCCAGCCGCTACCCCAGCCGCGACCGCGTGTGGAGTGGCATTCAGGCGCAGAATGCGCTTTGAAAAATATTGAAGCGAGCGTGAGAACGACCGGCGCGGCCACACATAAGTGCGTAAGCGCTCGAAGAGACCATCAGGATTTCGGCGTCTAAAGAGCATCTCTTGCCCACCTAAAACGCAGTCTGAAGTTGATGCATTGATGTCGTCTCGTTGAAAAGCAACCTTTCCGCTTTGTTCTGAATTTGGATCAGCCAAGAGCCGCGTCGAGAATTGCAATCGGGCACCGCCTTGCCGGTGAGTAATGACTTCAGTCCACCTGGTGGATGGCCCGCGCCGGTTAGGGCGCGGGCCATTTCCAGCTATTGACTGATAACGATCCGCTGCCTGTCACGATTCTGGGCATAGGTGCCCTTGTCATAAGCGGTCTGCGCCTCAAGCTGGTCTTTGGTGAAATTGGTGTAGAGATAGCGATTGCCGTCCTTGTCGGCCATGAACTTCAGCTTCTCAAGGCCCACGGCCACCTGTTTTTCGCCCATGCCGAGGAAACCGCCGACGTCGACGATCACGGCATCAACCTTTTTGTCTGTGCTTAGAACCACGTCGCCAATCTCGCCGACCTTCGCATCATCAGCGCCATAGACGGTGGTGCCGACAAAGTCATTGGTGCTGATCTTGTCCACCGGCAACTCGGTCAGCGACGCCTTGTCGATAGCAGCTGTTGCTGTGTTGTCGGTCGTTGTAGCTGCAGGTTCGTTGTTGGCCGAGGCGGCGGCATTTGAAGCCGTCGTGTCGTAAGCCTTGAGGTCGAAGTCGGGCTGCGCGGTGAGGTCTTCCTTGCTGGTCTTAGCGACCAGCCAGCGTTCACCCTTCTTCTCGACCCATTCAGCCTTGCTGAAATCGTAAGCGACGTTCTTTTCACCAATGCCCAGGAACCCGCCGACGCCGATGACAATATATTTGGCTTTGCCGTCGTTGGCGATGACGATGTCTTTCACATCGCCGATCTTCGCGGCATCGTCAGCGGCACTGTCGTAGACGTCGGCGCCAATGATCTTGGTGACCAGGGTTCCTTCCGCCGTTGTCGCAGGCGACGCAGTTCTTGTCGTCGTTGCGGCGGGCTTTGTAGCATCTTCGGCTGTGGCTCCCGTGGCCCACACACCGGCTGTGAGGAGCGTGGCTATTGCTGTGGTAGCCAAGAGTTTGCGGAGCATGTTACGTTTCCTTTGTGCGTTAAGTGTTGATGCACGCCGCGTTCGACTTAACTGATTGCAACCGTTGGCCGAACGCGGCACCTTGCCATTTCACAACGGGCTTGGTGAGACACGGTTCCTTTCGCCGGCCGAATGCATTCTCAATTCGTCGGAAGGCCGCAAACTCCCAGCATCTTAGGGAACAGCAACCTTCTGGGAGCGGAGAATGGCGCACTCTTCCACCCTCAGCTTGATCATCGTGAGGTGCATGTGAGGCGACCGACTCCATCGGGCGCCTGGAGGCGCTATGTTTCATCCCAGAGGCTAGGATGGACTGTCCGCAGCCATGAAAGCCCTGAGGATCAATTTGTCCTGTTGATCGACGTAACCGCAAGGTTCGTCAGCTTGTTGTTGGTGGCTTTTTCCTGGTCGAGGATCTCGCTGAGCAACTTGTGCGCCTCATCATGCCCAAGGTCCTTTGCCCATTCCCGCAGCGAGCCGTACCGAGATATCTCATAGTGCTCGACTGCCTGGCAGGCCGCCAGCAGGCCGGAGTCGAGGGCCGTTCCTGACGCCTCCTCCATCAGCCCGTCGGCTTCCTTGATGAGGCCCTCAATCGCGTCGCACTTCTCGCCAGACGCCTTCATGCCTATCGACTTGAACACCTGCTCGAGCTTCTTGATCTGCCCCTTCGTCTCCTCGAGATGGTCCTCGGCTGCTTTCTTTAGCTTGGCGTCCTTCACGGCCGCAGCCACCTTGGGCAATGCCTTGGTAATCGCGTTCTCCGCGTAATACATGTCTCGGAGGGTATGTTCGAAAATATCGCCTAACGTTTTCATTGCGGTGCTCCTTGCCCGAATTGGCTTCCGGTGAAAGAGCGGGCAAGGTAAAAGGTTCCGTGCCTTTCACTTGGCCGTGGCACGTCCTGGCAGGTGTCACCTGGCTTATAGGGGAATTGCGACAGCTTACTGCGTGGTCAGAGATGAAGACCCAGCATTAATGCGGTCAGCGCTGCGCTCGCGGGTGTACCGCCACCAGCACAACAACTCCACCAAGGTTAGACTTGCCCTGCGCGAGGAGGGGCTTCAAAAGCTGGCTCGGACAGCTCAGTAGGACTGCGAAGTCGACCTGAACCCGAGGGATTGAGCGTCGCAAGAGGGTTGTGAAAAACGCGTGATCCCTAGGACCACGCGCCTCAATCACCAGTATGAACGTGCAAGCTCGATTATTGGATCAGCGTCTAATCATTCGAGCGACGGCAATCAAAATGCATGCACCGATAAAGCCGGCGACAAGATAGCCAAGCCAGCCGCTCAAAGATAAGCCCAGCAGCCCCAGAAGGACGTTGGCAACGATGGCGCCAACGATCCCCAAAATGATGTTCATGAGCACTCCCATATTGCTTTTCATGAACATCTCGGCGAGCCAGCCGGCGATACCGCCGATGACGATAGCAGCTATCCAACCAACACCTGGATTTTCCATGTTTTCCCCTTTCCTTGAACCTAAATTGGTTCGGCGGAGAACGTGCCATAAGCCAATAAAGTTCCGCGGGTGCAACTGCCAGATTCCGCCTACCTCTGGAGGTGGCGACGAAGCAGTCGGATGTTGCGGTTGTTGGCCTTAAAATAGATATCGAAGATTGAACCGAGAATAGGAACGCTTCCCCCAACCGTATCAAGCAGCACGTTCCCTAGCATGCGGGCGACCAAGCCATTTCCAGCACCGCAGTTTCGGGCTCGCATGACGATATATGCCGAGACCAGACCCGTCGCCACATCTCCCAGTACGGGTACCAGACCCACCAGGGCATCCAGTCCAAAACGAATTGATGTTCCTGGGATGCGCCAGCGGGAATCAAGCAATGCGGCCAGTAAATCCAACTCGACAATTGCTCTTGCCATCTCAGACTCGCGATGGCCCTCCCGGCTCGTTTCGGCGGCCAGACGTGTGCGATTTAACAAATTGCCCCGGACTAGGGCTGTTGCTCTAGACATCGCTCTGGCCGGTTGAATTTTGTGGCCTACGCATGGGCACGTCATCAAGCAGGGTCGTCTCATCCGAGCCTCGCGTCGGCTCAGGGGGCAAGTTACCATTTGGCGTCATCTTGTTGACCGCCTCGGGCAAATCCCGGGTTATCCTGCTGATGAGTTCCTCGCGCGAAAGGCCGGTCTGCATTGAAAGGGACGTCAGCGTGTCTTCGTCTATTGCCGCTTCCACGTCGCTCGGCTGGATAGGCTGGTTTGGCCCGGTGCCAACCCAAGAATCGACCTTCGAGCCTGCCCCTGCCCCCCTGAATCGGTCCAAGATGTCACCAAGGGCTGTCCCCGAGACGCCATTCGAAATCTGATCCAGAATCCCGCCTTGCGGGTCGTTTGGATTTCGATCTCCCACCCCACGGATCATGTCGCCGATCTTGTCGCGATTCTGGTACGCTAGGACGCCGAGCATCGCGATCGCCAATCTTCCAAGATTTGCCATTGGTACCTCCACCGTTAAAGAGGAGAAGGGCTTAACCTTACAAAGGTTCCGCCAGCGACGATCTAATGCTTTTGACCGCGTTCGAGAAATGCGCCCGAATGACGAGTCCAAAATCCGGACTTCATTCCGCCTGAGCCGACCGTCTGATTTCGGAAACGACCAGGAGACCTCAATCCCAGACACCAGGCGCAAAGCAGGCATTTAGGGGCGGATGAATGCTCTCCATCGCCCTATCGCGGCGGATGTGACCGAGGCTCAGGCGACGTCGATCTTGTATGCACGGTTGCGCGCACAGTGGCTTGCGCTCATTCTTAAGTCAGCCAGCACCCGCGCCTCGTTCAAGCCAAACTGGTCAGGCCCAGCGACAGCCGCGGCAAGTCCTCCAGACCTGCCGCTGGGGCCGCCCTGCGCCGACAGACGCGCCGGGCGACGGGGAACGTCAAGGTCCCGGTCTCTTGTGAGTGAAGAAGCCAGCACCTCTTCGAGCGCGGGCCGATCGGAGGCCCGGTCTTCGGCGAGCGATGCAGGGCACCACCCGCCGCAGGTCTCAACCATCAGCGGCAGCTAATGTTCCATCAAGCCACGTTCTCCCACCGGAACCTAGCCGGGCTGCCGGCGTTTCAACTGCTGTGCAACCAAGGAGGCCAAGGCCATGGATTGGAACCGCGTTGAAGGTAACTGGAAGCAGGTCAAGGGCAAGGTCAAGGAACAATGGGGCAAGCTGACTGACGACGATTTGGACCGCATTGCCGGCAAGCGCGATCAGCTCGAAGGAAAGATTCAGGAGAGATACGGCATCGAGAAGGACCGGGTCCGGAGAGACATCGATGACTGGTACTCGATGCAAGGTTGGTAGATCGGATCTCTCTTCAAGAGCTGCATTTCCAAGGGCGCCCCATCAGGCGCCCTTTTTGTTGATTCATTACACTTTCCAGATCACCCGGCGGTCAGCTTCGTAGCGCACATACTCGCCGCCAGTAGGCTTGACGGTGGCCTGGTCAGCGAACTCCGGTGCTCGCTGGCGACACAGCAACGGTTTCGAGATGGTGGACACAGGGGGGCGCGTAGGCGGGCGCCGAGTGGAGCACTCCGGCTAGGCACTAATTTGGATGGGTGACCGTCTTCGTTGCCTCTTCTTCCAGCGTCCGAAGCTTTTCTCGAATCTCCTCGGGCTCCGCATGCTCTAATCCGACGACGTCATTCCTTGTTTCCCTCAGCGAGATAATAATCTCATCAAGTTTTGCGTGGATGGCGGCTGTGTCGCGATAGCCTTGGATCAACACAACCCCGGTGATTACGATGGCCGCAACCGACAATGCGTAAGTGACTACATTTGTCAGGCCAAATGGGACCAGCGCAGTGCACAGCAGCATGGCTATGAGCAGGACATAAAAACCCGGGGGGCGGGATAGAAAGTCCCCCACTGCAAAGAGGAAGCGGTTCATGACCATCCCGAAGTCAAGAAGACTATCAATGCCGTGACGGCTACGCAAATAGGCACGGCCGCGAGCCAGCTCGCCTCTAGGAACCGAGTCTCCTTGTCACGAAGCATTGAATATCCTCCTCTTCTCTGCAAGCCCCGGAGAACACCCCGCCGCTCGTGGCTGGAGTGGCGGCCATTTCGCATTACTCGAGGATCTGCATGAATTACGGGCGTCAGGGTCAACGACCACTGCGTGGTCTCGTCAACCGCCACTTGAAGGGGCTGGGGCGGCAGGCTTCGCCGGCTCGGGTGGAGCTTCTACCTTTGGAGCTTCCACCTTTGGCGCTTCAACCTTGACGTTGATGTCCCGGCTGCCGCCGCCATGGATGTTGATGGCGCCAGTAAGTATTAGCAAGACTACAATTGCAATAAGGCCAAGAACAACAGCAATCGCAGTGCCGCCACTACCGCCGGAGTTAACAACAGTTGGGCCGTCAGCCATGGCTCCCTCTCCTATTTTAGTTGCTTAGATTTGTCCAACGGGCGCCAATGCACGGAGTTCCACCATTAGGGCTAGGGTCTACGCGAGATAGGCCTTTGGTCCGACAAACTTCGGGCTAAAGCCCCACGACAGGAACAATCTGCGGCTATCCAAGTTCGATTTCTTGGCGAGCAGGCATGGTGCTGCCGCCATGTTCAACGAGGAGAAAATCATGAGAATGCACCTCACAAGCGCCGCCGCGGCGGCGGTACTGTTGGCCGGCGTTGGCGCTGTCGCAGCGCAGGATGTCATCATCACACCTGAACAGGACACGGTCGTCCGTGAATACGTAAAAAAGCAGCCGCTCGCCTCGGTGAAGATCCCCGGCGTCGAACTCAATATCGGGACGGCTCTGCCTGACACGGTGGAACTTCATGAGGTCCCGAACGTCAAGTATCGGTACGTTGTGGTCGACAACCGCACGGTCCTGGTTGATCCGGGCACCCGGAAAATCATCAAGGTCTACGACCAAGGTCTACGAC